>OZ243040.1:0-1225000 GCA_965211995.1 Candidatus Oxydemutatoraceae bacterium
TCGTCACCCCCGGCATCCGCCCCGTTGACAACGCCGACGATCAGAAGCGAACGGTCAACGTCGCGCAGGCGTTTGACAACGGCGCCGACTACATCGTCGTAGGCCGTCCGATCCGCCGCGCCGGCGACCCGCGCGGTGCGGCGGCGGCGATTCAGAAAACTATTGCGAATCTGTGTGCGTCCGGCAGTGCGCACGCGGAGGTATAACCCGCCCGGTCATCTGATTCATAACGCCGGTTTCCGCTGTAATGCGGTTTCCGTGAAGCGCTTGCTTAAGGGCGATGCGTCGAGTTAGGCCCCGAACCACAATTTGCCCAGATGCGGCAGAAAACTAAGCGTGGTGAACGTCATGCTTACTATGAGTAAGGCCATCGTGAGGAGCAATTGATTGAACTTTTTGTTGAATCTCTCATTCATGGCCATCAGGGATTTTAGAAATTCCTCCTTGGTTGCCATCCAGTCGTCCTTGGTCACCATGTTGGCGCGGATTTCCATCAACTCCTCTTTGGTGGCGAGTTTGGCGATCTCCTCTTTGGTGGCGAGTTTGGCAATCTCCTCCTTGGTGGCGAGTGTGGCAATCTCCTCCTTGGTGGCAAGTTTGGCGATCTCCTCTTTGGTGGCGAGTTTGGCAATCTCCTCTTTGGTGGCGAGTTTGGCAATCTCCTCCTTGGTGGCGAGTGTGGCAATCTCCTCCTTGGTGGCAAGTTTGGCGATTTCCTCCTTGGTGGCAAGTTTGGCAATCTCCTCTTTGGTGGCAAGTGTGGCAATCTCCTCCTTGGTGGCAAGTGTGGCAATCTCCTCCTTGGTGGCGAGTGTGGCGATTTCCCCTTTGGTCGCAAGTTGAGCATCGGCAATGGCAGAGCGAATTTGCTCCCCCATGATTTCGATGAGAACGCGCGCTTGCTCGTCCGACAGACCGGTTGCTTCCAATTGATGCATTTGCTTGATGGCAGACAGTTCTGTTTGGGGCACATTTTTCATTTTCAGGTCTCCTTTGTCAATGAAAGAATTGCAGGAGCCGGCACATTAATGCCGGAAAGCAAGCGGCGGAGGCGAAACGGAATGAACGGTATGTTTTTGGGGGTTGAACGGTCGAAACGGCGATGGGCCGCGGTATTTTCGCCCGCCGTGTATATTGCAAAGCGGGGGTAAATCCGTAGCCGGCCTGCCGGCCGCCGCGTTCTGAACCCTCCGCGGCTTGCGCTAACGGGGACGGCGGGCGCCGATAACTTACGCCTGATCTGCGGCGGTCGTGCGCCCCGGCAGATCCATCTGCAGCAGGCTCGGCAGCAGCACCAGCGTGAACAGCGTGCTGACGAGCAGGCCGCCGATGATCACCGCCGCGATGCCGCGATAGAGTTCGGAGCCTGCGCCGAGCGCGAGCAGCAGCGGCAACATGCCGGACAGGCTGGTCAGCGTACTCATCAGGATCGGGCGCAGCCGCAACCGCACCGCCTGGCGCACCGCACGCGTGCGTGGCGTGCCTTCGCGTTCCGCCGCGCGCGTCTGGTGCACCAGCAGGATCGCGTTGTTCACGACCAATCCGAGCAGGATCACGAAGCCGATCATGGTCAGCAGGTCCAGCGGCTGGAACGTGAACAGATTCAGAAGTTGCAGCAGCGCGATGCCGCCGACCGTCGCGAGCGGCAGACTGACGATTACGAGCAGGCTGTCGCGGAAGGAGCGGAACAGCACCGAGATCAGCAGGTACAGGATCACGATCGCGAGCGTGAACGTGCCGACCATGTCCGACAGCGTGGCTTTCAGTTTATCCGCGCTGCCGGTGTAGGTGATCGCGGCGTCCGCGGGCAGTTGCTGATACAGCGCCGGCGCAATCTCCCGCTGCAGCACCGCCAGTGTTTTTTCGAGCGAGGTGTCCGGGGGCGCGATGACCTCAAGCGTGATCGTGCGGCGGCGGTCGAGACGGCGGATGCGGTCGGGGCCCGCGGCGCGGGCGATCGAGACCAGTTCGCCCAGCGGAAGCACCTGCGCATTGGGCGTCGCCAGCGGCACGGCCGCGAGTTCCTCCGGCGTGTTCCAGCCCTCGATGCGCGCGATGACGTCGAGCCGCCGGTCGCCGTTGAAGTAGTCGGTGACAAACAGGCCTTCACCGGTTGCGCGGGTAATCAGGCCGACTTCCCGCCGCGTCCAGCCGGCTTCGGCGATGCGGTCCTCGACGGGCGTCAGCAACAGTTGCGGTTCGGCCAGTTCCAGGCCCGGGCGCGGCCTGACGCGGGCGCCGGGCAGTTTTTGCGCGATCAGGTTGTAGGCGGTGAAGCCCGCGCCGAGCAGGCTTTCGATGTTGCGGCTTTGCAAGTTCATCTCGACGGTGCGCGTATTGCCCCGGCTGAACAAAGAGGCGCGCCGCGCGAACGCGAGAGTGTCGGGGAAATTCTGAAACAGGCCGTTGATCAGCGGCACGAGTGCGCCGGCCTCGTCGGCGTGCTTCGCGCGCGCACCCATGAACGCGCCTCGCGGGAACGCAACGAAAAAGTATTGCTGGATCTGCGGCGTCGCTGCACCCGTCATGTGCGGCTTGAGTTTCGCCGCGATCACGTCACCCATCTCTTTCTCGATGGTCTCGGTGTTCATGCCGGGCGGCGGCAGCAGATAAGCGAAGATCAGGTTGCGGCTGCCCGCCGGCAGGTAATCGGCTTTCGGTATGAGCGAAAGGCTCAGCGCCGTCGGCACGATGAACAGCGCAGCGACCAGCAGGCGCCTGCGCTGTGGGTTGGCGGTGAGTCGCATCAGTTTGTCGGTCCAGCGCTCCCACACGGGCGTGAAGCGGTCCTCGACCGTCTCGCGCTTGAGCCATTCGTGGCTCAGCCCCGGGACGATGATCAATGCCGCGAACAGCGATGTCAGAATCGCCGCCGACAGGCCGACTGCGAGGTCTGCGAACAGTTGCCCGGCCTCGCCCTCAAGCAGGAGGATCGGCAAAAAGATCGCGACCGTCGTCGCGGTCGAGGCGATCAGCGCGCCTTTGATCTGGCTGACCCCGGTGAGTGCGGCCGCGTACAGCGAGCGTCCGTCCGCGCGCAGCCGCAGGATGTTCTCGACCGCGATGATGGACGCGTCGAGTACCATCCCCACCGCAAGCGCGAGCGACGCGAGCGAGATTGTGTTCAGTGTGCGGCCGGTCAACTTGAGCGTGATCAGCGCGGCGAACAGCGAGATCGGGATGCTCACCGCGACGATCAGCGCCACCCGCAGCCGCCGCACGAACCACCACAAGACGGCGCCGGCGAGCAGCACGCCGATGCCGAGGCTGGTGAACAGCAAAGCGATCGCGTCCTCGATGTAAAGCGTCTCGTCGTACACCTGCTCGAGGCTCAGTCCGGCGCGCTGCAGCGGCCCTGTGCGGAGTTCGCGGGCGGCGGCCTGCAACTGCCGCATGATCTCGATGACGTTGACGCCCGTTTCGCGGGAGGCGTTGATCGCGATCGAGCGGTCGCCGTTGTTGATGACGAAAGATTTGCGGTCAGCCGTGCGCACCTCGATGTCGGCGATGTCGCGCAACTTGACCGGTCGCCGGTCGCGCCACTCGAGCACCATCTCCGGAAGGCCGGCGATGTCGTAGCCGCCGAGGAAGCGCAAGTTGTAGGCGCGTTTGTGAATGTCTTTGGTGCCGCCCGAAGTATCCTCCTGGTTGCTGATGTGCGCGGCGACTTCGGGCAGCAGGATGCCGCGGCTCGCGGCCTTGTAGGGATCCACCGTGATGCGCACTTCCTGTTCGAGCGCGCCGTGCACTTCCGACTGCGACACGCCGTGGATGCGCTCAAAGCGCGTTTGCACGACTTCTTCGACCAGGTATTGGTAGTTGGCGATGTCGTTGTCGTTGCCGGGCAGCGGCTTGATGATGAACCAGGCGATCGGGCGGCTGCTCTCGCCGACGGTGCTCAGGGTCGGCTCGTCGGCGTCCACCGGGTAGGACGGTACGCGGTTCAGTCCGTTGAGCACTTCGATCAGCGCGCGTTCGAGGCTGAAACCGAGTTCGAAAGTCAAAGTCAGCGAGCCTTGTCCGCGCTGTGATTCGGACAACATCTGCGTAACACCGGGCAGACTCTTGAGGGCGTCTTCCTGCGGTTCGATGATCTCGGATTCGACTTCTTCGGGCGTGGCGGCGCGCCAGGTCGTGGTGATCTTGATCTCGGCTTCCTGTACCTCGGGCGTGAGTTGGATCGGGAGTTTGCCGAGTGCGATCGTGCCGAAGATCACGGCGAGCATCAGCACGACGTAACCCGCGATCGGGTTGTCCAGGATCGCCTGCGTCGCTTTCATTGCCCGCTGCCGGCGGGCGGCGCAAAGCGCACCGGCGAGCCGTGGCGCAGACGCTCGCCGCCGCGCACCACGACCTTGTCGCCCGCCTCGAGCGCGCCGCTGATCTCGATCAATCCGCCGCGGGTGGACAAGCCGGGTTTGACCCGCACGCGCGACGCCGTCATGTCGTCTTCGACGCGGAACACGCTGATGCCGTCATGGCGGATCACCAGCGCGTCCTCGGGGATCAGCAGGCTGTTGCGCGGCACGGCGGCGGGCACCCGCACCCGCACCGGCAAGCCCGGTTGTCCGATCAGATTGCGCGGCGCCGAGTTTTGCGGCAGCAGGCGCAGTTCGAACAGCCGCGACGTTTTGTCGCCGACCGGGACGATGGTGCGCAGTTCGGTTTCGTGGGAGCGGCCCCCGATTTCGACTTCGATGCGGTCGCCGATGCTGATGTACGGCAACACCTCGGCGGAGACGTGTGTTTCGACCTCGAGCAAGTCGGTGTCAACCAACTCGACGATCGCGTCGCCCGCGGACACCCACTCGCCGATCTCGGCGTGCACCGTGCTGACTACGCCGGCGAAAGGCGCGGAGATCCGCATGCGCCGTATTTTCTCCTCGGTCTGCGCGGCGCGCGCCTGCGCCGCGGCGAGTTCGCTGCGCGCGACGCCGAGGTCGGACTGGGTTTCTTCGAGCAGGCTGATCGCGGCGTTGTTGTTCTCGGCGAGTTTGCCGAGACGCGTAACCTCGTTTTCGAGAAATTTGATGCGCGCGCGCCGGCTTTGCGCGTCGGCCTGGTTCTCGAGGAGCACTTGCTGCAGCAGCGTGTCGTCGAGGCGCGCGATGATCCGGTCTTTTGCAAAGCGCGTGCCGATGTGCGCGAGATCGGTCACACGCCCGTCGGTCTCCGCCGACAGTACCGCCTCGTAACGGCTGATCAGGGTGCCGCTGAATTGAAGTT
Organism: Candidatus Oxydemutatoraceae bacterium; assembly: GCA_965211995.1. GTDB lineage: Bacteria > Pseudomonadota > Gammaproteobacteria > Poriferisulfidales > Oxydemutatoraceae > CAYFZO01. Next base: position 5,227 of record OZ243040.1, read on the forward strand.
TGACCTGAATTTCATCGCGGACGACCTCGGCGGTGACTACCGGCGCCGCCGGCTGTGCGGGTGGCTGCGCCGGTAGCGTGCCCGCGCAGATGAGGCAGGCGCTTGCCGCCGCGAGGCGCAATCCCCGGCGCACGCCGGTTGAGTCATTGCAATCAAGCATTGCCGGTCAGCGTGGTGTCGCATCCTCTTGGGTAAGATTGATCCCGCATCAGCGCCCTGCTGCAAAAGTATCGCGTATCACTTATGCCGGTTCGACCGTTTCCGTACCCGTTTATTTTCACGGATTAGGCTTGCGAGTGCAAACAACGGTTGCAATCTGGTATGGTTTAATTACAAGGCGCGCCGCGAGTATGAGCGCGTCGCACTACAAGCATCAGCACGAACACGATGAGACTGGTTACCTGCCGTTACCGGGATAAAGTTTGCCTCGGCACGCTCGACGGAGAACGTGTGACGTCGCCGGCGCTCGCGCCCGGCTGGGACGGTCGCTTCCCGGACATGCTGTCCTTGATCGCCGCCGGCGCCGCCGGTTTGCGTGCGTTTGCGGCTGTTGCCGCCGCCGGTGACGGTATGGCGGTTGCGCGCGCCGACGTCGAGTTGATGGCGCCGATCCCGCGGCCGCGTCAGAACGTGATCTGCATGGGCTGGAATTATTCCGATCACGTGCAGGAGACGAAAAAGACCGCGGTCACCGGCGACCGGCCGCAATATCCGATCATGTTCACCAAGGCGGCGTCTTGCGTGACGGGGCCGTTTGACGACGTGCCGCACGACCCCGAGATCTCCGACAAGATGGACTGGGAAGTCGAGTTGGGCGTTGTGATCGGGCGTGCGGGGCATAAGGTCGCGCCCGAGGACGCGCTCGATCACGTGTTCGGCTACGTGGTGATCAACGACATCACCGCGCGCGAGATGCAAAAGCGCCACAAGCAGTTTTATCTCGCCAAGAGCCTGCCGCGCGCGTGTCCGATGGGGCCCGCGATCGTCACCGCCGATGAGATTCCCGACCCGCAGGCGCTGCGCCTGAAATGCCGCGTCAACGGCGAGGTGAAGCAGGACGCCTCGACCGCCGCGCAGATCTTTGACGTCGCGACGGTGATCTCCTGCCTGTCGAGAAGCCCCGGATTGGAAGCCGGCGACGTTATCGCGACCGGCACGCCGAGCGGCGTCGGTTATGCGCGCACGCCGCCGGAGTATCTGCACCCCGGCGACGTGGTCGAGTGCGAGATCGAAAAAATCGGACGGATCGAGAACAAGATTGTTGCAGTTTGAATCTTAGGTTATTTTGATTCTATGCACTTTGTGGTTTTCTTTTCGGAAAATAAGCTAGGCCATCTCAATGTGTTTTTGTCGCCTAATCCTTTTTCCGAGTAGCCCCCTTAAATCGACAACCGCTCAAATTCTAGAAACACTTCAGAAAATTTTTCATAGTTTGTTCCCCAATAAATCATTGCGCAAGACATTGGGACACCTTTGCTTCTACTATTTCCATTTTCCAAGAACTTAAGGCGGGTGTCATAAAGAAAGCATATAACAGAAGCCATTCCCCAAACATATTTTTCCAATGACTTGTGTTAGTTGCTACCGGCACTAACGCTAATACTTCAGAATGGAAATGTTTATGTGCATGTGTACATTTATACAAACAGTGTTTTATTGTTGTCTTTCTCTTTCGATCCGCGCCATAAGGGGGATTAACATAAATAGTTTTAAAATCCCAATTTTCAGATAGTCCATGTGGCGGCGCGGCAAAGTCGAGGGATTGCTGCTGTACTCTGACCGCGGCAATCAATAGGCCTCGCACGACTATCGGCGTTTGCTTGAGTCCAACGGCATCACCTGCTTGATGTCGCGCCGCGGCAACTGCCACGACAATGCGGTGATGGAGAGTTTCTTCGCCACCCTGAAGCGGCAACTGGTACACCCCGAGCGCTATGCGACCCACGAGCAGGCAAGGACTTCGGTGTTCGAGTATATCGAGGTCTTTTATAATCAGCAGCGTCGGCATTCCGTTGTCAATTACACGTCGCCCGTCGTGTATGAACAGCAGGAGGCTTCAGTCTAAACCGGTATCCGTTAAAACGAGGGAAGGCCACTTATATCAGGTCGTGTTAAAGTTGCTTCGTGAGAAGCCCATTTAACGACTTAACTTCCTATGCCCCTAAACTTCACATTGAGTCCAAGCAAATAAAAATGGCAACATCAAAAGAAATAGATATATTCCACAAGGATATCTTGTACAAAGTTGGGAAAAAGCGAAGTTGCTTAAGAAGCAAGAAAGAAAAACATGTTACTGGATTCTTAGCAAGAGAAGGAAGTCAATATAAGAATAATCGTGAGCTAATGGTCGTAGGTCGTGCAGTAAACGGATGGGGGGAAGGTATTTGCACAGATAACTTGGTTGAGGAGTCAGAAAACTATGCAAAAGAAGTCAATAATTTTAAACCTATAATTGGAAACAAAGATTGTCCTATGTCATGGGTAGAAGAATCTTTCCATTACAGTGCCCAATCTTCTGCATTCTGGCGCACTATCCGTAAGATTGTTGGCAAATTAGGTCTGGAAAATGACGAGGAAAAGTGGTCTTCATATCTTGTCTGGTCGAATCTCTACAAGGTTGCCCCCGCAGAAGGCGGAAACCCAAGTGACAAACTCTGCGATATTCAACTCGAGGGATGCCGTTCCCTTTTTAAGACAGAATTATCTATTTACGCCCCCAAGAGATTGTTGCTATTGACAGGGCTCTGCTGGGCTAAACCCTTCTTGGAATATATCCAATTTAAGTGGAAATCAGATGACAAAAACCACGTTGAGTGCTATGGCCAATATAAGACATCAAAGGCTACGGCAAAAGTCGTAGTATCTTGCCACCCTCAGGGAAAAAACGAAGAAGAATGGGTTGAGGCAGTCTTGGGCGCATTTCAAAAGATAGCCACATAATTATATGCAAGCAGTACAGGGATTATCCACACACGATTATTTGCACTTTATTGCCATCGGCCGGTGCGTAGCTCAGGTTTGCCCCTGCCTCGACACGGGAACGCGATAACGCCTCAGCAACTGACACCGGGGGTGAGGCGAATTACGCGTATTCATCCCTACCAATACCGCTCCACCGTAATATGCCCCGGGGTGCGGCGGCGGTTTTTCTTGAGCCCCTTTGCTTCAAGCACGGCGGTCGAGTCTTTCACCATGTCCGGGTTGCCGCAGACCATCACCTGGGAGTCGTCGTCGAACGGCATGGCGCCGCGTTGCTCGAGCGAGCCGTCTTCAATCGCGGCGGGAATCCTGCCGTGTACGGCGAAGTCGGTTTGTTCGCGGCTGACGAACGGGATCATCGCGAAGCGGTCGGCGTGTTTTTTCTCGATGCGCTGAAGGGTGTCGCGGTAGGACAATTCTTTGGCGCGGCGCACGGCGTGGACCAGCACGACGCGCTCAAAGCGCTGCCACGGCCCGCCGGTTTTGAGAATTGAAAGGAACGGGCCGAGCGCGGTGCCGGTTGCGAGCAGCCACAGGTATTTGCCTGCGGGCACTTCGTCAAGCACCAAAAAGCCCGAGCCTTTATTGGCAACCCACACTTTGCCTCCGCTTTTGAGCGCGGCGAGTCGCGGCGACAGCGGGCCTGCGGGAACGATCGACGAGTAGAACTCCAGCATCCGCTCGTGCGGCGCGTTCACGAAAGAATACGGCCGCGCGACGCGTTCGCCGTCAACGTCGAGCGCGAGTTTTCCGAACTGACCCGCCATGAACGGCACGGTTTCCGCCTCCACGCGCAGCGAGTAGAGGTGCTCGGTCCAGTGTCTGTTGTCGACGATGCGGCCCTCGACGAAGTTTGATTCGAACATAACGGGTAAGCGGACTCGACGGATGCGGCCAATATGCAAGTGTGCCGTGCCGTGCGGCATCGTGCAAGGAAAGTTCCCGCATTATAACTAAAGATTTATTGACCGGCGCGGCCAATTCCTTTATAGATTCACATATTAGATTCATAACCGCTTAGCAGATTGAGTCGCGGCGCTTGAATCCCCCTTTATGGAGCATGGTTGCAGAGCATGGCTGTAAAGCCCGCACACATTATCGCCTCGGCGCACGCCGCAAGCCGCCTGCCTCAGTTTGAAAACCACGCTTGCCAGCAGGTCAAGCACACGACCTGCTATATGTGCGCGTGCCGTTGCGGGATCCGGGTGACGGTCGAGAACAACAAGATCCGCTTCATCCAGGGCAACCCCAGGCATCCGGTCAACCGGGGGGTTCTCTGTGCCAAAGGCAACGCCGGCATCATGAAGCAGGAGTCGCCGGCCAAGTTGAGCAAGCCGCTGCTGAGGAAGCCGGGCAGTGAGCGCGGCGCGGGCGAGTTCGAGGAAATCTCCTGGGATCGCGCGCTCGATCTGCTCACCGCGCGACTCGACAAGATCCGCAAGACCGATCCGAAAAAACTGGCCTACTTCACCGGGCGCGATCAGATGCAGGCGCTGACCGGGCTGTGGGCGCAGCAGTTCGGCACTTTCAATTGGGCCGCGCACGGCGGATTTTGTTCGGTGAACATGGCGGCGGGCGGGTTGTACACGATGGGGCACTCGTTCTGGGAGTTCGGCGACCCCGACTGGGAACGCACGAAGTATTTCGTGCTGTGGGGCGTCGCCGAGGATCACTCTTCCAATCCGATCAAGATCGGTCTCGAGAAACTCAAGCGCCGCGGCGCCAAATTCGTCGCGATCAATCCGGTGCGCACGGGCTATCAGGCGATCGCCGACGAGTGGGTGCCGATCAAGCCGGGCACCGACGCGATGCTGGCGCTGGCGATGGCGCACGTTCTGCTCAAGCGCGAGTTGTTCGACTGGGAATTCCTCGTCCGTTACACCAACGCGCCTTACCTGGTGGTGCAAAAACCGGGAGAGAGGGGGGACGGCCTGATCCATCGCGACGCCGCCGGCAATGCCCTGGTGCGCGACGTCGAGACCGGCGCTTTTGTGAACGCGCTGGAAGCCGGCGTCAAACCCGCGCTGTTCGGCGAGTTCACTACGCCCGAGGGCGCGCGCGTCAAAACGTCTTTTACCTTGCTCGCCGAGCGTTACTTGAGCGACGAGTACTCACCCGAGCGCGCGGCCGAAACGTGCGGCATTGCCGCCGAAACAATCGAGCGCATTGCGCTGGAAATGGCGCACGTCGCTTTCGAGGAGGCGATAGAGGTGGACTGCGAGTGGACCGACTGGACCGGGCGCAAGCACGACAAGTTCGTCGGGCGCGCGGTTTCGATGCACGCGATGCGCGGCATCGCGGCGCACTCAAACGGGTTTCAGACCTGCCGCGCCCTGCACCTGCTGCAGATATTGCTCGGCACGATTGATTGCCCCGGCGGTCACCGCGCCAAAGCGCCTTACCCCAAGCACGTGCCGCCGCCGCTGAAGCCGGCGCAATCCGTGGCGCCGGGCAAGCCGCTGGAGGCGCCGCCGCTGGGCTTCCCGACTTGCCCCGAAGACTTGGCCGTGGACGCGCACGGCAATCCCCTGCGCATAGACAAGGCGTACTCGTGGGAGGCGCCGCTCGCGAATCACGGCCTGATGCACATGGTCATCACCAACGCGACCAACGCCGACCCTTACCCGCTGGACACTTTGCTGGTGTTCATGGCGAATCTGGCTTGGAACTCGAGCATGAACACGCGGCAAGTGCGCAAGATGCTCAAGCAAAAGGACGCAAGCGGCGAATACAAGATCCCGTTTCTCGTCGTGGTGGATGCGTTCAACTCGGAGATGGTCAACTTCGCGGATCTGGTGTTGCCGGACACGACGTACCTCGAACGCTACGACACGATCTCGATACTCGACCGCCCGATCTCGGAGCCCGATGCGGTATGCGACGCCATCCGCTCGCCGGTGCTCGCACCCGACCGCGACGTGCGTCCGTGGCAGGAGGTGATGATCGAATTGGCGTCGCGGCTGAAATTTCCGGCGTTCGTCAACGCCGACGGCGGCCGCAAATACAAAGACTACAAGGATTTCATCACGAATTTCGAGAAAGCGCCGGGCCTCGGCTTCCTCGCCGGCTGGCGCGGCGAAAACGGGGAACAATCCATTCGCGGCAAGCCGAATCCGCAGCAGTGGGAGCGCTACATAGAAAACGAATCCTTTTTCCAGTACGAGTTGCCGCCGAATCAGCGGTTTTACCGTTTCGCCAACAGGGATTACCTGGAGTTTGCAAAGGAGGCCGGGTTCAACGCGGTCGCCGACCCGATCGTGATCGAGTTGTATTCCGAGCCGTTGCAGAAGTTCAGGCTCGCGCGCTGGGGCTGTACGACGGGCCGCAGCCGAACAACCCGAGCGACCGCGACCGCGTCAAGACTTTTTTTGACCCCCTGCCGTTTCATTACACGCCGCTCGAGCAGGCGCGCACGGATTGTTCGGAGTATCCGTTCTATGCGATCACACAGCGCCCGATGCCGATGTACCACTCGTGGGATTCGCAAAACGCATGGCTGCGGCAGATTCTCGCGCAGAACCTGCTGTACATGAACCGCCGCCGGGGTGAGCAGCTCAAGATCAAGGATTTGTCGTGGGTGTGGCTCGAGTCGCGCAACGGCCGGGTGCGCGCGCAGGTCAAACTGATGGAGGGAGTGCAGGAGGATACGGTGTGGACGTGGAACGCGGTCGGCAAGCAAAGCGGCGCGTGGGGGTTGAGCAAGGACGCGAATGAAGCGACCGACGGTTTTTTGCTGAACCACCTGATCTCGGAACTGCTGCCCGCCGCCGCCGGCGACGGGCGCGCGCTGAGCAACTCGGATCCGGTGACGGGGCAGGCCGCGTGGTATGACCTCAAGGTTAAGATTTGTCCCGCCTCCCCGCACGAGCGCGGCAGTTGGCCGCGGTTCGAGCCCGCGTCTAACGGGCGCGCCGCCGCCGGCAACGGGGCCGCCGCCGCCGGCAAGCCGACCCTGCGCTATCAAACGCACGCGGCGGTGAACTTGCGGCGCACGATGCGCGACGTGCTGACGCGGGGGCGAAAGTAGTGCGGCTCGGACTCGCAATTGATCTGGATACCTGCGTCGGCTGCAACGCGTGCGCGGTCGCGTGCAAGCAATGGAACACGTCGGGCACGACCGGCCCGTTGAGCGACTACAACCCTTTCGGCAGGGATCCCAGCGGCGTGTGGTTCAATCGCATACGCAACTACGAAGTCGGCACTTATCCGCATAACAAGACCGTGCACTTCCCGATGTCGTGCATGCACTGCGAGGACGCCGACTGCGTGACGGTTTGCCCGACCGGCGCTTCCTACAAGCGGCCCGAAGACGGCATCGTGCTGGTCGATCAGGACAAGTGCATGGGTTGCAACTATTGCGCCTGGGCGTGCCCCTACGGCGCGCGCGAACTCGACCGCGAGGACGGGGTGATGAAAAAGTGTACCTTGTGCATAGACCGCATCTACGACGAGAATTTGCCGGTGGCGGAGCGTCAGCCGGCCTGCGTGATGACCTGCCCCACCCACGCGCGCTTTTTCGGCGACTACGACGATCCGGATTCCGAGGTGTCGAGGCTTACGCGCGAACGCGGCGGCCAAGCCCTGATGCCGGAACTCGGCTACAAGCCGACCAATATGTACCTGCCGCCGAGGCCGCCCGTGCAGGTGCCGATCCACGCGGCGCAGCCCAAGGTCAGTTTGGTTGACAAGGTCAAGGACTGGGTCAACCGCAGCGTGAGCAAGTAGGCGCGGGCAAAGGGGTGGGTTCGTGCATCCGGCGCTTTCGGTCATTTTCTTCACGGTGCTTTCGGGGTTCGGCTACGGGCTGTTCATCGCGCTCGCGCTCGCCGGCATTTTTCATCCCGGCCTCGACGCAAGGCTCGGCGTCGCCGGCAGCATCGTCGGCCTGGTGCTGACCACCGGCGGCCTGCTGTCTTCAACCTTGCACCTCGCCAACCCGAAGAACGCGTGGCGCGCCTTCAGCCGCTTTCGGACTTCATGGCTGTCGCGTGAAGGCGTGCTCGCGATCGTGTTTTATCCGCCGGCGCTTGTATATCTCGCGGGCTGGTGGTTCGAGGCCAATGCGGGCGCGTGGTGGATCGCGTTGTCCGGGTTGATCGCGGCGCTGGCGTTTGCAACCGTGTTTGCGACCGGCATGATCTACGGTTGTCTCAAAACGATCCGGCAATGGCACACGCCGCTGACGCCGGCCAACTACATTCTGCTGGCGGTGATGTCGGGTCTTTTGCTGTTTTTGTTCTTGCACCGGTTTTACGCGGGCGGGCGCTTGCCGCTGTACTTCACCGGCTTCGTCGTCTTTTTTATCGCGCTGTGCGGCGTGATGAAGTGGGTGTATTACCGCCTGGCCGTGAGTGGCAGCGGCGACTCGACCCCCAACACCGCGACCGGTCTGCCCCGCACCGACGTGCGCCTGCTCGACGTCGGACACACCGCCGGGACGTTTCTGACCGACGAGTTCGGCTATCGGGTCGCCGCGCGCCGCCTTGCGCTGCTGCGCGCCGCGTCAATGGCGTTGGCGTTCGGGGTGCCGCTGGCGTTGCTCGCGGCGCTGGTGTCGGGCGTGGTCGGCGGCGGCGTCATCGGCGTCGCGCTGCTGTCGGCGGCGGTCGGCCTGTTCATTGAGCGCTGGCTGTTTTTTGCCGACGCGCGGCACGTGGTGAACTTGTATCACGGCGCGCGGCGGACCTGAGCCGGGATTGGCGCGCAGCACCGCATGCCGTATTTCATTTACAAGGTATTCGAGCAGGCCGGCGAGAAGACGCTGGAGTACGTCGAGGAACACGCCGCGTTCATCGGCGCCAAGACCCGCGTGCGCGAGATGCGCGCCGGCATGCCGGCGGACGCCGGGCACACGGTCAGGATTATGTTCGCCGCCAACCGGAGCGAGGCCGAGGCGTTGTTGCAAGAAAGGCGCGCAGCGCCGGTTTTGAAAGAATGGGAGAAATAGCGGCGGCGTCGGTCGCGCACGCCTCTGAGCGGGGACGGCACGGCGGATTTCGCCGGGCTTGTATTTCATCCGGTTTAGTGGTGTCATATCGCCTCTTTGGGCGCCGCTGCGGCGCATCAATTCCGGCACAAGCGGGGAGACTTTATCAATGCGTATCTACAAACTGCTGCTGATTCTTTTGACCTCATTGGCGTTGGCAGGATGCGGTTCCAAGGCGTGGGACTGGTTCTTTGACGACGAGGAAGAGGAAGTCGCCTACGAGGAAGAGGAAGTGATGGTGGATGAGGGCTTTGACGAGGAAGACGAGGAAAACAGGGAAGAAGACGAGTACGAATATGAATACGAAGACGTGGACGGGGAAGAGGACGACTACGACGAATACGAAGACGAGCGCGACCGGCGCAAGCCGTCCCGTCGCGATGGCGGGCGCGGCATGTCGCGTTACGGCGATGAGCCCGAGTACGATGACGGTCGCGATGACGGTCGCCGCGCGGCGGGCCGAACCCCCGGGCGCATGGCCATCTACTTCGATTACAAAAAGAACGTAATCCCGGCGAACGGGATCAATCTGTTGCAACTGCACGCGCAGTTTCTGAAAGCAAACCCCAACGCCGTGGTTACGATAGAAGGGCACACCGACTCGGTGGCGCCCGCCGATTACAACAAGACGCTCGGCCTGCGCCGGGCGCAGTCGGTTGCGGACACGCTGGTTGACATGGGGGTATCCCCTGCGCAGATCGTGACGGTCAGTTACGGCGAGGAACGCCCGGCGCAGCCCGGCGAGAGTGAAAGCGCCAACGCGATGAACCGCCGCGTCGAGTTGGCTTACTGACGGAAACCCCGCAGGGGCCTAACAAAAACGCCGGCTTTGAGGCCGGCGTTTTTGCTTTTCCAGATTGGCAGAGGGTTGAGACGGAACGGAATTACGAATCGCGCTTGCCCTTGTCACATTTGCCTTCGGCTTTACTTGCTTCCACCACCGCACTTGCCTTCGCCACACTTGGACTCGGCACCTTTGGCTTCACCGCTGCCCATGGCTTTCTTGTCCTTGCCTTCACCGCACTTGCCTTCGCCACATTTGGCCTCGGCACCTTTGGCTTCACCGCTGTGCATGGCTTTCTTGCCTTCGCCGCACTTGCCTTCGCCACACTTGGCCTCGGCACCTTTGGCTTTCTTGCCTTCGCCGCACTTGCCTTCGCCACACTTGGCCTCGGCACCTTTGGCTTTCTTGCCTTCGCCGCACTTGCCTTCGCCACACTTGGCCTCGGCACCTTTGGCTTTCTTGCCTTCGCCACACTTGCCTTCGCCGCATTTGCCTTCGCCGCTGCGTTCTTTTTTATGGCTGTCGGCGACCATATAACCTGACGGCAACTCTTCGAGGCCGAAAGGGTTCTGGCCTGTGTTGGCGCTAACGCCGACACTTGCAACCAGCCCTCCGGCCGCCAAAGCGGTCGAGACAAGTTTTATGGATTTTTTCAGTTTGATCTTCTTTTTCATGGGTTCCCCTCCGAAAGAAGTTGTATCAAGGTGAGTAACGCCGGGCATATTATCACCATCTCCGGGGGCTTGCCATAATAAAACCGCGCGCAGATGCCCGTCCAGCCGAGGTTCCCTAGGCGGCGGTTTTGCTCCGGTATTCGCACAGGTCGTTGATCAGGCACTCGCCGCAGGCGGGTTTTCTGGCGGTGCAGGTGTATCGCCCGTGCAGGATCAGCCAGTGGTGGGCGTGGCGCTTGAACTCGTCGGGGACGAATTTGAGCAGGTTTTTTTCGACCGCCAGCGGCGTTTTGCCCGGTGCGATGCCGGTGCGGTTGGAGACCCGGAATATGTGCGTATCCACCGCGATGGTCGGCTGCCCGAAAGCGTTGTTCAGAACGACGTTGGCGGTTTTTCTGCCGACGCCGGGAAGTTGCTCGAGTTGTTCACGCGTCGCCGGTATTTTGCCCGCGTAGTTTTCAATCAGGATTTTGCAGGTCTTGATGATGTTCTTCGCCTTGGAGTTGAATAAGCCGATGGTGCGAATGTAACGCTTGAGTTGCCGTTCCCCGAGCGCGTGCATTTTTTGCGCGGTGTTCGCCCGTTTGAACAGCGCTTGCGTGGCTTGGTTGACGCTGACGTCGGTCGCTTGCGCGGACAATATCACCGCGACCAGCAGTTCAAAACGGGAGCGGTAGCGCAACTCGCTTCGCGGCTGCGGGGTTTGCCGCCGCAGGCGGGCGAAGATCTCGCGCCGTCGGTGCCGGTTCACCCGCGGCCCCCTCGCGGAGCCGATTTTCGCCGGATGATCGTTTTGAGTGCCTCGCGCCGGGCCTGCGTCGCGGCGGCGTATCGCTGCGCGCGCGCCGCCAGCCGCAGGTCGCGGCGCTTGCGCCGTGCGCGCGCAAACCGCGCCCGCTCGCGCGGCGTCCGCCACGGCCGCGCCGCGACCCGCGCCGTGACCATGGCGATGCAGTCAACCGGGCACGGCGCGACGCATAGTTCACAGCCGATACATTCGTGGGCGATGACGGTGTGCATGAACGCGTGAGCACCGACAATCGCGTCCACCGGGCAGGCTTTGATGCACAGCGCGCAGCCGATGCATTGATCTTCTTCGATGACGGCGACCCGTTGCGGCGGGCGCCCGCCGGCTTGGTTGGAAGCGGCCATGCGCGTCACCGTCGGCGAATTACTTGACTTTCATCCCGGGCGCGGCGCCGTCGTCGGGGGCGAGCAGGAAGATCTCGTCCTCGCCCGCGGCCAGCACCATGCCTTGCGATACGCCGAAACGCATTTTGCGGGGCTTGAGGTTTGCGGCCACCACCACCAGCCGCCCGTTGAGTTCGCCGGCGGTATAGGCCGATTTGATGCCGGCGAGCACGCTGCGGGTTTCACCGCCGAGGTCGAGCTCGAGGCGCAGCAGTTTGTCGGCGCCGGCGACGGTTTCGGCGGTGACGACGCGGGCGACGCGCAGGTCGAGTTTTTGGAAATCCTCGAGCGTGATCTCCGCGGCGGCGCGCGCCGGTTGCTTGCCGGAAACTTCATTTTTGGTGGCTTCGATCATTTTGTCGATCGCGCTTTTTTCGATGCGCGTCAGCAGCGGCTCAAACCGGTTAATGCGGTGGCGTTCCCGGGGGAACGGAAAATCGCCCCACTGCGTGAGTTTAACCCCCAGGAAGTTTTCGGCTTTGACGCTCGTCTCAGGCAGCACCGGCTTGAGGTACAGCACGAGGCGCGCGAACAGCACCAGTCCGAGGCTGCAAACCTCGTGCAGGGCGGGCGAGGCGCCGTCGCGCTTGGCCGTCTCCCAGGGTTTGTGCCGGTCTATGTACTGGTTGGTCTTGTCGGCGAGCGCGGTGATCTCGCGCATCGCCGACGCGTACTCGAGTGTTTCGTAGAACCCGGCGATGCGCTCGCCCGCGGCGGTGAATTCGCGGTTGAGTTCGTGGCCGGCCACCGCGCCGGAGCACAACAACTCGCCGTCGAAATGCCGGTGTATGAAGCCGGCGCAGCGGCTCGCGATGTTGACGACCTTGCCGACCAGGTCGCCGTTGACGCGCTGCATGAAGTCGTCGAGATTGAGGTTGATGTCCTCCACGCCGCCGCTGAGTTTGGTCGCGAAATAGTAGCGCAGATATTCGGGGGCGAGATGACGCAGATAGGTGCGTGCCGTGATGAAAGTGCCGCGCGATTTTGACATTTTCTCCTGATTGATCGTGACGAAGCCGTGGCAATGGATCGCGGTCGGCTTTCTGAAACCGGCGCCCTCGAGCACCGCGGGCCAGAACAACGTGTGAAAGTAGGCGATGTCCTTGCCGATGAAATGGTGCAGTTCGGTCGAATTTTGGGGGCGCCAGTAAGCGTCGAAGTCGAGACTTTCGCGTGCGCAATATTGCTTGAAACTTGCCATGTAGCCAATCGGCGCGTCGAGCCACACGTAGAAGTACTTGCCGGGGTGGTCGGGTATTTCAAAGCCGAAGTAGGGGCCGTCGCGCGAGATGTCCCAGTCGCGCAGGCCCGTGTCGAACCATTCTTTCAGTTTGTTGCGGATCGCGGGTTGGATGCCGCCGTTTTTGATCCAGGTTTTGAGGTCGCTTTCAAACCGCGCCAACTCGAAGAAGTAATGCTCGGATTCGCGCGCGACCGGCGTGGTGCCGCTCAGCACCGAACGCGCGTTTTTGAGTTCCGCCGGCGCGTAGGTCGCGCCGCAGGCTTCGCAGCAGTCGCCGTACTGGTCTTCGGCGCCGCAGCGCGGGCAGTTGCCGCGGATGAAGCGGTCGGGCAGGAACATCTCGGCGCGCTTGTCGTAGGCTTGGACGATGCTGCGCGAGGAGATCAATCCCCGCGCCTTGAGCCGGTGGTAGATCAGATTGGAAAGTTCGCGGTTCTCCTCGGAATGTGTCGTGTGGTAGTTGTCGAAGTCGATCAGGAAGTCGTCGAAGTCTCTGCGGTGCTCGCGCATGACCCGCGCGATCAGCGTTTCCGGCGTGACGTTTTCCGCACGCGCCTTGAGCATGATCGGCGTGCCGTGGGCGTCGTCGGCGCAGACGTAATGGCACTCGTGGCCGCGCAGGCGCTGGAACCTGACCCACGCGTCGGTTTGGACGTATTCAAGCAGGTGTCCGAGGTGGATCGGCCCGTTGGCGTACGGCAGCGCGCTGGTCACCAGGAGCTTGCGGGTTGCGGTCATCGGTTCTTCGCTGTGGCGGCCGTCGGGGGCGGTCGGGGGGCTGCATCGGAAAGGCGGTTCATAGTATATAATGGCACTCTTTTTATCTCTCCAATCCAATTTTGCCGGTTTAACTTCACTGCGCGCGCCGGGTACCGGCGGTTCACTTTTCCGAATATGTCCGACAGCACATTTGACAACGGCGGCAAAAGCGCGGTGGCGGCGGCGCTGAAAGAGATCAAAGACCCCCATACGGGAGAGAGTTTGTCCGCCGGCGGGGCGGTCGGTGCTATTCGCGTAGTTGGCGGCAGGGCCGAGGTTGACGTCCGCCTGGGGTATCCCGCGCGCGGCTTTGCCGGGCGCCTGGCCGCCCTGATCGAGGAAAAACTGCGTGAGTTGCCCGGCGTGGAAGACGGCGTCGTGAAGGTTGACTGGGAGATCGAGGCGCACGCGGTGCAAAAAAGCCTCAAGCCGATGGAGAACATCAAGAACGTGATCGCGGTCGCTTCGGGCAAAGGCGGCGTCGGCAAATCCACGATCGCGGTGAACCTCGCGCTGGCGCTGTCGGCGGAAGGCGCGAGCGTGGGCATTCTCGACGCTGACATTTACGGCCCGAGTCAGCCGACGATGCTCGGCATCAAGGGGCAGCCCGAATCGAAGGACGGCAAGACGCTGGAGCCGATCGAAAACCACGGCCTGCAAGTGATGTCGATCGGCTTTCTTATAGAAGAGGAAACCCCGATGATCTGGCGCGGCCCGATGGTGACGCAGGCGCTTGAACAGTTGCTCAACGACACCAATTGGCGCGCTTTGGATTACCTCGTCGTTGACCTGCCGCCGGGCACCGGCGACGTGCAGTTGACGCTGGCGCAGAAGATCCCGGTCAGCGGCGCGGTCATCGTCACCACGCCGCAGAACATCGCGTTGATCGATGCGCGCAGAGGCGTCAAGATGTTCGAGAAAGTGGACGTGCCGCTGCTCGGCATTGTCGAGAACATGAGTTTGCATATCTGCAAAAAGTGCGGCTACGAGGAACCGATTTTCGGCAGCGGCGGCGGCGGGGCGATGGCGCAGGATTACAAAGTGGAGTTGTTGGGGCGGCTGCCGCTCGACGTCAGTATTCGTGAGCAGACCGACAACGGCACGCCGCCCGTGGTCGCGGAGCCGGACGGGCGCATCGCCGAGATCTTCCGCGAACTCGCGCGCAGCACGGCGGGGAGACTGGCGGCCCGCGGCAGGGACTACTCCGCCAAGTTCCCGAAGATCGTCATCCAGAATACTTGAGACCCGGCGGCGGCAGGTGGCGATCAAATCCGATCAGTGGATCCGGCGGATGGCGCGCCGGCACAAGATGATCGAACCTTTTGAGAACGGCCAGATCAGCCGGCTCGGCGCCGAGCGCATCGTGTCTTACGGGACTTCGAGTTACGGCTACGACGTGCGCTGCAGCCGCCGTTTCAAGGTGTTCACCAATATCAACTCGGTGATCGTTGACCCCAAGGCGTTCGACGAGAACAGTTTCGTTGATCTCGAGGCCGACGTCTGCATCATCCCGCCGAACTCCTTCGCCCTCGCGAGCACGATCGAGCGTTTCCGCATACCGCGCTCGGTGCTGACCATCTGCGTCGGCAAATCCACTTACGCGAGGTGCGGCATCATCGTCAACGTGACCCCGCTCGAACCCGAATGGGAGGGGCACGTGACGCTGGAGTTTTCTAACACCACGCCGCTGCCGGCGAAGATCTACGCCAACGAAGGCGTCGCGCAAATGCTGTTTTTTGAATCCGACGACGAATGTGAGACGTCCTATAAAGACCGCAACGGCAAGTATCAGGGGCAGACCGGCGTCACGTTGCCGAAAGCGTAAATTTCACCCCAGTTGTTCCTGAAACAGCCGCCCGTGGCGGCGCAGCAGTTCGGCGAACTCGCTCATGTATCCGCGCATCGCCAATTCTTTAAGGCGCACGAGGCGCGTCGTCGAATTTTTGAACAGATGGTCGAGGCCGCGAAAGACCAGGTCTTCGTCGGTGTCCGCGCCGCGCGGCTGTGACTGCGCCATCTGCGCGACGATGGCGATGCCGAGGTTCAGACGCACGTAGGTTTTGATCACGTCGGTGTCGCCCGCGCTGAAGGCGACGTCGATCGCGATGCCGGCTGCGGCGAAGGTCTTTTCGATGGCGCCGCGCTCGGCGAAATCCGGCATGTAAGTGATGAGCGGGTGCCCCGCTATTTTCTTGAGGGTCAGACACGCGCGTTCGAGCGGGTGGCCGCGGCGCAGTATCAGCACGCGGTTCCAGTCGTAGCATTTGGTCTTTGCGAAGTCCGCGGGCACTTTCTCTTCGCCGGCGAAGATTGCGAAATCTATCCTGTGCCGGCGCAGCATGTTCAGGAACTCGGCGGGGCTGCCCTGATAGACGCTCAGCTGCACTTCGGGGTATTTGGCGCGGAACTCGCGGATCACTTGCGGCAGAAAATACCGCGCCTGGGTGTGCGTGGTGGCGAGCCTGAGATGCCCCTTGTCGGTGCTCGCGTGTTCGAGGGCGAGCGCCTTGAGATTGCTTTCGGCGAGCAGCGCACGCTCGATTTCCGGCAGCAGCATTTCACACAGCGGAGTCGGTTTGACCAGGCGTTTGCCGCGGCGTTCAAACAGCCTGCCCCCGAGCTCCTCTTCGAGCAGGCGCAACTGATTGCTGAGCGCGGACTGCACCCGGAACAGTTTGTCGGCCGCCAGCGAGACGTTGAGGTCGTTGCTCATCAACGCGGCGACGATTTTCAATTGATACAAGGTCATGGCGACGTTTGCGGTGTCTTATATATCATAAATAATGATATATAAATTATTATATATCTTTTTACATGATTAGTCGCGCTGTGCATAATGCCGCGCTGAGATCGCTCAGTGGATCGTTTTCAACGGAGACATTATGAAATTGATAACCGCCATTATTCAGACCGTAAAGCTCAACGAAGTGCAAACGGCATTGTCCGAAATCGGGGTGAAGGGTATCACCGTCACCGACGCGGTGGGTTTCGGCAATCAGAAAGGTCATACCGAGCACTATCGCGGCGCTGAGTACGAAGTGAAATTTCTGCCGAAGAAAAAGATCGAAATAGCGGCGCCGGACGATATGTGCGAACAGATCATCGAGACCATTATGCAATCTGCAAGAACCGGCAACATCGGCGACGGCAAGATCTTCATCCAGGCGCTCGAGTCCGCCGTGCGTATTCGTACCGGCGAACGCGATACCGACGCATTGTGATGCGCCACGACTAAGGAGCAAGAAAAGCACATGAAAAGATCAAAAATTACGGTACTGCTTTTATTGGCGGGCTTGCCCGCCACGGCGCTGGCCGAGGGCAACACCGGTGATACGTCCTGGCTGTTGACCGCCACGGCGTTGGTTTTGTTTATGACCATTCCCGGGCTTTCGCTGTTTTACGCCGGGCTGGTCAGGAGCAAGAACGCCCTGTCCGTGCTGATGCAGTGCTTCACGATCACCTGTCTCTCTTCGGTGCTGTGGCTGGTTGTCGGCTACAGTCTGTCGTTCAGCGATGGCGGCGGATGGAACGCGATGATCGGCGGTTTCGATCAGATGTTTCTGCGGGGCGTTTCCCGCGGCTCTCTGTCGGGCACGATCCCGGAAAGCGTGTTCGTTATGTTTCAACTGACTTTTGCGATCATCACGCCGGCGCTGATCGTCGGCGGTTTCGCCGAACGCATGCGTTTCTCCGCGGTGGTGCTGTTCAGCCTGATGTGGCTGTTGCTGGTGTATTTCCCGATCTGCCATGCGGTTTGGGGCGGCGGCTGGCTCGGTGAAATGGGGCTGCTCGACTTTGCGGGCGGCACGGTGGTGCATATCACCGCCGGCGTCGCGGCGCTGGTGACCGCCGTGATGATCAAGTCGCGGCAGGGGTTTCCGACGGTCGGGATGCCGCCGCATAACCTGGTGATTACGGTTGCGGGCGCCGGGATGCTGTGGGTCGGCTGGTTCGGGTTTAACGCGGGCAGCGCGGTGGCCGCCAATGCCGATGCGGGGATGGCGATGCTGGTGACGCACATCAGCGCGGCGACGGCGTCGCTGGTGTGGATGCTGTTCGAGTGGATCAAGCACGGCAAGCCCAGCGTCTTGGGCATCGTGACCGGCATGGTCGCGGGTCTCGGGACGATTACGCCGGCTTCCGGCTTCGTCGGCCCGATGGGCGCGCTGTTTATCGGCGCCGCCGCGGGCGGCGTGTGCTTTTTTGCGACGCAGTTCATCAAGCGCGTGCTGAAGATAGACGACTCCCTCGACGTGTTTCCGGTGCACGGCGTCGGCGGCGCCCTCGGCACGGTGCTGACCGGCGTGTTCGCCGCAGAGCGCTTTGGCGGCGCCGGTCTTGAAGTCGCGATCAGCACACAGGTGATGACCCAGGTGGTCGGCGTTTTGTTCGTGATCGCGTGGACCGTCGTGCTCACTTTCGTCTGCCTGAAAGTCGTCTCTTTCGTCACTCCGTTGCGGGTCGAGGAAAGCGAGGAACTCGAAGGGCTGGACGTCACCCAGCACGAGGAAAAAGGTTATTACCTCTGAGTGCTTGTGCGTTCGCGTGCAAGCGTTTGGATCGCGCCGCCGCACGAACCCTTCTCGGGCGGCGGCGCTTTTTCAGATCACCCCGCCGCCGCGCGGACTGCACGCAATAAAACCCGGTTCAAGATAACTTAAGCGGGCGAGCTTGGATCGGTGCGGGCGCCGGCGGAGGTTTTCACGGCCGGCGCTGAGTTCCGCACCGACTGCTTGGCCGGCTTCACGCCGGGGCAAAACAGGCGGGGGCTTCCCCTGAATTTTTCCTCGGAACTTCAGGGCGGGGAGTTTTTTATTTTTAGCACATATAACGAAGATTGAATTGTATTAAAGCCGCTTTTAGAGTTATCTTGAGCCTAAAGCCCCGTCTATCCTCTCTTGCTGTCAATCACCCGCCGCGCGTGCGCCTCCCGCGTTCGCTCAGCCACCCGGCGAGCGTCTTTATATCGGCCGTCGCGCCGTGGCCGGGTTCGACGTAGCCGGTTTTGAACACGGGCGCGCCGGTCAGCGCCTTTAATTCTTCGAAGTTGCCGGTGTCGGCGCCGTCGGGCCGCGCGGTCCGGTTGACGACGACGGCCGCGATCTCAAGACGTCTGCGTTGCGCCGCTTCAAGGGTCAGCAGAGCGTGGTTGATGCAGCCGAGCCGGTCCTCGACGACAACGAGCAAAGGCAGACCGAGTGCACAGGCGAGATCGGCGTTCAGGCCGTCCCGCGCAATCGGTGAATAGAGTCCGCCGGCCCCCTCGACGAGCAGGAAAATTTTATCCCGGGCGTTATCCCGCGCCTCGGCGGCGCACGCGGCGGCGAGACCTGCGATGGTCAGTTCGACGTTTTCGAGTTGCGCCGCCCGCGCGGGCGAACTTGCGTGGTGCAGACGATAAGTGCAGATTTGCTCCGCCGACAATGCGTTGCGCGAGGCGTTCGCGAGCGCCGTGGCATCGGGCGGCACCGCCCGCCCGCCGTCGAGCGGGCACCCGCTTTCAACGGGTTTGCGGATGCGCAGCGCGAGGCCCGCCGCCTCCAGCGCCGGGATGAGCCGGCACAGCAAAGCGGTTTTACCCGCGCCGGTATCGGTCGCGGTGACGAACAGACCCTGCGTGATGCATCGGGGCAAAGGATACATTCAGGCGCCGGCGAGCAGCATGGTTTCGACCTGCCGGTACTTTTCCGCCGTCTTCTTGATGATCGCGGGCGGCAGACGCGGGCCGGGCGCCCGTTTGTTCCAGCCGAGCGTTTCGAGGTAGTCGCGCACAAACTGCTTGTCGAAATTGGGCGGTGATATGCCGGGGCGGTACTGCGCGCGCGGCCAGAAACGCGACGAGTCGGGCGTCAGCACTTCGTCCATCAGCACCAATTTGCCTTCGCCGTCGGTGCCGAACTCGAACTTGGTGTCGGCGACGATGATGCCGCGCTCGAGCGCGTACGCGGCGCAGTCGCGGTAAATCTCGAGAGCGATGCGCCGCGTTTCTTCGGCGAATTCCTTGCCGATGAGTTCCGCGAGTTGTTCAAACGAGACGTTGGCGTCGTGCGCGCCGGCGGCGGCCTTGGTCGAGGGAGTGAACAGCACCTGCGGCAGGGCTTGCGCGAGTTGCAGACCCGCGGGCAGATTGATATCGCACACCGCGCCCGTTGCGCGATAGGCTCTCCAGCCTGAGCCGATGAGATAGCCGCGCACGACGGCCTCGAACGGCAGCGGCGTCAGCCGCTTGGCGACGACGCTGCGTGCACGCAGGTCGCCGGTTACTTCCGCGGCGGGCAGCACCTCGTCTATTGTGATGCCGGTCAGGTGATTGCGGACAATCCCGCTGATTTTTGCGAACCAGAAGTTGCTGAGTGCGGTCAATACGCGCCCTTTGCCCGGGATCTTGTCGGGCAGCACTACGTCGAAAGCCGACAGGCGGTCGTCGGCGACAATCAGAATATATTGATCGCTCACCGCATAGAGATCCCGCACTTTACCCTGCTTCAAAAGCGGCAGACTTTTAATGTGTTTTTTTTGCCGCATTTTCAAGTTTTATCGCCGGCTGTTATTATTTGGCATGAAGTGCCGGGGTCTTGCGCGCCGCGCCGGCTGTTTGAACCAGAATACACCACTTACTCGTTGGCGAATAAGATGAAGAGGAAACTTAAAATCGCGATTTATGATTATCTCGGGGAGCGCCTGCTTAAGACCCACTATCTGCTGCGTCTGCTCAAGCGGGAATATGACGTGGAAGTAAGCGATGCTCCGGAACTGGTGTTCTTTTCAGAAAATTCGGGAATAGGGGGAGGGGGGCATTCCACCCATACCAGAGTTTTTTTCACGGGCGAGAACGTAAAGCCGGATGCCAGGTTGTGTGATTACGCTTTTACTTTTGAAGATACGGACGACCGAAATTTTCAGTTCCCCAATTTTGCAAGATTCAGTTTCTTTGAATTCTTGACGGCCGGGAAATGCCGCGCGTTTCGGGATAAAGCCAGCCCTGCTGAAAATGAATTTAAAGAATACGCAAGATTTCCAAAATCCGGGTTTTGCGGGTTTGTTTCCTCCAGGCGCATCGCCAAGAAAAGAATAGAGTTTTGCAAAAAACTGAGTTCCTATAAGAAAGTGGACTGCCCCGGGAAAGTGCTTAATAATATGCCGCCGATCGGCGATGGCTTGGTAAACGTGCCGGGTTTCTTTAAGCGGTATAAATTCGGGATTGCTTTTGAAAATACCAGCGCCGTCCACTATACGACGGAGAAGATCTGCTGGCCGCTGCTCGCGGGCAGCGTGCCGATCTACTGGGGCAACCCCGAAGTATCCGAGTATTTCAACCCCGAGGCTTTTATCAATTGCCACGATTATGATAGTTTTGACCGCGCCATTGACCGGGTGATCGAGGTGGACAACGATGATGCTTTGTATCAAAAGTACGTCAGTGCGCCCGCCGTGCACGAAGGGTCTAAATTACACGCGATCACGGAAGAGGCGGTACTGGAGCGGCTGAATAAGATCGTGGACGGCATCGGCGTCGTGACGCCCGTTTCCGGAACTTTATTGTTTAAGTATAACTACCACGTGGTATATAGACTTAATTGCTATCAATCGCGCTTGCGCAAAGCGCTTAGACGGAAGTCGACTTAGCTCGTTTTGGCGCGCAAGTTGTGAAACGCAATCTCAAAATTGCCGCGTTTGGGTACTTTAAACAAGGGCGCGTAACTAAAGTTCTTGCAAAAAAACACGATTTGGAAATAAACAGCGATTCCAACTCGGAAATAAGCAATGCTCCGGATCTGGTGTTTTTTTCGGATCGGGCCAAGGAAAGAGGTTCTCGTTATTTGGGGTACGACTGTTTGAGGATATTCTTCACGGCTGAAAACGTGAGGCCTGATTTCAGGCTCTGTGATTACGCCTTTTCGTTTGAAGATACGGACGATAAAAACTTCCAATTGCCCGTGTATGCCGATCACCCCTTTTTTGAGCAACTCAGAACGCAGCGGTACAGCGATGAAATCAAGGAGTTCAGAAAGTGCGGCAAGTCTAAATTTTGTGCTTTTCTTTTTTCCAATCCGGCCTGCAAGGAAAGAATAGAGTTTTGTAAAAAATTGAGGTCCTATAAAAAAGTGGACTGCCCCGGGGAAGTGCTTAACAATATGCCGCGGCTTGCGGTTTCCTGGAGAGGTGAAGTGGCCTTTTTCAGGGAGTACAAATTTTCAATTGCTTTTGAAAATTTGAGCACCGTTCATTACACGACGGAAAAAATTTTCAGGCCGCTGCTTGTCGGATGTATTCCGATTTACTGGGGCAATCCCCGGGTCGCGGAACATTTCAACTCCGAGGCTTTCATTAATTGCCACGATTACGATGATTTTGACCAAGTCGTCAAGCGGGTGATCGAAGTGGATAACGACGACGCGTTGTATCAAAAGTACGTCAGTGCGCCCGCCGTGCTTGAGGGATCTAAAGCTCACGCGATCACGGAAGAGGCGATAATGGAGCGGCTGGACAAGATCGTCGGCGGCATCGGCGTCGTGACACCCGTTGCCGGGAGGCTTTCCTACAAGTTTCGGCTTCCGTTGCATAAACTCGACAGCCTTCAACGGCGGGCGAGATATAAGTTGCAGCTCAGGACACGGTTAAAAAGGCTGATCTCCGCTCAGCGGTGATGACTGAATGCCCGTTATCTCGTGTAAATTCCGGTTCATCCCCTTAAGTTATCTTGAATCTGTGCCAAAATAGCGGCGTTTGGCGCGTGGATTCAGGAACCTGAAAAGCGATGGAAAATTCCCCCGCAGTCGGCATCGTCATGGGCAGCGACAGCGATTGGCCCGTAATGAAGTGTGCGGCGGAGCAACTCGAGCGTTTCGGCGTCGCGTACGAGAAAAAAGTCGTTTCCGCACATCGCACGCCGGACCTGATGTTTGAATACGCAAAGTCCGCGCATCGGCGCGGCCTCAAGTGCATTATCGCCGGCGCCGGCGGAGCGGCTCATTTGCCGGGTATGCTCGCGGCGGTCACGCCGGTGCCGGTGCTTGGGGTGCCGGTGCCGAGCCGGCATCTGTCGGGGCAGGATTCGCTGCTATCCATTGTGCAGATGCCCAAAGGCGTGCCGGTTGCGACTTTTGCGATCGGGGAGGCGGGCGCTGCGAACGCCGGACTGTTCGCGTGCGCGATGCTGGGCGGCGACTCGGATGATCTGTGGCGCAAGATCAAGGCGTTCCGCGCAGAGCAAAGCGACGCGATCAAGCGAATCTCCCTGCCCGATTAACCGCCGCCTGAATCAATAATATGCCCGGCCCGATCATATCGCCGCCCGCCAGACTGGGCGTTCTCGGCGGCGGTCAATTGGGAGGTATGTTCGTCGCTGCCGCGCGTGCGATGGGATACGCCACCGCGGTGCTCGACCCCGACCCCGAAAGTCCGGCCGGGCGGATTGCGCACGAGCACATTTGTGCGTCGTACGAGGACCCGGCGGCGCTGGACGCGCTGGCCGGGAGTTGCGCCGCCGTGACGGTCGAGTTCGAGAACGTGCCGACGACGTCGCTCGAGCGCGTGCAGGGCCGCGTTCCGGTGTCGCCGTCGCCGGGCGCACTCGCCGTCGCGCAGAACCGTATCCGGGAGAAGCGCTTTATGCGGGAGGCCGGCGTCGCTACGGTCGCGTTCGAAGCGGTGCGGGAGATCGGCGAAATCGCCGCGGCCTTCAAGCGTTTGTCCGCGGCTTGCCCAGCGCCGCAGATCTTGAAAGCCGCGCGCTGGGGCTATGACGGCAAGCATCAACGGGAAGTGGCGACGCCGGGCGAAGCCGCGGCGGCGATGGCGGCTTTCGGCGGTTGCGAGTGCATTCTCGAGGAGAAGATAGAACTCGAGCGCGAAGTGTCGGTGGTCGCCGTGCGCGGTTGCGACGGTGAAACGCGTTGCTATCCGGTCGCGGAAAATGAACACCGCGACGGCATTCTCCATTTGAGCATCGTGCCCGCGCGCATTGACCCCGCGGTCGGCGAGCGGGTCTGTGCGGCGGCGGTCGCCGTCGTCGGGGCGATGAATTACTACGGCGTACTCGGCGTCGAGTTCTTCGTCGCGCGCGACGGGCGGCTGCTCGTCAACGAGGTCGCACCGCGGCCCCACAACAGCGGTCATTACACGCTGGATGCGTGTGCCGTTTCACAGTTTGAACAGCAGGCGCGGATCCTATGCGGCTTGCCTGCGGGCGACACCCGGCTGTTGTCGCCGGCGGTGATGGTGAACCTGCTGGGCGAGTTGTGGCGCGACGGCGAACCGCCGTGGCAAACCCTGTTGCGTTGTCCGAATCTGAAACTGCACGTGTACGGCAAGGCCGCAGCGAGGCCCGGGCGCAAGATGGGGCACTTTTGCGTCGTCGGCGACGACGTCGAGCGGCTGCGCGAGCAGGCGGCCTCCTTGCACGCCGGTCTGCGCTCGCCCATGAACACGCCGGAGACAAAACATGACGCAGCCGCCTGAGATCCCGCCGTTCAAAGCCTGGCGCATACATCAGACCGGGGATGATTTCAGCGCCGGGTTCGAGACTTTGTCTCTCGACGATCTGAGCGACGGCGAGGTGGTGATCGAGGTCGTTTACTCCGGCGTCAATTACAAGGACGCGATGGCCGGCACCGACCGCGCAAAGATCTTGAGAAAAACCCCGCTGGTCGGCGGCATAGACCTCGCGGGCAAAGTGCTCTGCGACGCGAGCGGGCGCTTTTGCGCCGGCGACGCGGTGTTTGCTCAAGGCGGCGGCCTCGGCGAGATTTATGACGGTGGTTACGCGCCGTACGCGCGCCTGCCCGCCGCCGTCGTGATGGCCATTCCCGACGGCCTCGACGCGTTCAGCGTGATGGCGATCGGCACCGCCGGCTTTACCGCCGCGTACGCGATCGAACTCATGGAAAGAAACGGCCGGCGTTCCGAAAACGCCCCGGTGCTGGTGACGGGCGCGACCGGCGGCGTCGGTAGTTTTGCGGTGCACCTGCTCGCGCGGCTGGGTTATCGCTGCGTCGCGGCGACGCGCAAAAGCGAGCGCGCGGATTACCTCAAAGGTCTCGGCGCCGACGAAGTTATCGGCGCGGTCGAACCGGTCGCGGGCGCTCTCGGCAAGGCGGTCTGGGCCGGAGCGATTGACAATCTCGGCGGTGCGGCCCTCGCCGCCGTCGTCAAAACCACGCGGCCGCTCGGCAACGTGGTTTGCGTCGGACGCGCCGCGTCGGAGAAGTTACCGCTTTCGGTGATACCGTTCATTATCCGCGGCGTCGGCCTGCTCGGCGTCACTTCGGCCAACTGCCCAATGGACGTGCGCCGCAGGGTTTGGCAAAGGCTCGCGGGCGACATGAAACCGTCGTGCCTCGACGCGGTCGTGAGCGAGCGTGTCGGTCTTGAGCGGCTGCCCGAATGTTTCGAGCAGTTGATCGCCGGACGTGCGTGCGGGCGTTTCGTCGTCGTCCACCGCCGGGACTGACCGGGGTCGGCGTCTGGCGCCCAACCTCAGGAAAACGGCCGCAAGGGCGACCTGCCAACTTCCAGTCCAAAGTGCGACAAAAGGGGAAAGGGCAGGCCGCTGAAGATCATTGCACCCTTGAGGGGGAGGCCGGCGCAGCCCGGTCGGTGGGGGGAAATACAGAAGACGACGCGGGCGACCACCGGAGGATAACGGGCCGACGCCGCACTTCGGACTTGGATCCGGCAGGGCCGGCGTCTAGCGCCCCAGTGCCAGGAAAAACGGCAGGTACGCGTAGGCAATGCCGCCCGCCGCCAGTGTATCGGCGAGCATGATCCGGCGTGCGCGCCCCCGCTTCGCGGCGTCTTTCTCGCCCGCCGACATCACTTTCGCCATCATCAGATCGAGCAGCACCACCATGAAGACGATCGGTGCGATGGCCGGCGCGAGCAGCGTCGGCACGATCAACGGCCACGCGATCACGGTGCGGGTCTGTGATTCGGGCGCGAGCAGCACGGCGAGTATGGCCAGCGTGAACAATGAAAGCCGCAACCAGCCGAAAGCGGCAATGCGCGAAACAAGCGAGTCCGTCATGCGCGTGAAACTACCCTGCTTTGCGACCGCCCGCAACCTATAAGTCCAACAGAAGACCCCGGTTTTCGCCGCCCAAGCCGACACGGCTGCGGCACTGATTGCTTAATCCCCGCAAAAGACCCCGGTTTTCGCCGCCCGAGCCGACACGGCTGCGGCACTGATTGCTTAATCCCCGCAGAAGACCCCGGTTTTCGCCGCCCGAGCCGATACGGCTGCGGTACTGTCTGCTTAAGTTCTGTACGGGGCCAACTTCCAGTCCGAAGTGCGACAAAAGGAAGGAAAGCAGGCCGCTGAAAGTCGCTCCGCCCTTGAGGGGGAGTCGCCCGGCCGATAGGGGAAATACAGAAGACGACGCGGGTCGGCACAAGAGGATGACGGACGAACGTCGCACTTCAGACTTGAATCCGGCGGGTCTTGATTTTCATCGCTCAAGCCGACGTGGTTGCGGCATTGACTGCTGTGCTGCCGGCTGAAGAGGAACCCCGAACGTGCAACGCGCTTCGGCTATAATCACGCGCAACCCCGCCGAGACGCCGCCCATTGAACAAAGACTTTATTTGCCCCTCGATCCTGTCGGCTGATTTCGCGCGTCTCGGCGAGGAAGTGCGCGCCGTGCTCGACGCCGGCGCCGACATGATCCATTTCGACGTGATGGACAACCATTTCGTGCCGAACCTTACGATCGGGCCGATGGTGTGCAAGTCCCTGCGCGACGCCGGTGTCGAGGCGCCGATAGACGTGCACCTGATGACCGACCCGGTGGCCCGGCTGATCTCGGGTTTCGCCGGCGCCGGCGCCGACTACATTTCGTTCCATCCCGAAGCGAGTCCGGACGTCGCGGGCGAACTGCAACTGATCCGCGACGCCGGCTGCAAGAATGCGCTGGTGTTCAATCCGCAAACGCCGCTCGATTGTTTGGATAAGCACATCGGTCAACTCGACATGGTCCTGATCATGTCGGTGAACCCGGGGTTTGGCGGGCAGGAATTCATCCCGTCTGCGCTGGTAAAACTGCGCGAGGCGCGTGCGCGCATTGACGCGAGCGGTCGTGAAGTTCGCCTCGAAATAGACGGCGGCGTGAAGCGGCAGAATATCGCGGAGATCAAGCAGGCGGGCGCCGACACTTTCGTCGCGGGTTCGGCGATCTTCGGCGCCGCCGACTACGCTGCGGTAATCGGGGATCTGCGCCGCCGGATCGCGTCCGTCTGACGCGCGAAGCATGATCACGCAGCGGGACTTTGAGCGGCTGCGCGCCGCGGGATACACGCACATACCCGTCGTCAGGGAAATCGCCGCCGATCTAGAGACGCCGATCGGCGTTTACCTGAAACTCGCGAACGGCCCTTACAGCTATTTGTTCGAGTCCGTCAGCGGCGGCGAACGCTGGGGGCGCTATTCGATCATCGGCCTGTCCTGCGACGACCGCATTGAAGTGCGCGGCGAAACCGTGCTGTTGCACCGCGGCGGCGAAGCCGCTGAATCCGTAAAGTGCGGCGACCCGCTCGCGTGGGTGGATGGCTTCGTGCGCGGGTTTCGCGTGTCGCGGCTCGCAGGCTTGCCGCGTTTCACCGGCGGGCTGGTCGGCTATTTCGGTTACGACGCCGCGAGACACATCGAGCCCCGCCTGGCCGCGGGGCGCAAGCCGGACGTGCTCGACGTGCCCGACGTATTGCTGATGGTTTCGCAGGAAGTCGCGGTGCTCGACAACCTGAAGAACCGCCTTTACCTGATCGTGCACGCCGCCGCCGGGGAGGAAAACGCCTATGCCCGCGCGCGCGCGCGTCTCGATGAGTTGGCGGCGCGCCTCGGCGGCGGTGTTCCCGATTTTCCCGCGCCCGCCGCCTCGGCGCTCGCCGAAGCGGATTTCTCGTCGAATTTCGGCAAGGATGCGTTCATGCGGGCGGTCGGGGAAGCGCGGCGTTACATCGCCGACGGTGACGTGATGCAGGTGGTGCTGTCGCAATGCCTGCGCGCGCCTTTCGCGCAGCAGCCGCTCGATCTCTACCGCGTGCTGCGCCGCCTGAACCCATCGCCGTATATGTACTATCTCGACCTGGGCGGCTTTCACGTCGTCGGTTCGTCGCCGGAGATCCTGGTGAGGATGGAAGACGACGAACTGAGCGTGCGTCCGATTGCGGGCACCCGTCCGCGCGGCGCGACGGCGCAGGAAGACAAGCGCCTTGAAGCCGAGTTGCTCGCCGACGAGAAGGAGTTGGCCGAGCACCTGATGTTGATAGACCTCGGGCGCAACGATCTCGGGCGCGTGTGCGAAACCGGCAGCGTCGAGGTCACCGAGAAGATGGTCATCGAACGCTATTCGCACGTGATGCACATCGTCTCGCACGTCGTCGGACGCCGCCGCGCCGACACCAGCGCGATGGACGTGCTGCGCGCGACCTTCCCCGCGGGCACCGTATCGGGCGCACCCAAAGTGCGGGCGATGGAACTCATAGACGAGTTTGAGCCGGTCAAGCGCCACGTCTATTCCGGCGCGGTGGGCTATCTCGCCTGGTCGGGCGCGATGGACACCGCGATTGCGATCCGCACGGCGCTGATCAAAGACGGCGTGGTGTACGTGCAGGCCGGCGCCGGTTTGGTGTACGACTCGCAACCCGAAACCGAGTGGGAAGAGACAATGAACAAAGCGCGCGCGATGATCCGCGCCGCGGTAATCGCCTCGGGGGGCGAGTAGAATGTTGCGTGTTGCAATGCAGGCGCCGGATGACCGACGCCGGGTTTGGAACTACTTATCGCGAGTAGAAAGAGTGAATATTATGAACTCAGAGAGAGCCGTTAATTTCTATAAATTGCTTCATGAAATTGAGTGTTGCATAGGCAATCGGTGCTATAACGATAATATCCTGAACTGGGAGTCTCATGGCGTTCTTGAAAGTGTAGGCAGGAGATATAGATACCCTGTTACTTTTTCGGATTCAGAAAGAACGGAAGACAAATACTGGGACGATTTTCCATCCAGGTTTTCGTATGAAACATCTAAATCGGCCCCCTATATCCTCGGAGAAAAAGAACATCGTTCAGCCTATTACAAATTTGGCTCCAACGATCTTTTTATCTTTGGCGGCATCAGAGAGGCGCTTGAAATGTTGGAAAAACGTTTCTATATTGACTTCGATCAACTTTTGGAAGATGAAAAAAAGCGTGGAAGTCAGTATGACCGACGCCGGGTTTGGAACTACTTATCGCGAGTAGAAAGAGTGAATATTATGAACTCAGAGAGAGCCGTTGATTTCTATAAATTGCTTCATGAAATTGAGTACTGCATAGGTAAGAAATGTTATAGCAATTGGTCTTCCACGACATATAGGTACCCTGTTACTTTTCTGGATTCGGAAAGAACGAAAAGCACGTACAAGTCCGATTTTCCATTCAAATTCAATCTTTCGGGCGAGCTGGAGAATTATATCCTCGGAGAAAAAGAACATCGTTCAGCCCATTACAAATTTGGCTCCAACGATCTTTTTATCTTTGGCGGCATCAGAGAGGCGCTTGAAATGTTGAAAAAACGTTTCTATATTGACTTCGATCAACTTTTGGAAGATGAAAAAAAGCGTGGAAGTCAGTCGTAGCAGAGCGATAACTTCTGCTGGTAAACCCTCGATACCGGCGTTTAACAGGCTAAAGTTAGTAAGATGATTCTAATGATCGACAACTACGACTCGTTCACTTACAACCTGAATATCGGTTGTGAAGCCGAATTTTGGCGGGCAACTAATGCCTTGGAGAGGGTCGAGCGTGATACTCCGGCGCTGGGGTTTAGAGGCAACTTATGAATTTCAGGGCCGAAGAGATCAAGCGCCGACTGCGGCTGGGTGAAGACAGCGCTTGGGAATTCAAACAGGTTGAGTTTGCCGGCAATCGTCCGGTGAGTCCGCGTCGCGGCGACTGGGCGGACGAAATCGCCGCCTTTGCCAATACGGACGGCGGGGTGTTGCTGTGCGGTGTAACCGGTACAGGCGAGGTTCAAGGAATGTCCCGCGAGCAGATGGACGAACTGGAGCGCCTTCTGGCGGAGCTCTGCTCGGATTCGATACGTCCCCCGATCAGGGTCGGCATTTTTCGGCGGGAGACGGATGAAGCCAAATCGTTCTTGCTGGTCGAGGTGCCGGAAGGTTATTCCCGGCACGAAAGCCCGGGCGGGAACTTTCACCGGATCGGCAGCTCCAAGCGGAGCATGGCCAGTGACGAACAGCTGCGTTTGTCGCAACAGAGTGCGCAGGCGCGGTTCCTCTGGTTCGATAAACAGCCCGTACCGGAAACGGGATTTCAGACGTTGCAAGAAGACCTCTGGAAGCCCCTGTTGAGTGACGTCGGCGCCGCCGATCCCAAACTGGCGCTGGAGAAAATGGGGCTTTTGGCGCGTGACGAAAACGGCACATTGCGGGCTTCGGTGGCGGGTATTCTGTTGTGCAGTCAGTCTCCTGAAAAGTGGCTTGCCAGTGCCTGCATCACGGCGACCCGCTATCAAGGTGAGAATCGTGCGACGGGCCAAGCCGACACTCAAACAATTACCGGGCCGCTCAACCGGCAGATCGCCGATGCGGTGACTTTCGCGATACGAAACATGCGGGTCGCGGCGCGCAAGGAGCCGGCACGCGTCGATATGCCCGAGTATAGCGAGCAAGCAATCTTCGAGGTGCTGGTCAACGCCGTCGTTCACCGCGACTATTCCATCCACGGCAGCAGGATACGACTTTCCCTGTTTGCGGACCGACTCGAGATCCAGTCGCCCGGGGGACTTCCGAACAACCTGACGGTGGAGAACATGAACCTGAGGCAATCGGTGCGCAACGAACTGTTGGTTTCCACGTTGGGGCGAATACCGATTGGCGACGTCCGGGGATCGGGTGACCGGCAATTCTTCATGGAGCGCCGGGGCGATGGGGTTCCCATTATCATGCGCAAGACGGAAGAAGTCAGCGGTAAGCGCCCTGAATTTCGGCTGATCAACGGCTCAGAACTCTGTGTCATTTTGCCGGCTGCGCCATTAGAGCTGAGTTCCGCTCGCGTCACCATCACCGTGCGTCACGCCGGCCGACCGGCGTCCGGCGTGAATCTGTTGGCGCTGTTTCCGAACAAAACTTGGAGACACGTGATTACGGACGATAATGGCGAGGCGGAAATTGATCTGTACTCAACACGTCTTCCGATGACGGTGTTCGCGGCCGCCGCCGGCTTTGCCGCGCACGTCGAACGGCACTGGATACCGGCGCAGGGCCCGCTTGCACTTGAAATGCAGCACCTGCCCGACGGCGGCTCAGTCATTTTTCCCGAAGCGACGGGCTATGTTCCGGGTTTGGTGGGGCGTTTGAATCCTATTCGGGATACACACGACAGAGCCTATCTCTACGCTTCTAATATCGCCATTAACGAGGGGCAGCAGCAGCCGGTTCATTTCATCCCCGGAAAAAATTTGCGCCTCACCGACGCTGACGGAAAAGAGATGCTGGTGTGCATCGTCGAAATAATGGGCAGGTCGGCATTGGTGGAGTATCGTTTTCATCCCGCAGAGGGAAAGAAATGACGGTGCAAGAGTTGCTTCAACTGCTCGAAATGTATCCGGGCGACGTGCGCGTGGCCGTAAACGGCTATAAGGAAAGTTTCGACGGCGTGTCATTCGAACGGATTGCCGTCGTCGAAATACAATTGAACCGTGGAACAAGAGACTGGCAAGGACGGCGTCTGGAACCCGCCAAACAAACCACCAGCATCCCCGACGGCGAGGATCTCATGTCTGCTCCGGCGATTTTTTATGCCTTTTATTGAGGTGCGCAGGTCATGCAAAGACCGAAAGTGTAAGCCGTGATTGAATACAGCAAATTTCAAATATCCCTCAAACGTCTTGAGGAGCAGTATGCAAACTACCAAAACCTTGACCCTGTCATAAACCGGCACAGTCCAGTGGGAAAGCCCGCCCGCCCGAAGTATTACGCTAGAATCACGCAATGATTCTAATGATCGACAACTACGACTCGTTCACTTACAACCTGGTTCAGTATCTTCAGGAACTGGGGTGCGAGGTGAAGACCGTGCGCAACGACAAGATTGACGTCGCCGCCATCGCCGCGATGAATCCCGAACGGATCGTGATCTCGCCCGGGCCGTGCACGCCCGACAAGGCCGGTGTTTCGCTTGAGGTCGTCGGCGAGTTGGGTGCGCGCGTGCCGATCCTCGGCGTATGCCTGGGGCATCAGGTCATCGGCCAGGCTTTCGGCGGCGACGTCGTGCACGCGGACAAGATCATGCACGGCAAGACTTCGATGATCCGCCACCGGGAGCGGGGTCTCTTCGGCGGTTTCGAGAACCCGTTTCAGGCGACGCGCTACCATTCGCTGGTGATCGCCCGCAAAACGCTGCCCGCTTGTCTCGACGTCACCGCGTGGACCGAAACCGATAACGGCGCGATGGACGAGATTATGGCGGTGCGGCACAAAGAGTATCCGATCGCCGGCGTGCAGTTCCATCCTGAATCCATCCTGACCGATTACGGACACGAGTTGCTCGAGCATTTTCTGAATGACGAGTTTTGAATCACTGCTGGAACGGCTGCTGGTCGGCTCCGATCTGCCGCCGCCGGAAATGAGCGCCGCGGTGCGCTCGATCATGGCGGGCGAATGGAGCGACGTGCGGACGGCGGCCTTTCTCGTCGCATTGAGCGGCAAGGGCGAGACCGCCGCCGAGATCGCCGCGGCTGCAAGGGTTATGCGCGAGCACGCAACCGCGGTCGAGACCGGCTGCGACGATCTGGTGGACACCTGCGGCACCGGCGGCGACGGCAAAGGCACGTTCAACGTATCCACCGCGAGCGCGGTCGTCGCGGCGTGTCTCGGCGTGCGTGTCGCGAAGCACGGCAACCGCTCGGTGTCGAGCAACAGCGGCAGCGCCGATTTTCTGGAGCAGGCGGGCGTCAAACTGGAACTCAACGCCGGACAAGTCGCGCGCTGCATCCGCGAGACCGGCATCGGGTTTTTATTCGCGCCCGTGTTTCATGGTGCGATGAAGCACGCGGCGCCCGCGCGCAAAGCAATCGGCATCCGCTCGGTGTTCAACCTGCTGGGGCCGCTGACAAACCCCGCGCGCGCCACCCGGCAGGTGATCGGCGTGTTCGATTCAAAGTGGCTGCGGCCGATGGCCGAGGCGGCGCAGACGCTCGGCGTCGAGCGGGTGATGACGGTGCACGGCGAAGACGGCTTGGACGAGATCAGCGTTGGCGCCGCGACGCGCGTGGTCGAGTTGCGCGACGGTGCCTTGCACGAATACCGCATAGAGCCCGCCGACTTTGATTGCGAAACCGCGTCGCTCGACCGGATCGCCGCCGCCGATGCCGCCGACAGCCTCGCGATCGTCGCGCGTGTGTTTGCCGGAGAGACCGGGGCGGCGAGCGACGTCGTCGCCGTGAACGCGGCCGCGGCGGCGTGCGTCGCCGACCGCGCGGCGGATCTGCGCGAAGGCGTTGCCGCCGCGCGCGAAGCCATGCGCAGCGGCGCCGCGGCGGATAAACTCAAGGAATGGGCCGACTTCACCCAACGGCTATGACCGTGATGAGCAGCGACGCGACGACGCCCGCGGTTCTGCGGGAGATCCTCGAGCACAAGCGCGGCGAGATCGAGGAGCGCCGGCGCAAGTACGGCGTTGCCGAACTCAAGGAATGGGCGGGAGAACAAGGGGCGGCACGGGGGTTCGCGCACAGCCTTAAAGACTGCGTGCGGCGGCAAAAGCCCGCGGTGATCGCCGAGATCAAGCGGGCCTCACCGAGCAAAGGCGTGTTGCGCGAAGAGTTCGACCCGCTCGCGCTCGCCGGCGCGTGCACGACGGCGGGCGCCGTGTGTTTGTCGGTGCTGACCGACCATAAATATTTCATGGGCTCGGGCGCGGTGCTCGACCTGATCCGCAAGCATTGCCCGTTGCCGGTGTTGCGCAAGGATTTCATCATTGACGAATACCAAGTTTACGAAAGCAGGGCGTTCGGCGCCGACTGCCTGTTGCTGATCGCCGCCGCGCTTGAAGCGCAGCAAATGGCCGACCTGTTTCACCTGGCGCGCGACCACGGCATGGACGTGTTGGTCGAGGTGCACGACGAGGACGAACTCGCGCGCGCGCTTGCGCTCGGTGACGCGGCGGAGTTGATCGGCGTCAATAACCGCAACCTGCACACGTTTGAAGTCAGCCTCGACGCGACCCTGAGGCTTGCGGACGCAATCCCCGACGGCAAGATCGTCATCAGCGAAAGCGGCATTCGCCGCAGGGGCGACGTGAACCGCCTGCGCGACGCCGCGGTGTATGCTTATCTGGTCGGCGAGGCGCTGATGGTCGCCGATGATCCCGGGGCCGAACTCAAAGCCCTGTTTTTCGACTGACGCAGGTCGGCGGGGGGTGGCGTAATGGAAGCACGGGTTAAATGGGTCGGCGATATGAGTTTCGTCGGCGAGTCCGGCAGCGGCCACGCCGTTGCGATGGACGGCGCACCGCAATTCGGCGGACGCAATCTCGCGCCGCGGCCGATGGAAATGGTGCTGCTCGGCCTCGGCGGCTGCAACGGCTTTGACCTCGTGAAACTGTTGCAGGACGCCGGGCAGGACGTTCACGGCGTCGAACTGCATCTTGAGGCCGAGCGCGCCGGTGCAACGCCCGCGGTGTTCACGCGCATCAGAGGCCGCTACACGGTGACCGGGCGCGGCCTCGACGAGCATGAAGTCGGTAAAGCGGTCGAGTCGTCGGCGCAGCGACACTCGTCGGTGTCTAAGATGCTCGAAAAAACCGCGCGGATCACTTACGACTACGAAATCATCGAAGTCGGAGAACGGCGATGAGCGGCAGGCCGCCGCCGATCGCGGGGATGAGGCACGTCGCGCTGACCGTCGCGGACGTTGCGGCGTGCGAGCGGTTTTACGTGGACCTGCTCGGTTACGTAATCGAATGGCGTCCCGACGACGACAACGTGTATCTGACCTGCGGAGTTGACAACGTCGCCCTGCACCGGGGTGCGGTCTCCGGCGCGGGCGGCCTCGACCATCTGGGCATCGTCCTGAACGAGCCGGAGCACGTTGACGCGTGGTACGAGTTCCTGCGCACGCACGACGTGCCCGTGCACGACGCGCCGAAAACGCACCGTGACGGCGCGAGAAGTTTTTACTGTGCCGACCCGGCCGGCAATCGCGTGCAGATGATCTATCATCCGCCGCTTTCCGATTCGGCGTCGGAGTAAGCGCCGGGTCTTGGAGAAGCCTTCGCCCGCGCCGGCGTTCACGCGGGAGATGACCGCCTTTGACCGCGACCATCTGTGGCATCCCTACAGCCGTATGCGCGGTGCGGCACCCGCGTATCCGGTGGTCGCGGCGCACGGCGTGCATCTCGAACTCGCCGACGGACGGCGGCTCATAGACGGCATGTCGTCGTGGTGGGCTGCGATCCACGGTTATAACCACCCGGCGCTGAACGCGGCGCTGGTGCGGCAGATGAAGCAAATGTCGCACGTGATGTTCGGCGGTCTCACGCACCCGGCGGCGGCGGATCTCGGCCGACGCCTGCTCGGCGTGCTGCCGGCGGGACTCGACCGCATATTCTTTTGCGATTCAGGTTCGGTCGCGGTCGAGGTCGCGATCAAGATGGCGCTGCAATACTGGCGCGCGCATGGCGAGACCAAACGCCGCCGGTTTGCGACCATCCGTTGCGGTTATCACGGCGATACTTTCGCCGCGATGTCGGTGTGCGATCCCGATACCGGCATGCATCACTTGTTCAAAGGCGTCGTGCCGCAGCAGGTCTTCGTGCGTGCGCCGGCTTGCGGCGAGGGCTGCGACGAGGCGGCGGTTGCCGCGATGGAGGCGGCGCTGGTGTGCGCCGGCGGGGAGATCGCCGCGGTGATCGTCGAGCCGGTGGTACAGGGGGCGGGCGGTATGCGCATTTACGGCGCGGGCTACCTGGTGCGTCTGCGCGAGTTGTGCGACCGCTATGAAGTACTGCTGATCTTCGATGAGATCGCGACGGGCTTTGGGCGCACCGGGCGTATGTTTGCGTGCGAGCACGCCGGGGGAGACGCGGTGAAGCCCGACGTTGTCTGCATCGGCAAGGCGTTGAGCGCGGGCTATCTGACGCTCGCCGCGACGGTGGCTAACGCACGCGTCGCCGATGCGATAGACGCGGCCGCGCCCGGTGTCCTCATGCACGGCCCGACGTACATGGCGAACCCGCTCGCGTGCGCGGTCGCGTCGGCAAATCTCGACCTGCTCGCGGGCGGCGAATGGCGCGCGCAGGTTGCGGCGATTGAAATGCAACTCAGGCGGGAACTCGAGCCGTGCCGCGCGTCGGTGCGCGTCAGGGACGTGCGCGTGAAAGGCGCGATCGGCGTCGTCGAGATGCACGCAGCGGTGGCGGTGGACGCACTGTGCCGGCGCTTCGTCGAGCGTGGCGTGTGGGTGCGGCCTTTCTCCAATCTGATCTACGTGATGCCGCCGTACATCATCACCGCGCAGGAACTCGCGGCGGTGACGGCGGCAATCGTCGAAGCCGCCGCGTAGAGAGTCGGCTTTACTATGGTCGCGGTGGCCGTCTATGCGAAGGGTAACACGAGATCATCAAGAAGTTCGGCCGCACCGCCGGCAACGCTCAGCGCGTGCCGGAGCATCTCTACAAACACCCGATCGTTGCGGTAAACGAGGTGAGGGATTTGATCGGAATCACGCGCCCGGCAGCCGACGCTTTGGTCAAGCGGATGACCGCGAGCGGGATCCTGCATGAATTCACCGGCCAGGTGCGCCACCGGAAATTCATATATCAGAGTTACATTGATCTGTTCGAGCAGCACCCGGTTAAAAATAATACGCCGTCGTCGTCATCACTTTCGCCGTCATCCGCATCAGTGACTTGACCGGTTGCGGCAATTCGCGCCCGCCGGCCCGTTCGGCGGCGCTCGCGTGTTCGGTTTCGTCGCGCTTGATCTGCTCGATGATCGCGAGCGTCGTCTTGTCGCGCACGGGCGCCTTGGCGAGATGCGAGTCCAGATGCCTGACGACCTGGTCTTCGGTCTCCTTGACGAAACCGAGGCTCCAGCGGTCGCCGGCGAGCCCCGCCGCCGTGCCGATTGCAAACGAGCCGGCGTACCACAAAGGTGCGAGCAGGCTGGTGCGTCCGCCGAGTTGGCGGAGGCGCTGTTCACACCACGCGAGGTGGTCGGATTCCTCGTGCGCGCTGTGGCGCATGTGCTCGGCGGTCTCTTTGTTGCGCGCGGTCAACGCCTGGCCGTGATACAGGCCCTGCGCCGCGATCTCGCCCGCGTGGTTGATGCGCATCAGGCGCGCCGAGTGGTCTTGCTCAGCTTCGGACAGGGTTTCCCCCTCAAACTTCCGGCCCGGCGGTTCGCGCGCGGCGGACGCGGGGCCGACGATTGCTTTCAGCGCAGCGTCTGCGATCTCGATGAAACGGTCCAAGGGGCTGTATTCACGCACCGGTTCAACTCATCAATTGACGGCTGAGCAACACCGCCGGGTGCGTCACTTCGACGTTCATGCCGCGGCGTGCGACGCCCTGCCTCAGGTGCATGATACAGCCGACGTTGGAGCTGAGCAGGGTTCCGGCACCCGTGTGCGCCAGCGGCGCGAGCGTTTCCTCCAGCAGACGCCGCGCGGTGTCCGGCTGCGTCAGCAGATAAGCGCCCGCCGCGCCGCAGCAGCCGCCCGGCGACGCGGGCAGCGCGGAGACCGTCAATCCCGGAACGCGCGCCAGCAGTTTGGAGACCGCTGTTGCACCGTGCAGGCACGCATCCATCGTGCACGGCGTATGCAGCGCGGCGGTTTGATTGAGCGGGTGGAAGTCGAGTGCGTCGGCGTGCGTTTCCAGAAGAGCGTGAACGTCGAAATGGCGGATGCCGAGCGTCGCTGCGTGTTCCTGCAACTGCGCGCCGCAGCCGCTTGCGCAACTGACGACGGTGCGGGGGACGGCGCCGGCAAAAGCGGCGGCGTTCTTGCGGATGAATCGCTGCGCGCGTTCGGCATCGCCCGTGTGCTGATGCAGCGCGCCGCAGCAGGTTTGCCGCGCCGGGACGGTCACCGCAAAGCCCGCCGCTTCGAGCAGGCGCTTTGAGGCGGTTAATGTATCGCGGTCAACGATTTCGGCGACGCAGCCGGTGAACAGTGCGGCCTGTTTGCCGCCTGCGGTTTTGCCGTCGGCGTTTGCGGTTAGCGGCTGTGCGGAGATCGCAGGCAGCATCGCGTCCATCGCGTCGAGTTTGAGCCTCTTCAGAACGCCGGTTGTCCGCAACAGCCGGCGCAAGCCGCTCGCGCGGTACAGATACAGTTTCATCAGCACCAACCGGCGCAGCGCGCGCGAAGCCGTCAGCCATGTAAGCCAGCGCGGGATGCGCGCGAGCGACGGCGCGCGTGTTTTGAACAGGATGCGTTTCGCCGTGTCCATCAGCCGCCCGAACGGCACCTGCGCCGGACACACCGCCTCGCAGCGACGGCATTGCAGACAGCCTTCGAGATGGCCGACCAGCGTCTTGTCCGGCGCGAGTTCGGACGCGGCGAACGCCCGGATCAGCGAGATCCGCCCGCGCGGTGAATCCGCTTCGTTGCGCTTGAGCGCGTAGGTCGGGCAGTGCGGCAGGCACAGCCCGCACATCACGCATCGGTCGCTCGCGCCAACGCACCATTTCGCGGTGTCGGTTTTGGATACTGCGGTCATCGTCGTTCTTACGGTGCCGTTTGCCGGATTGCCGTTGTGAACAGGGCGGCGCGGCGAGGTCTTAAGATTAAATTTCCTATCAACTGCACGTTAGGCGTCTAGCTCCGCATCGCATCGGTTGCAACACAATAACTCAATTTCCTCATTGACTTGAGCAATTTCATCATAATTGTAAATATGCCCCGTTCCTTTGCCGACGTGAACGATTTCTACGGTTTTTCGCATTATCTTGAATGTGTCATGCCCGCATACGGGACAAATAATATGTTTTTCGTCCATAGCATAGACTTCTGTAGATTTATAAGAGATTCTGTCCGGTTGTAGAAATCTCGTTTATTTTTTCATTTATTTTTTCTTTGTAATTTTTGCCGACCTCATCAAAAACTTCGAGAAGATCTTTCAAGGTTCCCGTATCTCCGCTTAACAAGTCCCAATACTGCTCGGCTACCAGCAGGTCCTCTCCCGCTTGAAAGAGATTCTGCTGTGCGAAGCGGCTGTAGGGTTCCGGGTGATATGGATTGTACGGCAACGCTAAAAAAACTTTCATATTCTCCCCTCTTCTTCTGGCAATCCACTCTAATATCTTTTTCTTGGAGGCAGTGAACACGTCAATATTGGGTTTTGCCGTTTTTATTTCGAAGTAGCGTTTGATGCCATCGACACCCAGGTAGCAAAAATCTGCTATCTTCCCTTCTTTTTGCGCGGAGGCTCCTGCGGTCGAGGCCGCTAACACTTCATCTCTTTCAGCGGCAATCTCAGGCGTCCGCGGTGATGTATTTGATCTGAGCTCTTCTATAATGCGTCCGATAACTATCTTGTGGTCATCAGATATTGACCCCCCCATGTCGAAGTTTGTGCAAGCTTCCGTTGCCGTATCTTTAACTATTATTTCAGACACTTTTTCATAGACCGACATTCCAAGCGTAGTTGCCAAAGAGTGAACAAAAGAATAAGCGGCTACCCGGTCCGCATCTTGCATAAGTTTGATCAAAAATGGCATAACGGTTGTTTCTCTGGAGTATCTATCCAGCTTTTCATCCAATTTTCCGGATAATAAATCTTTGATCTCTTGTTTTTTAGCGTCGCTCAATGCCATATCACTTCTCCTTCAGATGGAAGATTGACTCAGCGTATGCGCCTTTGTCGCCTTCCGCTCGGTTTAGTACAGGGCGTCTATATTCTTTAACTATTGCCATATTGGATCTTTGCGCAATGTCAGGATAAAGATCAAATTTGTCGTTAGCCACCAGAAAAACTTCATACTCTTTTTGCATATATTTCTTGCAATTCAATAAGACTGCGGTTATTCCTTCAACGTAAGCATTGCGTGCAGCT
Source organism: Candidatus Oxydemutatoraceae bacterium (assembly GCA_965211995.1). Taxonomy (GTDB): domain Bacteria; phylum Pseudomonadota; class Gammaproteobacteria; order Poriferisulfidales; family Oxydemutatoraceae; genus CAYFZO01. The sequence continues at coordinate 44,899 of OZ243040.1, forward strand.
TTGCCTTTCCCTTTACATAAAGGGCCTATCTCGGACTTATCATTACGCTGATAACTGAAAAGTTCATAAGCGTAGGCGTGTTGTTCATGGTAATTTATTAAGCCGACATAAGGGGGACTGGAGAAAATTCCCCGGAGTTTATGCCGCGCGGCCAATTTGGAAAATTCACGATCTTGTTTTTTCAAGGCGTCAAATATATCCACCTCTCGTGCATCACCCACTATGCAGACTTGTTTCGTGTCGGTTCGGTATTTTCCGAATTCGGCAAGACGCTTTATCGTGTCTTCAGCATAGCGCCGCCACCACCCTAATATGGAAAACAGCGGTTTGCAAAGCTTGCCGTGTTTTGTGCAGTAATAAATTTCTGTAATAGGTTTAATCAGAGTTGCCAAATCAGAATGAGTGGTTGCACGCGAAGAACGTACGGTACGGCTCAATACGATGCAAAGCATATCGTGTATATCCGGTTCAGAAACCGCCTGTATATGGGTTCTGGCTATTTCTATTTCCTGCCTTAGAGGCCATAAATGCCAATTATCTAAAAACCCCTTGCCGCCGGGGGGAGTGTTATTGATATTATATTTTTTAAGCAAGCGATAATACACAGGCAAAAACTTATTTGCATGTTCAGTCCCGTAACTCTTTTCATCAATTTCCCCCTTTCGTATTTGTCTCTTAAACGCCGGCGACGGAAAGTGTTTTTTATTGTATACACTTAACTTCTCGAGCAGTTCACTTTCAAACTTGCGCGCTGATATTCCAACGGGGCTGCTTTCTATTTCTTTTTCTATTTTATATGCCGCATTATTTAATTCTTTTAATGAAATTTTGCACAGCTTTAGATTACTTATCATCGCGTTGAATGAGGAAACGTCAATTCCGACAGCGTGCATATTTAATTCATTAGATTGCACCAAAGTTGTGCCGCTGCCGCAGAATGGATCTAGGATAATATCCCCCGGCCTAAAGCAGGAAGAGGCCTTAAACTCATCTATGTGGTCGTCCAGGAAATACTCAACTAACTGAGGAATGAACTTGCCTTTGTAGGGATGCAGACGGTGAACATGCTTGGTGGTTTCCGATTCTTTGCAGCCTTCAAAAGATAAACGCCAATTCAAATCATCACCGAGTCGCTGTTTGAAATAATTTTCTCTCTTGCTTTCCCATGAATTGTAGTATTTTTTAAGATCGCTGATACTCACCAACGTCTTATTGCTTTTATCGTTAATCTTTTTAATCAGGCCGTAGTTAACAAGGTAGGATATATTGGATGGCGTTACTTTTCGCCCCAAGTGTTGAGTGGCCCAGACGCTCGCTTCACCGAGGGTCAACAGGGAAGGGTCTTCAAATAATTGAGAAGTGTGTTCTTGCATGGGGCTTACTCTATGGTAAACGAACTCAAGGTAATTTGAAAACAGGATAAGCGGTCGAATTAAGGGGATGAACGGCATAGGGTTGTATTCTGGTTCAGGTTCTGCGTTCTTTTCAAGATTGAGCGAGTCGGGCAATGTGGCGCCGTCGTTTTTCCGACGCTTTGTTTAGCCCGCCCTAACCCAACGCATTGACGCGACGCCGTGCACGGCGAGGACGGTGACAATCAGGGTGCCGGCAAGCAGGGTCGTCAGCGGCGGCGTTTCGCTGATGACGAGCCACAGCCAAAGCGAGCCGAAGACGGTCTCGAGCAGAAAAATCAGGCCGATGACGGGCGGCTGCAGGCGTTTGGCGGCGAACATGATCATCGCGTAGGGGACGATCATCAGCCCGTTGGCGCCGATCAGCATCGCGTCGCGCGCGCCGACCCAGTGCCAGTCGGCGGCGAGCATCCAGGGCACGGCTGAGATCATCCCGCCGAGCGTCAGGCTCATCATCACCGGGATATTTCCGTAGCGGCGGATCAGCACCGAACTCGCCGCGAGCACCAGCGCGGTCGCGAGCCCCCACGCGTTTCCCGCGAAGTGCGTGCCGGTGAAAGCGTCGGAGAAGATCAGGCCGGCGCCGGCGGCGACGATGACTGCCGCCGCCCAGGTCAGCGGATGGACGGCTTCGCGCAGGAAAAAATGCGCGCCGATCGCGCCGAGCAGCGGCGTGACCGCGAGCATCACGAGCGCGTTGGTGCCGTAGGTGTATTTGACCGACAGCGGGTAGCACATCAGGCCGCCGGCGAACAGCACGGCGTACAGCACGCCCGGTTTCCAGCGGAATCCCCGGCGCAGCGAAGGCAGCGCCGCGCACAGCAGACCCGCGAGCGATCCCCACAGCAGGCTTCGGGCGGCGATGATCAAGGCGGGCTCGGCGTTGATCGCCTTGAGCAGCAGGGTGTCCGGGGTGAGCAGCATCACGCCGGTCAGTCCCAGCGCGTAGCCTTTGGCGCGGTCGCTCAATTGCATCGTCGGGACTCGCGGTCGCAGCGCACAGATGAACGAAAGTCCCGTGCTCTCCGGCGGCGCGGTTCAGTGCGACAGGATCTGGCTCAAAAACAGTTGGGTGCGTTCGTTTTGCGGGTTGTTGAAGAATGTTTCGGGGTCGTTCTCCTCGACGATCTGTCCGAAATCCATGAAGATCACGCGGTTCGCAACCGTGCGTGCAAAGCCCATTTCGTGGGTGACGCACAGCATCGTCATGCCGTCGCGTGCAAGTTCGATCACGACGTCGAGCACTTCCTTGATCATCTCCGGGTCGAGCGCCGAAGTGGGTTCGTCGAACAGCATGATCTTCGGTGTCATGCACAGCGCGCGTGCAATCGCGACGCGTTGCTGCTGCCCGCCCGACAGTTGCCCGGGAAATTTCTCCGCCTGTTCCGGGATCTTGACGCGTTCCAGATAGTGCATCGCGGTTTCCTCGGCTTCTTTCTTCGGTATTTTGCGCACCCAGACCGGCGCGAGCGTGAGGTTTTGCAGCACCGTGAGGTGCGGGAACAGATTGAAGTGCTGAAACACCATGCCGACTTCGCGGCGGATCTCGTCGATCTTCTTGATATCGTCGGTGAGTTCTATGCCGTCAATCATGATCCGTCCCTGCTGGTGCGGCTCGAGGTAATTGAGGCAGCGGATCAGGGTGGACTTGCCGCTGCCTGAGGGGCCGCAGATGACGATGCGTTCGCCCGTGCGGACTTTCAGGTTAATGTCTTTCAGCACGTGGAATTCGCCGTACCATTTGTTGACGCCGTGCATCTCGATGCAGATCTTGCCGCCGAGGTCGTCCGTCCGTCCGCCCTGATCCCCGTTCGGGCCGGCTCCGGCTGCTTTGTTCGCGTCGTTGTTCATCGTTTCTTTTTATGCTCCGTTTCCAGTTTGCGTTCGAGCGACTGACTATAGCGCGACATGCCGTAGCAGAACATGAAATACAGCAGCGCCGCAAAGACGTAGCCTTCGAAATCATACCCTTTCCACTCGGACGAACGCGACGCCGCCTGCGAAATGCCGAGCAGGTCGAACAGGCCGATGATGCCGACCAGCGACGTGTCCTTGAACAGTTCGATAAAAGTGTTGACCGTGCCCGGGATGGAGATCTTCAGCGCCTGCGGCAGAATGATGAAAGCGGTTTTTTTCCAGTATCCGAGCCCCATTGCGTCGGCGGCCTCGTATTGCCCCTGCGGGATCGCCTGCAAACCGCCGCGGATCGCTTCCGCCGTGTACGCCGACTGAAACAGCGTGATCGCGACCAGCGCACGCGCGACCTTGTCTAAGTCCACTTCGGCGGGGAAGAACAGCGGCAGCATATTGGACGCCATGAACAGCAGCGTGATCAACGGCACGCCGCGAATGGCCTCGATGAACACGATGCACACCGCGCGCACGAACGGCAGGTCGGAACAGCGTCCGAGCGCGAGCAGGATCCCGAGTGGCAGCGCCGCGACGATGCCGATCGACGCCAGCACGAAAGTCAGCATCAATCCGCCCCAACTGCTGGTTTCGGCGACCGGCAGCCCCAGCCATTCGCCGTGGATCAACGCAAACCCGATGAACGGGAAGACGAAGATGATGAACGCGCCGAGTTGCAGTTTCCAGCGAAACGCCGGCCAGAACAGCAGGCCGATCTGCACCGCGATCAGAATGAACATCAGGGTCGGGCGCCACACCTGATCGGGGTGCGCCCCGTAGAACAGCCCGAACATGATCTGCAGGAAGCGGATCTTGACGAAAGTCCAGCACGCGCCGGGGAGGTCAACGACGTCGCCCGACTTGGCCCGCCCCTCGCAACCCGAACGGTCGCTCCCTCCTAACGTGGCGTCGAGAAAGAACCATTCGACGAGCGGCGGGATGATCTGCCACAGGAGCCACAGCGCGAGCAGGGTCAGCGCGGCGTTGGAAACCGAGGAGAACAGGTTTGCGCGGATCCAGCCGAGCACGCCGACCGTCATGCGCGGCGCCGGCAGGTCGGGTTTCAACTCAAACTTAAGTGCCGTTTCGCTCATGGTTGCGAATGTCGGTCAAGCGTTAGCGCTCGGCCAATTGTTTGCGCTTGTTGTACCAGTTCAAAAATCCGGAGGTCAGCAGCGACAGCGTCAAATACACCGCCATCGCCGAAGCGATGACCAGGAACTCCTGCCCGGTTTGGCTGAGCGAGATGCCGATCCACAGCGCCGACAACTCTTCGTAAGCGACTGCGATTGCAAGCGAGGAGTTCTTGGTCAGGTTCAGATACTGCGAGATCGTCGGCGGGATGATGACGCGCAGCGCCTGCGGGATGATGACCAGGCGCAAAGTGACGCCGCGGCGCACCCCCAGCGCGTGCGCGGCTTCGGTTTGTCCGTGCGCGACCGCGAGAATGCCCCCGCGCACGTTTTCGCCGATGAACGCCGCCGTGTAAGTCGCGAGCGCGACCCACATGACCACGAAGGAAGTGCTCAGGTTGATGCCGCCTTCGTAAATGAATTTTTTCAGTTCGGGGTATTCAAGCGACAGCGGGGAGCCGGTAACGAAGTAGCCGAGAACGGCCACCGCGATAAACGCCGGCACCGTCCACAGCAGCGGCAACTGTTTGCCGGTCCGCTCCTGCCGCCGTCGCGCCCAGCGGATCAGCAGTCCGACGCCGACGATCGCGGTGACCACGATCAGGACGTACGCGATGAAACCGCCCGCCTCCTCCACCAGCGGGCGCGGCAGGTAGGCGCCCTCCTTGTTCAACGCGAAAGCGTCCCCCAAAGTCCAGCTTTCCCTGGGCGCCGGCAGGATTGGCAGAAACACCGCGACGTACCAGAAGAAGATCTGCAACAGCAGCGGCACGTTGCGGAAAGTTTCGATGTAAACCGAGGCGATCTTCGCGACGATCCAGTTCGGGGACAGCCGTGAGACGCCGAGAATGAAGCCGAGGATCGTCGCGGCGATGATGCCGGCGACGCTCACCAGGATCGTGTTCTGGATCGCGATGACAAAGACTTCCCAGTAATTGCTCTGGCCGAGTTGAAAGTCCCAGAACGGTGCGAAGCCGATGCCGAAAGGCGCGACGTCGTCGAGAAAGGAGAAGGAGACGAACTTGCCGCGCGCCGCCATGTTCGCGGTGATGTTGGTGATCAGCGTGTAAACCACCCAGGCGAGTGCCGCGGCGACGGCGATCTGAAAGAACAGGGCGCGGGTCTTAGGGTCGTGGTGCCACGGGATGCGCGCGGCGGCGGACGGACGGCCCGGGGGGGTGGGGGCGGCTGGTTTCACCGGTTGGGTCTTGTCAGGTGATGCGTTGGAGCGGCGTCCGGCGGCGGCAATCCGTCCCGGCATAAAAAGCAGCCCGGCACTTTCGCACCGGGCTGTGTCACGCTCTGGTTAGTGTTTCAGCGAACCGGCGGGGCGTAGATCAAACCGCCGCGGGTCCACAGGTCGTTGACGCTGCCGGCCCGGCGCAGTCCGATCGGCGTGTTCTCGCCGACGTTCGCTTCGTAGATCTCGGCGTAGTTTCCGACCTGGCCAATCACATCGTAGAAACACCGGGCGGGAAGCGATTTGTGAATGTCCGCGCACATCTCGCCCTCGGTTCCGAGCAGGCGCTTGATGCCCGGGTTGTCGCTTTTCGCCATCTGCTCGACGTTGCCGGAGTTCACCCCCAGTTCCTCGGCGTTCATCATCGAGTACAGCACCCATTTGACCAGGTTGAACCAAACGTCGTCGCCCTGGCGCACCACGGGGCCGAGTGGTTCTTTCGAGATCGTCTCCGGCAGGATGACTGAGTCGCTCGGGTTTTTCAGTTCGCTGCGAATCGCCGCCAGTTGCGACTTGTCCGAAGTCAGGACGTCGCAGGCGCCGCCTTCGTAGCCCTCGCGTGTTTGCACCGAGGTGTCGTAGCCTTTCGGCGTGAACTTCATGCCGTTGGTGCGGAAGTAATCCGCCAGGTTGAGCTCGGTGGTCGTGCCGGCCTGCACGCAAACCCGCGCGCCGTCAAGTTCGCTCGCGCTTTTCACGTTCAGGTTCTTCTTGACCATGAAGCCCTGGCCGTCTATGAAGTTGTAGTAAGTGAAGTTGATGCCAAGCGCGGAGTCACGGTGCAGCGTGTGCGTCGTGTTGCGGCTCAGGATGTCCACCTCGCCGTTGGAAAGCGCCGAAAAACGCTCTTTCGCAGTAAGCGGAACAAACTGAGTCTTGTTCGCGTTGCCGAATACCGCGGCCGCGACCGCGTAGCAGATATCGGCGTCGATTCCGCGCATCCGGCCCTTGTCATCGGGTGCCGAGAATCCCGGCAGGCCGCCATCTACCCCGCACCGCACCGACCCGCGCGACTTGACGTCCTCAAGCGTGGCTGCGGTGGCGGTCGCTGCAAAAACGAACGCAGCGGCGACCGTTAAAGACAGGTGTTTAAGTTTCATTGTCAGTGCTCCTTTTGGGTTGCGACTCTCTGGTGGAGCCTTTCGTTACCGATTATATACCGTAAGCCCCGGCGCGGTATCCCGAGGGCCGCCACCGGCAAGTGTTTGAACGGATTGCAATTCCCGTGCCCGCGCCGACGCGGTCGGCGCACCGGCTAAACACGGCCGGGACACTAAGCCCCCTTGGTACGCAAGCGCAACCGGGAGCGCAGCCGCAGGCACGGCCGAGGGGCAGGCCGAGGGGTGGAATTGTCCGCCGACCGAAGCAAGACCGTGCAGTTTGTCTTGTTTTGTCCAGGATTTTGCGGTACTCTTAACGGCTTATTTTCACGGGCACAACCCCGGAAATGCCCCCGGGCATGACCCCCGAACAGGCTCCCGAGCATGAAAACCTACACCGCCGGAAAAGAGGACGTTGCGCGCGAATGGTTCGTCGTTGACGCCGACGGCAAGCCGCTGGGCCGGCTTGCGAGCGAGGTGGCGAAGCGTCTGCGCGGCAAGCACAAGCCTCAATACACGCCGCACGTGGACACCGGCGATCACGTGATCGTCGTCAACGCGGAGAAAGTCGCGGTGACCGGCAACAAACGCGAAAACAAAAGGTACTACCGTCACAGCGGTTACGTCGGCAATCTGAAAACGATCTCTTTCAAGAGCATGATCGAGAAGCATCCCGAGCGCGTGATCGAACTGGCGGTGAAGGGGATGCTGCCGAAGAATCCGCTCGGGCGCGAGATGTTCCGCAAACTGCGGGTCTATGCCGGCACGGCGCACGGGCACGCGGCGCAAAAGCCTCAGCCGCTGGAGTTTTGACGCATGGCCGCCACCGGACAACATTACTACGGAACGGGACGGCGAAAAAACTCGATCGCGCGCGTGTTCCTGCGTTCGGGCAAGGGCAAGTTCACGATCAACAACCGCGAATTGGAAGAGTATTTCAGGCGTGAGAGCCTGTGCATGATCATCCGCCAGCCGCTCGAGGAGACCCAGACGTCCGAACAGTTTGATTTCAACGTCACCGTTGCGGGCGGCGGTGTCTCCGGGCAGGCCGGTGCGGTGCGCCTCGGCATCGCCCGTGCGTTGCTCAAGTACGACGAGAAGTTGCGCCGCCCGCTGCGGGAAGGCGGCTTCCTGACCCGCGATGCGCGCATTGTCGAGCGCAAGAAAGTCGGCCTGCACAAGGCCCGCAAAGACACGCAATACTCGAAGCGGTGATCCGGGCGTCGCGCCCGTCCGAGGCTGGCGGCTCCGGCGTTCTCTCCGGCATTATTTTTATGCGGCCCGAACAAGTTTTCCGGTGCCGGCGCCGGCACCGGATTGACGATTTCAACCGCGGGACTGCCAACGGGCTTTATACCGACGACCATGCAGCCTGAACAAATTATCCGGCGCTGGATTGACGATTTCAACCGCGGCACCGCCGCCGGGCTGTACGCCGACGACGGCGTTTTGCTCGCGACTTTTTTTGCCGATGCGTTGCATACGCGGGCGCCGATCGAAAGTTATTTTAAAACACTCGCGGAGCGGGGCGATCTGAAAGTCACGCTGGATGAGGACTCGGTGGTCGTGCAGGCGCTCGGCGGCGACTGTTACGCGCTGAGCGGGCGATACGTTTTTCAGGTGGGCGCCGACGCGGTCTCGGTTTATCCGTCGCGGTTCACGTTTGTTGTTGACGTCTCAAAAGAGCGCCCGATCCTGCACCATCATTCCTCGCGGGCGCCGAGCGGCCTGCCGGACGCCGCCGATTAACCGCGGCGGCGGTGCTAAAGCCGCAACGTCCCGCCTTAAACGCCTCGACGGAACACCCTGCCGGAGCCCCTTGTTTGCAGGGGACCTGGCCCCTTGGCGGGGGCTTGCGCGGGTTTGTCGAACTTGTGTCGGCCGGTTGCTGAAGCTTATGATTTTCGCTTATAAGGGTATTGTTATTTAACGCAAGGAATACCCCCTTTTGTGGTGTTTTTACGACACCTGTTGTAATATGATACAAATTGCCGTGAGGGCGGAATTTTCAACCGCTCCGGCAGTTAAGGCTACCAAGATTATTTCCAGACGGAGGATGAAGCAATGCCAAAGCAATCTATTGGGAAACTTGCCGGCGCGGTTTGCGTCGCAATGTTCGCCACGGCTTTTTCAGTGGCGAATGCAAGTTTGGAGGAGCTCAAAGAGCGCGTCGAAGCGCTTGAGGCCAAGAGCGGGGGGGCGCTGGGCGGCGTGGAACTTTATGGCCGTTTCCGTCCGTCCATCACTTTCAGATCATTCGACGGCAATGGCGATGACACGACCGATATCCAGGATCACACCTCGCGTCTCGGCGTGAAAGGCGATTACGACATGGGTGACGGCTGGAAAACGTTTTTCCGCGGCGAGTGGAGAGTCCGATTTGGCGACGAAGCCGAAGGTACCCGTCTCGGTGATAGTTACACCGGGTACGTCGGCGTCGGCACGCCGCTCGGCGAAGTTGCAATCGGTCAGCAGTGGAACACCTACTACAACATCGTCGCCGAAGTCACCGACATCTACCAGCACAACGCCAGCCCGTTCGGCTGGGACCCCAACGGTCCGTTTCGCACGAACAGTTTGGTAACCTACAAAACCCATATCGGCAACCTGAGCATTCAGGGCGCCGGGCGGTTTACCGGGGGGGATTCGGACGGCCCCCATCGTCACGGGCAGGAATACAACTTGGGCGCGGGCTATCGGTTTGACGCCTACAACGCCTATCTGGGTGTCGCATTCCGTAATACTCAGGGAAATAACAACTCAGGGTGTCAGGTTGAGTTGGTGGATGCTACTTTTGTAAATAATGGTCCTCAGGGATCCGTTGTTACTGCGGAGGTAGAGGATGTGTGCCCTGATAACAACACAGTAACATCCCCTAGTAATCAAGATACCGATTGGTGGGCGATTGGCGGCTCGATCAACCCCACCGACAATCTGTATCTGGCGTTCACGTACCAGGACGGTGAGCGGGATGATGGGGTAGTTATTAATGATCAGACTGCCGCTAATGATCTTGCGTTCGATGACGGCGACATCAGTTCGCTTGATATCGTCGCGTCGTACTCGTTCGGTGACGACTACACTTTCATCGTGGGTTATTTTGATTCCGAGGATGACACCAACGCCGTGCGGGAATTCGACGGCTTCGATGTGTCGCTGACGAAAAACCTGAACTCCAACACGAAAGTCTGGATTGAGTGGCTGTCGTCGGATCCTGATGACAACGATGTTGATGACAGCGCCGACCAATACTACGCGGACGATGCGTTCCTGATCGGCTTCCGCTACGACTTCAGCACGAAATAACCGCTCTGACAGCCCACCCGGGAGGTGGGCCTAAGAACAGCGAACGGTCTCCCGGCTTCTGTGATGCGCAAACCGCAACACAGAAGCCGGGAGATTTTTTATGCGCCCCCGGCAATCGCTTCCCCGTCATTAAACCCCCCGGCGTTTGCGATTACCGCGACGCGTGGCGCGTGTGATGAATGAACCGCAGCGCAAAAGCCGGGGGGCTTCCTTGCGGCCCTCGGCGATACCCCCTCCCGCCATCAAAGACCTCGGCGTTTGCGATTACCGCGACGCGTGGCGCGCGATGCGCGATGACTCGCTCGCCCGCACGTCCGACAGTGACGACCAACTTTGGCTGATCGAGCACCCGCCGGTCTATACGCTCGGCAGGAACGCCGACGAGCGGCATATCGCCGACCCCGCCGGCGTGCCGGTGGTTCGCAGCGACCGTGGCGGTCAGGCGGCGTATCACGGCCCCGGTCAGGCGGTGGTTTACACCCTTGTAGATCTGCGCCGGCGCGGCCTCGGCGTGCGCCGTTTCGTCGAACTGCTGGAAGCCGCGGTGATCGGCCTGTTGGGCGGTTACGGCGTCGCGGCGGACCGGCGCCCCGGCGCGCCGGGCGTCTATGTCGGCGGGCGCAAGATTGCGGCGCTCGGCTTGCGCGTCTCACGCGGGCGCTGTTATCACGGGGTCGCGTTGAACGTGAACATGGACTTGCGCCCTTTCGAGCGGATCGTCGTGTGCGGCATGACCGGCATGGCGGTGACGCAGCTGAGCGACCTGGCCGCCGACGTGGAGACCGCCGGTGCGAAAGCCGCCGGTGTCAGGGCTGCCGACGCAGGGCTTGAACTGGCGCGGCAGATCGCAGACCGGCTCACGGCACCTCGCCCGCCGCGGAGCGACGCCGGGGACGTTACATCACAAATTTGATTATCAGCGTCACAACGGTTGCCATAGTCAGGATCGTGCCGAATATCACCGCCGGCACCCACCTCAGGATCTGATTGATGGCTTTATGCAAATCATCCTTGGTCACGAAGTTGGTAAGGTCGTCCTTGGTCGCCAGATTGGACATAGCCGCAGAAACGGCGGCGTGCACTTGCCACCCGATGACGTCAATCAAGGCGTCAACCTGATGTTTTTCGAAGCCGGCGTGTTCCAATCTGCGCATCTGCTTGGCGTATGTTTCGCTGGGCCGCCGATTGTGCATGATTTCCTTCCTTATGACAAAAGATTAACGAGCAGGCAACGCTAATGCACGACGGGAGGCGGCGGCCGCATGAGATGACCGAACGGTGGCAAATTCCCGACAAACGGCGTGGAAGGGGGGATTACGGCCGCCGAGCAGCGGATATGGCGGCGCACGAAGACGGCAAGTAAAATACCCGCATGAACGGCTACATCGCACCGTCGCGGCTTGACCCCGCCGCCCATCAGCGCGGGGCGCGGAAGATGCTTGCGCGCATCCGCGTGACGGTCGAATCCGGACGGCTTTCAAATCAGGCGCCGTTGCGCAAGCCGCCGTGGATCCGCGTCAAGATCGAATTGGCACCCAGCGTTCGCAGGGTTAAAAAGATGCTGCGCGAAGCCGGCCTCCACAGCGTCTGCGAAGAGGCGCGCTGCCCGAACCTCGGCGAATGTTTCGGCAAGGGCACCGCGACTTTCCTGATCATGGGCGACGTGTGCACGCGCCGCTGCGCGTTCTGCGACGTCGCACACGGGCGCCCCGAAGCGCTCGACCCGCGCGAGCCCGGGCGTCTCGCCGGCGTGATCAAGCGGCTGGGGCTCAACTACGTCGTCGTCACCTCGGTGGATCGCGACGATCTGCACGACGGCGGCGCGGCGCACTTCGCCGCGTGCATCCGTGAAATACGCGCGGCCTGCCCGGGTATCCGCGTCGAGGTGCTGGTGCCCGACTTCCGTGCGCGCATGGACAAGGCGCTCGCGGCGCTGACGCAAACCCCGTGCGACGTGTTCAACCACAATCTGGAGACGGTGCCGCGGCTGTATCCGAACGTGCGCCCGGGCGCGGATTACGCGTGGTCTTTGTCGCTGTTGCGCGAGCACAAGCGGCGTCTGCCCCGCGTGCCGACAAAATCAGGCCTGATGCTCGGCCTCGGCGAGACGGCGGACGAAGTAGTTGAGACGATGCGCGACCTGCTGAAGCACCGCGTTGACATGCTGACGATCGGGCAGTATTTGCAGCCCGGGCGCGGGTATTTCCCGGTGCAGCGCTACGCCCACCCCGGCGAGTTCGCGCGCTACACCGAGATTGGCGCGGAGTTGGGCTTCAAACACGTCGCGAGCGCGCCGCTGGTGCGGTCGTCGTATCACGCCGACCGGCAGGCTGAAGAGGCCGGGACGACCGCGGGCGCGGCGGAGCGCCGAATTCAAGCCTGAAGTACGACGCCGGCCCGTCATCCTCCGGTGTCCGCCCGCGTCGTCTTTTGTCTTTCCCCCTCGCCGACCGGGTGCGCCCGGCTAACCCCCCTTGAGGGCAGCGGAGTCATTTTCAGCGGTCTGTTCTTCTTTCTTACTGTCGTACTGCGGACTGAAAGTTGGCGGCATCGGCAAGGGGATTATCGGGAAAAGTTGATAGCGCCGGCCTGCTCAGCCCGTAATCTCGTCCGACCGGGGTTTTTCGCTGCGGCCTGCCCGCATGACGAACTGACGCTTTAAGCCTCGTGGCGGCGGTTATTCATGCCGCACCGGCGGCAAGCCGGGCAATGCGCGGGCGGCTTGCCGGTTTGTCTTTTCGCTGCCCGGCCGTGCTGGCCTCGCCCGCTCCGGCGTCAATTTTCTTGACGCCCCCCGTCAGTAGTCGTCGTAGTCGGAAGGCGGGTGCCGCCGGTGGCGTTTCTTTGAGGCGCGGCGTTTCCGGGGCTTCTTTTTTTCCGCTTTTCCTGACCGTTGAAAATCAATCTCGTCCGGGTCGGGGCGCTGTTTCGACGCTTGCTCTCTTCTGATTTTTTTCAGCAGTCCGAAGACGTCTTCGGTCAAATCGTTATTCACGACGTACGGCGGTTTCGGCCCCTGGGTCAGGATTTCGAAGTAATCCACGCGCCCGCTTCGGGTTTCCGCCCGCAACTTCTTGCGGAACGTGTCCGCCTTAAGCCGCACCGTGCTCAGGCGGTCGTAGGCGACCGCGTAGCGCGGCTTGTAACGGTTTATCGGGTCGTCCCAGACCGCGAACACCAGCCCTTTGTCGGCCACCACGAAGATGCCGCCGACGGGTTTTTTCTTTTTATACGGAATCCAGTTGCTGCGCAGAAACTCGTGGATCTCGCCGGTCGAAGCGGTCAGCGATTTTTTAACGGTGCGCTCAAAATGCGCCGAAGTGACCGGGCCGTATTGGGAGGGGAAGCACGCGGCGGTGAGCAACAACAACGGAAAAGCGATCGCGCAAGCGGCTGCTTTTCGAATAGTCATCGTTGCTCACAGCGCCTCGTGCGGGTTTCAAACGGACGTCCAATCCCGTTTCAATTAGCCGCGTAGTACTCTTTCGTCAACTTGACCACGACCGGCGAAAGCAATGCGAGTGCGATCAGGTTGGGCAGCGCCATCATCGCGTTCAGCGTGTCGGCCAACAGCCAGATGAAGTCTATCCCGGCTCTCGCGCCGCTCTCCCAAGTCAGCGCCCACGGCCCGATGAAGACCGCCGCGACCCAGACGATGCGGTAAATCGCAATGCTGCCGACACCGAAGAGGTACTGCCAGCATTTCTCGCCGTAATAACTCCAGCCGAGGATGGTCGTGAAAGCGAAGACCACGAGCGAAACCGTGACGACGTAGTGACCGAACGGCAATGAACTCGAAAACGCCAGTGCGGTCAGATCAACGCCGGTTTCCCCGCTCGTCCACACGCCGGTCGAGACGATCGCCAGACCGGTGATCGTGCACACGATGAGGGTGTCTATGAAAGTGCCGAGCATCGCGATCGAGCCTTGCCGCACCGGATTGTCGGTCTTCGCCGCGGCGTGCGCGATTGGCGCGCTGCCGAGCCCGGCCTCGTTCGAGAACACTCCGCGGGCCACGCCGAAGCGAATCGTCGCCATCATCGCCGCGCCGGCGAATCCGCCGGCTGCCGCGGTGCCGGTAAAGGCGCTCGTGACGACCGTTATAAACGCCGCCGGAACCTCGGCGATGTTGACCAGCAGCACGATCAAGCCGAAAGTCACGTAGAACACCGCCATCAGCGGAACCAACTTGCTCGCCGCCGCGGCGATGCTTTTGATGCCGCCGATCAAGACCGCGCCGACCAGAACGACCAGGATGACGGCCGTCACCAGCGGCGGCATTCCGAATTTGTCGTCCAGCGCGTCGGCCATCGAGTTTGACTGCACCATATTGCCGATGCCGAAAGCGGCGATCGCGCCGAACAGCGCGAACAAGAAGCCGAGCCAGGCCCAGTTGGAGCCCAGACCGTTCTTGATGTAGTACATCGGCCCGCCGATCTGCCTGCCGGTTTTATCCACCTCCCTGTATTGGACGGCGCACACGGCTTCGGCGTACTTGGTCGCCATGCCGACCAGCGCGGTGATCCACATCCAAAACAAAGCGCCGGGGCCGCCGATGGCGATTGCGGTGGCGACGCCGGCGATGTTGCCGGTGCCGATGGTGGCCGACAGCGAAGTCATCAATGCGTTGAAAGCGCTGATGTCTCCGATGCCCTCGGAACTGCGGCCCTGCCATAACTGGTTCATGCCGTAGCCGAGTTTTCTGAGCGGCATCAACGCCAGTCTCAGCATCAGAAACAAGCCGACCCCGACAATCGCGATGAGCATGGGGGCTCCCCACACGATCCCGTTGACGGTGCTGACGAGATTGTTCAACATTTCCATGATTTCCTCCCGAACTAGAGGTGATGGGGAATGGATGACATAATATGCCTAAATAAAGGCGGTTAGAAGCAAGCCCGTCCATCGCGGGTAATATTCAGACAGATCAAGGGGCGCCGGCCGTTATACACAGACGTTTACCGGGGCGGCATCTCGGGTGGCGTTCCGGGCGAGCGGGTTGTCCGCCGCTGCCGGGCCGTGCGCCCGGTCATTCATAACTTGCGACCGGCGGGCAGCCGCACGCCAGATTGCGGTCGCCGTACGCGTTGTCTATGCGCGCGACCGGCGGCCAGTATTTTTCAAGTTCGACGTCTTTCATCGGGAAAAACGCCGCCTGTTTGGAGTACGGAAACCGCCAGTCCTCCTGCAGCAGCAGGCTGTGCGGGTGGGGTGCGTTGCGCAGCAGGTTGTTGTCCTTGTCGGCGCGGCCTTCCTCGACGTCGGCGATTTCCCGGCGGATCCGGATCATCGCGTTGCAGAAGCGGTCGAGTTCGTGCTTCGACTCGCTTTCGGTCGGCTCTATCATCATGGTGCCGGCGACCGGGAAGGACACGGTCGGCGCGTGGAAGCAGTAGTCGATCAGGCGCTTGGCGACATCGTCCACGGTGAGGCCGCACGCCTCCTTGATCGGGCGCAGGTCAATGATGCACTCGTGGGCGACGAAGCCGCTGTCCTGGACGTACAGCACCGGGTAATGTTCGGCGAGGCGCAGGCGCACGTAGTTGGCGTTGAGGATCGCGATCTGGGTCGCGCGCCTGAGGCCCGCGGCGCCCATCATCGCGATATAGCACCAGGTGATCGGCAAGATGCTGGCCGACCCCCACGGCGTCGCCGACACGGTGCCGATGCTGCTTTTTTCGATCTCGGCCGGGTTGAGGCCGGCGACCATCGAGTGGCGCGGCAGAAACGGCGCGAGGTGAGCCTTGACGCCGATCGGGCCGACGCCGGGGCCGCCGCCGCCGTGCGGGATGCAAAACGTCTTGTGCAGGTTCAGATGCGAGACGTCGGCGCCGATCTCGCCCGGGCGCACCACGCCGACCATCGCGTTCATATTGGCGCCGTCGAGATAGACCTGCCCGCCGTGCGCGTGGACGGTTTCGCAGATCTCCCGGAACCTTTTTTCAAAGATGCCGTGGGTCGAGGGATAGGTGACCATGATCGCGGCGAGGGCGTCTTTGTGTTCCGCGGCTTTGCGCTTGAGGTCCGCGACGTCCACGTCGCCGTTGCCGCCGCACTTGACGACGACGACTTGCATGCCGGTCATGATCGAACTCGCGGGGTTGGTGCCGTGCGCTGATTCCGGGATCAGGCAGACGTTGCGCCGCCCTTCGCCGCGGCTTTCGTGGTATTTGCGGATCACCATCAGGCCGCTGTATTCGCCCTGCGAGCCGGCGTTCGGCTGCAGCGAAAACGCATCGAAACCGGTGATTTCGCACAGTCCGTCCTCGAGTTCCTTGAACAACTGCTGGTAGCCCTGGGTCTGATCGAGCGGTGCAAACGGGTGCATGTGCGCAAAGTTGCGCCACGACACCGGGGCCATTTCGCTCGCGGCGTTGAGTTTCATCGTGCACGACCCGAGCGGGATCATCGAGCGGTTCAGTGCGATGTCCTTCGACCCGAGCCTGCGCAGGTAGCGCATCATTTCGGTTTCGGTGTGGTGGCGGTTGAACACCGGATGCGTCATGAACTCGCCGGTTCTTTGCAGCGTTGCGGGGATGCACTCGCCGATCTCGGCGTCGAGCGCCTCGACGTCGAGTTTTTCCATCGCTGCGGGGTCGAATACTTCCCATAAGGCGCTCAGGTTGTCGCGGTCGGTGGTTTCGTCAAACGAGATCCTGAGATGGTTCCAGTCCGCGACGAACAGGTTGATGCGCGATTCGCGCGCTCTCGCGGCGATGCGCTGCGCCTGCCCGTTGATGCGCACGGTGACGGTGTCGAAAAAGGCATCGGTGGCGATCTCGAAGCCGAGTTTTTCAAGGCCGGCGGCCATGATTTGCGTCATGCGGTGGGTTCTCGCGGCGATTCTTTTGATGCCCTGCGCGCCGTGATAAACCCCGTAGAGGCCGGCGACGACCGCGAGCAGAACCTGGGCGGTGCAGATGTTGCTCGTGGCTTTTTCGCGGCGGATGTGCTGTTCGCGGGTTTGCAGCGCCATGCGCAGCGCCGGCTTGCCCCGGGCGTCAACCGACAACCCGATAATGCGTCCGGGCACGCTGCGCTTGTGCTTCTCGTGGGTTGCGAAGAACGCGGCGTGGGGGCCGCCGTATCCCATCGGCACGCCGAAACGCTGGGAGTTGCCGATGACGACGTCGGCGCCCATCTCGCCGGGCGGCGTCAGCAGCGCAAGCCCGAGAACGTCGGCGGCGACGGTGACCAGCGCGCCGGCGGCGTGGGCTTTTGCGACCGGTTCGCGCAGGTCGCGCACCCGCCCGTCGGCGCCCGGATACTGTATCAGCACGCCGAACAGGTCGTATTTATCAACGTCGTCGCCGAACGGGTCGCCGACGACGGCTTCAAAGCCCATCGGCCCCGCGCGGGTCTGCACCACCTCGATCGTCTGCGAGAAGCAGTTCTTGTCGATCAAGAAGACCTGCGCCGACTTTTTGGCGCACACGCGCTTCGACATCGCCATCGCTTCGGCCGCCGCCGTCGCTTCGTCGAGCAGCGAGGCGTTCGCGAGTTCCATGCCGGTCAGGTCGCAGATCATCTGCTGGAAGTTGAGCAGTGCTTCGAGGCGCCCCTGGCTGATCTCGGCCTGGTAGGGGGTGTACGCGGTGTACCAGGCCGGGCTTTCAAACACGTTGCGCAAGATGACCGTCGGGGTGACGGTGCCGTAGTAGCCGGCGCCGATCATCGAAGTAAACACATTGTTGCGCTCGCTTAGATGCAGCAGGTCCGACAGCGCCGCACGCTCGTTGCGCGTTTCCGGCAGATTCAGCGGGCGCGAGGTCAGGATGTCGTCGGGCACCACCTTGTCGATCAATTCGTCGAGGGAGGCCAGCCCGAGCGCCGTGAGCATCGCGGCGACGTCCGCGTCGGACGGGCCGATGTGGCGGCTGACGAATTCGCTCGCGTATTCGAGTTGCTTCAGGTTCGGCGCGGCGGTCATTGGGGCTTATCCTGTTGCGAAGCAGTGCGGACTTAGGCCGCGGCGCCCTATTCAAGCGTGGCTACGAAGTCCTTGTAAGCCGCCTCGTCCATCAGGCCGTCGAGTTGCGCTGCGTCCGCAAGTTTGACCTTGAACAGCCAGCCTTGCCCGTACGCGTCCTGATTGATGAGGGCGGGTGAATCATCGAGCGCCTGATTGGTCTCGACCACCTCGCCGCTGACGGGTGTGAACACGTCGTTGGCCGCTTTGACGGATTCGATGACGGCGACTTCCTTGTTTTGCTCGAGCGTGTCGCCGACGCCGGGCAACTCGACGAACACCAGTTCACCGATGGTTTCCTGGGCGTAGTCGGAAATGCCGACGGTGGCAACGCCGGCCTCGTCGAGACGCACCCATTCGTGGTCTTTGCTGAATTTGATTTCGCTCATTGGTGTTCTCCTTGCCGGTTAAGCGTGTCAGGTTTCGGTGCCCGGTAGTAATGCGTCGGCACGAACGGCAGGGCGGTGACTTTTGCCGGGTGCCGCTTGCCGCGCACGTTGACCTCGAGGGGGGTCCCTGCGTCGGCGTATTGTGCGCCGACGTAGGCGATTGCGATAGGGCCTTGCGCGGTCGGGCCGAAGCAGCCCGACGTCACCTCGCCGACCGCGGCGTCCCCCGCCGCGGTGATCGCCGCGCCCGCGCGGGCGATGACGCGGCCTGCGGGGCGCAAGCCGACGCGCCGGCGCGGCGCGCCTTCGGCCAGTTGCCTGAGGATGACGTCGGCGCCGGCAAAGCCCCCTTGTTCACGGCGCGCTTGCGGGATCAGCCAGTTCATGCCGGCCTCCACCGGCGTAGTCGTTTCGTCAATATCGTTGCCGTACAGGCACAGGCCACATTCCATGCGCAGCGAATCGCGCGCGCCGAGGCCGACGGGTTCGACCTCGCTTTCGTCCAACAAGCGTTGCGCGAGCGCGACCGCGCGGTCCGAGGACACCGAGATCTCGTAGCCGTCCTCGCCGGTGTAGCCGCAGCGGCTGACCGACACCCGCGCGTCTGCGAATTCGTAAAAGCGCTGCGACATGAAAGGCTGCACCGCGACGTCGCCGCCGAACAGCCGCGTCAGCACGGCGCTCGCGGCGGGGCCTTGCAGCGCCAGCAGCGATTTCTCAGCCGGCCTCTCGAGGCGGCAGTCGCCGAGGTGCTGCTCGACGTAGTCGCAGTCGGCCTGCTTGCGCGCGGCGTTGAACACCATCATCAGCCTGCCGGATTCCTCGCCGAACGGGCGCGTGATAATGACGTCGTCAACGATGCCGCCGCGTTGGTTGAGCAGCACCGTGTAGCGTTGGCGGCCGGGCTTGAGGCCGGCGACGGCGGCCGGCACGAGCCGCTCAATGACGGCGTCGGGGTTGCCGCCGACCAGTTGCACCTGCCCCATGTGCGAAACGTCGAACAGGCCCGCCTGCGCGCGCGTGTGCAGATGCTCCTGGATAATGCCCCCGGCGTAATTCAACGGCATCGAATAACCGGTGAACGGCACCATCTTCGCGCCCGCCGCAACGTGCAAATCGTAAAGCGCGGTTCTTTTCAGGTCCTGCGGGTCGGTGTGTGACATGCTCTTGCCTCCGATTAAGATTATAGGCTTCCCCGGGCGGGGGCTTGAAACCGGCTTTTATCAGTATTTTTGCAATGTATTGAAAACCCCCGGCGGACACAAGGCCCCGGCGTTAAGCACGGCAACGCCCCGCCGGGGGTGTATAACCGGCATTCGCCGGCGGGCGAATAATCCGCCGTTCCCGGCAGACGGGCATGGTGGGAGAGTCAGCGGGGAGGCAGCGCTCAGGTGGTGATTTGGGCGCAACAGCATGTGAAACGGCGCTGTTATTACGTGCTGAAAACCGCTTACGCGGAAATTAAACCGCATCAGCGGACGCAATTCGAGAAAGAGAAAAAGAGGTTTGAAAGGCGGCGGGGATCAAGACTGAAGCCCCATGGCATTTCTGCTACAGGGCTTCGGATGCTCTTTCCACACATGGTGGATGAGACTGCCGACTATTGTCGTCTAACGGTATTTTTTTGCAATGGCGTGGTTGTCAAGCGGGGATAAGAATATAAAATTGTTTATATATCAAAAACTCATAAATAAGATGGCCCGTTTCCCCGCCAGTTGGGCAAATGTCGGTTCCGCCATTGAAAATGGCTGGGGGAGAGGGATTCGAACCCCCGCCGGCGGAGTCAGAGTCCGCTGTCCTACCACTAGACGATCCCCCAGCGGATAAACGCCTATTCTAACCGCTTGGCCAGCGCCTCGAGCGCGCTGCTTTGCACGAGCAGCGTGAACAGCACCACGCCGTAGGCGATTGCCTGCACCGTGAACCAGTAGTCGAGCGCGAGCGGCAGCGACAGCGCGAGCGCCATCGTGAAAGCGCCGCGGACGCCGCCGAGGGCGATCAGGTGCTGCTCTTTGAACGTGACGGGCTTGGCTTTGTAAGTCGTCAGGTTGAACAGCGGGAAACTGCCGTAAATCACGACCGCGCGCGAGATCAGCGCCGCCGCGATGCCGATCAGCATCGCGAGCCACTGCCCGGTGAACAGGCCGAAGGTGATGGTCACGCCGGCGAGCAGGAAGATCATGGACTCCGAGATATACGCGAGAAAAGACCAGATCCTGTTGAGCGAGGAACTCGCTTCTTCCTCGTCGCCGCGGCGAATGAACGCGCCCATCATGACGCCGCAGACCAGCACCGCCATGATGCCCGACACGCCTACCGCCTCGCTGTCCGCGATCAGGTAGGAACCGTACGCGCACAGCAGGGTGACGCCGCCCTGCGCGTTGGCGTCGCGCAATTTGCGTATCAGGATGCAGCCCGGGATCGCGATCAACGTGCCGAGCGCGCCGCCGCCGAAGAACACCAGCAGGAAATTGAAGATTGCGTCGCCGTAAGGCATTGCGGCAACCGTGCCTTCGGCCAGCGCGACGCCGATCGTGGCGATGATCAAAAACAGGATCAGTGCGGTCGCGTCGTTGAGCAGGCTTTCGCCTTCAATAAGGGTCTTGAGCCGTGCGGGCAGCGGGCAGCGTTGCGCGATCGAGGTGACCGCGGTGGGGTCGGTCGGCGCGATCACCGCGCCCGCGAGCAGGGCGGCAATCCACGGGAAGCCGTGCGGGCTGCCGACCATGAAGTAAATGACCACGGCGCCGATCAAGGTCGCGCTCAGCAGCAACGGCACCGCGAGCACCAGGATCGGCACGATGTTTTCGACGAACTTGCCGACGTCCATGCGAAACGCCGCGTCGAACACCAGCGCGGGCAGGAACACGTAAAAGATCAGGTCGTGGAAGTTGGTCCAGCGGATGCCGGTGTCCACGCCTTGCGCGACCAGCAGTTCGGAGCCGAGAAAGCCGATCACGATCAGCACAAAACTGTGCGGCAGGCGCAGCGCGCGTGCGAGCGGGGCCGAGAAAATCAGGATCGCGAGGACGCTGATCAGCATCGCGATGAGATAGGCGATACCGGTGTCCGCGCCGTGTTCCATGTCGGTTGCCCGTGAACGCGCCGTGCTAATGGACGGCCGGCGCCACGACCGGATGCAGTTCGTCGAGTCCGACCGACAGCCCGTTTTCGCCGACGACGCGCGCATGGAGGCGCTTGAGTTCGCGCGGTTCGTTGACACCGCAGGAATGGGCGATGACGCCCACCTCTTTGGTCATCCGCTTCGCGTAGGTATAAACGCGGACGGCTTTGTCTTCGGGCACCAGGCCCGCCTGCAGGCGCTTGTTGTGCGTGGTGATGCCGGTGGGGCAGGTGTTCTTGTTGCACTGCAACGCCTGGATGCAGCCGAGCGCAAACATAAAGCCGCGCGCCGACACCGTGAAGTCGGCGCCCATGCACAAGGCCCAGGCGATGTCCGCCGGCGTGACCAATTTGCCCGAGGTGATGACCCGGATGCGTTCGCGCAGGCCGTATTCGTTCAATTTATCCACTGCCAGCGGCAGGCTCTCACGCAGCGGCAGCCCCATGTCGTCTATCAGCGGCATCGGCGCGGCGCCGGTGCCGCCGTCGGCGCTGTCCACCGTGATGAAGTCGGGAGCCGACTCGACGCCGCGCTCGCGTATTTCCTTAAACAGGCTGTCGAGCCAGCCGCGCGCGCCCATTACCGCCTTGAACCCGACCGGCTTGCCGGTGACGTCGCGGATGCGGTTCAGCACGCCGAGCAGTTCGCCGTTGTCGTGAATCTCAGGGTGACGGTTGGGGCTGATCGCGTCCCCGCCCGGCCGGATGCCGCGGATGGCCGCGATCTCTTCGGTGACTTTGCCGCCGGGTAGAATGCCGCCTTTGCCGGGTTTTGCGCCCTGGCTCAGTTTGAGTTCAAACATCTTCACCTGCTCGTGGGCGGCGACTTCCCTGAGCTTGTCGTCGCTGAGTTCGCCGTCGAGCGTACGCACGCCGTTCTTGGCGGTGCCGATCTGAAACACAATGTCGGCGCCGCCCGCGAGATGATGCGGCGACAGGCCGCCCTCGCCGGTGTTCATCCAGCAGCCCGCCATCTTTGCGCCTTGCGACAGCGCCAGCACCGCGGGCTTTGAGATCGCGCCGTAACTCATGCCGGAGATGTTGAACAGCGAGGAGGTGGTGTAGGGTTCGCGGCAACGGGGCCCGATTGTGATCGCGCGCGGTTCGACCGCGTCTTCGGTCAGC
Organism: Candidatus Oxydemutatoraceae bacterium; assembly: GCA_965211995.1. GTDB lineage: Bacteria > Pseudomonadota > Gammaproteobacteria > Poriferisulfidales > Oxydemutatoraceae > CAYFZO01. The sequence continues at coordinate 67,604 of OZ243040.1, forward strand.
GTCGGGAACGGGCAGTTCACGAACAGCACGGTACCCGACTTGCGCAAGTCTCTGGTCGAACCGAAAGCAACGGTCGTATCCATGTCCTTGCAGGCGCGGTAAATCCACGAGCGTTGCGCGCGGTTGAACGGCAATTCCTCGCGGTCCATCGCGAAAAAATACTGGCGGAAAAACTCGCCGAGATGCTCGAAGAAATACCGGAAGCGTCCGATGACCGGGTAGTTGCGCCGCACCGTCTGCTTGGTCTGGGTGACGTCGGCGACGTACAGGAAAGCGATGACCACGGTGGCGGCGAGCAGGCTGATCATCAGCAGCGCAAGCAGATACTGCCCGAAAGTGGATACTAGCGTCGCAACGTCCTGCTGGAACATGAGGCCTCCCGTTCGCAAAGCGTGAGAGTAAGTTATCTAACAAGCGGTTTCAAGGCGTTGTACGAGTCCATCACGGACGGCACGACCGGCGAGGGATGCTTGCCGAGATTCGGAGGTGCCCCGCGTCAACGTCAAATCTCGGCCGGCTCGCGCGCGCCGGTTCGGGCGGCGCCGGGCCGGCGGCGGCGTGTTCGGCACTCTCGAGCGGGGGTTCATGCCGCCGGGTTACGCTTGCTTCGCTTGAGGGTCCGGCGCCGGAAGTATCAAGGCTCGCCGGCTGAGCTTGAGCGCAGGCGGCGGCGTGAGTTTCCCGGAAGCGAAGCACATTGATCCGGTGTGGGACGCGGTCGTTCATCTCCCCACTCTGCCTGATCCGGACAACGCGGTAAAACCCCCCGATGCGATGGCTGTCGCACCGGATTTGCAAGGTCTCTGCTCCGGCTTGGAGGAGTGCCGTCTGTTTCTGAGTGATGTATGCAGTCCCCCTAATGCGGTGGCCGCTGCACCGGATTTGCAAGGTCTCTGCTCCGGTTTGGAGGAGGCCGGATGCAAGTCCGAAGTGCGGCGTTGGCCCGTTATTCTCCGGTGCCCGCCCGCGTCGTTTTTTGTATTTCCCCTACCGGCCGGGCTGCGCCCGGCCGACTTGTCCTCAGGGGTGGAGTGATTTTCAGCGGCCTGCTCTTTGTTCCTTTTGTCGCACTTCGGACTGGTAGTTTGCGAGTGCCTTATGTTTCTAAACCCAGACAGGCGTTTGCCCGCGAACGCGGGGAGCCGGCGAAACACGAGGTGCCGCAGACGCCTGTTTCACTCGGCACAAAGGAATGGGTTCTTGCCGCGCAGCGGACTTGAATCCGGCGGATAACGACGCCCGCGAGCATAACGGGTGCAACGCCGCCCGCGGGGGCGTATGGCGGGAGCGGCAGCCTTTTATGCGGTTGCGGTAAGCGTTTCGACGCCGCCGCCGCCGCCGAGCAGCAGAACGTCCGCCGGGCGCCGCGCGAACAGGCCGACGCCGACGACGCCGGTCATCTGGTTGAGTTGCTCCTCGAGTGCGACCGGGTCGGTCATGTCGAGGCCGCGCACGTCGAGGATCTCGTTGCCGTTGTCGGTGACGAAGCCTGTGCGCAATTCGGGGGTGCCGCCGTGCACCGTGAGTGTGCGCGCGATCAGGCTGCGCGCCAGCGGGATCACTTCGACCGGCAGTGGGAAAGCGCCGAGACGCGCGACGAGTTTCGAGCGGTCGGCGATGCACACGAAGCGCCGGCTTGCCGCGGCGACGATCTTCTCGCGCGTGAGCGCGCCGCCGCCGCCCTTGATCAGGCGCAGATGCCGGTCGGCTTCGTCGGTGCCGTCAACGTACAGCGGCAGGTCGCCGACGGCGTTGAGGTCCAGCACCGCGATGCCTTGCTCCTCAAGCAGTTCGCGGCTGGCCTCGGAGCTTGCGACCGCGCCTTCGATGCGCCGCCTGACCGCGCCCAGTGCGCGGATGAAGCAGTTGGCGGTCGAGCCGGTGCCGACGCCGACGACGTCGCCGTTTTGAATGTATTCGAGCGCGGCTTCGGCGGCTTTTTGTTTGTGATCGTCGGCGGGCATTGCGTCAATCCGGTGGCAGCGGCGATAATTGAGACCGCAAGCACGGATTATAAGGGCCATGAGCGGTGAGTAGTGAGTACATAGAAAAGATCAACAACGCCAGAGTGTATGAGGTGGCGGGTGTTTCGCCTCTCGACGAGGCGCGTTGCCTGTCCGAGCGTCTCGGCAACCGCGTGCTGCTCAAGCGCGAGGATACGCAGCCGATATTCTCGTTTAAGTTGCGCGGCGCGTACAACAAGATCATAAACCTTGTGCAAGCGGGAGCGGACGGCGTGATCGCGGCTTCGGCGGGCAATCACGCGCAGGGGGTCGCGCTCGCCTGCCACAAACTCGGCATCCGGGCGCTGATCGTGATGCCGCGCACGACGCCCGCGATCAAAGTCGCCGCGGTGCGCCGCCGCGGCGCTGAAATCGTGTTCTGCGGCGACACTTACGACCAGGCGTTTGCGCACGCGCGCGACCTCGCGACCGAAAACGGCATGCCGCTGGTGCCGCCGTACGACGACCCCGACGTCATCGCCGGGCAGGGGACGATCGGCAAGGAAATTCACGAGCAGCACCCCGCGGATATCGAGGCGGTGTTCGTGCCGGTCGGCGGCGGCGGGCTGATCGCGGGAATCGGCGTTTATCTGAAGCACGTGCGTCCCGGCACCCGCGTCATCGGGGTCGAGCCGGAAGACGCGCCGTCTCTGCACGCCGCGCTCGAGAAAGGGGAGCGCGTAATGCTCGATCAGGTCGGCCTGTTCGCCGACGGCGTCGCGGTCAGGCAGGTCGGCGAGGAGAACTTCCGCGTCGCGCGCGAGGTCGTTGACGAAGTCGTGCTCGTGACCACCGACGAGATCTGCGCGGCGATCAAGGACAACTTCGACGACACCCGTGCGCTCGCCGAACCCGCCGGCGCGCTCGCGCTCGCGGGGCTGAAAAAATACGTCGCGGAACACGCGCTTAAACGGCGCACCCTGGTCGCGGTGATCTCCGGCGCGAACGTCAACTTCGACCGCCTCAAGCACGTCGTCGAGCGCTACGAGATCGGCGAGAACGCCGAATCATTGTTCGCGGTCACGATCCCCGAGCGTGCGGGCAGTTTTCTGCAGTTTTGCCGCATCGTCGGCAAGCATACGATCACCGAGTTCAATTACCGTTACGCCGACGCGCTGCGGGCGCACGTGTTCGTCGGGGTTCGCTTCGAGAACGCGTCGAAGGAAAAGTTCGGGGTTGTTGCCGGGCTCAGGGAAAACGGCTACGGGGTACTCGACATTTCGGATAACGAAATGGCGAAACTGCATTTGCGGCACATGGTCGGCGGGCGCGCGCGCGGGGTGGAGAACGAGCGCCTGTACCGCTTCCAGTTTCCGGAGAGGCCGGGCGCGCTGCTCGAATTTTTGGAGAAGATGCCGCAGGAATGGAACATCAGCCTGTTCCATTACCGCAACCACGGTGCGGCTTACGGCAGGGTGCTCGCCGGCATTCAGGTGCCCGACGAGGGAATGCCCGCGTTGCGGAAATTTATGAAAGCGCTGGGTTATCGCTATCAGGAGGAGAGCGGCAACCCCGCCTATCCGCTGTTTTTGCGGTGACCGGGTCGCCGCGCCGCGCCGGCGGCTAGGCCAGCATCGAGCGCAGGGTTTTGTGCAGTGCGTATCCGATCATCATGAGCACTGAAATCGCGAGCACTCCCATCGCAAGCGGGAGCGCAAAAAAGTAGAGAATGATTCCGAACGCCGTGAGCAACGCGAAACTCAACAGACCTCCGATGATTTCCCGCAGCGGCGACGATGGTGTTCTCGAGAGCCGGTTGTTGAACCACAGATACGTGAACCACGCCAACACTGTCAGCACCGTGGCGGTGACGAAACCGGCGGTGTTTGCGAGAGCGGCCATGTTTTGCTGTTTGCGGCGGGCTGACTGTTGAGAGGCGTTGCGTCGGTGCGGCGAAACGCGAAATCCTATCATAGGCTCCGTTTGCAGGCTATTTCAGGCGCCGGCCGCGCTGGGAAAGGGGTATGGGTGATCTCATAAACAGTTGTTTATAAAAGAAAAATTCCTCTTCCCCGCTGGTTTTGGCAGTCTGGTGCGGAGAGTGCTAAAATGACGCATTGTCATGCAACAGGTGTAATCGCAATGGCTAAAGACATGGTGTTGAAGCAGTATTCGGCGGTGCCGCTGCGTGCGGATCTGAGCGGGTACGTCGCAGCCGCGTATGCCCTGCCCGTGCTCGACGCCGAGAAAGAATACGCGCTTGCGGTGCGCCTCCACAGAGACGGCGACCTCGAAGCCGCGCACGAGTTGGTCACGCACAACCTGCGTTTCGTGATCCAGGTGGCGCGCGGTTACGCCGGCTACGGCCTGTCGCTCGGCGACCTGATCCAGGAGGGCAACATCGGCCTGATGAAAGCCGTGAAAAAGTTTGACCCCGAAGTCGGCGTGCGCCTGGTTTCTTTCGCGGTGCATTGGATCCGTGCCGAGATCCACGAATTTGTTTTGCGGAATTGGCGCATCGTCAAAGTGGCGACGACCAAGGCGCAGCGTAAATTGTTCTTCAACCTGCGCAGCATGAAAAAGCGCCTCGGCTGGCTCAATCAGGCCGAAGTGAACGAGGTCGCGTCGCAACTCGGCGTCAAGCCGCAGGAAGTGGTCGAGATGGAGCAGCGCCTGAGCGGGCGGGACGTCGGCTTTGATCCGGCGCCGGACGGGGACGAAGAAGACGCTTACGCACCGGCGCTGTATCTCGCCGACGAAACGGCCGTGGACCCGGCCCGTGAGGCCGAGCGCGACGATTGGCAGGCGCATTGCCGTCGGCGGTTCAAGCAGGTTTTGTCCGAACTCGACGAGCGCAGCCTCGAGATCCTCAAGGCGCGCCGAATATCCGGCAAGAAAGCGACGCTGCACGAACTCGCGAAAAAATACCGGATTTCGGCCGAGCGCGTGCGCCAGATTGAAAGCCGGGCGATCTCAAAGTTGCAAAGCCTGGCCGAAAGCACCGCCTGAGCGTGCTGTAAGTTCGCGCCTGTTCTCCCCAAGTTCAATTGGCCGAAAGCGCCGCCTGAGTGCGCTGTAAGTTCGCGCCTGCTCTCCCAAGTTCAATTGGCCGAAAGCGCCGCCTGAGCGTGCTGTAAGTTCGCGTCTGTTCTCCCCAAGTTCAATTGGCCGAAAGCGCCGCTTGAGCGCGTTGTAAGTTCGCGCCTGGTCGAGGCTCAAGCCGCAAGGTTCAAATGGCCGGGGGGTATCGGCTCGCCGGCCTTTCGCGCCCGGGTTCAAGTGGCCGGGATTCAAGTCGTCGAGGGGCGGCGTCTGTTATTCGCGGCTTTACGCGGGTTGCGCCGGAGTCGTTTTGCACCGCGGCCGAACCCGCGGCGCCTGGCCATTGCCGTGCCGATAACGGCCTAAGTCCGGCTGTCTCTTATTGATTTCTTATGCCTAAGCTGCTTGATCTGCGGATTCCCTCTTGTTTGATCTCGGGCTACAGCAACATCCTGCCGATCGCGGGCAGATGTGCGTCGAACAGCAGCAGCGCAAACAGCAGCAGGATGTAGATGATCGAATAGACGAAAGTGTCTTTCGCCCACCGCTCGCTGCGCGTAATCTTGAGGCCGACCGCGTGATACAGAAAAACGCCGTTGAGCAGGGCTGCGCCGAACAGGTAAACCGGCCCCGACATGCTGATAATGTACGGCAGCATCGTCACGGCGCTCAGCAAAGTGGTGTACAGCAGGACGTGCAGGCGCGTGAAGTCTTCTCCGTGCGTGACCGGCAGCATCGGCACCTCGGCGTCGGCGTAGTCCTGTTTGCGGTACAGCGCGAGCGACCAGAAGTGCGGCGGCGTCCACGCGAAGATGATCAGAAACAGCAGCAGCGCTTCGGCCTCGACCCGGCCGGTCACCGCGGTCCAGCCGAGCAGCGGCGGCGTCGCGCCGGCGGCTCCGCCGATCACGATGTTTTGAGGCGTTGCGTATTTCAGAAAGCGCGTGTAGATCACGGCGTAGCCGACCAGCGACATCAGCGTCAGGACGGTGGTCAGCAGATTGACCCACAGCGCGAGGATCAGCGTGCCGGCGGTGCCGATCAGGCCCGCGAACACCAGCACCTGTTTTTTCTCAAGGTGTCCCGCGGGCAGCGGCCGCGCCCGGGTTCTTTGCATCACCGCGTCTATATGGTGGTCGGCGACCTGGTTGATCGCCGCCGCCGCGCCCGCGATCAGCGCAATCCCGGCGGTGCCCGCGATCACCGTAATCCAGGGGACGTAGCCGGGCGCCGCGAGGAACATCCCGGCCAGTGCCGTAAACAGCATTGTCGCGACCACCTTGGGCTTGCAGACCTCAAGGTAGTTTTTAGCCGCGAGGCTGAAGCGGGGTGTGGCCGGGGTGATCTTTGGGGCGGAGGGAGCGGACATTTTGCTTAAGATTTTAACATGCGCGCCACCGTGATCAGGCTCAACAGCAACAGCGCGGCCAGGCCGTTGTGCGCGGTCGCGACGGGCAGCGGCAGAGACAAAACGACGTTCAACACGCCGAGCAGGGTTTGCAAAGCAAGCAGCGCCAGCGCCGCCGCCGCCGCGGCCTTGAGCGCGGCCGGCGGTTTGTGCAGCAACAGCGCAAGCAGAAAGCCTCCGAGCAGCACCACGGTCAGCAGCGCGCCGATGCGGTGCGCGACGTGGATCGCGGTGCGCGCGGCGTTGTCGAGCACGCCGTATTCGTAATTGACGCCCGCTTCGCCGCCGAGTTCAAACGCGGCGCCGAAGTCCATCGGCGGCCACCATTGCCGCTGGCAGGTCGGGAAATCGGGACACGCGAGCGCGGCGTAATTGCTCGCGGTCCAGCCGCCGAGGGCGATCTGTGCGAGCAGCACGCCGACGCCGGCCCAGGCGAAGCGCCGCCGGCGTTGCCCGTCGCGATCAGCGCTGCCGACGTTGATCCCGGCGGGCAGCGCCAACTGCCACAGCAGCGCGAGCGTCACCAGACCGCCGAGCAGGTGCGCGGTGACGACGGCCGGCTTGAGCAGCAAAGTGACGGTCCACATGCCGAGGATCGCTTGGAACACCACGAGCACCGCGAGGGTCAGCGGCAACGCCACCGGCTGGCGGGCACGGCGACGGTGGGCCACGGCCAGCGCCGCGAGCGCGAAGATCAGCACGCCGAGAACCCCGGCGAGGTAGCGATGCAGGGTCTCTTTCCAGGCTTTGGCCGTGTCAACCCGGCGGTGCGGATATTCCTCGTGCGCCCGCTCTATTTCGGCGGCGGTTTCCGGAACGCCGAGCAGTTTTCCGTAGCAGCCCGGCCAGTCGGGGCAGCCGAGCCCCGCATCGGAAAGCCTGACGTAGGCGCCGAGCACGACCACGCACAAAGCGACGGCCACCGCCGCGCGGGCGAGCAATATGAACCGGCGGTGCGGCAAGTCGGAAGCCGCGGGCGGGCGTGACGTCGCGGTTGTTGTTTTCATCGCTGTCGTCGTTGCCGGTTTTGCGGGATGGCGGTCATTGCCGCGATCCGCTTGTTCGCCATAGCGCTGCGGGGAAACAACGCCAGCGGCCGCCGGCGCACGCGGCGGCGTCAGCCAATTTTGGACACCCGCAGCAGTTTTTTAAGGTCTTTGAGCAGGCCCTTGGAGGCGACGTCGCCGGAATAACGCATCATCAGGTTGCCGAGCGGGTCAACCAGGTAGATGCTGTTCTTTGAATAGGCGCTGAACTGCTCAAGGAAAGCGCCGGGTTGCGGATACGCCGTGATCAATCGCGGGTGCCTGCCGAGCACTTGTTCGAGGCGGTCGCCGGTCACCGGCTCGCTCGCGAGATAAACGGTTTGCACGCGCTTGAGGTCCTTGCTCAGGGACAGCCGCACCTGGCGCATTTTGAACAGGCCGGCTTCGCACGCGAGACCGCAGTTTGCGCCGCCCCAGTACAGCAGGGTCCATTTGCCGGCAAGCAGATCGCCGGGCAGCGTTCTTCCTTTGAACGATACGGCCGCAAAGGCGGCGAGCGGCTGCGCCGGGGTAATCAGATCGCCGTGGCTCGCGTTTGCAGTCGGCGTGAACCACGCCGGATTGAAGTAAATCAGCATCGCCGCAAACAGCGGGCCGAAAAAAGCGAGGATCAAGGCCAGCAGTTTCAGGCGCCCGGATTGTCCGGAGTGCAGCATTTGTCAAAGCCGTGGGTTACGCGGGTTTTCGCGGGCTTAAAAAAGAATTTTCCCGGATGCCGTTGTTGCGGCCGCCGCCGCGAGTTTTATTTGCAGTTGAAAGAAGTCGTGAGTTCAGATTGATCTGCGCCGTTAAAACAGGCGCGGGCACTTGCTGAAATTGATCCAAAACCATCCTGATGAAGCGGGTTTGAACCCGTTTTATTTGGGTTTGCGCCGCAGCGTCAGCACGACGAACACCGCGACCACGCCGAGCGCAAGCGCGAACCATTGAAACGCGTAGGCGAGGTGCTTGTTCGGGGATACCGCGATGAGCGGCCAGTCGCGCAGATAGCCGTGCTCGGACGCGGGGTCGAGGCGCAGCGTGAAAGGGCGCAGCGGCTCGCCGAGGCGCTGCCCGAGCGTGTTGAAGTCCAGGAACTGAATGATTCGCGGCCAGCCGAGTTCGCCGTCGTCCATGCCGCCGAGGCTGAAAGGCTCCGCGTAAGGCACGTAGATCAAGCCTTCGAGATGCAACGGCTTATCCGGGATCGAGACGTCGGGCGGATCATTTCTGCTCGCGCCGAGCGGGACCCAACCGCGGTCCACCAGGAACGATTCGCCGTGCGCCGGCTTGAACGGCGTGAGCACGTTGAAACCGGGGCGGCTCTCGCGGATCTGATTGTCGAGCAGAAATTGGCGCGCGGCGGCGGCGGTCGCGGTGACGCGCACTTTGCGGTAGCGCCACCGCTCGGGGTCTGCGAGCCGGGCCGGCAGCGCCGCAGCGGGCTGGGTCGCGCGTTCGCGGTAGGTTTCCAATATCTGCGTCTTTTCGTCGGCCCGGTGCAACTGCCACCTGCCGAGTCCCGCGAACAAACTCACGAGGAACACCGTCGCGAACAGGCCGAGCAGGGTTTGCTTGAAGTACAGTTTCACGGGGTTCCGGGCGGGGTTTTCTGGTATTCTGCCGGCGTGTTCAAACCGACGGGGCGTCGCGGTTTTATGTGGCTGAAGTCGCTGGTGGTTATTTTATTGCTGGTCATCATGGTCAGCATGGGTTCGGCGCTGGTGTACCTGGTCAAGGATCGGGGTTCCACCCGGCGCACCCTGAACGCGCTGACCCTGAGGATCGGGCTTTCGATCATTGCGTTTTTGCTGTTGCTGGTCGGTTACGCAACCGGGCTGATTACGCCGCACGGCGTCGTGCCCTGACGGGCGCGTGCGGGCGCCGCAGCTACAGCCAGTACACGAAGATAAACAGCCCGAGCCACACCACGTCCACGAAGTGCCAGTACCAGGCGGCGGCCTCGAACGCGAAGTGATTTTGCGGGGTGAAGTGCCCGGCGATGCTGCGCAACAGGATGACCGTGAGTATGATCGCGCCGAGCGTGACGTGCAGGCCGTGGAAGCCGGTCAGCATAAAGAAAGTTGACCCGTAAACGCCCGACTCCAGCGTCAGGTTCAAGTCGGAATAAGCGTGGATGTATTCGCCCGCCTGCAGCGCGACAAACACAAATCCCAACACCACCGTCAGCGCCAGGCCCGCGATCAGTTGTCCGCGCTTCATCGCTTTAAGGCCGTGGTGCGCCCAGGTCACGGTGACTCCGCTGGTCAGCAGGATCAGCGTGTTGATCGCGGGTATGTCCCAGACCGGGATGAGTTTGAACTCGCCGCCGATTTCGCCCGGGCCGTTGGCCGTCGTCGGCCAGATTGCCTCGAAGGCGGGCCACAGGTAGAGGTTGGTCGAAGCCCCCGAGCCTTCGCCGCCGAGCCACGGTATTGAGTAGATGCGGGCATAGAACAGGGCGCCGAAAAACACGGCGAAGAACATGATCTCGGAGAAGATGAACCAGGACATCCCCCAGCGGAACGACGCATCCACTTGGCTGTTGTAGGTGCCCGACTCGCTTTCCCTGATAACCGTGCCGAACCAGCCGCACAGCATCACGATCAGTATCAGCGCGCCGACGCCCATCAGAGGCGTGCCGAACGCAGTGCCGTTGAGCAGCAGCGCGGCGCCGACCGTGATCAAGAACAGCGCGACCGAGCCGGTGAGCGGCCAGTGGCTCGGGTGGGGTATGTAATAAGAAGAATGGGCGTCGGACATGGTCAACTCCTGTTCGCTTCGGCGGTGTCGGTGACGTCAAAAAAAGTATAGGCGAGCGAGACGGTCTTGACGTGCTCCGGCAATTCGGCGTCCACCACGAAGCGCACCGGCATCAGGCGCTCCTCGCCGGGCTCAAGCGCCTGCCTGGAAAAGCAGAAGCACTCGATCTTGTTGAAGAACGGCGCGGCGGCGGCCGGAGCGACGCTCGGCACCGCCTGCCCGACGGTGCGTGCGGCGTTGCGGTTTTTGACGAAGTAGTCGATCTCATAGATCTTTCCCGGCCTGATCTCGAGTTGTTTGATCACGGGGGTGAATTCCCAGTTCATCGCCCGGTTCAGCCCGGCGATGAATTCGACCGTGATCAGGCGCGATTCGTCCACGCCGCGGGCGCCGGCCCGGCTTTCGGTGACGCTGCCGGTTTTGCCGTTGAGGCCGGTAATGTCGCAGATCACTTCGTATAGCGGCACCAGTCCGAAGCCGAAGCCGAACATTGCGACGGCGACGGCCGCGAGTTTCAAGGCGAGTTTGTTCGAGGCCGGTTGGTTCATCCGCCGCTCCGCGCTCACCGCGCCGCGGCGAGAAAATAAAAGCCGATGTAAATCACGGCCGCGACCACGGCGAGGGTGACGGCCGTTGCGGTGACGCTGCCCGCGCACCTGCCGTTGGTATGCCGACTCAGCGTCACCGGCTTACCGGATTTGCGGCGGCGTCGTGAAACTGTGATACGGCGGCGGCGACGACAGCGTCCATTCGAGCCCGTCGGCGCCGTCCCACACCTGCGCCGTCGCTTTTTCTTTGCCGCGGATCGTCGCAACCACCAGATACAGGAACAGCAACTGCGAGAAACCGAAGCCGAACGCGCCGATGCTCGCGAGCACGTTGTAATCGGTGAACTGCATGTTGTAGTCCGGAATGCGCCGCGGCATGCCCGCCAGCCCCACGAAGTGCATCGGGAAGAAAGTCAGGTTGACGAAGATCGCCGACAGCCAGAAATGCCATTTGCCGAGCGTTTCGTTGTACATATTGCCGCTCCATTTCGGCAGCCAGTAGTACACCGCGGCGATGATCGCGAAGATTGAGCCCGGCACCAGCACGTAGTGGAAGTGCGCGACGACAAAGTAGGTGTCGTGGTACTGGTAATCGGCCGGCGTGATCGCGAGCATCAGGCCCGAAAACCCGCCCATCGTGAACAGCACGATGAATGAAATCGCGAACAGCATCGGGGTCTCGAACGTCAGCGATCCGCGCCACATCGTCGCGACCCAGTTGAATATCTTGACGCCGGTCGGCACCGCGATCAGCATCGTCGAAAACATGAAGAACAGTTGTCCCGCGAGCGGCATGCCGACGGTGAACATGTGGTGCGCCCACACGATGAACGACAGAAAGGCGATCGAGGCGGTCGCGTACACCATCGAGCTGTAGCCGAACAGGGGCTTGCGCGAGAACGTCGGGAGGATGCTCGAGACCACGCCGAAAGACGGCAGGATCAGGATGTAAACTTCGGGGTGGCCGAAGAACCAGAAGATGTGCTGGAACAGCACCGGGTCGCCGCCGCCGGCCGCGTTGAAGAAACTGGTGCCGAAGAACTTGTCCGTCAGCAGCATCGTGACGCCGCCCGCGAGCACCGGCATCACCGCGATCAGCAGGTAGGCGGTGATCAGCCAGGTCCATACGAACAACGGCATTTTCATCAGCGTCATTCCGGGCGCGCGCATATTGAGAATGGTCGCGATAATGTTGATCGCGCCCAGGATTGACGACAGCCCCATCAGGTGGATTGCGAACACGAGGAACGGCAGTGCCGCGCCGGTCTGCAGGCTCAGCGGGGGGTACAGGGTCCAGCCGCCGGCGGGCGCGCCGCCGTCCATGAACAGCGTTGACAGCAGCAGCGAAAATGCAAACGGCAGGATCCAGAAACTCCAGTTGTTGAGCCGCGGCAGCGCCATGTCGGTGCTGCCGACCATCATCGGGATCAGCCAGTTGGCGAGGCCGGTGAACGCCGGCATGACGACGCCGAAAATCATCACCAGCGCGTGCATGGTCGTCATCGAATTGAAGAACAGCGGGTCCACGAATTGCAGGCCCGGCTCGAACAGTTCCGTGCGGATCACCAGCGCCATCGCGCCGCCGATGAAGAACATGATCAGCGCGAACCACAGGTACAGCGTGCCGATGTCCTTGTGGTTGGTGGTAAAAAGCCAGCGCTTGACGCCGCCGGGGTGCTCTGCGTGATGCTCCTGCCGGGCTTCGCCGGTTATGACCGCACTCATGTTTTTTCTCCCGCTGTTAGTTGCTCGAAGACGCAAGCGCCTGTGCTTTCATTTGTGCCACCCATTGCTCGTAGGCGTCCGCTTCGACCGCGCGCACCACGATCGGCATGAAGGCGTGACCGCGCCCGCACAGTTCCGCGCACTGCCCGCGATAGACGCCGGGCTTGTCGATCCGGGTCCAGACCTCGTTGATGAACCCGGGAACCGCGTCTTTCTTGACCGCGAGGTCCGGCACCCACCAGGCGTGGAGAACGTCGCTTGAAGTCACGAGGAAGCGGATTTTTTTGCCGACGGGCAAAACCACCTCGTTGTCAACTTCGAGCAGGTAGTTTTCGTTTTTCTCCCGCAGGTTGTAGATTTCTTCACGCGGCGTCGTGAGCGCGCTGTAGAAACTGAGGTCCTCGCTCAGGTATTCGTACTGCCACAGCCATTGGTAGCCGGTGATTTTCACCGTCATGTCGGCGTTGCCGGTGTTTTCCAGTTTGATCAGGGTTTTCGACGCCGGCACCGCCATCGCGATCAGGATCACCAGCGGCACCAGCGTCCAGACGAATTCGGCGGTCGCGCTTTCATGGAACTGCGCCGCCTGATGGTCTTTCGATTTGCGGTGCATGACGATTGCGTACGCCATGACGCCGTACACCACGACCCCGATCGCGACGCAAATCCAGTAGATCAGCATATGCAGGTCGAACACTTCGCGGCTGATCTCGGTCACGCCGACCGGCATGTTGTAGGGCTGCAACTCGGCGCTCACCGCGGTCGCGAACAAGGCCAGCGCCGCCCCGCCGGTTGCGAAAAGTATCAGATCGCTTCTTCTCATAAGGTTTTCTGACGGGGGATTTCCGACGGGAGTTTTCGGATTCGGCAAACCTTAATAGTACCCCGAATAGCCCGCCTGAATCAATAGAAAATCAGCCGGCCGCTTTCCTGCGACGTGCCGCGCAGACAAAGGTGACCGCATAACTGGCGGGTATTCCCTGCATTGCGGCGTAGCGGGCGCGGTAGCGGGCTTTCATGTTTTCGAGCCGGGCCGGGGTCGTCAGCCCGGCGCAACGGTCGCGGCGGAGGTTGCGCACGCCGGTGCATTTGAGAATTTTCAACAGCGCGTCAACGTCGTCGTAGATTACGGCTTCGTTTTGCGTCCGGCACGAGGCAATCGTCATTCCCGCCGCTTCGATCATGCGGCACAATCGCTCAGGCGTCGGGAATTCGAGCGTGTGCCGGTCCGTTCCGGGCCAACTGTCCTGCAACTCGCGCAGCGTGCCGGTGGTGTAGATCGCGAGCAGCAGCGCCGAGCCTTGTTTCAATACGCGCCGGAATTCGCGCAACGCGAGGCTGATGTCATCGCTCCATTGCAGCGCCGAACTCGAACACGCGAGGTCAAACGCGGCGTCCGCGAACGGCAGCGTCTCGAGGTCGCCGCAGACGAACCCCGACCCGCGCGATTTGCGGCGCGCAATTTTGAGCATCTCCTGCGCGAAGTCGAGATTGACGACGCGGGCGTTGGGGAAAGCGCAGGCCAAAGCCGCGGCGCTGAAGCCGCTGCCGGCGCCGGCGTCGAGGATTTGCGGATGCCGCCGCTCGATGCACGCGGCGGCCAACGGCGTGAACTGGGCGAGCAGGCGATTCGCGACCGCGTGCTGCAAGCGCGCGTTTTCGTCATAGCGGCGTGCGGCGCGGTTGAACGAGCGGCGCACCGCGGCTTTATCAATTCGGTTCACCGGTCAATCGCACTCGTTGATAAAGCCGTCAACGGCGGCGATGAATTCCGGGCAATGCGACAGAAAGGGGGCGTGTCCGGCGCCGGGGATTTCGACGTAACGCCCGCGCGGCGCGAGGCGGCTGCTTTGTTTAAGGCCGTTGCCGCTGACGATCAGGTCTTTTTCGCCGGCGATGAACAGCACGGGTTTGTCGAACGCCCGCAGCGTGCGGCGAGCGTCGGCGGTTTTAAGAAACTCCAGCCCGGCCTTGAGTTCTTGCTTGTCCCACGGCATTGCGGCGAGTGAACGCAGCACCGAGCGTGCGTGCTCCTGTCGTTCGCTGCCGAGCACCTGTTGTTCGATGAGTTCGCGCACAATCCGCTCGGGCGCGACGGCGAACAACTGCCTGACGGCTCTGAACAGGACGCGGTTGATGCCGCAGGGCCAGTCGGAGGTCGCGGTGTAGCGTGCACCCATGCCGACGCTGATCAGCGCGCGAATACGCGCGCGGGCCGATTGCGCTGCGAGTTGGGCGAGCAGGCCGCCGAGCGACCAGCCGATCCAGATCGCGTTGCGCGGCGCGAGTTCGAGCAGGCCGGCGAGCAACCGCTCGGGGCGGCTCAGGGAATACGGGGATTGCAAACTGCCGCCGTGCCCCGGCAAATCCACCGTCGTCAGGCGAAAGCGGTCTTTGAAGCGTGTGATGACTTCACTCCAGCAACGCCCGTTCATCATCCAGCCGTGGATCAGGAACACGTCGCGGCCGCGGCCGGTTTGTTCGGTGTGCAGTGTGGTTCTCATCGGCGCTGTGTTTTCTTGCCCGAACCTCGATTTTAATCAAGGCGCTTGAAAAGAAACAGGCGGACTGTGCGAGCGTCGGCCGGAGTATAATTGACGGCAATGCCTTACCTTTCGGACGCCATCGCCGTGGTCGGCGGTTATTTGCTGGGCTCGGTGTCGTTTGCCGTCGTCGTCTGCCGTGCGCTGAGTCTGCCCGACCCGCGCACCCTCGGTTCCGGCAACCCCGGCGCGACCAACGTCGTGCGCGCGGGCGGCAAACGTGCGGCCGCGCTGACCTTGTGCGGCGACGTCGCAAAAGCGATGATCCCGATGCTGCTGGCGCGTGCCTGGGGCCTTGCGGAAACAACGGTCGCGCTCACCGGTTTCGCCGCGTTCGTCGGTCATCTGTATCCGCTGTATCACGGCTTCAGGGGCGGCAAGGGTGTCGCGACTTTCGGCGGCGTGTTGGCGGTGATGCACTGGCCGGCGGCTTTGGCCTGGGGCGCCGCGTGGCTGGCTTGCGCCGCCGTGTTTCGCTACGTGTCGGTGGCGAGCATGACCGCGGGGGCCGCCGCGGCTTTATATCTGGCGTTCGCGGGGGCAGGCCGGGCGGCGGCAATCCTCGCGGCCGCGGCGGCGTTGCTGATCGTGTTCCGGCACGCGGATAACCTGCGCAAACTCAAAGCGGGCACCGAGTCGCGCATCGGCGAGGGGCCGGCTTAGCCCGCGCGTCCGATTTGCCGCGGCTTTACTGGCGGCGGCGAACGGGGCGGGGTGACCCGGGGACCCGCACCGGGCGCCCCCGCCCTGCTGATTTGCAAGCGAACAATTTACGCCGAAGGGTTCCATTTGTTTCTCTTCTCGGTCCGTTAGCCGGGCTCACTTTTTGCTTCAAGTTCGCGTTGATAAGCGGCGCGAATCGCTTGTTCGAGTTTATTTGGTTTTACTTCGTACTCTTGGAATTCATTTATGTTGTTGTGTCTTATGTGAAGTTGTCCTTCGCCGACGTTGCCGCGATGTTGGCTCGAAGAATAATGAGGGTTTATTTCAACTTCGTGGGAGGAGAGCGTCCAGTACCGGATAATGTCCCGCCACACGGCGACCCAGATAAATACATCACAGCAACCCGGTTTGATCTGCTGGAAATTCATCCAGAATTTTTTTAGGGAGTCGGAGGCAAGCGCCTTGACGTACAATGGAGCCTCGGACTCAGCCTCTACCACGCGCGATGCTTTTACTTCGACGCGGATGTTGTCGAGAGAAAGGTCGTATTGGCCGGAGTAATTGGGATCGTTTTTCTTTGAGGGTTTTTGGAGTTCCGGAATCAATTCTTTCAAGTGTCCCTGAGCCCACGCTTCGCCGAACGAGCGAGGTGCACTAATCTCAAATATGTATAAGTAGAGACTCCTCGCAATGTAGTTGTCACGAAGTTCGTAATACTTGCCCAAAGTCAAAATATTCATCGCCAGCAGGGTGGAAATAATATATTCGTATTCATTGAAAGGATAAACCGACGCGAGCGACTTCAGCCGCTCTCGCACTTCTTGCTCGTTGGGCAGTTGTTGCAGCAGCGAGTTAAGTTCTTCTTGCAGGTGTTCCATGTGAATTAAAACAAAGATTCATGAGTAGGCGAGGGTGCGTTTTCCACCGTAACGTCTCCGGCGGGTTCGAGATCCGGCATTTCGTCTTGAAACGGGTGTCCGTTTTGCCATCCGAGTCGCCCGGTCGCCCGGAAGTATTCAAGGCGGCGAATCGTGATTTCGGCGTAAATTGGATCGAGATCAACCGTGTAGCATTTGCGTTTGAGAATCTCCGCCGCTAACAGCGTGGTGCCGGAATGGGCGAAAAAGTCGGTGACGAGATCGCCCGGATCCGAACTTGCCCGGATAATTCGCTCGATGCACTTCAAAGGCTTTTGCGCGTAGCAGCCGGAGACGTTTTCCTCCATTCGATAAAACACCTGTTGGACGTCAACCCAAACGTTGCCCGCCCGAATCGTATTCGACCTGCCCCGCTCAAGATTCTCCGTCATTTTTCCATTGACTTCCTTATAGTATCCGCGCAGGATTTTTGGAATGTCGGTGTATTCGGCATCGACATTAAATGTCGGTGTTCCTTTGAGGTAGTACAGCAATTCCTGCCGAACGGCCATCCAGTTCTTTAGCGTGCCGTAGCCGCGTTGATTTCGCATCGTAATGAAACTTCGGGGAGCAAACGGCTGGTCGCGCATCATCAGCATGAAATCCGGCAACGGTTGAAAGCCGTTGTTTTGATCGGCGCCCAGCCAGACGTAGAGCGAGGCGTTTGGAGCAAGTGCGTCATGGGTGGTTTGCACCCATTTTTGACACCAAGCGACGAATTCGGCAATTGATCGAAGCTCAAAAGCCGCGAGGTTGTACGGCGGGTCGTGAATGGCCAATTGGGCTTGTTGTCCGAACATGAAGTCCCGGATCGTTTCGCCGTCGGTCGCATTGAGGCAACCGACGCGGTGTCCGTGCATCTTGTCTTTCCAAACGTCACCGGGCTGAAGCCGGCAGTATGGAAGCAGTTTTCTCCTGAGGTCCGGCGATGCGTCAAGCCGTGGCAGTGAGTTGTTTTTCATTGCTCAATGGGTTCCGCCATATTGCGCGCAGGGCAAGAGACCCGACATTCTCAGTTGTTTGTTCGTGAGTATTGACGCACTCTGCATTACCCCGGGTAGCTCCGGTATTTCAGCAATCCCTCCGCCGCCAGGTTCTTTTTCGGCCTCGCTAGCGTGCGTCATCGCTTGGCTTCGCCGGATGATGAAGTTTACTCCAAAACAAGCGGGCCTTTCCGTCGCGGGTTCCATCAAAACGGACGCAGTTCCTGCAAGTTCCACCGCGTTCGCACGCGCGGCCAGGCGTCGCTTTTTTGACCGGCCTGCAAGCGCAGCAGTCCCGCGTGGGCGATCATCACGCCGTTGTCGGTGCACAAGTCGGGCGGCGGGCAGAACAGCCGCGCGCCGTGGTCTTGTGCGAGCGTGCGAAGTTTGTCGCGCAGGCGGCGGTTCGCGCTGACGCCGCCGGCGATGACCAACTGGTCGCAGTGTGTTTGCCGCAGCGCCCGCCGGCACTTGAGCGCGAGCGTGTCGGCCACGGCTTCCTCGAATGCGCGTGCGACGTCGGCCTTGGTCTGCGCGTCCGCCCGCCCGTTGTGGGCGTGGTCGCGCAGGACGTTGCGCACGTGCGTTTTGAGGCCGCTGAAACTGAAGTCTAGCCCGGGCTTGCGGGTCATCGGCCGCGGGAAGTCAAAGCGCGCGGGGTTTCCGTGCTGCGCGAGTTTTTCGATCTCGGGTCCGCCCGGGTAGTTCATGCCGAGCAGTCTCGCGGTTTTGTCGAACGCCTCGCCGACCGCGTCGTCGAGTGTCTCGCCCAGCATTTTGTAATCGCCGAGCGCTTTGACCAGCACCAGTTGCGTGTGTCCGCCCGACACCAGCAGCGCGATGAACGGCGGCGCGGGCGCGGGTTCGCCGAGCAGCAGCGCGAGCAGATGCGCTTCCATGTGGTGGACGCCGAGCGTGGGCAAGTTGCGTGACCACGCGAGGCTGTGCCCGAACATCGCGCCGGTCAGCAGGGCGCCGATCAGGCCGGGCCCCGAGGTGTAGGCGACGGCGTCCACCTGTTCGAGGCCGCCGCCGCCGAGCGCTTTTTCGATCAGCGGCAGCAGGCGCCGGAGGTGGTCGCGCGAGGCCAGTTCGGGGACGACGCCGCCGTGCGCGGCGTGGATCCCGATCTGGCTGAACAACGCCTGCGCGACGACGCCTTGTCGCGAATCCACCAGGCCGATGCCGGTTTCATCGCAAGATGTTTCGATGCCGAGAACGCGCACGGATTAATAAAGAGCGCGCAAAATCGTCAGCAGCAGATAGAGCGCGATCAAAAGCACCAGCGGGCTGAGATCTATCGCGCCGACGGTGGGGATGACGCGCCGCACCGGCGCGAGCACCGGCGAGGTCAGGCTGTACAGCAGCGATATCAGCGGGTGGCTGAATGCCTGCACGCCGCTCATGAACCAACTGCTGAGCGCGAGGATAATCAGCGAGAAGATATAAACGTAGATCACCGTTTCGGCGAACTGGATGAGGCCGATGATCAGCAGCGGTGCCGCCGGCAGGAGCTTTCCCTGTATCAGTCCGACCAGGAACAGTGCGAGCACTTTCAGCCCGTAGGCGAGCAGTCCGCACGCGAGATCCATGCGTCCGAGCGGCGGGATGAATTTCTGCAAGCCGCTCAGCGGCGCCTGCGTCAGTTTGGCGACGGCCTGCGACAGCGGGTTGTAGAAGTCGGCTTGAGCAAGCGTGAACAGGAAACGCAGCACGAACGCGAGCGCGTACAAAGACAGCAGCGTGTCGGCTAGAAACAGCAGCGCGCTTTGAAGAACGCCGGCTCCCATCAGTTGCGGGGCGGATTATGGGTTGGGTTATCGGTCGGATGATCGCCCCGGTCATCGCCCGGCGGCCGCTCGAGTTCACGCGAGATCTCCGCGCTGCGCCGGGCCGCGGCCGCGAGCGCTTGCGCGAACATCGCGTCTATGCCGCTGTGCTCGAGTGACGCGAGGGCTTGCTCGGTGGTGCCGCCTTTGGAGGTGACCGCCTGGCGCAACGTTGCCGGGTCGGCGTTGCCGCAGCGCGCGAGGGTCGCGGCGCCGAGCGCGGTCTGCACCGTCAGTTTTTGCGCCGTCGCGGCGTCCATGCCGAGCGCGCCCGCGCCTTGCGCCAGTGCTTCGATGACGCGGAAGAAATAAGCCGGGCCGCTTCCCGACAGCGCCGTGACTGCGTCCATCATCGCCTCGTCCTCAAGCCACGCGGCGTCGCCGACGGCGGCGAAGATCCGTTCGACCGCGTCGCGTTGCGCCCGCGAAACGTCGGCGCTTGCGTACAGCACGCTCATGCCGCAACCCACCGCGACCGGCGTGTTCGGCATGCAGCGCACCAACGGCGGCGGCCGGTGCGTCCAGTCGGTGAGCATCGCGGTGGTGACGCCGGCGGCGACCGAGACGAGTACCGCGGAGCGTGCCCGCAGGAGCGGGCCGACTTCTTTGCATACGCCGCGCACGTCGCCGGGTTTCACGCACGCGATCAAAATCCCGCAGTCCGCCGCGGCTTCCCGGTTTGAAGCGCGCACCGTAACGCCCGGGCACTTCCGTGCAAGCATTTCGGCTTTTACCGTGTCGCAATCGGTGATCGCGAGCGCGGATGCGTCAACCCCGTGTTCCGTCAATCCCCGTATGAGGCTGCCCGCGAGGTTGCCGGCTCCGATAAATGAAATGCTGGTCATGGTGCTTGCGGTCGCGACGGCAAATTATACTTCAGGCGGATTCCTTCCCGCCTCGAGCGGGCGCCGCTCAAGTGCTTTCACGATATTTTCAGGCAGGGGTTTCAAGCGGGCGACCGCTTTTATGCGCGCGCGGGTCTTCGGTATTCATGAAGTACGGCGAGCGAAGGTCGGCACCGCTGACACATTGGGGGTTTTGGCGGACGCCTCGATCCGGTCGGCGGCGTGCAAATGCACCGTTGCGACGATGGGCGGGCCGCAATCGAAGCGGCCGTTGTGCGTGAAAGTTTTCACAAACCCCGGAGTTGTGTTGCAGTGCCGGCGCCGGCTTGCAGCAGGGAATGTGGAACCGATCTCGAGTATCGGCGTCGTTGCTTGCAAGATTGTCGCCGGTCAATACGCTTTCCCCGCGCAGCCCCGGTGTCGCCGGCTTTTGCCGCAACCGCAGCCGCACGCTTCTCCGCAGACTGGCCGTTGCCGGCCGGCACGCAGGAGGCTCGAACGGCTCAGCATAAACCGCTTTGCGGGTGCCGTGGTGACTGACGAGATCGGTTTGTCCGTCGCTTGCGGGGTTCGTTTTGTTAAGTTTCAGCGGCTCCGCAACCGGCCGTTTGAAGATCTCCGTTCTCAAAGGCCAATCCCGAGGCCTCGCCGGAGCGGGCCGGCCTGCGTTCAGGGACTTAATGGCGGCCGTCGTCTCAGCTTGCGTGCGGTGTGGAAAATCGCGGCGCACAGCGCCGAGAGCGCGATGAACAAAAGCAGGGTTTGTTGCGGAATGCTCAGCCCGAGAAAGGTCCAAGCGATCTCGGCACATTCGCCGGAAGTGTTGAAAATGACGGACAGGGTCTTTGCCGGCGGGAACGTTGCGAGCATATATTCGAGGTCGGGCGCGCAATCGGGGATTTCACCGGCGGGCAGGTTTTGCAGTTGAATATGGCGCACCGCGAGCGCGCCGCCGGCCGCCCCGAACGCGAAGTTCACTCCCGCGTAGATGCGTTGTCCCGTCGTCAACGGGTTATGCAGCAAAGCGAGCAGGAAAATCAGCGCCATTACGCCGACCACGATGCGGTCGAGCACGCACAAAGGGCAGGGTGCAAGCCCCAGGTGTCTCTCCATGAACAGCACCGCGACCAGCAGTGCGCCGACGCACAGGATGAAGCCGCTTGCGTGCAGTATGCGGGGCGGCGGGCGCATCGTGGCTGCCTCGTGCCTATTTCCAGTCCAAGTTCGAGCGGATGCGCAGATTGTATTCCCAGGCTTCTTCGAGCAGGCTCAACGGGCAGCCCTGCCGCCTGGCGTCGCGCATGATCGCGTTGACGTCTTTCGGCAGGCATTTGCCGCCCCAGCCGCGATCGCCGTCGTGCCCCGGCACGTTCTTGTGGCTGTCGCCCATCCGGGTGTCGTAGTGAAAGAGTTCGGACAGCGCCGGCCAGGCGGTGTGCGCGCCGTTGTGCTGCAGCAAGTCGTAGAACTGGTTAAGGAAGCTGATTTTCAGCGCGAGATAGGAATTGACCATGTATTTGACAAAGGCCGCGCCGATCGCGTCGCAATAACCGACTTTGCAGGGAGTGCAGTTGCTGTAGCGTTCAAACAGCTCCTGCACGGCGCGCGCGTGCTCCGGTTCGCCGCCGATGATTCTGAACTTGGGAGCGAGGAAGTCCCGCTGCGCGTTTCTTTCGGTCAGGAATTCGGGCAGCACGACCAGGTTGAGATGGGGATAACGGTTGAGGTATTCGCCGACCTTCGAGGGCAGCGTCGTGCTCGTGAGGATCAAGATCTTGTCTGCTGCTTGCGGCAGCGCGGCGATGGCCGCGAGCGTCTGATCCACGTTGGACGAGTCGAACGGGCCGCCTGGCCGCCCCGCGTTCAGTTGCTGCGGCGTCGGCACCGAGACGAAGGTGAACTCGCATGCACGCCACGCTGCCGCGGGGGAATTTTTAAAGCGTTCCGATCGTTGCGGGGCATAGAGCGGGTCGAAAACGTGCAGGGCGGCTTGGTCCTCGAATCCCCTGCAAACGGCTTTGCCGACGATGCCGTAACCGATGACGCCGATGTTCATGGGGGGGGTATTTTACACACGGTGCCGCGAGCGATGAGCCGGCCGGTCGGATGGTGTTGCGAAAGAGACGTGCGCCGCAATGCAAGTCATCACGGCGCACGGCGACCCCATTTGTCGGAGGGAGGACTCGGTCGCTTGTGGCTGGCGGTTCGTTGCCGGGGGGTGCCGCTCAATTGTTCCAGTCGAGCGCGCCGCCGGTCTGGTATTCGGTGACGCGGGTTTCAAAAAAGTTCTTTTCTTTTTTCAGGTCGAGGATTTCCGACATCCACGCAAAAGGATTGAGCACATTATGGAACTGTTCGGGCAGCCCGATCTGGGCACACCGCCGGTTGGCGATGAATTCGACGTATTGCTTGAACAGGCCCGCGTTCATGCCGAGCATGCCGTGGGGCATCGTATCCTCGGCGTAGGATTTTTCGTACTTCACGCCATCGAGGATCAGTTCGACGATTTCCCGCTTGAATTCCTCGCTCCACAGTTGGGGGTTTTCCAACTTGATCTGGTTGATCACGTCGATGCCGAAATTCATGTGCATGGATTCATCGCGCAGGATGTACTGGAACTGCTCGGCGACGCCGGTCATTTTGTTGCGCCGCCCCATCGACAGTATTTGCGCGAAGCCGACGTAGAAGAATATGCCCTCGAACACGACGTAGAAAGCGATGAGGTCGCGCAACAGGCGCTGGTCGGCCGCGTGGGTGCCGGTCTTGAAGTCCGGGTCGCCGAGGCTTTGCATGTACGGCATCGCCCATTCGGCCTTGCGTGCGACCGACGGCAGTTCGCGGTACATATTGAAGATCTCGGCTTCGTCGAGGCCCAGCGACTCGATGCAGTATTGGTAGGCGTGCGTGTGCAGCGCCTCCTCGAACGCCTGGCGCAGCAGGTATTGTCTGCATTCGGGGTTGGTGATGTGGCGGTAAACCGCAAGCACGAGATTGTTCGCGACCAGCGAGTCGGCGGTCGAGAAAAATCCGAGATTGCGTTTAACGACTCTGCGTTCTTCCGCGGTCAGGCCGTCGGCGCTCTTCCACAAAACGATGTCGGCGCTCATGTTGATTTCCTGCGGCATCCAATGGTTGTTGCACGCCATCAGGTATTTATCCCAGGCCCAGGTGTATTTGAACGGCACCAGTTGATTGAGGTCGGCGCGGCAGTTGATGATCCGTTTGTCGTCCACTTGGATCCGTTCAGCACCCATCTCGATCGCCTCGAGTCCGGTCGCGCCCCCTGCGCTTGCGTCCGCGGTGACGCCGGGGGCCGGCGTTGCGGCGCTCGCCACGGCAGCGAGGCCTGAGTTCAACCCGGCGTCATCTGCGCCGCCGCCGTGCGCGGGCGCCGCAGAGTTTTTGCGGCAGGACAACGGGTTTTCCCAGTTAGGTTGCATGGTTTTCTCCTTGGTGCAGTGGGGCGGTCACTGGCAGGCTTCGCACCCGGGGTCGAGGATCGAGCACGCGCTCGCGCCGCCGTTCAGACCGTGACTCGGGCCGCTGTCCAGGCCATTCCTCGGGCTGTTACTCTGGCTGTTACTCTGGCCGTTCTCCGGGCTGCCGCCCATCTTGACCGCGTTGAGTTTGTTGTCGCGGCCCTCCAGCGTGCTTTTTTCGACGTGGGTCGCGCCTATCGAACGCAAGTAGTACGTTGTTTTCAGGCCCTTGACCCACGCCAGTTTATACAGGTTGTCCATCTTGGCGCCCGAAGGCTCGCTCATGTACAGGTTCAGCGACTGCGACTGGTCTATCCATTTCTGGCGGCGCGAGGCGGCTTCGACCAGCCAGCGGGGATCCATCTCAAACGCCGTCGCGTACAGCCGCTTGAGGTCGTCGGGGATGCGGTCGATGTTCTGCGTGCCGCCGTCGTAATATTTGAGGTCGTTGACCATGACCTCGTCCCACAGGCCGCGCTGCTTCAGGTCTTTGACCAGGCAGGGGTTGACGACCGTGAACTCGCCGGACAGGTTCGATTTGACGAACAGGTTCTGGTAAGTCGGCTCGATGCTTTGCGTGACGCCGCAGATGTTCGAGATCGTCGCGGTCGGCGCGATTGCCAGCGTGTTGGAATTGCGCATTCCATGTTGCCGGATGCTCTCGCGCAGGCCGTCCCAGTCGAGCGTGGATGAGGTGTCGACGTCGAGGTAGCCGTCGCGTTCCACGCTCAGCAAGCGAATTGAATCGATCGGCAGAATGCCGCGGCTCCACAGCGACCCGTCAAAGCTCGAGTACGTGCCGCGTTCTCGGGCCAGTTGACTGGAAGCCTTGAGCGCAAAGTAACTTACGGCTTCCATCGAGCGGTCCGCGAAAGCGACCGCCTCTTCGCTCGCGTACGGGACGCGCAGAGTGTACAGCGCGTCCTGAAAGCCCATCAGGCCCAGCCCGATCGGACGGTGGCGCAGATTGGAAGTCTGCGCTCTCGCAATGCTGTAGTAGTTGTAATCAATAACGTTGTCGAGCATGCGGATCGCGGTGGTGACGGACTTTTCGAGTTTGTCCATCATCAACCCGTTCTCGTCCACGTGCGCGGCGAGATTCAAAGAGCCGAGATTGCACACCGCGATCTCTTCGTCCGAAGTGTTCAGGGTGATCTCGGTGCACAGGTTGGAAGAGTGCACCACGCCGGCGTGCTGTTGCGGTGAGCGCAAGTTGCAGGCGTCCTTGAAAGTCACCCACGGATGGCCGGTCTCATACAGCATGTTCAGCATCTTGCGCCACAGGTCGGCGGCCTGGACGCGCCTGAAGTTGGTGATCTCTCCGCGGTCGGCCGCGGCCTCGTATTCGAGATAGCGCCGCTCGAAGTTCTTGCCGTACAGGTCATGCAGATCGGGGGCGTCGTCGGGTGAGAACAGCGTCCACGCCTGGTCTTCGCTCAGGCGCTTCATGAACAGGTCCGGCAGCCAGTTCGCGGTGTTCATGTCGTGGGTGCGGCGCCGGTCGTCGCCGGTGTTTTTCCGCAGTTCGAGAAATTCCTCGATATCGAGATGCCACACTTCGAGATACGCGCACACCGCACCCTTGCGCTTGCCGCCCTGATTGACCGCGACCGCGGTGTCGTTCGCGACTTTCAAAAACGGCACAATCCCCTGCGACTTGCCGTTGGTGCCCTTGATCGGGGAGCCGATCGAGCGCACCCGCGTCCAGTCGTTGCCGAGGCCGCCGGCGAACTTTGACAGCATCGCGTTGTCCTGGATCGACTCGAAGATGCCGTGCAGGTCGTCGGCGACGGTGGTCAGGTAGCACGACGATAATTGCGGGCGCAGGGTGGCGGAGTTGAACAACGTCGGCGTCGAGTTCATGAAATCAAATGAAGACAGCAGTTCGTAAAACTCGATGGCGTGCTTTTCGCACTCCGCCTCGTTGTTCGCGAGCCCCATTGCGACGCGCATGAAGAACGCCTGCGGCAATTCGAACCGGGTGCCTTCGGAGTGTATGAAGTAACGGTCGTAGAGAGTCTGCAGGCCGAGATAGGTGAACCGGCGGTCGCGTTCCGGCTTGAGTGCCTGCGCCAGTTTGTCGAGGTCGTATTTGCTGCACGGGCGTGCGTCGAGCAACTCGAGTTTAATGGCGCGGGCGATGTATTGCTTGAAATACCCGGGATAGCGCTGCGCCATTTCATCCGAGGCTGCTTCGTCGGGACGCCCGGCCAGGAAAGAAAGCGCTTCTGCGCGCAATTTGTCGAGCAGCAGACGCGCCGATACAAAGGAGTAAGCGGGCTCTTTCTCGATCAGAGTGCGGGCGCTCATGATCAACGCGGTGCTGACGTCTTCCGCCGCCATGCCGCCGTACAGATTGCGCAGCGCCTCTTCGATGACGGGTTGCGGCGATGGGCCGGCGGTGCCGCGACACGCCTCGGCCACTATCTTTTTCAGGCGTTCGACGTCGAGCGGTTTCTCGGAGCCGTCCCTGAATGCAACCGTGATGTCTTGCAGCCCGGCCGCCGTCGGCCGCTCGCCGCCCGCCCGGCTTGTGCCTCTTTCCCGGGTGCGTTCTTCGCGGTAGAGCACGTAGGAGCGGGCGACTTTGTGGTTGCCGTTGCGCATCAGCGCCAGTTCGACGTAATCCTGAATATCCTCAATGTGGAAAACACCGCCGTCGGGCTGGCTGCGCGTCAGGGCGTAAACAATCTGCTCGGTCAGCGTGTCCGAAGTTTCGTGGATGCGTCGCGAGGCGGCCGCGCCGCCGCCCTCGACCGCGAGAAACGCCTTGGTGATCGCAATTTTGATCTTGCCTGCGTCGAAGGCGGTGACTTTGCCGTTGCGGCGGATGACCCGGTATTTGCCCGGCGCGGTGGCGGCGACCTCGGCGGCTCGGTTGTCCGCAACGGCGGCGACCGCCGCCCGGCCCGTTTGCGCACGGTCAATGCCCTGCGGCGTTTTTTCAGATTGCGGACGCTGCACGGGGTTTTGTCAATAAAAAACGATTTTTCGGATTTTTTGCCAATGCCGGCGGCCGCGGCCGCCGGAAAGCACCAACTACCATAGATGGACACTTTACTCCTATATATGGGTCTTGGCGAAAAAATAAATCCACCTGTAGATAGATCGGGGATTTCAGCGGGACGGAGGGGGGACAATTTCAGGGCATCTTGTGGATAACCGTCGCCGCCCCGCTGCACCGGCGCGGTTTCAGGGCCGCGGAGTTTTCAATCCGGTTGAAATATTGAACTCCGGCGGCAACGCGGCGTTCAGGCGGCGGATAATTTGATCGAAGTCGGGCTCGGCGACGTTCACCGGAATGATCTTTTTACGCCGGTCGCGGAAATAAGGATCAGAAAAAAAATGCTGCATTTGTTCTTTGGCGCAGGGTTTGTATAAAAGAATCACGGCCGGCATATTTTCGGAGTCGGTGTAGTGTTTAAGCAGCCTTTGAGTGGTGGTGTGTTGCACCGGGAACGCGGCAATGATCAGATCGGCCGTCAGCACGGAAGCGATGAAGTTGAATAAGTTCGGCAGCGTTTCCCCGATCGTGGAAACACTGTTTTTTACGCCGTTCATCAGCCGTTTGAATTCGCGGTTGTAACGGTGGCGGTGTTTGTTCAGGAGACGCATCTGCTTTTCGGTTATTTGCGGGTGGCGCGGGTTGGATCTGAACGACTGGTTGAGCGTGTTAAATGTCCGATTAAATCCGTCGGAGGAGAATTGCACGGCCAACGTGTCGTCGCTGAAGCGTGCAACCAGGTGTTGAACAAAAGCGTGAAAATCGGCGACGGTCAATTGCCTGAATGTCTCTTCACCGCGACATTCCTGCCACCGGTACGATATGAATCTCTCCTTATGAAGCCAAGTGTCCCAGGGGGTTTTTATGACCGCAAAGTCGCCGAGCCTGAGATGCACCAGCGTTTTCAATTTGCCGCGGGGGAATTTTGATTGGTACGGGTGTTTGCGCCGCTGTTCGAAATAAATTGCCCGCAAATTCAGGTCGTCTATGGAGCCGGGGGCGGCGGGTATCGGGTTCAGGACGCCAAAGACTTGCTCCGAGTGCAGGCGCACCAAACATGGATTTAGCGGGTTGCTCCTCTCTTGTACGCGTCTTTTTATGTGGCGTTGTGCTTCCCGTATCTCCAAGCGCGAGAGGAGGTTCCGTTCGGAGGAAGTTTTGGGGAACACAGGCGCGTTCAGCACTTCCCATTTATCGGTATGCGGCTGTTGCTCCACGTTTTCATTTCTGGAGGAGAAGTATTGATTCAACCCGATAAAGTTATAGATGTTGTTGTGATAAGTTTTACAAGCGCGGTCTTGCCGGCGGGCCAGCCAAAATATTGCTTTTACACGCAGCCTTTCCGGCCACCGGGGCCAAGCCACGAGCGGCACGCTGATCTGCCTGGTTGACTGCAGCGGCGTATGCAGGTATGTGTAACCCAAAGACCGCCCGAATTTGTGCAGGTTTACTAATCTGTCCAATTGATCCCCGATTCCCGCTTCGTGGTTGATGATGACTGTGAAGGCTGTCCGTCTCCTCATCGGTTGAACCGCTCCCGCCGATTCCCGCTTCGTGGTCGATGATGACCGTGAAGGAGGGGGGGGGGGGGGGGGGGGGGGCTGTTTATCCGGATTCGGGCGGTTTTTTCAGGTTGAATTGGCCGCATTGCTTTGAATTCCAAGGAGCAATAAAGAAGAAGTCTTACACCCTTTATCCAACCGCCACAAACGCTGTTGGGCTTTCAGGAAAAGTTGTCGTAATCCGGGCGAGCCTGAGAGAGGTTAGCACAACAGGGATCTTATCTGAATCTCAAGAGGGCCGGCGGACGGTTGTGGAAGTTCTTGTGCCGCCGGCCCTTGCCTGTATGCCGGGTGTCAGGCGGCCGGTTTTGTGTTCGCTCGGGCGGCGACGTCAAAGCCGCGCTCGGCGAGACCGCGAGCAATGCGGGGAAAGTCGGGATTGCGCACGTCAATGAACATAATCCTTGCCGCCACCGCAGGGGTTGAACTTAAACACCAGCGGGGGGTCGCGCATTTGTTCTTCACTTAGTGACTTGTGCAGCAAGATGATCAGGGACGTATTGCCGAGGTTGGTGCAGTGCCCCAGGAAATTTGCAGTATGTGTAATGAAGCGATGCTGATGCGGATACGCGGTAATGATCAGGTCGGCTTCCACACAGGCGGAAATCGCGCCGCAGAGTTTTTTGGGAGTCTCTCCGACGTTGAGGCTGACGTTTTTGTTTTTCAGCGTATTGAATTCCCGGTTGTAAATCTTCCGCTTTTGCCTGAGCGTCTTCATCTGGTCAAGAGTGAGGCCTGAGCCAGCGCCAAGTTGTCTGTATGCTTGGTCGAGCATTTTAAAGGTCGTCGCGTAGCCGTCGGAAGAAATCCTCACGGCAAACGTAGCTTCGTCGAAATACGAAATCAGGCGCCGCATGAAATGGCGGAGGTCGCGCACCGTTAACTGGAAAAAATGGGGGTCATTTTTATCCGTGAGTTTCTCCAGCGGGGTTTTTTGGCCGATATGTTTCGTCCTGAGATAAGCACCCCACGGGGTTTTGATCATGGCGCGGTCGCCCAGTCTTAGGTGCACCAGGGTTTTTAGTTTTCCATCGGGGAATTGTGATTTGTGCAAGCGCCGGCGGTTACTTTCTTCAAGGTAACTCGTTCTTAAATCCAGTTTGTCCGCAACGGGAATAACATTGGTTAAATTGCCGAACCTTACTCCTCCCGTAAATGTAAACCGGAGCAGTTGTTTGAGGGGGAGGCTGTTTTCAGGAACATGGCCTTGTATAAAATGCCGTAGTTCTTCCAAGGTGGATACGTTGTTTTGCTTGAGAATTTCATCACTTAAGGGGCAATTTACGACCGCGTATTCCCGGGCGAATTTCGGGTCAAGATATTGCTTAGTTCTGAAGAAACACCGGTTAAGCCCCAGAAAATCGTACGCGTCGCGGTGGAGTCCGGCGCGACTGAGAAGGTTCCGGTAAAGCCGTACCATTTGTGCAATGGCGCGGGGGGCGATCAATTCGGCGGGGGACGTGCTTCTGATCTCGTGGAGCGGTTGGTGAAGATAGGCATAGCCTAGAGACAATCCGAGTACATAAGCCGTTCTGAACTAGTTCAGGTGGGCGCCTAATCCCTGAGAGCCTGAGTATGCGAGGTTAATCGTGAAATAGACCCGGTTTCCGGGTGTGCGGCATGCTTTATCCATCTGCCCGCATTGCGCGCGGTTGAAGGGTCGGGAACAACTTGCCCAAGCGCGTGATGATTTCATCAACCTCGGGAGCGGCAATATTCACGG
Organism: Candidatus Oxydemutatoraceae bacterium; assembly: GCA_965211995.1. Classification (GTDB taxonomy): domain Bacteria; phylum Pseudomonadota; class Gammaproteobacteria; order Poriferisulfidales; family Oxydemutatoraceae; genus CAYFZO01. The sequence continues at coordinate 97,606 of OZ243040.1, forward strand.
GGATGATTTTTTCAGATTGGCGGGGTTTTGCAAGGAGATAATCACGCAATTTTGCTTGTGCGTGGGGTTTGCATAAAAGAATCAGCGGGGGCGCGTTATCGCAAGAAGTATGCGTTGCAATAAAATTCGTAACCGTGTGGTGTTGCGCCGGGAACGCGGCGATGATCAAATCGGCCGTCAGTATGGAGTGGACAAGATGCAACAGGTTTGGCGGTGTTTCGCCGATGACGGAGACGCTGTTTTTTACGCTTTTCAGCCGTTTGAATTCGCGTTTGAAACGGCTGCGGTGTTGGTTCAGGATACTCATTTTCTCTGCGGTTACTTGCGGGAAGCGGTTGGTTCTGACCACGTAATCAAGCGAACTAAAGGCCCGATCAAATCCGTCGGAGGAGAATTGCACGGCAAACGTGTCGTCGCTGAAGCGTACGAGCAATTGTTGCACAAAATTGTGAAAATCAGTGACGGTTAACTGTTCAAATCCATTTTGGTCACGACATTCCATCCAGCGGTGCGAGGTCTTTCTCCCGTAATAAAGCCAAGTGTTCCAAGGGGTTTTTATGGCGGCCGTGTCGCCGAGCCTGATATGCACCAGCATTTTCAGTTTGCCGCGGGGGAATTTTGATCTGTGCGGGTGTTTGCCCCGCTGTTCGAAATAAATCGCTCGAAAGTCCGGCTTGTCTATGGAGTAGGGGGCGGATTTAAGCAGGTTTGCTAAACACAATATGGACCCGTCCATGCGCAAACGCAGCAGCACATCGCGCCGGTTTGCAGAACCGCTTTTTATGGCGATGTGATTTTCCGCGTAGTGCCGCAGTTCCTCAATCGTGGAAATATTGTTGTTTTCCAACATGGGAGCGGATAAGACCAAGGTTATGGCTCTAAGCCTTTCGATCCGCGGACGTTGGCCGGCGCGCTGTTCTAAGTGCTGATTCAACCCTAAAAAATGATATATGTTGCGGTGAGAGTGCGTGGCGAGATGCCGTTGCCAAAAACGCCACGCTCTTGTGTACAGCCCCCCCCACGGCCAGGGCAGACCCACCGGCAGTATTTCCATGCTTCTGGGGGCGCGCAGCGGGGTGTGGAGATAGGGGTAACCCCAAAGTAACCCCAATTCGTATAACTTGCTGAAACTGGTCAGTTGATCTCCAACTCCCGCCCCGCTGTTGCTGGCCACGGTAAAGTATATTTTCTTTGCACGAGCGTTCCGCGCCGGCATTTTTGCATTGTGATCGGTCACGCCAGCGTTCCCCAAACGATCAGATGCCGGTCGCCGACCGGTGCGACGTTGAAGTTGAGATCGGCCGCGGTTAACTGCTTATGTAATTCGCGCGGCGTAAATGCGGCAAGCAATGAACGATAAAAATCGCGCTGCAGGATCCCGGGCTCAGTCGCGGCGTATTCCCTGACCATCCGCGTCGCTGCGCGCTCGCTGTCCGGGCGCCTCAGATCCGAGATGAACACGCGGGCTTTCAGTTTTGCGATTGTTTTTATTGTGTTCCAAAGGGTCTGCGGGTCGTGCAGGTGGTGCAGCAGGCTGTTGGACACGACGACGTCGTAGCGCCCGCGCGGCAGAGACGGGTCCGGCAAAATCGCCTGCAGCAGACGCACGCGGCCGCCGAGACCGGCGTTTTTGACCGCCGTTTCCGCGCAGTCGAGCATCGCGCGCGAGCCGTCAATTGCTTCGACGCTGAAGCCGGGATACAGGCCGGCGATGCGGATCGCGACGTCGGCGGGGCCACACCCGAGATCCGCGACCGCCGCCGCCGCCGGCAGCGACGGGAAAGTCTGCTGAAACAGGCGCATGAGGTTTGAGTGCGGTGCGGAAAAATCAGCCGCGGCATAAGCCTTCGCTTGCGCCGCGCCGGTCATTAATTCGGGTTCTGTACGGCGTGCGAGCATCAAGCAGAAGGGGGGGGGGGGGGGGGTAGGCACTTTGCTTGACGCATTGCAAACGCTTCGTCATCGGTCAACGGGCGTGCGCGATCAGGTACATCAGCAGTACGAGCAGACCGACCAAAACAATCGGCGAAATCATATTTTCAAGCGGTAGTTTCATCGGGTCTCCCGTAGTGGCATCGCCATATTGGAAGCGGGCAGTATATACAAGCCCCGGCGATTCTCCAATACCGGCGACGCTTGCATCGAGCCCAAGCGTGGACGCCCTGTGCGGCGGCAGCCGCCGCCTAAACACCTCAGTAAATCACGGGCTTGGGGTCTATGCTGCGCCACAGGTACCAGGTCGCGACCGTGCGCCACGGCGCCCAGTTCTCGCCGAGCGTGAGGATCTGGTCGCGTGCGAGAGTGCGCTTGCGGCCATAGAGGTTTTGTACCGCGTTGACCAGTCCGGCGTCGCCGACCGGATAAATGTCCGGGTGCTTCAGGTAAAAGATCGCGAACATCTGGAAAGTCCATTCGCCGATGCCTTTCACCGCCGTCAGCCGCCGGTGGACGGCGTCGAACTCGTGCCGCTGCCAATACCCGCGGGTGACGCGCTCGCTGAGGAACAGCCCGGCGAGAGCTTGGAGGCAGCGGGCTTTGTTTTCGGACAAGCCGTAGCGGCGCAGCGTTGCGTGGCGGCGGCGGTTCACGTTGCCCGGCGTGAGCCGCCCGATCCCGCGCTCGAGGTTGCGGCGGATGCCGGCGGCGGCCGGCAGCGAGATTTGCTGGCCGATCACCGCCCGGCACAAGGTTTCGAACGCATCGCCCCGTCCGCGCAGGTGGTCGCCCGGGAACCGGCGGATCAGTTCGGCCATGATCGCGTCGCGTCGCGACAGTACGCGGCAGGCTTGGTGCCAGTATGCGGGCGGTGTGGCCATCGGCGGCGCTCTTTCAAAAGTGACGGCTTTCGGTAATCATACTATCGTATCCGCCGCGCGCGCCGCGCCGCCCCAACGTCATGCTCATCCCATACTCCAAAATGCACGGCCTCGGCAATGACTTCATGCTGATCAACGCGACCGGCCTGGCGTTTGTGCCGCGCGCCGAACTGGTGCGCAGATGGGCGCACCGGCGCACCGGCGTCGGCTTTGACCAACTGCTGGTCGTCGAGGTTTGCGCCGGCGCGGCCGATCTCGCTTTGCGGGTGTTCAACGCCGACGGTTCCGAAGCGCGGCAGTGCGGCAACGGCGCGCGTTGCGTCGCGCGCTTTGCGCGGCTGCGCGGCTTGGCGGACGCCGCGTCTATGCGCGCATCGGTCGGCGGCAGGGTGATGCGGTTGGAAGTGCTCGGCGACGGCCGCGTCTGCGCGGACCTGGGTGCGCCTGAGTTCGCTCCCGCCGCGGTGCCTTTCTTGTGCGACGCGCCTGCCGACGCCTACGAGTTCGCGCTCGCGGGCCGCAGCCTGCGCGCGGGCGTGGTTTCGCTGGGCAATCCGCACGCGGTGTTTCGGGTCGCACGGCTCGACGACTGCCCGGTCGCGGAAATCGGGGCGGAGGTGCAGTCCCTCGGACGGTTTCCGCACGGCGTCAACGTCGGTTTCATGCAGATCGAGAGCCGTTGCAGCGTGCGGCTGTGCGTGTTCGAGCGCGGCGCCGGAGAAACCCCGGCCTGCGGCAGCGGCGCGGGTGCGGCGGTCGCGGTCGGGCGGCGCTGGGGGTTGCTCGGGCCGACGGTGCGGGTCGCGCAGCGCGGCGGCGACCTCGAGGTCGAAGGGGGCGGCGCGGACCTTAAAATAACCGGGCCGGCCGAGCACGTTTATGACGGTGAGATCGAATATGAGTGACGAAACCCCGACTGCGGCGGCGCGCGAGTCGTGCGCTGACAGCGGCGCAGCCGTCGCCGCCTATCTTTTGCAGCACCCTGATTTTTTCGGCCGCCACCCCGAGGTGCTGGCGGCGCTCGAAACCGAGCGCCGTGCGGACGGCGTGGCGTCGCTGAGCGAGAAGCGGATCGCCGTTTTGCGCAAGCACACCCGCGACCTCGAGAGCAGCCGCGGCGGCCTGATAGAAACCGCGCGCACGAATGAAAATTTGAGCGTGTGTCTGCACCACGTCGCGCTTGCATTGCTGCGCGACGCCCCCGCGCGGGGGCGCCTTGCAGGCGCCGCCGCCGCGGGCGGGGTCGCGCGGGCGTGCCGGGAGGTCTTGCAGGAGCGCGTCCCGGACGTGCGTTTTTTCGTGTATTGGTTCGGCGGCTTTTTCGCGCCCGCCGGCGGGCCGGGCGCCGGCGCAGATGACGATTGGGAAGGCGTCGCCGTGCTCGACGAGAGCGACCGGCGGATCACGGGTCTGATCCATTCGCTGTTTGCGGCGGGCGACCCCAGTTGCGGCCCGTTCAGCGCGCCCGAACGGACGGTGCTGTTCGGCCGCTTCGCCGCGTCGGTGAAGTCGGCGGTGGCGGCGCCGCTGGTCGAACCGGCGACGCGCCGGCGCATGGGGATGCTGGTGCTCGCCAGCGACGACGCCGCGCGTCTCGCCCCGGGCAAGGGCACGATGTTCCTGGTGCAGTTGGTACAATTGATCGAGTGCGCCTGCGCTCCCGCCCCGGTGGCGGCGCCTCGGGATGGGCGGCGGGACTGATGGCCGCACCGGCGTCGTTCGCGCGCGAGGCCGCGGATTTTCTCGCGGTGCTCGGACGCGAGAAGAATTATTCGAGCCACACGCTGGACGGCTACGGGCGCGACCTGGCCCGCTTCTCGGAGTATCTCGACGCTGCGGGGGCGGACTGGACCACGGTCGCCGTGAAGCACGTGCGGGATTACGTCTCCCACCGTTTCTTCGAGGGCGTCAAGGGCCGGACCTTGCAGCGCGAGTTGTCGAGCCTGCGCGGGTTTTACCGCCATTGCATCGCCCGCGGCGTCGTCGCCCGCAACCCGACGCTCGGCGTGCACCCGCCGCGCACTGAGAAAAAATTGCCGGAGACGCTGACGATCGAGCAGGTCGCCTCTTTGCTCGAAGTGCCGGCCGCGGACGCGCTGGTGCTCAGGGACGTCGCGATCATGGAACTCGCGTATTCCTCCGGCTTGCGCCTGTCCGAGTTGCTGCAAACGGCGGTGGGCGATATAGACCTCGCCGCGGGCGCGGTGCGCGTCATCGGCAAAGGCTCGAAGCAGCGCGACCTGCCGGTCGGCGCACGCGCCTGCGACGCGATCCGCTGCTGGCTGAAACTGCGCGCGCAATTCGTGCGCGGCGATGAGAAGGCCCTGTTTATCGGCCGCCGCGGACGGCGGCTGTCGCCGCGCGCGGTGCAGAAGCGGTTCGCCGAACACGCGCGCAAGTGCGGGCTGGAGCCGCATCTGCATCCGCATATGCTGCGCCATTCGTTCGCGAGCCACGTCCTGGAATCGTCGGGCGACCTGCGCGCGGTGCAGGAATTGCTCGGACACGCCGACATCGGCACCACGCAGATCTACACGCATCTGGACTTTCAGCACCTGGCGAAAACCTATGACAAAGCCCACCCGCGCGCGCGCCGTCGCTGAGTTTTCAATTTGCGCCGCCCGGCGCGCAATGTAAAATGCGCGGTGCGGGAAATTCCATGACTCAGATGCGCAGCACGACAATCGTTTCGGTGCGCCGCGGCGGGCGCGTTGCGCTCGGCGGCGACGGGCAGGTCACGCTGCAGAACACGGTGGTCAAAGCCAACGCCTGCAAGGTCAGGCGCCTCTACAAGGATCAGGTGCTGGCCGGGTTTGCGGGCGGCACGGCCGATGCGTTCACGCTGTTCGAGCGGTTTGAGCGCAAACTCGACGAATACAACGGGCAACTCACGCGCGCGGCGGTGGAACTCGCCAAGGACTGGCGCACCGACCGCAGCCTGCGGCGCCTCGAAGCGCTGCTCGCGGTGGTGGATAAGGACGCCTCGCTGATTATCTCCGGCAACGGCGACGTCATCGAGCCCGAGGGCGGCCTCATCGCGATCGGTTCGGGCGGCGGCTACGCGCAGGCGGCGGCGCGCGCCTTGCTCGACAACACCGAACTCGGCGCGCGCGAAGTCGTTGCGCGGGGTTTGACGATCGCGGCCGCTATTTGCATCTACACGAACACCACTTTGACGATAGAGGAGCTCTAGGCGGCGCCGCCGCCGCCGGGGAAGCCCCGTGTCCACGATGACGCCAAGAGAGATCGTCCGCGAACTCGACAAGCACATTGTCGGGCAGGACCGGGCCAAGCGCGCGGTCGCGATTGCTTTGCGCAACCGTTGGCGCCGGATGCAACTCGACGAGGAATTGCGCATGGAGATTATGCCGAAGAACATCCTGATGATCGGGCCGACCGGCGTCGGCAAGACCGAGATCGCGAGAAGGCTCGCGCGCCTCGCCGACGCGCCGTTCATCAAGGTCGAGGCGACCAAGTTCACCGAGGTCGGCTACGTCGGCCGCGACGTCGAATCGATTATTCGCGATCTCGCCGACATCTCGGTCAAAGCGACGCGCGAGCGCGAGATCAACCGCCATCGCCGCCGCTCGCAGGGAATCGCCGAGGACCTCGTGCTCGCGGCGCTCGCCGGCGGTGCCGCGCCGCAGGAACTGCGCGTCAAACTGCGGCAGGGCGAACTCGACGAGCGCGAGGTCGAGATTGACGTGTCGGCGGTTCCGGGCGGGGTCGAGATCATGACCCCGGCCGGCATGGAAGCGGTCGCGAGCCAACTCGAAAGCGTGTTCAAGAACCTCGCGGGACAGCGCCGCCACCGCCGCAAGATGACGGTGAAACGGGCGCTCAAGGTGTTGACCCAGGAAAAGGCGCAGGAGATGATAGACGAAGAGGAACTCAAAGCGCTGGCGCTGCGGAAAGTCGAACAAGGCGGCATCGTCTTTCTGGATGAAATAGACAAGGTTACGAAGCGCGGAGAAACGTCGGGCGGAGAAGTGTCGCGTGAAGGCGTGCAGCGCGATCTGCTGCCGCTGGTCGAGGGCAGCACGGTAACGACCAAGTACGGCATGGTCAGGACCGATCATATTCTGTTCATTGCGTCCGGCGCTTTTCACGTCTCGAAGCCGTCCGATCTGGTGCCCGAGTTGCAGGGGCGGTTCCCGATCCGGGTCGAGTTGAGCGATCTGGGCACCGAGGAATTTGTCCGCATTCTCACCGAACCGGACGTGTCCCTGATCCGCCAGTACGTCGCGTTGCTCGCCGCCGAGGGCGTCGCCATCGAGTTCACCGCGGACGCGATCCGCCGCATCGCCGAGATCGCCTGCCAGGTCAACGAGCGCACCGAGAACATCGGCGCGCGCAGGCTGCATACGGTGCTGGAATGTCTGCTCGACGAGATCTCTTTCACCGCGCCCGACCGCGGCGGCGAGAGCCTGGTCATCGCGGCCGCCCAGGTTGAGGAGCAGTTGGCGGAACTGGCCGGGAACGAAGACTTGAGCCGTTATATATTGTGACGCCGGGGTGACCGCGGCGGCGGCGGTTGCCGGTTGGCGCAGGGAGGATGTGATGTCGAAAATACAGCCGACCAAGATCCGGTTGCACCAGCGCTCACGCATACTCGAAGTCACGTTCGAGAACGGCGCCAGTTTCAAACTCAGTTGCGAGTATCTGCGAGTGTATTCGCCGTCGGCGGAGGTCACGGGGCACGGGCCGGACGAAGGCGTGCTGCAGGTCGGCAAGGAGGACGTCAACATCGTCGCGGTTGAGCCGGTCGGCAATTACGCGGTCAAGTTGATCTATGACGACGGCCACGGCAGCGGCATTTACACTTGGGATTATCTGTACGATCTCGGCGCGAATTACGACCGGCGCTGGCGGCGCTACCTCGAGCGCCTCAAGCAGGCGCGCCACGAACGCAAGGTCAACCGCCTGAATTGAGGCGCGGCCGCAACGATGCAGAACGATACGACGCATTTCGGCTACCGCAAGGTTCGCCGCTCCGAAAAGGCCGCGCTGGTCGGCGGCGTTTTCAGTTCGGTCGCGCGCCGCTACGACCTGATGAACGACGCGATGTCTCTGGGGGTGCACCGCCTGTGGAAGCGCCGCGCCGCCTGGCTGTGCGCGGTGAGGCCGGGACAGCGCGTACTCGATCTCGCCGGCGGCACCGGTGACATGGCGCTGCGTCTGCACGCGCTCGGCGCGGGCGAGGTCGTCGTCGCCGACGTCAACGCCGAGATGCTCGAGGCCGGTCGCGCGCGCCTGCTCGACCGCGGCCTGACGTCGGGCGTTGCGTTCGTGCGCTGCGACGCCGAGACCCTGCCGTTCGGCGCCGACGGCTTCGACCGGGTGGTGCTCGCTTTCGGCCTGCGCAACATGGCGCACAAACGGCGCGCGCTCGCGGCCGCGTACCGCGTGCTCAAACCCGGCGGCAGGCTCGTCATCCTTGAGTTCTCGCGCCCGGCGCGCTGGTTGCAACCCGCGTACGACGCCTGGTCTTTCGGGGTGATCCCGCGTCTCGGACGCGCGCTCGCCGGCGACGGCGACAGTTACCGCTATCTGGTCGAGTCCATCCGCGTGCATCCCGGGCAGCGGGCCTTGCTCGGCATGATGCGCGAGGCCGGGTTCGAACGCTGCCGGTATTTCAATCTCAGCCGCGGCATCGTCGCGGTGCACCGCGGCTGCAAGTTGTGAGCGCGGCGGTGAAGCGGCGCCGCGCGGCGGCGCTGGTCGAGCGCGCACTGAACGCGTGGTTGGCCACCGACCCGGAAGCCGCGCGCAAGTTATCCGAACTCGAGGGGGTCGTCATCGGCCTGGAGGTGACGACGTTTCCGCTCGAGTTGTTTTTTTTGCCGGCGGCGGGGCGGGTGCGCGTTGCCGCCGAGGTTGAGCGCGAGCCGCACACCTGGATCCGCGGCGGCGTATTCGACCTCATGAAACTCGGTCTCGGCGGGCGGCGCCCCGGTGCCGGCGCGCGGCTGGTCATCGCGGGCGACGTCGCGGCCGGGCACGCGTTTCAGCACGTCCTCAAAGCGGGCGATTTCGACTGGGAGGAATTGCTTGCGCAGCGCCTCGGCGACGTTGCCGCCCACGAATTGGCGCGCGGCGCGCGCGCCGGCGGGCGCTGGGCCCGGCGCTCGGTTGAGGCGCTGAACGTGGCGCTTGGTGAATACCTGCAAGAGGAAGCGCAATGGGTCGCGGGTGCACACGAGGTCAGCGACTTCATCCGCGGCGTGGATGCTTTGCGCGACCGCGTCGAGCGCCTCGAGATCCGCGCGCGGCGGCCGGCGCGGGAAGGCGGCTGATGGTGACGCCGGTGCAGGCGCTGCGTCTTTTCCGGATCAACGTGACGTTGATTCGCCACGGCCTGGACGAGATCATATTCGCGGTGCCGCTGTTTCGCCCGGTCCGGTTTTTGTTTCGTCTGCTGCCGTGGAATTGGTTCGGCCGCAAGCGCGCGCCGCTCGCGGTGCGCATTCGCCGCGCGCTCGAGGATCTCGGGCCGATCTTCGTCAAGTTCGGCCAGATGCTTTCGACCCGGCGCGACCTGCTGCCGCCCGACGTCGCCGACGAGTTGGCCAAATTGCAGGACCAGGTTCCGCCGTTCGCGAGCGCGGTGGCGAAACGGGCGGTGGTCGCCGCGCTGGGCGCACCGCTCGACGCGATCTTTGCGCGCTTTGACGACGCGCCGCTCGCGTCCGCTTCGATCGCGCAGGTTCATTCGGCGATGCTCAAGGACGGCAGCGACGTGGTGGTCAAGGTGTTGCGCCCGAACGTCGAAAAGCAGGTGCGCCGCGACCTCAGCCTGCTCTATCTGAGCGCGCGCCTCGCCGAACGGTGGTGGTCGGACGGGCGCAGGCTGCGGCCGGTCGAGGTGGTCGCGCAGTACGAAAAGACCATTATTGACGAACTCGACCTGATGCGCGAAGCCGCGAGCGCGAGCCAACTGCGGCGCAATTTTGAGAACTCCGAGTTGCTGTACGTGCCCGAGGTGCACTGGCGGTATTGCAGCGAGAAAGTGATGACGATAGAGCGCATCTACGGCGTGCCGGTCAGTGACGTCAAGGAGCTCAAGCGCCGCGGCGTGGACCTGAAGAAACTGTCGGAGAACGGGGTCGAGATCTTTTTCACGCAGGTGTTTGAACATAATTTTTTCCACGCCGACATGCATCCGGGCAATATCTTCGTGTCGCCCGACAACCCGGCGCAGCCGAAGTACCTGGGCGTGGATTTTGGGATCGTCGGCAGTTTGGCGCCGTCCGATCAGACCTATCTGGCCGAGAACTTTCTGGCTTTTTTTCAGCGCGACTACGCGCGCGTCGCCGCGTTGCACCTCGAGTCGGGCTGGGTCCCGCGGAACACCCGCCCCGATGAGTTCGAAGCCGCGATCCGCACGGTTTGCGAGCCGATATTTCAGCGCCCGCTGCATGAGATCTCTTTCGGGCACCTGCTGATCCGCCTGTTTCAGACCGCGCGCCGCTTCAACATGGAGATCCAGCCGCAATTGATTCTGCTGCAAAAAACGCTGTTGAACGTCGAGGGGCTCGGTCGGCAACTGTACCCGCAACTCGACTTGTGGAAGACGGCAAAACCCTTTTTGGAAAGGTGGACGATGCGGCGCAGAGGCCCGCGCGCGGCGGTTGCGCGCCTGCGCCGCGAATTGCCGCGCGCGCTCGCGGCGCTGCCGGAGTTGCCGCGGCTCGCGCACCGGGCTGTGGACGCCGCGGCGGCGGCCGAGCAATCTGCCGCGGCTCGCGACCGGGCTTTGCGCGCCGAGATCCGCCGCGCGCAGCGCAACGTCGTCGCAGCGGTGCTGGCGGCGGCGGCGGCCATCGCCGCCCTCTTGCTGCTGCGGTGATTTGTGCACGCCGCTGAAAAATAAATCCGCGAATTACGCGGCGCTGGGCGGCTCGGGGAGGTGTTGTTTGCGGTGGGAGCGTGGTGCGCCGCCGCCGGACTTCGAGGCACCGCCGCCGCGCCGGGGAGTTCCGCCTTTTATACTCTTGCGTCCGCGTTCATCTGCGGACAACGAACGGGAGTTGCACTTAAGCCTTGAATTCGGGCTTTGACCGGGTCGCCGCATGGACGTCTCACTGATACTCGATCCCTTGAACAAGGAACAGCGTGCAGCGGTGACTTCGCCGCTCGGTCACGCGCTGGTGCTCGGGCGGCGCCGGCAGCGGCAAGACCGGGGTGCTGACGCATCGCGTGGCGGTGCGGGGTCGAGCGCTTTGTCTGCGGACAACGAACGGGAGTTGCACTTAAGCCTTGAATTCGGGCTTTGACCGGGTCGCCGCATGGACGTCTCACTGATACTCGATCCCTTGAACAAGGAACAGCGTGCGGCGGTGACTTCACCGCTCGGTCACGCGCTGGTGCTCGGGCGGCGCCGGCAGCGGCAAGACCGGAGTGCTGACGCATCGCGTGGCGGTGCGGGGTCGAGCGCTTTGTCTGCGGACAACGAACGGGAGTTGCACTTAAGCCTTGAATTCGGGCTTTGACCGGGTCGCCGCATGGACGTCTCACTGATACTCGATCCCTTGAACAAGGAACAGCGTGCGGCGGTGACTTCGCCGCTCGGTCACGTGCTGGTGCTGGCCGGCGCCGGCAGCGGCAAGACCAGAGTGCTGACGCACCGCATCGCGTGGCTGTGCGGGGTCGAGCGCTTTTCTCCGTACAGCGTCGTCGCGGTCACTTTCACCAACAAGGCGGCGCAGGAAATGCGCGCGCGCGTCGAAGCGTTGCTCGGCGTGCCCGCGCAAGGCATGTGGCTCGGCACTTTTCACGGTCTATGCCATCGCCTGCTGCGGATGCACTGGCGGGAAGCGGGGCTGCAGCAGACTTTTCAGGTGCTCGATGCGGAAGATCAGAGACGCTTGATCAAGCGGGTCACGGCGGATCTCGAGTTGGACCCGGCCAACTGGCCGGCGAAGGAATCGCAATGGTTCATCAACGGCTGGAAAGAAAAAGGCGTGCGCCCGGACGGCGTGCAGGCCGAGGATTTTTCAGCGCGGCAATTGCTGCGCGTCTATACCGCGTACGAGGAAAGCCGCCGCCGCGCCGCGCTCGTGGACTTCGCCGATCTGCTGCTGTGCACGCTCGAACTTTTGCGCGCCGACCACAACCTGCGCGATCACTACCACCGGCGCTTCCGCTATATCCTGGTGGATGAGTTCCAGGACACCAACGCGCTGCAATACGCGTGGCTGCGGCTGCTGGCCGGCGCCGAGACGCCGGTGTTCGCGGTCGGCGACGACGATCAGTCGATCTACGGCTGGCGCGGCGCGCGCGTCGAGAATATCCGCGACTTCAGCCGGCACTTTGCGGATACGACGGTCTATCGGCTCGAGCGGAACTACCGCTCGACCTCGACCATCCTGGCGGCGGCGAACGCGCTGATCGGGAACAACCAGGGCCGGCTGGGCAAGAACCTCTGGACCGACCGCGGCGACGGCGACCCGGTGCTGCTGTTCGCGGCTGTGAACGAGCAGGAAGAAGCAAGGTTTGTGGTCGGCAAGATCCGGGCGTGGCTCGAGCAGGGGCGCGCCGGCGCCGAAGCCGCGGTGCTGTACCGTTCGAACGCGCAGTCGCGCGCGGTCGAGGAGGTGCTGATTACGCACGGCGTTGCTTACCGGGTGTACGGCGGCCTGCGCTTTTTTGAAAGAGCCGTAATCAAGGACGCGCTGGCTTATCTTCGGATCGCGGTCAATCCCGGCGACGATCAGTCGTACGAGCGCATTATCAACGTGCCGCCGCGCGGCATCGGCGAGCGCACGCTCGAGCAGATCCGCGCCGCGGCGCGCGCGCACGGCGTCAGTTTGTGGCAGGCGGGACACTCGCTGATCGAAGCGCAGGCGTTGTCGGCGCGTGCCGCGGGCGCGTTGTCGCGGTTCTACGGGTTGGCGGAAGAAATGCACCGCGGCATCCGCGGATTGGCGCTGCGCGCGGCGGCCGAACACGCCGTCGGCCTGAGCGGGTTGGTCGAGTATTACCGGCGGCGCGCCGGCGAGAAAGACCGCTCCAACGTCGAGAACCTCGAAGAGTTCATCACCGCGGCCGAGCAGTTCGAGCGCGGCTGGGCCGCCGCGGAGGAATTGACGCCGCTCGACGCGTTCCTCGCGCACACGGTGCTCGAAGCCGGCGAGGGGCAGGCGGCGGCGGGCGAGGACTGCGTGCAGTTGATGACGCTGCATTCGGCGAAAGGCCTCGAGTTCCCGCTGGTGCTGATGATCGGCATGGAGGAAGGCTTGTTTCCTCATTCGATGTCGCTCGAAGAAGCCGGACGGCTCGAAGAGGAGCGCAGGCTTTGCTACGTCGGCGTTACGCGCGCGCAAGAGCGGTTGGTGATGGCCCACGCCGAGACGCGCCGGCGCTACGGCGGCGAGACGCGCAACGCGCGGTCGCGTTTCGTCGGCGAGATTCCGGAAAACCTGATCGAAGAAGTGCGCCCGCGCCCGCACCTCAGCGTGGCGTTCACCGCGCGCCGCGGCGGCCGTTCGCAGGCGGGCGAAGTCGGCGTCGGCAGCAACGTCGAGCACCATAAGTTCGGCAGGGGCATCGTGCTCGATTGCGAAGGGGCCGGGTCGTCGGCGCGCGTGCAAGTGCGTTTTGAAGACGCCGGAGTCAAGTGGCTGGTGCTCGCGTACGCCAACCTCAAACTGCGGTGAGGCGCCGCCGCGCTATACTGAAACGCATGAAACGCAGGGACTTTATCGCGCGCGCGGGTGCGGGCGCGTTGCTCGGAAGCGCGCTCGCCGGCTGCGGCGACGAGCGGCCGCGGCGGGCGGCCGCGGCCGCCCGGGAGACGCCCGCGCGCGCGCGCCACTGGAAGATGCTCACGACCTGGCCCAGGAATTTTCCGGTGCTCGGCACCGGCGCCGAATATCTGGCCGCATTGATTACGACGCTTTCGAGCGGGCGGCTTAACGTGAAGGTTTATGCCGCCGGCGAGTTGGTCCCGGCGCTCGAGGGGTTCGACGCGGTCTCGCAGGGGGTCGCCGAAATGGGGCACGGCGCGGCCTATTACTGGAAAGGCAAGAACCCGGCGTTCCAATTTTTTTCGACGGTGCCGTTCGGCATGAACTGGAGCGAGATGAACGCGTGGCTTTACGACGGCGGCGGCCTCGCGCTGTGGGAGGAGGCGTACGCGCCTTTCGGCGTCGTGCCGATGCCGGCCGGCAACACCTGTATGCAGATGGCGGGCTGGTTCAACCGCGAAATAAACGGCGTCGCCGACTTGCGCGGGCTGAAGATGCGGATCCCGGGCCTCGGCGGAGAAGTACTGCGCCGCGCCGGCGGCCTGCCGGTGACTTTGCCCGGGGGGGAATTGCTGACCGCGATGCAGACCGGCGCGATAGACGCGACCGAATGGATCAACCCGTACAGCGATCTCGCGTTCGGCCTGCACAAGGTCGCGAAGTACTATTACTACCCGGGCTGGCACGAACCGGGTACGGCGCTCGAGTGCATTGTCAGCCGCGCCGCGTTGGAACGGTTGCCGGATGATTTGCGGCAAATCGTGCGCGTCGCCGCAGCGGCGGTCAATCAGCGGATGGCGGCGGAATATGCGGCGAGGAATTACGACGCCTTGAAAGAGTTGCGCGGGGTGCATAAAATCGAACCCCGGCGCCTGCCGGACGAAGTGCTGGCGCAGTTGCAAGACCTCGCCGGTTCGGTCGTGCGGGAAGTCGGCGAGAGCAGCGATTTCGCGCGCAGGGTTTATGCTTCCTACACGGAGTTTCAGCGCAAAGTGTCGGGTTGGCATGCGATTTCCGAAAAGGTTTATTATGAAATCCGGGCCGGGTTGGAAAACGGCCGTTAATTGCGGAGAGTCCGATGTTTACATTATTCAGCGTAGAAGTGGGGACGCTGGCCTTTTTCACGTTCAGTTTCGCCGCGGGCGTGTTCATTGTGTTGCAGGCGGTGTTCTGGTCCGCCAAGGACACCGTGACGTACCGCACCGTGAAGGGGGCCGTCGGGGTGGCGTACGCCGTGATCACGATCCTCGCTTTTCTGCAACTCCTCGCTTTTCTGCAACTCGAAGGGGTGAAGTCGCCCTACATTGATACCGGCGTGATCGAAGCCGGCAAAACACAGTAACGGCGCCCCGGCCGCGCCGGGCCGGGTTCGGAACGGGGCGTTCAGAACAATTGGGCCGGCAGCCAGGTCGCGAGTTGCGGCCACAGCACGAGCAGGCCCAGCATCACGAGCTGCAGCAGGATGAACGGTGCCGCGCCGAGATAGATCTGTTGCGTGCGCACCGTCGCGGGCGCGACCCCGCGCAGGTAGAACAGCGAAAAGCCGAACGGCGGCGTCAGAAAAGACGTTTGCAGGTTGATCGCGATCATGACGCCCAGCCACACCGGGTCGAGGCCCATCGCCAGCAGCGCGGGGGCCGTGATCGGCACCACCATCAGCGTGATTTCGATGAAGTCGAGCACGAACCCGAGCAAGAATATCAGCAGCATCACCGCGAGCATCGCCCCGGCCGCGCCGCCCGGCAGATCGTCGAGGAGCCGCTGCACGATTTCGTCGCCGCCGAAACCGCGAAACACCAAAGAGAAGAAAGACGCGCCGATCAGGATCATGAACACCATGCAGGTCATGCGCGCCGAGGTTTGGACGACGTCCCTGAGCCGGTGCAGGGACATCCGCCGTTGCAGCGCGACCAGGGTGAGGACGCCGACCGCGCCGACCGCCGCCGCTTCGGTCGGGGTTGCAACCCCGGCGAGGATCGAGCCGAGCACCGCGGCGAGCAAAAACAGCGGCGCGAACAGCGCTTGCAACAGCTGCGTGAAGCCGGGCGGCGGCGCGCTCGCGGCGCGCGCGGGCAGGCAGCGCGGTTTGAAGCGGGCGAGAACCATCAGGTAGATCAGGTACAGGGCGACCAACGTCAGACCGGGTAGCAGCGCGCCGGCGAAAAGGTCGGCGACCGACACCGAGCGCGGTGAAAACACGCCTTGATCGAGTTGCGCTTTCAAGTACGCCGATGACATCACGTCGCCGAGCAGGATCAGCACGATCGAAGGCGGGATGATCTGCCCGAGCGTCCCCGCAGCGCAGATCACGCCGCACGCGACTTTGGGGTCGTAGCCGCGCTTGAGCATGACCGGCAGCGACATCAGCCCCAGGGTCACGACCGTAGCGCCGACGATGCCGGTGCTTGCGGCGAGTAGCGTGCCGACCAGCACCACCGCGACGCCGAGGCCTGCGCGCAGGCGCGAGAACAGGTCGCCGAGGGCCAGCAGCAGGTTCTCGGCGATGCGGCTGCGCTGCATCGCAACGCCCATGAATATGAACAGCGGCACCGCGATCAAGGTGCCGTTGATCATGATCCCGTAAAGACGGCTGCTCAGGGCTTGCAGCAGGCCGGCGTCGAACGTGCCGGTGATGATCCCCGCGAACGCGAACAGCAAAGAGACGCCGGCGAGCGTGAAAGCGACCGGGTAACCCAGCAGCACCAGCAGCACGACGCCGGCAAACAGCGCAAGCGCCACGTCAAGCGTCCCCGCCGCCCCTGAGCACGGCGTTGAGCACGGCGAGGTCGCGGATCACGCCGGCTGCGCCCCGGGCCGGGCGCGCCGGCGCCGGGAGCGGCGCTTCAGCACGAACACCGGCGGCGGCTTATCGGCAAACAGCGCCGGTGCCACATCAAGCGTCCCCGCCGCCCCTGAGCACGGCGAGGTCGCGGATCATATCGGCCACGCCCTGGATCAGCAGCGCCGCCGCCATCGCCGGGATCAGTGTTTTCAGCACGAACACCAGCGGCAGGCCGCCGGCTTCGGGCGAGCCTTCGAGCAAAAGCCACGACTGTGCGACGTAGCTCCAACTTGTGATCAAGAGGGTCAGACACGTCGGCGCCAGCAACAGCGCGCCGCCGGCGAGGTCAACCAGCGCGCGTTGCCGGCGCGACATCCGGGCGTAGAAAACGTCCACCCGCACGTGCTCGTTTTCGCGCAGCGTGTAGCCCATGCACAGCATCAGGATGAACGCGTGCAGATAAACGACGCTTTCCTGCAAGGCGATGCGGCCGAAATCAAAGCCGTAGCGCAGCACGACGATACCGAAAGTCAGCGCCGCCAGAGGCAGCAGCAGCCACGGCAATACGCGGCCGCTCCAGGCGGCGACCGCCGCGAGGCCGCGTGCGATGCCGCGCGGGTTCAGCACAGTTGCGGGGCCTCGCGCCTGCGGTGCAGCAGAATGTTCTTGAAAACGCCGGCGTCTTTGGTGTGCGTGATCTGTCCGACTCGCGGGAAATGCGTAGCGTGCAGGCGCGACAACCAGAACCTCAGCGCGGCGCGGCGCAGGACCCGCGGCCACGCGTCGTTTTCGGCGGCCGAAAACGGGCGGCGGGCGGCATAGGCGCCGGTCAGGGCGAAGTAGTTGTCCCGGTCGAGCGCGCCGTCCGCGCGCGAGCACCAGTCGTTGACGGCGACCGCGAGATCGTAGATCAGATCGCCGTCGCAGGCGTAATAGAAATCAATCACGCCCGACAGGCGGTCGCCGTCGAACAAGACGTTGTCGCGGAACAGGTCGGCGTGGATCGTGCCGCGGGGCAACTCGCGCGAGGCCGGGGCGCGGTGGTAGTCCATTTCGTCTTGCAGCAGTTCGGCGTCGCCGGCGGCGAGTTGCGGCAGGACTTTTGCGGCGCACTCCCCGCGCCACCGGCGGCCGCGCTTGTCGGGGTGCCCGTGCGTGAAACTTTCGGCCGCCCGATGCAGCGCGGCAAGCACCGCCCCGACCTGCGTGCAGTGGGCGGGGTCCGGAGCATCAACGCTGCTGCCGTCGAGCCGTGTCACCAGCGCCGCCGATTTGCCGCACAGCGTTTGCAGGCGGCGCCCGCCGTCGTCCGCCACCGGGCGGGGGCACGGCAGGCCCGCAGCGGCGAGGTGCGCCATCAGTTCGAGAAAATAAGGCAGGTCGGCCGGGTTCTGCCATTCAAAGATCGTCAGCACGTAGCGCCCGTTTCCGGAATCGGCGTCGGTTTCGACGAAGTAATTGGTGTTTTCAACGCCTGCGTCAATGCCGCGGTAGCCGACCAGCGCCCCTACGCCGTAGCCGCGCAGCAGGTTTTCAAGTTCGGGTTGACTGACGACGGTGTAAACGGACATCGCGGGCGGGCGCCGACAAATCGGGAGCAGCGCATACTACCAGAACCGCCGCCGGACTATAATTCCCACAGTTGTCAGCAATGCGCAATCATGGCCGCCCGAAAAAAGATCATTTTGGTTGACGGGTCTTCGTATCTGTACCGCGCTTTCCACGCGTTGCCGCAGTTGACCGGGCCGCGGGGGCAGCCGACCGGCGTGCTCTACGGGGTGATGAATATGCTCAAGCGGCTGCTCGCGGAGCGGCGGCCGGACTACTTCGTCGTCGTGTTTGACCCTAAGGGCAAGACCTTTCGCCACGAACTCTACCCGCAATACAAGGCGAACCGGCCGCCGATGCCCGCAGACCTGAGCCGGCAGGTGCCCGCGCTGTTTGAATTGGTCGAGGCGTCGGGGTATTCGTTGATGCAGGTCGCGGGGGTCGAGGCCGACGACGTAATCGGCACGCTTGCGCGCAAGGCGAGCGGCGAGCGGCTGGAAGTCCTGATATCGACCGGGGACAAGGACCTCGCGCAACTCGTGTGCGAACAAGTAACGCTGCTCAATACGATGAAGAACGAGCAGTTGGACGCTGAGGGCGTCGCGAAGAAAATGGGGGTCACGCCGGCGCAGGTGGTGGACTACCTCGCGCTGACGGGCGACAAGTCCGACAATATTCCGGGGGTTCCCGGCGTCGGGCCCAAAACCGCGGTCAAGTGGCTGGCGCAGTACCCGACTTTGGAAGCCGTGATCGCGCACGCCGCGCAGATCGAAGGCAAGGTCGGGGAGAACCTCAGGCAGGCGTTCGACGTGCTGGCGTTGTCGCGCGAACTCGCGACGATCAAATGCGATCTGGATCTCGCGGTTGCATTCGGCGAGTTCAAATTGAAAGCGCCCGACGTTGATAGATTGCGTGGCTTGTACGCGCAATTCGGGTTTAAGAAATGGCTCGAGGAATTGGGCGGCGGAGCAAACGGGATTGCGCCGCCGCGCGCGCAGGAGGCCCCGGGCGGCGCTGCCGCGCGGGATCACTCGCGGGCGGATTATCAGTTGGTGATGAACAAAAAGGATTTCAAGCGGTGGCTGAAAAAGCTCAAAGACGCCGGCGGGTTTGCGTTTGACGTCGAGACCGACAACCTGAACTACATGCGGGCGCGGGCCGTCGGTGTGTCGTTCGCGACCCGCGCGGGAGAGGCGGCCTATGTGCCGTTCGGCCACGACTACGAGGGTGCGCCGGCGCAACTGTCGCAAGACGAGGTGCTCGGCGCGCTCAAACCGCTGCTCGAAGATCCGGCGGTTGACAAGACCGGCCACCATCTCAAATACGACCGCAACGTGCTTGCCAATCACGGCATCCGCCTGCGCGGGATCCGTTACGACTCGATGCTCGAGTCTTACGTGTACAACTCAGTCGCGAGCCGCCATGACCTCGGCAGCCTCGCGGGAAAATACCTGGGGCTTGCGACGACGCGTTACGAGGACGTCGCCGGCAAGGGCGTCAAGCAGAAGCCGTTCAACCGGGTCGCGGTCGAACCCGCGTACCGCTACGCCGCCGCGGACGCCGACCTCAGTCTGCGCCTGCACGAGTATTTTTGGCCGAAACTTGAACGCGACAAGACGCAGAGAAAATTGTACGAGGAGATCGAAATCCCGCTGGTGCCGGTGCTGTCCGATATCGAGCGTTGCGGCGTCCTGGTGGACGTCTCGCTGCTCGCGGTGCAAAGCGCCGCGCTGAAAAAACGCATCGTCGAACTGCGGGAGCAGGCGCACGCGGCGGCGGGACGCGATTTCAATCTCGATTCGCCGGTGCAGATCCGTGACATTCTGTTTGCAGACCGCGGCCTGCCGGTGTTGAAGAAAACGCCGAAAGGGCAGCCGTCAACCGCCGAGGACGTGCTGCACGAGTTGGCCCAGGGCTTTGAATTGCCGCGCTTGATCCTCGATTACCGGATGCTCAGCAAATTGAAGTCAACTTATACCGACAAATTGCCGCAGATGGCGGACCCGGATTCCGGGCGCGTGCACACTTCCTATCATCAGGCGGTCACCGCGACCGGCAGATTGTCGTCGTCCGATCCCAATCTTCAAAATATTCCCGTGCGTACGCCCGAGGGGCGGCTGATCCGCCGCGCGTTCACAGTGCCTCCGGGCTGCCGCCTGCTCGCGGCCGATTATTCTCAGATCGAACTCAGGATCATGGCGCATTTGTCGGGAGACAAGCGCTTGTGCCGGGCGTTTGAGGCGCAGGAAGACGTTCACGCCGCGACCGCCGCCGAGATTTTTGCGGTGCCTGCGGAGGCGGTGACCGAGGCTCAGCGGCGCTCCGCAAAGGCAATCAACTTCGGCTTGATCTACGGCATGAGCGCGTTTGGCCTGGCCAAGCAACTGGGGCTGGATTTCACCTCGGCGAAGCAATATATGTCGGTTTACTTCAAGCGCTACCCCGGCGTGCGGGTTTACATGGACCAAGCCAGGGAGAAAGCGAAGGCGCTGGGTTACGTCGAGACCTTGTTCGGAAGGCGCCTGTATCTGCCCGAGATCCGCTCGCCCGCCGCGCACCGCCGCCAATACGCCGAACGCACCGCGATCAACGCCCCGATGCAGGGCTCGGCCGCCGATATCATGAAGCGGGCGATGGCGGCTTTACACGAGCGTCTGCGGGGGACCGGTGCCCGCATCGTCATGCAGGTTCACGACGAACTGCTGATCGAGGTCGCTGAAAAAGACGTTAACCGGGCCGCGGACGAGTGTCGCGCGTGCATGGGCGCCGCGGCGCGGCTTAAAGTGCCTTTGCCGGTCGTTGTGGGTGAAGGGAACAACTGGGATGAGGCGCATTAGGCAACGTTCCGGCACCGCCGCGCCCCAATCGAAGCAAGGGTTTGATGGCGCGCAATCTGCTAAACTTGCTTAAGTTTTGTCAGTACTGGTTTTCCGGCAATGTTGCAGCGTATTGTTCAAAAATTAAAAATGTCGCCCGTCTGCGAAATGCTGCGCAGAACGAAAGCGATATACTTCATAATGGACAAGCGCGGCAGACAAGCTCTGATCCTCGTCCAGGTCAACCAGAGTTTGAGCATGCTGATGGGAACCGTCGCCATGGGCGGTCTGGTGGGTTTTTTAATTATATTGGGCAGGCCTCAAATTGTTCTGGATAACAGATACATGGCGGCCGTTTATCACGGTCTTGGATTTGAAAACCAATCACACTTTTTGCTGCTGATCAGCGGTCTTTTACTGCTTTTTGTCGCCGTGCAGCAGGTTATCGGGGTGCTTTCCGGGTTGGTGCAAATCAGACTGCTGGAGGTAATCGTTCGCCGTTGCACAATTATGGTGTACCGCTATTACCTGACCGGAAGTTACGAGGATCAGATTAAACGGGGCACGGCCCAAGTCATCGTTAAAGCTTTGATGGCGGTCAAAACCACGGTCACCAAAGAAACCACCACAACCTCCCGCTTCATAGCCGGTCTCCTCAACATTTCCGTTATATTTTCCGTTTTATATCTTGTTCATGCCCAAGCCACGCTTATATTTGCGCTTTTGGCTTTGAGTTTCTACCTTGTTTTCTTCATCGGCTATAAAAAGAAAACCAGGCTTGCCGGGAAGCAAATTTTTCAGCGCGGCATGCGCCACGCGAGCCTGATCAGAGAAGGCACGGCGGGGGCCGCGGAGATCAAGTTAATGGGGAAAGAGCGCGACTTCATCAATGAAGCCAACGAATCAATGGCGATCGTCGCCAGAGAGAGGATCAGGCAAAACGTCAGGGACAGTATTCCTCAGCCGTCGGTCCGGCTTGTCGCAATGATTTCGCTTTACATTATTTCGGCGTACGTTTTTCTGGGCGACTCTCCCAAGGGTGCTTTTGCGACTCTCACTCTGTTCGCCGCCGGCGCTTTCAGGTTGTTGCCTTCCTTGCAGAGTGTCTTTGATATTTTTATCAGGCAGGAATTCGACACCTACCAGTATGAAGCCATCATGACGGACTTGAAAGCGGCCAAAGATCACGTTGCGGAATATGAGAAAAGCAAGGGGCGGTTTGAGTTGATCCAAGCTAAAGACTGCATTGTTTTTGACCATGTGACCTATGCGTACCCCGAAACCGATAAGCCGGTTTTGAATGATCTTAGTTTTTCACTGCCCGCGAACAAAACCGTCGCATTGTTCGGGGGTTCCGGGGTCGGGAAAACCACGTTGATTCGGCTGCTGAGCGGCTTGCTGATCCCGCAAAAAGGCCGGGTGATGGTGGACGGCAAGTCGCTGCAGGATGACGTCACTTTCAGGCGAAATTGGCAGCAATCAACCGGCGTGACTTTTCAAAAGCCCTTTTTTCTGGATGCCACTTTAGCGATGAACATTGCATTTGAAGCGTCGTTGCAAAAGGTTGATCTTGAAAAAGCCCGTAGAGCCGTCAAGTTGGCGCAACTCGAAGATTTCGTTGCAAGCCTGCCGCGCGGACTCGACACAAAGGTTGAGGAAGACGCGGAGATATTGAGCGGCGGTCAACGCCAGCGGCTGGCGATCGCGCGCGCGCTGTACCGGGAATCTTCGGTTCTGATATTTGATGAGGCGACCAACGCGCTCGATCTGGTGGTGGAAAAGGAGATCATCAAAGCCTTGATGCGCGTGAGTGCGAACAAGATGATATTTATCATCGCTCACCGGCCCGAAACCATGCGGTTTGCCGACGTGGTGCTCGTGATGAAGGGGGACGGCTCGGTGGTTCAGGGGGGTTACGATGAATTGTTCGAAACCGATGCCGATTTTCGGGCGTTGCTCGGGGCTCAGGAATTATTGGCGGGCTGAGCCGCGGTTTGAAACGCCGCCCAAATGCCGCGGCGCTTCCACCATGGCTGCAATGACCGCAGGGAAGCGTGCGGATCGCCGCATATAATTCCCATTTGATAAGTGGCCGGCATTTGTTGATAATGCGGCTTTAATGCCGAACGCACCGATTTCCAAGCGACAAGATTTCTGTTCCCGCCTGCAACTGGACGAGCGCGGGCGGCTCAGGCATTTTCTGACGATCGAAGGATTGTCGCAAAATCTTCTCCTGAAACTGCTCAACACGGCGCAGTCTTTTGTCGCCCGCGACGGCGGTGCCGGCAGAAAAGTGCCGTTGTTCAGGGGCAAGACCGTCGTTAATTTCTTTTTCGAGCCCAGCACCCGGACGCGCTCGACTTTTGAATTGGCCGCGCAGAGATTGTCGGCCGACATCATGGATTTTCAAGTGGATACGGCCGCCGTCGCGAAGGGGGAGTCCCTGATAGACACGCTGAAGAATATTCAGGCGATGGGCGCGGATATGTTCATCGTGCGGCATCCCGACAGCGGCGCGTCAACGTTTATCGCAAGCCGCATGGCGGCGGACGTCTGCGTCATCAACGCGGGAGACGGCAGACACGCCCACCCGACTCAGGCGCTGCTCGATATGTTCACGATACGCAAGCACAAACGGGATTTCCCGCCGTTAAGCGTCGCGATCGTCGGCGACGTGCTGCATTCCCGCGTCGCCCGCTCGGAGATAGCCGCCCTGAAGACGCTGGGGGTTCGGGACATCCGCCTGATCGCGCCCAGAACGTTGATGCCGAAGGGCGTGGAAGAACTTGGAGTGCGGACCTACCAGGATCCGGAAGCGGGGCTCGCGGGGGTTGACGTCATTATCATTCTGCGCCTGCAGAAAGAGCGGATGAGGGGTTCGTTCCTGCCCAGTGAAAACGAGTACTATTTTTGTTACGGAATTACGACCAATAAACTAAGCTGCGCAAAACCGGACGCGATAGTCATGCACCCCGGCCCGATCAACCGCGGCGTCGAGATCAGTTCGGAAGTGGCCGACGGGCCGCAGTCCGTGATTCTCGATCAGGTTAACTACGGCGTGACCGTGAGGATGGCGGTCATGGCGCTTGCGATCGGCGCCCGCCGCACCACCGAGCGGCGGGCGCCGTGAGCCTTTTGATCAGGCGGGCGCGCGTAATTGATCCCGCGAACGGCGTGGATGAAGTCTGCGATCTGTTCATCGAAGACCGGCGCATCGGGCGGATCGGAAAACTACGGCAGACTCGCGCGGATACGGTGCTCGACGCCGAAGGGCTGCTGGCTTTGCCCGGCCTGCTGGACGTCGGCGCTTATCTGCGCGAACCCGGTTATGAGTTCAAGGCGACGGTCGCGTCCGAAATGCGCGCCGCCGCGGCCGCCGGCATAACGACGCTGTGTTCCATGCCCGAAGTGCATTCCGCCGTTGCCGCCGCAGCGACCGTGAATCTCGTCCGCCGCCGCGCCGAAGCGGTCGGACTTTGCAACGTCGCGGTGATCGGGGCGATGAGTGTCGGCCTCGAGGGGCGCCGGCTGAGCGAGATGGCCGCGCTCAAAGCGGCGGGCTGCGTTGCGGTCAGCAACGGTTTGCAGCCTTTTGCGGACGCGAATTTTCTGCGGCGCGCATTGCAGTATGCGGCGGGTCTTGATCTGCTGGTATTTTTGCACCCGCTGGACCACGCGCTGGTTGACGGCGGTTGTGCGCACGAAGGGGCCGTCTCGACCCGGCTCGGGTTGCCGGGCATTCCGGTTTCCGCCGAAACGGCACCGCTCGGCCAATATCTGGCGCTGGCGGAAGACACCGGCGCCAGAGTGCATTTTTGCCGTTTGTCCTGCGCCCGCTCGGTCGCGTTGATCGCGCAGGCGCGCGCGGCGGGACTCGAGGTCACCGCGGACGTGTGTGCGCATCAGTTATTCCTGACCGAAGACGACGTTGCCGACTTTAACCCCAATTGCCGCTTGTTGCCGCCGGCGCGCGGGGCGGATGATCGTGACGCCTTAATCGCGGCGGTCGCCGCGGGCGGCGTGAATATCGTGTGCTCGGATCACCAACCGCACGACATTAACGCCAAACTTGCGCCGTTTCCGTCCGGCGCCCCCGGCATTTCATCGCTCGAAACGCTGTTGCCGCTGATGCTGGAACTGGCGGAGCGGGGCGTCGTCCCGCTGGCGACGGCGGTCGCTTGCGTCACCTCCAACCCCGCGCGCCTGCTGCACAGCGACCGCGGCGGCCTGGCGGTCGGCGCCGTCGCCGATCTGTGTCTGGCCGACCCCGCGCAGGAATGGGTGCTGCAAGAGGAATCCCTGCTGAGCGCCGGCAAGAACACGCCGTTCCTCGGGAGGCGTTTCAAGGGCAAAGTGCGCTGGACCGTGCTCGGCGGGCGCATCGTCTGCGGGGAGTGACGGTGGCGCGCCGGGAAAGTTCGGTATTTTTGGAAGACGCGGCGGTACTGCAGCGGCGCGAGTATCCGCAGGGGCAGTACGTGCTGCGTCTGCGCGCGCCGCGTTGTGCGGGCGCCGCAAAGCCCGGGCAGTTCATACACCTGCGGTGCGATCCCGGCCTGAGGATGCGCCGGCCCTATTCGATCATGTCGGCGTCGGCGTCGCGGGGGTGGATAGAGATCCTGTACAAAACGGTCGGTCGCGGCAGTCTTTTGCTTGGCAAGAAACGCGAGGGCGACGTCTTAAGCGGCTTCGGCCCGATCGGCAACGGCTTTGTCGTGCACGACGAATATCCGCAACCGCTGCTGCTCGGCGGCGGCGTCGGCATACCGCCCGTGTTTTTTCTGGCGGAATCGCTGCACCGCGAGTACGCGTTCTCGCCGTTCGTGATCTTCGCTTCCGAGCGGCCTTTCCCGTTCCCGGTGTGTGAGTCGGAGATTGCCGTCGCGGGTGTCGGCGCGGAAATCCGCGCAACCCATTCGGCCTTGGAAGCGTTCGGGATGGCGGCGCGGCTGTGCAGCAGGCGGCCCCGCCCCGGCTGCTTCAACGGCTTCGCGCATGAATTGGCCGACGCCCGGCTGTCGCGCCTGTCCGCGGCGGACAAAGCGCAAGTCGAGATTTTCGCCTGCGGCCCCGTACCGATGCTCGCGGCCGTCGCCGGGCTGGCCCGCAGGCACCGCCTGCCGTGCCAGTTGTCGCTTGAGGAATATATGGCGTGCGCGCTCGGCGGTTGTGCCGGATGCGTCGTCCCAACGACCGGGCATAACGGCATTGCGATGCAGCGCGTTTGTGTTGACGGCCCGGTGTTTGACGCCGCGTCGCTTTGTTTTTGAGGCCGTGGGGACGGGCTCGATCGCAACCAACCTGAAGCGCGTGACCGACGCGATCAGGGCGGCGGAAGTCAAATATGGCCGCGCTCCCGGTTGCGTCAAACTCCTCGCCGTCAGCAAAACCAAACCCGCGGCGGTGATCTCCGAAGCGATCGCGGCGGGACAGACGGCGTTCGGGGAAAGTTACGTGCAGGAAGCGCAGCAAAAGATTGAGCGGATCGGCGGCGGCCGGATCGAATGGCATTTCATCGGACCGATACAAAGCAACAAGACCCGGCGGATTGCGTCTTTGTTTGCGTGGGTCCACGGGGTTGACCGCGGCGCGGTCGCGCGGCGGCTGTCCGGGCAGCGCCCCCCCGGGCTGCCCGCCCTCAATGTGTGCATTCAGGTCAATCTCAGCGCAGAGAAGACCAGGGCGGGCGTCGCGCCGGCGGGCGTCGGCGAGATGCTGGAGACGGCCGCGGTGCTGCCGGGGCTTAAAGTGCGGGGGCTGATGGCGATTCCCGCGCCCGCAGGAAGTGATCGTCAGCGACGGGCTTTTGCGGCGGTGAAGCATATTTTTGATGCATATTCCGGGGCGTATGCACTGGACACCTTGTCACTGGGAATGAGCGGAGATTTCGAGGCGGCGATCGCCGAGGGCGCGACGCTGGTCCGGCTGGGCACGGCCGTATTCGGCGCGCGCGCGCAACCCGCGAAACGCGGGATATAATGTGCCGCTTTTCGGCGCCCCGTGCGCTCAGGCGCCGCCGGGAGCGGGCCTGCGCCCGGCCAAAGACGCAAACAGCGCAAGGGTTTCGGCGGTCGGGGACAGCATAAAATGAGAGTTTTCATCATGGACACGTGGGCTTATCCGTACCGGCTGCCCGTTTTTGAACAACTGCATAAGCAAGTGGAAGTCGAGGTTTTTTTCAGCCGCCCGAAACCTTTTGACCACCTGGACGACGTGGCTTTGGAGGATTGCTCTTTCGAGTGCCGTTCCGGCAATTGGCTGTTTGCCCTGATGCCGCTGCACTTGTTGTGGAGGAAATACGACGTCTATATGGTCGGTCAAATTGGCGTGCAATCCGTCACCGGGGCGTTTTTTACGCTGTTGGTGTCGGGTTTGCGCAACAAACCCCTGGTTCTGTGGACCGACTATATCGAGACGCAATACTACGCCAGGACCAAGCGGGTCAAAAAATTCATCGGCGATTGCGTAAGGGGAAATTTTATTAAGCGTTGCGCGGCGGCCATGGGCTTCGGCGCGTACACCGAAAACTACCTGAGAAAAATGGGGGGCGAGCGGCTGCCGGTCTTTAACGTGGTGCAGGTGGTGCCTGAGGTCTGCAATAAGGACGTCGCGACCGTCGGCAAAGCGGCGGCATACGGGGATAAAGCGGTTATTCTTTATCTCGGTTATCTGAGAAAAGGAAAAGGGGCGGATTTTTTGATAAGGGTTTTCAAGGACATGGGGCGAACCGACGCGGTGCTGGTGATCGCCGGCAGCGGCGAGGAGGAGCGCCGGTTAAGGCGTTTGGCGGGCGCTTCCGGGTGCGTCCGGTTTGCCGGTCATGTCGAAGGCGAAGAAAAGGCAAAATGCTATGCGCAAGCCGACGTGTTCGTTATGCCCACCGAACACGATCCGTGGGGGTTGGTCGTCAATGAAGCGATGTATTACGGGCTGCCGATCGTCGTTACCGACGCGGCGGGCGCGTCGGAATTGGTGACCGATAACGGCATCGTCGTCGAGTCCGGGAACGGCGATGCGCTGAAAAAGGCGCTGACCCGCCTGCTGGAGGATCGGGGGCTCAGGCGGGAAATGGGAGAAAGATCCAAAATCCGCATTGGAAAATACGGCGTCGAATATGCGGCCGACTCATTCATGCGGGTAATACGCCGCGTGAGCGGCACCGGCGCCGGCTGATTCGAGTTCCGCGATGATCACTCTGGGCATACACGACGGGCACAACGCGGCGGCTTGTCTGATCAAAGACGGGAAAATTCTGGCGTGCATTCCGGAAGAGCGGCTGAACCGGGAGAAAAATTATTGCGGGATTCCCGCGCACGCGATGCGCGCATGTTTGGAGGTCGGCGGCGTGAGTCCGCAAGAGGTCGCCGCGGTCGGCGTCGCCGGTCTGATTCCTCCGGTTTACAGCCTGCGGGCGATCACGAGCCCCGCAGGGTTCAGGGGAATGTACAGCCGTGTGTCTCCGCTGCTGCCGAAGTCTTTTCTGCGTTCGAGCAAATGCATCAAGCCGGCGGTGTCCGTGCTGTCGCAATTAAGAGACCGGAAGGGGATGCGCAAAGCGGTCGCGGCGGCGGGGATCAAGGCCGGCGTGGCCTTTTACGATCATCACACCCTGCACGCTTTGAGCGCCTACGGGTGCTCGCCTTATTACCATAAAGACGAAGCAGTGCTGGTGTTGTCCTGCGACGGCGCCGGCGACGCGGTCTGCGCCACCGTCAATATCGGCAAGCGGGGGCGCCTGAGGCGCCTGCATACCGTCAGCCATTTCAATTCCCTGGGCGAGTTGTACGCAAGAACCACGCAGTTTCTCGGCATGAACCCGACCTCGGATGAATATAAAGTGATGGGGCTCGCGGCGTACGCCAACCCCGGGTACGCCCGCCCGGCTTACGCCAAGATAAAGGGCTGCATAGAAGTCGAGAAAAACGGGTTGGGCCTCAGGAACAATACCACGTTCACCAAGTGGCGGTATCTGAAGTTTCTGAGAGACACTTTTGAAGGCGACCGCTTTGACTGCGTGGCGTACGCGGTGCAGCGTCTGACCGAAACGACTTTGGCGGCCTGGGTCGCCAATGCCGTTCGCAGAACCGGGGTGAAACGGGTTGTTCTGTCCGGCGGGATCTTCATGAACGTGAAAGCCAATCACATTATTCTGTCCCTGCCGGAAGTCGAGGAACTGTGGGTGCTGCCCAGTTGCTCCGATGATTCTCTGGCGATCGGCGCCGCGATGCGCGCGGGCATGGCGCACGGATGCAGCGAGTTTGCACCCCTCAAAGACTTGTATCTCGGACCCGAGTACGGTGCGCGCGAGATCGAGGCGGCGCTGGCGGCGTGTGGCGAGCCGTTCGCGGTGGAGAAAATGGAGGATATCGAGGCGAAAGTGGGCGGAGAGCTTGCGCGTGGCAAGATCATCGGGCGGTTTGTCGGGCGCATGGAGTGGGGTGCGCGCGCCCTGGGCAACCGCTCTATTCTCGCCGACCCGCGGGATATGCGTTCAATCAGCAGGATCAACCAGGCCATTAAGAAAAGAGAATTCTGGATGCCTTATTGCCCCAGCATATTGCAGGAAAGAGCCGGCGATTATTTCAGGGCGGACAAGGGATACCAGGCCCACTACATGTCGATGGCGTTTCCCGCGTCGGCCAGGGCGCGGGATGACGTTCCGGCCTGTATGCATGCTTACGACCACACGCTCAGACCGCAAACGGTCGTGCGGGACTGGAATCCGCGGTACCATCGTCTCATCCGCGCGTTTGAGGAAGAAACCGGCGTTGGCGCGGTGTTGAACACCTCTTTCAACCTCACCGGTTATCCGATCGTATGCTCTCCCGAAGACGCGCTCGGCGTATTCATTCGCTCCGATCTCGACGCGGTCGCGCTCGAAAATTTTTATGTGGCAAAAAAATAGCGCGTTCCCCGCAGCGGGGAACTTTATGCACGGCGGCGCGAAGCGGAAGTGCGATGTTTAGCGTGATCGTGCCGACCTGGAACCGGCGGGAGGATCTGGCCGCGGCGGTGGACTCGGTTTTCAGGCAGCAAGGAGCCGAGTTTGAAGTCATCGTCGTGGATAACGGCTCGCGCGACGGCACGCAAGAGTATTGCCGGGAACTGGCCGGGCGCGATGCGCGTTTCAGATACTTCCGGTTCGATGAAAACCGGGGAATTACGGCCGCCGAGAACAAGGGGCTGTCCGCGGCGAAGGGGGACATTATTTTTTGTCTTGACGACGATGAATTGATCGAGGGCGACGATCTATTCCGCAAAGTCGAACGCCTGGAGCAAGAGCGGGACTGGGACCTTCTCAATATCGGCATAACCAACATTCACACGGGGCGGTGGGAGCATTTCATTTTTTCTCAGTCTAAGGCAAGCAATCTGCATCGAAGTTTTTACGTGAACAGTTTTGGCAACGGCACGGTGTTCATCAAAAGAAAAGTGATCGCTAAGATCGGTCTTTTTGAAGAAGTCTATTTTCGACAGGCGCACGAAAACGAATACGCGCTGCGGGCCGTTTTGAGCGGCTTCAATATCCTGTATTACCCGGCGTTGGTGTTACGGCACAAAGTCAATCCGTTCCGTCCCGGCAACCGCGAAGTTTCCTACTATATGCTGCGTAATACGCTGCTGAAGAATTACAAGTACTTCGAAGGCGGGCGTTTATTGCTGCTGCAGGCGTGGCAATTGGCGCAGTTTTTCCTGCGTATGCTCGCGGGGAAGATCACGCCGCGCCTGCTGATCAAGGCACTCAGGGATTACGCCGCGTTGAAAAAGAACGCGCCGCGCCTGCTCGGCTACGACCCTGCCGCGATGGAAAGGTATTTTTTTGTGTCGCGCAAAGTCGCGACGACGCCTGAGGGCATTGGTCGGTTGAGTTTTTTTCAGTACTACGTGCGGGGGATCTCCCGTTTTTTTTGATCCGATCGTTCACTACAACGGGGCGGGCGGGGCGCCGTCAGCGCCGTGCGCCGGGATCGCAGCGTTGTCGACTCCGCTGCGGCGAGGCTGATTTGTGCGGAGACGCCCCGTGCGATATTGCAGGGTTGTACTGATGCGGACCGGAACTGCCGGTGTGGAGGCTCAGTTTGCGGGCGCCGCGCCTGAGGATCGCGCCGGCGGCGTATGCAATTTCGTCTCTATGCCGCAGGCGCCGGCACGGGCTGCGCACGGGGGGCGCGCCGCGGTGGCGGGGGGTTCCTTTTAAGGTGCTGAAACCTATTCACGCCGTTCGTGCAGGCGGCGCCTTTGACATAAAGCCCGGCCGCCGCCGCCGAGGCCGGCGGCACGGCCGGCGTGATGATCGGCCGGGCCTCAACGGCCGCGGGAATGGAGCCCGGTCATCGCACCATGAAGGGCACCCGGATGCCGCCCGCACAAGGCGTGTGCTGATGCCCCGCAGTGCGCCGTTATCGGCACATGCCCGGGGGATCGTCAATGAGGGATAACGATTACGCTGGCCCCGCCGGTGCGGCGTTGCGGTTTCTGCGCGAGGCCGAGGCCCGGAGTTGCCGCGACCGTGGCGGGGTTGCGGCGAAGAGCCGGTGCGAATGTGCACGGCCGGGACACAGCCGCGCTCAGGCCGCCCGCCGCTCGTGGAATCGTCCGGTCTTTTATTACGTGATTACGGCAGCGGCGCTGCAACGGCGCGTGATGGGCCCGGCAGGATTCGAACCTGCGACCAAAGGATTATGAGTCCCCTGCTCTGACCGGCTGAGCTACAGGCCCGCGTCCCCTGGCCTTCACGGCGTCAAGCGCCATCGAGAAACCCTTTGAGTTTTTCCGATCGCGAAGGGTGTTTCAGTTTGCGCAGCGCTTTGGCTTCTATTTGACGGATCCGTTCGCGCGTGACGTCAAACTGTTTGCCGACCTCTTCGAGGGTATGGTCGGTGTTCATATCGATCCCGAATCTCATGCGCAGAACTTTCGCCTCGCGCGGGGTCAGGGACGAAAGCAGTTTGCCCATGGTTTCCTTGAGATTTTCGGAGAGGGTCGCCTCGTCCGGCGCGGCCGTCGCTTCGTCTTCTATGAAGTCGCCCAGGTGAGAGTCTTCGTCGTCGCCGATCGGCGTTTCCATCGACACCGGCTCTTTCGCGACTTTCATCACTTTGCGGACCTTTTCTTCGGGTATTCCCATGCGTTGGGCCAGTTGTTCCGGTTTCGGGTCGCGCCCCATTTCCTGCACCAGTTGTCCCGAAATGCGGTTCAGTTTGTGAATCGTTTCTATCATGTGCACCGGAATGCGGATCGTGCGCGCCTGATCCGCGATCGAGCGGGTGATCGCTTGGCGGATCCACCAAGTCGCGTAAGTCGAGAACTTGTACCCCCGCCGGTATTCAAATTTATCAACCGCCTTCATCAGGCCGATGTTGCCCTCCTGAATGAGATCCAAAAATTGCAAGCCGCGGTTGGTGTATTTCTTCGCGATCGAGATCACCAGTCTGAGGTTGGCTTCGACCATTTCCTTTTTGGCCCTTCCCGCTTTGGCCTCCCCGGTGGAGATCAGCCGCCTGATATTCTTGATCTCGCGGAGCGGCAACTCGGCTTCTTCTTCGATTGCTTTGAGTTGTCCCCGGGCGCGCATGATCGCCGGTTTGTGAGACTTCAGTTTGGGGGCGTATTTGGCGCGCGGCGCCGTATGTTTTCTCCACCATTTCGGGTCGGTGCCGTTCTCGCTGAAAGTCGCGATAAACAACTTGCGCGGCATGCCGCACCGGTTGACGCAGAGGTTCATCAGCACGCGCTCGTGCCCGCGTATTTTGGTGAAAGTGCTTTTCAATTTCATGATCAGCCGGTCGGTCATCGCCGGCGGCAACTTGAATTCCATGAACGCGTCGGCGGTTTTTTCCCGCGCGCGGTCGTAGTCGCCCTCGCTGTCGCACGCCATGGTTTTGCCGCGGTTATACAGGCGCTTCAGTTTGGTGAAATGCCGCGCGGCTTCTTGTGCCGTGATCTCTTTGTGTACGGTCGCCTTGTCGGTGTCGCCCGCCTTGACGACCGGAGGCTTGGGAATAGTGAATTCCTTTTCCTGCTTGAACTTTTTAGGGTCGATAAAGTCGGTCACGATTTCGGTGAGTTTAAGTTCGCCCTGCTTGCAGGCCGCGTGAGCCGCGAGCAGTTCGGTGATCGCGGGCGGGTAGCGCCCCAAAGCGCGCAGCACTTCGTTCAGGCCGGCCTCGATGCGTCTGGCGATGCGTATTTCACCGCTCCTGTCGAGCAGGCTCACCGAGCCCATTTCCCGCATATACATTCTGACCGGGTCGGTGGTGCGACCGAGGTCGCTGCTCGCGCTCGCGAGCGCGGCCGCGGCCTCCTCCGCGTCCGTTTCATTGGTGACTTCGTTTTTTTGCAGCAGCAGGTCGTTGTCGTCCGGGGTTTTCTCATAGACGGTGATACCCATATCGTTGAGTATGCCGATGATGTCCTCTATTTGCTCGGGATCAACGATGTCCTGCGGCAGATGGTCGTTGACTTCGGCGTAGGTGAGGTAGCCCTGCTCGTTGCCTTTGGCGATCAGTTTTTTGATCTTCGACTGTTGTTGCTGTTCCGCGCGCATGGTTCAATCTCAGGGTTCGTCGGTGCGGTAGTTCGCTTGCATAAGCCTAAACTAAGGGAGTGTAGCATACGCAGGCGGGCGCCCGCCGCCTTTTCCCGCCGCCGCCCCGTTTGCGCGGCGGTTTCAAGCCTGCGGTGCGGCATCCGTCCGCGGGGGGCCGACTGCCGGTTCGAAGTGCGGCCATAAGGAAGCGGAGCAGGCCGTTGAGGACCGTTTCACCTGCGAGGGGAAGTCGGCCGGGACGCGACCCGGTCGGCGGGGGGAAATACGAAAGACAACGCGGGCGGGCACCGGAGGACGACGGGTCAACGCCGCACTTCAGACGTGCATCGGCAACCTGTGGCGGTGTCGTGCCATAGACGCTGTGCAGCGTGTCAGCGCCGCACTTCAGACGCCGCATCCGGCAATCTGTGGCCGTGTTCGTGCCATAGACGCTGTGCAGCGTGTCAGCGCCGCACTTCAGACGCCGCATCCGGCAACCTGTGGCGGTGTCGTGCCATAGACGCTGTGCAGCGTGTCAGCGCCGCACTTCAGACACCGCATCCGGCAACTTGTGGCGGTGTCGTGCCATAGACGCTGTGCAGCGTGTCAGCGCCGCACTTCAGACGTGCATTCGGCGACCTCCCGCAACTCATTTTTGATCCGCGCTAAGCCGCGGATGTATCTTGCTTGCCGCGGTGCGGGCTTTTGAGGGGGTCCGGCGGCGAAAGGCGGGGGCGGGTGACGCGGCCGCGTTTCAGGATCTGCGGCTCAGGTAACCCTGCAGTTGGCTTTTTTCTTGTTCGTTCAGGGCCCGGGTCTTTGATTTTCTGACCAGGCTTGCAAACGCCTGCTCTTGCGACAAATTGTGCAGGTGTTCCATCACGTGCTTGAATTCGGCCGCCGCGTCCGGCGGCGGCGGCCAATGCAACAGGCTGATCAGTGATCGTTCGTGTTCGCTGTCGCGGTATTGCTCGAGCAGCGCGGCGGTCTTGATTTCCGGGCTGTGGCGGATGCGCGCGAGCATGTCCGCGAGCAGCGCGGCGCCGGGGCGGTCTATTTTCCGGATCTCGTCGCTCGCCAACGCCTGCCGTTCGAGCGCGGGGTTCGACAACAGCAGCGCGACCGCGACGCGCACCGCCGAGTAGCGGGTTTTGTGCCTGCCCGCGATGCGGCGCGGCTGCGGCTTGCGCGTTGCGTGGGCGGCGAGCAGATGCCCGGTTTCGACGCCGGCCTTGTCGGCGAGTTCCGCGGTGATCAGGTCGCGGAAGGTTCCGCGCGGCAGCCCGGCCAGCATCGGGCGCGCGCGCTCGGCGAAAGTCGCACGTCCCTCGGGCAGCGCGAGGTCGAGTTCCCGGCACAGGTGCTCGAACAGGAAAACCGACAGCGGCATTGCCGCGTCAACGGCTTTTTCCATCGCTTCTTTTCCGTGCGCGCCGACAAAACTGTCGGGGTCTTCGCCTTCGGGCAGGAACATGAAGTTGACGGCGCGCCCGTCGTGAAACAGCGCAAGCGCCTGTTCCAGCGCGCGCGCGGCGGCCGTGCGCCCCGCGAAATCCCCGTCAAAACAAAACACCAGTTGCCCGCACAGCCGGAATAATTGCCGCACGTGTTCGTGCGTCACCGCCGTCCCCAGCGTCGCGACCGCGTTGTTAACGCCGCGCGCGCGCAGGGACACGACGTCCATATAGCCCTCGACGACGAGGACCCGGTCGAGACGGCGGCTTTCTTTCAACTCATGCGTCCCGTACAGCGTGTTCCGCTTGTGGAACACTTCGGTTTCCGGGGAGTTCAGGTATTTCGGCTGCTCTTCGTCTTTGAGCACGCGCCCGCCGAAAGCGATCACGCGCCCGCGCCGGTCGCGGATCGGGAACATCAGGCGGTTGCGGAACTTGTCGTAGGTGTGTTCGGTGCCGGCTTTCTGTGCCAGCAGCCCCGCTTTGAGCAACGTGCGTTCGTTGTAGTCGCGCCCGAAACAGCGCTTGAGATTGTCGAAGCCGGCGGGCGCGTAACCCAAGCCGAAAACGGTCGCGGTGCTTGCGTCTATGCCGCGCTGCGCGAGGTACTCGGCGGCGGTCGGTATGCGCGCGAGATTTTTGCGGTAAAACTCAAACGCCGCGGCGAGCACCGCGAAGAGTTGCTGATGCTGCTTGTCGGCCGCCGGCGCGCCGCCGGCACGCGGCACTGCGACGCCCGCGAACTGGGCGAGCGTCTCGATTGCCTCGACGAAGTCCAACTTGCGGTAGTTCATCAGAAACTTGACGACCGAACCGCCCTCGTTGCAGCCGAAGCAGTAATAGAGTTGTTTGTGCGGGTTGACCGAGAACGACGGCGTTTTTTCTTCGTGGAAGGGGCAGCACGCCATGTATTCCCGCCCTTTTTTCTGCAGCGGCACGAAGCGGCCGATGATCTCCACGACGTCGCTGTTCGCGATCAGTTCATCTACGAAACTGGAAGGGATCCTGCCGGCCATGGTATCGCCCGTGCCGACTTGTGCTACGCGGCTTCGTGCAGGTCGGCGATCAGCGTCTCGAGTTCAACCGCTTTCGGCTTGACCAGGTGAAACAGCGGCAGATAGGCGGAGAAGTCGCCGAGCAGTTCGCGGCCGCGGCGGCTTCCGGTCTTGCCGGTGTGTTCGTGCAGCAGCGCGCGCAGATATTCGCGGTGGCGTTCCATCCTCCCGGTGTCGATGCGCTGAGTTTCCACGAGCGAGTGGTTGCAGTAGTCGTTGAAGCGATTTTCACGGTCGAGAACCAGCGCGAACCCGCCGGTCATGCCGGCGCCGAAGTTCAGGCCGGCGGCGCCGAGCACTACGACCGCGCCGCCGGTCATGTATTCGCAGCCGTGATCGCCGACGCCCTCGACAACCGCGACCGCGCCCGAGTTTCTGACCGCGAAGCGCTCGCCGGCGGCGCCGGCGGCGAAGAATTTGCCGCCGGTCGCGCCGTACAGGCAGGTGTTCCCGGCGATCGGCGTTTCGTCGCTGAGCGCCGTCGGCGGGCGCAACACGATCTCGCCGCCGGCCATGCTCTTGCCCGCGTAGTCGTTGACGTCGCCTTCGAGGTGCAGATGCAGGCCGCCCGCGTTCCACACGCCGAAACTCTGCCCGGCGGTGCCGGTCAGTTTGAGTTTGATCGGCGCGTCGTGCATGCCGTGATTGCCGTGGCGCTTGGCAATCTCGCCCGACACGCGCGCGCCGATCGAGCGGTTGGTGTTGTTGACGGCGTAATGAAACTCGCCGCCGCGTTTGTGTGTGATCGCGTCGAGCGTGTCGGCGACCATTTTTTCGGCGAGTTCGCCGCGGTCGAACGGCGCGTTCCGCGCGCGGGTGCAGAAGCGCGGCTCGTCCATTGAGGCCGCGGCGCTCGTCAGGATCGGGGTCAGGTCGAGCCGGCTCTGCTTCGGCGTGTCCGCGGCGGCGACTTCGAGCAGGGAGGTTTGTCCGATCAGGTCCTCGAGTTTGCGGACGCCGAGTTGCGCCATCCATTCGCGCGTCTCGGTCGCGACAAATTTGAAATAGTTCATTACCATTTCGGCTTTGCCGATGAAGTGCCGCAGCCGCAGCGTCTGGTTTTGCGTTGCGACGCCGGTCGCGCAGTTGTTGAGGTGGCAGATGCGCAGGTACTTGCACCCCATCGCGACCATCGGCGCGGTGCCGAAGCCGAAACTCTCGGCGCCGAGGATTGCGGCTTTGACCACGTCGAGGCCGGTTTTCAGGCCGCCGTCGGTTTGCAGGCGCACTTTGCCGCGCAGGCCGTTCGCGCGCAGCACCTGGCTGGTTTCGGTGAGCCCGAGTTCCCACGGCGCGCCCGCGTACTTGATGCTGGTCAACGGGCTCGCGCCGGTGCCGCCGTCGTAGCCCGAGATCGTGATCAGGTCGGCGTATGCTTTGGCGACGCCCGCGGCGATGGTGCCGACGCCCGCCGCGGCGACCAGTTTCACCGACACCAGCGCGTCGGGATTGACCTGCTTGAGATCAAAGATCAACTGCGCGAGGTCTTCTATTGAGTAGATGTCGTGATGCGGCGGGGGGGATATCAGCGAAATGCCTTCGTTCGAGTAACGCAGTTTCGCGATCATCGCGTTGACCTTGTGTCCGGGCAGTTGGCCGCCTTCGCCGGGTTTTGCGCCTTGCGCGATCTTGATCTGCAAGACTTCGGCGTTGACCAGGTAGTGCGGTGTGACGCCGAACCGCCCCGACGCGACCTGTTTGATCTTCGACGACTTGTCGGTGCCGTAGCGCACGGGGTCTTCGCCGCCTTCGCCCGAGTTCGAGCGTCCGCCGAGGCGGTTCATCGCCTGCGCCAGCGTTTCGTGCGCGTCCGGCGACAGCGCGCCGAGCGACATGCCGGCCGAGTCAAAGCGGGGCAGGATTGCCGCAATCGGCTCGACTTCCTCGAGCGGCAGCGGGGTCGGCGCCGGTTTCAGTTCGAGCAGGTCGCGCAGCACGATCGGCGGGCGGCGGTTGACGTGGTCGGCGAAGACCTTGTAGTCCGAATAATCTCCGTCTTGCACCGCCCGGTGCAGGCTTTGAATCACGTCCGGGTTGTACGCGTGGTATTCGCCGCCGTGGACGTATTTGAGCAGGCCGCCCTGCTGCGCGCGCTCGTTCGGGTTCCACGCCTGCCACACCCGGCGCAGTTGGTCGTCGTGCAGTTGCGCGAAGTCCATGCCCTGCACGCGGCTGACGGTGCCTTTGAAGCACAGCTCCACGACTTCGTCGTGCAAGCCGATGATTTCAAACAGTTGCGCTCCGCGATAACTCGTGATCGTCGAAATGCCCATCTTTGACATGATCTTGTACAGGCCCTTGTTGATCCCGTTGCGGTAATTCGCGCCGAGCGCCGCCGGCGAGAGCTCGTCGCCGGCCTTGCCGGCGCGGTGCAGATCGTTGAGCACCTGATACGCGAGGTACGGAAACACCGCGGTCGCGCCGTAGCCGATCAGTGTCGCGAACTGGTGCGGGTCGCGCGCGCAGCCGGTCGCGACGATGACGTTGGTGCGGCAGCGCAGTTTTTTCTCGATCAACCGCTGATGCACCGCGCCGCAGGCGGCGAGCGCGTGGATCGGCGCGCGTTCGCGGCTGAGGTTCTGGTCCGACAACACCACCAGCGCGACCTTGTGTTCGGTCACCGCCGCGACCACTTCATCGCACAGGGTTTGGAGCGCGGTCTTGAGGCCGGTTTCGGCCGCGGCGTTGAGGTCGAAGATCCGGTGCTTATAGTCCGCGGGGTCGAGCGATAAGATCTCTCGGAACTCGTGCTCGGACAAAACCGGCGACTCGATGACGACGTGTTTTGCATTCTCCGACTGTTCTTCGAACGGGTTGCATTCGCGTCCGAGGCAGGTTTCAAGCGACATTACAATCTGTTCGCGCAGCGAGTCGATTGGCGGATTCGTCACCTGCGCGAACTGCTGGCGGAAATTGTCCGGCAGCAGGCGCGCGCGCTGCGACATCACCGGCAGCGGCGTGTCGTCGCCCATTGAGCCGACCGCCTCCTGGCCGGCTTCGGCGAGGACGCGGATGATCTGGTCTTTCTCCTCGAACGTGACGCCGAACATTTTTTCGTAAACCGCGAGTTTGTTCTGCGGCATAACCGCAGCCGCGAGCGGCGCGTTGCCGGGCGGCGTCGCCGCGTATTGCAGATTGCCGTCGAGCCACTTGCGGTAAGGGCGGGCGCGCTTGAGCCGGTCGTCTATCGCCGCCGGCGTCAGCAGTTCGCCGCTGTCGGTGTCAACCGCCAGCATCTCGCCCGGCTTGAGCCGGCCTTTGGCCTGCACCTCGTCGGGGCGGTAGTCGTGGACTCCGATCTCCGACGCCAGCGTGATGTGGCGGTCTTTGGTGATCACGTAGCGCGCCGGGCGCAGACCGTTGCGGTCGAGCACGCACGCGGCGTAGCGGCCGTCGGTCAGGACGATGCCCGCCGGGCCGTCCCACGGCTCCATGCACAGCGAGTGATAGCGGTAAAAGGCGCGCAGATCGGGGTCGAAATGCCCGACGTTCTGCCACGCGGGCGGGATCAGCAGGCGCATTGCGCGGAACACGTCCACGCCGCCGGCGAGCAGCACTTCGAGCATGTTGTCGAGGCTGCACGAGTCGGAGCCCTCCATCGACACCAGCGGCGACAGTTCGCTCAGGTCGGGCAGTCCGGGCGCTTTGAGTTCGTGCGCGCGCGCGCGCGCCCAGTTGCGGTTGCCCTGGATCGTGTTGATTTCGCCGTTGTGCGCGAGAAACCGGAACGGGTGCGCGAGCCGCCATTGCGGCCAGGTGTTGGTCGAGAAGCGCTGGTGGAAAACGCAGATCGAGGTCTCAAGCCGCCGGTCGCTCAAGTCCGGGTAAAAGACCGGCAGATTCTCAGGCATCACCAGGCCCTTGTAGATGAGCGTGCGCGACGACAGACCGGTGACGTAGAACGCGTCGTCTTGTTGCGCGACCGCAGTCTCGGCGCGCCGGCGCGCGATGAACAGTGCGCGCTCGAAATCTGCCGTGCCGGGCGCGGCTTTCGCGCGGCCCGCGTTGACGAAGATCTGCTCGATGCGCGGCAGCGAGTCCAGAGCTTCGCGCCCGCAGACTTCGGGATTGATCGGAACCTCGCGCCACCCCGCGGGTTCGAGGCCCTGCCGTACCAGGGCGTCGGCGAGCGCGGCTTTGCCGTAGTCGGCGCGCGCCGGGTCGCGGTTGAGAAATACCGTCCCGGCCGCGAACGATTTTCCGATCTTGATGCCGGCGGCGTCGGCCTGCGAGCGCATATAGTCCACCGGCATTTTCAGCAGCAGGCCGCAGCCGTCGCCGGTCTTGCCGTCGGCGGCGACGGCGCCGCGGTGCGTCAGGCGCCCGAGCGACTTGACTGCGGTCGCGACCAGCCGGTGACCGGCGCGCCCGTCCATGTTCGCGATCAGGCCGAAGCCGCAGCCGTCTTTTTCGAAAGCGGGGGAGTAGAGACCGTTTTGGGGGGCTTTGTTAGCGGGCTTTCTCATGCGTTTTGCGCCGTCGCTTGCGTATTTTTAAGCCGCGGATTATAGCACGCGCCCGGTTTTCACTGCGTTGTATCGCGCGCCGTCGCGGGCGCTTTCGGATAAGTTCGCGGCCGCGCTGCGCAGCCGCGTCAGCCTTGCAGGACTTGCCTGAGTTCCCGCCGGCCGACGCCGTCGCTGACGAACGCGTCTCCGATTTTTTTGAGCAGCACCAGGCGACATTCAGCGCCGAGATTCTTTTTGTCCCGCGCCATCAGTTCGAGCATTTGTTCGGGGGTGATCGCGGGCGGAATTGTGCGCGGCAGCGCGGCGCGCTCGAGCAATGCGGCGACCCGGCCGACCTGCGCGTTTTCGAGGTATCCGAGGTCGCGCGAGGCGGCGGCGGCCAGCAGCAGGCCGCAGCCGACCGCTTCGCCGTGCAGCCAGTGCTTGTATGCGGTGGCGGTTTCGATCGCGTGTCCGAACGTGTGTCCGAGGTTCAAAAGCATGCGGTGGCCGCCGCGTTCGCGCTCGTCTTTTGCGACGACCTCGGCTTTGATTTCGCACGCACGCAGAATTGCACAGGTCAGGACTTCGCGTTCGCGCGCCATCAGCGCGGTCATGTTTTGTTCGAGCCACTCGAAAAACTCCGCGTCGAGGATCATGCCGTATTTGATGATCTCGGCGACGCCGGCCGAGAAGTGCCTGGCGGGCAGGGTCGCGAGCACGTCGAGGTCGATCACGACGGCGCGCGGCTGGTAAAAAGCGCCGATCATGTTTTTCCCGAGCGCGTGGTTGACGCCGGTTTTGCCGCCGACCGACGAATCCACTTGCGCGAGCAGGGTCGTGGGGATCTGTATCAAATCAATGCCGCGCTGATAGCAGGCCGCGGCGAAACCGGCGACGTCGCCGACGACGCCGCCGCCGAGCGCCGCGAGGGTCGTGTTTCTGCCCGCGCCGATCTCGAGCAGCCGCGTGCAGATATGCTCGAACGACGCCAGCGTTTTGTGTTCTTCGCCCGCGGGCAGCACGACGTCCGCAACCGCCACCGCGGCCAGCGCGGCGCGCACCCGCTCGAGATACAAAGGCGCGACCGTCTCATCGGTGACGATGACGACGCGGTCGCCGCGCAGACGCTCGCTGAGGAGGTCCGCGGCGTCGAGCAGGTTCGCGCCGACGTGGATCGGATAAGCGCGCTCGCCCAGGGCGACTGTCAGCGTTGTCGGTGTCTCAGGCATCGGTCCGGGGGTTCGCCGCGCAACCGGATGGCCGCAGCGGCGGCAGCGCGGCGACGATCTCGTCGCCTATTGTGCGCACGCTCTTATTGTCAACCGCAATGACGATATCCGCAATTCGCCGGTAGAGGTCTTCGCGCAGGCGGTTGAGCCGGGCCAGCGTTGCGCGCCGGTCCCGGCCGTGCAGCAGCGGCCTGCTCCGGTCGTTGCCGATGCGCGCGAGTTGGGTGTCGGTGCCGACCCGGAGATAAACCACGACGCCGCGTTCGCGCAGGCGCCGCCGGTTTTTCTGCGACAGCACCGCGCCGCCGCCGGTCGCGAGCACGAGGCCTTGTTTTTTTGTCAGTTCCGCAAGCACCGCGGTTTCGTAGCGCCTGAAACCGCCCTCGCCGGCGCGCTCGAAGATCTCGGCGACCGTCGCGCCCGCGCGTTGTTGCACGACGTCGTCGCTGTCGCAAAACTCATGGTCGAGGCGGGCGGCGAGATGCCGGCCCAGCGTCGTTTTGCCGCAGGCCATCGGGCCGATCAGAAAGATGTTGGAGGCGGGCGTCATGCGTGCGGCGGTTTCGGTTGTAACGGTTCGCGGGATGAATGATACGCGGGTGCGCACCCGCTTGTCATTGCAAGTTTCGCACAGCATCGTTGCCGGTGCACCGCGCGGAGCGTGGTAAAATGGGCATTCTTGGCAGTATTCGAGAGCATTCGTCAGGTGGTTCCCCGCGGTTTAAGAAAAGTTTTCCTTGCGTTGATCAGCTTGTTCCCGGTCGCGGTCGCGGTGTTTATCGGCGCTTATCTTTACGTCGCGCCGGAGTTGCCGTCGGTCGCCGACCTCAAGAACATCCGGCTGCAGACCCCGCTGCGGATCTACACCCGCGACGGCCGCCTGCTCGGCGAGTTCGGCGAAAAACGGCGCGTGCCGGTCGCACTGCCCCAGCTCCCGCCGGCGCTGATCGACGCTTTTCTGGCCGCGGAGGACGACCGTTTTTTTGAGCATCCGGGGGTGGATTACGAGGGGCTGGCGCGCGCGGCGATAAAACTGATCGAGACCGGAGAGAAAAAGCAGGGCGGCAGCACCATCACGATGCAACTTGCGCGCAACTACTTTTTAACCAGCGCCAGGACTTATAAGCGCAAACTCAAGGAGATTTTCCTGGCGTTATTGATCGAGCGCCGGTTCAGCA
Source organism: Candidatus Oxydemutatoraceae bacterium (assembly GCA_965211995.1). Classification (GTDB taxonomy): domain Bacteria; phylum Pseudomonadota; class Gammaproteobacteria; order Poriferisulfidales; family Oxydemutatoraceae; genus CAYFZO01. The sequence continues at coordinate 140,212 of OZ243040.1, forward strand.
AGCGGGAAATACTGCAACTGTACCTGAACAAAATATTTCTCGGGCAGCGCGCCTACGGCGTCGGCGCCGCCGCCGAGGTTTACTACGGCAAGGACGTGGGGGAGCTCGAACTCGCGCAGGTCGCGATGATCGCGGGTATGCCGAAGGCGCCTTCGATATACAACCCGCTGAGCAATCCGGCGCTCGCGGTCAAGCGCAGGAATTACGTGCTCGACCGCATGCTGGAACTGGAAATGATCGGGCCGCAGGCGCACGCACGCGCCGCGGCGAGCGCAGTGACGGCAAAGTGGCACGGCGCGGAAATCAAGGTGGACGCACCCTACGTCGCTGAAATGGTGCGCCTGGAAGCGCTCGAGATTCTCGGGGACGAAGCCCAGGTCGGCGGCTACGAGATTTATACGACGCTCGACGGCGCCGCTCAGGCCGAGGCCAACCGCGCCGTCGAAAGGGCGTTGATCAAATACGACCTGCGCCACGGTTACCGCGGCGCCGAAGCCCGCGTCGAAATTGACGATTTCTCCGGCGCGCCGGCGGTGCGCGCGGCGCTCGCTGGCTTTCACGAGGCGGGCGGTTTGTCGCCGGCGCTGGTGACCGCGGTCGGCGACGGCACTTTCCGCGCGGTGATGAAAAGCGGCGAGGCGGCGACGCTGGGTTCTCCGGCTTACAGTTGGGCCCGGCGCTACCTTGATCAGGATCGGCGGGGGGCGCCTCCGGAGTCGGCGCACGACGTCGTTGCCGTCGGCGACGTCGTGCGCCTCGCCCGCGCCGGGGACGGGTGGAAACTCAGGCAGTTGCCGGACGTCGGCGGCGCGCTGGTGGCGTTGGAGGCGGACGCCGGCGGCGTCGTCGCACTCAGCGGCGGCTTCGATTTTTCCCTGAGCGAGTTCAACCGCGCAATCCAGGCCAAGCGCCAGCCCGGGTCGAGTTTCAAGCCGTTCATTTACGCCGCCGCGCTGGCTCACGGATATACCCCGGCCACGGTCGTGAACGACTCGCCGGTGGTGTTCACCGATATCCGCACCAGCCTCGATTGGCGTCCGGCGAATTACAGCGGTAAGTTTTTCGGGCCGACGCGCCTGCGCGAAGCGTTGAAGCACTCGCGCAACCTCGTCTCGATCAGGCTGGTCGACAGCGTCAGCGTGCGCGACACGCTCGACTACGTATTGCGGTTTGGGTTTGACCGCGCCGGCCAACCTTATAACCTGACGCTCGCGCTCGGCTCCGGCACGGTCACGCCGGTGCAGATCGCCGGCGCTTTCACCGCTTTTGCCAACGGCGGCACGCACAGCCGGCCGTACTTAATCGACGAGATCCGCAGCGCCGGCGTGCGGGTGTACAAGGCCGCCCCGCCGGCGGTCTGCGCGGAAAACTGCGCACCTCAGATCAGTGACGCTTTGGATCTCGCGGCCGCTGTGGGGCGGGCCTCGACGCAGACGGCGCCGGCTTACGCGCGGCGGGTGATCCCGTCGGATATCGCCTATCAGGTCAACAGCATGTTGCGCGACGTTATACGCGGCGGCACCGGTCGCCGCGCGCGGGTGCTCGAGCGTGGCGACCTCGCGGGGAAAACCGGAACCACCAACGATCAGCGCGACGCCTGGTTCAGCGGCTTTAACCGCGATATCGTGTGCACGACCTGGGTCGGCTTTGACGACCACCGGCCGCTGGGGCGTTACGAAACCGGCAGCAGGGCGGCGTTGCCGATGTGGATCGAGTTCATGCGCGCGGTGCTCGACGGCAAGCCGGAACGCCCCTATTTCAAGCCGGGCGGCATTGTCGCCGCGAAGATTGATCCGGCGACCGGCCTGCTCGCGCACCCGGCCGCCGAGAACGCGCTCGTCGAGACGTTCCGTGCCGAGTATTTGCCGAAAGAGATCGCCGGCGCCGCTTTCGGCGGCGACGCCGGCAAAAAAGACGTGGAAAAACTGTTTTGACCCTGCGCGAACATGAGCGATCAACCCATCCCTCGCATCCTTCACCAGACCTGGAAGGACGAGAATCCGCCGCGGGCTTTGGCAAAGTTTCGCAGAACCTGGCTCGAGCATCATCCCGACTGGGAACACCGGCTGTGGACCGACGCCGACAACCGCGCATTTTTGCACAAGCACTACGCGTGGTTCATGCCGATCTACGACGGCTACGCGCACGAGATCATGCGGGTGGACGCGGTCAGGTATTTCATCCTGCACCGCTGCGGGGGGGTGTATGCCGATCTTGATCTTGAATGTCTGCGCCCGATCGAGCCCCTGCTCGCAGGCAAGCAAGTCGTCATCGGCTGCGAACCCCCCCGGCATCTCGCACGGCACGACGTCTCGCGGCGCGGCGACTTCGGCAGAATACTGTGCAACGCTTTCATGGCCTCGGTTCCGGGGCACCCTTTCTGGGAGCATCTGGCGCATGCTTTGCCGGCCTGCTGCACCGCCGCCGACCCGCTGTCGGCGACCGGGCCTTTTTTTCTGACCCGGGCTTGCGCAGCCTATGCGGACAACCAATCTATTTCGATCGCAGCGCATGAGTTGCTGTACCCGCTGGATAATGAAACGCGCGTCACGCGCCGGTCGCGCGGGGCTGTTGGGCGCGCGTACACGATTCACCATTGGCACGGTTCGTGGTGGAGCGCGGCGTATTCTCCGCAAGCGCTCGCGCGGGGTTGTATGAGCGGGATCGAACGCGGTTTGGCGGCGCTGCGCAGTTGGGCAAAACGCCGTGCAAAACCCTGGCTCAGGCGCGCTTACCTGCTGGTGCGCCCGGACCAGGTGCGGCGTTATCTGCGGCACTTGAGCGTGGGGCTGTCTGCGCGGGTCTCGCCCGCGGCGGCGTTGGCACAGCCGGGGCAGATGTGGGTCAGCCGGATGTCCGGCGGCGCTTGCGTCGCACGCGCGTTGATGGACGTCGCCGCGGCGCGGGCGCTGCTCGAAAAGGCGGGGTATCCGCGGGTGTCGTGCCTGATGGTGACGCGCGCGCGGTGCGAACTCGCGCAACGGGCGATCGAGTGTTTCCGCAGGCAGACTTATCCCAACCGCGAATTGATCGTGATCAACGATGATCCCGACGCCGCGCTCGAGCGCTGGGTCAATTCGCTGCGCGACCCGCAAATCCAGTACCTCGGACTCGCCGACGCAGGCAAGTCGCTGGGCGAGTTGCGCAACCTGTCGCTGCGAACCGCGCAAGGCGAATACATTTCGCAGTGGGACGACGACGACGTCTCGCACCCCGACCGCCTGCTGCTGCAGATGTCGGCGCTATTCGCCGTGCGCGCCGACGCCGCTTTTCTTCACCGGCAAATGCTGTGGCGGCCCGACCGGCGATACCTCGGCGTGTCGGCGCGCGGCTTGCTGGAAAACACGATGGTCGCGAAGAAAGACCGGGTGGGCGAGTATCGGGTGCTGAAAAAAGGCGAGGATACGCCGTTGTGCGACGCCTTGCTCGAGCAGGCGGACGTGGTTTTATGTGACGGCCCGCAGTTGTATATCTACGTGTTTCACGGCGCCAACGCCTGGGACGAGGGGCACTTTGAAAGGCTCTGGGAAAAAAGTTCAATTCAATACAAGGCAGGCGAGTATGACCGTGCCCTGAGCAAGTTGCAGGAAGATCTGGGCGTGACGCTCGACGCGCGCGCGCCGGTATTCGCCGCGGCCGCCGAGCGCCTCGAGTCCGCGCGGCCGCCCGCGGCGGCGGCGCCCGAGACGCCGCCCGAGACGCCGCCGGTGCTGGTGCTGACGCCGGTGAAAGACGGCATGGCGCATCTTGAGCGTTTCGCGCGCAATCTCGACGCCGCGACCTATCCCAAGCACAAGTTGTCTTTGGCGTTTCTGGAAAGCGACAGCGACGACGGCACTTACGCCGCGCTCGAGCGGCTGCTGCCGGAATTGCGCGAACGCTGCGCGCGCGTCGAGTTGTTCAAACGCGACTTCGGCTACCGTGCGGCGCGTGAGCGCTGGGCGGTAGCCGAGCAGTTCACGCGCCGCTCGATCCTGGCCCGCAGCCGCAACCTGCTGCTGTCTTTGGCGTTGCGCGACGAACAGTGGGTGTTATGGATGGACGTTGACCTGCTGAGCTGGCCCGCCGACGCGCTCGAGCGGCTGCTGGCCGCGGGCGAAGACATCGTCGTGCCGTATTGCGTCAGGGCCGACGGCGGCGCTTTCGATCTCAATACGTTCGTGCTGAGCGAAGACGCCGGGCGGCTCGACTGGTCGAGATACGTCTGCGACGGCATCTTGCAGCCGCCGGTGGGTTACGGCAGGCGCTATCTCGGCGAATTCGCGGGCACGGAACGCGTCGAGGTTGACGGCGTCGGCGGCACGATGCTGCTGATACGCGCCGACGTCCATCGCCAGGGGTTGGTGTTTCCCGCTTACAGCCACGACTTTTATATTGAAACCGAGGGACTTGCGAAAATGGCGAAAGACATGGGCTACAAACCCTGCGGCCTGCCCGGGTTGACGATCGTTCACGTGTAGTCCGCTCCCCGGTGCGGCAGGATCTCTTTTATAAAGGGGACGGTGACGCGGCGCTTGCGCTCTTGCGCCGCGTGCGCGAGACGCTCGACCGTGTTCATCAAAGCCGCGAGTTCACGCGGGTAGTTGCTCAGCAGATAAGGCAGCGCGTCCTCGGCGAACGCGCAGCCGAGACGCTCGCCGATGCGGCTCAGCGCCTTGATCTTGCCGGCGTCGTCGAGCGGCGCGAGACGGTACATCGCCCCCCACGCCAGCCGCGACGGCAGGTCTTTGAGTTGCAACTCGAGCGCCGCCGGGTTCCGCCGCCCCGCCATCAGCAGCCGGCAGCCGCTGGTGCGTGCCTCGTTGATCAGGTCGAACAGGGCGCGCTGCCATGCGGCGTTTTGCACGATCGCGTCGAGTTCGTCGAGACTCACCAGATCCAAGGCTTCGAGGTCGGAGAGCACGCCGGGTCCGTCCGCCAACAGCGCGGCCAGCGGCAGCCAGGCGCTGCGCCCGCCGTGCGCGGTCACCGCGCGGCACGCCGCCTGCAGCAGGTGGCTTTTGCCGACCGACCCCGCTCCCCACAGGTAGAGTTGGCGGCTGTCGGCGCCGGCGTCGGTGCACAGCCGCTCCAGGTGGCGCACCGCGACTTCATTTCCGGTCGCGACGAAAGTTTCGAGGGTTCTCCCCGCGGGCGGTGCGAACGACAGCAGCAGTTGACGGTGTGAAGCGGGCGCCGCGTCTGCGTCAGACCATAGATCCATGCGCGCCGCCGCTCTCTCCTCTGCGCTGCAAGTGCGGTCAGACCGCGCGCGAGACGTTGCGCCGCGTGACCAGCGTGTGCGCGGTGAGCGCGTAGCCCACGCCGCTCAGCAGCGTCGTCGCGGCGACGCCGCCGACCAGCGCCAGGAGCGGTGCCGACAGTTCGGCGCCGAGTTGGTCCAGCAGCACCGCAAACACCAGCAGGATCTGGCAGAAGGTGTTGGTCTTGCTGACCGCGCTGGGGCTGACCTCAAAACTTACGTTGAGGTAGCGGTAGTAAGCGCAACCGCCGACGATCAACGCGTCGCGCGCGACGACCAGCGCGACCAGCCACGCGGGCAGCAGACCGTGCAGGCCGAAGACCAGGTAGGCGCTGACCAGCATCAACTTGTCCGCGATCGGGTCGAGATGCTCTCCGAGCCTGCTCTGCCAGCGGCAGCGCTTCGCCAGAAAACCGTCGAGCGCGTCGCTCGCGCCCATCAGCACCAGCAGGTAAAGCGCGGCGCGGAAATCCTCGTGCAACAACACCGCCGCGAGCAACGGGACGCACGCAATCCGCCCGACGGTGATGAGGTTGGGGATATGCTTCATGGCCGCTCCTGTTCGGATAATATAGAGTATAGCGAAAATTAAAACGCCTCTTGAAATCGGCCACGCTGAAACCGGCCTCCTGTAATATGCAGCCCCGAAGACCGAGTTTCGTCCGATGCCGCGCAACCCCCCCCCCGACAGCCGTCCGCAAGCGCCGGGCAAAGTTGCGGGCGCGCCCGGCGGCGCCCTCGATTACGCCGGCGCCGGCGTTGACATCACCGCAGGCGACGCGCTGGTCGAGCGCATCAAACCGCTGTGCGCGAAGACGCTGCGCGCGGAAGTCATCGGCGGCGTCGGCGGTTTTGCCGGCCTGTTCAAACTGAGCGCCGCGAAATACCGAAGCCCGGTGCTGGTCGCGGCGACCGACGGCGTCGGCACCAAATTGAAACTGGCCGGCGAACTCGGCGTTCACGGCGGCATCGGCACAGACCTCGTCGCGATGTGCGTCAACGACGTGCTGACTCACGGCGCCGAGCCGTTGTTCTTTCTCGACTACTTCGCGTGCGGCAAATTGTCGGTGGAGGCCGCCGCTGCGGTAATCGCCGGCATCGCCGGGGGCTGCGAACTGGCGGGCTGCGCGCTGATCGGCGGCGAAACCGCCGAGATGCCCGGGATGTACGCCGGCGGCGAATACGACCTCGCGGGCTTCACGGTCGGCGTAGCCGAGGAGGACGCCCTGTGTGGCGCGCACCGCGTCGAGAACGGCGACGCGGTGATCGCGCTCGCGTCGAGCGGCGTGCACGCGAACGGCTTCGCGCTGGTCAGGAAAGTGATCGCCGACAGCGGCGCCGACCTCGCGCGGCCGTTCGGCGGTGCGACCCTCGGCGAGGCCTTGCTCGCGCCGACGCATATTTACGTCAAGGCGCTGCTGCCCGCGATCCTGCAAGGCAAAGTGCACGCGCTCGCGCACGTCACCGGCGGCGGTCTGAGCGGAAACCTGCCGCGTATGCTCGGTGCGGATCAGGCGGCGAGCGTGGACCTCGGGAGTTGGAGTCGTCCCGCGGTGTTTGAGTGGATACGCGAGACGGGCCGTATCGAAGAAGCGGAGATGCTGCGCGTGTTCAACTGCGGCGTTGGCATGGCGGCGGCGGTCGCGCCGGGCGAAGCCGAGGCGTTGATCCGGCAAATACAAGACGCCGGGTTCGAAGCGTGGCAACTCGGCGAGATCATCCCGCGCCGCGGGCAGGCGCCCGTGGCTTACGGATGAAGATCAATCCGCAGATAACGCAGGTTGACGCAGATAAAGATCAAGCCGCGGGTGGCGCGGATGGCGGCGCCGGAAACGGGGAAGCCCGGCGCTTTGAGGCGTCGCCCGGTGCTCAAGTAAACCGCCTTGATCTGTGCAAATCCGCGTAATCTGTGGAGTCAACGGAGCAGCCGCGATGACGACGCATAAAGATCAATTCGCGGGTGGCGCGGATGGGGGTGGCGGAAGCAGGGAAGCCCGGCGCTTTGAGGCGTCGCCCGGTGCTCAAGTAAACCGCCTTGATCTGTGCAAATCCGCGTAATCTGTGAAGTTGAGAAAATAAATCCGCAGGTGACGCGGGTGAAGATAAATTTACGGATAACGCAAAGAGGATGACGGGCAAACGTTGCACTTCGGGCTCGGATGTGGCGGACGACGTGCGCCATGCGTTGCCGCCTAAACGCCTGGTTACGCTGATCTCCGGCACCGGCAGCAACCTGCAGGCGATTCTCGACGCGCTCGATGCGGGGCGCCTCAACGCGGAGATGGCGTGCGTGATCAGCAACCGCGTTGACGCGGCGGGCCTCGAAAGGGCGCGCGCCGCCGGCGTCGCGGTCGCCCTCGCCGCGGACGATGCCGCGCTGCGCCGGACACTCGACGAACTCGCGCCCGACGTGATCGCGCTCGCGGGCTTTATGCGCATACTCGACCGCGATCTCGTGCGGCGCTTCAGCGGCAGGATTTTCAACATCCACCCGGCGCTGCTGCCGAAATACAAGGGGTTGCACACGCATCGCCGCGTTCTCGCAAGCGGCGACGCCGTGCACGGCTGCAGCGTGCACTTCGTCACCGCGGCGCTCGACGCGGGGCCCGTCGTGATGCAGGCGCGCGTGCCGGTGCGCGACGGCGACACGCCTGAGACGGTCGCGGCGCGGGTGCTCAAACGCGAGCACCTCATCTATCCGCGGGTGCTGGCCTGGTATTGCGAAGGTCGCCTGCAACTGCGCGCCGGGCGTTGCGTGCTCGACGGCGACACACTCGAGCAGCCGTTGCTGCTCGAAGCGCACGGCGCGTGAGCCGGCGCGTGGAACGGCGCCTAAGCAAGGGGCTTGTGATCGGCGTTGCAGCCGGCATCGCGGCCGGAGTCGCGGCCGGTGCGGGTTGGGCGGGCGCGAGCGAACTCGCGCCGTTCGAGATCACCTACGACGTCCGACTCGCCGGGCTCGACGCGGGCGAAATCACGGTGCGGCTTGAAATCAACGGCGACCGCCTGCGGTACACCTCAAGCGTTACTCCGCGCGGGGTGTTGGCGCTGTTGTTTGGCGACACGCTGCGGATCAGCGCGCGGATGCGTCGCGAAGACGGGCGTATCGTCGCCGAGGAATACGCAACGAGCTACGCGCGCAACCCGGATAAGGATCAGCGCTACCGCTTTGAGGCGCACGGCCACTCGGTCGAAGTTCTGAAAGAAAGGCGCGTTTATTTTCTGCCGACGCCGCCGGGCACGCTGGATGAAGCCGGCGTGCAACTGCAACTGACCCGCGACGCGCGCAAGCGCAACGGCCCGTGGCGGTATGTGGTGGTTTCAAACGGCAAACTTAAGCGTTACCGCTTTGCCGAAACCGGCGTTGAGATGATCGCGACCGCGCTGGGCGAGATCGAGGCGCTGCGGGTCGAACGCGCCAGGGTGCGCGACGGCGAAGACGCTGAGACCGATCACCGTTACTGGCTGAGCCCGGCGCACCGCTATTTGCCGGTCAGGATAGAACGGCTCAAGCGCGGGCGGGTCACGAGAACGATGACCGTGAAGACGATCCACTTCACGGCGCCGTGATCAGTTTTGATAATCACGCCAAAGCGGGGATTCCCCTGCTTATTCGCACGCGCCGTTTCAATCCGGCGTCCTGGTTTGTCAAACCCCGGCGGGAAAACCCCTGTTGATTCGCAAGGTGCGGGCAGCCGCAGCGCACAACCGCGGGCGTTCAATGGGTTGCGGCGGGAATACGGCGCTAACCGGGCATACGGGCAACACATTTTTATCCGCCCTTGACCCTGCCTCCCTGCGAGTCCGTCGTCGCAAGCGGCCCCGCTTTGGGTTTACCCATTGGCCGAGTAGTGTTTTACAACACCGCGCGGTCTCATCAGGCGCTGTCGCTGCAGTCTCCCGTACGATCCCCGCTGATCACCCGGAGTGCCCAATGTTATGGACCTCATACACCGGATAGACGGGCGCGCCGATTTCCGCTAAAATCGCCCCTCAATGTTCGAGGGCAAGAGAAAGTAAGGGCTTTAACATGCCGCTCACGGTCGAGCAAAAAAGCGAAGTTGCAAAAAAATACGGGCAAAGCGGAAACGACACGGGTTCTCCGGAAGTCCAGGTTGCACTGCTCACCACGCGCATCAACGCGCTGGCGGAGCACTTCACACAGCACAAGCGCGACCACCATTCGCGCAGGGGACTCCTGAAAATGGTGAGTTCGCGCCGCAAATTGCTTAAATACCTGAAATCAAGAAGCCCCGACCGCTATAAAAATTTGATTTCTTCGCTGGGATTGCGCTCCTGAGTCGGCGGCTTTGTTGAAGATCACCACCAAGACATTCGAGTACGGCGCACACCGCGTGACGCTGGAGACCGGTCGGTTTGCGCGCCAGGCCGACGGCGCGGTGCTGGTGAACATGTCCGACACCGTGGTGCTGGTGACGGTGGTCGGGCGGCGCGAAGCCTCTAAGAACCAGAGTTTTTTCCCGCTGACGGTCAACTACCAGGAGCGCACTTACTCGGCCGGCAAGATCCCCGGCGGCTTTTTCAAGCGCGAAGGTCGGCCGAGCGAAAAAGAAACGTTGATCTGCAGGCTCATAGACCGCCCCCTGCGGCCGTCGTTTCCCAGCGGCTTTCTCAACGAAATCCAGGTCATCGCGACGGTGGTGTCGCTGAACCCGGACGTCGATGCCGACGTGCCGGCGTTGCTCGGCGCTTCGGCCGCGCTTGCGATCTCGGGGATCCCTTTCAACGGGATAATCGGCGGGGCGAGGATCGGCTGGCTTGACGGGCAATACGTGCTGAACCCGACTTTCAGCCAACTCGCGGAGTCGAGCCTTGATCTGGTGGTCGCGGGCAACGAAAAAGACGTGTTGATGGTCGAGTCCCAGGCTGCGCTGCTGACCGAGGAGCAGATGCTCGGCGCGGTCGTGTACGGCCACGAGCAGATGCAAACCGCGATCGGCGCGATCCGCGAACTTGCGGCGGAAGCCGGCAAGCCGCGCTGGGACTGGCAACCCCCGGCGGCGGACGAGGCCCTCGCGACCGATATTGAAACCCGCTTTCGCGCGAAACTTGAAGAAGCCTATAAGATTGCCGACAAAATGCAGCGGCGCGAACGCCTCGACGAGTCGCGCAAACAACTGATCGAAGGGGTCGAAGACGAAGAGCGGCAAAGAAAAGCGCTGGGCTGCTTCTCCAAACTCGAAAAAGAGATCGTGCGCGGGCGCATTCTCTCCGGAGAGCCGCGCATAGACGGGCGCGACACCCGCGCCGTCAGGTCTTTGCAGATTGAAACCGGAGTCTTGCCGCGGGCGCACGGCAGCGCGTTGTTCACCCGCGGCGAGACCCAGGCGCTGGTGGCAACGACGCTCGGCACCAACCGCGACGCGCAGATCATTGACGCGATCGAAGGAGAGACCAAGGACCGCTTCATGCTGCACTACAACTTTCCGCCTTACTGTGTCGGCGAAACCGGCTTCATGGGCTCTCCCAAGCGGCGCGAGATCGGCCACGGCAGGCTCGCTAAACGCGGGCTGCTCGGGGTGATGCCGACCCAGGAGGAGTTTCCGTACGTGCTGCGGGTGGTGTCCGAGATCACCGAGTCGAACGGCTCGAGTTCGATGGCTTCGGTGTGCGGTACCAGTTTATCGCTGATGGACGCGGGAGTGCCGTTGAAATCGTCGGTAGCCGGCATCGCGATGGGGCTGATCCTCGAAAGCGACAAGTTTGCGGTGTTGACCGACATTCTCGGCGACGAAGACCATCTCGGAGACATGGACTTCAAGGTTGCCGGCACCCGCGACGGCGTAACCGCGCTGCAAATGGACATCAAGGCCGACGGCGTGACGCCGGAGATCATGGCGGTTGCGCTCGATCAAGCCAGAGAAGCGCGGTTGCACATCCTCGATCAGATGGACGCGGTGATCAAAAAGCCCGCCGAACTGTCGCCGTACGCGCCGAGGTTGCTCACGATAATGATCAACCCGGACAGGATCCGCGACGTCATCGGCAAGGGCGGTGCGACGATCCGTGCGCTCACCGAGGAGACCGGCACGGTCATAGATGTCGACGACTCCGGCACGGTCGTGATCGCCGCCACCGACGGCGCCGCCGGAGACAAAGCGAGGCGCAGGATCGAGGAGCTGACCGCCGAGGTCGAAATTGGCAGGATCTACGACGGCAAAGTCGCCAAGATCGTTGATTTCGGCGCTTTCGTGACGATTCTGCCGGGCAAGGACGGGTTGGTGCATATATCGCAGATCACCTCCGACGGGCGCCGCCTCGAGACGGTGACCGAAGTGCTGAGCGAGGGCGACATGGTCAAGGTCAAGGTGCTTGACGTGGACAAGCAAGGGCGCGTCCGTTTGAGTATGAGGGATATGACGTAAAAGGCGACGCGGGTTAAGGGTTAAGGCGCTCGGAATGGACAGCAAGAGCGCATTCGTTTGAAGCATGGGGGACACACGGCGTAAAGGGCCGATGCGGGTTAGGATTAAGGCGCTCGGAATGGACAGCAAGGGCGCATCCGGTTGAGTATGGGGGATATAGTGTGACGTTGCCGGCCCGGTGGGAGGTGTGTCTGCGATGGGAAAGATCGTTAAATCTGAAGACGAGTGGCGCGAGATTTTAAACCGCGAACAGTTTCACGTGTGTCGCCGCAAAGGTACCGAGCCCGCGTTCAGCGGCGAATATCACGATTGCAAAACGCCGGGAACCTACTGTTGCAGTTGTTGCGGAACGCCGTTGTTTTCGTCCGAAGACAAATTTGATTCCGGCACCGGCTGGCCGAGTTTTTTCCGCGCGCTCAATGATGACTGCGTCGAAATCGAGCAAGACCGCTCGCACGGCATGCTCAGGTCCGAGGTTCACTGCATCGCATGCGACGCTCACCTCGGTCACGTTTTCCCCGACGGCCCGCAACCCACTGGATTGCGCTACTGCATCAATTCGCTCTCGCTTGCGTTATTGGCCACGGATTCCGCTACAAGAGAATGAGTAAATTATTGTTATAGAAAAACTTTTTTAGGTTTAGCTGAGTGTAGTGAGAGATTATGATACTTTAACAAATTGCGCGAACGTCTTTCACGGCGTTCAATTTCGTTTTGTCATACTGGAGGATGTTGATATGCAAGTGAAATGGGACGAAGGCACCTGCATCCACGCAGGTAAATGCGTTGAAGGTTTGCCCACTGTGTTTAAGGTCGAAAACGGCAAGTTCGTAATCGATCAAAGCGGCGCTAGTGGAGAGGCCATTCGCGAGACGGTCTCGAAATGCCCATCAGGGGCGTTGACCATTGACGAGAGTTAAGTCATATATAAAAATATCATGGGTGACCGAGGAGCACTGACAGTGCTCACGGTCGTCTTAGCTTCACCAACGCGACCGAATACTCCGGACCGCCACCGGGAAAAGTGGTCATTGAGGTCGGGGTATCTGTTGGGTTGCGGAGTGAGTGATTTCTGAGTTCCGTAACACTTTCCCGCTTGGCGAGTTGCTTGGCGGGAAAGTGTTAAATATCCCCTACGGATTTTGGCTGGAACTTCGGTAGTAATGCGCTTCGATAATCTCGTTTCCGATCCGTGGCGCTCAATTCCAAGATTGGCATGAATGTGTTTGATGCAGGAGAGATATGGTGCCGTTAGGTGTCCATCTTTGGCATGGTATTTGAATTTTTAAAGAAAAAAGACTGGCAGGCGACGATCAACTCGGATCGTGAACTGACCGTAAAGTCTGGTGAAAATCTGCTTGCGACGGGTCTTGCCGCGGGGCTTGACTGGCCGCACGATTGCAGGGTTGGCAGTTGCGGCACGTGCAGATGCACTCTGAAAAAGGGCAAAATTAAAGCGCTTCAGGATTTTTCCTACGTGTTGACGCCGGAACAGTTGGATCAGGGCATGATCCTCGCTTGTCAGACCGTGCTGAAAAGCGACATTGAGGTTGAAGTTGAGCTTGGAGAGGGCGGCAAGGCTGCGATTGAGAGCCGCGAAGGCACGTTGACCGCGGTGCGCAATTTAACCCACGACATCGTCGAGATGACGATTGCTTGTGACGAGCCGATGCCTGGTGGCATTCTCGCCGGGCAGTACGCCGAGATTGCGTACGCAGGCCTGAGCAAGCCGCGTAGCTATTCGTTCGCCAAGGCGCCCGAGAACGAGAATCCGGGCGAAGTGACTTTTTACGTGCGCCTGGTGCCTGGTGGGGAATTCACTGAATGGCTGTTCGGTGATAGCCGCGAAGGTACGTGCATGACGGTGTCCGGGCCTTACGGTGACTTTTGGTTGCGCGACAGCGAGGCGCCGATGATCTGCATCGCCGGCGGCAGCGGCATGAGCGCGGTCAAGGCAGTGCTTGAGCACGCGTGCAACAACAAAATCCAGCGCAATGCCTTGTTTCTTTTTGGTGCGCGCACCCAAGCCGACATCTACTGCCGTGAGGAAATGGAGAGCATTCGCTTAAACTGGCATAAAGACTACAAGTTTGAATTTGAGTTTGTGCTTTCGGACGAATTGGATGACAGTAATTGGGTCGGCCCCCGGGGATTCGTGACCGACTACTTTCGACGCCATTGTGTTGAGTCGGGGTTGTTCAAACCCGAAACTTGTCAGGCTTATATGTGCGGCCCGCCACCGATGATAGACGCAGGCATCAAAATGCTTACCGAGGCTGGACTTAGTGAGTCGGATATTTTCTACGACAAGTTTCTGGACGCGAGCACGATACCCGGCGGACGTTAGTGAGCCGGCCTCAACGAGAGGAAAAAATCAAATCTGTCGCTACATTCAATCAGCGAGTTGCTTCTCTTTGAGTTCCTGCAGGGTTTTGCAGTCTATGCACTGCACCGCGGTCGGGCGCGCTTCGAGTCGTCGCACGCCGATTTCTGCGCCGCACACGCTGCAATAGCCGTATTCGTCCACGCCGATCATGTTCAGGGCCTCGTCTATTTTCTTGATTAATTTCCTTTCACGGTCGCGAGTTCTCAATTCGAGGCTGAATTCCTCTTCCTGGGTCGCCCTGTCAACGGGGTCGGCAAAGTTAGTGGCGTCCGTCTGCATATGATTGACCGTTCTATCCACTTCTTTCATCAGATCTTTTTTCCAGTTCAGAAGCAGCTTTCTGAAGTGTTGCAGTTGTTCTGAACCCATGTAAGGTTCGTCCTTTTTCAATTGGTAGGCTTTGACCGTTCGGGGCGCGGCATGGTTCTCTTCGGGCTTGATCATGCGCGCGCTCGGTTTTGCCGGCGTGCGGGGTTTGGGTTTGACCGGGGCTTTTTTTACCGCCTTGCGTACAGCGGGTTTTCTTTTCGGTGCGGGCTTTCTTTTCGGTGCGGGTTTTCTTTTCGGTGCGGGCTTTCTTTTCGGTGCGGGTTTTTTCTTTTTGGGGGCGGCCTTTCGCTTTTTAACCGCTGTTGTCTTTTTTTTCGACGCTGCTTTTTTGCGCACGGGTTTTTTTACCGAAGAGGATTTCCGCTTTTTGGTCACGCGCTTTTTCGCGCTTTTCTTTTTTGGGGTCGCTCGTTTTTTCTTGACGACGCTGCGGGACTTTTTGCGCAACACCGCCTTTTTTGCAGTTTTCCTGCGCGCCGCGGTTTTCTTTGCGGTTTTTTTCTTCGGCGCGGCCTTGTTTCGGGCCGTTCTTTTTTTGAGGGTTTTTTTAGCCATTTGTAGTGTGCGGTCGCCTTGTTTTTTACGTTGTTCCTTTCGGAAAGCGCGCCTTTTTACAACTTATGACCCGCGTATGCAAGTGCCGGGCCGGTGCGGCATTATAAGGGTTTGATTTGCGCGCCTGATTTTCGCAGTTTTTTCACCGAGGCTTCGATCCGGCCGTCTTCAACGCGAACCCCGATCTGTTGCCCGGCGGCGAGGTTTCCAACCGAGCGTACGACGCGCCCGCGCTCGTCGGTGGTGATCGAATAGCCCCGCTTCAGCGTCGCCAGCGGGCTTAAGGCGTGCAGGCGCACCGCGAGCCGTTCGCAGCGGTGGCGCCGGTTTTCGAGCAAATGTTTCGCGGCGAGGTTCAGCGCGCCCGCCGCGTTGGCCGTGCGGGTGCGCGCCGTGCGCACGCGCTCAATCGGCGCACGATAGTTCAATGCCGCGGACAGCAGCGCGAGGCGGTGGCCGGTAGCGGCGATCAATTCGCGCAGACTGAGGCGCAGGCGTTCGGCCACTTCGTCGAGCCGCTGCATGCGCTGCTCGATGCGCGCCGCCGGATGAAAGCGCAGCAACTGCGACCGCCGCAGCACCAGCGTCTGCCCGGCGGTTTCGAGCCGCGCCGCGAGACCGCGGTTCAGGCGCCGATGAAAGTCCGTGACGCTTTGCGTGAGCGCACGGCGGTCGGGGCTTGCGTGTTGCGCGGCGGCGGTCGGCGTCGGCGCGCGTTCGTCGGCGACGAAATCAGAGATTGTGAAATCCACGTCGTGGCCGATGCCGGTGATAACCGGCAGTTCGGAAGCCGCAATCGCGCGCGCGACTTGCTCTTCGTTGAACGCCCACAGGTCTTCAAGTGAGCCGCCGCCGCGGGCCAGGATCAAGACGTCGGTTTCGCGCCGCGCATTGGCGACCTTGAGCATCCGGCAGATTGATGCGGTCGCCTCGACGCCTTGCACCGGCGTCGGGTACACGCAGACCTCGATCATCGGCAGGCGCCGGTTCAGCGTGGCCAGCACGTCGTGCAGTGCCGCGCCGTCGGTGGAAGTGATGACGCCGACGCGGCGCGGAAACTTCGGGATCGCCCGTTTGCGCGCCGGCTCGAACAGTCCCTCTTGCGCGAGTTTTCGCTTGAGTTGCTCGAAGCGCCGATGCAGTTCACCGTGCCCCGAGAGCTCCATGAAATTGACGATCAACTGGAAATCGCCGCGTGTTTCGTACAGGTCGGCGCGGGCGTGGACCGTCACCTGCATGCCATTTTCGGGGCCGAAGCCAAGCGCGCGGTTTCTGCCGCGGAACATGGCACAGCGAATCTGTGCGGCGTTGTCTTTGAGCGAGAAGTAGATATGGCCCGAGGCCGGCTGTGACAGGTTTGAGAGCTCGCCCTCCAGCCACACCGGTTCGATCTTGTCGAGCAGCAGTTGCCTGACTTCGGCGTTGAAGCGGCTGACCGTATAGACGTTGCGCTTGCTTTCCGGAAGTGCGGTGTCAAACATCGGTTACGGGTCGGGCGTCGGTGTCGGGGGGTGAGGCGTCGCCGCCATGATACAATGACATTAAAGCCCCGCCGCCATGGAAGATTTGCAAGAAGCTCTGACATTTGACGATGTCTTGCTGGTGCCCGCTTATTCCGACGTTCTGCCCGCCCGCGTCGATCTGACGACGCGCCTGACGCGCGGCATACAACTCAACATTCCTTTTGTCTCGGCGGCAATGGACACCGTGACTGAGGCGCGGCTTGCGATTGCGCTGGCGCAGGAAGGCGGACTCGGCATCATCCACAAGAACATGGACGCCACCGAGCAGGCCGCGCAAGTGCGCCTGGTCAAGAAGTACGAAAGCGGCGTGATCAAGGACCCGATCACGGTGTCTCCGGATACGCCGGTGCGCAAGGTCATCGATCTCACCCGCAGCAATAAGATCTCAGGCGTGCCGGTTGTTGCCGGCAGCGATCTGGTCGGGATCGTCACGCGTCGCGACCTGCGTTTCGAGACCCGTCTCGACGAGCCGGTCTCGTCGGTGATGACGCCTAAGGCAAGGCTGGTGGCGGTGAAGGAAGGCGCCGGCAAGGACAAAGTTCGGCAACTGCTGCACCGGCACCGGATTGAGAAGGTGCTGGTGGTCAACGACCGCTTCGAGTTGTGCGGCATGATCACGGTCAAGGACCTCCAGAAATCGAGTGATTATCCGAACGCCTGCCGCGATGAGTTCGGGCGCCTGCGCGTCGGCGCGGCCGTCGGCATCGGCGATAAGGAGCGCACCCGCGTCGAACGGCTGGTCGCGGCCGAGGTTGACGTGCTGATCGTGGATACCGCGCATGGGCACTCGAAATCGGTGTTCGACGCCGTGCGTGCGATCAAGCGGGGTTTTTCCGGGGTGCAGGTGATCGCGGGCAATATCGCTTCCGACGAAGCCGCCGCGGCGCTGGCCGACTGCGGGGTTGACGCGGTCAAGGTCGGCATCGGTCCCGGCTCGATCTGCACGACGCGCATCATCGCGGGCGTCGGTGTGCCGCAAATCACCGCGATCCGCAACGTCAGCCGCGCGCTCGCCGGCACCGACGTGCCGGTCATCGCCGACGGCGGCGTGCGCTTTTCGGGCGACGCGGCGAAAGCAATCGCGGCCGGCGCCCACGTGGTGATGATCGGCAGTTTGTTCGCGGGCACGCAAGAAGCGCCGGGGGAGGTCGGGTTGTATCAGGGGCGTTCGTATAAAACCTATCGCGGCATGGGTTCGCTGTCGGCGATGAAGCGCGGTTCGAGCGATCGCTATTTTCAGGAAGGCAACGACGACGCCAAGTTGGTTCCCGAAGGCATCGAGGGGCGGGTGCCGTACCGGGGCGGCGTCGTGGACGTGGTTGACCAACTTGCCGGCGGCGTGCGCGCGAGCATGGGTTACGTCGGCTGCCGCAATCTCGCCGAGATGCACACCAAGCCGCGGTTCGTGCGGGTCACCCAGGCGGGCATGGAAGAAAGCCACGCGCACAGCGTTACGATCACCAAGGAAGCGCCGAATTACCGTGGCGTCTGAAGCATCGGCCGGTGTGCGCGCCGTTGACGGGCGGGCCGGTCACGACCGCCGTAACCGCGGCGTCGCGGACAAGGTTCTGATCGTTGATTTCGGCTCGCAATACACCCAGTTGATCGCGCGCCGCGTGCGCGAACTCGGCGTGTACAGTGAGGTCTTTGGCTGGCGGGGACTCGAGGCCGGCGCGATCGCCGAGTTCGACCCGCGCTGCGTCATTCTTTCGGGCGGCCCTGAGTCGGCGGCGGTCGTCGGCGCACCGCAAGTGCCCGCGGGTGTTTTCGACCGCGGCGTGCCGGTGCTCGGCGTCTGCTACGGCATGCAGGCGATGGCGCGGCAGTTCGGCGGCAAAGTCGAGTCGTCGCCGCGCCGTGAGTTCGGGCACGCGCGGGTGTCGCTGGTTTGCGCCGGCGGGCTGTTCGACGGCATCGGTGATGATGCGGACGACGGTTCCGGCGCTGCGCTCGACGTGTGGATGTCGCACGGCGATAAGGTGGTCGAGGTGCCGCCGGGCTTCAAAGCCATCGCCGCGACCGCCGCTTCGCCGGTGTCGGCGATGGCCGACGACCGCCGCCGTTGTTACGGTTTGCAGTTTCACCCGGAAGTCACGCATACGCCGGCGGGGCAGGCCATACTCAAACGCTTCGTTGTGGATATCGCCGGCTGTGCGCGCGCGTGGACGCCGCACGTGATCGTCGAGCACGGCCTCGCCGACGTGCGCCGGCGGGTCGGCGGCGAGGAAGTCGTTCTCGGGCTGTCCGGCGGGGTTGACTCGGCGGTGGCGGCGGTGCTGATCCATCGCGCGATTGGCGCGCAACTGCATTGCGTGTTCGTTGACACCGGGCTGCTCAGGCTCGGCGAGGCCGAACAGGTGAGCGAGACTTTCGCGCGTCACATCGGCATTGACCTTGTGTGCGTGCGCGCGCAGCGGATGTTTTTCGACGCTCTGCGCGGCGTCACCGACCCCGAGGAGAAGCGCAAGATCATCGGCGGCTTGTTCATCAAGGTGTTCGAGCAGGAGGCGGCGAAGTTTCCGCGGGTGCGGTGGCTCGCGCAGGGCACGATCTATCCGGACGTGATCGAGTCCGCCGGCGCCGCCTCGGACTCGGCGCATTTGATCAAGTCGCACCACAACGTCGGCGGCCTGCCCGAGCGCATGCGACTCAAACTGCTCGAACCGCTGTCGTCGCTGTTCAAGGACGAGGTCAGGAAGCTCGGGCTCGAACTGGGTTTGTCGGCTGAGATCATCGGGCGCCATCCTTTCCCGGGGCCGGGGCTCGCGGTGCGCATCCTCGGCGAAGTCAAGCGGGAGTACGCCGCACTGCTGCGCTTGGCCGACCGCATTTTCATCGAGGAACTCAAGCGCGCAGATCTTTACGCCGCGGTGTCGCAGGCGTTCGCGGTGTTTCTGCCGGTCAAGTCGGTCAGCGTCATGGGCGACGGCAGGGAATACAGTTATGTGGTGGTGCTGCGCGCGGTAGAGACCAGCGACTTCATGACCGCGAACCGGGCGCGTCTGCCCGAGGAGTTTCTCGACGGCGTCGCACGACGAATCGTGAACGAGGTCGGCGGCGTCTCGCGCGTGTGCTACGACATCACGAGCAAGCCGCCGGCGACGATCGAGTGGGAATAGCGCCGGCCCGCGTTGCTTACAAGCGCGCACGATGAGAAAGAACAACTTGGCTTTTAATGGATTGCCGCAACGTGGCCGGGCTGTCGCCCTGCGAAGACGCCGAAGCGGAAGGTGGGTTAATGGACTGCCGACAATATGGCCGGGTTGCCGCCCTGCGAAGACGCCGAAGCGGAAGGCGGGTTAATGAATTGCCGACAAGATGGCCGGGCTGTCGCCCTGCGAAGCCGCCGAAGCGGAAGGCGGGTTAATGAATTGCCGCAAAATGGCCGGGCTGCCTCCCTGCGAAGCCGCCGAAGCGGAAGGCGGGTTAATGAATTGCCGCAAAATGGCCGGGCTGTCTCCCTGCGAAGCCGCCGAAGCGGAAGGCGGGTTAATGGACTGCCGACAATATGGTCGGGCTGTCACCCTGCGAAGACTCCGAAGCGGAAGGCGGGTTGATGGGCTGCCGACAATATGGCCGGGTCGTTGCCGTTACAGCCTGCGCCGGGCGTGTCCGCATCGCGTTCCCATTGTGAGAAATGCAGACTAGCGGCGTGACCCGCTCCGATGCCGATTTGATGCGCTGCGCCGTCGAGCAGGCGCGCGCTGCGGCGGTCGCCGGCGAAGTGCCGGTGGGGGCAGTGGTGGTGATCGCGGGAGAGATTGTCGCGCGCGCCCATAACGCGCCGCTCGCCTCGAACGACCCGACCGCCCATGCCGAGATCCTGGCTTTGCGCCGCGCCGCCGCGGCTTGCGGTAATTACCGCCTGAGTGGTCGGGGTGAGCCGGGCGACGCCGTTTTATACGTGACGCTTGAACCCTGCGCGATGTGCTTCGGCGCGATGGTTCATGCGCGCGTCTCGCGGCTCGTGTTCGGTGCCGCCGACCCGAAGAGCGGTGTCCTCGGCGGCGCGGTTGACCTGCGTCGCACCGCGGCTTTTAACCATCACCCCGAAGTGACGGGCGGCGTGCTTGCGGATGAGTGCGCGGCATTGCTGCACGCGTTTTTTGAGCAAAGACGCCCGTGTGGGCAGTAAGCGGAATGAATTTCTTAGATCGGCGCCGGGCCTTCGGGCAGCGGTGGTTCCTGTGCAGTCGCTTTGGGCACGTCGAATCTCAACGCGCCTTCGAGCCAGGCGAGCAAGTCGCGGTAGGCTCGAACGTTGTACACATAAGTGTAAGGGTCGTTCAGCGATTGTGCGCTCCCCGTGGCTTGGTCGGTGCGCCGGGCCCTGTGCAGGAATTCGCGCACGTCAATCCACAGCGCGGGGTTGAGTTCCTTCGCGCGTGCTGCCGCCATCGCCCTTGCGACGTATCTCGGGCCTGAGTTGTAAGCCGCGAGCGCGAACCAAGTGCGGTCGGGTTCCTTGATCGTGGATGGCAGCCGCTGTTTGAGTTCCTGCAGAAAGCGCGCGCCCGCTCCGATGCTTTGGGAAGGGTCTTTGCGGTCAGTCACGTCAAACTGCTTGGCGGTATCGAGGGTCAACATCATCAGCCCCTTGACGCCGCTCGGCGAGTGCGCCTGCGGGTTCCAGTGCGACTCCTGATAACTCACGGCGGCCAGCAGTTTCCAGTCAATCCCGGCCTCGTTCGCAGCCTCGACAAACAACTCCCGGTACCGTCCGAGGCGGCGGTCAACGTTTTCTATGAAAGTCAGTTTTTCGGGGTAATCAAGCTGCATCAAGTGTCCGTAGTAGCGGTCGGAGATCTGCTCAAGTGTGCGCTTTGCCGCGGCTTCGGCAAAGAACGTTTCCGCTGCGGAGACGAGGCGGGCGTCGGTGCAGTCGCCGAATACCCAGTACAGCGGCAACTCGTCGCTGAGATCAAAGGCTTCCTTGACGCGCGGGTAGAAGCGCTTGGTCATCATTACCGCGTGTGAGTCCGCGATCGTGTAGTCGACAAACCCCCGGTCGATCAGTTCGATCAGATTATGCGAACCGAGGTTCGGGTGCAGTGTCCAGTTGGTCAGGTCGCCGTTGCGTTGCTTGATGTCGAGCAGGGTTTCGAGATGCGCGGGCTCGGCGCTCGCTTCGATGTTTTTCATGATCAGGTCGGCGGGGTTCGAAGGGCGCTGCTGATCGAAGCGGTGGAGCAATTGTTGTCTCGACATGCCGTAGCGCGGCCCGGGGCGGAACTTGCCGTGCAGCCGCGTCGGCAACGTCAGCAGGCCCACTGCCAGTTGCGCCGGGAGATTGGTCCGGGGATGGGCTTGGGAATGATCGGTTTCGGGGCTGCATAAAGCGTCGAGGGCGGCGGCGGTGTTGGCGGCGTAATTGATCTCGGGTTCCACGCCCAGCGATTCGGCGAACATCGCCAGCAGGTCATGATCAATGCCTGTTGCTCGGTTTTCTTCGAAATGCCACGCCGCGGGCGTGATGCGCACGACCACCGACAGGCGCTCATTGGCGGTCTGCGGCGGATTGTCTCCGCAGGCCGTCAGAGCGAGAGCCGCCAATGTCAGCCATGGATAATATTGTCGGAGCATCATATTATCCGCCTATTGGCAGATTCATGTCCCAAAGCCCAGCAAGAGAATAGTTTGCTCCGTACAACTGAAAGATGAGTCTGTGGTGTTTCACGTCTGTTCTTTCTCCCTACCCTTAATTAATGTGCTTCGGGCTTGAATCGGCCCCATATATAATAATGAATAAGAAAACCATAATATTTTTCTGCGTCCGACGCTGGGCAGTGGCAAAGTGATTAGGTTTACTGATGCGCCTGCTCATCTCATTGCAATCGTGGTGAATTCGTGTCGTTACAGGTCAAAGATTTGCCTCGTATTGGATGGTATTCCATATATCCCCTTGTGGGGGAGCAGCTTTCGGGTCGGATGCAAAAAAAATGAATTTTTCTCTATTTAATCAGTCTTTTACATGATGTTTACTCGTCGCTCAATCAAACTTGTAGGCGTTTTGTCCCTGTTGTTTTTAAGTTGACAAGTGTTGCGTAGAAGTCGACAATCTTGCCGTCCTGAAAAGTTTTCAGGCACCAAATATCTCTTAGAGGTAAGGAGGTAATCTCGTATGAAAAAATTGATTGTCAATATGCGTTATTTCTTTGCACCGGTACTAATCCTGGCTGCCATGCTTGGCGTGGTGGCGGGGGGGATTTTCAATTGGGTCGGCGTTGTTCTGCTTGGTGCGGGCATCGTCATTGATACCCTGATGAAATTCCAAAGCCGAGGTGGAGGAATTGACGACAACGGCAATACCTATGGCATACCCGCGCTGCAGAATATGGTGATGTACGTCATGTTACCGATCTTCGTGCTGTTGCAAGTTGTTCTGGCGTGGCGCATCTATCAGTATGTCAGTGGGGTTCCGGCTGATGTTCAGGGGATGTTATTTGGTATGTTGCCGTACGCTGGCTGGAGTGGAGGCATTACGGGTCTTGACCTGATTGGTGCTACCTGCTCGATCGGTATTTTTGCAGGCATCGGCATCATTTATGGCCATGAACTGAGCCACACCAAGGGTTTCAGTTTTGTTATCTCGCGTCTGATGATGGGACTGTCCGGATCGAGTCATTTTTGCTACGCCCATGTGTACAACCATCACTTGGAATTAGCATCGGAAGATGACCCCGCTACGGCTCCACGCGGGCGAACCATCTATGGCCACCTGCCGCTGAGTTATTTTGGGCAATCGAAGTTCCTGCTCGAAATGGAGCAGCAGCGCTTGAAGCGTTTGGGTGTGCCTTTCCTGTCTTGGAAAAACAGATGGATACGTGGCTTCACGATGAGTCTGCCTTCTCTCTTTCTGTTCTTCTTGGCGGGAGGCTGGGTTGGCATCGGTTGTTTGGCGATCGTGTGGACGATTTCCAACTTCGAATTGGAAGCCCTGAATTACATGGAGCACTACGGGCTTATTCGTGAGAAAGGGCAACCGATTGACTACCGCCACTCTTGGGACAACGCCACCGCTTTCACGAGTTGGTTCTTCATTGAAATTGGTCGTCAGGCTGACCATCATGACCGTGGAGAAACTCACTTCTGGGAGTTGGACGAGGTCGGAGCCCCAAATACCGGGTGGGGCTACTTCACTCTCTTTGCCATAGCCTTGGTGCCGCCGCTGTGGAATATGTACATGCGCAAAAAACTTGCGGCTTGGGATCAGCATTTCGCGAATGAGGGAGAACGTGCGCTTGCTGACCGGATCAATGCCCAAACCGGCTATGCCGGGGAAGCCAAGCCGGGAGACGTTTTGTCGGCAGTCTGAAAAACTGCCTTGCTTTTTTTACTAACTAGGGAATTAAAAAGTCTGACAGGCGTAACTGAGCATTGCCCTTCTGCAGTCTGATCTACCGCTCTGATCAAAAGCAGAAGGGCATTTTTTTAATTCAACACAACCACAACAGCCTTATTTTATTGGATGTAAGGAGGGGAAAATGGCTATCGGTGATCGTTTGAGAAACAAAATGGTCCTATGGGGCGCGCCTTCGTGTATAAACACGGCCAAATGCCTTATGACGGCCGGAGAAAAGGGGATTGACATTGAGACTTCCATGTTTTCCCCTGATTCGTCGGATGTTAAGTCAATGTCCCCACTTGGTCTAGGGCCGATTTTGCGCAACGTTGACCACATAGTGGTGGGTCCCATTGCGATCATGTCTTATCTGGACGACAAAGGTTTCGGGCCGTCTTTGGTAATAAGAAACGGTGTGCTCCGGGCGGTTCAGCATCAATGGGCGCATTACACAACCGACTTCGTGCAGCCGAATATCGAAAATGACGAGGTTCTTTCGAAAGCCTTGGGGCTTTTTGACAAGCAACTTTCGACGACGGACGCTACAATGAGGGGTGATTTTATATGTGGTCAGTTTTCACTGGCGGATATCCATTGGGCGGCGTGCATCAACATGCTTCACGCTAAAGGCAAGAGTCCATTGGTTGACCAGAACCAATCCATTGGATCATGGTGGCAGAGTGTCAAGAGCCACCCCAGCACCAGCAAGGAGAATCTGCGTCCGTTCGAGTATGTTCCCACCAAGTCGGACATGGATTCCAACACTTTGCGGAATATCGCTATAAACGCCTGACGGAAAAAGGAGAAACGATGTGGCGACATTAAAGGCAACCATTGCGATGGTGATTTGGTCGGTGGCGGTCGGCTACGGACTGCTGAAACTTGGAGTTCAGCACCATCATCACGATTGGCGGTGGGCGCTGGGTACGGCGGCGGCCCTGCTCATTGCGCTGATGGTGAACGCGTATTTATTCGCGAAGATCGGCAAGGGCGGACAATGGCGGTGGTTCAAGGACTAACGCTTTTGGCGGTGATGCCGCCGTCTTCATAACAGTTTTCAATAAACCAAATAGAGGTTTTTCAGATGAAATCAGAGTTTCCCAATAACAAGGCGCAACGGGGGTCTGTTGTGCGGAGCGCACTCGCGGGAGCCTCTCTCGTGATGCTTGCGTTCGGTGCATCGGTTGCCGTGGCCGGCCCGCACGGGTTTGACCTGCACAATACTCTGTCGCCCAGGGCGGCGGGTATGGCGGGCACCAATATCGCCGGCGAGGGCACCGGCACGGTCGAGGCGGTGTTCGGTAATCCTGCCAATTTGGTGGACTTTCAGGGGGGTAGCAACTTCACATTCGGTGCGACACTTTACTACCCCGAGGCAACCGCTGAACATAACGGGGGTGTGACCACCGCCGCTGGCGGCACCGCTTATAGGACAACATCAAACGCCGAACCTTATACGGTGCCTCAGATCGCGGTGACGCAAGATTTAGCCGGCGTTGGTGTACCGATTGTTCTGGGGTTGGGTTTTTCTGTTCCTGCCGGGATTGGTGTGCATTGGCGGAGGGATAGTGGCACCTTAGGCGCCGGTGCGGAGTTCATCGTTCTTGGCGTTAACGCGGGGGCGGGCTATAAAGTGTCTGACGATCTGGATCTCGGTGCGGCTTTGACGGTCAGCTATGCCACGCTTGAGGCGGGCCTTGCCGGTTCCTCGGGGCAGGGGCACGACTACGGTCTGCGTCTGACGTTGGGTGGCGACTATCACCTCGGTGAGAAGACCGATATCGGCTTCTATTACCAGACTGAACTCGAGCACACCTGGAAAGACTTTATTTTGTTAGGTAATGGCGATGACGCTACGCAAGCCGCAATGAATGCTGATTATCGTGCGCTGACTATTGACCAGCCGGCCAACTACGCGCTCGGCGTGCAGCATGCGTTCACTGACGATTTTCGTGTCATGACTGACGTGATCTTCAAGAAATGGAGCGACGCTCAGTTCTGGGAACGGTTCTATCACGATCAGACCGTAGTCTCGGTTGGCGCCGAGTACGACCGGGGGCCTTGGACTTTCCGCATGGGTTACGGCTATGCAAACGACCCGAACAAGAGAATTACGGCAGAGTCTTTGGAGGGATTTAACCATGTGTGTGCGGGGATACCGGCAGCACCTGCCTGCTTCCCGCTGACCGGTGCTGCCGGCAACGCGGTTTGGGAATGGTTGCAGGCGATGGAAACGCCAGTGATCTATGAGCACCGCGTGACCGCAGGCTTCACGTATGAGGGTTTTCTAGCCCCATTCCTGACATTGGACGCGCACGTTGCGCACCAATTTCAAGAGGAGCAAGACTACGACAACTACGCAAGTATCAATCCGACGGTTGTGGCTGGTAATTCTACGACAGAACTCGACGTGCAATCCTGGCACGCAGGCTTCGCGCTGACTTGGGGCTTCTAAAAAAGCCATCTGATTGACTACCGACGAACAGGGGAGGGAAATTATGCCTAAATACATTATTGAGAGAGAGATACCTGATGCGGGCTCCTTATCACGCTCTGATTTGCAGGGAATCTCCCAGAAGTCCTGCGGTATCCTGAAAGACATGGGGCCGCAGATCCAATGGGTGGAAAGCTACGTCACCGGGGATAAGGTGTATTGCAAGTACATCGCTCCGGACGAGGAAACCATTCGCAAGCACGCGGAAATGGGCGGTTTTCCGGCGAATCGGATTTCCGAGATTAAGAATGTGATAGACCCGACGACCTCCGAATAGCGCGCAGTTGCTGTCCCGGGGTGAACAATCAGCCGGTGTGGGTTTCCACACCGGTTTTTTTTGCGCCTGATAAATGCTCCGGTTGGATGATTTGCAGTATTCAAGGAACGCTGTATTACGGATTTGCTCATGCTGACCTTTCCCCTAAAAAGGTAGCCATTTTCAGAGAGACTTTTCCGATAAAATCGACCATAAGGAGGTCTCATAATGAAAGGCAAGCGATACAGCACAGAGAAAATCATAGGCATACTCAAGGAGTATGAAGCTGGCATACCGGTGCAGGATGTCGTCCGCAAGCATGGTATCGCCAACGGCACGTTTTATCGGTGGAAATCGAAGTACGGCGGCATGGAGGTGTCGGAAGCAAAGCGGTTACGGGAACTGGAATCGGAAAACGCGAAGTTGAAGCGACTGCTGGCGGATACGTTGCTGGACAAGACCGCACTTGAGGACGTACTCGGAAAAAAGTGGTGAGGCCGGCGCAGCGACGCGGCGCCGTCGTGTATCTGCAGTCGGCCTACCGCATGAGTCAACGCAGGGCGTGCCGGCTGGCGCTGCTCAGCCGCAAAGCGGCTGCCTACCAAGCCGTTGCACGCAATGACGGGGCACTAAAAGAGCGGCTCAAGGAACTGGCTGAGCGCTACCCGCGATACGGGTATCTGAGGTTACATGCATTGCTCAAGGCCGAGGGCTTGGTGGTCAATCGCAAACGCACCTATCGCCTGTATACAGCGCTCGGTATGCAACTCAGAACCCGGCGGGCGTAAGAAGCTGCGCCAACCTCGGATACCGATGGCACTACCTACTCGGATGAACGAACGTTGGTCATTGGACTTTGTGCACGACCCATTGGCGAATGGCCGACGTATCCGGGTGCTAAACATCACAGATAACTTCTCTCGAAAATGTGTTGGCCAACTGGTTGACACGTCTATCTCCGGCGCTCGTCTGGCTCGGTATCTGGATGAACGCGCAATGACGCGCTCATTGCCCTCCTCGATCGTGCCGGACAATGGTCCGGAGCTGACCAGCAAAGCTATGTTCTTCCGGGCACACAAAACCAAAGTGAAGATCTGCTTTCATCCAGCCTGGAAAACCGACACAGAATGCGCTTGTTGAGAGCTTCAATGGGCGCTTTCGTGACGGCTGCCTAAATCAACATTGGTTTAGATCGCCCAATGATGCCAAGCAGATCATTAACGATTGGCGGCATCACTACAACCATGCGCGTCCACACAGTTCACCAGGCTATCGGGCACCGACCGTGTTCGAAGCACAGGTTGCACGATATGATGTTTTTGTCTCTTTTTGAATAGCTACCCAACAGGGGAAAGGTCAGAGCCATGAGCGATTACAAAGAAATTTACAGTAATTTTGAAACCATACTGGATGGTTGCAAGCAGGCATCCATTGAGAATACTGGCGTCAGGTCACCAACAGCTGCTCATTACTATGCGTCTGTAATTTTTACAAAGTTATGCACGAGTGGAGTCACAATGTTATCAGTTTGTCCATCGCCAGGAGACGTTGGAAAGAATGTACATTGGGATTGTTCATCCGTAGCAGCACTAACTAGAGGATTGATAGACACGTATTTAATCTTTCACTACCTATGTATCGAGAAATGCAGCCCAAATGAATGGGAGACTCGTTGGCGCCTAATGAACTTACATGATCATATGTCACGGCTCAAAATGTTCATGTTAATGGAAGGCGCTGAAGATCAGGTGGCAAAATTTAAGAATTATACTGAGGAAGTGAAGTCAGACTTAGAAAAAACAGAATACTTTCAGGCACTGAATGAAAAGCAGCAAAAGCATTACCTTAAAGGCAATAACGTATTCTTTGGAAGCCAGGATGAATTAGTAGAATCTGCTGGAGATAATGTCAATGCGTTTAGGTGGAAGTATCGCTTTTTATCAAATCAGATCCATTCATGTCCTATGGGCTTCTATCGTATGGCGGAGAGTGATCGAGGCATGGGCGTGGAATCAGAAACTGAAATTGGGTATACAGGAATGTGTCTAACTTGGGCTGGCGAGTACTTAGCTAAAGCTAAGTCAGGGTTTTCAGAACTATGGGTTAGTCACCGTGAACCAGAAAATGTGTAACAAGCGCAAGCCCTCGGATAAATTTTCCGCTACACTCCAAATTGCCCGGTGTTGTAGGCGTTATCGATCAAAAAAATGACATTTACTAAGGTTCAAGATACTTTAAGGTATACTAAAATGCACATAACTAATTGTTACATAAATGAAAAACAAGTATATCATTCGTTCACGAATTTCCGAGGCGAAATTCCGCCAGATTCTGCGCCTGTTTTGCCTCGATATCGAGGCTTGCAAAGTCGCCCAAATCGCCGGCATCAGCCGACCTGCGGTAAACCGTTTGTTCCAGCATATCAGACAACACATCGCCCATGAATGCGAGCGCGCCAGCCCCTTTGACGAGGGCGCGGTTGAGTTGGATGAAAGCGACTTCGGACCCCGCCGGGTTCGCGGCAGGCGCGGACGGGGCGCCGCCGGCAAGGTGCCGGTATTTGGCATGCTCGGGCGCGCCGGCAAGGTCTATACACAGATCGTCAAAAACTGCTCTGCGGCTGAAATACTGCCGATTATCAGGCAAAAAGCCGCACGCAGCGTGGTGCTTTATAGCGACGGCCTCAAACCCTACGATGGCCTGGCCGATTTTGGATACAAGCGGCATTACCGCATCAAACACAGCCACAACGAGTTTGCTCAAGGCAGCAATCACATCAACGGAATTGAGAACTTCCGGGGGCTGTGCAAGGTGCGCCTCGCGCGCTTTAGGGGTATTCACAAACAGATGTTTTACTACCACTTGAAAGAGTGTGAGTTTCGGTTCAATATGCGCGGCGAAAATATGTGTAAATACCTGCTGAAATCTATGCGAAATCGGCCGCTTAAAGTATCTTGAACCTTTACTAAACATCCATCGACTGAGGTTGTATCATTATTTACTAATTGACCTTTCCCCCCCCAAGGTAGCCATTTTCAGAGAGACTTTTCCCATAGAATCGACCGTATGGAGGTCTCAAAATGAAAGGCAAGCGATACAGCACAGAGAAAATCATAGGCATACTCAAGGAGTATGAAGCTGGCATACCGGTGCAGGATGTCATCCGCAAGCATGGTATCGCCAACGGCACGTTTTATCGGTGGAAATCGAAGTATGGCGGCATGGAGGTGTCGGAAGCAAAGCGGTTACGGGAACTGGAATCGGAAAACGCGAAGTTGAAGCGACTGCTGGCGGATACCTTGCTGGAAAAGACCGCACTTGAGGACGTGCTCGGAAAAAAGTGGTGAGGCCGGCGCAGCGACGCGGCGCCGTCGTGTATCTGCAGTCGGCCTATCGCATGAGTCAACGCAGGGCGTGCCGGCTGGCGCTGCTCAGCCGCAAAGCGGCTGCTTACCAAGCCGTTGCACGCAATGACGGGGCACTAAAAGAGCGGCTCAAGGAACTGGCTGAACGCTACCCGCGATACGGGTATCTGATGCTGCACGCATTGCTCAAGGCCGAGGGCCTGGTGGTCAATCGCAAACGCACCTATCGCCTGTATACAGCGCTCGGTATGCAACTCAGAACCCGGCGGCGTAAGAAACTGGTTCGGCCTCGGGTCCCGATGGCTTTACCTGCCCAAGTGAACGAACGTTGGTCATTGGACTTTGTGCACGACCAATTGGCGGATGGCCGGCGTATCCGGGTACTCAACGTTATTGATGACTTCTCCCGGAAATGTGTTGGCCAACTGGTTGACACGTCCATCTCCGGCGCTCGTCTGGCTCGGTATCCGGATGAACTCGCCCTGACCCGCTCACTGCCTGCCTCGCTCGTGCTGGACAATGGCCCGGAACTGACCAGCAAAGCTATGTTCTTCTGGGCACACAAAACCAAAGTAAAACTCTGCTTCATTCAGCCTGGAAAACCGACACAGAATGCGCTTGTTGAGAGCTTCAACGGACGCTTTCGTGACGGCTGCCTAAATCAACATTGGTTTAGATCGCCCAATGATGCCAAGCAGATCATTAACGATTGGCGGCATCACTACAACCATGCGCGTCCACACAGTTCACCAGGCTATCGGGCACCGACCGTGTTCGAAGCACAGATGGCTACCCAAATGGGGAAAGGTCAAAACGTCGCATCCAAACAGATCGTCAAACTTTGGGGCAGCCGTAAAATTGAGGTGTGCCACCATGTTCCCAGAGATCTTTTCGGAGACATCAGACCGTGTTTTATCCGCCTGCCTTCCTGCTAACGTCTATTATTTTCTACTAGAGAAGGCTTGGCGGAACATGTCACGCCGGGTGGTGGTTGAGGTCCTCCATTCAGCGGGAAGTAAGTCCCTTCCTGCGGCCAAGTGAGACGAGACCACTGTGTGA
The DNA here is from genome assembly GCA_965211995.1 of Candidatus Oxydemutatoraceae bacterium. Classification (GTDB taxonomy): domain Bacteria; phylum Pseudomonadota; class Gammaproteobacteria; order Poriferisulfidales; family Oxydemutatoraceae; genus CAYFZO01. The sequence goes on from OZ243040.1 coordinate 171,150, forward strand.
ATTGAAACCGTCGTCCGGCGTTAAACGCATGATAGGCAAGACTCTCGTTATAAATCAGATCAGCATTCTTGACCGTCATAAAATTCTGCGGGAATTCAGGCCCAAGATTCGACGTAAATTTGATCGGCAGATTTAAAAAGTTAATGGCCCCGATCCCATAGCTGTCGGTATTATAATTATAGCCATTTTGTCCTTCCAAAATTACGGATCCAGCAGCCTTGGACACCTGCATAGGGTCCAGTCCAAAATACAATTCTTCAGCCCGATGGCAATGAGTTGGATAGATGACGCCATCGCTTAAAGTTCTCTCTGTCCTCTGCTCTTGGCCTTGAAGCGTCAGGCCGATGCTGGGTTGCAAGGGCGGGTGTTCTCCTTGTTCTCTGGCTAAACTTTGTAGCCAGGCGTATGACCTGGGAAGATTTCTGACCGTGACAATCTCTTCATAATAACTCTTGCCCGTCTCGGGGTTTATTTTACTTAGATCGCCGGTATTGTAAAAACCAGCACCATCACAAACTATGCAGCCATAGATATAATAATTCTTAAAAAGGTCTGAAAGACTTGAATGTGCCAGATCAATATATGACCAGCCCCACACCAGATTTGCGAAAATATTATCGGCGGAGACAGGACCACGAATGAGCGCAGCCATGATTTCCAAAGAGTGGGTATCAAGAAAATCCAGTCCTTTTTCAGTTGGATCCAGAAAAGTGGTAACGATGACTATTTGTTCTATCAATTCTTTCATCTGAGTACCTAAGTAGGGCGGGATATGGAAAAGTTTACCAGTGCCCGGATTGGGAATAGCAGCGCCTGCTAACACTTCGGCAGTCGTTGCGTTGGCGTATTGCTTGTACTTAGCCGGAGGAGAGTGAAAACAACACTCATCCAATTTGCCCTGCCTGATTAGATCAATGACTTCGCTCATATGCACCAATGCCGGATTCCGTATTAGTTTTCCAGAATCGCCTACACGAACACGACTTGAAGGGGGTGGAACAGTATTTAGAGTGTTAATTAACAGTTGGTAACTCTGAAGATAAGCATGAACATTCTCCTTCACATCAGCCTGAGCAGGCCACGCAAACACCCATAAACTACAAATCAAAATTAATTTTTTAATCATCGGTTCTCCTCCCAATGCAATGTTGATGAGATTACCTTATCTACCTATTCTGAATATTTCTTGTCAATGTTTGCCCACAACCCGCCTGCTGATTTATGTATTAGGTCCAATTTGATTGGAAGAAAGTCGCGTCCAAACGCATCCTCCAAAGTCTGCCATTGGCCCAAGTGCTAAAGTATAGCAAGAATTAACACCCTATTTTCCTTATTCCACGCAAGAAAAGAAAGAGATTCGTAACGAATTTTTGACTGCGCTCGGAGGAAAGTACGGTAGCGCGGGGGGGTTCAATCAATCTTAGCAACGCTGACGACGATACCGTCGGGGTCGGCGTACAAATAGTGTCCGGGTATGAAATCCACGCCGGCGAAATGCACTAGCACGTTTTTCTCGCCAGGGTTTTTTTTCGGCGTTTTTACAGGATACGCAGCGAGCGCCTTGACGCCGAGGTTTAGCGTCGCGAGTACTTCCGAGTCGCGGATGCAGCCGTAAACAACGAGACCGGTCCAACCGTTTTCGACCGCGCACGCACCGAGTTTGTCTCCGAGCAGCGCGAAATTCAGACAGCCCGCGCCGTCCACAACCAGCACGCCGCCGCCCGGCGTTTGCAACGCAGCTTTGACCGGCGAATTGTCGCCGGGACACCTGACGGTGGTAATCAGTCCACTGAAGCGGGCGGCTCCGCCGAAGTCCCGGAACAAAGGCTCCGCAATCGCGAGTTTGTCCGCGTGTTCGTCGCAGAGATCGGCGGTGCTGAAACTCATGGAGCCGGAGTATATCAAAGCGTCTGCCGGGCGCGGATGATTGCCTAAGCTCAGAAACAGAAAGCTCTCCTCCGGACCGGAGAGGAGACCTTGTAAATCCGACATATTGGCCACCGCATCAGGGGATTTTACTGCGTCGCCCGAATCGAAATCGTTGGGAAATGACTGAGTAGGCACAGCATCGGATCAGCGTTCTTAGCTTTTGGGAAACTCACGCCATTACAACCCGCGATGCGTTCAAGGTCAGCCGGCGAACTTTGTACCATTGACGCCAAACCTTGAAACGGAGCCACCGGAACCCGGCGGCGTTGACCCCCGCTTGATGGCGTCGCAACGCCGCCGCCGGCCTGACCGCCCGCACCGGCGCACGCAATCCGGCCGGGATTTAACGTGGGCATCATGCACTGGTGGACTTACCCGAAGTCCCCGAAGATGAATGTGCGCATTGCGAGCGGTTCAACCGCACGTTGCAGGCATCGTTCGTTGACTGCCGCGAGGCGTGGCTGTTCACCGACGTGGGCGGATGCAACCGCGCAATGGCCGCGTGGTGTGCTGCAACACCGAACGGCCTTAGCGGGTGCTGTCGCTGCGGTCTCCCGTGCAATCCCCGCCGATCACCCGGAGTGCCCAATGTTATGGACCCATACAACACATTGAATCGTGTCCGCGATTTGCGTATGATATGACTCCCGCTTGAGGGAGAACTACGGTGAAGCCTGACATTCATCCCGAATATCACGAAGTCAAAGTCACATGCAGTTGCGGCAACCGCTTTGCGGTGCGTTCGACTTATTCCGAGGTGACGCTGGCGGTCGAGGTGTGTTCGGCTTGCCATCCGTTTTATACCGGCAAGCACAAGATTCTCGAGAGCGCGGGTCAGGTTGACAAGTTTCGTAAGCGCTACGGCAAGAACAGCAACACTGCGTAATCGCCTTTTCAAGTGCTCCCGGCCGGCTTCGCTTGTGCGAAGCGTTCGGGTTCTTTTACTAAAATCCGTGTTCGTAACGTTTGCGGCGTCCGTCGCCGCGGGCGCCGACGTTTGCAACCCACCGGCGATTGATGACTGGGCGAACGTCACTTACGTTCACGACGGCGACACTTTGTGGCTCGACGACGGCGTCAAAGTGAGGGTTATCGGCTTGAACGCGCCTGAACGCGCGCGCAGGAACAAGCCCGGCGAGCCTCTCGCCGAACGGGCACGTGAGGCTTTGCACCGATGGGCTGCGGGCAGCAGAGTCGGCCTCCTGTACGATGTAGAGAAGAGAGACCGTTACGGGCGCGCGCTGGCGCACGTTTATTCCGAGTCACGGGTCAACCTCGCCGCGCAGATCATTGCCGAAGGTCTCGCCCACGCGGTGACTTTTCCTCCCAACGTCAAGCTCAGGCGCTGCTACCGCACGGCCGAGCAAACCGCGCGCACGGCGAACGCCGGCGTATGGTCGCACTCTTATTTTGATCCCGTCGCGGCGGCGCAGGTGAACCGGGGAGGGTTCATGCGCGTGAAAGGCTGCGTTAAACATACCAAGAACAGGCGCGTCGCGACGTACCTTCAGTTGGCGCCGCGTTTTCGCCTGAAGATGCTACGCGCCGACCTCGACGGCGTTTTGAAGCCGCTCGTACGACATTCGCCGCCCAATTTTTCGGGCGCCTGCATCATCGCGAGGGGCTGGGTCCATAACAATAAATCCTCGAATTTTAAAACCTTGATGATCCGCCACCCCGATAACATCGAAACCATCAGCCGCCCGTAGCGAAGGGATTGAACCGGGCAGGCAGCAGCAAGCGATAACATCGACACTATCGGCTGCTTATGGCAGCACGCGAAGTTTTTTCTTGCCGCCGTTTTTTTTCACCGCCGCCGTGTTTGGGGTGGAATCGGAAATCGGATTGGACGGGCGGGTGTCGCGCGTTTTGAGGCGTTGTCGAGCGGTATATGATTCAGCGGTGACCGGTGCAGATGGTTCAGCAAACGTGCCGGACGACCGAGCAGGGCCGCGTGAACGCACGCCGGTTTGTGCCTTGCCTCAAGTTTCCCCGGCGTTGCCCAAAGCATTGCGCACGATCCGGGCCAGGCATTCGATGTGTTCCTTGCCGTCGTTCAACGCCGGTATGTAATGAAAGCGCCTGCCGCCGGCTGCAAGAAAGAAGTTCCGGTTCTGCATATCTATTTCCTCGAGCGTTTCCAGGCAGTCCGCCGCGAATCCCGGACAGAACACATCCACCGATTTCACGCCTTGACGCGCGAGTGCGCGCAACGTTTCGTCGGTGTACGGTTTGAGCCATTCCGCGCGTCCAAAACGCGACTGAAAGCACGGCAGCCATGCGTCCCACCGGAGGTCCAACTCCCGCGCGATCAGTGCGGCGGTTTTGCGGCACTGTGACTCGTAAGGGTCGCCCCGCAGCACGTTTTTTTTCGGCAAACCGTGAAACGAGAGCAGCAGTTTTTCGCCGCCGCCGTGTTCGCGCCGCGAATTGAGAACGTGCGCGGCGCAGGCTTTGATGTAGGCGTTGTCGTCGTGGTAGTCGTTGATCAGGCGTATCTCCGGCAACCGCCGCTGCTTTTTCAAAGCCCGCGCGATCGCGTCGAATGCCGCCGCCGTCGTGGTCGCCGAGTATTGGGGATAGACCGGCAGCACGATCAGCCGCGTCACTCCGGACTTATGCAGTTGTTCCAGCACTGATGCGATCGAAGGTTGCCCGTAGCACATTGCGGCTTCCACCGTCGCCGCCGGACCGCGCTTGTCCAGCGCCGCGCTGAGCGCCCGTTGTTGCCTGCGCGTATAGACCAGCAAGGGCGAGCCCTCGGCCAGCCAGATCTTGCGGTAAGCGCGCGCAGTGCGCCGCGGCCGCAAACTGAGGACCAGTCCGTAGAGTATCGGCAGCCATATCAAGCGGGGGATTTCGACCACCCGCGGGTCGGACAGGAACTCTCTGAGGTAACTTCTGACCGCGGCCGTTGTCGGTGCCCGCGGCGTGCCGAGGTTGATCAACAGCACGCCTGAGCGCTCGGAGTTTCGGGATGGAGCGCGGCGCTTGTTCGTCGTTGTCACGGGGGAATACGGCCGTTTGTATTAGTCGGGAACCTGGAGCGGCGACACGCCCTACATTTTACCTTGCCGCCGGCACATTTCTGATTTTGGAGCAGATCGGGGAGGGGCTACCCCGTGAGTTCAAAAGCTGTCGTTCATTACGCTACAATGCGGGATTTGACTATCCAGGAAATCGGTTATTCCTGTTTACCGTTTAGCCATCCTCGCATAATCATGGCGCACGGCCGATCAGGAAAAACAGCACCCAACCCCGGCGCTGATCTGGGCTGTGAGGCTAAACTGTTCAAGTCGGCTGATAATCTCCAAGGCAACCGCCAACCGCAAAGAAATTTGAGAAGACCGCCGGTTGATTTTTGCGCGAAATTATCCGCAACCAAGATGAGATGGGCAGCCTCGCTCAAATCCATGCTTTCTGGAGCTCTCAACTCAGGTCGCGTAAATTGCGCGCAAAGCAAACCTCAGGCGCCATAAAGGAAGCAATACGAAATTGAACCCGATGCGAACTCAGCCTCCGGCGCGCATTGAATATCTGAAAGTGCGGAACTTCAGAGCTCTGCGTGCGGTAGAGCTCAAATTGAATCCGATGACGGTGTTGCTTGGCCCCAATGGGAGCGGCAAATCCACAATTTTTGATGTATTTGCTTTCCTTGCCGAGTGTTTCGAGTCGAGCCTGCGCAAAGCGTGGGATAGTCGGGGGCGGGCTAAAGAACTAAAAACCCGCGGCACCGGCGGACCGGTGACCATCGAAATCCAATACCGCGAACAGCCAGATACGCCATTGATTACCTATTACCTCGCCGTTGACGAGGAAGGCGGCGGTCCGGTTGTGGTTGAAGAGTCGTTACGCTGGAGAAGAGGCAGGCAGTATGGACAACCATATCGCTTTCTCAACTATAGTAAAGGAGATGGGGAGGCGATTAGCGGTGAATCCCCCGATGAACAAGACAAGCGAGTTAAAATTCCGCTTAAATCACCTGATCTATTGGCAGTGAACGCGCTCGGGCAATTAGCCGAACATCCGAGGGTGGCGGCATTGCGCGATTTCATCATTGGATGGTATGTGTCTTACCTTTCAGCGGACAGCGCACGAGGTCAGCCCGAAGTTGGACCGCAAGAACGGTTGACCAAGACGGGAGACAATCTCGCCAACGTACTCCAATATCTGTCTGAGCGGCATTCCTCGCGGCTTGATAGTATCTTTGAGAAGTTACGTCAGCGAGTGCCTCGCATAGAAAAAGTATTGGTTGATATCATGGCTGATGGCCGCTTGCTTCTCCAAATTAAGGATGCGCCTTTCAGCGATCCGGTGTTGGCGCGCTTTGCTTCCGACGGCACGTTGAAAATGCTGGCTTACCTGATGTTGTTGAATGATCCGGACTCACCGCCCTTTGTCGGTATCGAGGAGCCGGAGAACTTCCTCCACCCAAGACTGCTTCCGGAACTGGCCGAAGAGTGCCGCGTGGCCTGTGACCACATGCAATTGCTGGCCACCACCCATTCGCCGTTTTTTTCTTAACGCGCTGCGACCGGAGGAGGTGCAGATTTTGTGGCGTGATGAAACAGGTTACACGCAGACGCAATGCGCAGGCGGCCTGAAAAAAGTAAGCGATTTTATAGAAGAAGGTGCACTGCTCGGTGATCTGTGGATGGAAGGTTATTTCGGCGTAGGCGATCCGCTGACTAATCAAGGAGCCCCGCCTGCTCCGTTGGAAAAACGCAGAAGATGAAAGCAAGGCATTTGGAATTATTAGTTGAAGAACATTCGATGGAAGTTTTTCTGAATAAATTTTTGCCGCGCGTGTTGCCCACGGGTTGCACATTCGCATCGTGATCAGGGAGCTTGAAGCGTGGTATTTTGGCGACTGGTATGCGGTACGCCGTGTTTATCCCAGAGTGCCGCCGACCGTTCCAAATCGAAGAAGATATCGTGATGCCGATGCAATTCGAGATACATGGGAGGCTTTTGAGAGCGTCTTGCGGAAGCACGGCTATTTCAAAGCCGGGCTGAACAAGATTGAAGCGGCTCAGGCTATCAGAGTCCATATCGAACCCGAACGCGCCGCCTCGCGTAGTTTTATGAAATTTTACGAGGCTGTTCTTGAAGCCGTGTGAAGATTATCTGACGGCCTTTCTGTCTGAGGCCGGGAAAGCGCCGCCGGAGCGGTTCAAAATTTCGTTTCCATAACCCCGGTATATTCCATTGCACGAATAAGGAATCCATCTGAGCTACATGCCGGAGCGCATAAAGTCTGCTCGGGATTAAGCGAAGCAAGTTTAACTGTTGTTTTGATTGCCCCGTGGAGTAAAAAAAACCGTTCTTTTCCCCGGCCCCCCGGAATTCTGAAAACACCGTGGAGGCACCACCCACGGCATCACTATTTGCTTCCAACAAGACCGCTGCACGCCAATTATTCCACGCCTCATGTTCCCTTGAAGACTCGCCCCGGTCGGTGCAGCGCGACTGTGGTCGGTGTATCGCATTTAGACCAAGTCTTGCTCCAAGCGAACTTTTCCGGCGGCACCGGCATGGGAGGCCTCCGGTGATGCTTCGAAATAACCGTTCAGCACGATAGTTTCGGAATTCCGAAACAATCGCCGCCATCGGCGGATTAACGGCGCTTGCGGTCGCGCAGCGGGCTGTTGCGCGGGAAGTGGGTGCGCAGAAACTCCATCTGATCGGCGAGGATATTGCGCGCCTGCAAGTACACGTATTCGGCGTGCGTCGGCGTGAACGGGATTGCGAGCAACTGCATCTCCGCCTGTTCGGGCGTGCCCCCGGCTTTCGCGTTATTGCAACTGCGGCACGCGGCGACCACGTTTTTCCAGACGTCTTTGCCGTCCATGCTCAGCGGAACGACGTGGTCGCGTGACAGGTGCCGCCGATGAAAACGCCCGCCGCAGTACATGCACAGAAAGGCGTCGCGCTTGAACAGCGCGAGATTGTTGAGGGGCGGCACGTAGTCCTTGTGCAGACGCGGATTGTTCCCATGCGTCGCGATGATCGAATTGATTTCGACGACGCTTTGCCTGCCGGTCGCGGCGTTGATGCCGCCGCGGATGCAGTAGGTGTTTTCGCCGCAGGTATAGGCGACCTGGTCGGTGTAGTAAAACCTGACGGCATCCTGATAGCCAATCCATTCAAGCGGCGTGCTCGAGGCGTCCGTTCTCAGGATCCACTGGCCGAGTTCCTGCACCGTGTTCATGGCTGCGTTCCGTGTCGCGTGTTTGAATGTGCGCGTGGTAATTCGCAAGAGCGAAGGGTAAAAGCGGGATATTACCGGAAAACAGCGGCGGCTTTCTTTCAGCGCCGGGCGCCGCGCCCCGGCAACCGGCGGCGGTGTGCGCCGAAGCGAGCGCGGCCTGAGCCGGCTGTGCGGTATCGCCGACTATGGCGGCGGTGTGCGCCGGAAGCGGGCGCGACCGGATGCCCCCCCGCATATAGTTCCCGAACGGGATTGACGACGATATATAGACCGTCCGTTCAACCCGGCTGACAAGCACTTGGCGAGGCCGATGCGAGACGACTTATTAACAGCCTTTGATTTAACACTGATTTTCGGTGTCGGCTCTCCGGTTCGCTTCTCCCAAGTCCATGAATCTCAGTGTAATCAGTTGATATGAAAGCAGTTTTAAAATGGATGATTTTCGTCCATTTTGAAGAATGGCCGAGCGGCGCACGGGACAAACGGCACTGATGACAAATAAGTCACAGAGTTATCCACAGAAAATGTGGAAATCCGATACCGCTCACGGTTTCGCCGGCGCCGTTCGGCGGAAGCGCTCCGAGGCGGCGGGGATTAAGGGGTCCGCTAAAGACAGAGCCGCGGACGCAGCGGAGGTCGCGTTTCGGGCTTGAAGCCGGGACACGCCGAATAGGGCTCGCAGCACAACTCCAAAGGATAACAGGCTCGGGATACTTACAATGTGCGACGAATATGGTTCAAAGCGTCACTCAAAAGAAGGATCGGCGGCCATCGGTGCTGCGCGTCGCCGTTTTTCCGCCGGCGCCGCCCGACCGGGTCTTCGATTACCTGCCCGCACCCGGAAGCGGCGATCAGGTGGTCGCGGGCTGCCGCGTGCGGGTCACTTTCGGACGGCGGCGGCAGGTCGGTATCGTCGTCGCAGCCGGCGTCCGGTCGTCGGTTGAGGAAAGCAGGTTGCGCCCAATCGAGGCGGTGCTCGACAACCGGCCGGTACTGCCCGCCGAGTTGCTTGATCTGCTGCAATGGACGGCGCGCTATTACCAGTATCCGATCGGGCGTGTCCTGCAACAGACCGTGCCCCGGCTGATCCGTCGCGGCGATGCTTTGTGCGAGGGGCAAACGCGCATCTGGGAGGCACGTGGCGGCGGGGATGCGCCTGAGCGCCTCGCAAAAGCCCCCTTGCAGCAGCAGGTGTTCACCCTGCTCGCCGAGCGCGGGCCGCTGAGCGCAGAAGACTTGAACGGCGCCCTGCCCGGCTGGCGTCGTCCGATGCGGGCGCTGGTCGAGAAGGGGCTTGCCGCCGTGCGCACGCAGGCGCCCCCGGATGCGCCTGGTGCAACGTACGCGCCGTCGCCGCACCGTCTCAACCAGGAACAGGCCGATGCGCTCGCCCGGATCACCGCCGCCGCTGCGTTTGAATGTCACCTGATCGAAGGCGTCACCGGCAGCGGCAAGACCGAGGTTTATCTGCGCGCCGCCGAGGCGGTGCTGAACCGCGGCGGGCAGGTGCTGGTGCTGGTGCCCGAGATTGGGCTGACCTCGCAGACCGTCTCGCGCTTTCGCGAACGCTACGGCGCGGTGGTGTCGGTGTTTCATTCGGGCCTGAGCGAGCAGGCGCGTCTGCATACCTGGTCGCGCGCGCGGACCGGCGCCGCGAAAGTTGTCATCGGCACGCGCTCGGCGACGTTCCTGCCGTTCAAGTCGCCGGCGATGATCGTCGTGGACGAGGAGCACGATGCCTCGTACAAGCAGCAGGAGAGCCTGCGCTATCACGCGCGCGATCTCGCGATCAAGCGCGCAAAGTTGCTCGACGTGCCGGTTGTGCTCGGCAGCGCGACCCCGTCGCTCGAGTCGCTGCGCAACGCGGCGGGCAAACAATACCGCCATCACCGCTTGCGCCGGCGCGCCGGCGGCGCCGCGATGTCGGAATTCGAGATCATTGACCTGCGCGGGCGGCGCGTCGCGGGCGGCGTGTCCGACTTGCTGCTCGCCGAGGTCGGCGACCGCCTCGCGCGCGACGAGCAGGTGTTGTTGTTTTTGAACCGGCGCGGTTACGCAACGCAAGTGCTGTGCCACGATTGCGGCGAGGTCGTTGCTTGCACCAACTGCGACGTGCCGCTGGTTTATCACCTGAGCGCCGACGCGATGTGCTGTCACCACTGCGGGCATTACGCGCGCCGGGCCGAACGGTGCGGGCAGTGCGGCGGTACCGACCTCAAGGACACCGGCGTCGGCACCGAGCGCATCGAGGAGGAATTGAAGGCGGCGTTCCCGCAAGTCGGCGTCACACGCATGGACGCCGACGCGGTGCGTCGCAAGGGCGAACTCGACAAGCGCCTCGAGCAGATCCGCGCAGGCGGCGCGCGCATCCTCGTCGGCACTCAGATGCTGTCGAAAGGGCATCATTTTCCGCGGGTGACGCTGGTCGGTATTCTGAACGTTGACCAGCGCCTGTTCGCGCCCGACTTCAGGGCGCTCGAACGCCTCGGGCAACTGGTGGTGCAGGTGTCGGGCCGCGCCGGGCGCGGTGACGCGCCGGGCAAAGTCTGCCTGCAGACCCATCACCCGGACAACCCGCATTTGCTGAGTCTTGTGCGCGACGGCTACGCCAAGTTCGCCCGTCGGCTGCTCGCAGCGAGGGCGCAGGCGCGACTGCCGCCGTATCACTTTCTGTGCCTGGTGCGCGCGGGCGCCGCGGACGCTGCGGCGGCGGCGGACTTTCTCAAGGCCGTGCGTGCGGGACTCAAGCCCGGCGCCGACCGATACGGCGTCGGCCTGTCCGGCCCCTCGCCGATGATTGTCGAAAAGCGCGGCGGGCGTTATCGCGCGCAGTTGCTGTTGAGCGCCGCCGACCGCACCGCGCTGAACCGCTGTCTCAGCGAGGCGCTGCCCGGTGTGCGCGCCCTCAAGGGCTTTCGCCGCGTCGTCTGGCACGTGGACGTTGACCCGATTGAGGTCGAGTAGTCGGCTCCGGGTCGGCGGCGCGATGTTTTTTATACGGGGGTTATCAGGGAAAGTTGATATTGCCGTCGTGCTCAATTTGCAATTTCGCCCATCCGGGTTTTCTCTTGCGGCCCGCCCGCATAACGAACTGACGCGGCGGATCTTTCTTCGGCGGCTTTCCACGCGGCCTCGGCGGCGGGCCGAGCAATGCGCGGGCGGCTTTATCCGGTTTGTTTTTTTCACTGAGCGGTCGTGTGGACTTGCCCGCCCCGGCGGTCAATGCTCGCTGATGATCTCCTTTTAGATCCGCAAATCACGCGGATTGATGCAGAGGGGTGCGACTCGGGAATATAAAAGGTGGAAAAGTTCAGGCCGTGCTCGGCGTGAGCATGGCCGCACACGGCAAACCCGGCCACGCTGCAAGGCAATTTCTCGGAGAAAACAGAACCCGCAGAAGCGCGTGCACGGCAAACCCGGCCACGGCGCAAAACAACGCGCATGGCAAAAATTCCTCTCTTATCTGCGGATTTATCTTCCGCGGCATTACAATAGCCGTTTACCGAGGCGAACCGGCTCATGCAGGAAACCATCAGACAGTGGCTTGATCAAAGTCTTGCCGAGTTGCACGCCGCGGGGACGGTCGCCGAAACCGTCGAGCCCCGCGTAACCGCCTCGAAGCGAAAAGCCCACGGCGATTACGCGAGCAGCGTTGCGTTGGTGCTGGCGGAACGCACCGGCGTCAGCGCGCGCGAAATGGCGGCGAAGATCATCGAGCATCTGCCGGCGCAGGCCGCGCTTGAAAAAGTCGAGATCGCGGGACCCGGGTTCATCAATTTTTATCTTAAAAGCGACGCCGAGAACAGTGCGTTTTCGGCCGTGCTCGCGGATATCGCCGCGCACGGCGAGCGCTACGGCTGTGGCTGGGTCGAGGGCGCGCCGCGCGCGTTGGTCGAGTTTGTTTCGGCCAATCCGACCGGTCCGCTGCACGTCGGGCACGGCCGCGGCGCCGCCTGCGGCGCAACCGTCGCCGCGCTGCTCGAAGCCGCCGGCTATGAGGTCGAGCGCGAGTATTACGTCAACGACGCCGGGCGGCAGATGGACATTCTGACGGTGTCGGTGTGGTTGCGTTATCTCGAACTCGGCGGCGAAGAGGTCGAGTTTCCGCAAGTCGGCTACCGCGGCGACTATATCTGGGACCTCGCCGCCGAGGTCAGACGCACTCGCGGCGACGAGTTGCATCGGCCGTTCGGCGAAGCCTGCGTCGGCCCGTCTGACGCCGCCGCCGACCCCGTCGCCGCTGAAAAGCGCATGGACGCCCTGATCGTGAACTGCAAGCGCCTGCTCGGCGAGGCTTACGCCGCGGTCGCGGACGTCAGCGTCAATGCGATACTGAACAACATCCGCGCCGAACTCAAAAACTTCGGCGCCGACTACGACCATTGGGTTTCTGAAAAACAACTGTTCGCTTCGGGCGAGATCGAAAAAGCCGTCGCAAGCCTCAGGGACCAAGGCCATCTTTACGAGCGCGACGGCGCCGTGTGGTTCCGTTCCTCGGCTTTCGGCGACGAAAAAGACCGCGTGGTCGTGCGCGCCGGCGGGCAGATGACCTATTTCGCGTCCGACGTCGCTTATCACCTCAACAAGTTCGAGCGCGGCTACGATCTGATCGTCAACGTTTGGGGCGCCGACCACCACGGCTATCTGCCGCGTCTGCGCGCCGCGGTCACAGCGCTCGGCCTCGACGAGAGCAAGATAAAGATTATCCTGGTGCAATTCGTAAGGCTTTACCGTAACGGCGTCAAAGTCCGGATGTCCACCCGCGGCGGGCAGTTCGTGCCCTTGCGCGAATTGCGCGAGGAAGTCGGGCGCGACGCCGCGCGGTTTTTCTACGTGATGCGAAAATCCGGCCAGCACGTGGACTTTGACCTCACCCTCGCCAAGTCGGAGAGCAACGACAATCCGGTGTATTACATCCAGTACGCGCACGCGCGGATCTGCAACGTGTTCCGTGAACTCGAACACAGAGAACTTGGGTTTGCGCCGAACGCGGACGCGGTCGCGCATCTGACGCAGCCGCAGGAGGAAGTTTTGATCAAGCGGCTGTGCCGCTATCGCGGCGCGCTCGAATCCGCGGCGACCGAAATGGCGCCGCACCTGCTGCTGAATTTTCTGCGCGAACTCGCGGCGGAATTTCACACCTACTACAACGATTGTCAGTTCCTGGTTGACGATGACGACGTCCGCAACGCGCGCCTGGCTTTGATCGGCGCGGTGCGGCAACTGTTCGCCAACGGTCTCGGGTTGCTCGGCGTATCGGCGCCGCGGAAGATGTGACGCGGGCCAAGGACTATAAGCACGTCGGCGGCAGGGACAGCGCCGCGCCGCGTGCGTCTCCGGGCAGGAGGCCGGGCTTCGCGGCGGGCCTCGCGCTCGGTCTTGCGCTCACGGTGGCGGTGCATTTCTATCACGTATTGCAGCGCGCACCCGCGCCGGCGGCGATCGCAACTGAGCCGGCGCCGCAAGCCGACACTCGCGACGAACAGACGCAAGACTACGACTTTTTCCGGATCCTGTCGGAGATGGAGATTGTCGTGCCCGAGCACGAGCCGGTTGACCCGGCGTCCCTCCCCACTTACATCCTGCAAGCCGGATCGTTCCGAACCCGGCGTACCGCCGAGTTCCTGCAGGAAAAGCTCAAAACGCTCGCTCTCGAATCGGAAGTCCAGCAGGTCGAGATGAACGACGGCAGCGTCTGGTACCGCGTTCGCCTCGGCCCTTACGACAGCCTGTCCCGCGTCAACAATATCCGCCTCAACCTGCGCAAGCAGGGGATCGAGTCGTTGCTCAAGCGGCGTTGAGCGGTGTTTGTCCCGCCGGTTTTCGCGCGACGGCGTCCGGTGTTTCAGCGTTGATCGCGTCGAGGCGCACGCGCGCGTCGTCGTCGTAGCGGCCAAAATGTTTTTTCATCGAGCGCAAGTACAGCGGGTCGCAGTCTGTCTGCAGCAAGTCGCGCACCGGGTATTTCGGCGCCGCCGGCGTTGCGCTGATGGTCCATGCCCCGGCGTTGCTGTTCCTTGATCTGAGCGAGCAGGGGGTCGAGCCGTTGCTCAAGCGGCGTTGAGCGGTGTTTGTCCCGTCAGTTTTCGCGCGGCGGCGTCCAGTGTTTCGGCGTTGATCGCGTCGAGGCGCACGCGCGCGGCGTCGTCGTAGCGGCCAAAATGTTTTTTCATCGAGCGCAAGTACAGCGGATCGTAATATGTCTGCAGCAAGTCGCGCACCAGGTTTTCGGCGCCGCCGGCGTTGCGCTGATTGATCCATGCCTCGACTTTGCTCTTCCCCGCGTGGCGCGCCAGCGTTTGCAGCGCGCTCTCCAGCAGGGCCTTGTCTTCGACGAAGTGACGGTATTCTCGGATCAGGAATTCGGTGCGTGCGCCGACGCCGGCTTCTACGCGCACACATTCGGCGGCGCGCATCGCCTCGAGCAAGGCGGTCGGCATCTGAATCTTGCCGATGCGCCGGCTTTCGGCCTCGATATACGCCGGCCGGTCGGAGGCGAGGCCGCACAGGACGCGGCACAGCAGGCTTTCAAAACGTTTCTGCGAGGGCTGTTTGCTCGTGACGGGCGCGCCGAGCACCGAGCCGCGGTGGTTGGCGAGCGCTTCGAGGTCAACGATCTGGGCGCCGTGTTCGGCGAGGCTCGCAAGCAGCAGGCTCTTGCCGGTGCCGGTGCATCCGCACAGCACCTTGAAGCGCAGCCGCGGCGCGGTCTGCGCGAGTGTTGCCACGACCATTTTGCGGTATGCCTTGTAGCCGCCGGGCAGTTGCTCGGCGCGCCATCCGATCTCGTGCAGCACGTGGGTCAGGGCGGCGCTGCGGATACCGCCGCGCCAGCAGTACACCAGCGGACGCCAGTCGCCGCCGCGGTCTTGGAAATGCGTTTGCAGATGCTTTGAGATGTTGTCCGCGACCAGCGCCGCGCCGCGTTTCTTCGCTTCGAATGAGGAGATGCGTTTGTGGAGCGTGCCGATTTCAGCGCGCTGCGTATCGTCGAGCACCGGAAAATTGTGCGCACCCGGGATATGGTCGTCGCCGTATTCGGCGGGCGAGCGCACGTCTATGATTTCTTCAAAACGGCTTATTTGTGCTAGTGTCCACATCCTTTCGAGCGCGTTTTCATCGGTGATGTCAAACCTGAAGCAGCCAAACCGGATCAAACTGACGGCATTGTCTCACGGCGGCGGTTGCGGCTGCAAAATAGCGCCCGCGATGCTCGCCGAATTGCTCGCCGACGCGGCCCGGGATCCGGGCGGCGCGTCGCGCGATCTGCTCATCGGCGGCGACACCAAAGACGACGCCGCGGTGTTTGCATTGAGCGGCGACCGCGCGGTGGTCGCGACGACGGACTTCTTCACGCCGATCGTTGACGACCCCGAAGACTTCGGCCGCATCGCCGCCGCGAACGCGCTCTCCGACGTTTACGCGATGGGGGCGAGGCCCTTGTTCGCGCTGAACATCGTCGGTATGCCGGTGGACAAGGTGCCGCCCGCGGTCATCGCCGCGGTACTCAAGGGCGGGCGGCGCGTCTGCGCGCAGGCGGGCGCTGTGATCGCCGGCGGCCATTCGATTGACTCGGCGGAGCCGATCTACGGCCTCGCCGTCATCGGCGACGCACACCCCGACCGGATCAAAAGCAACGCCGGCGCGAAAGCGGGCGACGCGCTGATTCTGAGCAAGCCGCTCGGCATCGGCGTCATCGCCGCCGCGATCAAGCGGGGAGTCGCGTCCGACGGGGCGTCTGCAGAGATGTTGCGCTGGGCGATGTTGCTGAACGCGACCGGCGAGAAACTCGGTGTTTGCGCCGGCGTGCACGCGATGACCGACGTCACCGGTTACGGCCTGCTCGGTCACCTGCTCGAGATGTGCGAAGCCTCCGGCGTCGGTGCCGGCCTGCGCCTGCGGCGGGTGCCGGCGCTCGAGTCCGCGCGCGCGCTGCTTGCGCAAGGCGTTGTCAGCGGCGCTGCGCGGCGCAACCGCGACGGTTGTGCCGGGCGCGTGGATTTTGGCGCCGCCGATGAACGCGATATCAACCTGCTGTGCGATCCGCAGACCAACGGCGGTTTGCTCGTCGCCTGCGCGCCCGGTGACGCCGCCGAAGTGTCGGCGTTGTTCAGGCGCGACGGTTGCGAGAGCGCCTGCGTGATCGGCGAAGTCGCCGCTTCCCCCGGCGTTCGCGTGGTCTGAGCGGTTTGATGCAAGTCCGCAGCGTCCGTCGGGGCCGTGGATTGCGCGGGTTGGCGCAAATCAAAGCCGGGTTTTTGCATTGAGGCGAAACGCCTGCGGCCGCGGCTTCAGAACGGGTGCCCGCATCCGTTTGTGCGCCGGGGAAATACGCGGTTGCAGCGCGCTGTCGGTTTCCGGCTCAGGCCTGCGTTCCTCTGTGTGATCTGCGGCTTGATCTTTCCTTGCCGTGCGCACGCGAAACGCGCTGCTTGCCGAACTTGAGGTAGCTGTCCCTTTTGATCTGTTTTGCCGTGCGCGCGCGAGAAACGCAGGTTGGGGCTTGAAGCGGGTCAGCATAAATCCGCCGGGGCGGGCAGGTTTATAATGTCGGCATGACTGTGCAGACGGCTCATATTCCGGAAATACGGGCGCCCGTCACCGCCGACGTTTGCGCGTTGTCCCCCGAATACGGCGACGACGAGCGGCGGGAAAAAATGCGGCGCATCAAGCGCAAGTTGAAAGCGCTCGACGCGGTGCTGGTCGCCCATTACTACACCGACGAGGCCATTCAGCGTCTCGCCGAGGAGACCGGCGGCCTGGTGTCCGACTCACTGGAGATGGCGCGTTTCGGCCGCCGGGTTGACGCCTCCACGCTGGTCGTCGCGGGCGTGCGTTTCATGGGCGAGACCGCGAAAATACTGAGTCCCCGGAAGCGGGTTTTGATGCCGACGCTTGCAGCGACCTGTTCTTTGGATCTTAGTTGTCCCGCTCCTGAGTTCGCAAAGTTCTGCGCCGCGCATCCCGGCCACGTCGTCGTCGTATATGCCAACACCAGCGCCGAGGTCAAAGCGCTTTCGGACTGGGTGGTGACGTCGAGTATCGCGGCCGAAGTGATCTGCCGCCTGATGGATGAAGACAAGCCGATCCTGTGGGCGCCCGACCGTTACCTCGGCAATTACCTGCACCGGGTCACCGGCGCCGATATGACGATCTGGCAGGGCAGTTGCGTGGTGCACGAGGAGTTCAAGCACCGGGGCGTGCTCGACCTCAAGGCGCGCTATCCCGACGCCGCGGTGCTGGTCCACCCCGAGTCGCCCGCCGCCGTGATCGACGTCGCCGACGCGGTCGGCTCGACCAGCGCTTTGATCAAGGCGGTCGAGGAATTGCCGAACGAGCGCTTTATCGTCGCGACCGACAACCGGATCTTCTACAAGATGAAGCAGATCGCGCCGCACAAGGAATTCATCGAAGCGCCGACGCAGGGCGAGGGCGCGACCTGCCGCAGTTGCGCGCATTGCCCGTGGATGGCGATGAACGGCCTGCACAACCTCGAAGACGTGCTTGACCGTTTGCACAACGAGATCCACGTGCCCGAGGCAGTGCGCGCGCGTGCGTATCGGGCGACCGAGCGGATGATCGAGTTCGCCGAAAGCCGCGCCGCCGCCGCACCGGCCACGGTCAATTGAGATGAGCGGGAACGAACGCGCAAAGATCGAGGAGTTCATCCGGCAGTTAGTGCGGGACCTGCCGCCCGCGCTTGCAGGTATGCGCGAGGAACTCGCCGAGCATCTGCGCGCCGGACTCGAACCTCTGCTGCAGAAGATGAATCTCGTCAGCCGCGAGGAGTACGACATTCAGGTGGCGTTGCTTGAACGCCTGCGCAAGCGCGTCGCCGAACTCGAGCAGCGGCTGGATCAGCAAGACCGCGCCGACCGCTAGCAGAGCGTCGGTCACCCTGCCGGATTAGACGCGCCCGGGCGGCACGTCGGTCAACCTGCCGGATCGGGGCGCGCCTGGGGCGACGGCTCGCTCGATTTGCCGAATGGGGCGCGTTCGGGCGGCACATTGGCCAACCTGCCGGATGGGGCGCGTTCGGGCGGCGCAGAGGGGGCGGGACCTCGCCCGCCTGCCGTATCGGCTCTGAAAGCCGCCCCCGCCGGTCGTTTCAGCGCTTTATCGGCGCGTGACTACCGTTCGTCGGATTTTGTCCCCCCAACCGGCGGGTGTGCAGTATTTATATGGACTTGTTTAATTTTGACCTTGCGAGGTGAATTATGGACAATCAAGTCAGGCAAAACGATTTGGGTGCCGCCAAACAAATGCACACGCTGTCACAAGCCGAGTTTTCGCAGGATCAGGCCACGGCCTTGATCAAAGTCATGTCGAATCTTGCGACCAAGGACGACGTCGCTGAGATCCATACCAGGTTGGACAAGACGGCGACCAAGGATGAGGTCGCTGAGATCCAGGCCAGGTTGGACAAGACGGCGACCAAGGATGAGATCGCTAAGATTCATGCCAGGCTGGATAACACGGCGACCAAGGATGAGATCGCTAAGATCCATGCCAGGTTGGATTACATGGCGACCAAGGAGGAGTTTGCGGAACTCCGTGCCAGGTTGGATAACACGGCGACCAAGGAGGAGTTTGCGGAACTCCGTGCCAGGTTGGATAACACGGCGACCAAGGAGGAGTTTGCGGAACTCCGTGCCAGGTTGGATAACACGGCGACCAAGGAGGAAATCGCGGAACTCCGTGCCAAGTTGGATAACACGGCAACCAAGGAAGACATCATGAAATTCCAGATTGAGTTGCAGCGCAGTTTTGATAAAAAGCTCGACAGTTTGAAGATCTGGGTGCCGACGGCGGTCATCATCGTAATGGGAGCCGTATCGAGCATCGCGGCCTTGCTGTACAAGATACTTGTCTAGCACGCCGCCGCCCCGCATCGCTCTGCCTGCGCCGTTTGGGGTTCCCCGCCGCCCGCGTTACGCCGCGGGCGGCGGCATCCATCCGCACCGCCGCGAAAGCCGCCCCCGCCGGTCATTTCCGTCCTTTATCGGCTCGTAGCTACCGTTCGTCGCCGCAACGCCCCGCCGCGGCTCCCGCGGCGTCATCATCGTTGCTTTTAGGAGCGTTGCGATGTCTTTAGCGGTCGCCCACAGCCGCGCTACGCGCGGCCTCGAAGCCATCGCGGTCAATGTCGAGGTGCATATCGCCCCCGGTCTGCCCAAACTGCATATTGTCGGCCTGCCTGAAAAGGAGGTCAGGGAAAGCAAGTACCGCGTGCGTGCGCTCATCTCGCAGAGCCGGTTTGAGTTTCCGATGCGGCGCATCATCGTGAACCTTGCTCCCGCCGATCTGCCGAAGGAGGGCGGGCGTTTCGATCTGCCGATCGCGCTGGGCATCCTCGCGGCGAGCGGGCAGATATCGCCCGACGCTTTGAGCAATTACGAATTCCTGGCGGAACTCGGCCTCGACGGCGGTCTGCGCCGGGTGCGCGGCATCCTGCCGGCGGCGCTGGCGACGGCGAAGTGCGGGCGCGCTTTGGTGATCGCGCCGGACAACGCGCTCGAGGCTTCGCTGGTGCGCCGCGCCGAAGTCTATTGCGGGCACAACCTGCTCGACGTCTGTGCCCATCTGTCGCGCGGCGAGGGCTTGCAGGCGGTCGCGGCCGCTGAGATTCCCCGCGACAACTCGATCGATGCAGACCTCGCCGACGTGTATGGCCAGCACCACGCGGTGCGCGCGCTCGAAGTCGCGGCGGCGGGCGGACACCATTGCCTGTTTCTCGGGTCGCCGGGCAGCGGCAAGACCATGCTCGCGAGCCGTCTGCCGGGAATCCTGCCCGAGATGAGCGAGGAGGAGGCCCTGCAGACGATGGCGATCCGTTCGCTGTGCGCGGAGAAGATCGAACTCAAGCGGCTGTATCGCCGCCCGTTCCGCACGCCGCACCATTCGGCTTCGGCGGTGGCGCTCGCAGGCGGCGGCTCCGACCCGAAGCCCGGCGAGATCACCAAGGCGCACAACGGCGTGTTGTTTCTC
Source organism: Candidatus Oxydemutatoraceae bacterium (assembly GCA_965211995.1). GTDB lineage: Bacteria > Pseudomonadota > Gammaproteobacteria > Poriferisulfidales > Oxydemutatoraceae > CAYFZO01. The sequence goes on from OZ243040.1 coordinate 191,278, forward strand.
GACGAACTGCCCGAGTTCAGCCGTCAGGCGCTCGAGATCCTGCGCGAGCCGATGGAGGTTGGCCGCGTGCATCTGTCGCGGGCCGCGGCCAGCGTCGAGTACCCGGCGCGCTTTCAGTTGATCGCGGCGATGAACCCCTGCCCGAACGGCGAGGACGTGGACGAGCGCGGGCGGTGCTCGGGTTCGCAGGCGCAACTCAGGCGTTATTACGCGCGCCTGTCGGCGCCGTTGCTCGACCGCATAGACGTTCAGATGCGTGTGCCGCGCGTGAAGTGGAATGACGCGGGCGGCCCGGGCGAGACAAGCGCCGCGGTGCGCGCGCGCGTAGCCGCGGCGTACCGGCGCCAGGTTGCGCGTCAGGGGGGCAGCAACGCACGGATGCACGACGCCGCCGTCAAGCGCCTGTGCGTGCTGTCGCGTGAGGACACGGCGCTGCTGCACCGGGTGGTCGAAAGGCTGGGGCTGTCGGCGCGCGCGCTGAACCGGGTGCTGAAAGTCGCGCGCACGATCGCCGATCTCGCGGGCGAGGAGCGTATCGCCCGCGCGCATCTGCTTGAGGCAATCGCCTATCGCTCGATGGACAAACTGTTCAAGGTTTAATCCGGGATCCGATTCGGAAGTTTGAAGAAAGGGGCGGGCGTCAGCGCACCGCGCCGAGCATAGAGTCCACGGCGGCCTTGATCGTTTCGTCCGACAAGCCCGGTCGTCCGCCTTTGGCGGGCACCGCGCACTGATCCGGTTCGGGGGTTTGAAGAAAGGGGCGGGCGTCAGCGCACCGCGTTGAGCATAGAGTCCACGGCGGCTTGGATCGTCTTGTCCGACAAGTCCGGTCGTCCGCCTTTGGCGGGCACCGCGCGCTGATCCGGTTCGGGGGTTTGAAGAAGGGGGCGGGCGTCAGCGCACCGCGCCGGGCATAGAGTCCACGGCGGCCTGGATCGTCTCGTCCGACAAGTCCGGTCGTCCGCCTTTGGCGGGTACCGCGCGTTGATCCGGTTCGGGGGTTTGAAGAAGGGGGCGGGCGTCAGCGCACCGCGTCGAGCATATAGTCCACGGCGGCCTGGATCGTCTCGTCCGACAAGTCCGGTCGTCCGCCTTTGGCGGGCATCGCGCCCTTGCCGTTCAAAGAATTGGCGTACAGGAGTTGAATGTCGCTCAGACGCGGCGCCCACGCGGCCTTGTCGCCGTAGATCGGCGCGTTGGCGACGCCCGCCGCGTGGCAGACCGCGCAGACGGCTTGATAGACGTCCGCCGCACTCATCTGCGTATCCGCGGTTTGCGCCGCGGTGATCTGCGCGCTTGGCTGGTGCGGTGGCTGCGCTGCGGTTGCGGCGGCGGGCGCCCGGCCGATATAGACCTCGCCGACCGGTTTGATGCGTTCGGCGATGGCTTTCTGCATCGCCTGATCCTGTTCCTGATGGGTGTCGGAAAGCACTTTGGCGATAATCAGGATCAGCACGGTAATGCCGATCAGCACACCCAGCACGGTGGCGAACTGGTTAATGAACTGCCTGTCTTCCATTGCCGTAACTTGCGGGCGTGCTGATGCGGGGTTCCGAAATTGGCGGCGCGATTATACATGATGGCGCGCGAGGTTTCCGCGGACTTGTACGCGTCCATAACAGACGGCGCTCCGGGTAATCAGCGGGGATTGTACAGCAGACCGCAACGACTTGCCGCACTTCGAACCGGAGGTTGGCGTTCCCCGGCGGCGAAGTGCGTTGATTCGGTGTTAAGCCGATTCATTCATCGCCCGACTCCGCCCGATCCGGACGACGCGGTGGCCGACGTGGTGGTCTTGCAGGGGCTTTGCTCCGATCCGGAGGGGCCTTAGGTTGCTGAGCCGGTGCGGGACGCGGACTTCAGCGCCCGGTGTTTTGGGGTGCCGCGGTCGCGTCGGCCGGATAGCGGAAGCCGAAATACTTTGCGGGCTTGTTGTTATACACTGGATCGTTGCGTCCAGGCGCCTGTAGCTCAGTTGGATAGAGCGTCGCCCTCCGGAGGCGAAGGTCGTGGGTTCGAATCCTACCAGGCGCGCGCTTTGACGGCGCGTTCTTTACGGGTGCGGCGGTTTCTTCCCGCCGAGCAGTTCACACAGCAGTTCGCGCGTTTGCCGGCTAATCCCCGGCGCTTTGCTTTCGCGCGGGCCCGCGACGTTCAAAACCGCGTTGCCGCCGTTCAGGTGCTGCAGCCATGCCCGCGCTTTGTGGCGATGGCCGGGGTCGTCGAATAGCACGATGCAGAAGTCCTTGCCGTGCCTGCGGATGCAGTTCAGCGTATAGCCGGTGCCGTCGCTGGTCGCGCGCTGCTTGTTCGGCGCGATGATCAAGGTTGCGGTCGAGTCGCGCACGTTCCACTCGGTGCGTTCGAGGTAGTCCGCAGAGGGGGTTTCCTCAAGCGCCGGATAAGCCGCGAGCAGCCCGGGTGGAGCGGGGTAGTCCTCGGCGAGGCCGCCGCGCGGGCACCAGCCGCCGTAGTCGAAGCCGAGGGCGCGTGCGGCGTCGAGCGCGCCGCGGTCCACGCCGCTTTGTCCGCCGCTGACGATCTTCATTTCCGTCTTTATGGTTGCAGTACCGCCGGTGTTTGCCGCAGCGGCGGAGACGCGCCGCGCCGCCCGGCAAGGCCTTGTAAATCCGCTGTTATTTTCTATAAACTATATCATTAGTCAATCATCAATTGTTTTTATGAATTATGAAAAGACTTCCCAGTCTGCGCCAGTTGCGCTTTTTGATCAGTCTTGAGAAGCATTTGCACTTCAGCAAGGCGGCGGAGGAATGTTGCGTCACTCAGTCGGCGTTCAGCGTCGCGTTCAAGGAACTCGAGGAAACGCTCGGCGTCAGGCTCGCCGAGCGTTCGAGCAGAAGCGTGGTGTTCACGCCGCTCGGCCGCGAAGCCGTGGAACACGCGCGCAGGGTGTTGTCCGAGGCCGAGAACATGGTGGACGTCGTGGCCGGCAAGAGCAAACCGCTCGCGGGTTGTTTGCGCCTCGGCGTAATCCCGACGATCGCGCCTTTCATTTTGCCCAAGGCCCTGAAAAAGATCCTGCACGGTCACCCCGAACTGAAACTGTCGGTCAAGGAGGACTTGACCCACAGGATCTACCGCGACCTGGCCTACGGGGAACTCGACCTGATCCTCGTCGCTTTGCCTTTCGAATTCAAGGGCGCGACGGTTCTGCCGCTGTTCCGCGACCGCTTCATGCTCGCGTACAAGCGCGGCACGGCGCTGTTCGACCCCGACCGCTATCACGAGGACAAACTGCCGGACGCGAGCATCCTGCTGCTCGAAGACGGTCATTGCCTGCGCGATCACGCGCTGTCGGCGTGCAGCCTCAAGCACACGAGCAAGATCAGCCCGTACACGACCAACAGCCTGCATACGCTGGTGCAGATGGTCAACAGCGACCTCGGCATCACGTTTGTTCCGCAGATCGCCGTCAACAACGGCTTGCTCGTGAAGACCGACGTCGAAACGCGCGCGCTGCCGAGCAACGCGTACCGTGAGATCGGGTTTGTCTGGCGCCGAAGTTCGGTGCGCGAAGAGGAGTTTCACCTGTTCGCCGAGCCTTTCAGGGAACTCGCCCCCGCGGCCGGCTAAAGCCGCGGCGCGGGCGTGGAATTGGAACGCAGTCGCGCCTCAAGTTGGCAATGAATGAGAGCGGTTTAGCTTCGATCCGGCGGGCGTTGCTGAGCGTGTCGGACAAGACCGGGATTGTCGAACTGGCACGGTTTCTCACGGCGCACGGCGTTGACGTTCTCTCCACCGGCGGCACCGCGCGCCTGCTGCGCGAGCACGGGATCGCGGCGACCGAGGTTTCGGACTACACCGGGTTTCCCGAGATCATGGACGGGCGGCTCAAGACCCTGCACCCGAAAATCCACGGCGGTCTGCTCGGCAGGCGCGAGCAGGACCGTGCCGTGATGTCCGAACACGGGATCGGGCCGATCGATCTGCTGGCGGTGAACCTGTACCCGTTCGAGCAGACCGCAGGCAAGGCCGGTGTCGCTTTTGACAAAGCCGTCGAGAAGATAGACGTCGGCGGGCCGGCGATGATTCGCGCCGCGTCCAAGAATCACCGGCACGTCGCGGTGATGGTTGAGCCCGCGGACTACGCCGCCGTGATGCGCGAGATGCGCGACCGCGGCGGCATCTCGCGGGCGCTGCGGTCGCAACTTGCGGTCAAGGCGTTTGCACGCACCGCCGCGTACGACACCGCAATCTCCGGGTGGCTGGCGCGCGCTGCGGCGGGGTCTGAGTCCGAACCTGCGCCCCGGCCTGAGTCCGGCGAGGAATGGCCGGCGACGCTCAATCTGTCTTTGAGGCGGGTGTCCCCGCTGCGTTACGGCGAGAATCCGCACCAGAAAGCCGCTTTCTATGCCGATGCCGATGCCGGCAGTGCGGGCGGGCTCGCCGGCGCTGAGCAAATGCAAGGCAAGGCGCTGTCGTACAACAACATCGCCGACGCGAGCGTCGCCTGCGAATGTGCCTACGGCTTTGACGCGCCCGCCTGCGTGATCGTCAAGCACGCGAATCCCTGCGGCGCGGCGTGCGCGGACTCGCCCGGCGAAGCCTACCGCCGCGCCGTCGCCGCCGACCCGGTGTCGGCTTTCGGCGGTATCGTCGCGTTCAACCGCGTGCTCGACGCCGGCACCGCGCGCGGGATCGTCGGGGAGCGGTTCGCCGAGGTGATCGTCGCGCCCGGGGTCGCGCAAGACGCGCTCGACGTTCTCGCCGCGAAGCCTGCGCTGCGGGTGCTGGTCTGCCCCGCGCCGGCCCCGGGTCGCCCGGGTCACCCGGGTCACCCGGGCGGGCGCGTTTGCCACAGCGTGTTCGGCGGCGTGCTCGTGCAGGAACGCGACCGCGGCGCGGCGTGCGCGGCAGACCTTGCGGTCAAAACCCAAAGGCGTCCCGGCGCAGGCGAACTTGACGATCTGCTGTTTGCCTGGCGCGTGGTGAAGTTCGTCAAGTCCAACGCGATCGTGCTCGCGCACGGCGCGGCCACCGCGGGGATTGGCGCGGGACAGGCCAGCCGCATCGGCGCGGTGCGCATCGCCGGCGCGAAGTCGCGCGAGCAGGACTTCGCCGGCAAGCCGCCGGTGATGGCCTCCGACGCGTTCTTTCCGTTTCGCGACGGCATAGACGCCGCGGCTGCCGCGGGCGTGACCGCGGTGATCCAACCCGGCGGCTCGATCCGCGACGGGGAGGTGATCGCCGCCGCCGACGAGCACGGCGTCGCGATGGTGTTCACCGGCGTGCGCCATTTCCGCCATTGACACGCCGATGAAAGTGCTGGTGCTCGGTTCCGGAGGCAGAGAGCACGCGCTGGCGTGGAAGATCGCGCAAAGCCCGTCGGTCGAGCGGGTGTACGTGGCGCCGGGCAACGCCGGGACCGCCGGTGAGGAGCGGGTCGAGAACGTTGCGCTGGACGTGCTCGACTTCGACGCATTGGCCGGGTTTGCCGCCGCCCGCGAGATCGGTTTGACCGTCGTCGGGCCCGAAGCGCCGCTCGCGCAGGGCGTCGTCGAGCGGTTTCAGGCACGCGGGCTCGCGGTGTTCGGCCCGACGCGCGCGGCGGCGCAACTCGAGTCGTCGAAGAGTTTCGGCAAGGAGTTCATGCGCCGTCACAATATCCCGACCGCGCGTTACGGGGCGTTCAGCGCCGCAAGCGAGGCGCTTGCGTATCTCGAAACCTGCGAGCCGCCGGTGGTGGTCAAGGCCGACGGCCTCGCGGCCGGCAAGGGCGTGGTGGTCGCCGCCACCCGTGCACGGGCGGCGGCCGCGGTGCGCGGGATGTTGTCGGGCGCGGATTTCGGCGACGCCGGCAGACGCGTCGTGATCGAGGAGTTTGTGCGCGGCGAGGAGGCGAGTTTCATCTGCATGGTGGACGGTGAACACGTCCTGCCGCTCGCGACTTCGCAAGATCACAAGGCGAGGGACGACGGCGACCGCGGGCCGAACACCGGCGGCATGGGCGCGTATTCACCGGCGCCGGTCGTAGATGACGCCGTGCGGCGGTGCGTGTTGCGCGAGGTGATGCAGCCGACGGTGGACGGCATGAGAGAGGAAGGCGCACCGTTCGTCGGCTTTCTTTACGCGGGATTGATGATTGATGAAGCGGGCCGCCCGTCGGTGCTCGAGTTCAACTGCCGCCTCGGCGACCCCGAGGCTCAACCGATCCTGATGCGCTTGCGTTCAGACCTTGTCGAACTGTGTCTCGCGGCGCTCGCCGGCCGGCTCGACCGCGCCGAGGCCGAATGGGACGAACGCGCCGCGCTCGGCGTGGTGATCGCGGCCGCGGGTTATCCGGGGTCTTACACCCAGGGTGACGTCATCACCGGCCTCGAGGCGGTTGCCGGCGACGACGCGGTCAAGGTGTTCCACGCCGGCACGCGGCTGAGCGGCGGCAAAGCAGTGACGGCGGGCGGGCGCGTGTTGTGCGTAACGGCGCTCGCGGACGGCGTCGGCGAAGCCGGGGTTTGTGCGTATCGCGCTTGCGGGAAGGTCGGTTGGCCGGGTGCGTTTTATCGGCGCGACGTCGGCCGGCGCGCACGCGGTCGTTAGGTTCAAGGTGTTCCACGCCGGCACGCGGCTGAGCGGCGGCAAGGCGGTGACGGCGGGCGGGCGGGCGTGTGTTGTGCGTAACGGCGCTCGCGGACGGCGTCGGCGAAGCCGGGGTTTGTGCGTATCGCGCTTGCGGGAAGGTCGGTTGGCCGGGTGCGTTTTATCGGCGCGACGTTGGCCGGCGCGCACACGGTCGTTAGGCGCGTTTCATCGCCTCGAAAAACTCTGCGTTGGTTTTCGAGGCCTGCATCCGCCCGAGCAGGAATTCCGTGGCTTCGAGGTCGTCCATCTGGTGCAGGAACTTTCTCAGCACCCACAGTTTTTGCAGTTCGGCGGCTTCTATCAGCAGTTCTTCGCGGCGCGTGCCGGAGCGGTTGATGTTGATCGCCGGGTAGGTGCGCCGTTCGGCGATGCGCCGGTCTAAGTGGATTTCCATGTTGCCGGTGCCTTTGAATTCTTCGTAGATCACTTCGTCCATCTTCGAGCCGGTGTCTATCAGCGCGGTCGCGAGGATGGTCAGGCTGCCGCCTTCCTCGATGTTGCGCGCGGCGCCGAAGAATCTTTTCGGGCGCTGCAGCGCGTTGGCGTCAACGCCGCCGGTCAGGACTTTGCCCGACGCGGGCACGACGGTGTTGTAGGCGCGCGCGAGCCGCGTGATCGAATCGAGCAGGATCACGACGTCGCGCTTGTGCTCGACCAGGCGCTTGGCTTTTTCGACCGCCATGTCGGCGACCTGCACGTGGCGGGTCGCGGGTTCGTCGAAAGTGCTCGAGATCACTTCCCCCTGCACCATGCGCTCCATTTCGGTGACCTCTTCGGGGCGCTCGTCTATGAGCAACACCATCAGATAGCACTCGGAATGGTTCGCGGTGATGCTCTGCGCGATGTTTTGCAGCATCATCGTCTTGCCGGCCTTCGGCGGCGACACGATCAGGCCGCGCTGCCCTTTGCCGATCGGCGAGATGATGTCCATGATGCGCGCGGTGATGTCTTCCGAACTGCCGTTGCCGCGTTCGAGTTTCATGCTCTCGTCGGGGTGCAGCGGCGTCAGGTTCTCGAACAGCACTTTGTTTCTCGCCTGCTCGGGCTGTTCGTAGTTGATGGTTTCGACCTTGAGCATCGCGAAGTAGCGCTCGCCTTCCTTCGGCGGGCGCACTTTGCCTGAGATCGTGTCGCCGGTGCGCAGGCCGAGCCGGCGGATCTGGCTCGGTGACATATAGATGTCGTCGGGGCCCGCCAGGTACGAGCAGTCCGCGGAGCGCAGGAAGCCGAAGCCGTCCTGCAGGATTTCCAAAGTGCCTTCGCCGATGATGTCTTCGCGGCTTTTGGCTTTGACTTTCAGGATGGAGAAGATGATGTCTTGGCGGCGCGCGCGCGCGACGTTCTCTATGCCCAGCGCCTCGGCCGTCTCGACCAGTTCGGGGGCGGTTTTTCTTTTGAGTTCTGTCAGGTTCATGCTCATTAAATTAACCGTTTGGAAATTGACCATTGAGGCCGTTTTCAGGCAACCCTCGGGGTTCGAGTCGTTTGCGACAAAAGCCGGCGGGCCGGCGGGAAGTTCAACTCTGGATTGTTCGGGTCGGGAAACGCGGCCGGACGATTACCGACGGCCGCTTGATTCCCCAATCTAGCACGCTTCGCAAGCAGAGTCCACATCTTGTACCAATCCATAACGGGCAATGTTCCGGGCGAGTCATCAGCGGGGGTCGTCCAAACTCGCGCACCGTCGTGCGGTCGCCGCCGTTCCGGTTTTGTCCGGGCGGTGCGCCGCCGCCGGAGGCGCGTCAGATGTTTTGGTCTATGAAAGCGACGAGTTGCGAGCGGCTCAACGCCCCCACGTGGGTGGCTTCGACGTTGCCGCTTTTATAGATCAGCAAGGTCGGAATGCCGCGGATACCATGCCGCTCGGCGATTTTCCTGTTTTCATCCACGTTCAGTTTTGCGATCTTGATCTTGTCTTTGTAGTCGGGCGCGATTTCTTCGAGGATCGGGGTGATCGTCTTGCACGGGCCGCACCATTCGGCCCAGAAGTCCACCAGCACCGGCAGGTCCGACTGCAGCACCTGTTGTTCAAAATCTTCGCCGCTGACACTGATTATATGTTCGCTCAATTGCGTCTGCTCCTGTGTTTGTGTGTTAATGTCGGAAGCGAGCGCCACTCGGGCGCTCCGTTCATTATAAACCGTATCGGCCGACGCAAAGATCATGGGGGCGAAAGCGCATCTTTCAAGGTTCGTTGCGGCGGCATTGATCGCATCGTCACCGGCGCTCGCCGCCGCACCCGAGCGTGCGCGACCGGCGCTCGGCGTCGGGCAAACCTGCGAATTGATCGGCGGCAAACTGAGTTCGATCAGCGTCGCGGAGTGTCTCTCGCTCGGGCTCGCCGAAACCGGCGTGCATACCGCGCTCGGGCGTCCGCTTCTGCGCAAGGAGTATCCGCCGCTCGGCGCGAGGAAGCCGCACGCGCGGGTGCTGCTGATCGGCGGCATCCACGGTGACGAATACGCTTCGTTCAGCGTGACGATGAAGTGGATGAAAATTCTCAACGTCCACCATTCGGGGCTGTTTCACTGGCGCATTGCGCCGGCGCTTAATCTCGACGGCCTGCTCGAAAGCCCGGCCGTGCGGGTCAACCACAACGCGGTTGACCTCAACCGCAACATGCAGACCGCGGACGACCGGGAACAGGCGGCGACGCTGCACTGGAAGCAGAAGACCGGCGCCAACCCCCGGCGCTATCCGGGAAAATTTCCGCTGAGCGAAAAGGAAACGCAATGGCTTGCGGCGGAAATCAGCGAATTCAAGCCCGACGTGATCGTCTCGGTGCACGCCCCGTACAACGTCATTGATTACGACGGCCCGGAAGAGGTTTCGCCGCCCGAGCGTCTCGGCTCGATCGCGCTCGGCGACGTCGCCAGTTTCCCCGGCTCGCTCGGGCGCTACGCGGGCGAGACGCTCAACGTGCCGGTGCTGACGATCGAACTGGCGTCTTCGCGCTATATGCCGCCCGCCGCCGAACTGCGCCAGATCTGGGTTGACCTGGTCAGGTGGCTGCGCCTGAACGTTCGCGCGCGCGCGCCGTCGTCTGAATGACGGCTGTTCATGCGTGCGCCGCCGAACGGACGTCGTCCCCGCGCAATATTGTGTCCCGCCCGCTGTTGCTGAGGCGGCGGGCTTAGCCGGGGGTTCCCGTTTTCACGCACGATGCACCCGTGCGCCGCCGTTGAGGCTATGGGTTTAGCGGGAACATCCGGGCGGGGTCAACCGCTGAAAACCACTTCATTCTTGAGGGGGAGCCGGTCGGACGCAGCCTGGCCGGCGTGAGGACCTACGGAAGACGACGCGGGTGGGCACACGCGGATAGCGGGTCGCCGTTGCGCTTCGAGACCGGCAGTTGGCGGGTTGCCTGTCTGCGCAAGCGTCGCCGGGGGTCCGGGCAGGTGCTGCGCAAGGTGCGGGTGGCTGCACGAATGACGATAAAAACATGCCCGCGTATGCGAAAATAAGCGATATTTTCCGTCCGCAAACGCCGCCGCCGTAACCCATGTCCGAACGCCGCTTCATCCCGACACTCGCGCACCACTTTGAATCCGGCGGGCGGTGGGAGAAGTTCTACCCGCTGTACGAGATGGTGGACACCTTTGTCTATTGGACCGACGCGGTGACCGCGCGTGCGCCGCACGTGCGCGACGCGCTCGACGTCAAGCGCGTGATGTCTTACGTCGTGCTCGCGACGATTCCGTGCGTGCTGATGTCGTGGTTCAACAGCGGCTATCAGATCAACGCGGCGCTGGCGGCGGCCGGCCTCGAGTCGCTGCCCGGCTGGCGCGGCGCGCTGACCGCGTGGTTCGGCATCCCGCACGACCCCGCCGGCATCGCTGCGTGCGTCTGGCTGGGCTTTTGGTGTTTCCTGCCGATCTACGTCGTAACCGTCGTCGTCGGCGGCCTGTGGGAAGTGCTGTTCGCGGTGGTCAGAAGGCACGAGGTCAACGAGGGCTTTTTCGTGACTTCGATCCTCTACACCCTCACGCTGCCGCCCGACACGCCGTTGTGGATGGTTGCGCTCGGCATCAGTTTCGGCGTAGTCATCGGCAAGGAGGTGTTCGGCGGCACCGGCAAGAACTTTCTGAACCCGGCGCTGGTCGGGCGCGCTTTTCTGTACTTCGCCTACCCCGCGGCGATGTCGGGCGACGTGGTGTGGGTTGCGCTCGACGGCTACAGCGGCGCGACGCCGCTCGGGGTCGCGGCCGTCGCCGGCGTGCCCGGCGTGATCGCCGCGGGCTACGACTGGAGCAGCGCATTTTGGGGGATCCTGCCCGGCTCGCTCGGCGAGACCTCGGCGTTCGCGTGTCTGCTCGGCGGCGCCTTTCTGGTGTACACGCGCATCGCCTCGTGGCGCATCATCGCCGGCGTGCTGCTGGGCATGACCGCGACCGTCGCGCTGCTCAACTGGATCGGCAGCGACACCAACCCGATGTTCGCGATGCCCTGGCACTGGCATCTCGTGGTCGGCGGTTTCGCCTTCGGCATGGTGTTTATGGCGACCGAGCCGGTGACGGCGGCGAACACCGACACCGGGCGCTGGGTCTTCGGCGCGCTGATCGGTTTTATGGCGGTGATGATCCGCGTGCTCAACCCCGCCTTTCCGGAGGGTATGATGCTGGCGATCCTGTTCGGCAATATTTTTGCGCCGGTGATAGATTATGTGGTGGTCAAAATGAACATCCGCCGGCGCGAACGGCGCTGCGCGGTGGAGCCGGTGCCGTGAACAATGACTCGATCAAGAAGACGCTGATCGTCACGGTGCTGCTGTGCCTGGTGTGTTCGGTGGTGGTTTCGACCGCGGCGGTCGGTCTCAGGCCGCTGCAGGCGCGCAACAGCGAACTCGACGTGCGCACGAACATTCTCGAAGTCGCGGGGCTGTACCGCCCCGGCGTTTCGGTCGAGCGCCTGTTTGAGAACGTCGAGGCGCGCGTGATCAACCTCGACGACGGCAGGTTCGTGGACGTCGCCCCCGCAGCGTTCGATATGCGCCGCGCGGCGCGCGACCCCGCACGCAGCGAAGCACTCGCGCCCGCCGCCGACGTGGCGCACATCAAGCGCCGCCCGCACCGCGCCCTCATTTATCTCGTCAGGCGCAACGACGTGCTCGACAAGATCATCCTGCCGGTCAGCGGCTACGGTCTGTGGTCCACGCTCTACGGTTTCCTCGCGCTCGAGGAGGACGGCGAAACCGTCTATGGCTTGCAGTTCTACGAGCACCGCGAAACGCCCGGCCTCGGCGGCGAGGTGGACAATCCCAAATGGCGGCACCTGTGGCGCGGCAAGCGCCTGTACGGCGGCGGCGAGCGGCCGCGCCTCGCGGTGGTCAAGGGCAAGGTCGCCGCCGCCGACCCCGATGCGGACTACAAAGTGGACGGCCTGTCGGGGGCGACGCTGACCAGCCGCGGCGTAAGCAATATGATCCGCTTCTGGGGCGGGCGGGCCGGTTACCGCCCGTTCCTCGAACGCGTTAAAAACAACGAGATTTCATAGGGCGCCGCCCGGGAAAGCGAGAGGATGGAAAGCAAGAAGAAAGCGCTGCTCGACCCGTTGCTCGACAACAACCCGATCACGCTGCAGATCCTCGGCATCTGCTCGGCGCTCGCCGTCACCACCACGCTGAGCGCGTCTTTGATCATGTGCGTCGCGCTGACGTCGGTGCTGGCGCTGTCGAACGCCTCGATCAGCATGATCCGCCGCCACGTGCCGGCGAGCATCCGCATCATCGTGCAGATGACGATCATCGCGTCGCTGGTGATCGTCGCGGATCAGATCCTCAAAGCCTACGTCTATGAGATCAGCAAGACGCTGTCGGTATTCGTCGGCCTGATCATCACCAACTGCATCGTGCTCGGGCGCGCCGAGGCGTACGCGATGAAGAACCCGGTGGGGATGAGTTTTCTCGACGGCGTCGGCAACGGCCTCGGCTACAGCCTGGTGCTGCTCGTCGTCGGCGTAATCCGCGAGTTGTTCGGTTCGGGCACCTTGTTCGGCTACACGATCCTGCCGCTGACCACCGACGGCGGCTGGTACCAGGCGAACGGCCTGCTGCTGCTGCCGCCGAGCGCGTTCTTCATCATCGGCCTGATGATCTGGGTGATCCGCGCGGCCAAGACCGAACAGGTCGAGCAGCCCGAATTCCGGATCCACGCCGCGGCCGAGAGGGCGTAACCGTGGAGGCGTACGTCAGTTTGTTTATCCGCGCGGTGTTCGTCGAGAACCTCGCGCTCGCGTTCTTCCTCGGGATGTGCACCTTCCTCGCAATCTCCAAGAAGATGGAGAACGCGGTCGGCCTCGGCATCGCGGTGATCGTCGTGCAGACGCTGACGGTGCCCGCGAACAACCTGATCTATCAGTACCTGCTCAAAGACGGCGCGCTCGCGTGGGCCGGGCTGCCCGGGGTGGACCTGTCGTTTCTCGGGCTGCTGAGCTACATCGGCGTCATCGCGGCGATCGTGCAGATCCTCGAGATGATGCTCGACCGTTTCTTCCCGGCGCTGTACAACGCGCTCGGGATTTTCCTGCCGCTGATCACCGTCAACTGCGCGATCCTCGGCGGCTCGCTGTTCATGGTCGAGCGCGAATACAACTTCGCCGAGAGTCTCACCTACGGTTTCGGCAGCGGCTTCGGCTGGGCGCTCGCGATCGTCGCGCTCGCCGGCGTGCGCGAGAAACTCAAGTACAGCGACGTGCCCGCCGGCCTGCAGGGGCTGGGCATCACTTTTATCACCGTCGGTTTGATGTCGCTCGGCTTCATGGCGTTCTCCGGCGTGCAACTGTAAGCCCCCGCGCGTGCTCGAAGTCGGACTCGGCATCAGTTTCTTCACGCTGATCGTATTGGCGCTGGTCTTCGTGATTCTCGTCGCCAAGTCGCGGCTGGTCGCGGCCGGCAACGTCAACGTCAACATCAACGGCGAGAAAGAGATCAAGGTGCCGGTCGGCTCGAAACTGCTGACCGCGCTCGCCGACAACGAATTGTTCGTGTCGTCGGCCTGCGGCGGCGGCGGCACCTGCGGGCAGTGCCGGGTCAAGATCCATGCGGGCGGCGGCGCGATCCTGCCGACCGAAACCACTTACATCACCAAGCGCGAGGCACACGCGGGCGACCGTCTGTCGTGCCAGGTCGCGGTCAAGCGCGACATGGAAATCGAGTTGCCGCCCGACGTTTTCGGCGCCCGCCAGTGGGAGTGCACCGTGCGCTCGAACGAAAACGTCGCGACCTTCATCAAGAACCTGGTGCTCGAACTGCCGCCCGGCGAGAGCGTGGATTTCCGCGCCGGCGGCTACGTTCAGATCGAGTGCCTGCCGCACCACGTGAAGTTCAAGGACTTCGACGTCGAGGAGGAGTACCGCGACGCGTGGGACAACTTCGACCTGTGGAAGTACGAGTCGCACGTGGACGCGCCGGCGTCGCGCGCGTACTCGATGGCGAACTACCCCGAAGAGAAAGGCGTCATCATGCTCAACGTGCGGATTGCAACGCCGCCGATGCCGCACTTGCCGCCGGGGGTGATGTCGGCGTACGTCTTCGGCCTCAAGCCCGGCGACAAGGTCACGATCTCCGGCCCGTTCGGGGAGTTTTTCGCGCGCGACACCGACAATGAAATGATCTTCGTCGGCGGCGGCGCCGGCATGGCACCGATGCGCTCGCACATCTTCGATCAACTCAAGCGCCTCACCAGCAAGCGCAAGATCAGTTTCTGGTACGGCGCGCGCAGCCTGCGCGAAATGTTCTTCGTCGAGGACTACGACCGGCTGGAGCAGGAATACGAGAACTTCTACTGGAAGATCGCGCTGTCCGACCCGCAGCCCGAAGACCACTGGAGCGGCTACACCGGCTTCATCCACCAGGTGCTTTACAACAACTACCTCAAGAGCCACCCGGCGCCGGAGGATTGCGAATACTACATTTGCGGCCCGCCGATGATGAACGAAGCGGTGATCAAGATGCTCGACAACCTCGGCGTCGAGGAAGAACACATCCTGTTCGACGATTTCGGCGGGTGAGTTGGAAGGGGAAATACGCCGGGGCGGACTTCATCCGGCGCACGGACGGCCGGGGAGAGCCATTCCGAAGGAGATGATCCGGGGCTTGTGGTTTCTCAATGGACGGCGCCTGCAAACCGGTCAGAGTGGCTTTCACGGGAAGTCGGAGGGGGAAATACGCCGTTAAGTCCGCTGTCGCCTTATCTTCAGCCGGCCGGGTTCCACGGGGTGCGGCAACGCCCGTTACGAGTCCGGCCGGATGCAAGTCTTAAGTGCGGCGTTTACCCGTTATCTTCCTGCGCTCCTCCGCGTCGTCTTTTGTATTTCCCCCGCCGGCCGGCTCAAGGAGGGAGTGAGGTTCAGCGGCCTGCCCCGCTTTCTTTTGTCGCACTTCGGGTTGGCAGTGTTCCCGTTGCTCATTATATTTGTGCCAAGTCGGGCGGCGGAAGGGCGGGTGGCTGACGGCGGGCGGCCCCGTGCTACCGTATCCGGGAAACCGATGGCGGCCGGGCCGGAGCGCTGCTGCGCCGGTCGCTTACCGGGGTGCGGTACTCTGACAAAATGCGGTTTTCATTAACTCTTTCTTTCCGTCTCGCTTGCGTCGTCGGCCTGCTCGCGTGCGCCGGTTGCGACACGCGGCGGGGCCCGCCGGTGTTCGGCGGCGAGACGATGGGCACCTACTACTCGGTCACTCTCGCCGAGGCCGTTGACGCAGCCACCGCCGAGCGCCTGGCGCGCACGGTCAAGGGCACGCTCGACGGCGTCAATAACCGGATGTCCACTTATCTGGAGGACTCCGAACTCAGCCGCTTCAACCGCTCGCGCAGCACCGCTTGGCAGCCCGCGTCGGCGCAACTGGTGACGGTGCTGCTCGCAGCCTTGCGCGTCAGCGCGCTCAGTGGCGGCGCTTTCGACGTCACCGTCGGGCCGGTCGTGAACCTGTGGGGGTTCGGCCCGGCCCCCGGCATTGACGACGTGCCGACCGCCAACGCCGTCGCGCGCGCATTGTCCGTCGTCGGCTACCGCCGTCTCGAAGTGCGCGCGTCGCCGCCGATGATCCGCAAGCGCATCCCGCAGTTGTACGTGGATCTGTCGGCGATCGCGAAAGGCTACGCGGCGGATCAAGTCGCCGCGGTGCTCGCCGCCGAAGGCATCGGCAACAGCCTCGTTGACGTCGGCGGCGAACTGTACGCGAGCGGCGTCAATGCCCGCGGCGAACCGTGGCGTATCGGCATCGAGAAGCCCGCGGACGGCGCGCGCGCGGCGTTGCGCTCGATCCGGGTGAGCGGCGCCGCCGTCGCGGCCTCGGGCGACTACCGCATCTATGCCGAGATCGGGGGGCGGCGCTACTCGCACGAGATAGACCCGTACACCGGGCGGCCGGTCACGCACCGCACCGCGCTCGTGAGCGTCGTCGCGCCGAGCGCGATGGAAGCCGACGCACTCGCGACCGCGCTGCTGATCCTCGGCGGCGAAGCCGGTCTTGCGCACGCGCGCCGTCACGGCATCGCCGCGTATTTTGTCGAGCGCACGCCCGCCGGATTGGCGTCGTCGCCGAGTCCGGAATTCAAAGCGCGCTTTGCGGCCAACGGCTACGGGGATTAGTTTGGAGTCTGTGGAAAGTTATACGGGGCAAGCATAAGGATTCACCGAAAAACTCAAGGGCACAATAACTTCCCGGGATTGTCTATGACCATGGCAATTTGCCCGCGACGTATAATGGCGCAGATCAATTAAAGCCCGCCACGTCATAAATTCCGCATAGCGGCCGCAAACGCCGGAGCGGCAACCAGCGCCGCCGGTTCATTTAACCCGCGGTTGAAACAAATGCCCGACTTGATCCAATCTCCGTTTAATCCCGCTTTTGAAAAATTTGCCGAAAGTATCGCCACGGATTGTTTCATTTGTTCTCCGTATATAACGTCTAAGCCGGTAGAGATGCTCGTTAAAACGATCGCCGGGAAAAAATCTAAAAACAATATCAGGATTAACGTCTTGACGGATATTTCTTATCGAATCCTGGTGCAAGGAGCAACGGAAACCTCAGCGCTGCTCTATCTTTTTGAAAACTGTGCATAATGTTTGTGTTACATACCTGCCGAAGATCCACGCAAAAGTTTATATTGCCAATCAGTCCGGCACCGTAATAACTTCGGCAAATTTTACGCGTGGCGGCGCAGAAATAAATTTTGAATACGGCGTCAAACTAAGCGATCACGCTATCGTTCAGAAGCTCCAAAACGACATGAACGAATACAGAAAACTTGGTGCGGATATGACCCCAGGTGAAATCGAGGTTGTTCATGGTCAAGTTGAAGAAATAAAGAAAATGATCCAAGCCGAGCAAAAGAACGCCGCCGAAATCATCAAATTTCACTCTCCGGACAAACAGCGGGAAATAGAGGACAACCTGATCAGGGCAAGGGTCAAAAGCGAAAGTGTAAACTCAATTTTTTCCAGAACACTGCTGTATCCGTGGTCCCGGCGTCCCGCAAAAACCAGAGACTTGAATGAGCGGATAAAGGGGATTCATCCGGACTTATGCGATGATAGCGCCGCGCGGGTGATTGACGGCGGGCATTTCGGAAAGTTGTGGAAGCACCAGGTTGGAAATGCACAAAACTACTTACGGAAATCGGGTGTAATATCTTACGCCGGAGACACAAAATCATGGCGCAAAACAGACCCATAGTTATACCCCTCAGCCGTAGCAATTCACAATGCCAAACTCTCGACCGGCCGGTCAATGGGGTTGGCGGAGCAACTATTGAGGATCTGGATTTATTTCACGCGGGTTATGACGATTTTGATGACCGTTCCGCCGGTGGAGAATCAGGCGTGGCGGAAGACCCCGGGATTATTGGAATCGTTGAGTATTTTCACCGGGCAATGACGCGCTAGTTCGGCAACCCTCGCGAGACGCTTAACTTTTTGAGATTCCGGCTTAAGCAAGTCGCCTCGCCTATTACCCACAAACCCCAAGCCCCAACCTGACACGGAGAACCAACCATGAACAGCGGCCTCCAAACCATTCCGGTCTTCAATCTCGCTTTGATGATCATCCCCGTGATCGTCGTCGCCGTCATCTACTACCGCTGGGTGATGCGCTATCAGACGATCCTGCATGCTTTTTTGCGCATGGCGGTTCAGTTGATCCTGATCGGGTACGTGCTGAACTATTTGTTTGCGGTGAACAACGTGGCGACCGTGATGCTGGTGCTCGCCGTGATGCTCGCGATCTCGGGCTGGATTGCGTTGCGCCCCCTCAAGCACAAGAGCGTTGCGCTGTACGCGAAGATGCTGGCCGCGATCGCCGTGGGCGGCCTCCCGATGCTGGTTTTCACTACGCAGGCGGTGCTCGAGTTGACCCCGTGGTTCTCGGTGAAGTACGTAATCCCGCTCGCGGGCATCACTTTCTCCAACGCGATGAACACCGTGTGCCTCGCGGCCGAGCGCTTTGAGTCCGAGACCGAAAAAGGCGGCGCCTACGAGACGACCCGCAACGTCGCGTTGCAGGCGGCGATGATTCCGACGGTCAATATGCTGTTCGCCGTCGGCTTGGTGTCGCTGCCGGGGGTGATGACGGGGCAGATCCTCTCGGGCGTGCCGCCGCTGGTGGCCGTCAGGTATCAGATGGTGATCATGTGTCTGGTGCTCGGCGCGGCGGGCATCTCGACCGCTTTCTACCTGATGCTGATGCGGGCGCCGACGGCCGGGTTGTCCATGGCGAGCCGGAAACTTGAGCAGCGGTGACCCGGCCGGGGTGTGGCTGGTTGCAGGTCCGCGGGCGGGCGTGAAAATGCGCGCACCCCGGGCGGGGCGCGCGGGTATGACCGCAGGCAGCCCGCAAACGTTATAATTTCCGCTGCTTTACCGGGGTTGTCTTATTCATTGGTGATGTATGCAGCGGGTTGCGCCATTACTTTCGACGTTGCATGCGGTAATGGCGCCCCGGTGCGGCGCAGCGCGCCGTTGTGGTCACTGCAAGATGGCGCCGGCTGCGGGCGGTGACGGCATCGCGGTGCGTGAATTTTCGGCAAGCGGCGCGCACGGCCGCACGCAGCCGGGCGGCGGGTCTTTAAGCCCGTCCCGGCCTTGGCGGTGGAGGTTCGATGCGGCAGTCACCGCCCCGTAAGATCATCCACCTCGACATGGATGCGTTTTACGCTGCGATCGAGCAGCGCGACCGCCCCGAACTGGCGGGCAAGCCGCTGGTGGTCGGCGGCTCCCCGCACGGGCGCGGCGTGGTCGCTACGTGCAGTTACGAGGCGCGCAAGTACGGCATCCATTCGGCGATGCCCTCGGCGCAGGCGCTGCAGCGCTGCCCCGGCGTCATCTTTGTCAAGCCGCGTTTCGACGTCTATCGCGCCGTCTCGCGGCAACTTCACGAAATTTTCGGCAACTACACCGGCCTGATTGAGCCGCTGTCGCTCGATGAGGCTTATCTCGACGTCACCGGCGCAAGGCACCCGGCGACCCGCGTCGCGCGCGCGATCAAGGACGACGTCCGCCGCCGCACCGGCCTGACCGGCTCGGCCGGCGTTTCCTACAACAAGTTTCTGGCGAAGATCGCTTCGGACGTGGACAAGCCGGACGGCCTGTTCGTAATCACTCCGCAGCAAGGGGAGCGTTTCGTCGAGACCCTGCCGATCCGCAAGTTTCACGGCGTCGGCCGGGTGACCGAGCAGAAGATGAAGGCGCTCGGCGTCGCAACCGGCGCCGATCTCAAGCGCCACCCGCTGGCGGAACTGGTCGAGGTCTTCGGCAAGGTCGGCAAGTATTACTACCACGCCGCGCGCGGCGTGGACGGCAGGCCGGTCGAGCCGGGCCGGGTGCGCAAGTCGGTCGGTTCGGAGACGACGTTCGTGGAAGACCTGCACCAGCCCGGGGACCTGCTCTCGCAGTTGCGGGAGCGCGCGTTGCGGGTGTCGGAAATGCTGGTCGAGAAGGAACTGACCGGGCGCACGGTGACCGTGAAAGCCAAGTTTGCGGATTTCAGCCTGGTGACGCGCAGCCATACGCTCGACCACGCGTTGAGCGGGCGCAATGAAATGCTGTCGCTGCTGCCCGGGTTGCTGGAGAAGACCGGCGCGATGCAGCGCCCCGTCCGGCTGCTCGGGGTATCGGTATCCAATCTGTGTCCGTCGGGCGGCGCCGCCCGACGGCAACTGGATCTGTTGTAGGGGCGGGTTTCAAATCCGCCCCCCTGCGGTTGCGCACGGGCTTTGGCCAGCCTCCGTTTTAACGGACCCCGGAAATGGATGAGCGACCCGGCCCGCGTTGCGGGCGGCCGCGGCGTTCATTGCCCGGAATTGCCGGCGCGACCCCCGGCGCTTCCCGCCACCGTCTCAGGACCAGACGCCTGATAACGAATCTGCTTCCACCGGTAACGGTACGCACGCAGTTTTTCCACCGCGCCGAGTTCGCCCCAGCGCTGCTCAAACAATTGTTTGGCGTAAGCGTACAGTTCCAGGTCCGCACTGTTGCATGCCCGAAACCCCGCGAGCACTTCCGGGTCAAACTGCGGCGTGCGCGGCCGCGGGGGGGAGCGGTTTTTGAGTTGGTAATGCGGCGTGGGCGCCCGGCCCAATTCCCGGGTAAGAAGAAAGACGAAATCGTTGAATCTTTCGGTTATGCCGACCAGCATGAACTGCTCGCGCAGTTTGGTTTTCGCCTGCTCCAGCAGCGCCGGCGTGATCGGCTTGTCCCAAGCCCGCTCGATCTGTTCCCGCATTTCCACCCCGGATGCTTGGATCTCCTCCAACCGTTGCCAATCCCATGCTTCATCGAACAGATCGAAACCCAGGATCCGTTTGGTCATGTCATTGCGGGGCCTTTCTTGCAGGTACTTCTCCAGAGTCAATTCCCCGCTTTTGATCGCCGCATGAAAATAACTTCCTGCGGAACGCGCTTCTTGATAATAGATTGAAATTCCCCGCTCCAAAGGGTTGCGGAGCATCGTGATATACGCACACGGGCGCGCCAGGATCTGATGAATGCCCACCGGCATATGCCCGTATAAAGAGTCGATACGCTTTCTCTCCCGCACCGGCAGGGCCAAAAATGCATGCAGTTGATTTTCCTTGTCGAGCCAGACAAAAAAGGCGTCACCGAACCAATATGAGCGGCCGTCAATCTTTTTTTCAATGACGGAGCCAAGCGTGGTGCCGCCGGTTTTTGGCAGATGGATTAAAACGAGTACCGGTGGCGCGTAATGGTGGAGATTGCCACCCGCTTTCGGCCAGGCGATCAACGCGGTTTGGGTGTCACGGCGCGGCGGTTTCAGGTTTCGGTAAAGGCGCGCGCGCGATTTTTCCAGGGCGCCAAGTTCGCTCCAGCGCCGTTCAAACAGGTGTTCGGCGTAAGCGTAAAGTTCCAGGTCCGCGCTGTTGCGTTCCTGAAACTGCGCGACCGTTTCCGGGGCCGGCGTCACACGGGGGCGCAGATGCGCCTGCCGGTTTCTCAGGCGGAAGTGCGGAATGGTCGCCCAGCGCAATTCCCGGGCCAGAAGAAAGACGAAATCGCTGAATCTCTCGGTTACGCCGACCAGCATGAACTGCTCGCGCAGTTTGGTTTTCGCCTGCTCCAGCAGCGCGGGCGTGATCGGTTTGCCCCAAGCCCGCTCGATCTGCTCCCGCATTTCCATCCCGGACGCCTTGATCTCTTCGAGCCGCCGCCAATCCCATGTTTCATCGAGCAGGTCGAAACCCAGGATCCGCCGGGTCAGATCATTGCGGGTTCCCTCTCGCAAGTACTTGTCCAGGCTCAATTCCCCGCTTTTGATCGCCGCATGAAAATAACTTCCTTCAAGATGCGTTTGTTGGTGATAGGCCGAGATCAACCGCTGCAAAGGGTCGCGGAGCATCGTGATATAGGCACACGGCCGCAACAGGATGCGATGCACGCCCATCGGCATATGCCCGTATAAAGCGTTGAAATACTTTTTCTCCTGCGGCGACAAAGTCAAAAATTCACGCAGTTGATTTTTCTCACTGAGCCAAACAAAAAGGGCGTCATAGAGCCAATATGAGCGGCCGTCAATCTTTTCGTCAATGATGGATCCAAGCGTGGTGCCGCCGGATCTTGGGATATGGATTAAAGCGAGCACCGGCCGTTGCCGGGGGTCGGCGCCCGTGGTCGCTTGCGGCCAACGGGTTAAGGGGCTGTGCGCCATAGCGGGGGTATTATCGGGTTTCGGTTAAAGCGCGGGAAGGCGGGAAATCCATCGTGGGCGCAAGCAAAGAGACGGGCCGCAGTCTAACACGCGGAAGCATGAGACTTAGGCGGCGGCCGGCTTCCATTGCGAAGTGCGGCAAAAGAAAAAAGAGCGGGCCGCTGAAGACCGCTTCCTTCTTGAGGGGTGTCCGGCCGGGGCATTAACCGGGCCTGACAGGATGACGGGCAACGCCGCACTTCAAGACTTGCATCCGGCCGGCGCCGGCAATTGATGAGCGTTGCGGCTTGCGTTGCCGGCGGCCGCGGCGTTCATTGCCCGGAATTGCCGGCGCGAGCCCCGGTGCTTTCCGCCACCGCCTCAGGACCAGACGCCTGATAACGAGTCTGCTTCTGCCGGTAATGATGCGCGTTCAGTTTTTCCGCCGCGCCGAGTTCGGCCCAGCGCCGCTCGAACAATTGCTTGGCGTAAGCGTAAAGCGCGATATCCATGCGGTTGCGCTCCCGAAATTGTGCGATCACTTCCGGTGCCAGCCGCAGCGCGCGCGACCGCAGGGGTGAGATGTTTTTCAATCGGTAGTGCGGCGCGGACGCCCAGCCCAATTCACGGGTCAGAAGAAAGACGAAATCGCTGAATTTTTCGGTTACGCCGACCAGCATGAATTGTTCGCGCAGTTTGGTTTTCGCCTGCTCCAGCATTGCGGGCGTGACCCGTTTGTACTTGCTCCGTTCAAGGGTGTCCCGCATTTCCATCCCGGAGGCTTTGATCTCATCCAACCGCCGCCAATCCCATGCTTCATCGAGCAGGTCGAAACCCAGGAGCCGTTTGGTCATCCAATTGAGGCCTCCTCCCCGTGCCACGAACTGATCCACGGTTAATTCTCCGCGTTTGATCGCGTCGTAGAAATAACTTCCGGGCCTCAGCGCTGCGTGATAATAGCTTGAGATCAACCGTTCCAAAGGATCGCGGAGCAGCGTGATGTAGGCGCACGGGCGCGACAGGATGCGATGAATGCCCGTCGGCATATGCCCGCTCAGGGCGTCGAACCGGTCCCTTTCCCGTGACGGCAAAGCCAAAAAGTCACGCAGCGGATTTCCCTTCGGATTAAGCCAGACAAAAAAGACGTCCTTGAGCCAATAGAACCGCCTGTCCACTTTTTTCTCAATGAGCGATGCAAGCGTGGTGCCGCCGGTTTTGGGCAGATGGATAAGAATGAGCACCGGCCGCCGCCGGGGGTCGGCGCCCGCGGGTGCTTGCGGCCAGCGGGTTAGGGGGCTGTGCGTCATAGCGGGGCCTCGTCGGGCGGTGGTTAAAAGATGGTTGGAAAACCGCCGCGGCGAAGATAAGGAGGCACCTGCGGTTGCTTGTATTGGGTGATGCAACGCGCGTTGAACCGCGCCGTTGAATTCATCCGGTGATTTCCAGTGTCAGCGGCGTGGGGCCTTGCAGTTTGATGTTTTGCCCCTCTTCGAGGTTCACGACGTCCCCGCACGCGTCGGCGCGAATCGGCAGTTCTCGGCCGCGGCGGTCAATGAGGATCGCGAGCGTCACCGACGCCGGGCGGCCGTAGTCGAAGATCTCGTTCAGCGCGGCGCGTATCGTTCTGCCGGTGTGCAGCACGTCGTCCACGAGGATTACGTGGCGGCCGTCTAGCGGCGTTTGGATGTCCGACGGCTCGACCTGCGGGTGCAGGCCGATGCGGCTGAAGTCGTCGCGGTAGAAGTTGATGTTCAACGTGCCCGGCGGCGTCGTCAGTTGCAGCGCCGTGTGCAGTTTTGCGGCGATCCACGCGCCGCCGGTGCGGATGCCGATGATGATCGGCGCCTCCATGCGGCGGTTTTCGCTCAGGCACGCCCGCAAGCGCCCGGTCAGCGTTGCGAGCAGCGGCGCCACCGCGACGGCTTTGTTTGCGGCCATGATCTCGCTGCGTCTAGTTGGATTTTTCCGTGCGTGCCCGCGCCAGCCACGCTTGCAGTATGAGCGCGGCGGCGGTCATGTCAATTTCACCTTTGCGCACTTTTCTCGGCCGGCCTGCGCGGCGTTGTTCGCTGAGCAGGTGGCGTGCTTCGACCGAAGTATAAGTCTCGTCGGCGAACTCAACCGGCAGGCCGAACCGCGTGTGCAGCGCCGCGCGGAATTTCAGCAGTTCCTGCGATAACCGCACCGACGCAGGGCCGGACGGCGGCGGCGCGCCGCCGCCGTAAGGCCGGCCCACCACGAACGCCGCCGGCTGCCAGGTCGCGACCAGTGCCGCCACCTTGTTCCAGTCGGGCCGCCCGTCGCGCGCGTGCAGCACGGTCAGCGCCCCGGCGTGTCCGCTCTCGAGATTGCCGACCGCGACGCCGATGCGCGCGAGTCCGAAATCGAAGCCCAACACAGCGCTCACGGCTTGCGCACGGTCGCGGCCCGGCGCGCAATCGCATCCATCACCTGCGCGCCGACGTCGAGGCCGCCCGCCGCGTTGATCTCGCGCATACAGGTCGGGCTGCTCACGTTGATTTCGGTGAGCAGGCCGCCGATGACGTCAATGCCGACGAACAGCAGCCCCTCAGCGGACAGCGCCGGCGCGAGACGCGCGCAGATCTCCCGGTCGCGTTCGTCGAGTTCGCTCACTTCGCCGCGGCCGCCCGCGGCCAGGTTCGCGCGCAACTGTCCCGGCGGCGGGAGGCGCCTCAGCGCGAGCGGCACGGGTTCCCCGTCTATCAGCAGGATGCGTTTGTCGCCTTTTTCATAGCCGGCGATCAGGCGCTGCACCATCACGGTGCGCCGCCCTCTGAGCGTGATCGTCTCGACGATGACGTCGGTGTTTTGACCGCCCGCGGTCAGGCGGAACACCGACGCGCCGCCCATGCCGTCGAGCGGCTTGATTACCGCGTCGCCGTGCTCGTCGAGAAAGTGCAGGATGCGCCGGTGATCGCGGCTGACCAGGGTCGGCGGCGCGAGGTCGGCGAATTGCTGCACGAACGTCTTCTCGTTGTGCATGCGGAGCGCGCGCGGGTCGTTGACGACGAGGGTGCCCGCCCGCGCCGCGTGTTCGAGCACGCCGCAGGTGTACAGGAACTCGAGATTGAGCGGCGGGTCTTTGCGCATCAGCACGACGTCAAGGTCGGCGAGCGCCACGTCGCGCGGCTGCCCGAGGCGGAACCAGTCGCGCCCGCCGAGACTGACGCCGAGTCCGCGCCCCTCGCCGCGCGCGGCGCCGTCGCGCAGGTACAAACCGCTCTGCTCAAAGTAAAACAAAGACCAGCCCTTGCGCTGCGCGGCCTCGAGCAGCCCCAGCGTCGTGTCCTTTTCAGGGTGGATCCGCGCGATGGGATCCATCACCACGCCCAGCGTTCGAGGTGTGCCGTCGCCGGATGGCTCTTCGCCGGGAGGGGAAGTCATACGCGATATTGTATGACACGGGCAAAGAATAAGGCATAATTTCACTCTGCCTTTGATAACACCATGGCGAGCGCTCAGAAACCAACGGACCTGACCGAATCCGGCGCAAGCGGGCGGGTCGAATTTGCCGCAGCAACAGTCAGTCGAACGCCCGATCAATAATCGCAATGCCGTCGCGCCGCCAACTCGCCAACGCCGTCCGCGCGCTCAGCATGGACGCGGTCGAGCGTGCGGGGTCGGGGCATCCGGGCGCGCCGCTGGGGATGGCGGACGTCGCCGAAGTGTTGTGCAACGACTCCCTGCGGCACAATCCGGCGAACCCGGCGAATCCGGGCGGGCCGCCCGCGACCGCTTTGCGCCGTCGCCCGGGTTATCAATAATCGCAATGCCGTCGCGCCGCCAACTCGCCAACGCCGTCCGCGCGCTCAGCATGGATGCGGTCGAGCGCGCGGGGTCGGGGCATCCGGGCGCGCCGCTGGGGATGGCGGACGTTGCCGAAGTGTTATGGAACGACTCCCTGCGGCACAATCCGGCGAACCCGGCCTGGGCCGACCGCGACCGCTTTGTGCTGTCGAACGGGCACGCGGCGATGCTGCTGTATTCGCTGCTGCATCTGAGCGGCTACGACCTGCCGCTCGAGCAACTCAGGAATTTCCGCCAACTGCACGCGCAGACCCCGGGGCATCCCGAATACGGCTGTGCGCCGGGCGTCGAAACCACGACCGGCCCGCTCGGGCAGGGGCTGGGCAACGCGGTCGGCATGGCGCTCGCCGAAAAGATCCTCGCCGCGCGCTTCAACCGCCCCGGGTTTGAGATCGTTGACCACCACACCTACGCGTTCGCGGGCGACGGCTGCCTGATGGAAGGCGTGTCGCACGAAGCGTGTTCGCTCGCCGGCACGCTCGGCCTGTCGAAGTTGATCACGGTGTACGACGACAACGGGATCTCGATAGACGGCGAGGTCGCGGGCTGGTTCACCGACGACACGCCCGCGCGCTTTCGCGCTTACGGCTGGCACGTGGTGGAGGACGTGGACGGCCACGACGCCGGTGCCGTCGCGCGCGCGTTTAAGGCGGCACGCGCCGAGACCGCGCGGCCGTCGCTGCTGTGCTGCAAGACGACGATCGGCTTTGGCGCGCCCACCAAGCAGGGCGGCGCCGGCTGCCATGGCGCGCCGCTCGGCGCCGACGAAATCGCCCGCGCGCGCGCGGCGCTGAAGTGGGAGCACGCGCCGTTTGCGGTGCCCGCCGAGATCTACGCCGGCTGGGACGCGCGTGCGGCGGGGCGGGCGCACGAAGACGCATGGCGCGCGCTGTTCGAGCGGTATAAAAAAGCGCATCCCGGTCTCGCCGCCGAATTTGAACGCCGAATGTGCGGCGAGTTGCCGCGGGACTGGGACGCGCACGCCGCGTCTTTCATCCGCAAAGCGCACACGGGTGCCGGGGACGTGGCGACGCGCAAGGCGTCGGGCGACGCGCTCGCCGCCTGCGGCGAGATCCTGCCCGAACTGATCGGCGGCTCCGCCGACCTCGCGGGCTCGAACGTCACCCTGGGGCCGCGCTCCAAAGCGGTGGCCAAAGACGACGCCGACGGCAACTACGTTTACTTCGGCGTGCGCGAGTTCGCGATGACGGCGATCTCGTCGGGGTTGTCCCTGCACGGCGGTTTCATCGCGTACGCCGCGACCTTCCTGACTTTCTCGGATTACGCGCGCAACGCGGTGCGCCTCGCGGCGCTGATGAAGCAGCGCGTGATCCTCATTTACACGCACGACTCGATCGGCCTCGGCGAAGACGGCCCGACGCACCAGCCGATCGAGCATTTGTCGTCGCTGCGGCTGATGCCGGGCCTCGACGTATGGCGCCCGTGCGACGCGGTCGAGTCCGCGGTCGCGTGGAAGTGCGCGGTCGAGCGCCGCGGCGGGCCGAGCGCGCTGGCGTTTTCGCGCCAGTCCCTGCCGCGTATCGCGCGCGACGGCGAGCAGTTGGCGCATACCGCGCGCGGCGGTTACGTGCTGTACGACGACGCGGCGCGCACGCCGCCCGAACTGGTGGTGATCGCGACCGGCTCCGAGGTGGCGCCGGCGCTCGGCGCGTGCCGGCGTCTCGCCGCCGCCGGGCGGCGCGTGCGGCTGGTGTCGCTGCCGTGCGCCGAAGTCTTTGAACGTCAGGACGAGACGTATCGTCGTTCGGTGTTGCCGCCGGGCGTCAAGCGTCTCGCCGTGGAAGCCGCGGCGCCCGACTGGTGGTATAAATACGCGGGCACCGACGGGCGCGTCATCGGTCTCGAGACTTACGGCGCATCGGCGCCCGGCAGCGTGCTGTTCGAGCATTTCGGCATCAGCACCGAGCATATTCTCGCGGTCGCCGGCGAGATGCTGGCGTGAAAGGTTCGCTTCAGAATTTAATGAGCGCCGCGTTCGAGGGGCCGGGCGAATGACGATCAACATAGCGATCAACGGTTACGGGCGCATCGGTCGCAACGTGCTGCGCGTACTGTATGAGTCCGACCGGGGCGGGGACGTCAAATTGGTCGCGGTCAACAACCGCACCGACATCCACACCGCCGCGCACCTGACGCGCTACGACACGACGCACGGGCGTTTCAGCGCCGGCGTCGAAGTGGACGGCGACCGCCTGGTCGTCAACGGCGACCGCATCCGCTTTCTGCGGGGCGAGGATCCCGCCGCTTTGCCGTGGGGGGAATTGGGCGTTGACGTGGTGCTCGAATGTACCGGCAAGTTCAACCGCCGCGACCAGGCGCAACTGCATCTCGACGCCGGCGCGCGCAAAGTGCTGTTGTCGGCGCCCGGTGCCGACGCGGACGCGACCGTGGTGTACGGCGTCAATCATTCGATCCTGAAGCCCGAGCACGTCGTCGTCTCCAACGCCTCGTGCACGACCAACTGCCTCGCGCCGCTGATGAAAGTGCTGCTCGACAGCGTCGGCATCAAACACGGCCTGCTGACGACCGTCCATTCCTACACCAACGATCAGGTGCTGATAGACACGAGCCACAAGGATCTGCGCCGCGCGCGCTCGGCGACGAGTTCGATCATCCCGACCAAGACCGGTGCCGCGAAAGCGGTGGGGCTGGTGCTGCCGGAACTCGCGGGCAAGTTGCACGGTCACGCGCTGCGCGTGCCGACGATCAACGTGTCCCTGGTGGATCTCTCGTTCATCGCCGCGCGCGCCACCGGCGAGGAGGAGATACACGACGCCGTGCGCCAAGCCGCCGGCGGCGCGCTCAAGGGCATCCTCGAATTCAGCGATCAGCCGCTGGTGTCGGTTGACCACAATCACAGCACCGCCTCCTCAATCTACGATGCCGCGCTGACCCGGGTGATGCAGGGGACACTGTGCAAAGTGTCGGCGTGGTATGACAACGAATGGGCCTACTCGCACCGGATGCTCGACGTCGCCCGCGTGCTGGCGGGTTTGCGATGAGCGCCGCCGCGTTGCGCCCGCCGCCCGATCCGTTGACCCGGATGACGGGGAGTGCGCTGTGCAAAGTGTCGGCGTGGTATGACAACGAATGGGCCTGCTCGCACCGGATGCTCGACGTCGCCCGCGTGCCGGCGGGTTTGCGATGAGCGCCGCCGCGTTGCGCCCGCCGCCCGATCCGTTGACCCGGATGACGGGGAGTGCGCTGTGCAAAGTGTCGGCGTGGTATGACAACGAATGGGCCTGCTCGCACCGGATGCTCGGCGTCGCCCGCGTGCCGGCGGGTTTGCGATGAGCGCCGCCGCGTCGCACCCGCCGCCCGATCCGTTGACCCGGATGACGGGGAGTGCGCTGTGCAAGGTGTCGGCGTGGTATGACAACGAATGGGCCTGCTCGCACCGGATGCTCGACGTCGCCCGCGTGCCGGCGGGTTTGCGATGAGCGCCGCCGCGTCGCACCCGCCGCCCGATCCGCTCGGCCTGCTGCGCCTGAGCGACGTCGCGCTCGCGGGGCGGCGCGTGCTGGTGCGCGCCGATTTCAACGTTCCGCTGCACCGCGACCGCGTCGGCGCCGACCACCGCATCCGCGCCTGTCTGCCGACGATCCGCTTGGCCCTGAAGGAAGGCGCCGCGGTGATACTGATGTCGCATCTCGGCAGGCCCGACGAAGGCCGCGTGACGCCCGCGTTGTCGCTCGCGCCCGTGGCCCGGCGCCTTGAGGAACTGCTCGGCTCGCCGGTGCGGTTTGCGTCCCGCGACGCATTGGGCGAAGTCGCGCCGGGCGAAGTTGTGCTGCTCGAGAACGTCCGCTTCAGCCGGGGCGAGAGGAGCGACGACCCGCGGCTCGCGGCGGCGCTGGCGGCGCTGTGCGACGTGTTCGTGATGGACGCTTTCGGTTGCGCCCACCGCCGGCACGCCTCGACGCACGGCGTCGTGGAATTCGCCGCGGTGGCGTGCGCCGGGCCCCTGCTGTGCGCGGAAGTCGCGGCGCTTGCGCGCGTCGCCGGCGCGCTCGAACATCCGGCGGTCGCCGTGGTCGGCGGTGCCAAGGTTTCGACCAAACTCGGCACGCTCGACGTGCTGTGCGAGAAGGTGGATTGCCTGGTGCCGGGCGGCGGCATCGCCAACACGCTGCTCGTTGCCGCGGGCTGCGACGTCGGCGCTTCTTTGTACGACCCGGACGGCGTGGAAAGCGCCGCGCGTCTGCACGCGAAATTGCGCGCGCGCGGCGCCCGGCTGCTGCTGCCCGAAGACGTGGTGTGCGCGGAGTCGCCGGACTGCCGCGACGCCGTCGTGCGCGGCGTTGACGAGGTGGCGAAGGGTGAAATGATCCTCGACGCCGGGCCGCGCACCTGCGCTCAGATCGCCGCGACGGTCGCCGGCGCCGCGACGGTTTTGTGGAACGGCCCCCTCGGCGTTTTCGAGCGCGCGCCGTTCGCCGAGGGCACGCGCAATCTGGCGCGGGCAATCGCCGCGAGCGCCGCCTACTCGGTCGCAGGCGGCGGCGACACGCTGGCGGCGCTCGAGCGGTTTGGGTTCGCCGCCGGCGTTTCCTGCGTTTCGACCGGCGGCGGCGCGCTGCTCGAGTTCATGGAAAAAGGCGATCTGCCTGCGCTCGCCGCGCTCAGGGACAGGGCGGGGCAGTGACCGAGATCATGCAGACCGGCCTGCCGCGGCGCACCAAGATCATCGCAACGCTGGGGCCTGCGACCGACGACGAAGCGACGATCACCGCGCTGCTCAAGGCCGGTGTTGACGCCGTGCGCATGAACTTTTCGCACGGCGAAGCCGAGGAGCACGCGCGGCGCATGAAGACGGTGCGCGACGTCTCCAAGCGCATGCGCTACTACATCGGCGTCATCGGCGACCTGCAAGGGCCGAAGATCCGCATCGAGCGTTTTGCCGCCGGGCGGGTGAGCCTCGAGCGGGGGCAGACTTTTGTGCTCGACCCCGGCCTCGGCAGAAACGACGGCGACGAAAAGCAGGTCGGGCTGACTTACCCCGACCTTTACAAAGACGTCAAAGTGGGTGACGTCCTGCTGCTCGACGACGGGCGGGTGATGCTCAAAGTCACGGCGTCGGACGCAAGCGGCGTCGTCACGACCGTCGAGCAGGGCGGCGTTCTGTCCGGCAACAAAGGCGTCAACCGCCGCGGCGGCGGGCTGTCGGCGCCTTCGATCACCGACAAGGATCACGCCGACGTCAAATTCGCCGCCGAGATCGGCATTGACTACCTCGCGGTGTCGTTTCCGCGCAACGCCGAGGACCTGAAGTACGCCAAGGGGCTGCTGCGCGACGCCGGTTCCAACGCCGGCGTCATCGCCAAGATTGAGCGCGCCGAAGCACTCGACGCGATGGACGAGATCATGGAGGTTTGCGAAGGCATCATGATCGCGCGCGGCGACCTGAGTTTGGAGATCGGCGACGCGACTCTGACCGCCGTGCAGAAGCGTTTGATCCGGCAGGCGCGCGCACGCGACAAGATCGCAATCACCGCGACCGAGATGATGCAATCCATGATCGAAAGCCCGGTGCCGACGCGCGCCGAGATCTCCGACGTCGCGAACGCGGTGCTCGACGGCACCGACGCGGTGATGCTGTCGGGCGAGACCGCGATCGGCAAGCACCCCGCGCTTGCGGTCGAGACGATGAGCCGCCTGTGCCGCGGCGCCGAGGAGGGCGAGAACGTCGCCGCCACCGCCGCGATGCCGGCGGCGCGCACCGACCGCACCGACCGCGCCATCGCGGCGGCGGCGATCTACACCGGGCGCAACCTCAACGCCTCCGCGATCGCGGCGCTGACCGAGTCCGGCGCGACCGCGCTGTGGATGTCGCGCGCGGACTCGTTCATCCCGATCTACGCGCTGACCGGGCACGTTGAAACCCGGCGCAAGGTGACGCTTTACCGCGGCGTCTATCCGGGGGAACTCGACACCGCCAACCGCTCGCACCTGCAAGCGAACATCGCCGCGGTCAACGTGCTCAAGGCGTGTCGCGCGGTGAAAGACGGCGACCTCGTGATCATCACCAAAGGCGATCTGATGGGCGTGCACGGCGGCACCAACGCGATGAAGGTCGTGCGCGCCGGGTTTTTGAAAGAAAGCGCCGAGACGGAGTGAGTTCCGGGTTTACTTCTCAAGTGCGGCCGCATGTATCGAGAGACCATCCAAAACTTAATAGCAGGCTCGCTGCTGGAAATTGACGCCGACGTAAAAGTTGAGGGTCGCCGGCCAACGATGGCAAATTCCCAGTTTCTTATTCACAAGGAACAAGGAGATTGGGCGGAGCAGATAGTGCATAAGGCAATTAATGAAAATTCAGATGAATATTTTGCCGTCAAATATGGGCGATCCGGCGCCATGGCCGCGGGTGAAGAAGGGTTTGACAGATTCTATGACCGCTATCAAGACGAGTTGAATACCATTGGCAAGAAACCGGATCTTTTGATTTTCAGATCATCCGATTTTCCCGGCGGGGAAGTGGAGATAGAAAATAATGAGCATATAGAAAGCGCAGTAGCCGCTTTGGAGATAAGATCAAGTTCTTTTTTAATAGAAAGATATATTGATTTTATGACAAAGATGCAAGGGAACGCGCTTACAAAGTGCATGAATATCCGAAACACCATCATGTCGGGTGACCTGGCAAAACTTCTAGAGCAAAAAAAACAAAGTGATCTACAATCTGGTTGCGCAAGCCACGCAAGATACATTTTATGAGTTGGACTTCAGGCTTCCCGCCTGGTCGGCCACCCAGGAAACAAGAGACCTGAAAGAGTTGCTTGGAAAGTTAAAAGAGAACATAAAGATTCTGCATAAGCGGGACTACTTGAGCATCACCCCCAAGTTGGAAGATCTGGCCCTGGTCAACAGATGGATTCAAAATTACAACGTTAAGCATTTCTATTTGCAGGTCTTTTTTGATAAAGCTTACGTCATATCTTTCAAGGATATTCTTGAACTTACCGCGGATGAAAATAACGAAGAGGATAAGTTTTCGATTGAAAGAGACGTCAAAAACCAAGGCAAAACCACCATCAAAATAAACGTTCAAGCCGGCAAGGAGATTCTTGGCAGGATAGATATGCCCGCACATAGATCTGCGATGCGGGAGTTAGCCAGGGGCAGGCTGTTGTTTTATGTTACTTTTGAAGGCGGCAAGGGATATTTGGATCAACGGATATTCGTCCGAGACGTCATTAATGCGTGAGTCAAAATACATTTCCGGAACGCCTCTCGAGTATAGAAAAAGATTGGGCCAGTTTTTCACGCCGCCGTGTGTGGCGCACATTATGGTTGAGTGGGTTATGGCCGATCATCCGAAAACCATATTGGATCCTGCGTTCGGTTTGGGGGTTTTTTATGATGAAGTCTGCAAGTTTAATTCAAGGATAGAACCTTCTTTCACGGGTTACGAAATTGACAGCAGGGTTTTATCGTATATAGATTATGACGATAGAAAAGCGGCCCCGACCATTATCAATGGTGATTATCTTGAGTCAGATAACGCTGAATTTGACGCGGTTGTTTGTAATCCCCCGTATATGCGGTTCCAGAAATTCCTTAACAGGCATGACCTGTTGCCGAAGATCGAGAAAAAAACAGGCAGGAAATTAACCGGATATTCCAATATCGCCTCAGTCTTTCTCGTGAAGGCGCTGAAAGAGTTAAGCCCTAATGGGAAACTGGCGTTCATTATGCCGTTTGAGTTTTTCAATACCGGCTATGGGATGGAAATCAAAAGGAGTTTGGTGGAAGATTTTCTGCTGAAGCAGATAGTGATCTTTGCCAATGAGAAAGACATTTTCCCCGATGTAACTACGACCGTTTGTATTCTTTTTTGTAAAAATGACGGTGTGGAAAGCCCGGTAAAAATCACCGCAATAGAAAATCAAGAAGAAATTACCGGAATTAAGGGCATAGACACCTATTTTCAGCATGAGATCAACTCCGGTGACTTGCCCCATCGTAAAAAATGGACGCCGATCATCTCTTCTTTATTTTCAAACCATGCTATTCCGAAGGGGTTTTGTCGGGTGTCTCTATACGGAACATTTAAGAGGGGCATTGCCACCGGGGCAAATGAGTTCTTTGCGTTAACAAGACCGGCCCTGAGCGAGTATCGCTTGGGCAAACCTAATATATGCAAGTGCATAACCAAAAGCCCCCAAATCAGAGCCGCCGTCTTTTCCGAAGAGGATTTTCGGGCTTTATATAACGATGACAAGCCGGTTCATTGCCTGGACGTGACGGAGCATGAAAAGCCGGAAGTGCGGAGATACGTTCGGCGTGGCGAAATGCTCGGATATCACAAGCGCTACCTTACCGGGAAAAGAAATCCGTGGTATGGGATTGAGCACAGGACACCCTCTCCTATTTTGTTTGGAGTGTTTAACAGGGGCAGATTAAAAGTGATTAGAAATTTCACGTCCGCAATCAACTTTACGTGCTTTCATTCCTTTTACCCTAATATCTTTGGGCAAGACCTGGTGGACAAATTGTTTGTGTATTTTTTAAGTGATGCGGGGCAGTCCATTATGAGGATGAATAAACGCAGTTATGGCAACGGTCTGGATAAGTTGGAGCCGGGAGATTTAAATGAATGCCTGGTTCCCAGCCAAGCACAGTTTCAACGGATGCGGCAAGCAGAGGCGGAACGGGTGATAGAGACGGTTAAGAAGGATGAAAAATCGGCCATCCATATCAGCAACAGGCTGGTGGAAAAAGTAATGGGCGTTTGATGTATTTGCAGCAAGTTTCGCCTGATTGAATTGAGACTCTCCGAAAAGACGTTTCCTGTTAACGGACACGGAAACGGAAGCAGCAACCCCTCTTCGGGCCCGCCGGGGTTTCCTCTGTTTCCTGAATCTCCCGCCCCGGCACCGCCGGCATTGCGGGGGCGTGAAAACCGGACTTTGCTATAAAATCCCCCGCATGAGCGCGATCGCCATGTACAAAGCCCTTATCGAGGCCAAGGTGCCCGAAACGTCCGCCGAGAAAGCGGTTGATGGCCTGCTTTTCTTCGGCGAAGCGGCGACGAAAAACGACATAGCCGAAGTAAGAACAGAGATGGCGGAGATGAAAGCCGAACTGAAAAACGACATAGCCAAACTGAAAGTCGAGATTATCAGGTGGAATCTGATCATCGCCGGCACGATCATCACAATCCTCGGACTACTGATCAAACTCTGATCCGGGTGAAGCGCTGATAATCACCATCCCCGACCAATACAAGATCCCCGTCCCAACGCTTACGCCGGTCATCGCCGCCTGCCCCGTCCCGCCGCCTGCGCCGGTCATCGCCGCCTGCCCCGTCCCGCCGCCCGTGCCGGTCATCGTTGCCTGTCCCCGTCCCGCCGCCTGCGCCGGTCATCGCCGCCTGCCCCGTCCCGCCGCCCGTACCGGTCATCGCCGGCGGTGCTCGTTGTGCCGATCGAAGCCGGGGGGCTTGCCGGGGCATAAAGCCGAGCAGACCCCCGGAGTGTGCCTGAAACACGGCTTTTCAACATCGCGCCACATCCCGGCGGCTTGCGGTTTTGCCCCGGAGGTCACCTGAAACAGGGCTGTTCAATATGTAAAACCAATCAATCTCTTTCATATACATTATCAATCAACCGCCGAAAGCCGTTAAAATAAGCCCCTGACACGCTTCCCGGCTCCGCTCGTACGAGCAGAAACTTGCAGACACTTAGAGAGCGGCACTTAAAATATCGTTTTTAAATACCCCCGCACAACGAAGCGCCCCAGCGATTGCAACTTTGAAAGTGGCACTTAAAATACAACCTCTTAAACAGGCACTCCCGACCCCGGTGCGCCCGGGTGCGCACGGGGTCGGGACGGCCGAACGGACAGGCAAAATAAGCCGCAGGCAGGGCAATCTTTCCACAGCAGCCGTGGGCACGGTTTGCCGGGAACGGCCTATGATAAAATTGGAAGTTATCAATGGTGCGAGAAGAGAGAACGTGAGCGACAAGAACATAACAAAAAGGACTCTCCAATTCTTCTCCTGCTTCAAGGAATGTGCGGTCACGCGCCATATCAAGCCGCGTTTGAAAGCCACCCCCCCCCCCCCCCCCCCCCCCCCCCCATTTCAGGGATGCGCGGTCAGGCCGCACAGGCTGCAAGTTTTTGGCGGCGGGCCGTTGAATTCCCGAGTTGACAATTTCGCGCATGGGAAAAGGGGCGGGACTGCTCCCCGGCTTCCGCGTACCATCGCCCGTATCAGCCTGTTCGCTCTCGCCCTGATTCTCATCCCGATGCAGGCGATTGGGCAGCTGCGGACAGTCTCAGACATCACCATTGCCGAAGATCAACATGGAGAAGGAGTAACAGCCAGGACTGCACGTATAGTGTCTATCCCTCGCCTTTACGAAGGTTGTGCAGCGCTGAGTGCGGCTAGAGTGGAAAGTCATAGTATAGAGGTTACGGGAATTAGCAAGGAAGACCTCTACGGAAATAATAATATTGGAAATTTGAATGCCGGAGACTTTGGCCTTTTCGAAGTAGAGCATCTTGATGATAGAGATGAGGATACCCCTGCAAGATGTCGTTGGACGTTTCACTTCACCCCGCGGAACGCAAGCGATAGATTAGCGGTCGAGCGTTTGACCGGCGGGCCAAACCCGCAGACTATTGTTATTAGTTACCGTATCCAGGCGGTTCACGCTTCTTTGGCAGCGCTCATACAAGATGCCGCGATCGTGGTCATCAGGATCCGGGGGGCCGAGGAGCGTGTCAGTGATGACACCCGCCAAGGACGCTCTCCACGCACTAACAGTTTCAACGAGAATCAGGTTGGCATCAACGGCGCGGACGTCGGTCTCGACGGGCGGTTGGAGTGGGAATTAGGCGACGAGTTTAGGGCGATGCCGGTTTCTGGCGGCTCCAGGGTGACCGTGGATAACGCCAACCCCGCCAGGGAGGGGAGCGGGCCGCGCGGGATTTGGACTCCCACTCCCGAGGTGGTTGTAACCGATTATGGCAGATTCTCGCTGTCGGACGTGGAAGGCAACTGGAGATACATATTTTTGTCCAACCAGGCAGCCACTCAGGCGTTGCGCGCCGGGGAGAAGGTGGTGGACCGTTTCACCGCGAGTCCGTACACCGATAACGCTGCATTCGCGAATCAGGGCTTGAACAATCTGTATGCATCGGTCACATTCGAGTTCACGATCAATGGTGAGAACGACGCGCCGGTGGTGACGATGGCGCGTGCGGATCGAATGATGGTGCGCGGCGGGGACGTCGTGCGTTTAACGGGAAGCGCGACGGACGTGGATCAGGGCGAGAGCGATACGCTGGCGTACGCGTGGCTGGTATTTCCGTCGGGGGGTCGGTTTGCCGACCGCACCAATCCGAACACGACGTGGACTGCGCCGGCGCCGGAGGAGGTGCGGGAGCAGAATTACACGCTGAGGCTGCGGGTGCGGGACGTGAACGGCGCAACGGCTTCGAAGGCGTTGATATTGAACGGGGATTCAGTGCCGAGGTTGGCCCGGCGTTCCGTGCCGAGCGCTTATACTTTCAAGGCGGGGACGGCAATCAACCGCAACATCGCGCCGTTGCCGTCTGCGGAAGGTGGGAACGCGCCGTTGAGGTACAGCATCACGCCGGCGCTGCCGCGGGGGATCAGCTTCAACCCCAATAACAGGAGGTTGGGGGGCACGCCGACGGCGCGGCAGGATGGGTTGCTGAGCTACACGTACCGGGTGACGGACGCCGATGGCGATACCGACGAGAGGTCGTTCGGTATCACTATCAGCCCGGATTTCAGTGCGGGGACACCGGCTCTTCCGTCCTTCATCGGCGGCGATCTGTTCGGAGAGGTCATCGTCTCAGAGATCATCCCCGGTGAGGCCGTAGCCCTTTCTACAAATGTGCGAGGCAAGCTTGATTTTTTTACCGGCACCGGCGACCCCATCAGCGGCGGAGGCGGAGAGAGGTTCATCCTTACTTCTAATACGGGGAGTGGCAATTCGATTTCAACGAGATACGGCCAAATTCAACTCTTCGACGATGGGGCGTGGACATACTTTTCCAGGTCTCGTACAGATGGTCCGTCGGATATTTTGCCGCAGGGGAGGCGTCTGCAGGAGAGTATCTCGGTCACCTCCAACAGGCCGGATGATTATAGGCCCGTCACAGTGGTGATTAATCTTATCGGGAGGAACAATCCGCCGTCCGTGGGTGAGGTGTTTTTTCGGACTTCTTCGGGCGATTTCCCGATAGGAGAAGGTACCACTCGGCCGGGGGGCTCCCCTCTTCAATTGCGCGTGATCGTCTTCGATACTGACGATGGGGAGACGCAGACGCTGATCTCCGAATGGAGCGTGGATCCGGTGGAGTCGGGGGGGAGTTTTGTGGACCGCACGGATCCGGACACGATCTACACGGTGGGAACCCGGGGGGAGGGTCAGAATTACAGGCTGACGCTGCGGGTGACGGACGTGACCGGCGCGGTCAGTCAGCGTTCTGTTACGATCACCCAGGGGCCTTTGGCCGAGTTGGGCGTGGGTTTGACGGGGACGATCACCGAGGGAGATCCAACGATTTCCGTTGATACAGGTCAGGGGATAAGTGCTATTGTCAGAGATGGGAGGTATGGCCGTTTTCTGGTTGGAACAAGGGGGCAGCAGTTCTGGACTTACACCCTGGATAGCAGAGCGAACGCGCTGACCGAAGGCCAAGTGGTGGAGGACGGGCCGTTTCGGATTGAGCGGGTGGATGCAGATACCCAGGCGCTGGTCAGGGTCAGGGTCACCGGCGTCAACAACGTGCCGGTGGCGAGGATTGATGCGCCGCGGGTGGTGCGGGTGGGGGCAACGGCGGCGTTGAGTGGCAGCCGCAGCAGCGACGCGGATGCGGGGGAGACTGCAAGTCTGCGCTACGATTGGCGCACGGAGCCGGCGGAGGTGGGGCGTTTTGTTGATGCGGCGGCGAGGGACACCGGGTGGATCCCGCCGCTGGAGGCGGAGAATGAGCCGACGGAGCCGGTGGTGCTGCGTCTTGCGGTCACCGACGCGCAGGGTATCACCGCCCGTGCCGCGCAGCACAGCATCCGCGTGCAGCCGCCGGCGCCGAGGATTGGCGGCGTCCTCACCGGGGAGGTCGTTGAGGCCGGGGTTGACGAGAACAACCTCGTGATGGCCGGGCGGGAGACGACCAGAGGCACGGCGGATTACATCACTAGGCCGGAGACGGCGGGGGGCTTCAACGCGCTGACTAATAAGGCGGGAGACTATGGGAGCCTTAGTCTCGAAGAGGACGGGGCCTGGATTTATACGCTGAACAATGCAAGCGCCGAGACCAACGGCCTGCGTCCGGGGCAGGTGGTGACGGATGAGATCGCGATCTCGGCGGGGAGTGGAGAGGGTCGCGCCGACGGCGTGGTGCGGGTGACGATCACCGGGACCAACGACAGACCGGTGGTGAATATCGCGACTGCGCCGACGGGGACCATTAACTCGGGGGGTTCTCATTCGGTCTCAGCCACCGCCACCGACCCGGACGACGGGCACGATGCGGCGTTGAGGTTTGCGTGGAACACCTCCGTCGGTGTTGGTGCTCGCCTGTATGTCTCCGCGAATGCGTTGAGCACCACCTGGCATGCGCCGAATCTGACGGCGGAGGCAGACGTCAATTTGACCTTCACTGCGACCGACCCGGCCGGCGGCAGCGATGTTGCCGAGCATGTTGTCAGGGTCAATCGACGCGGGCGTACCGCGGAGCAGTTCATCGTCGGCAGCGCACGCATCGGCGAGAAAGACGATGGCGTAGCGATCCTTCAAAGACTTGACGGCGGCGTGACGCTGCCGGACGGTTACAATCTCGTGGAGAATGGTTTTCAGCGTTCTACCCTGAACGAGAGGGAGTTGCGTGATTTTGGGCTTATCAGGTTTACTGCCCCCGATCGATGGGCGTTTAACTTTACTACGCAGAATGCGGCGACCAGGTTTATTTTGCAGTTGAATGACGGTGAGATCAGGAACCTGGACTTCGTTGTCCGCGCGGATCCCGTGGGGGGCGGTGAGCGAAGGCGTTTCACCTTGCGCATAGTGGTCGAGGGGGAGACGGAGATGCTCACGGACAGAGCGGACTTAGCGGGGCGGCGCACCAGCGGGAATCCCGCAAGGAACAGTTTCAACGAGGATGAGGTCGGCCAGAATGGGGCTTCCGCCGAAATCGACGGGAAATTGGACTGGGAGTACGGCAATTTACTGCGGGTGAGGCGGGGTGATCAGAATGTAGTCGTGAACAGGGGCAACCCCAGCCGGGGGAGGGAGGGCATTTGGACTCCCAGGAGTATGCAGACCCGCTATGGCACTTTCATCATGCGGAATGAGAACGGCAACTGGACTTACAGGTTGGACACGAACCGTCCCGCCACCCAGCAGTTGCGCGACCAGGATGCGGTGGTGGATCGTTTTGTCGTGGAGCCGTACACCTCCGGGGTCGCATATCCCTCTTATTATGACAATGCCTTTTTCGAGTTCACGATCAATGGTGAGAACGACGTGCCGGTGGTGACGGCGGTGAGCGCGGATCACGTGACCGTGCGCGGCGGGGACGTCGTGAGTTTAACGGGGCTGGCTGAGGACGTGGATCGGGGCGAGACTGCGACGCTGGCGTACACGTGGCTGGCGGATCCGGCGGTGGGGCGGTTTGCCGACCGCAGCAATCGGAACACGACGTGGACTGCGCCGGAGTCGGTGCGGGAGGAGAATTACACGCTGACGCTGCGGGTGGTGGACGTGAACGGCAGAGCGGCTTCGAAGGCGTTGATATTGAACGGGGATTCGGCGCCGACGTTCGGCACGCGTTTCCGGCCGCGATCTTATGTTTTCCAGGCGGGGCTTGAAATCAACGTCGGGGCGCTGCCGGCGGCAACGGGCGGGGACGCGCCGTTGAGTTACCGGATTACGCCGCAGTTGCCGCAGGGGATCAGCCTCAACACTCAGGCCGGCGATGATTTTCTGAAGTTGCAGGGCACGCCGGCGGCGCGGCTGGATAATCAGCGGGGTTACACGTATCGGGTGACGGACATCAATGGCGACAGCGACCAGTTCCTTTTCGCTATTTCGATCATTCCGGATTTTCGAAACGAGGACCCGAGTGCGCCACATTATCTCGGCCCCGAACGAAATGGCGAAGGTCTGTTCGGGGAGGTCAGCAGGTTGATTGGCGACCGCGCGACGAGCGGCAGGATTGAGCAGTACCTGCCCGACGGCAGGTTTGATAACAATGCGCCTTTCATTGCACGGAGCGACGCGGGGAGTTATGGCACAACAGAGGGAGGTTTTAATTTGCAGGCCAATGGGGAATGGACTTACCGGGTTGACCATGCGAACAGTGAGGTAACGGCCCTGCCGGCGGGGGTGCGGCTGCGGGAGGAATTCACGGCTACTCTTCAGGGGGACCCGGGAGAGCAGCCCAGGAGCAGGTATGACAACCCTTCCATTAATGTGGTGATTGAGATTATCGGCGCCAACGACGACAGAGCCGGCATAAACTTAGAGACTAATCCGGTGGTGACCGACGTCGGGGCGGATCGCAATAGTGCGCCGGCGGGGACGGTGATTCGTTTGCGCGGTGCCGCAACAGATCGGACGGACACCGGAGATGCGGATACGTTGAGTTACGACTGGAGCGTGGATCCGGCGGCGCTGGGGGGGAGTTTTGCCGACCGCACGGATCTGAACACGCTCTACACGATGGGGAGCCGGGGGCCGGACGCGCAGTACAGGCTGACGCTGCGGGCGACGAACGTGAACGGTGACTTCGGCAGTGCCTCGTTCATGGTCACCGAGACTGAGAGGGCGGAGGCGGAATTGAGTGGGTTGACGGGGCAGGTCGGCGAGGATGACGCCAGTGTTCAAGGCACGGCATCGAACCCGTTGCTGGAGACCGATCAAAATGGGCGGTATGGGCGTTTGACGGTGTTGAGCGGCGCCGCCGTTCGGGACTGGACCTACAGGCCGGACTTCAGAGCGCCGGCGCTGGCGGAGGGTCAGGAGGAGGAGGATCGGTTTTTTGTCACGCCGAGGAATGAGACCATTGCGGCTGCGGAGGTGGTGGTCACGGTCGTCGGCGCCAACGATGTGCCGGTGGCGGAGATCAACGTGCCGGGGGGTCCGGTGGACGTGATGTCGGGCGCGGCGGTGAGTCTGGAGGGCGACGGGAGCGACGTGGACGACGGTGACGTGTTGAGTTTTTTCTGGAGCGCGGCGGGCAATCAGGGGCTTTTTGAGAACAGCGGACTGCGCGAGAACGTCTGGTATGCGCCGTTGGTCGCTGAGCCAACGATTATTATTTTGACGCTGCAGGTGAGTGACGGGCGGTTAGTCGCGGTGCAATCTGTTTTGGTGACCGTGATGCCGCGGCCGGCCGGCAATGCCCCGGCGATTTTTGGCGGCGACCTGCGCGGCGAGATCACTGAGGATTCACGCGTGGTTTTGCTGCGAGGCAGGTTGACCGTTGACGATCCGGACGGCCCCAATCGGGTGATGGCGCAGAGGGATGAGCCGGGGACTTACGGAGTTTTCTCAATAGATCAGAACGGCAACTGGCAGTATGAGTTTGACAATGCTGCGGCTCAGTCGTTGCGTGCGGGGCAGAACGAGGTTGATCGTTTTGAGGTAATGGCGGCCGGCGACCCTGCGAGCGTGGAGGTGGTGATCACGGTCGTGGGCGTCAACGATCCAACGGCGGTGAGTATCACCGCACCGGCGAACAACACGGTGGTGGATGCGGGCAGCACGATTACGGTCACCGGCGAGTTCACCGATGCAGACTCAGAGGTGTTGACCTTTTTATGGAGAACGGTGCCGGCGGGCCGGGGCATGTTTGAGAATCCGACTGCGTTGAACACGATGTGGACTGCGCCGACGGGGGGCGTGACGGGGATCAGACTGAGGTTGGGGGTTTCCGACAGCAGGGGCGAGGTCGTTGCGGAGAGGAGCGTGACGGTGGACACCGTGCCGACTTTCCTTGAGGAGGATACGGCTATCGTGTTGACGTTTCACGAGGGCGTGCCCGTCTCCGAGGAATTGCCGGCGGCTCAGAACGGCAACCTTCCGCTGACTTATGCGATTAGCCGGATCATCGGGGAGTCGTTGTTCCTATTGTCGGATATCGGGCTGGGATTCGGTTCCGACTCCCGGACGTTGAGCGGCACGCCGGTTCTGCCTATATCGAGGGTGGGTCAGGTCAGCACGTTCACCTTCACCTACAACGTGGTGGATAGAGAGATAAGCGGCGACAGCCAGCAAGATGATTCGGCATTAACGATCACGATCATCCCGGCGGTGCAGAACGCCAGCTTCATGGGCGAGTTGGAGCACGAGGTGTTCAGGGGCGGCGTGGACACAGTGAGCGGCCGACTGACCTTCGAGGACAACGACGGCAACGTCGCGGCCGGCAGCCTGTTCACTTTTGGCAACGCTAGTTTTGGGACGTTCACTTCCTCGCCCGATGGCAAGTGGAGTTACACCCTGAACAGCACCAACATCCGGGTGGCGGGATTGCTCCCGGAAACCACGCGGCTTGAGGACACCATTACAGTGAACGGGGTGGCCATCGCCGCTTCCGGCGGCAGTGTGGTTGATGAGGTGATCATGATCACAATCGGGGTGGTGGACCTCGTGCCGAGGTTCGAGGAGGGGGCCGTGATCGAGCCCCAGATCTTCCTCGTCGGGGGGCAGGCTGTCACCCTGGGACTGCCGGCGGCGACCGGCGGCAACGGCGCGTCCGGATACAGCATCGCGCCGCTGGGAGACCCGGATGGGGACTTGCCGAACGGGCTGATGCTTAATTTCCCCCCCCCGACGTTGACCGGCGCGCCGACGCAACAACAGGGGGCGACGACCTATCTCTACACGGCGCACGACGCCGATATCAACAGGGCCGACTCCGACGCCTCAACCCTGCAATTTTCCATCACTATCGTGAACACCATCGAGGTGAATGTTGTCGGTGACGTCGCAGGGAAGACGACGGAGGACTCAACGGACCTAATCGGGGGAATGTTGGAGATTGACAACGAGATTATCGGCGGCACCCTCTTTAGGGCGCAAGCGGAGAGAGGCACCTACGGGGATTTCGAACTCGCCGACACGGGGGTTTGGTCTTATGCGCTGGACGATACCGCCGACGACGAGTTGCGGGAGGAACAGTCGGCGAATGAAATATTCGAGGTGGCCTTGGCGGATCACGAGGCCACGGGGGTGGTGACGATTGCGGTGGCGGGGGTGAACGACGCGCCGACGGCGCAGATCACAGCGCCGAATGATGGGGTGCGGGTGGTATTGGGCAGGAATATAGAGGTGGTGGGTCTCGGCACCGACGTGGATAACACGGCGGAGGAGTTGAGTTCCACTTGGAGCGCGGTGATAACGATCAGTGGCGATTTTGTTGATGAGAGTACATTCGGCAATGTGAATGCGATAGCGACGACGTGGATGCCGCCGAGGGTGGCAACAGACACCAGGTACGGGTTACGTTTTGAGGTCGGCGACGGGCGGGCCACCGCCACCGCCACCACGGTGCGTGTGACGATATTGGCGACGGCGGAAGCGATTGATGGCAATCTGACGGGGCAAGTGACCGAGGACGCTCCGATGCCGGTTACGGGGACTTTGAGTATCCTCAATCGGGCCACCGCCCACTTGTTCGTGGAGCTGTCGGGCGCGAACGCCATCGCCGGAACCTACGGGACCTTCACGCTGACCCAGTCCGGCGCATGGACTTATACGCTGGACGATGCCGCCGACGACGTGTTGAGTGAGGGACAGATGGAGACGGATACTTTTGCGGTGGAGACGGACGACAATCTTCTTACGGGGGAGGTGGTGATCACGGTGACGGGGGTGAACGACGCGCCGGTGGCGGTGGGTGACGCGATCACGGTGGCCGAGGGCAGCACGCAGACGATTCTGATGGGCGGCGGGGGGGTGAGTTTGCTGACCAACG
This sequence comes from Candidatus Oxydemutatoraceae bacterium, assembly GCA_965211995.1. Lineage (GTDB taxonomy): Bacteria > Pseudomonadota > Gammaproteobacteria > Poriferisulfidales > Oxydemutatoraceae > CAYFZO01. The sequence goes on from OZ243040.1 coordinate 235,829, forward strand.
ACAGGGACATTGATGCGGAGCCAGGCGATTTAAGCGTCGTGGGGGTGGTGGTGGCGCCAGGCAACGGCATGCTGGAATTGAGTTCGACCGGGACGTTCAGTTACATCCACGACGGCGGCGAGACGACGGAGGACAGTTTCACCTACCGGGTGATGGACGATGAGGGGGCGCTCAGCAACGAGGCTACGGTGCGGATCACGGTGACTCCGGTGAACGACGCGCCGGTGGCGAATTCTGATGGTGTAACCCCTCCCCTGATAGTGGTGACGGAGGGCGGTTCGACGACGGTGAATGTGCTGGCGAATGATACGGACGCGGAAGGGGATTCCCTCGTTGTCCACGACGTGGTGTTCCTGCCGTTGCAAGGAACTGTAGCACTTGACCGGCAGAGCATCAGTTATCAGCACAACGGCCGCGAGGCGAGAAGTGACAATTTCACCTACCGGGTGATAGACGATGAGGGGGCGATCAGCAACGAGGCGGTTGTGTCTTTGGTGATCACGCCGGTGAACGATGCGCCGACGGCGACGATTACGGTACCGGGGGGCGACGGATCGGTGCCGTCGGGCTTCATTCAGTCCCTGCTCGGCGAGGGCCGCGACCCGGATACCGCCGACGCAGCCCTCCTGGGGTTCCAATGGAGCGCATCGGAGGATCAGGGCGACTTTACCGACGATAACATGTCGGCTGCCAGTTGGACGGCGCCGACGGTGACCGACGCAACGGACGTCGTGCTGACGCTGACGGTCACGGACGATATGGGCTCCACCGCCACCGCCACCGTGACGCTGACGGTATTGCCGACGCCGGTGATCGGAGGCGATTTGGCAGGGACGGTGACCGAAGACGATGCGCAGATGACGGCGACGGGGCAGTTGGAGATCACCAACATCCCGAGCATCAGCAGGTTTGTGGCGCAGCCGCAGCCGGCGGTCGGCGACTACGGGACTTTCGAGTTGGATAGTGATGACGGCAGGTGGCTCTATACGCTCAACAACGCGAGCACACGCACGCAGGGGCTGCGCGCAGGCACACGCCAGGAGGACCGGTTCACGGTGGTGGCGGCGACGGTGGCGGAGGATAGCGAGAACGAGGACGAGGTGGTGATCACGGTGGTGGGGGTCAACGACGCGCCGGTGGCGACGATCACCGCGCCGACGACGGGGATGCGGGTGATAGAAAACACGGAGGTGGCGCTGAGCGGCTTCGGCGTTGACCGGGATAGCGGAGAGACGGACGCGTTGAGATTCCAGTGGAGCGCGGATGAGGGCGTGGGCACCGTGATCAACCCGACGAGTCTGGCCGCTGCCACTTGGAGGGCGCCCGCTGGGGTTGACGGTGAGATGAAAGTCCTATTGAGGCTGCGGGTGACCGATGCACCGCCCCTCCCGGTCGACGCGACCGAGACGGAAACGTTGGTGAGTGTGACGGTGGTGGAGACGCCGGAGATCGTCGGGGACATTACGGCGAATGCGTCCGAGGACGATACGGAGGTCACGGGAGTGTTGCGGATAGACAACCTGCCGGGCGGCGGCGGCTTCGAGGCGCAGACTAACAACGGGAACTACGGGGTGTTCACGCTGGACGAGGACGGCAGATGGACTTATACGCTGACCCGGGGCGTCGCCGACGAACTGGATGACGGAGACCAAGTGACCGAAAGGTTTCCGGTGACGGCGGGCGCACTGACGGCGGATGTGGTGATCACGGTGACGGGGGTGAACGACCCGCCGGTGCCGAACATTACCAGTCCGGCGGACAACAGCGTGCAGGTGACGTCGGGTGTCACGTTTACATTCAGGGCCGTCGCCACCGACCCGGATGAGGATGATGATGATAGCGACGTTCAATTCGAATGGAGCAGCGAGGAAGGCGAATTTGAGAGTGGCCGGCGCCAGGCCACCGCCACTTGGCGAGCGCCTGTTACGGCGTTTACTGTGCGGACCGTGGTGACGCTGACGGTGACCGACGCCGCCGGCGATAGTGCTATAGGCGAGGTCGCCGTCGTTGTCAGCCCCTTAGGTGCTACGACCGTCCAAGACAGAGGTTTTATCAGTGAGGATGCGTCGACGGTGCCTCCTGCTGCTACCGTCACAGGCCATTTGGAGGATCTCCTCTTCATTGAAGAGGGCGTCAACTTCGACGGATTCGTCGCGCAGGAGTTGGGTCGCAGGACTCCTCCCGGCTCCTCCTTTGGCCAGTTTCAACTTGAGAGGAATGGTAATTGGCTCTTTGAATTTAGTCGGACCACCCCCTACGCCAGACGCACAGTCCAGATGTTGAATGACGGTCAAACTCTGCCCCTGGACTACCCGGTCGAGGCGAGGAGGTTGATCACAGATCAGGGGGGCTCAGCCACGATAGAGACTATAACGGTCGGGGTTGTGCGCATCATCGTCCAGGGGGTCACGGAACCCGTCCGCGACGATCTCAGCGGAGGACGCTCTGCACGCACTAACCGTTTCAACGAGGATCAGGTCGGCGTCAACAACGCGGACGTCAGGCGCGCAGGGCGGTTGGAGTGGGATCGAGGCGATTTTTTGATGGTGGGCGGCGAGACCGTGAATAACGCCAACCCCGCCAGGGAGGGGAGAGGGCCGGGCGGGATTTGGACTCCCACTTCCGCTCCCGGAGGGGTTGTGATAGGCCGTTTCGGTAATTTCTCGCTGTTGGACGTGGAAGGCAACTGGAGCTATATCTTTGTCTCCAACCGGGCAGCCACCCAGGCGTTGCGCGACGGGGAGGAGGGGGTGGACAGTTTCACCGTGAGTCCGTACACCAATCTGTATGTACCGGTCACATTCGAGTTCACGGTCGAGGGTGAGAACGACGCGCCGGTGGTGACGATGGCGCGCGCGGATCGAACGATGGTGCGCGGCGGGGACGTCGTGCGTTTAACGGGAAGCGCGACGGACGTGGATCGGGGCGAGAGCAGGACGCTGGTGTACACGTGGCGGGCGAGGCCGCCGCTGGGTCGGTTTGCCGACCGCAACGATCCAAACACGACGTGGACTGCGCCGGAGGAGGTGCGGGAGCAGAATTACAGGCTGACGCTGCGGGTGCGGGACGTGAACGGCGAAGGGGTTGAGAGGTCGGTGGTATTGAACGGGGAGTCGGCGCCGAGGTTCGACGTGCGTTCCGTGCCGAGCGTTTATGCTTTCAAGGCGGGGACGGTAATCAACCGCAACATCGCGCCGTTGCCGTTTGCGAGAGGCGGGGACGCGCCGTTGAGGTACAGCATCACGCCGCGTCTGCCGCGGGGGATCAGCTTCAACCCCAATAACAGGAGGTTGGAGGGCACGCCGGCGGCGCGGCAGGATGGGTTGCTGAGCTACACGTACCGGGTGACGGACGCCAATGGCGATACCGACGAGAGGGAGTTCAGTATCACTATCAGCCCGGATTTCAGTGCGGGGACACCGGCTCTTCCGTCCTTCATCGGCGGCGATCTGTTCGCAGAGCTTTTCGTCAATCAGCCCGGAACTGCTACAGGCAAGTTTGATTTGTTCACCGGCACCATGATCTCCGGGGGCGCAGGGCAGTTCTTTGACAACGTGCCGAGAACTCCAGATCGGCCAGGGGCACAAGGGAGTTATGGCTTCTTTCAATACGACTCGGCGGGGGCGTGGCAATACTTTAGGTTTTCTGGGGATATCTTCCGGCGGCTGCCGGAGGGGGCGCGTCTGCGGGATACATTCACGGATCATGTCACCACCAACATGCCGGGTGTGTATGACCCCGCCACATTTGTGATTGAGCACATCGGGGTAAACGAGTTGCCGATGGCGAGCGCGAGCGCGGCCAACAGGACGTCCGCGCCGGCGGGCGCCCCTCTTCAATTGCGCGGGAGCGGCACCGATTTTGACGAGGGGGAGACGCAGACGCTGGCCTACGATTGGAGCGTGGATCCGGCGGAGTCGGGGGGGAGTTTTTTGGACCGCACGGATCCGAACACGATCTACACGATGGGGAGCCGGGGGGTGGGCCAGAGTTACACGCTGACGCTGCGGGTGACGGACGTGGCCGGCGGGCGCAGGGCACTTTCTTTTGAGGTCACCCAGACGGCTTTTACCGAGTTGGGCGACGGTTTGACGGGGACGATCACCGAGGGGGATCCACCGATTTCCGTTGATACAGGTCATGCGTTGCTGGCGAATTTTGTTGACGATGATGCCAGACGTGCGAGATATGGCCGTTTTCGGGTTGATGAAGCAGGGTTGCAGACTTGGACTTACACCCTGGATAACAGAGCGAACGCGCTGACCGAAGGCCAAGAGGTGGAGGACGGGCCGTTTCTGATTAGCCCGGTGGATTCAGAGGTTTCCACCGGTCTGGTCAGGGTCAGCGTCACCGGCGTCAACGACGCGCCGGTGGCGAGGATTGATGCGCCGGCGGCGGTGCGGGTGGGGGCAACGGCGGCGTTGAGTGGCAGCCGCAGCAGCGACGCGGATGCGGGGGAGACTGCAAGCCTGCGCTACGATTGGCGCACGGAGCCGGCGGGGGTGGGGCGTTTTGTTGATGCGGCGGCGATGGACACCGGGTGGATCCCGCCGGCGGCGACGGAGCCGGTGGTGCTGCGTCTTGCGGTCACCGACGCGCAGGGTATCACCGCCCGTGCCGCGCAGCACAGCATCCGCGTGCAGCCGCCGGCGCCGAGGATTGGCGGCGTCCTCACCGGGGAGGTCGTTGAGGCCGGGGTTGACGACGGGGGTAATACCGCGACGGACGGGGAGCCGATGACCGAAGGCACGGCGGATTACATCACTACGCCGGAGACGGCGGGGGGCTTCAACGCGCTGACTAATGGGGCGGGAGCCTATGGAAGCCTTGATCTCGCCGCGAGCGGGGACTGGACTTATACGCTGAACAATGCAAGCGCCGAGACCAACGGCCTGCGTCCGGGGCAGGTGGTGACGGATGAGATCGCGATCTCGGCGGGGAGTGGAGAGGGTCGCGCCGACGGCGTGGTGCGGGTGACGATCACCGGGACCAACGACAGACCGGTGGTGAATATCACGACTGCGCCGACGGGGACCATTAACTCGGGGGGTTCTCATTCGGTCTCAGCCACCGCCACCGACCCGGACGACGGGCACGATGCGGCGTTGAGGTTTGCGTGGAACACCTCCGTCGGTGTTGGTGCTCGCCTGTATGTCTCCGCGAATGCGTTGAGCACCACCTGGCATGCGCCGAATCTGACGGCGGAGGCAGACGTCAATTTGACCTTCACTGCGACCGACCCGGCCGGCGGCAGCGATGTTGCCGAGCATGTTGTCAGGGTCAATCGACGCGGGCGCATCGGGGGGGATGGTAGCAATCAGTTCATCGTCGGCAGCGCACGCATCGGCGAGAAAGCCGATGGCGTAGCGATCCTTCAAAGACTTGACGGCGGCGTGACGCTGCCGGACGGTTACAATCTCGTGGAGAATGGTTTTCAGCGTTCTACCCTGAACGAGGGGGAGTTGCGTGATTTTGGGTTTATCAGGTTTACTGCCCCCGATCAATGGGCGTTTAACTTTACTACGCAGAATGCGGCGACCAGGTTTATTTTGCAGTTGAATGACGGTGAGATCAGGAACCTGGACTTCGTTGTCCGCGCGGATCCCGTGGGGGGCGGTGAGCGAAGGCGTTTCACCTTGCGCATAGTGGTCGAGGGGGAGACGGAGATGCTCACGGACAGAGCGGACTTAGCGGGGCGGCGCACCAGCGGGAATCCCGCAAGGAACAGTTTCAACGAGGATGAGGTCGGCCAGAATGGGGCTTCCGCCGAAATCGACGGGAAATTGGACTGGTTGCACGGCAATACACTGCGGGTGGTGCGGGTGAGTGATGGTGAGAATGTAGTCGTGAACAGGGGCAACCCCAGCGGGAGGGGTGGCATTTGGACTCCCACTCCCGGGGGGAGTATGGAGACCGATCATGGCACTTTCATCATGCGGGATGTGAACGGCAACTGGACTTACAGGTTTGACACGAACCGCCTCGTCAACCAGCAGTTGCGCGACCAGGATGCGCCGGTGGATCGTTTTGTCGTGGAGCCGTACACCTCCGGGGTCGCATATCCCTCTTATTATGACAATGCCTTTTTCGAGTTCACGATCAATGGTGAGAACGACGCGCCGGTGGTGACGGCGGTGAGCGCGGATCACGTGACCGTGCGCGGCGGGGACGTCGTGCGTTTAACGGGGCTGGCTGAGGACGTGGATCGGGGCGAGACTGCGACGCTGGCGTACACGTGGCTGGCGGATCCGGCGGTGGGGCGGTTTGCCGACCGCAGCAATCGGAACACGACGTGGACTGCGCCGGAGTCGGTGCGGGAGGAGAATTACACGCTGACGCTGCGGGTGGTGGACGTGAACGGCAGAGCGGCTTCGAAGTCGTTGATCCTGAACGGGGATTCGGTGCCGGTGTTCGTCAGGCGTTTCACGTCGCAGCCATCTTATGCTTTCAAGGTGGGAGAAAGTATCAACGTCGGGGCGCTGCCGGCGGCAACGGGCGGGGACGCGCCGTTGAGGTACCGGATTACGCCGGAGTTGCCGGAGGGGATCAGCCTCAACACTCAGGCCGGCGCTGATTTTCTGAAGTTGCAGGGCACGCCGGCGGCGCGGCTGGATACTCAGCGGGGTTACACGTATCGGGTGACGGACATCAATGGCGACAGCGACCAGTTCCTTTTCGCTATTTCGATCATTCCGAATTTTCGAAACGAGGACCCGAGTGCGCCACATTATCTCGGCCCCGAACGAAATGGCGAAGGTCTGTTCAGGGAGGTCAGCAGGTTGATTGACGACCGCGCGACGAGCGGCAGGATTGAGCAGTACCGGCCCGACGGCAGGTTTGATAACAATGCGCCTTTCATTGCACAGAGCAATGATGGGAATTATGGCGCAGAAGGCAACGGCTTTGTGTTGCAGGCCAGTGGGGCATGGACTTACCAGGTTGACCATGCGAACAGTGAGGTAATGGCCCTGCCGGCGGGGGTGCGGCTGCGGGAGGAATTCACGGCCACTCTTCAGATGCCGGGGGCCTCGAGGTATGACAACCCTTCCATTAATGTGGTGATTGAGATTATTGGCGCCAACGACGACAGAGCCGGCAGAGGCTTAGAGACTAATCCGGTGGTGACCGACGTCGGGGCGGATCGCAATAGTGCGCCGGCGGGGACGGTGATTCGTTTGCGCGGTGCCGCAACAGATCGGACGGACACCGGAGATGCGGATACGTTGAGTTACGACTGGAGCGTGGATCCGGCGGCGCTGGGGGGGAGTTTTGCCGACCGCACGGATCTGAACACGCTCTACACGATGGGGAGCCGGGGGCCGGACGCGCAGTACAGGCTGACGCTGCGGGCGACGAACGTGAACGGTGACTTCGGCAGTGCCTCGTTCATGGTCACCGAGACTGAGAGGGCGGAGGCGGAATTGAGTGGGTTGACGGGGCAGGTCGGCGAGGATGACGCCAGTGTTCAAGGCACGGCATCGAACCCGTTGCTGGAGACCGATCAAAATGGGCGGTATGGGCGTTTGACGGTGTTGAGCGGCGCCGCCGTTCGGGACTGGACCTACAGGCCGGACTTCAGAGCGCCGGCGCTGGCGGAGGGTCAGGAGGAGGAGGATCGGTTTTTTGTCACGCCGAGGAATGAGACCATTGCGGCTGCGGAGGTGGTGGTCACGGTCGTCGGCGCCAACGATGTGCCGGTGGCGGAGATCAACGTGCCGGGGGGTCCGGTGGACGTGATGTCGGGCGCGGCGGTGAGTCTGGAGGGCGACGGGAGCGACGTGGACGACGGTGACGTGTTGAGTTTTTCCTGGAGCGCGGCGGGCGGTCAGGGGTTTTTTGAGAACTTCGAACTGCGCGAGACCGTCTGGTATGCGCCGTTGGTCGCTGGGCCTGAGCCAACGGAAATTATTTTGACGCTGCAGGTGAGTGACGGGCGGTCAGCCGCGAATCAACCTGTTTTGGCGAGAGTGATGCCGCCGCCGGCCGGCAATGCCCCGGCGATTTTTGGCGGCGACCTGCGCGGCGAGATCACTGAGGATTCAGGCGTGGTCTTGCTGCAAGGCATATTGACCGTTGACGATCCGGACGGCCCCAATCGGGTGGTGGCGCAGAGGGATGGGCCGGGGACTTACGGAGTTTTCTCAATAGATCAGAACGGCAACTGGCAGTATGAGTTTGACAATGCTGCGGCTCAGTCGTTGGGTGCGGGGGGGAACGGGGTTGATCGTTTTGTGGTAACGGCGGCCGGCGACCCTGCGAGCGTGGAGGTGGTGATCACGGTCGTGGGCGTCAACGATCTGCCGACGGTGAGTATCGCCGCACCGGCGAACAACACGGGGGTGGATGCGGGCAGCACGATTACGGTCACCGGCAGGATCACCGAGCTCGACGTCGACGGGCCGGAACGGTTGACCTTTTCATGGAGCACGGAGCCGGCGGGCCAGGGCACGTTTGAGGATCCGACTGCGTTGAACACGGTGTGGACTGCGCCGACGGAGGTCGAGGTGGACGCACAACTGCTCGCGGATATCAACTTGGTGTTGAGGATTTTCGACGGCATAGACGAGGACGTTGCGAGGGTGAGCGGGGTGAGGGTGGACACCGTGCCGGTTTTCCTTGAGGAGGATAGGCTTATCGAGTTGACGCTTCACGAGAGCGTACCTGTCTCCGAGATATTGCCGGCGGTTCAGAACGGCAACCTTCCGCTGACTTACAGAATCTTACTGGGGGACGAGACGAATGAATTGTCGGCTATCGGGCTGACATTCTTCCCAGCCTCCCGGACGTTGAGCGGCACGCCGACTCTGCCGGTGGCGGGTCAAGTCAGCACGTTCACCTACACCTACAACGCGTTCGACGCCGACGTCCAGCAAGTGAGTTCGACATTAACGATCACGATCATCCCGGCGGTGCGGGTGACCGGGATTGCGGGCGAGTTGGAGCACCAGGTGTTCAGGGGCGGCGTGGAGACAGCGAGCGGCCAACTGATTCTTGAGGACAGCGACGGCAACGTCGCGGTTGACAGCGTGTTCACTTTTGGCAGCCCTAATTTTGGGAGTCTTCTTTCCACGCCCGCCGGCGTCTGGAGTTACACCCTGGAATCCGACGACAACACGGTGGCGGACTTGCTCCCGGGAGGCACGCTCAGGGAGGACATTGGAGTGACCGGGACTAGCACCGCTTCCGGCGGCATGCCGTTTAACAGCACGATCACGATCACAATCGGGACGGAGGACCTCGTGCCGAGGTTCGAGGAGGGGGCCGTGATCGAGCCCCAGGTCTTCCTCGCCGGGAGTGTGCAGAATGTCAACCTGCCACTGCCGCGGGCGACCCGCGGCAACGGCCCACTCTCCTACACCCTAGTGCCGCTGGGAGACCCGGATGGGGACTTGCCGGCCGATCTGAGACTTGATCAACTCTCCCTGCGATTGACCGGCTTGGTGAGGGATGAGCAGGCGACGACGACCTATCTCTACACGGTGCACGACAACGATAGCAACACGGCCGACTCCGACGCCTCAACCCTGCAATTTTCCATCACTGCCGCGAACACCTTCGAGGTGAATGTTGTCGGTGACGTCGCAGGGAAGACGACGGAGGACTCAACGGACCCGATCGTGGGAACGTTGGAGATTGACAACCAGATTATCGGCGGCACTGACTTTAGGCCGCAAGAGACGGGAGGCACCTACGGGAATTTCTCACTCGCCGACACGGGTGATTGGTCTTATATGCTGGACAATACCGCCGACGACGGGTTGCGTGGAGGAGAGTCGGTGAATGAAATGTTCGAGGTGGTGACACTGACGAATCGCGAGGCCACGGGGGTGGTGACGATCGAGGTGGCGGGAGTGAACGACGCGCCGACGGCGCAGATCACACAGCCGACGGCGGGGCAGAGGGTGATATCGGCTCGCGGAGCCATAATGGTGGAGGGCCTCGGCACCGACGTGGATAACACGGCGGAGGAGTTGAGTTTCACTTGGAGCGCGATAAACCGGGGCACTGATTCTGTTGTGGGCGAATTCGGCGCTAGTGACGTGGCGGCGACGACGTGGACGTCGATTCCGAATGTTGAGACGAGCGATTTCGAGGCCAGACTAATTTTCGAGGTCAGCGACGGATCGGACCCCGCCACCGCCGAGGTGGTGGTGGTGGTGGTGCCTGAGAACACCGCGCCGGAATTCGCCGACGACGCGGACATCACCGACCAGCGTTACATCACCGGCCAGACTGTTGACCTGACCCTGCCGCCGGCGACGGATGGCGGCGGCGGGTCGTTGAGTTACGCCATCACGCTGGCAGCGGATGAGGGGGTGGGGTTGCCGGCCGGGCTGGAGTTGGACTCCGTCACCCGAAGATTGAGCGGCGCGCCGACGTCGTCGCAAACCGAAACAGCCTATATCTACAGGGTGACGGACGCGAATACGGACACCGACGAATTGTCTTTCACCATCGAGGTGGAAGAGGACACCGAGCCGGTTTTCAATGCGGATGCGATGGTTGGAAACCAGAGTTACGTCACCGGCGAGCGCGTCTTCATGACCCTGCCGGCGGCGGACGGCGGCAACGCCCCGTTGGAATATAGCGTCATGAATAATGTGGGGATTCTTTACAGACCTATCGGGCTGTCATTCAGCACTGAAACCCGGGTGTGGGAAGGCGTAGCGACGACTCCAACGTCTATATTCCTCCCTGTAAGCCCCGTTGTGATCACTTACCGCGCAGTGGACGCCGACGACGACGTGGCGTCCCAGACGTTCAACTTGGAGGTCGTGGACAACGAAGTGCCGAGTTTCGCCGAAGATGCAAGCATTGCCGACCGGAATTACACCGCCGGAACACCGATTGAGCCACTCGAACTGCCGGCGGCGATTGCCGGCAGCGGCAACGGCGACCTCAGCTACACCCTCGCGCCGCAGGACGATTCGGTGGTGGACTTGCCGGCCGGGCTGGAATTCAGCACTGATACCCAAATACTGAGCGGCACGCCGACGGCGGCGCAAGACGCGACGACCTACATCTACACGGTGCACGACGCCGACGGCAACACCGCCGCCGACGATGTCGCCACCCTGACTTTCACCATCACGGTCGTGCTGCCCGATCCGAACACCTCGCCGAGTTTCACCGAGGCGACTTTCACCGCGGAGTTTATAACCGACGCCTTTGTCCTGGTGACACTGCCGGAGGCGGAAGGCGGCGACGGCGTGCTGAGCTACAGCCTCACCCCGGTCTTTATCCCGGCCTTGCCGGACACGTTTGACCCCGAGGCGATAGGAAGTGAGATAAGAAGGGCGGTCGAAGCCGGCACTTTCTCAATCTTGCCGAGCGGTTTGGGATTTGACGCCGCAAGCCGGGGGTTGGGAGGCACGACGCAGCATCAATTCTCCGGCACCTACCTCTACACGGCGACGGACGCCGACGGCGAGGCCGACACAATGGAGGTTAACGTCGTGGTTACCTCAGGAGGAAGACAGACGACGACATTTAGCGGCGACTTCACCAGAACCGTCATCGCGCGGTTTAACAACAATGGTGACCCCGACGACCCTGATTCGGCTCCCCGGCTGTTCCCCGGAGTTGGCAGCAGTATCCGGTCCGACCCGGTTGAAGGCGTGTATGGCATCTTGACGGCGGGGCGTACAGCACAAGGCGCAACTGGTCCCGTAACTAATATATGGGGTTACGGTTTGGAACCTTTCCGGCCCGGCACCATGGGCCTGATCCCGGGCGTCAACGCGATTGAGAGATTTGTCGTGGAGGCGGTCAACTCCGCCGGCGTCGGCATCGGCACCGCGGAAGTGATCACCACACTCATCGGCGCCGGCGAGCCGCTGACGCTGAGCATTATCTCGCCAACGGCCGGGGCGATGCTGGTGTCGGGGGAAGCAACGGACTTGGTGGCCGAAATTACTGACCCGCCGGCCTCCGACCGCCCTGCACTGCGGACCGGCACGTGGAGTTGGTTCAACATTCCTGTCACGGAGGAGGCTCGTTCTGATGGCATCAACGATCCCACTGGTGTCGGCCCCTCCTTGACGGGCGCCACTTGGACACCGCCGGCGGTAACCGAAAATACCGAGGTTTTCCTGGTGTATGAGTTAGGGCACGACGAGTTCGAAGGCGCTCTGAGTTCTACAGTCCTGCTTCCCGTCACGCTCGTGCCGGACACCGTGCCGGTGTTTGCCGGGGGAGCGAGCATTGCCAACCAGCGTTACGACGTCGCAATGCCGATTGATTCACTCGTGCTGCCGGGGGCGATGGAAGGCAACGGCACGCTGACCTACACCATCACGCTGGCAGATGGCAGCGGGAGGTTGCCGGACAATCTGGTGTTTAACTCCGGCACCCGAACGCTGAGCGGTACGCCGGCGGCGCTGCAATCCGAGACGGGCTATGCCTACACGGTGAGCGACACCGACGGCGATACCGCCTCCCTGAGGTTCACCATCGAGGTCGTGGAAGGTCCGCTGGACTTCGCCAGTACAATCGGCGATCTGGTTTATAGCGTCGGCGTTGACGTCACAGAGAACCTGCCGGCGGCGACGGGCGGCACCCCTGGCTACGGCTACTCCATCATCACTCCGCCGCGATTGCCGGACGGGCTGAGTTTTGACGCCACGAGGCTGATTCTGAGCGGCACGCCGATAACGGCGCAAGGCATAACCATCTACATTTACCAGGTGGTTGATTTCGGCAGGAGAGTCTCGACCCAGGCTTTCACGATCACGGTGAATGCGGCGAGTCCGCTGTTCTTAGACGGCACCATAGACAATCAGATTTATGCCATCGGCGAGTCCGTCTCACAGTCCCTGCCGGCGGCGATGGACGGCAACCCCCCCTACCGCTACGCCCTCACGCCGGACTTGCCGACCGGACTGAGTTTTGACGCCACGAGGCTGATTCTGAGCGGCATGCCGGAGACGCAATTTGGCGACACCTACACCTACGAGGTGACGGATTCTGTCGGCAACATCGCTACGTTGAACTTCAACCTCCTCGTTGGGGCAGGGGGGACACAGACGGCGCAATTTGAGGGCGACTTCACCGGGAGCATCCTCGTCAGGAGCGCTAATTTTTCGGTAAGTGGCAGGTTGACGGTAACGGATGGCACGATCCGGAGGCAGGAGGCGAGCGAGGGCAGCCAGATGAACGGCACGTATGGGATCTTCGAGGTGGAACCTGCCGGCGCCACGGGGAACGACAATTGGCGCTACACCCTTGACCATATACGGGAAGCAACCCGGAGACTGTCCGCGGACACCAGCGCGACGGAGACTTTCACCGTGTCAGCGGTTGATAGCGGCGGCGGCACCGTCGGCACTGCGCAAGTGATTATCACGCTCATCGGCGCCGACGAACCGCAACTGACGGTGAGCATCATTTCACCGGCGGTCGCGACGACGCTGGTGGCCGGAATTGCAGCGGGCCTGGAGGCCGAAATCACCGGGGCACCCGCCGGCGCAGATCTCTTCGCCTACGCATGGTCGGTGCACCAACTGGCGGAGGAGGGCGACTTCACCACCTCGACGGCGTTGAGCACCACTTGGACGCCGCCGCCGGTAACCGCCGCCACCGTCGCTCTTTTGCGAATCGCTGCCACGGCCACGGATACTAATGACCCCGGCAACCCACAAGCCGCAGCAGCCTATCGCTTCGTTACGCTCGTGCCGGACACCGCGCCGACGTTTGACGGAGCGGTCATTGACCCCCAGAGGTACATCATCAACGAGGAGATCGCTTCACTCGAACTGCCGGTGGCGATGGAAGGCAACGGCACGCTGACCTACACCATCACGCTGGCAGATGGCAGCGTGGGGTTGCCGGACGGGCTGGATTTCAGCACCGAGACCCGAACGCTGAGCGGCACGCCGACGACGGAGCAAGACCCGACGGCCTATCTCTACACGGTGAGCGACGCCGACGGCAACACCGCCGACACCGATGCCGCCACCCTGACCTTCACCATTGAGGTGGCGACGACGATGGCGCCGGACACCGCGCCGAGTTTCGCCGACGACGCGAATATCCCCAACCAGAGGTACACCGCCAACACGCCGATTACCGCACTCAACCTGCCGGTGGCGACGGGTGGCAACACCCCGCTGACCTACACCATCACGCTGGCAACGGATGATACGGTGGGGTTGCCGGTCGGGCTGATATTGACCTCCAACCCTCCGAGGCTGACCGGCACGCCGACGGCGGCGCAAACCGAGACGGCCTACCTCTACACGGTGAGCGACGCCGACGACGATACCGCGGAACTGTCCTTCATGATCACGGTGGCGGAGGAGGACACTGCGCCGAGTTTCGCCGCCGGCGCGAATATCCCCGACCAGCGTTACACCGCCAACACGCCGATTACCACACTCAACCTGCCGGAGGCGACGGGTGGCAACACCCCGCTGACCTACACCATCACGCTGGCAACGGATGATACGGTGGGGTTGCCGGCCGGGCTGATGTTGAACTCCAACCCTCTGACGCTGACCGGCACGCCGACGGCGGCGCAATCCGAGACGGCCTACCTCTACACGGTGAGCGACGCCGACGACGATACCGCGGAACTGTCCTTCATGATCACGGTGGCGGAGGAGGACACTGCGCCGAGTTTCGCCGCCGGCGCGAATATCCCCAACCAGAGTTACGTCGTCAACACGCCGATTACCACACTCAACCTGCCGGAGGCGACGGGTGGCAACACCCCGCTGACCTACACCATCACGCTGGCAACGGATGATACGGTGGGGTTGCCGGCCGGGCTGATGTTGAACTCCAACCCTCTGACGCTGACCGGCACGCCGACAGCGGCGCAAACCGCGGCAGCCTACCTCTACACGGTGAGCGACGCCGACGACGATACCGCGGAACTGTCCTTCATGATCACGGTGGCGGAGGACACTGCGCCGATTTTCGCCGCCGGCGCGAATATCCCCAACCAGAGTTACGTCGTCAACGCGATAATTACCCTCAACCTGCCGGAGGCGGAGAGCGGCGGCAACGGCCTACTGGAATACGCCCTGGTGCGGGAAGACGATCCGGCGGCGGGCTTGCCGGACAGGCTGACCTTTAACCCCGACTCCACCCCTCCGACGCTGACCGGCACGCTGACAGCGGAGCAAGCCGCGACGACCTATCTCTACACGGTGAGCGACACCGACGGCAACACCGACGACGACGATACCGCCGCCCTGACCTTCACGATCGCGGTGGCGGCGGACACCGCGCCGAGTTTCGCCGCCGGCGCGAATATCCCCAACCAGAGTTACGTCGTCAACACGCCGATTACCACACTCAACCTGCCGGAGGCGACGGGTGGCAACACCCCGCTGACCTACACCATCACGCTGGCAACGGATGATACGGTGGGGTTGCCGGCCGGGCTGATGTTGAACTCCAACCCTCTGACGCTGACCGGCACGCCGACAGCGGCGCAAACCGCGGCAGCCTACCTCTACACGGTGAGCGACGCCGACGACGATACCGCGGAACTGTCCTTCATGATCACGGTGGCGGAGGACACTGCGCCGATTTTCGCCGCCGGCGCGAATATCCCCAACCAGAGTTACGTCGTCAACGCGATAATTACCCTCAACCTGCCGGAGGCGGAGAGCGGCGGCAACGGCCTACTGGAATACGCCCTGGTGCGGGAAGACGATCCGGCGGCGGGCTTGCCGGACAGGCTGACCTTTAACCCCGACTCCACCCCTCCGACGCTGACCGGCACGCTGACAGCGGAGCAAGCCGCGACGACCTATCTCTACACGGTGAGCGACACCGACGGCAACACCGACGACGACGATACCGCCGCCCTGACCTTCACGATCGCGGTGGCGGCGGACACTGCGCCGATTTTCGCCGCCGGCGCGAATATCCCCAACCAGAGTTACGTCGTCAACGCGCCGATTACCACACTCAACCTGCCGGAGGCGACGGGTGGCAACACCCCGCTGACCTACACCATCACGCTGGAAGATGGCAGCGGGGGGGTGCCGGACGGGCTGAACTTTAACCCCGACTCCAGCCCTCCGACGCTGACCGGCACGCCGACGGCGGAGCAATCCGAGACGGCCTACCTCTACACGGTGAGCGACGCCGACGGCAACACCGCCGACGACGATACCGCCGCCCTGACCTTCACGATCACGGTGGCGGCGGACACCGCGCCGATTTTCGCCGCCGGCGCGAATATCCCCAACCAGAGTTACGTCGTCAACGCGCCGATTACCACACTCAACCTGCCGGAGGCGACGGGTGGCAACACCCCGCTGACCTACACCATCACGCTGGAAGATGGCAGCGGGGGGGTGCCGGTCGGGCTGACCTTTAACCCCGACTCCAGCCCTCCGACGCTGACCGGCACGCCGACGGCGGAGCAATCCGAGACGGCCTACCTCTACACGGTGAGCGACGCCGACGGCAACACCGCCGACACCGATACCGCCGCCCTGACCTTCACGATCACGGTGGAGGCGGACACCGCGCCGAGTTTCGCCGACGACGCGAATATCCCCAACCAGAGTTACGTCGTCAACACGCCGATTACCGCACTCAACCTGCCGGTGGCGACGGGTGGCAACACCCCGCTGACCTACACCATCACGCTGGAAGATGGCAGCGGGGGGGTGCCGGTCGGGCTGACCTTTAACCCCGACTCCAGCCCTCCGAGGCTGACCGGCACGCCGACGGCGGAGCAAGCCGCGACGGCCTACCTCTACACGGTGAGCGACACCGACGGCAACACCGCCGACACCGATACCGCCGCCCTGACCTTCACGATCGCGGTCGTGGAAGACCCCGCGTTGGTGCCGTTGAGTTTCACCGATAACAGTTTCGACGCGAATTTCAACGTAAACGCCCAGAACTCCGTAGCACTGCCGGCGGCGACGGGCGGCACCGGCACGCTGAGTTACAGCCTCATCCCGGCTTTTACACGGGACTTGTCGGCCGCGTTTAGCCCCGCGGAGATAGAGAATATAAGAAGTGAGATAAGAGACGCGGGTTTCACGGTCTTGCCGACCGGTTTGACTTTTGACGACACCCCCGGCAACCGGCTGCTGCAAGGCACGCCGGAGCATCAATTCTCCGGCACCTACCTCTACACGGCGACGGATGAAAACAACGTCACCGCCACAATTGATGTTGACGTCAGTATTGGCCTAGGCGCAGGACAGGGGGTGGCATTTTCAGGTGTCTTCACCGGAACTGTCATCGCACGATTTGACGAGGCCAGATCTACTGCCGTTTCCTTGATCGAAGTGAGTGGTCTCTCCGGTGTGTTTGTGCCAACAAGTATGATGTCCGGAAACTATGGCACGCTTATTGTGAATGAGGGGGGGCAGAGTTGGAGATACAGTTTAGAGCCTTTCAGACTCGCAACTCGGGACCTGAACCAAGGTGACAACGCGATTGAGAGATTTAGAGTGCGGGCGCACGGCCCCCTCGGTGCCCCCCGCCTCGAAACCGCGGAAATAATCATCACCCTGGTCGGCGCCGACGAGCCGCTGACGCCGAACATTATCCGGCCAACGGGAACCAGGAGGACGATGCTGGCGTCGGCGGATACAGAGGCCATAGAGGTCGAAGAACTGACTGCCATTAACCTGCCCGCCGATGTCTCTCCGACCGGAGGCAGGTGGCGTGTGGCCACTGCTGATAGTGGAGAGGAGCGCACTGGCGACTCTGGAAGGGGGGGCACTTTCGGGACGAGTGACTCATTCGACTACCGAACCACCTGGACGCTGCCGGATGTAAGCAGATCTACCGATTTTCTCTTGGCGTATGAGTTAAGTCACACCGAGCACCAGGGTGCTCGCAGTTCTGTGGCGATACTGCCCGTTACGGTCGCGCCGGACGTCGCGCCGGAATTTGCCCCCGCCGCGAATATCCCCGCCCAGAGTTACACCGTCAACATGGATATTGGTTCAATCCCACCACTGCCGACGGCGACCGGCGGCAACAGCCTGCCGCTGACCTACTCCATCACGCTGGCAACGGATGAGACGACAGGGTTGCCGGACGGGCTGGACTTCAGCACCGAGACCCGAACGCTGAGCGGCACGCCGACGACGGCGCAAAATCCGCTGGAATATCTCTACATAGCGCACGACGCCGATGGCAACACCGCCGACACCGATGCCGCCACCCTGGGCTTCACCATCGGGATCGGGCAAGCGCCGCCGGAGGCGCTGAGCTTCGACCCGAACACCATCGCCGCTCAGATTTATACCGTCGGCGTTGCGGTCAACGAGGTTCTGCCGGCGGCGACGGGCGGCACCCGCCCCTACACCTACACCCTTAGGTTGACGTCGACCGGGGGGGAGACGCTGCCTCCGTCCGGGTTGGATTTTGACGGCGCCCCCGCGGAACGGCGTCTAAGCGGTACGCCGGATATGCTGCAAACTCCAGTGGAATACACCTACCAGGTGATGGACGACAATGGCGAAGTTTTGACCCTGGCTTTCACCATCACGGTCATAGCAGCGCCGCCGGAGGCGCTGAGCTTCGACCCGAACACCTTCGCCGCTCAGACTTATACCGTCGGCGTTGCGGTCAACGAGGTTCTGCCGGCGGCGACGGGCGGCACCCGCCCCTACACCTACACCCTCACGCCGGCCTTGCCGGACGGACTGAGTGTTGACCTCACCGACCCCCCGATGTTGAGCGGCACGCCGGAGACGCAATTTGAAACCGCCTACACCTACGAGGTGACGGATGAGGCCGGTGCCACCGTGACGTTGGGCTTCAACCTCGCCGTCGGGCCGGCGGCGGGGCAGACGGCGGACTTTTCGGGCGTCTTCACCGGGAGCATCACCGCCAGGAGCATAGATTTCCGGGCAAGTGGCAGGTTGGACGTATCGCCGGGCACGATTGAGTTGGGCGAGAGTGAAGGCACGTATGGGATCTTCGAGGTGGTGACGCCTGTCAACCCGCTGTCGAGCAACTGGTTCTACACCCTTGACCATACACGGGTAGCAACCCAGGAGCTGGTCGAGGGCGTCAACGCGGCGGAGACTTTCACCGTGTCAGCGGTTGATGGCAGTGGCAGCACCATCGGCGCTGCACAAGTGATCATCACGCTCACCGGCGCCAACGAGCCGGCCGACCTGACGGTGGTTATCAATTCACCGGCGGTCGCGACGACGCTGGTGGCCGAAGTTGCAGCGCGCCTGGAGGCCGCAATCACCGCGCAGCCTGGCGGCGCAGCCATCTCCGTCGTGTGGAATGAGCTCCAACTGACGGGGGTGAGAAATTTCAACCCTGTTGACCAGTTGACCACCGATTGGACGCCGCCGGAGGTAACCGCCGTCACCGTCGCTCTTTTGCAAATCATTGCCACGGATAATAATGGCCCCGTCAACAACAACCAAGTCGCGGCCTATCGCTTCGTTACGCTCGTGCCGAACACCGCGCCGACGTTTGACGGAGCGGTCATTGACGATCAGAGTTACACCGTCAACACGGATATTGATCCACTCGTACTGCCGGCGGCGATGGAAGGCAACGGCACGCTGACCTACACCATCACACAGACAGGGAATGAGACGATAGGGTTGCCGGACGGGCTGTTCTTTGACCCCGACACCCGAACGTTGAGCGGCCAGCCGACGACGGTGCAAAACCCGGAGGGATATGACTACGCGGTGCGCGACACCGACGGCGATGCCGCCACCCTGACCTTCACCATTGAGGTGGAAGCGGCGCCGGAGGCGCTGAGCTTCGTCCCGGACAACATCGCCCCTCAGACTTATACCGTCGGCGTTGATGTCAGCGTGACCCTGCCGGCGGCGACGGGCGGCGCCACCCCCTACACTTACGAGATCATCACGCCGCCGGCCTTGCCGATCGGGCTGAATTTTGCCCGCAACTCACGGATTCTGAGCGGCAATCCGACAGGGGCGCAAGGCCAAACCGAATACACCTACCGGGTGACGGATGGCAGTAGCGACACCGTGGACCTGATGTTCACGATCACGGTGGCGCCGACGCCGCTGTTCGAGGTGCCTCCGCTGACTGTCAGTGAAGAGGCCGCCCGTAGCAGCGGCATGTTGCAACTCGTGGATCCGGACACCATGAGCCCATTGAGTGGCGTGGCGTTCTCCGTGACACAGGCGGCAGGCATGTATGGGACGCTTAGCCTCACACCGCTGTCGGACGGGACGACGACGTGGGTTTACGAGTTGAACCCCGACGGCGTTGCCCGATTGCGCACGATGCGTGCGACTGAGCGGTTGGAGGAGGGATTCGAAGTGACCGCGACGACGGCGGACGGCCGGGAAATAACCGGCAGTGTGATGGTCGGGGTGACCGGTGTGAACGACGCGCCGACGGTGACGATCAACGTGCCGGTGGACGGGGCAAGGGTGGTGGCGGGTGCGACAAGCACGGTGAGAGGCACCGGCAACGACCCGGACATCGGGGATACGTTGACCTACGTATGGAGCGCGATGACTGAGGCCAACCCGGATTTGGGCGGGTTTGTCGATGCGCAGGTTGCGGAGACGATGTGGACGGCGCCGATGGTGGATAGCAATACGGAGGTTACATTGACCCTGACGGTCACAGACGAGCAGGATGCCAGCGCGACCGACACGGTGTTGGTGACGGTGATCCCTGAAGCCGCGGCCGGGGTTTTGAGGTTTGCCGCGCCCGTGTTCGATCAGGTGTATCAGGTCGGCTCTCCCGTGACTCTTTCGTTGCCGGCGGGGGCCGGCGGCAACCCGCCTTATATCTACACCCTGACGCCGCCGCCGGGGCTGACTTTCACTTTCATAGACGGCACGAGCGGAGGCACGCCGAGGCTCACCGGCATACCTAGGTTGCCCGGGACTTACCGCGTGACCTACAGAGTGACGGACGCCCCCGTGGGCGACCGCCCCCCGACTTCTCGCCTCATGAGTTTCAATGCCCAAGTAGCTCCATCCGACTCCGTGCTAAGTTGCCCCATACCGCAACCGCAACCGTAACTTCACCGCCGGCCGGAGCGGCGGCCTGATCTTGCGCAGCACAGCGCGCCTCCCCGACAGCACCGCCCGGCACCGCGCCAAGTTTCCGCCCCCATACCGTAACTGCAACTTCACCGCCAGGGTAGGAGCGCGGCCTGATTTTGCAGCACAGCGCGCCTCCCCGTTTGCAATCTCACCGCCGGCCGGAGCGGCCTGAGATTGACCGCATGACCTGCAAGTGATGGACGCCCCTGCGGGCGGCGTCTCTATCTTCCATGAGTTTTACCGCCGCGGCAGCAACGCCCAACCTCGCGCCGCCCGGCACCGCGCCAGGTTTCCGCCCCATACCCTAACTGCAACCCTCGCTGCCTCTGCCGCCGCAGGGATAACGGCTGCGCTGACCGCGATATCCCCGCTTGTGTGGGAAAAAAACACCGCCGCAGGCAGCGGGTCTCCCTCATATCCCCGCTTGCGCGGGGGAGGGGGCAAAGGGCGGAAATGGCGGGGGGACGCGGTAAAACGCCCATCTGAAACCGTTCATTCCGATAAAACGACCGTTCAAGCCGGTCGGACACCCAACCCGGCCTGCGGCGGTGTAAATAGACCGCTTATCCCGGGGGGCGCCGATGGCGTTTCCCGCCCAACCCACGCCCCGCCTGTGCTGGGACGTGTTTTTGACACTGAGGTATTGATTATGAAAAATGCCAAACAGAACGGCCCGCCCGCTGTCAGGAGGATTCCTCAATTGGAACAGTCCGCCTTTACGGAGAGTCAGGCTAAAGCCCTGACCGAAGTGATCGAACAACTCGTCCCGAGGGATGAGTGGGGGAGGCAACTGACCTGGATCGAAGCCAACATGGTGGTAAAGGACGATCTGTTCAAGTTTCAGACGGCGGTGCAGAACCGGCTCGACGACAAACTCGAGGCAACAAAGAACGAGTTGGTCAAGTCTCAAACGGAGATGCAGACTCGGCTCGATGACAAACTCGAGGCAACAAAGAACGAGTTGGTCAAGTCTCAAACGGAGATGCAGACTCGGCTCGATGACAAACTCGAGGCAACAAAGAACGAGTTGGTCAAGTCTCAAACGGAGATGCAGACCCGGCTCGACGGCAAACTCGAGACAACAAAGAACGAGTTGGTCAAGTCTCAAACGGAGATGCAGACCCGGCTCGACGGCAAACTCGAGACAACAAAGAACGAGTTGGTCAAGTCCCAAATGAAGATGAAGGACGATCTGGTCAAGTCCCAGATAAAGATGAAGGATGATCTGGTCAAGTCCCAGATAAAGATGAAGGATGATCTGGTCAAGTCCCAGATGAAGATGAAGGACGATCTGGTCAAATCTCTGATGGCGACGCAGAACCGGTTCGACGACAAACTCAAGGCAACAAAGAACGAGTTGGTTAAGTCTCAAATGGAGATGAAGGACGATCTGGTCAAGTCCCAAACGGAGATGCAGATCCGGTTCGACGACAAACTCGAGGCAACAAAGAACGAGTTGGTCAAATCTCAAATGGAGATGAAGGACGATCTGGTCAAGTCTCAAACGGAGATGCAGAACCGGTTCGACGACAAACTCGAGGCAACAAAGAACGAGTTGGTCAAATCTCAAATGGAGATGAAGGACGATCTGGTCAAGTCTCAAACGGAGATGCAGAACCGGTTCGACGACAAACTCGAGGCAACAAAGAACGAGTTGGTCAAATCTCAAATGGAGATGAAGGACGATCTGGTCAAGTCTCAAACGGAGATGCAGAACCGGTTCGACGACAAACTCGAGGCAACAAAGAACGAGTTGGTCAAATCCCAAACGGAGATGAAGGACGATCTGGTCAAGTCTCAAACGGAGATGCAGACCCGGTTCGACGACAAACTCGAGGCAACAAAGAACGAGTTGGTCAAATCCCAAACGGAGATGAAGGACGAGTTGGTCAAGTCTCAAATGGAGATGAAGATGGAGTTGAAGGACGCTCTGGTCAAATCCCAAACGGAGATGAAGGACGCTCTGGTCAAGTCTCAAACGGAGATGAATAACGCACTTAACAATAAGTACGCCAAGTTGCTTCTTTGGATTCCGATGATCATCATCGGCATACTGTCTGGGATAATCGCCGGCCTCGCGCTGCTGATCAATCTCTTTCTCTGAAATCGCCTTTGAGGTGGGCGCAAAGCCCGTTTTCGCGCAAGTCCGCCCCGCTTTCACGGAGCGGGTCTTGCGCGGCAAACCCGCCGTCCGCAGGGATCACGCCCCCTCGCGGCTGTCTCAACAAATAAAGAAGCCCCCCGTGGCGCAACCGCACCGGGGACACTTGCGCGCTCCATTTATATAGGCAGGTCTTGGCGGATAGGTGGCGTAAATAACACTTAACCCTTAAAATTAGCAGTTTTTACGCAAAGCCGA
Organism: Candidatus Oxydemutatoraceae bacterium; assembly: GCA_965211995.1. Taxonomy (GTDB): domain Bacteria; phylum Pseudomonadota; class Gammaproteobacteria; order Poriferisulfidales; family Oxydemutatoraceae; genus CAYFZO01. The sequence goes on from OZ243040.1 coordinate 259,184, forward strand.
CAACACTTCCCGCCCGTCGCGGCGCGGGCACAGGAGGGAGAACATGGACATCGGTGCGCTGCAAGACACGGCTCGCAGCATGGTCGCCGCGGGCAAGGGAATCCTCGCGATGGACGAGAGCCACCCGACGTGCAAGAAACGCTTTGACCAAATCGGTATCGAGGCCGGCGAGGACAACCGCAGAAACTACCGCAGTATGCTGGTGACGGCACCGGGTCTCGGCGACTATATTGCCGGCGCAATCCTGTTCGACGAAACCCTGCGTCAGCGGACGGCCGACGGCGAGCCTTTCACGCGGCACCTCGAAAACATCGGCGTCATTCCCGGCATCAAGGTGGACAAGGGAGCGCAGGCGCTGGCGGGACACGCCGGCGAGAAGATCACCGAGGGGCTTGACGGCCTGCGCGAGCGTCTCGCGGAATACCACGATCTTGGCGCGCGCTTTGCGAAGTGGCGCGCGGTGATCACGATCGGCGACGCAATCCCGTCGCAGGCGTGCATCAAGGCCAACGCACACGCGCTGGCGCGTTACGCGGCGCTGTGCCAGGAGGCCGGCATCGTCCCGATCGTCGAGCCCGAAGTGCTGATGGACGGGCCGCACTCAATCGAGTATTGCTATGAGATCACCGCATACACCCAGCGTGAAGTGTTCAGGCAACTTGCGATGCAGGACGTCGAGTCGGGCGGCATCGTGCTCAAGCCCAACATGATCGTGTCGGGCTCCGAGTGCGTGCGGCAGGCGGACGCCGGCAAAGTTGCGCGCATGACGCTGAAGTGTCTGCGGGACACGGTGCCGTCCACGGTGCCGGGGATCGCTTTTCTTTCCGGCGGCATGAGCGACGAGGCGGCGTCCGCGAATCTCAACGCAATCAATCAACTCGCGCAGCACGGGGACGGCGTGCCGTGGAGTCTCACTTTCTCTTACGGTCGCGCTTTGCAGCAGCGTGCGCTGAGCGTCTGGAAGGGCGACCCGGCGAACGTCCCGGCCGCGCAGCAGGCGCTTTCCAAGCGCGCCCGGCTCAACGGCGCCGCGTCCACCGGCGCGTACGCCGCCGCGATGGAGGAGCAGGCGGCTTGAGCGTTCCCGGGACATTCATGGACGAGCAGTCCGACATTCACGCGCTGCTGCGTTATATAGAGGAGCGCATCATCGGTCAGCGGGGATTGGTCGAGCGGCTTCTGATCGCGTTGCTCGCCGACGGACACCTGCTGGTCGAGGGCGCGCCCGGTCTCGCCAAGACCCGCGCGATCAAAGTGCTCGGCGACGCGCTCGAGGGCGATTTTCAGCGCGTTCAGTTCACCCCCGACCTGTTGCCCGCCGACCTTACCGGCACCGAGGTGTACGTGCCGCAAACCAGCACTTTCAAGTTTCAAAGCGGCCCGCTGTTTCACAACCTGATCCTTGCCGACGAGATCAACCGCGCACCGGCCAAAGTGCAGTCGGCGCTGCTCGAAGCGATGGCCGAACGCCAGATCACCGTCGGCGGCAAGACTTACCCGCTGCCGGAGTTGTTCCTGGTGATGGCGACGCAAAACCCGATCGAGCAGGAGGGCACTTACTCGCTGCCTGAGGCGCAACTCGACCGTTTCCTGATGCACGTCAAAGTGGATTACCCCGACGCCGAACACGAGCAGGCGATATTGCGACTCGTGCGCGGCGAGGCGCTCGAGACGACCCAAAAGACGACGCAGGGCGAAGACGGCGCGCCGCAGTTCCAGGTCGGCAGCCGCGAGATCTTCGATGCCCGCGTCGAGATCCTGAACCTGTACATGGCGGAGGAGGTCGAGCGTTACCTGCTGCAACTGGTACTCGCGACCCGCGATCCGCAGGCGTACGGCGACGACCTCGCGGGCTGGCTGCAGTACGGCGGCAGTCCGCGCGCGACCATCGCGCTCGACCGTTGCTCGCGCGTGCACGCATGGCTCGCCGGGCGCGACTACGTGTCGCCCGACGACGTCCAGGCGGTCTGCGCCGACGTGCTGCGCCATCGCTTGATCCTGAATTACGAGGCGGAAGCGGAAGGCGTGACGCCTGACACAGTCGTCTCCGAACTGGTCGCGCGCATCGCGGTGCCTTGAATCCGCGCCTTTTGCAAAGGCGGGCGCGAAATAACGGTTGATCATGTTCAGCGGGCGGTTATGCGGGACGGCCAACTTCCAGTCCGAAGTGCGGCCAAAGGAAGCAGGGCCGGCCGCCGAAGATCACGCCGCCCTTGAGGGGAAGCCGGCCAGGTGCAACCCGGTCGGTGAGGAGAAACACACAAAACGCCGCGGTCGGGCACCGGAGGATAACGCGCAAACGCCGCACTTAAAACTCGCCCCCGGAACGCTGGCCCATGCTGTGCCGGCGCCCCCGGTCGGCAACAAGGAAGCAGGGCCGGCCGCCGAAGATCACGCCGCCCTTGAGGGGAAGCCGGCCAGGTGCAACCCGGTCGGTGAGGAGAAACCCGCAAGACGCCGCGGTCGGGCACCGGAGGATAACGCGCAAACGCCGCACTTAAAACTCGCCCCCGGAACGCCGGCCCATGCCGCGCCGGCGCCCCTGAGCGGCAACGCGGGCGGGTGACCGTGGAGCCGGCGGCAATGCCTGCGTCCGCTGAGGCGGTCTGCGTTTCCGTCGCGTCGCTGGTCAAACTCGCGCAGCCCGCGAGGGGCTTGTCGCTGCGCCGCGGCGAGATCCGCTCGCGCAAGTCCGACGCCTACCGCTCGCGCATGAAAGGCCGCGGCATGGAGTACGACGAGTCGCGCCTGTATCAGGCGGGCGACGACGTGCGGCACCTCGACTGGCGGGTGACGGCGCGCACCGGCAAGGCGCACACCAAACTGTTTTGCGAGGAGCGCGAACGCCCGGTGTTTTTATGGGTGGACTGTCGCGCACCGATGTTCTTTGCGACGCGCGGGCGGCTGAAGATGGTCGCCGCCGCCGAGACCGCGGCGCTGCTCGCGTGGAGTGCGGCGCAGGAAGGCGACCGCGTCGGCGGCGTGGTGTTCTCCGAGGAGGCGCACTGCGAATTGAAGCCCAAGCGCGGCAGGGCCAGCGTGCTGCGTCTGATTCACGAACTCGCCGCCTGCACCGCGCTCGCCCCCCCCAATGCCGGCACGCCAACTTCCAGTCCGAAGTCCGACCAGAAGAGCAAGCCGCCGAAACCCACTTCCCCCTTGAAGGGGAGCCGGTCGGGCGCGGCCCGGCCGGTGGAGGGCGATACACAAGACGGCGCGGGCGGGCACCGGGGAATGACGGGCAAACGTCGCACTTCAGGTTTGAATCCGGCCGCCGCCCCCCCCGGCGGCGATGCCGTTGCAACGCGCAGCGCCGGGCAGGCGTTGTTGCGCCTGTCGCATCTCGTGCGCCCCGGCAGTTTGGTGTTCATCGTCAGCGATTTTCGCGGCCTCGGCGAGGCGAGCGAGACCGCGGTACGCAAACTCACCTCCCACAACGACGTGTTCTTTGTCTTCGTCTCCGATCCCGTCGAACAGCAACTGCCGCCGCCGGGCGATTACCGCATCAGCGACGGCCTGCGCGACCTGCGCTTCGACACCGGCGACGCGGAGTTCGCCGAGACTTACGCCGCCCGCTTCCGCACGCGGCTCAATCGCTGGCGCACGGTCGCACGCAAGGCAGGCACCGGATTTTTGCAATGCCGCACTTTCGAGAACCCGCTTGAGGTGCTGAAGAAAGACTTCGGCGCGCGCCTGCGATGAACCCCGATCAGATCAACCCGTCCCGGCTCCCGACACAGGAGTTGGCCCAGGCACCGGCCCAAGCCCAGGCACCGGCGCCGACACTGGCACCTCCCGTCGAACAGCAACTGCCGCCGCCGGGCGATTACCGCCTCAGCGACGGCCTGCGCGACCTGCGCTTCGACACCGGCGACGCGGAGTTTGCCGAGACTTACGCCGCCCGCTTCCGCACGCGGCTCAATCGCCGGCGCACGGTCGCACGCAAGGCAGGCACCGGATTTTTGCAATGCCGCACTTTCGAGAACCCGCTTGAGGTGCTGAAGAAAGACTTCGGCGCACGCCTGCGATGAACCCGGATCAGATCAACCCGTCCCGGCTCCCGACACCGGAGTTGGCTCAAGCACCGGCCCAAGCACCGGCCCAAGCCCAAGCCCAAGCCCAAGCACTGGCACCGGCACCGGCACAAGCACCGACACAAGCACCGACACAAGCACCGACACAAGCACCGGCACAAATGCCGGCACAAATGCCGACACAGGAGTTGATTCAGGCCCCGGCACAGATGCCGGGTCCGGGAGTTCCGGTTCAGGCGCCGGCTCAGGCTGCGCCCGCCGATCCGGCGGCATTGCTCGAGATGCTGCGCGACATACAGTTGCCGGCGGCGGTGCCGTGGTGGCCGCCGGCGCCCGGCTGGTGGCTGCTGCTCAGCGTTGCGCTGCTCGCCTGGCTCAATTGGCGCTACGAGTGGCGCGCGAAGTGGCGGCGCCCGGCGCATTCGGCGCCGATGCTTTCCGCACAGGCCGTTGCGCTTGCGGAATTCGCACGCACGCGGGCGAAATTCGCCGAAAACGGGGACGTCGGTGCGTTGGTCGCGTCGTTGTCGGCACTGCTGCGCCGTGTCGCGATGGAGTTTGCTTCGCGCGACGAGGCCGCGGCGCTGACGGGCGATCCGTGGCTCGCGTGGCTCGACGCCCGCACCGGGAACGAGGGTTTTTCCGCAGGGCCGGGGCGCGTGCTTGCCGATGCGCCGTACCGTGCGCCCGCCGACGTCGCGGCTACGGTGGACGGCGAGGCCTTGCTGCGGGTTTGCGAAGAGTGCATCGAAAGGATGCTCAAGATCGAGTCCCGCGGGGATGCGGCGTGATCCACTTCGAGTGGCTGTGGGTGCTTGCGCTGCTGCCGGCGCCGCTGCTCGCGCGCTTTCTGGTCAAGCCCGCGAGGTCGGTCGAGCAGTCCGCGCTGCGCGTGCCGTTCCTCAACGATTTCGAGCAGTCCATGAAGCGCAGGCGGCGCTTCTTATCAAAGCAGGCGCTGCTGTGGTTTGCGGCGCTCGCGTGGCTGCTGCTGATCGCCGCCGCGGCGCGTCCGCAATGGCTCGGCGAGTTCACGCAACTGCCCGTCAGCGGGCGCGACCTGATGCTCGCGCTCGACGTCTCAGGCAGTATGCGGGAGCGCGACTTCGTGCTTAACCGGCGCAGGGTTGACCGCCTCGAAGCCGCCAAGTCGGTCGCGGGCGACTTTATCGAGCGGCGCCAGGGCGACCGGGTCGGGCTGATCGTGTTCGGCGAATATCCTTATCTGCAAATGCCTTTGAGTTTCGACCTCAAATCGGTGCGCGAAATGCTCGGCGACACGTTCATCGGCCTCGCCGAGGAGAAGAAGACCGCGATCGGCGACGCGATCGGCCTCGCGCTCAAGCGCCTGCGCCAGTACGAGCAAAGCAACCGGGTTCTGATCCTGCTGACCGACGGCGCCAGCAACGCCGGCAGCATCGACCCCGCAACCGCCGCGCTGCTCGCCGCCGAAGAGGGCATGAAGATCTACACCATCGGCATCGGCGCCGACCGCGCGACCGCGCGCGCGATGGGATTGTTCGGCAGTCGCTCCGACCTCGATGAAAAGACTTTGCGCACCATCGCGGAACGAACCGACGGGCGTTACTTTCGCGCCAAGGACACGAACGAGTTGAAGAAGATCTACGCCCTGCTCGACCGCCTCGAAGTCATCGAGCGCGAGCCAGAATTGTTGCAAGTGCGCACGGCCTTGTATCCCTGGCCGCTGGCGGCGGCGTTGCTGCTGGCAACGGCGTTGCTGCTGCTGCGCTCCGGGCGGTGGCTCGCGGCATGAACTTCGTCGGCGCATTGCATTTTGTCCGTCCGTGGTGGTTTGCGGCGCTGGCGGCGCTCGCCGCCCTGCTGTGGCTGCTCGCGCGCGGGCGGTTTTCGGGCAAGAGTTGGGAGGCGGTGTGCGACGCGCACTTGCTGCCGTTCATGCTGCTCGGGCGCGCAATTGACGTAGGCCGGCGCGGGTTTCTCGCGCTTACGGGACTCGCGGGCGTGCTCGCGATCATCGCGCTCGCCGGCCCCGCGTGGGAGCGTTTGCCGCAGCCGATGCTGCGCGACGAGTCGGCATTGATCGTGGTGCTCGACCTGTCGCTTTCGATGGACGCGGTGGATCTCAAGCCGAACCGTCTCGCGCGCGCGCGCTTCAAGGTCAGCGACCTGATCAACCGGCGCGGCTATGGGCAGATCGGCCTGGTGGTGTACGCGCGCGACGCTTTCACCGTTGTGCCGGTCACCGACGATACCGCGGCGATCAATCTGTACCTGCAATCGCTCGAGACTCAATTGATGCCGCGTCAGGGCAGCCGCGCCGATCTCGGTTTGCAGGAGGCCGGCGCGCTGCTGCAGAAGATTGATACCGAGGTCGGGGACGTGCTGCTCGTGACCGACTACGCCGATGCGCGCGTGCTCAACCGGGCGCGCCGCCTGAACGACAAAGGCTACAACGTGTCGGTGCTTGGCGTCGGCACCGAGAGCGGCGGCCCGGTCACGCTGGCTTCGGGGGAGTTTTTAAGCCATCAGGGCACAGTGGTGATCCCGCGCTTCGACGAAAGCAAACTGCGCGAAGTCGCACAGGCGGGCGGCGGCACTTACGCGCATTTTGATCCGTTCTCGAACACCGACGTCGAGGCGCTGGAAGGATGGTTCAGCGCTCACGCGTCGTCCGCCCGGAGCAAGAAGGAAAGCGAAGCGACTGCCGACGTTTGGCGCGAGCAGGGGCCGTGGCTGATCCTGCTGATGCTGCCGATTGCGGCGCTCGGCTTCAGGCGGGGGCTGCTTGCGGTGACCGTCTGCGCGGTGCTGGCGCAGCCCGGTCCCGCGTACGCGCTGGACTGGGCCGACCTGTGGCTGCGCCCCGATCAGCAGGGAGCGCGCGCGCTTGAGAACGGCGACGCCGCCCGCGCGGCTGAACTGTTTAAAAAAGACGAGTGGAAAGCCGCGGCGCAGCACCGCGGCGGCGACTTTGGCGGCGCCGTCGAGACGCTGGAGACGCTTGACGGCGCCGCCAACTGGTATAACAAAGGCAACGCGCTGGTCGGTGCAAACAAACTCAAGGAGGCCGTCGCGGCGTATCGTCACGCACTCGAGATCGAACCGGAGATGGAAGACGCGGTTTACAACATGGGCGTCGTCAAGCAGGTCTTGCAGGCGATGCAAACGCAACAGATGCAGGCGGGCGAGGAAGGCGAGGAAGGCGAAGAGGGCGAGGAGGGCGAGGAGGGCGAAGGGCAGCAGGCGCAGGGCCGGCAGCGCGGCGAGCAGGACGACCCGTCGCAGCAGGAGGCGTCCGCGGCGGACTCCGAGGACGACGCCGGTGAAAGCGGAGAAGAGGAAGTGGCTGATGACGGCGCGGGAGAGGACGACGAAGCGTCCGGCGAAGAAGACGGCGAGGACGCCGACGCCGATGCCGACGCCGGCGCCGCCGCCGGTGCGAGTTCCCCGCTGGAGACGATGGCTGAGAAAGACCAGGCGATTGAACAGTGGCTCAGAGGCGTGCCCGACGACCCCGGACGTTTGCTCCGGCGCAAGTTGCGCCATCTGAGCCGCAACAAGAAAGACCGGGGCGGGCAGGGAGACAAGCCGTGGTGAGACCGCGCCTCGCCGCCGGCCTGGCGCTGTGCTTCGCCGTGTTCGCGGCGGCCACCGCGACGTCTCCCGCAATGGCCGGGGGCGCGGCGCGCAGCGACGAGGTCAAAGTCATCCTCGACCGCGCGGTCGTCTCCCATAACGAGACTTTCAAGGTCAGGTTCACCACCGCAGCCGGCAACGCGGCCGACCCCGACTGGTCGCCGCTGCAAAAAAACTTTCACCTGCGGTCGAAAAGCCAGAAACTTCGGCAGACGACCGTGAACGGCGTGTCGCGTGCGTTGCGCGAATGGAGCGTGCAGTTGCAGCCCAGGCGCGCGGGTCAATTGACAATACCGCCGCTCAAGTTCGGCGCGGTGCGCAGCCGGGCGACGCCGCTTCAGGTAAAGCCGCGCCCGCCGCAGCCGACCCGCGGCGGGCGCGCCGGCGAGGAGTTTTTTATCGAAGTCAGCGCGCAGCCGGAGAGCCCTTACGTGCAGGCACAGGTGCTGTTCACCCTGCGGGTGTTCATGCTGCACGGCCTGCGCGGTTCGGTGAGTCCGCCGCAGAGCAGCAACAAGGCGATTGTCGAGAACCTCGGGAACGCGCGCCGCTACCGCACTCAGCGCGGCGGCGGCAACTACGAAGTGTATGAAAGGCGCTACCTGATTTATCCGCAGAACAGCGGCAAGGTGGTGATCAAGCCGGTCGCCATCACCGGCTCTTACGTCAAGCAGGGGCGGCGGTTTTCGGTGAAGAAACGCTCGCGGCCGGTGACTCTGAAAGTCCGGCAGGTGCCGGCGTCGTTTCCCGGAAAGTTCTGGCTGCCCGCGGAGAATTTCAAGATCGAGGAAAATTGGTCGGCCGATTTGTCGGCGTGGCGCGCGGGAGAGCCCGTCACGCGCACGCTCGGTCTCAGGGCGAACGGCCTGCTCGCGAAGCAAGTGCCCGAGGTGGATCTGTCGGTCGGCGACGGCTTCAGGTTCTATACCGAGTCGGCGGATTTCAAGAACGAGCGCCGCGGCAACACCAGCGTCGGCAGGCGCCTGCAATCGGTGGTGCTGATCCCGGCGCAGCCCGGCACTTACACGCTGCCCGCCGTCGAAGTGCCGTGGTGGAATACGCGCACCGACCGTCTTGAGTTCGCCCGGTTGCCGGCGCAAGACGTGACGGTCGGCGAGGCCGCTTTCAGCGAATTGACGGTGGACGAGCCGCCGCCCGCGGTGGCCGCAGACGAGGTTGAGCGGGAGTCCGCGGTGGTCGCGGCCGCGGGCGGCGGCGCCCCGTGGTTTTGGGTCAGCGCCGTCTTGCTGCTTGGCTGGCTCGCAACGACGGCGGTGATGTGGCGCGGCGAGGGGGTGTATCGCCTGTTGCGCGCCGCGCGCCGGCGCAGGGAAACCCTGCGCGAAAGGCGCGGAGCAATCCGTCAGGCGTGCCGGGACAACGACGCGGCGGCGGCGCGGGACGCGCTGATGCAGTGGGCGCGTCAGATGTGGCCCGACGACACGCCGACTTCTCTCGCTCAGGTCGGTGCCCGCTACAGCGGCATGGGCGGCGGCATGGTCGGCGGCGTGGTCGCGCAGCAGATTTTGAGGCTTGAGCGCGCGTTGTATGCGCGTGACGATAAGTGGCAGGGGGCGTTGCTTTGGGATGCTTTGAGTGAAACCTTTGCATCGCGCGGTTTCGCGGCCCGCGACAAACGGCAGGCCCGCCGCGACGGCCTGGAGCCGCTGCACAGGCTGTAGCGGCACTTCAATCGAATTGCATGGACAGATCGAGTGCGCGCAGATGCTTGGTCAGCGCGCCGACCGAGATGCAGTCCACGTGGGTTCCTGCGAGGCGCGCGACGTCGTCGAGACCGATGCCGCCTGAGACTTCGATCTTGGCTTTGCCCGCGATTGCTTGCACCGCCGCCGCGGTCTCGTCGGCGCCGAAGTTGTCGAGCATGATCGTGTCGGCCCCCGCCGCAAGCGCTTCCTCGACCTGTTCCATGGACGCGGCCTCGACCTCGACCGCGAGGCCTGGCCTGGCCCGGCGCGCCGCCGCGACCGCCGCTGCGACCGAGCCGCACGCGCGGACGTGGTTGTCCTTGAGCAAAATCGCGTCCGACAATCCCAGGCGGTGGTTGACGCCGCCGCCGCACGCGACCGCGTATTTCTGCGCGAGCCGCAGCCCCGGCAAGGTTTTGCGCGTGTCCTTGATAACGCCGCCCGCCGCGCGCGCGACGAACTCGGCGGTCGCGGTCGCGGTGCCGGATAAGGTCTGCACGAAGTTGAGCGCACAGCGCTCGCCGCGCAGCAGACTGTTTGCGCTGCCGCTGACGGTGCACAGGCAGGCGTCTTTGGCTATCGCGTCGCCGTCGCGCAGACGCCAGCGCACCGCGACCGCCGCGTCGATCTGCAAGAACACTTCATCGAACCAGAACACGCCGGCGAGTACGCCCGCCTCGCGGCTGATGACCCGCGCCGACGCCATGGCACTTGCGGCAACGGCGGCGGCGCTCGCATCGTCGCCGGCGCCGTCTTCCTCAAGCGCCGCCGCGACCTGCCGCTCAATCGCCCGCCTGAGCGGGGCGGGGCATTGTCCTGGCCGGAGCACGGTCATTGGGAGGCTTCCTCATACAGTCGCAACATGGAAACAGATATTGCGGCTACTTTCAGGCGAGAGGGCATCGGAGGCGTGTTGTCAGGGGGGCAAGTTCGGGGTGGGATCTGGAGCGGGTTTAGGACGAATTGAGGGGGGATTTAGCCGAAGTGCCCTTTCCAACAGTGATTCATACCAAATCGAGCACTGACTGCCAATCTTAGCACGAAAACCTTATAAATACTTGATATTTTTTGTATAAAATGGAGTCTTAAACTCCATTTTTAATTTAAAACCGGAGTTTTCAACTCCATTTTTTCCGTAAAATACCCCGATGATCCGGCGACTTTTCAAACCGCCCGGGAAAAGATCTTTCGGCGGTATCTTCCTGCGCTCAGTCTCACGGGGGGAGCCTGTAGGCTGAACGCCGATGCGCTGAGTGACGGCCAAACGGAGACGGGTACGTTCGCGGTGACAACGGCCGGGGACGCTCCGGCCACGGCGGCGTTTTCCTTGTGTCGCACTTCGGGCCGGAAGTTGGGCGGCGCGTAACGAGCACGCCGCCAAGTCCGGCTGTGCCATGGAAAGATCTTTCGGCGGCGTCTTCCTGCGCTCAGTCTCACGGGGGGAGCCTGTAGGCTGAACGCCGATGCGCTGAGTGACGGCCAAACGGAGACGGGTACGTTCGCGGTGACAGTGACCGGGGACGTTCAGGCCACGGCGGCGGTGACGGGTACGGGCGACCCGCCGGTTGTGCTTGCCGCGGTTCTTCAATGCCGACCGCAAGGCCGCGGCGCCGGCTTGCAATCTTGCCGAAGAAACGGCGGGCGTCTCGCGCTTAGTCCAGCGCCACCCTCACGCCCGCAAAAATATGCCGCTTGTCGGCGGTGTGGAAGTTTCTGAACGTCGTGCGGCGCAGCACGTCGGGCGTATGGCGGCTGTGTCCGCGCAGCGAATAGTGCGCGTTGTTGAACCACGGGGTCGAGTATTCGTCGTAGGGAAAGGGCTTGAAGCCGGGGTACGGGTGGAACGCGTTGTCGCACCACTCCCACGCTTGGCCGTTCGGGCGGATGCGCCCGTCGGCGGGGGCTTGCGCATGTGCCGCTTCCCACTCGCTTTCGTGCGGCAGGCGCGCGCCGGCGTAGCGCGCGAACGCGCAGGCTTCGTGGCGACTCAGCCCGTGCACCGGGTCGTCCGCCCCGAGATCGTGGCAGCCGCGGCCGTCGGCGCCGTGCCACGCGCCGGCGTCGTCGCTGAGCCAGTGGTGCGGCGCGCGCGCGCCGGTTTGGCGCAGCCATTGCAGGCCCTCGGCGTCCCACCACGCGGCGTTGCGGTAACCGCCGCTTGTGATGAAGCCGAGAAACTCGGCGTTGGTCGCGGGCGTTGCGTTGAGCGCGAACGCCGGCAGCGTCTTCCGGTGTCTAGGCAATTCGTTGTCGAAGCACCAGGGGCCGGCGCCGCCGATCTCGCACTCGCCGCCGTCGCAGGCGACGGGCTGCAAGCGCACGGCGACGGGTTCCAGCCGCTGTTGCGGACGGTAGCCGCGCGCGCGCTTGCGCAGTTGCCGCTCGGTCAGCGCCATCTGCATGGTCTCCAGGTGCATCGCGTGGTGCTGCACGAGGAATTTCAGCAGATAGCCGTTTTGCATCAGGCGGTGGGCCGCGAGCGCGGGCGGCGGGTCTTCAAGCAGCGCGAGGTTATCGCGCTGCTTGAGCAGGCAGTCACGGAGCAGCGTGCTTTTGGGCGGCAGTCGCCCGCCGCGCGCAAACTTGCGGGCGTTTTGCGGCAGATACAATTCGCGCACGGGCGCGGTCGCGCGGTCGTCTCCGAGAAGGGCTTCCCTGAGCCAGTAGTTTTCGATGAACGTCGCGTGTCCGAGATGCCAGCCGAGCGGGCTGAGGCTGGGATGGAACTGTGCGCGGCAGTCTTGTTCGTCAAGCGGTGCGATCAGTTCGCGCAGCGCGTTTTGCATTTCGGCAAAGCGCAGGATTTCCGGGGTGTGCGCCATGTTCGGCCGGCTTCAGTCCCCGGTCTGATCCAGGGGGCGCAGCGCGGCGGGGCGCTCGCGTGCCAGCGTGAGCAGGTGGCCTGCGGGCACTTCGCGCCAGCCGCCGTCGCCGGTCAGCCGCTCCGATGCGATCAGCCGCGAGCCGGCGGGAAAGCCGGTGACGCCCGCCTCGGCATAGTACAGCGTCGGCGCCTCGGCGTGCAGCGCAAAGCGCAGGGCGCAGAGGCGGTCGCCGTCGGCGGCGACGAGGTTCAGCATCGCCGGTTTTTCGTGCAGGTTTTGCCGGCACCACCCGGCGGTGTCGGCGAGTGCGGCTTCGAGGTCGCCGGATCGTTTTGCGGCGAACTCGCACAGCAGGCCGAACAGGTATTCGGAATCGGTCAGTCCGCGTATGTTCTCGACCACGCCGGCGCTGAGTTCGGCGACGATCGCCTGGCGCACGCCCCGGTTGAAATCCCCGATGAAGCCGTTGTGCACGAACATCAGGCGCCCGTGCCTGAACGGTTGCACGTTGAGCGGCGACGCACCGTAGTCGGCGGTCGCGCTTCTGACCATCGCGAGCCACAGCGGCGCGCGCAGTGCGTCGCCGAGGCCGGGCAAATTAAAATCGGCCCATATCGGCGCCTGATTGCAGTAGGCGGCGGGCGTGCCGTCGGGCAGATACCAGCCGAAACCGAAACCGTCGGCGTTGAGTTTCGCGTAACTCAGCTCTTTCGGTTGCCACGATTGCATATAAAGGCTATGCTCAGGTTCAAGCAGCAGCGTTTTGAGCGGCAGTTCTTCCCCGAGATAGGCGGCGAGGCGGCACATGGTTTTTGCGTTGCGTCTCAGCGGTCCCGCTCAGCAACAGACTTGATGCCTAATCCGAGAGACAACCTGGCGACGGTGGATCCGTGTTTTTCCGGGCGGGGCGCGCAGGGGCTTAATCGCGTCGACGTCGCACCCGCGCACGCGGTCAACACACTCAAGCAGGACGTGACCGCAGGATTGTTCTCGAAGCCGCGCAAGTTGTCTCCCAAGTATTTTTACGATGAGCACGGTTCGAAGTTGTTCGACCGCATTTGCGAAACTCACGAGTATTATCTTACACGCACCGAGGACGAGTTGCTGAGGGAAAACGCCGACGAGATCATCGAGTTGGCCAGACCCGACCATATCATCGAATTCGGCAGCGGCACTTCGCGCAAGACGCGCGCGCTGTTCGACGCCTGCGAGCGCCGCGGCGCGCCGTGCACCTACTGGGCGATGGACATTTGCGCCGAAATGATCGAGGCGGGCGCGCGCGGGCTGCAACGGGAATACCTGTGGCTCGAGGTCAACGCGCTGGTCGGCGACTACAGCGCGGGGCTCGAGAACATCAAGTTGCCCGAAGGGCGGTGGCTGGCGTTGTTTCTCGGCAGCACGGTCGGCAATCTGAACAAAAGCGAGGCGGTGGATCTGTTGCGGGAGATACGCAGCCTGCTCGGTCCCGACAGCGCCTTGCTGCTCGGCGCCGACCTCGTCAAGCACAGGGATTTGCTGGACGCGGCCTACGACGACGCGCAGGGCTTGACCGCTTCTTTCAATCTCAACGTGCTGAACGTGCTCAACCGCGAACTCGACGCCGATTTCGCGCTTGAGAATTTCTCGCACTACGCCTTTTTCAACGAGCGCAAGCACCGGGTCGAGATGCACCTGGTTTCGCGCAAAAGACAACGGATTCGCTTCGGTTCGATGGGGCGCTCGCTCCGGTTGGAGCGCGGAGAAACAATCCGCACCGAGATCAGCCGCAAGTTCACGCGCGACGGTATCGAGCAACTGATGGATTCAAGCGAATGTGCCCCGTTGCGCCATTTTGTTTCCGAGAACGAGTACTTCTCGTTGATGCTCGCGCACACCGGCACCGGTGGCGTGCGTGCGGCGGCGCCCGGCGCGTGACCGGCCCGCGGCTCTCGCCAGGCCGCGCGTCCGGTCAACCGAAGAGCCTTTGCCGCCGGCGCACTCCCGGGCAAATGCCGGCTTCATTGTTTTGCCGGCGTGCGCCGGGCGCCGCCGGGTGAGAGATGCGGGTTAAGGCACATGTCGAAACCGCTGGTTCTTGTCGTTGACGACGATCCGGGGATTCGCCGGATGGTCGGCGTGCTGCTCGGCGGCGGGGGGTATAAAGCGGCCGGGGCGGGCGCCGCGTATCAACGGGCAAATGCCGGCTTCATTATTTTGCCGGCGTGCGCCGGGCGCCGCCGGGTGAGAGATGCGGGTTAAGGCGCATGTCGAAACCGCTGGTTCTTGTCGTTGACGACGATCCGGGGATTCGCCGGATGGTCGGCGTGCTGCTCGGCGGCGAGGGGTATAAAGTGGCCGAGGCGGGCGACGCGTACCAGGCGCTTGAAATGATTCGGAAGACGCGCCCCGACGCGGTTCTGCTCGACTGGATGATGCCGGGGCTCAGCGGCTGGGATCTGGTCAGGCGCTTGCGCGCGGAACGCGCCACCCGTGGCGTTCCGGTCATCATGCTGACCGCGAAAACCGAGAAGGAAAGCGTCGTCGCGGGGCTCAAGGCCGGCGCCGATGACTACGTGACCAAGCCGTTCTCGGGTGGCGAGTTGATCGCGCGCATAGACGCTTTGCTCAGGCGCACGCAAACCGGCGCGGACGACGGACGGATCAGCGCCGGTGCGCTGGCACTTGACCCGTCCGAGCACCGCCTGATGGTTGACGGGCGCGAGATCACGGTCAGCCCGACCGAGTTCAAACTGTTGCATTTCTTTATGCGGCACCCGAACAAAGTGTTCACGCGCGCGCAACTGCTTGACAGCGTCTGGGGGGTCAGCGCCTACGTCGAGGAGCGCACGGTGGACGTGCAGATCCGTCGCCTGCGCCAGGCGCTCGAGGTTTGCGGTCACGGCAAGGTCATTGAAACCGTGCGCGGGGTCGGCTACCGCCTGAACGTCGCTTGCGGCGCAAACGGTTCGTCTTGACGCGCTGATGCTTGATGAGTTGCTGCTGCTGGTCTTCCTTGCGCTCGCGGGCGCAGGCGCGGGCGCGGTGCTGTCGTCGCCGCTCGCCGGCTTGCTCGCCGGCGTCGGCGCGTGGACGGTGTTGCAGTTTGTGCGGTTGCTGCGTCTGAGCCGCTGGCTGGCCGGCGCCGCGCCGCCGGGCGAATTGCGGGGTTTCGGGAGCGCGGGGCTGTGGGGCGAGGTGTACCGGCGCGTCGCCCGTCTCAGGCGGGCCGCCGACGCCGGCGAGAAGGATCGTCGGCGCATCCGCCTCGAGGACGGCGTCGCCGCCCTGCCTTACGGCTTCGCGGTCGTCACCCGCGGCGGGCGTCTCAAGTGGTTCAACGCCGCCGCTTCCGATCTGTTGCACCTGTCTCATCCCGGCGACGTCGGCCGGGAGATCGCGCACCTGGTCAGGCAGCCGGACTTCGTCGCCGCGCTCGAAAGCGGCGAGGACGGCGCCGAAGTGGCTCTGAACGTTTACGGGAAGCCCCTGGCCGCTTACGTTTCATCGTTCGGCGACGGCGCTTACCGCCTGATCACGGTGCAGGATCTGAGCCGCGTACGCCGTCTCGAACGCGCGCGCAGCGAACTGCTCGGCAACGTCGCGCATGAGTTGAAGACGCCGCTGACCGTGATCCGCGGCTACGCCGAGATCATCGCCGCCGGAAAATCACCGGCGGACGGCGCGGCGGCGCACATCGGCAGGCAGGCCGAGCGCATGAACCGCATCGTTGACGATCTGCTGATGCTGGAACGGCTGGAGGGAAGGCCGCTGTCCGCGCACGACGTCGAGCCGGTGAAACTGCGTCAACTTGCCGATGAAGTCGCGCAGGAAGCGGCGATGATCGGCCGCGCGAACCGGTGCCGGATCGAAGTCGTCGTGGACGAGGACGCGACGCTTCACGGCGACCGCAGCGAGTTGCACAGCGTACTGTCCAATCTGGTCGGCAACGCGGTGCGTTATTCCCCCGAGGGCGGCGTCGTGCACGTGAGTTGGTCGCGCGACGGCGGCCGGCTTTCGGTGTCCGACCAGGGGCCGGGCATAGACCCGGCGCATTTGCCGCGCCTGACCGAGCGTTTTTACCGTGCGGACAAAAGCCGTTCACCCGAGTCGGGCGGCACCGGTCTCGGCCTCGCGATCGTCAAACACGTGCTGCAAAGGCACGGTGCGTCCCTGCGCATCGAAAGCGAACTCGGCAAGGGCAGCGTGTTTCACTGCGATTTTCCACGGCAGTAATTTGGTTTTAAGCTTGGTCCGGTGGTGCCGGTCGCGGATGCGGGGACGGGCTTGGAATCCGATCTTCTTATATTTGCAAACAGGCGGATGAGTCCATAACGGATGACGCCCGGCGTCGGCATTTCGACGCCCTTGCGCGCAGGCGGCAACTTCCCGTCCGAAGTGCGACAAAAGAAAGCACAGCGGGCCGCGGGCAATCACTCGACCCTTGAGGGGGCCGGTCAGGCGCAACCCGGTCGGCGGGGGGAATACAGGAGACGACGCGGGCGGACACGGGAGGACGACGGGCCGGCGTTGCACTTCAGATTTGAATCCGCCGGGTTAATGCCGCCGGGCTATGGTGGCTTCGCTGCAGGTCCGGTATCGGCGGCATAAAGTCCGCCGGCTGATTTTGGACGCATCGCGGGCCGCGGCGGCGTGAGTTTCCCGGAAGCGAAGCACGTTGTTTCGGTGTCGGGCAGGGTCGGTGATCCCGCCAACCCTGTCCGGATCCGGGCGATGCGGTATCACTTTTTGATGCGGTGGCCGGTATGGCGGAGGTGCAAGGTTTCTCCTCCAGTCCGCAGGGGTGCCTTGCGTGTCTGAGCTCAGACGGCGCGCGCACTCAGATTTTTCCGAGCGAAACCTGTGTAAGCGTTGGCGCGGTGCCCGCGAGATCCGCCCACAGTCCCGCGTAGGTCTTGCCGAGCACCGGATGCACGGCTGCGCTTGCGATGTCGGCGAGCGGGCGCAGCACGAAAGCGTATTGCACGATGTCGGCGTGCGGCAACTGCACGCCGTTTTCATTGATCACCAGGTCGCCGTGCAGGATCTGGTCCAGATCGAGCGTTCTCGAGGCGAGGCGGTTTTTGCCGCGCGTGCGGCCGTGGCGTTGCTCGATCGTCCTGAGCGCGTCGGCTACGGCGCGGGGCGAGCGCCGGGTTTCAAACGCCGCGACCATGTTGTAGAAGTCGTCGCCGTCGAAGCCGGCCGCCTGCGATTCGTACACCGGCGACAGTTTGAGTTCGCCGAAAGTCTCGCGCAGCATTTTGACGCAGGAGACGACGTTGCGTCGTTTGTCTATGTTGCTGCCGATGCTGACATAGACCCGTTGTCCGCCCGCTTGCGGCATAACGGTTTATTTCCGCCTTTCGACCGCGACGCCGACGGTCTTCGACCCGCGCACCGCGCCGGGCTTGCTGACGACGACCTGCGCCTGCGTCACGCCGAATTCGTCGAGCAGGATCCCGGCGATCTTGTGTGCGAGCGTTTCGATCAGTTGGCACGGGGTGCTCTCGGCGAAGCCCTTCACGCGCTTGGCAATCGCCTTGTAGTCGAGCGTGTCCGACAGGTTGTCGCCGGCTGCCGCGGCCGCGGCGTCCACCGCCAGTTCGAGATCTATCAGCACGGTTTGGCGCACGCGCCGCTCCCACTCGAAGACGCCGATGACGGCTTCGACGCGCAACTCTTTCAGAAAGATCGTGTCCATTGAGTCCTGCGGAGGAGCCGGTTTTCGCCACCCGGCCGGCACGGCTGCAAGCGCCGGCCCGGGTGGGAATGACCAACAAGTCCGGCGTTGCTTCTGCTCTCTCCAGTTTGAGGGTATCCGGTTTCCGCCGCCCAAGTTGGCACGCTTGCGGCATTCATTACGCCGCGCCGCAGACGCTCCCTGTGCAACGGCTTGATAGCGCGGTTATTTTCTGCTATTTTGCGCGCCTCGTCGAGGCAACCGCAAGCATTCAAAATGTCCAGAGTTTGTCAAATAACCGGTAAAAAGCCAATGAGCGGCAACAACGTCTCTCACGCGCACAACAAGACCCGCCGGCGGTTTCTGCCCAACCTGCATAAATTGCGGTTCTGGATCGAGAGCCAAAACCGCTGGGTGAAGTTGCGTGTGTCGCGCAAGGGAATGCGCATCATCAACAAAAAAGGCATAGAAAAGGCGCTCGACGACGCGCGCAAACTCGGGATCAAGGTGTAGGGGGTCTCCGGCGATGGCGGCACGCGAAAAAATTAAACTGGTCTCGACCGCAGGCACCGGCCATTACTACACGACGACGAAGAACAAGCGCACGGCGACCGAAAAGATCGAGATGAAGAAATTTGACCCGGTGATGCGCAAGCACGTTCTCTACAAAGAAGACAAGATCAAGTAGCCCCAAGCGCCCCGCCAACTTTCAGTCCGAAGTGCGGCGCAAGGAAGAAGAGCGGGCCGCTGAAAATCAATCCGCCCTCGGGGGAGAGTCAGCCGGGCGCAGTCCGGCCGGCGAAAGGAAATACCAAAGACAACGCGGCGGGCACCGGAGGATGACGGGCCGGCCAACCTCGCGCTTCAGACTTGAATCCGGCCCCTGATCCGGGCTGTTGAGGACGCACGGTGCGGTTCGGCACAGGCTCAGTTTCTCGCCCTCTCCGTTCCGCGGAGGGTTAAAAGTCTATAAATTCTGTTGGTTGCCGCCGGGCGGTTTCCCGGAGAACGGGGAGCGGGGTCACGCGGGGATTTGTTCGGCCTCGGTGTGCCCCCTGATTCGGGCTGTTGAAGACGCGCGGTGCGGTTCGGCACAGGCTTCGTTTCCCGGCCTCTCCGTTCCGCGGAGGGTTAAAAGTCTATAAATCCTGTTGGTCGCCGCCGGGCGGTTTTCCGGAGAACGGGGAGCGGGGTTACGCGGGGATTTGTTTGGCCTCGGTGTGCCCTTTGATCTTGCGGGCGAACTCTGCAAGCGCGGACAGGCCGCTTTGTTCGGCCTGGCGACACCATTCGAGCAGCGCGGCTCTGAGTTTCTCGTGGTCGCCGCGCAAGTCGAGCCAGAGTGATTGCAGGCGGTGCCTGAATTCGTAAACCGTTTGCAGGACGTCGTTGTTATTAAGTGCGCGCTTGAGGTGGCCGAGGTCGCGGCTGCCGATATTGCTTTCGTGGTGAAGAAACGACTTTTTGACGCCTTTCAGAAGGTGCTGGTATGAACCGCGCGCCCGTTTGAATTCCTGCTTGAATACCGGCTGCATGACCGTGTTCACGTAGTCGGTCATCACGTGCAGGCGCCCGTGCAGAAGTTCCTGCACGGTTTCGAGGTCAAGCCGCGCCACGCGCCGCGCCACTTTGCGCGGCGGCATCACCCGTTTCACGCACACCAGTCTCAGGTGTTGCAAAAGGCTGATGTAGAACCAGCCGACGTCGAACTCCCAAGCCTGCGCCGAGAACTTGGCCGAGCCGGGGAAGGCGTGGTGGTTGTTGTGCAGTTCCTCGCCCCCGATCAGCAGGCCGATATTGCCCAGATTGGTCGAGTCGTCGGGGGTTTGGTAATTGCGGTAGCCGAAGAAGTGCGCCCCGCCGTTGATCACGCCGGCGGCGAAGAATGGAATCCACATCATCTGCACGGCCCATATCGAAATCCCCAAAAAGCCGAACAGCGCGTAGTTGAGTATGAACAGTATGACGACGCCCGTGGCCGAGTACCGGGTATAAAGGTTTCTTTCGATCCAGTCCCACGGTGTGCCGCGCCCGTAGGTTTCGAGCGTGTCCTTGTTGGCGGCTTCCTTGCGGTAAAGCTCGGTGCCGCTGAACAGCACTTTCAAGATGCCGTGCGTTCTCGGGCTGTGCGGGTCGGCCTCGGTTTCGACCTTAGCGTGATGCTTGCGGTGAATCGACACCCACTCGCGCGTGACCATGCCGGTCGTCAGCCACAGCCAAAAGCGCATCGGGTGTGACACCGCGGGGTGAAACTCAACCGACAAGTGTGCCTGCGAGCGATGCAGGAAAAGCGTCACGCAGGTGATCGTGATATGCGTCGCCGCCAGCGCAACGGCGATGTAGCCCCACCACGGCAGGTTCAACAAGCCGTTGCCGGTCAATATATCGGTCAGCATCAAGTCGTTCTGTGGTTTGTTCAGGGAGATAGCAAGCAGTACACGATACGCGAACCCCGTGATTTAGTCAATGTGGACACCGCCGTTCCTGCGCAAGCGCGGGCGGGCTATAAAACCCGCCCGCAAACCGGCGCCGCGGCTGTGCCTTGCACAACACGGCTTCAGATAAGAAGGAGACTGATCAGCTGCCCGATAATGGCGACCGCGGCGGCTAGTATGGCGATGGTGATCGCCGGGATCCACGTTGCGAGTCTGTCGAGCTTTTTGTCCAATCTCTCCCGGATGGCCTTTTCGGATTCGGCCACATCCTCCTTGGTGGATAAGTTTTCCATTTTGACTTGAATCTTCCTGATGTCGTCCTTGGTGGCCATGTTGGTCTCGATTTTGACAAATCGCTCTATCGCTTCTTCTCTGGGCATGAACCTTGTCAACTGGATCTCCAGTTGCTCCCTGGTGACAACGTTCGCCATCGCCTCCTTGAAGTCATCCTTGGCGACAAGTTTGGCGACAAGTTCCGACACCGCCTCCTCCAGTTCAACTTTAGTGGCAAGTTTCGACACCGCCTCCTCCAGTTCAACTTTAGTGGCAAGTTTCGATACTGCCTCCTTCAGTTCAGATTTGGTGGCAACGTTCGCCATCGCCTTCTCGAAGTCATCCTTGGCGACAAGTTTGGCGACGAGTTCCGCCACCGCCTCCTTCAGTTCAGATTTGGTGGCAACGTTCGCCATCGCCTTCTCGAAGTCATCCTTGGCGACAAGTTCCGCCACCGCCTCCTTCAGTTCAACTTTGGTGGAAAGTTGTCCGACGGTTTTGGTCAGGGCGTCAATCTGATCTGGTGTAAAGGCGGCCTGTTTCAATCTGGAATCCTGCCCGAAGGCGGGTGAGTGATTTCGAACTTGATTTTCCATAACTGACACCTCCGTGTCAAAAATATGGCCCCATAACAGCGGGGACCAGGTTAGACGTGAAGCGCCGCAGGCGCCCCTTGCAATCTTGCTTATTTACACCGCGCCGACCGGGTTATGGCGTCGGGAAGGAATAAACGGTAGTCATTAGCCGATAAAGCGATTTCGGCTTGATCTGGCGCAGGTTCCGGTAGGGTGAGAGGCGGGGGGCGCCCTTTCCCCGGCCGAGGCCGGGGCGTTGCGGGCGTTTTCCCGTAGCGGCGGGGCCTCGCCGCGGGTTGTTTGTCAGGAACTGCAGCGGCCTTTTCCGGGGGCGGAGGTCGGCGGGATGACCGCGGCGTCCGCGGGCAGTTGTTGAGCGGCCTTTTCCGGGGATGGCGGGGGTCGGGGGTGCCAACCCCTCGTTCGAAGTGCGGCCAAAGGCACAAGCGCGGGTCGCTAAAATTACTTCACCCTTGAAGGGGAGTCGGCCGGGTGCGGGTCTCCTTAGCAGTAAAATTTCCGCCGGCGAAAACGTGCCCCCTTGGGGAAGAGTCGGCCGGGTGCGGCGTCCTATGGAGTAAAGAGTGTCACGGACATGCCCGGTTTTAAGTGTCCCCCGTATGCCGATCCTTTCACGCAGTCCGGCCGGTGGGGGGGCATACGGAAGGCGACGCGGACGGGCACAAGAGGAAGGCGGGCCGACGCCGCACTTCGGACTTGCATCCGCCGGCGCCTAAATATAATCACGTATCCCGCGCCAGGCGGCGAGTTTGCGGTCGAAACTCAGTTGCGCGTTGGCCGGGCTGGTGGAAGGCAGTTGAATGATTGCGGGCTCCACGCCGGTTTGCAAGTGCCGGCGGAACGAGCCCCCCGCTTGTTTGCCGTTCAAGAACACCGCGGCGATTGAGGTCTGTGCGTCGAGCATTTGCGCGATTGCGTTCGGCTTTTCACTCGCGCGCACAATCGCGGCGTCGAGGCTGCCGTCGCGTTCGCAGCTTTTGAGCACGTCCCACAGGGCGATGCCCGCCCGGCGCAGCGCGGCGACGCGCCGGCGGTACGCAAGGTCGTGTGCAAACCCGAGCAGCGCGCCCATGATCTTCCAGAAAGCGTTGCGCGGATGCGCGTAATACTGCTGCCGGCGCAGGGACTCGACGCTCGGCATCGAGCCGAGGATCAGGATCTTCGGCCGGCGCGGCAGGATCGGCGCAAACCCCGTGACTTTGCTCACCGGTTCTCCAAATGCAGATTGCCGCGCTCGTCGAGCGACGCGCACCAGCCCGGCTCGACGTAAACGGTGGAAGTCGCCTCGGCGACCACCGCGGGGCCCGCGATGGTCTTGCCCGTGAGATCGCATCGCCGATGCAGTGCCGCGCCGCCCCGCGTCTTCGGCGGGGGGGCGGCTTCAGGTCTGAAGCGCGGCGTTTGCCCGTTATCTTCCGGTGTCCGCCCGTGTCGCTTTTCGCGTTTCCCCCCGGGCGGGGCGTCACCCGTTGCGACTGTCGTGTCCCTCAGCGGCGCTTGCGAGGACACCCGCACCCGCAGCGTCACCAACTCCACCGGCACGTCGAGCGCGTAGCCGTGGCGGCTTATGTGCGCGGCGTGAAACGCTTGTTCCAATGCGTCCGGGGCGCGGCGTTCGAGCGTCAGGCAATGCAACTGTCCGCGGTAGCGCAACTCGGCGGTCTCGGCGAACTCGAACTCGCCGATGCCTTGTGCGCGCATCTCGCGGCCGGCTTCTTCGCGCAGTTGCTGGTACGCGGCGTCTATGGTTTGCCGGTCGGTGGCGGCGACGTCGGTGCAGACCGTGCGCGACTGCTGCAGGCCGCGCGGCGCAATCAACATGCCGAGCGCGGACAGCACGCCGGCGTGCGCCGGTGCCATCGCCTTGCGGATCTTTACGCTTTCGGCCAGCGTGCAGATGTGCAGGCCGCCGGCCGCGCCGAAGCCGACGAGCATGAAGTCCGCCGGGTCGTGCCCTTTCTGCACCGACATGACTTTGAGCGCCTGCCCCATCTGCTCGTTGACCACGGCGATCACGCCTTGCGCGACGTCGCCGATGTTTTTGCCGAGCGCCGCGGCCAGCGGCTCAAACGCCCGCACGGCGGCGGCGCGGTCGAGCGTCAGCGCGGTGCCGAGGCTTTCGGGCAGGCGCCCGAGCAGCAGGTTGGCGTCGGTGACCGTCGGCTCCTCGCCGCCGCGCCCGTAGCAGGCGGGTCCCGGCGCCGCGCCCGCCGAGCGCGGGCCGACGCGCAGCAGGCCGCCCGCATCTATGTACGCGACCGAGCCGCCGCCCGCGCCGATCGTATGGATGTCCACCATCGGCGTCGCCACCGGGTAAGGCCCGATGTGCCCTGCGGTGGTCAGGCCGACGTCGCCGTCTATGACCGACACGTCGGTCGAAGTGCCGCCCATGTCGAAACTCAGCACTTTGCGCGCGTCGGCGGCGGCCGCGAAATGCCGCGCCGCGATCACGCCGCCCGCCGGTCCCGACAACAACAGGTTGACCGCGTAATCGGCGGCCTTGTCCGCGGCGACGGTGCTGCCGTGGCTTTGCATGACGCTGAGGTTCGTCGCCGGCAGCAGGGCGTCGAGACGCTTGAGATAGCGCTGCATGAGCGGGCCGGTGTAACTATTGAGCCAGGTCGCGACGCCGCGTTCGTATTCGCGTTGCTCGGCGAGCACGCGCGATGAGCGCGACACGAAGTAGCCGGGCTTCAGGGCGTCCTCGAGCATCCGCTCACAGCGGTCGTCCACGAATGAGAACAGCAGGTTGATCGCGACCGCCTCAGGCGCGAGTTCCGCCAGCCGCGCCTTCAGTGCCGCGACGTCTGCGGGCGTCAGGTCTTCGATCACTTCGCCGTGCGCGCCGATGCGCCCGCCGGTTTCGAGGCACAGTTCCGGCGCCACCGGCGCGGGCGCGGGCGGCGGTCTCAGCCGGTAGATCTCAGGCCGCGCCTGGCGGCCGATCGTCAGCACGTCGCCGAAGCCGCGGTTGGCGATGTAAGCGGTTTTGACGCCCTTGCCTTCGAGCACCGCGTTGGTGGCGACGGTCGAGCCGTGCACCACGTCGGGCGCCTGT
The DNA here is from genome assembly GCA_965211995.1 of Candidatus Oxydemutatoraceae bacterium. GTDB lineage: Bacteria > Pseudomonadota > Gammaproteobacteria > Poriferisulfidales > Oxydemutatoraceae > CAYFZO01. Next base: position 283,388 of record OZ243040.1, read on the forward strand.
TCGGGCGCGAGGCCGAGCGCGCGCAGGCCCTCGACGATCGCTTTTTCGGGCGCGTCGGGTGTCGACAACTGTTTGTGCACGCGGAATTGTTCCCCGTCAAACAGGATCAGGTCGGTGAAAGTCCCGCCGGTGTCAATGCCGAGTAGTTTCATGCGCTAATCATATCAAGCAGGGAAGAGTCTATATCCAGGCCGTAAAACCTGATTCCTTTGTCAAGATAGCCAAGTGAATTTAACGCGTCGAGAAATGCCCCGTTGCCCGTCGCGGGATCAAAGACCAAGCCCGGATCGGCTCCCATGACGTACTCGACCATCGGCTTGGCGACCCAGTCGGGCGTCCAAAATTGGCCCTTGCCTCTGAGCGTCTCCCGGTCTTGCCGCCCGGAGGGTAATTTCTGATGACGTTCAGAGGTCATTGTTTGCTTAGTCCTTCGAGGATTTTCAGAACTTCCTTATCCGGTTTTAGGCTGCCGCCCTCAAAGTTGGGCATGCCGCGGAAAGTGAATTCGGTATTTTCCATACCGCCCGATAAATGCAGTTCAAACGGGGGTTGTCTCATTGTTTCGTTCGCTTCTTTTAGATGAGAAAATGTGCATGGAAGTAGAGCTCAGGGATTCTTCATCGGGCTGGTTGCGGCGCGGGCCGCAAGTCGCAGAGGCGGGTTATAAGCCCGTCCCGCGACCGCCGGTCGCTGACGCGCGAAGTCGGCGTCGGGAATAAGCCCCGATGAATAAACCCCTATAATAAAACGCTCATCCGGCAGATTGCCTTAGGCCTTAAAGTCCGCTCATGCCAATTAACGTTCGCTTCAGGGAGTGCGATGGCGCAATCGGCGCGGACGTGATGCTGCGCGTCGTGCCCGGCCCCGTGCCCGTGCATGAGCCGTTGCACGAGTGGACGGTTTATGCCGGTCTGCGCCCGCTCGCCGGGGCTGCGGTCGCCGAGGAATGGCTGAGCTCCACGCCGGTCGCGCGCGGGCGCGACCGCATCTTCCATTACGCCCACAACGACGAGATCTGCTTCGGCTGGCTCTATTTCAAGGCGTCCGACTCGGTCGAATTGGCGGCGCGGGCGGCGTACGCAAACGCGTTCCGGGTGTTCAAAAAACTGGGCTTCGCTCATTTATTGAAGGTTTGGCATTACCTGCCCGACATTCACGCGCAGGAGCAGGGTGCGTCGCGCTACGCCCGCTTCTGCCGCGGCCGGTTCACGGCGTTCGCGGCGGCGGGCGGGCCAAATTACTGCGCGGCGACCGTGATCGGCACACGCGCCCCGTTCGGCGTGATGTATTTCCTCGCGGCGAACGAGGCGGGCGCCGCGGTCGAGAACCCGCGCCAGACCAGCGCCTGGCGCTATCCTTTGCCGGCGGTCGAGGAGCGGCCGCTGTTCGCGCGCGCGGTATGCAAGACGTGGGGAAAGCGGGTGCATTTTTACGGGTCGGGCACCGCCGGTATCGTCGGCCACGAGTCGCGCCACCCCGGCGACGCGGCGGCGCAGTTGCGCGAGGCGCTGCTCAATCTGCGCGCGCTGCTTGATGCGTCGCCGGGCTTCGGCGGCGTCGAGCGCCTGACCTGCCTGAAGGCGTACCTCAAGCGCGCCGACGATGCAGCCGCGGTGCGCAAGGTTCTCGCCGCGTCGCCGTTTGCGGCCGATCTAGTCGCTTTATTCGAGGGCGAGATCTGCCGTGCGGAACTGTGCGTCGAAATCGAAGCGTTGATCGTCTGAAGCCGTGCCCGAACTGCCCGAAGTCGAAACCACGCGCCGCGGCGTCGAGCCGCACCTCGTCGGGCGGCGCATCCGCGGGGCGGTCGTGCGCCGGCGGCAGTTGCGCCGCGCGGTGACGGCGGGAATCGGGACCAAGGTCGCCGGGTGCACGGTCGAGCGCCTGTCGCGCCGCGGCAAGTACCTGCTGATCCACACCGACGGCGGCGCTTTGATCGTGCATCTCGGCATGTCGGGCAGTCTGCGCATCGCCGCCGCCGCCGCGCCGCCGTCGGCGCACGATCATTTTGATCTTGTGTTCGCGCATAACAAGGGGGCTGAGCGGGCGCTGCGTTTCCGGGACCCGCGCAGGTTCGGTATCGTGTTGTGGACCGTGCGCGATCCGCTGCGCCACGTGCTGCTCGCGTCGCTCGGGCCGGAGCCGCTGGGCGCGGCGCTCGACGGCGCTTATCTTTATCGCAAGTCGCGCGGACGCACGGCGGCGATCAAGCAGTTCATCATGGACTCAAAAATCGTCGCCGGCATCGGCAATATCTATGCGAACGAGGCATTGTTCGCCGCGGGCATCCACCCCGCGCGCGGTGCCGGGCGCGTCTCGCCGGCGCGCTGCGGCGTGCTCGCCGCGGCAATCCGCAAAGTGCTGCACAGTGCGATCAAAAAAGGCGGCACCACGCTCAGGGATTTCGTCCGCGCGGACGGGCGCCCCGGTTATTTCCGCTCTTCCCTGAAGGTTTACGGGCGCGCCGGCCTGCCTTGCCCCCGGTGCGCGGGCAATATCGTGTGCCGCACGATCGGGCAGCGCTCTTCTTTTTATTGTGCGGCCTGCCAGACGTGACGGCCATGGATGATCTGTTTTTTATATCTTCCAAGATCTTCTGGCATCTGCTGCAGCCGGTCAACGTTCTGCTGTGGCTGCTGGCCGCGGGCGCGCTGCTGTTATGGACGCGGTTTGCAAAGGCCGGCCGGCGGCTGATCGCGGGCGTGTTGCTGGTCGTGCTGACGTTGGGGGTGTTGCCCGCGGGCAAGTGGCTCGTGACGTTGCTCGAGAACCGCTTTCCGGTCCTGCACGCGCCGCCCGCCGCCGTGACCGGCATCGTCGTGCTCGCCGGCTCGCTCAACTCCCGCGTCAGTGCGGCGCGCGGACTGCCCGCGCTGGGCGGCGACGCCGAGCGCCTGACCGGGACCTTGGCGTTGATGCGGCGCTTCCCGCACGCGCGGGTCTTTTTCACCGGGTTTTCGGGCCGTCTTCTGCCCGAGGGGCCCGGTGCGCACGCGGTCGCGCGGGTGTTTTTCGCAACGCTGGGCGTCGCCGCCGGGCGGATCCGGTACGAGGGGCGCTCGCGCAACACGTATGAAAACGCGCTGTACACGAAGCGCCTGGCGCGCCCCCGCCGCGGTGAAACCTGGCTGCTCGTGACTTCCGCCGCGCATATGCCGAGAAGCATCGGCGTGTTCCGCAAGGCCGGCTGGGACGTGGTCGCCGCGCCGGTGGATTTCACAACCGACGGCGGCTACGACTTCTCGCCGAAGTGGTTTTCGCTTTCCCGCGCGCTGGGATTCAACGGCGCGATCAGGGAATGGGTCGGTTTGCTCGCTTATTATCTGAGCGGCAAGACCGGCGAGTTTTTCCCCGGGCCGTGAGGCGGTCGTTTGATCCGCGCGCTGCGGTGACGGCCGGTGCATTGCGCGGCGCCGGGTTTGAGACCTGCACGGTTGCGCGGGTTCAGCGTGACGGGCGCGGCGGCTGCGTCATCTGACGCGCACGGAGCCGAGGCCGCGGGGGTCGGCGGCGGCGCTCAGCACGTTGTTCCGGTAGTCCCGGATCACGATCTGCATATTCCCGTAATCGTTGTCGAGCGGCGTCAGGCGGTGGCCTCTCGCCCGCAGTTGCTTTTGCGCGTCCGGGCTGAACGTGCGCGGTTCGAACTGGATCGTGTCGGGGAGATATTGATGATGAAAGCGCCTCGCGGACACGATGGCGCCGGCATCGGCGCCGGCAAGAAACTTGAGGATGGCGAGCGTGACCATCGTGATGATGCGGCTGCCGCCGGGCGTGCCGAGGATCGCGACGCGCCGGCCGTCGTCAATGAAAGTCGGCGACATGCTCGACAGCATGCGCTTGCCGGGTTCGATCGAGTTGGCTTTGCCGCCGACCAGGCCGTACAGGTTCGGCACGCCGGGCTTGGCGACGAAGTCGTCCATCTCGTTGTTGAGCAAAACGCCGGCGACCGTGACGCCCGAACCGAACGCGTAATTGATCGACAGCGTCGCGGCGACGCGGTTGCCGGCGGCGTCTATGATCGAGTAGTGCGTGGTGTTCCGGCCTTCGCCGCCCGCCGCCGCGGGCACGGCGCCGCCCGCGTCACGGCGCGTCTCGTCAATCGTTCGCGCCAGCCGCGCCGCGTATTGCGAGGTGGTCAATTCCGCCGGTATTTGCACGAAGTCCGGGTCGCCGAGGTGGCGCGCGCGGTCGCGGTAGGCAAGGCGCATCGCTTCGGCGAGGTAATGCGTTTTCCCGATGGGGTCCATCGCCGCGAGGTCGAAGTGCGACAAGACGTTGAAAATCTCCGCCATCACGATGCCGCCCGACGACGGCGGCGCGGCGGCGGTGATCCGCGCGCCGCGGTAGGAAAAGCGCACGGGTTCCCTGACCGCGACCTTGTATTCGGCGAGGTCTGCGAGTTGCCAGATACCGCCCGCCGCGACGACGCCGCGCACGAGGGCTGCGGCGGTTTCGCCGCGGTAGAAACCGTCCTTGCCCGCCGCCGCGAGCCGCCGCAGGACTTCGGCGAGCGCGGGTTGGCGGATCAGCCGTCCCGGCGCGGGCGGCTCGCCGCCGACCAGGAACACGTCCGCCGACGCGGGCGAGGCGCGCACCGCGTCGAGGCGCTTGCGCAGCAGCCGGATGAACCTTGCGTCGGCTGCAAAGCCCTGCGTCGCGGCTGCAATCGCGGGGGCGAGCGTCGCCGCAAGCGGCAGGCGCCCGTAGTGCTGCGCGAGATGGACGAGCGCGGCGGGCAGCCCCGGGACGCCGGCGGCGAGCGCGCCATCCACCGAGCGTCCCGGCGCGAGGTCGCCGTGCCGGTCGAGAAACATATCGCGGCGGGCGGCAAGCGGTGCGCGTTCGCGGCCGTCGAGCATGACTTCCTCGCCGTTTTCGGCGCGGTGCAGCAGCCAGAAGCCGCCGCCGCCGAGACCCGACGAGTAGGGCTCGACCACCGCGAGCGTAGCGGCGACCGCGACCGCCGCGTCGAACGCGTTGCCGCCGGCGTCGAGGATCTCCGCGCCCGCCGCGGTGGCGCGGGGATGGGCGGTTGCGAGTGCGTAGTTTGCGGGCGCGGCCTGTGCGGCGCAGACGCAGAACAGCAGCAAGACCGCGAGAGATGTCTTTTTAAGCGGCAACACGCGGGCAGTTAAGCGGGCGGCGGCTATTGCGTGCGGGCTTCGCGCAGTTTTTTGCATTGCTGCGCGACGGTGGCCGCAACGACGGCGGGGACGAAGTTCGAAATGTCTCCTCCGAGCAGCGCGATCTCGCGGATCAGGCTCGAGGAGATGAAAGTGTATTCGTCGGCCGGCGTCAGAAACACCGACTCCAGGTCTTTGTCGAGTTGGCGGTTCATGCCGGCCAGGCGGAACTCGTATTCAAAGTCCGACACCGCGCGCAGCCCGCGCAAGATCACGCGCGCGCCGTGGCGCCTTGCGAAATCAACCAGCAGGCCGTCGAAGCCCGACACCTCGATATCGTCGTCGCCGGCAAGCGTTTCCCGCGCGAGGCCCACGCGCGTTTGCGTATCGAGCAGGGTGTTTTCTCTCGCGGCGGCGGCGATGCCGATCACCACCCGGTCGAACAGCGCCGCGGCTCTGCGCGCAAGGTCTATATGCCCGTTCGTGATCGGGTCGAAAGTGCCGGGATAAACAGCGATGGTTTTCATCGGGGCCTCGTCGGCGGATTATAGCCGAGCGCCCGAGGTGGCTTAGGGGCGGCTTAAGGGGGCGTCGCGGGCGGACGCGCGTTGCCTGCCGAGCAATGCGTATTGAACCTCGGACGCCCGCTTGATGCGCAGCACGTCGAGTCCGGCGGGCGGCGTGATCTCGGTTTTCGCTTCCCACTCGACGTAGATCAAAGCCGTCGGCGCCAGGATCCGGGCGTTGTCCGCGAGTGCGGTCAGCGTCTTTTGCGCGAGGCCGGCGCCGAACGGCGGATCGAGAAAGACGACGTCGTACGCGGTGCGCGCCCGGCGCACGAAAGCCTGCGCGTCGGCGGTGACGACCTTGATCGCGCCGGCGCCGAAGCGGGCGATCTCGCTTGCGATCTGCGCGCAGATGCGCCGTTCGCTTTCGACTAAAGTCGCCGCCGCCGCGCCGCGCGACACCGCCTCGAAGCCGAGCACGCCGCTGCCGGCGAACAGGTCGAGACACGCCGCGCCCTCGATCCCGGGCGCGAGCCAGCCGAACAGCGTCTCGCGCACGCGGTTCGGCGTCGGACGGATCGCGGGCAGGTCGAGAAACTCAAGATTGCGCCGGCGCCAGCGGCCGCCGATGAGACGCAACGTTGATTTTGCCCGGGCGTTCACGGCCCTCGCCCACTGCCGGTCTGAGGTGCGCCCCGGGGCAGCCATGCAGGTCGGCGAAGATCACGCCGCCCCCGAGGGGGAGTCGGCTGCGCACGGCCCGGTCGGCGGGGGGGAATACGGCAAGACGCGGACGGGCGCCGGAGGATGACAGGGGGGCGTCGCACTTCAGATTGGGCTCCGGCCTTGCGGTCACTCGGTCGGCTCGGCGGTTCCCCCGACGATAACGGTGACCATTTTGTCCGGATGCAAATGCTTTTGGTAGGCGGCGGTGACGGACTCGCGGGTTTCCTTCTCGAATTTTGAGACGTAAGCGTATAAATAATCCGTCTTGCGTTGATGAAAAGCGATATTGCTGACCGCCGAAAGAATGGCGGAGTTGCTGTTGGTCTTGAATACGAGGCCGCCGCGGATGCGGTCGAGCGCCAGCGCGATTTCTTTTTCGGTCGGCCCCGCGGCGACAAACTCGCGCAGCACTTCGCGCGCGGTTTCGACCGCTGCGTCGGCTTGGTCCGCGCGGGTTTGAAACGACGCGATAAAAAGGCCGGTCGAAACGGGGCTTCGCGTGTGGCTGCGGGCGCTGTACGCGAGTCCGCGCTTGACGCGGATCTCCTCGAGCAGGCGCGAGCCGAAGCCGGTGCCGCCGAGCACGTCGTTGCCGAGGCGCAGCGCGTGAAAGTCGGGGTTGCCGCTGCGGATCAACGTGTGCCCCATCCTTACGTGGACCTGTTTGGACGGGAACGGGACGCGGAGGGTGACCGCTTCCTGCAACGCAGGCGCCGGCGGCAGCGCCGCGGCCGGCTCGCCGGTTGCGAGTACGGCCGATACCCGGTCGGCGATGCCGGCCGCCTGTTCGCGCGAGATTGCGCCGACCATCGTAACGATCAAATTGGAGGTGACGTAATGCTTGTTATAGAAGCGGCGCAGGTCGTCGCGCGTCAGTGCGGCGACGGTTTCCTCGGTGCCCGCGCCCGGGTGCCCGTAGGGATGGTCTCCGTACACCGCGCGGTCGAAAGTTTCGTTGGCGATGGCGCCGGGGCGTTGACGCCTGCTTGCGATGCCGGTCAGCACGTTTTTGCGCCGGCGCTCGAACTGTTCCGCGGGAAACTCAGGCGCGGAAAACACCTTGATCCAGGTCGCCAGCGCCTGGTCGAAGTATTGCGGTTCGGTCAGGCTCCGCAGTGAGGTTTGCGATGAATCCCGTCCGGCGGACGCGCCCGTGCGTGCGCCGAGGCCGCTGAAAGTCGCCGCGATCTCGTCGGCGTCCAGGCCGCCCGCGCCCTGATGCAGCATGCTCGCGGTCAGTTTGGCGAGCCCGTATTTTTCCTCCTCGTGGGCGAAGCCCGAGCGGGTGAAGCGCAACTGGATATCAACCATCGGCAACTCGGCTACGTGCACGAAGTACACCGGCACGCCGGCGTCGTTCGTCCAGCGCTGGATCTGCGGGCGCGCGCTTGCTGGCTGCAACGCCGCGGCGAGGCACGCAGCGGCGACGGCGGCGGCCAGTTGCCGGCGGCCGATCGCGGCGGTCATTTGGCCGTGCTCCGGGCGATCGGCTGCGGGTCGAGCACGGCGACCGTGCGGCGGTCCCGCACCAGGTATTTTTGCGCCACCGCCCGCACCTGCTCCGGCGTTATCTGCTTGATGCGGTCAAAAAACTCGTAGGCCGCGCGCCAGCCCACGCCGAGGGTTTCGAGCGCGGCGAGTTTGTGGGCCTGGCGGGTTACCGAATCGCGGGCGTAGATCTCGTTGGCATAGACCTGGGCCCTGACGCGGTCGAGTTCGTCGGCGCCGATGCCTTCGCGCCGGACTTTTTCGATCTCGCGTTCTATCGCCGTTTCGAGTTGCGCGATTTCAACGCCCTTGACCGGCGCCGCCGAGATCGTGAACAGGCCGTCGTAGCGGCCGTACAGGCCGTAGCCGGCGCGCGCGGACTGCGCTATTTTGCTGCCGCGCACCAGGTGCTTTGCGAACCGTGCCGCGCCGCCGCCCGACAGCACCGACTGCAATACCGCCAGCGCGTAAGGCTCCCACGGTTCCTCGGCCGCTCCCACCGACGGTGCGCGGTAGCCCAGCAACAGGTGGGGCCGTTCGGCGGGCAACTTCAGCACCACCCGCCTTTCGCCCTGCTGCTCCGGTTCGCGCCGCGGCTTGCGCCGCGGCAGAGGCACCGGCTCGAGCGGCGCCATGTAGCGCGTCGCGAGGCGGTGCACCTCCCCGGGCGTGACGTCGCCCGCGACCATCAGCACCGCGTTGTTCGGCGCGTACCAGCGGCGGTACCAGGCTTGCAGGTCGTCGTGGCGCATATTGTCGAGGTCGTCCATCCAGCCGATCACCGGGCGCCCGCTCGGCGAACTGTTGAACGCGGTCGCGTACAGTTGTTCGCCGAGGCGGCTTTGGGGGTTGTCTTCGGTGCGCAGGCGCCGCTCCTCCTTGACCACCTCGATCTCCTTGGCGAAATCCTCTTCGCGCAGCGTCAGGTTGACCATGCGGTCGGACTCGATCTGAAAACTGATCGGCATGCGGCTTTTTTCAAAGATCTCGTAGTAAGCGGTGTAATCGCCGCCGGTGAACGCGTTGTAGCGCCCGCCTTCGCGCTTGATCGTTTCGGTCAACTTCTCCGCCGGGTACGCGGGCGTGCCCTTGAACATCATGTGCTCGAGCGCGTGGGATACGCCGGTGAGGCCGTCGGGTTCGTCGTGCGCGCCGACCCGGTACCATATTTGCACGACCGACATCGGCGCGCGGTGGTCTTCCTTGACGATGACTTTCATGCCGTTGTCGAGCGTGAACTCGGTCACGCCGTGCTCGTCCGGCTCGAAGCCGGCGCCGTGCGGCAAATTCACGCCCGCGCAGCCCGCGGCGACGCCGAAGCCCAAGCCGGCGCAGGCGGCGGTGAATTTTCTCAGTCCGGGTTGCATCGTGTAAGATTACCAAATACGCGCGTTCAACTTAAATATGAGACGGCAGGCATGATGCACGTTCCGGCAGGCGCCGCGCGGCGGTTGAGCGCAGCGGTGGCCGTTGCCTGGTGTCTGCAACTGCCGCTCGCGCACGCCGCGCACGCCGCGGACGCCGCGGCGGACGTGGCGAACGCGGTCTGGGTGCGCAAGTCCGAGCGCGTATTGCATCTTCTGAAAGATTACGAGATCGTCCGCAGTTATCCGATCGCGCTCGGCAAAAGCCCGGTCGGGCACAAACTCGCCGCCGGCGATGCGCGCACGCCCGAAGGGCTGTACCTGATAGATTGGCGCAACCCCGACAGCCGGTTTCACCTGTCGCTGCGTATTTCGTATCCGCACGTCAATGATCTGCGCCGCGGCGCGCGTCGCGGCGTGCACGTCGGCGACGGCATCATGATCCACGGTCAGCCCAACGACGCGGCGGCGCACGGATGGCCGCAACAGACGATCCAGTACGACTGGACCGACGGTTGCATCGCTTTGAGCAACCGCGACGTGGAAGAAGTCTGGCGCCTGGTCGCCGACGGCACGCCGATCTTGATCGAGCCTTAGCGAGACGCCGGCTTCCAGTCCGCAGCGCGGCACCGGCAAGCAGGGCCGGGCCAGCCCGGCCGGTGGGGGAAGACAGAAGACGGCGCGGGCTGAAGCGGGTCCAAAATTACCCGTTTAAGTGATTTTGAACCCGTCAAAAAGTGTAGAATCACGCCTCGCGCACATTTTCGGTGGGAGGAGTTTCCGATGAAGAGCAAATTCGTTTTTACTTGCAGGATGGTGTTTCTGGCATTCGCCTTGACCGCCGCGCTGGCTGTGCTGGCGGGGGCGGTGGGCGGTTCTTTCGGCGATCCGCGTGCGGTGGCGCTCGACGGTTCGACCAAGGCGCCGGAGTTCACCCACGACGAACCGGAGGCGTGGATCAATTCGCAGCCGCTGACGTTGAAAGACCTGCGCGGCGCCGTGGTGCTGGTCGATTTCTGGACTTTCGACTGCTGGAATTGCTACCGCTCGTTTCCGTGGCTGAAGCAGGTCGAAGCGGCGTACGCGGATCGGGGGCTGCGAGTCATCGGCGTTCACACGCCCGAGTTTGACCACGAAAAGATCCGTTCCAACATCGTCGAGAAAGTCGGGGAGTTCGGCCTGCACCATCCGGTGATGATCGACAACGACTTCTCGTACTGGCGCGCGATGAATAATCGCTATTGGCCGGCGTTCTACCTGATCGACAAGCGCGGGTTCATACGCTCGGTGTTCATAGGCGAGACGCACAGCGGCGGCGCGCGCGCCCAAAAAGTGGAGGCGGCGATTGAAAGCCTGCTGGCCGAGAGCTGAGCGCTCGCGGCGTGGGTCCGGCCCGTGCGGATTGTGCGCGGGTGTTTTGAAATTGCCGCCGCTTTATCTATAATGGCGGCGCCTTTCCGGTGCGGGGTGGAGCAGTCTGGCAGCTCGTCGGGCTCATAACCCGAAGGTCGCAGGTTCGAATCCTGCCCCCGCTACCAACTTATCCACAGCCCGATTCCTTTATCGGGAATTTACTACCGCTTATCGCCCCCGCCGTCATATCGGGGTCTCCGTGCATTAGGTTGGCGTTTGCAACCTGTTTGCACGGTCATGCCTCGGATAACGACATATTTACAAGGTGCCAACGCGCCGGGTCGCGCGGCGGCTGGGTTCGCGCTCTCGCTGGTGTTGGCCGCGGCGACGGCCTGTTCGGGCGGCGGCACGGGCGGAGACGATTCCGCAGCGGACGATAAAACGCAGGCCGCGGCTCCGGATGGCAGGGGCGGGACGGGCGGCGGCACGGATAAAGACACCGACGCCGACGGCGGGCGGGGCGGCACGCCGGAGATTGACCCCGCCGCGGTAGATGACGACGCCGGCGATGACGCCGATGATGACACCGACGTCGCGCAGGACGACGCCGGCGATGCCGCAAGCCCCGGAGAGGGGGTTGACCCCGACGCATTGATCCGGCGGCTCGACCGTCTCGTTGCCGGCGCCGACGCCCGGATGCTTCGCGCCGGCCTCGCGGTTGACGCGATGCCCGCGGGCCTTTCCTTTGACGCGCTCGAAGGCCGGCTGCGGTCGGCGCAGGCGAGTTTGCGCGGGCTGCGCGCCGCGGCGCCCGCCGGGGACGATCCCCGATGAGTTCGCGTCGCGCTCTCACTGCGACGGCGATGCGCCGCCGCCATAAGTTATGGTTTTTGTGCGCCGTTGCAGCGGCGGCTTTATTGCCGGCGACGCAGCCCCGGGCGGGCGTCGCCGACGGCGGCGCAAGCGTTGCGGTCGGCGCGACCGCGGCGTCGTTTGCAGTGGATCATCAAGGCGGGGCGGGGTATCGCATCCCGCTCGCCGCGGCGCCCGGGCCGGGCCGCCTGCAGCCGTCGTTCGCGCTGGCCTACAACAGCCATACCGGCAACGGCCCGCTGGGGGCGGGGTGGACGATAGAGGGCTTGTCGGCGATCCACCGCTGCGCGGCGATTGCGCCTTTGCACGGCCGCCGCGGGCGGGTGAACCTGGACGCCGGCGACCGTCTTTGCATCGACGGGCGCTTCCTCGCGCCGGTGGACGCCGCCGCGTCACCGCTGCAAAGCCGCGAGTTGCGCACGCGCGTCGAGAGTTTTACTAAAGTCACGGCCCGCCCGGCGGCGGCCGGTGGCGGCTTTACCGCGCACACCCGCGACGGAAACGTCGTCACTTACGGCGACGGCGCCAACTCCCGGATCGAGGTCGGCGGCGGGCGCACGTTCTCCTGGCTGCTGAGCAAGATCACCGACCGCGCGGGCAACGAATTGCACGTGCGCTACGCCGAGTTCGGCAACGAGCGCCACGTCGAGCGCATTGACTACGGCGTGGCTTCGATGTCGTTTGAATACGAGCCGCGCGCCGACGCGACCACCGCGTATCTCGCGGGCACGGCGTTTCCGCTGACGCAGCGTCTCGTGCGCATCGCCGCGCACTCGGGCGAGCGCCGCGTCAGGGAATACCGGCTCGCATACGAAAGTTTCAGCGAGGTGCGCCCCGCGCGCCTTGCGGCGGTGACCGAATGTGCCGAGGACGGCGCGTGCCTGCGCCCGACCGTGTTCGGGTGGCGGCCGTCGCCGGCGTTCGAGTTGCTCGACTGGGGCGTCGTCGCGCACCCCGGCGACGCCGCGGGCGAGTACCGCCGCTACCGTCCGGGCGACTTCAACGGCGACGGCCTCACCGACGTCTATGAGATCCACGCGCACGGCGGCGATTACGACGCGATCCGGATCAACCTCGGCGACGGCTCTTTCGACAGCGTGCCGGGGCCGTGGACCGAGTTGCGCAACGCCGGCGACCTCGCGAATTTTCACTTCGCCGACTTCAACGGCGACGGCCTCACCGACGTTTATCAATTCCGTTACCGCGACGCCTACGACCGGCTGTATCTGACCCGCCTGTCGCAGGGCTCCCTGTCGTTCGACGAAGTCGCGGGCATTGACTCGGGCACGGCCGCCGCCCCCGCCGTCGCCAAAGGCTGCGTTCACCGCGACTGCCTGCGGTTCGGGGACTTCGACGGCGACGGCGACACCGACGTGTACCGCATCCGCCACAACGGCGCGGCCGCGCTGACCGACGAAGTGCATTTGTCGCGCGGCGACGGCACTTACGAGTTGGTCGCCGGCCTCGACGGCGGCGCCGACCGCGACGAGACGCGCGCGGCGGCGCAGGTCGGGCGCCTCAAGACCGGCGACTTCAACGGCGACGGCGTCACCGACCTCTACCGCGTGCGCGACGGCGCCGACGCCGCGGCCGCCGCCCGCGACGACATCTACCTGAACATGCGCCCCGGCGAGTACCGGCGCATCGCCGGCATCCCAACGAATTTCAATTTCCGCACCATGAACCACGCGCAATTGCTCAGGGTCAGGTTCGGGGACTTCAACGGCGACGGTCTCACCGACGTTCACTACGCGCCCCCGGGCGGTGCGCCGGACCAAGTGCATCTGTCGCGCGGCGACGGGCGCTACGAGTTGATCGCGGCGCCGAGTTTTCCCGAAGCCTCCGGCGACGACGGCTTGCGGGCGAGTCTGTCGCGCCTCAGGCTCGCCGACTTCAACGGCGACGGCAAAACCGACGTCTATTACATGACGGGCGGGTCGCGCCCCGACGACGTTTATCTCGCGGCGGCCGCCGGCTGGAGCCTGCGCGAGGGCGTCACCATCGGCCTGAGCCGCGGTTATCAAGAACAGTTGAGGCGCATCGGGCACGTGCATCTCGGCGACTTCAACGGCGACGGCGCGGTTGATCTTTACCATCTCGAAGACGCGCGCACGGGCGCGGCGCGGATCTACGCGGCGCGCGGGCAGATCAACCTGATCGGCTCGATCACCGACGGCCTGAGTCACGACCTGGGCGCCGGCATTAACGTCGCTTACGCGCTGCTGACCGAGGCGTCGGTGCACGCGCCCGCCGCGCACACCGCCCCCGCCGCGGTGCGCACGCCGCCCGCGATCCGGGTCGTCGCCGCGGTCGAAGCCCGCGCCTACACCGGCGCCGGCGCCGCGGAAACCCGCCGCGAACGCCACCGCTACGGCGGCGCCGTCAGCGACCCGTCCGGCTTCGGCTTTCTCGGTTTCGCGTGGCGGGAAGTGCACGACGTCGGCCGGCAACTGATCACGCGCACGCTTTACTCGCAGGCGTTTCCCCATTTCGGTGCGGTGCTCGAGCAGACCACCGCGCCCGCGGAAGGGCCGCCGCTGTCGGTGTCGCGCATGGAGTACGCGACGCTCGAACTGAACGACGGCCGCACCGTTTTCCCGTACCTGCGGCGCACGCAGTCGCGGCGCTACGAACTCGGCGGCGCGTTCGTGTCGGCGACGACGACTTCGTTCTCCGGCTACGACGAGTACGGCAACGTCGGGACGGTCGAAACCCTGAGCGAAGACGACCACCGCGATTTCAGCCGGGTCGCGCACTATGAATATCTCAACGACCGCGAACGCTGGCTGCTCGGTTTGCGCGTCCGTGTCCGTACGCTGGACCGCGGCCTTCCCGCCGACGTCGCGCGCACCGCGGAGTTTGAATACGACCCCGGCACCGGGTTTTTGCTCGCCGAGACGACCGCGCCCGGCAACCCGCTCGCCGTGACCCGGCGCTACGAGTACGACGCCTTCGGCAACCGCGTCGCCGAGCACGCCGCACCGGCGTCGCCGGCGCGCGCCGTCGTCGTGCGCCGGGAATACGACGACACCGGGCGGTTCGCGGTGCGCGTGGTCAACCCCGAGGGGCACGCGGCCGCGCACGCGTACGACGAGCGCTTCGGCCGCGCGGTGCTGAGCGTGGACGCGAACGGCCTCGCGACGCGGCGCGAGTACGACGGCTGGGGCCGGCTGGTCGGCGAACGCCGCGCCGACGGGACGCACACGACGATCACGCGGACTTACGACCTGCCCGAGGAGGCGCCGCCGGGCGGTGTTTACGCGGTGCTTGAGGAAACCGCCGGGCGTCCGCTCAAGCGCACTTTATATGACGCGCTCGGGCGCGTGGTCGGCGTCCGCACCGTCGGTTTCGACGGGCGCGTCTTGCTGGAGGAGCGCGAATACGACCGCTACGGCCGCGCGACGCGCATCTCGCTGCCGCATCACGGCGGCGAACGCGCCGACTGGGTCGAGCGCCGCTACGACCGCCTGGATCGCCTGCTCGAGGAGAGTTCGCCGTTGATAGACGGTGCGGTGACGGTGCGCCGGTTCGACTACCGCGGGCTTGCGGCCGAGCACACCGACGAGTTGGGGCGGGTAAAGGTCATCACGCGCGACGCGCTCGGGCGCGTGGTCGGCGTCGCCGAACCGATGGGGTCGGAGATGTCGTTTGCATACGACCCGGCGGGGCGCATGGTCAAGGCGACCGACGCGCACGGCAACGAGACCGTGATGGAATACGACGTCTTCGGCAACCGCGTGCGCATCGTCCATCCCGGCGGGCGCTCGCAGAGCTTCGCCTACGACGCGTTCGGGCGCGTCGTCCGTACCGTTGACGCCGCCGGCGCCGAGCGGCGCATGGCGTACGACCGCCTCGGGCGCCTGACCGAGCGCGGCGGGCCGGAGGGTACGGCACGCTGGTCTTACGACGCCTCCGAGCACGGCGTCGGCAAGTTGTCACAGGAGTTCTACGGCGGCCACGCGCGCGGGTTCCGCTACGACCGCGCCGGGCGGCTGGCGGCAATCGAAGACCACCGCGGCTACGTGACCGCGATGACCTACGCCGGCGGACGGCTGCGGGAAATCCGCTATCCGCGCGGCTTCGTCGTCGAGCGCCGCTACAACGAGCACGGCTATTTGTCCGCGGTGCGCAGCCCGGTCTTTGAAACCGGCGACTTCAGCACCGCGCCCGCGCTGGCGGAAATGCGCAGCGAGGACTTGTACCGGGGCAAGGCTGAAGAATACGCAAGCCGCGCGTCGTTTTACAGGCGCTGGGCGGCGCGGCTCGACACCGCGGACGGCGCCGCCCTGGCGCACCGCCTGAACCACGTGGCCGCCGAACTCGAACGCGCCGCCGCGCGGCTCGACGAGCGAGCGCCGGACGCGCCCGCGGCGGCGTATTGCGAGCACGCGGTATTCGCCAAACTGACGCGCGCCGCAGGGCTGCTCGGGGACGCCGGCGAGGCGGGCGTGCAGTTGCGGCTGCGCCCGTCCGGCGGCACGCCGGTCAAACGGCGGATGTACGCGCGCCTGGCGCTTTCCGCGCGCCTGCTTGACGAAGCGCAGGCTTGTTTGTCGGTGACGCCGCCGGCGGGCGCCCGTCCGGCGGCGCGCGACGAGCACGTCTATTACTGGCGCGCGCTCGCGCAGGACACGGTGGGCAGGGTCGTGTCCGAGCGCACCGGCGACGGCTGGCTGACCGCGCGCCGCTACCACACCGGCAACGGCTACTTGCAGCGGATCAGCAGCAGCGCCGGCGCCGGCCGCAAACTGCGCCACCTTGTTTATGATTACGACGAAGCCGACAACCTGATGGTGCGCAGCGATCGCGTCCAGCAGGTTTCGGAGCACTTCGGCTACGACGACCTCGACCGCGTCACCGCCGCGGTGGTGCTTGGCGAGAGCGACCACGACGACTACAACAAGATCAGTTTCTACCGCTACGACGCGCTCGGCAATCTCGCTTTCTCTTCCGCCGCGGGCGCCTACGTCTACACCGCCGACGCGCCCCACGCGGCGGCGTGGATCGGCGACGACGCCTACGCCTACGACGCCGCGGGCAACGTGGTCGGTGCGCCGGGATTCACGGGCGGGTGGTTTTCATTCGGCAAGCCCGAGTTTTTGGAAACCGCGGACGGCAACCGCGTCGAGTTCGCCTATGACGCGAACGGCAACCGCGTCTCCAAGCGCGCGGCGAGCGGCGACGTTGTGCATTACCACGGCAAACTCTATGAAAGGACGTTCACCGCCGCCGGTGCGGTCGAGCACCGCTACTACATCTACGCCGGCGACCGGCTGGTCGCGGTCCGTTACGACAAAGAAGACGGCCCCCGCGTCGGCCGCCGGCTGCGCTACCTGCACCACGACGCGTTGGGCTCGGTGGATACGCTCAGCGACGACGCGGGCGAGGTCGTCGCGCGCCTGAGTTACACGCCGTTCGGCGAGCGCCGCGCGAGCGACTGGCGCGGGCCGGGGTCGCCGCGCCTGCCGGCGCTGGTCAACCGCGGCTTCACCGGCCACGAGCATCTCGACGAGGTGGGGCTGATACATATGAACGGGCGCATCTACGACCCGCGCGTCGGCCGCTTTCTGAGTCCCGACCCGTACGTGCCGTCGCCGCTGTCGGCGCAAAGTTACAACCGCTACAGTTACGCGCTGAACAACCCGATGAGATTCACCGATCCCAGCGGGTTTTTCCTGAAGCGGGTGTTCAAGGGAATCAGGCGCGTGGTCAGAAAGGCGGTGCGTTTCGTCAGGAGCAACGCACGGGTCATCACGGCGGTCGCCGTCGGTTATTACGCCGGCGTGTGGGCGTCGAACGCGGTGGTCAAGTCGGCGGCGGCGAAGTTGGCGGGGCCTTCGGGCGGCGTCCTGAGCGGCGCTCATCTCAAGGCGTATCACGCCGCGGTGGTGCGCGGCGCGGTCGTCGGCGGCGCGGTGTCGGGCGGCGTCAGCAGCGCGCTTGTCGGCGGCGACGCGCGCGCGGTTTTGGCAAACGCCGTCGGCGGCGGCGTGCTGGGGAAGGTCGGCGTCGCCGCCGGCGGGCAATGGGGCGCACGGCGGGTGCTGTCATCGGCGGTGGTCAACGGCGCGACGGCCGCGGCCGCGGGCGGCAGTTTTCGCAACGCGGCGCTGTCGAGTTTGCAGTGGGGCGGCTTGCGCTACGCCGCCGCGGCGATGCGCCGGGCGATGGTCGCGCAGTCGCTGCTGAATCCCGACAACGCGAGCGGCTTGAGCAAAGGGTTCTTCGGCGACAACTTCAAACTCGGCGGCGGGCGTTACAACGTGAACGGCGGCGGCCCGAGTCCGCTCGGCGGCCATCAGGGCGGGCCGGGGGAATTGTTCGGCGCGCCGTACGCGCCCGATTCGCTGTGGGACCGGGTGGTCGAAGCCTACGCCGGGCCGCACGATTACCTCAACAGTTTTTATTGGTACGACGCGGGCGGCAACATCAAAAGCCACTTGGGTTCGTTTCAGCGCCACGTCGGCGAAGTGCTTAACGGCGTCAACGTGTTCGTCGCCACGCCGTTTGCCGCGGCGGCGCTGACGCCGGATTACGCGCACGCCTTGTGAGGTTCGGCCTCGCTTTGCGGGTTAAGCCGGTGCGGTGCTCAACGGCGTCAACGTGTTCGCCGCCGCGCCGTTTGCCGCGGTGGCGCTGACGCCGGATTACGCGCACGCCTTGCGAGGTTCGGCCTCGCCTTGCGGGTTAAGCCGATGCGGTGCTCAACGGCGTCAACGTGTCGTCGCCGCGCCGTTCGCCGCGGCGAGCGGCAGTCGGTCGGGGTCGGTCAAGCACGCCGCTTTCGCCCGGGCGGATTGCTTCGCCGGCGGGGCCTCAGACTTTTCACCTTGCGTAGCGACGCTGAACGGCGCCTCCGGCGGCGGGTATTCGTGCACTTCGGTGCCGCCGGCGGCGCCGTGTTTTGCGTGAGTTGCGAGCACTGTTTTCCGCTGCGCCGGTGATTGAAAACGCCTGCCGCGGGGCGGCGTAAAAGCGGCGTTTCCGGTGATATAATTTTTCCGATAAGCGTTTATCTTGAGGAAAGCCAAGCCCGTGAGGAAGCAGCCATGAATGGAGATAAAGAGCACAAACGGCGGAGATACGAGCGCATACTTGAAGGCGTTGGCGTGCTTGTCGTTGTTGCGGTGATCACCGGCGGCGGCGCGGTTATCTTTCAGACATCCAACACGATGGCGGAAACCCAGGCACGCCTGAGCAAGGTGGAGAAGTTCAATGAGGACTTCAGTAAAGAGATTAGAGCGGACGTGAAAATTATGCGAGAAGATATTGTAGAACTCAAAGGCGACATAAGAGTCATTACGAGCCGGGTGGAGAGGCTTCAAACCGACGTAAGCAGTTTGAACCTTAGGATGGATAATTTGGAAACCCAGATGGGCGAGGTGAAGATCCAAATAAGTGAGGTGAAAATCCAGGTGGGCGAAATGAAAACCCAGGTGGGCGAGGTGAAAACCCAAATGGGCGAGGTGAATAGCAAACTCGACCGGTTGCTGGCCAGGAAAGAGGGCACATAAACTTCAAGTCCCCGTCGTGGGGTTCCGCAACACCGGGTAGTATCAGCCGGCGCTGTCGCTGCGGTTTGCCGTACAATCCCTGCTGATGACCCGCAGTGCCGTAGGTGGTGGACTCGTACAGTCAGTGGTATCCGGGCGGTGCGGAGGTTATGGCCGACGTGATGAACGAAGCAATTGCATTTGACACGCACAGATTTGTCAAACATCTGACGGCAGGCGGTTTTACCGAGAAGCAGGCCGAGATCCTTGCCGAGGAGCAGGTGAATCTGATCAACAGCAATTTGGCGACCAAGGCCGACATTGCGGCGCTGAAATCTGATCTTGAAGCGGTCAAAGCCGATCTGTTGAAATGGATGCTCGGTGCGATGATCGCTCAAGGCGGATTGATCGTCGCCCTTGTCAGGTTGCCGTAATCGGCTGTTTATGTCCGGGTGTTTATGTATGGGGCGTTGACCGAAGATGTCGGATGATGCGGCGCGACGGTGCGGATTGAATAACGAGATGGATGGCGTGGCGGATGACTGCAATACGACGGCGAAAGTTGCGGGGCGGCGCC
Source organism: Candidatus Oxydemutatoraceae bacterium (assembly GCA_965211995.1). Taxonomy (GTDB): domain Bacteria; phylum Pseudomonadota; class Gammaproteobacteria; order Poriferisulfidales; family Oxydemutatoraceae; genus CAYFZO01. The sequence continues at coordinate 302,894 of OZ243040.1, forward strand.
GAGCGGGCGTGGCCGCCCACCGGCGTGGGCACATTCAATCGCGCGTGCGGGCGAGTGATGTTCCGGCAACACCGGGCGGCCTCAGCCGGCGCTGTCGCTGCGGTCTTCCGCACAAGGCCTGCTGAGTATTCACCGCAGCGCCGTAATGCTCCGGACTCGTCACGGCCTTGCCTCGCGGGCCGGATACGCCGTATAATATAGGGCTAACGAACAGGAACCGGTAAAAAAGCCCCTGCTTGCCCGGGGGCTTTTTTATTGGGGTTTTGATTATCGGGAGGCGGCGATGAATACTGATAATCTGTCGGCGGTGGTTAGAGGCGTGGTCGAGCAGTTGGGCTACGGGTGCTGGGGGGTTGAGTTCAGCGCGGGTCGGCGCCACGCGCTGTTGCGGGTCTTCATAGACCACCCCGAAGGCGTCACCCTCGACGACTGCTCGTCGGTGAGCCACCAGTTGAGCGGTGCGCTCGACGTCGCAGACCCGATCAAGCGGTCGTACACGCTCGAGATTTCTTCGCCCGGCGTCGAACGGCCGCTGCTGGAGATCGCCCACTACCGGCGTTACGCCGGCAGCAGGGTGCGCGTGAGTTGTTACGCGCCGATCGACGGCAGGAAAAGATTCGTCGGGCGGATCGGGTCGGTGCGCGAGCGCGTGCTGACGCTGGAAACCGATGGTGGCCGCGTCGAAATTCCGGTGGACGGGATCAAGCGGGCGAACTTGGTCTTCGAAGCCGCTTAAAAGTGCAATGAACCGAGGTGGAAGATGAATCAAGACATTTTGATGGTGATTGAAACGGTATGCAACGAGAAAAGTCTTGACCGGGACGACATCATCGGTGCGCTCGAGGCGGCGCTGGCGGCGGTCGTGCGCAGGGATCACGGTCACGATTTCGACGTGCGCGTCGAGATGGACCGCAACAACGGCGAGTGCCGCACTTTCCGCCGCTGGCTGGTGATGGACGACGAAGACCCCGAATTCGAGTCGCCCGACTACCAGATCCTCATAACGCAGGCGTGTGCCAAGCAACCCGGCGTGCAGGTCGGCGAGTATATCGAGGAGCCGATGAGCGCGGGCTCTTTCGGGCGCATCGCCGCGCACACGGCGAAACAGGTGATCGTGCAGAAGATGCGCGAAGCCGAACGCGAGCGCGTCGTGGACATCTACAAGAACCAGATCGGCGAGTTGGTCATGGGCGTCGTCAAGCGCGAAGAGCACGCCGGCGCGTTCCTGGATCTCGGCGACAACGCCGAGGGTTTCATCGCGAGGGAGCAGTTGATCATGCGCGAAAACTTCCGCCCGGGCGACCGCGCCCGCGCCTACCTCAGCGGCATCAGCGAGGATTATTACGGCTCGCAGTTGCTCCTGTCGCGCACCGCGCCCGAGTTTCTGGTTGAATTGTTCAAACTTGAAGTGCCGGAGATCGGGCAGGGGTTGATCGAGGTCAAGGGCGCCGCGCGCGACCCCGGCCTGCGCGCCAAGATCTCGGTGCTCTCGAACGACGCCCGCCTCGACCCGATCGGCGCCTGCGTCGGGATGCGCGGTTCGCGCGTGCAGGCGGTTTCCAACGAACTCGCGGGCGAGCGCATAGACATCATCCTGTGGGACGAAAATCCCGCGCAGCACGTCATCAACGCGATGTCGCCGGCAACGGTGCTGTCGATTATCGTGGACGAGGACAAGCACAGCATGGACATCGCGGTCGAGGAGGAGAAATTGTCGCAGGCGATCGGGCGCAGCGGCCAGAACATCAAACTCGCGAGCCAGTTGACCGGCTGGGAATTGAACGTGCTGACCGAGAACCAGGCCGACGAGAAGAGCGAGCAGGAGATTCAGCAGTTGCAAACGCTGTTCATGGAGAGGCTGGCCGTGGATGAGGAAGTCGCGGCGATTCTCGTGCAGGAAGGCTTCTCGAGCATCGAGGAGATCGTGTACGTGCCGGTCGAGGAATTGCTGCGGGTCGAGGAGTTCGACAAAGACATCGTCGAGGAGTTGCGCGGGCGCGCCGGCGACGTGCTGCTGTCGCTGGCGATTGACGACGACAGCAAGCGGGCCGCCGCGCGGAAAGGCCTGGAGGAGATGGCGGACGTCGACGAGGAACTGCTGCACAAACTCGCGGAGATCGAAGTCCGCACGGTCGAGGAACTCGCCGAACAGGGCGTCGAAGACCTGATGGAGATCGAGGGCATGGACAAGGAAAAGGCGGCGCGCCTGATCATGGCGGCGCGGCAGCCGTGGTTTGAGGAAGCCGCCGGGGAAGCCGCCGGGGAAGCCGCCGGGGAAGCCGCCGGGGAAGCCGCCGGGGAAACCGTCGGGGAAACCGCCGGGGAAGCCGCCGGGGAAGCCGCCGGGGAAGCCGCCGGGGAAGCCGCCGGGGAAGCCGCCGGGGAAGCCGTCGGGGAAGCCGCCGGGGAAGCCGCCGGGGAAGCCGCCGGGGAAGCCGCCGGGGAAACCGCCGGGGAAACCGCCGGGGAAACCGCCGGGGAAGCCGCCGGGGAAACCGCCGGGGAAGCGCCGGCGCAGGAGCGCTCGCAATAGTCGGGCTTGGGCATGGTCAAAAGTGTCACACTCGGGCGGTTGGCGAAGACGGTTGGCAAGTCGGTCAAGTATTTGATCGAGCAGATGGAAAAGGCCGGTCTGTCGGGCAAGTCCGCGGGCGATACCGTCAGCGCCGAAGAAAAGGAGCGGTTGATCCAGTTCCTGAAGAAAAACGACCGCGTGACAATGACGCGCAAAACCGTCTCCCAGATCAAGGTTCAGAGCAAGGTCGCCGGGCCCTCCACCGTCAACGTTGAATTCAGGCAAAAGAAGGCCGTAGTCGGCGACGAGCCGCCGCCAAAACAGGCCGCTGCGGAGCCGGTCCCGAAACCGGCCTCGCCGTCCGCCCCGCCGCCCGCCTCGCAACCGCCTCCGCAACCGACTTCAGAAAAACCGGCCCCGGCCGCCGGCAAGGAAGCGCAACCGCCCGCGCCCGCCGCGGCCGAGAAGACGCCCAAGCCGCCGCCCGCCGCGGAGAAAAAAGAAGAGCGGCGCGAGTTGCGCGTCGCCCAGGACAAGCGCGGCAAGCGCAAGGCCAGGAAAAAGCGCGTCAGGCCCGAAAAGGTCATCCAGCCCAAGAAGCAGGAGTTTGAAAGACCGACCGAGCCGGTCAAGCGTGAGATCGAAATTCCGGAGACGATCTCCGTCGGTGATCTCGCGCAGCGCATGGCGGTCAAAAGCGGCGAGTTGATCAAGGAGATGATCGGCATGGGCATGATGGCGACGATCAACCAGACGCTCGACCAGGACACCGCGACGCTGGTGGTCGAGGAACTCGGACACGCCGCGAAGCCGATCAGCGAGAGCAACGTCGAGGAGTCGCTGCTCGCGGACGAACCCGACGCGGGCGGTGCGACCGCGCCGCGCCCGCCGGTGGTGACCGTGATGGGGCACGTTGATCACGGCAAGACCTCGCTGCTCGACCACATCCGCAAGTCGCGGGTGGCGGACGCGGAGGCGGGCGGCATCACCCAGCACATCGGCGCGTATCACGTGAGCACCGGCAAGGGCACGGTCACTTTCCTCGACACCCCGGGCCACGCCGCGTTCACTTCGATGCGCGCGCGCGGCGCGACCGCGACCGACGTCGTGGTGCTGGTGGTCGCGGCCGACGACGGCATCATGCCGCAGACCGAGGAGGCGATCGAACATTCGCGCGCGGCACAGGTGCCGATCGTCGTCGCGGTCAACAAGATCGACAAGGACGGCGCCGACGTCGAGAAGGTCAGGGGCGACCTCGCGCAGAAAGGCATCGTGCCCGAAGCGTGGGGCGGGCAAAACATTTTCGTTGACGTTTCCGCCAAAACCGGCGAGGGGATCGACGCCCTGCTCGAAGCAATCCTGCTGCAGGCCGAGGTCATGGAGCTGCGGGCCGCGGTCGAGGTGCCGGCGCGCGGCGTCGTGATCGAGTCGACGCTCGACAAGGGGCGCGGCCCGGTCGCGACGGTGCTGGTGCATCAGGGCATCCTTAAAAAAGGCGACATCCTGCTCGCCGGGCAGGAGTTCGGGCGCGTGCGCGCGCTGCTCGACGAACACGGCAAGCCCCTCGGCACGGCCGGCCCCTCGATCCCGGCGGTCGTGCTCGGCCTGGCGGGCGCGCCCGCGGTGGGCGAGGAAATGCGGGTGGTCTCGAACGAGCGCAAGGCGCGCGAAATCGCCGAGTTTCGCGGCAGGAAGGTGCGCGAGGGGAAACTCGCGAGCCGGGGGAGGCCGATGGTCGCCGAGAACGTGTTCGATCACTTCGGGGAAAAACAGCTTTCGACGTTGAACGTGCTGATCAAGGCCGACGTTCAGGGCAGCGCCGAAGCGCTCCGGGATGCGCTGACCGCGCTGTCGGCGGACGAGATCGAAAACAAGATCATTGCGTCCGGCATCGGCGGGATCAACGAATCGGATATTGACCTCGCGGCGGCCTCCGGTGCGATCGTGATCGGCTTCAACGTGCGCGCCGACGCCCAGGCGCGCAAGGTCGCGCAGGCCGAGAACGTGCAGATCCGTTATTACAGCGTCATCTATGAAGCGATAGACGACGTGCGCCAGATCATGTCGGGCATGCTCGCGCCCGAGCTCAGGGAAAATATCGTCGGCGTCGCCGAAGTCAAAGACGTGTTCCGCTCGTCGAAGATGGGGGCGGTGGCCGGCTGCCAGGTGTTGGAAGGCGTGGTCAAACGCGGCAATCTGATCCGGGTGCTGCGCGACAACGTGGTGGTCTTTGAAGGCGGCCTCGAATCGCTGCGCCGGCACAAGGACGACGTCGGCGAGGTCGTCTCAGGCACCGAATGTGGCATCGCGGTCAAGAACTACAACGACGTCAGGCCCGGCGACAACATTGAAGTGTATGAACAAGTCGAAGTGCAGCGCGAACTGTAAACCCCGATGCGGCGCGTTTGGGGATGCCGGCGTATGAACAAGTCGAAGTGCGGCGCGAACTGTAAACCCCGATGCGGCGCGTTTGGGGATGCCGGCGTATGAACAAGTCGAAGTGCGGCGCGAACTGTAAACGTTGCGGATATGCGGCGCGGTAGCGACAGGGCGCTGCGCGTCGCCGAATTGATCAAGCGCGAACTCGCCGGCCTGCTCCGGGCCAAGGTCAGGGATCCCGCGGTCGCGGGTGCGGTCATCTCCGACGTCGAGGTCAGCCGCGATCTGTCCTGCGCCAAGATCTATCTGCTGCCCCCCGATGACCGCACCGGTAACCGGGCCGACGGCGGGGCCGCGATGCTGGCGGGACTCGCACGTGCAACGGGCTTCTTGCGCGTCTCGCTGGCCGAGCGCCTGCGGCTGCGCCTCGTGCCGCAGTTGCAATTTCTGGCCGACGATACGCAGGCCCGCGGCGATCGGATCGAGCGGTTGCTCGCCGAGGAAAAGCGGCGCAACACTTAAGCGCGCCGTCATCGCCGCGTCAACGATGAACCGCGATGGCTTGCTGCTGATTGACAAGCCCGCCGGGCGGACTTCGGCGCAGGTCGTGCGCCTCGTTGTAAAAGCTTTTGCCGGCGCCAAAGCCGGACACGCGGGCACGCTCGACCCGGCGGCGACCGGCCTGCTCGTGGTCGGCGTCGGCGACGGCACCAAGGTGCTGCACTACCTGCTCGGGCAGTCCAAGCGTTACGCCGCCTGCGTGCGCCTCGGCGTCAAAACCTCGACCGGCGACGCCGCCGGCGAGGTGGTCGAGACCCGCGATCACGCGCCGCCGGACGCAGCGCGTCTGCACGTGCTGTGCGAGCGCTTCACCGGCGAGTTGCGGCAGACACCGCCGATGTATTCCGCGCTCAAGCACGAGGGCAAGCGGTTGTATGAACTCGCGCGGCGGCGGCAAGTCGTAGCGCGCGCACCGCGTGGCGTGACGATCCATGCGCTAACGCTGAAGGACTGCTCGGCTGCGGGGTTTTGCTTTGAGGTGCATTGCTCTAAAGGCACTTACATCCGCGTACTCGCCGAAGATATGGGGGTTGCGCTCGGCACGGTCGCGCATCTCGCGTCGCTGAGGCGCACGGCGTCCGGGGAGTTCACGCTGGACGGCGCGGTGGACGGCGCGCTGCTCGAAGCGGGCGGCGTCGCTCCGGAGACTCTCGCGCGGCGGCTGTTGCCGGTGGACGCGGGGCTTGCGCACCTGCCGGCGGCGCGGCTCGATGCGGCGCAGACCGAGGCGATGCGTTGCGGGCGCAAAATCACGCACGCGCACCTGCCCGCGGGCGGCCTGTTCCGGGTGTACGACGCCGCCGGCGCACTGCTTGCGGTCGCCGTGCGCGCCGGGGAAACGCTGCATCCGAAGCGGGTTTTCCACAAGCCGAACGCCTGATCGCCGCTGCGATTTTGCGCCGCGTGCAATCAATTCGGCCTCGGATTCGTCTCTAACGTTATAGGGTCGGCTTTTCGGCCGGCCTGTCTTCTGACAATTCATTACCGGAGGATTCTAATGAATAAATCAAAGAAACTGGTCAACTCGGCGGTCGCCGGGATACTCGTGGCGGGCACGTTCATCGGTGCGGCGCACGCGGTTCCGGACTCGCCGAAGCAGTGGGAGAGATGCGCGGGCGTCTCGAAGGCCGGCAAGAATGATTGCGGGGCGCTGGACGGCAAGCACAACTGCGCGGGGCAAGCGACCACAGACAACGCCGCCACCGAGTGGGTGTATGTGCCGCAAGGGACTTGCGACAAACTCGGCGGCAAGGTCGCCGCGGTCAAGCCCGCCAAGTAACCCCCGCAAGTAACCCCCGCCAAGTAACCCATCGGGTCGCTTTGCGGCAATCAGCAAGTAGTGGCACGGGACGATTTCTTTCGGGTCCGTTGACGACTCAACCGAGTTCATCTCGTGCCGCTTTTAATCACTGCCGATTGATGCGCATGAAGACAAGGTCGCCGCAGTCAAGTCCGCCGAGCAGCCGCAAAGCAGCCCTGCCGGGTCGCTTTGCGGCGCTTGGCAAGCGCGGCATGGTGCGATTTTTTTCGAGTCCGTTGACGACTCAACCGAGTTCATCTCGTGCCGCTTTTAATCACCGCCGATTGATGCGCATGAAGACAAGGTCGCCGCAGTCAAGTCCGCCGAGCAGCCCCCAAGCAGCCCTGCCGGGTCGCTTTGCGGCGCTTGGCAAGCGCGGCATGGTGCAATTTCTTTCGGGTCCGTTGACGACTCAACCGAGTTCATCTCGTGCCGCTTTTAATCACCGCCGATTGACGCGCATGAAGACAAGGTCGCCGCAGTCAAGTCCGCCGAGCAGCCCCCAAGCAGCCCTGCCGGGTCGCTTTGCGGCGCTTGGCAAGCGCGGCATGGTGCGCTTTCTTTCGAGTCCGTTGACGGTTTGGCCGAGTTCATCTCGTGCCAACTTAATCACCGCCGATTGACGTGCATGAAAATCCGGGAACCTGGTTTGGTGAAGGATCCGGTCGGTGTCGGGCTGCGCGAGGCGCACGTCGCCGACGTGCTTCGCGACAAGCCCGCCCTCGGCTGGTTCGAGGTGCTTGCCGACAACTATTTCGCGCCGGGCGGCGTTGCGCTGCGCCGGCTCGAGGCGGTGTGCCGCGACTACCCGATCGCGCTGCACTGCGTCGGTATGTCGCTCGGCTCGGTCGGGGCGCCCGATTATGCTTACCTCGCGACGGTCAGGCGGTTGGCCGAGCGGTATCAGGCGCTGTGGATTTCCGACCATCTGTGTTTTACCGCGGTCGGCGCGACTCAGATGCACGATCTGCTGCCGCTGCCCTATACCGAGGAGGCGGTTGAGCACGTCGCGCTGAAGATCCGCAAAGTGCAGGATTTTCTCGGGCGGCGTATTTTGATCGAGAACGTCTCGAGTTATCTGACCTACAAGCACTCGACCCTGGACGAAGTTGATTTTCTGTCCGCGGTCGCGGCGCGGGCCGACTGCCATATCCTGCTCGATCTCAACAACTGGTACGTCAACGTCTGCAACCACGGTTGCGAGATAACCCGGGCGCTCGAGGGTCTGCCGCTCGAGCGGGTGCGCGAGGTGCACCTCGGCGGGTTCCAGGACCGCGGCGATTTCCTGCTCGACGCGCACGACCACCCGGTGACCGCCCCGGTGTGGGCGCTGTTCGAGGAGTTCGCCGCGAAGCACCGCGACGTGCCGGTGCTGATCGAATGGGACAACCGGCTGCCGCCTTTGCAAACCCTGCTCGGCGAAGCGGACAAAGCGCGACGGATCATCGCGGCGGCGGCGCAAGGATCAGCGTTATCTCAGGGATCGGCGGCGGCGCAAAGGTCGGCATCGTCGCAAGGGTTATCGGCGTGAGCGCGATGGATTTGCAATCGCTGCAAGCGACTTTCGGGCGCGTCATGCGCGGCGAAAGCGGCGGGGCGTTGACCGGGCTGGTGCGTCCCGCCGGCGGTTTGTCGGCGTCGCGCAGCCTCGGGGTGTATCGCCGCAACATGCAGAGCGCTTTAACGAGCGCTCTGAGCGACGTCTATCCGGTATGCGCGCAGTTGCTCGGCGAAGCACGGTTTCGCGGCATCGCCACGGGCTATATGCGGCTGCACCCGAGCGAGGACAGTGATTTGAATCTGTACGGCGAGGGGTTCGCCGGTTTCTTGCGGCTGTACTGCGGCGAGTACGCCGGTAAAGACCCCCGTCTCGCGTGCCTGCCGGACCTCGCGCGCCTGGAATGGCGTTATCACTTCGCTTACTACGCCGAGGATGACCCGGCGTTCGACTTCGAGGCGTTTGCCAGGGTGGCGGAAAGCGACCGCGGGCGCATCGTGCTCGAAGCAAGCCGGGCGCTGGCGCTGATGTCTTCGGTGTATCCGTTGCGTGCGGTGTGGCGCACGCGCGCCTATCCCGGCGCCGGCGCCGTATCCCCCGGCGGGGCGCCGCGGGAGCATCTGTGCGTCTGCCGCGACGGTTTGCGCCCTGCGCTCACGCGCCTGCCGCGGGAACTCTACCGCTTGCTCGGAGACCTTATCAAAGGCGCGACGCTGGACGCGCTGTCGCGGCGGTTCGAACAACTCGACCGGCGCCTGCCGCGATTGCTGGAAAAAGGCTGGGTGGTATCTTTCCGCCTCAAGCCCGACGCCTAGGCGGTTGCCCGATGCTCGACAAAGCCCTGTTCGACCAGTTGTACCGTTACTGTTATTCGCTGACCGGGGACGAAGACGATGCTTGCGACCTGTTGCAGAACGCGCTCGAGAAATATCTGCGCGCCGAACACACACCCGCCGAGATCAGCAAGTTTTACATGATGAGAGTGATCCGCAATCAGTCCATTGACGACTGGCGCAAGAGCGGGCGCGTCGAAATCGAGCCGTTCGACGACGAAAAGCATCTAGATTTCGACGTCGCGACGCTTGAGCAGACCACCGTGGATCGGGACACGCTCGCGGCGCTGTGGTCCGACTTCGCGCCGGTCGAGCGCGAGATCTTGTTCTTGTGGGCGGTCGAAGGCTACACCACGACGGAAGTTGCGAAATGGCTCAACCTTTCGCGCGGGACGGTGCTGTCGCGCATCTCGCGGCTGCGCAAGCGCGTGCACGAGCAAGCCGGGGGAGAAGATGCGTCAATCGGTTGACCGGGCGGTGCGGTGGTTTTTGGCAAGCAAGTCCTTGCCTGAGGCGCGGTTTGCGCGCTTGAACGAGATCGCCGGGCAAACGGCGCCGGCGGACGCGGCGCACGACGGAGACGCGCGTCGCGTCGCGGTGCCGTACTGGGGCATCGCGGCCGCGGTCGTTGCGGTCGCCGCCTTTGCCTGGTCGGTGGCGCAGCACCGCGTGCCGATGCCGTCCGTCGAGGTCCATCAGCACATCGCCGATGAGGTCGCGACCAATCACGTCAAACTGAAGCCGCTTGAGGTCAGTGCGGACGACATGTCGGAAGTGCGCGAGTTTTTCGGCCCGCTTGGTTTTGAATTGGTCGAGTCCTCGCTGTTCGAGGAGACGCCGTGGCGGATGATGGGCGGGCGCTTCTGCACGATCCGCGGGGAGGCGGCGGCGCAGTTGCGGATGCGGGGCCCGCACGGAAGGGTGCAGACCGTCTATCAGGTGTCCTACGATTCGGATTCCCACCGCAGCATGCCCGACGTGATGCGCGGCGAGGTGCCGATAAAGTTGTATTCCCACGGTCTCGAAGTCCGGCTGTGGCGCGAGCGCGGTTTACTGTTCGCGGCGGCGGTGTCGCAGTAGTTGGGTTCGGGCGATATATTTTCCCGGCGAACGGGCGGACCGGGAAGTCCGCCCCGGCGGATGTAGAATTCCCCGGCTTCTCGCCATGGACGGCATGAATAAATTTTCCGAGGGGTCGTTAGCTCAGTTGGGTGAGCCGGAAGGAGGAAATATGCCATAACGGCATATTTTCCCGGCGAACGGGCGGACAAGGAAGTCCGCCCTGGTGGATGTAGAATCCCCCGGATTTTCGCCATGGATGGCATGAACAAATTCCCTTAGGGGTCGTTAGCTCAGTTGGGTGAGCCGGAAAGAGGAAATATGCCATAACGGCATATTTTCCCGGCGAACGGGCGGACAAGGAAGTCCGCCCTGGTGGATGTAGAATCCCCCGGATTTTCGCCATGGATGGCATGAACAAATTCCCTTAGGGGTCGTTAGCTCAGTTGGTAGAGCACCGGACTTTTAATCCGATGGTCGCAGGTTCGAATCCTGCACGACCCAATCCTTTCTCGCACCGTCTAACTTAACCTTGCCCGCACCATCAACTTATCCTTGCCCATACCGTCAACTTGATTTTGCCCCGCGCCGCCGCCGCTGCATTTGCCCCGAATTTCCGAAGAGAGTAGGATGCCGCCTCGCCTGCGTATCCCGATTCAACCGATGCCCGACTCCCCGAAGAAGCGCGCACACGAACCGCGAGCGGCGCGCGCGTCCACCGCGGCGAACTTTCGTGCTTTTACTCTCAAGGCCGACAAGCCGCTGCGCAAGATTAAGTTTGACGTCGGCGTCACCCGCCCCGTTCCCGGCGACAAGGGGGTCGCGCAGTCGCGGCTTCCCCGCTACGCCGCGCTGCTGGACACCGCGGCGGAGCGCACCCGCGTGTCGCGCAAGGTCATCGAGGCGGCGGGCCTCGAACCCGACGGCGCCAACGGTCGTGCGGCGTATTACCGTGCCGACGTTTACCTGCCCAATATGATCCGTTTCGCCGGGGCGCCGGTTGCCGTTATGCCGCCCGACCTCGAATCCGAGGCCGACTGCCTGATCGGCATGGACATTCTTTCCTGCGCCGACTGCACGCTGTCGCACAAGGGCAGGAAGATGATGTTTTCTTTCCGTGTCCCGCCGCTCGGCGCGCCCGACTTCGTTGAGGAGCACCGGCGCTTGCACAAAGGCGCAAAGAAAATGGTCACGACGTCGGCGACCAGAAACCAACCCTGCCCCTGCGGCAGCGGCAAGCGTTTCAAGAACTGCTGCGGCAAGATCTACTGACGCAAAGGGCGAACGCCGAAGCGCGACCGGCGGCGTCATGGTCGCCGTTGTTTAAGCGCCGCAATCGCACCGGCGGATTGCACAAACCGGGGCGGCGGAGACGGGATATCCCGTTGCGTTTAGCGGCTCGCCGGATCAAGAAAGTCGGCCTTCGTCTCGTCTTTGACCGCCGCGTTGTTCGCAATGCCGTCGGCGGCGCACAAGCGGGTTAAGCTGCTGATTTCCGGTGCGCTTCCGGTCATCGCCGAGGCGGTGTTTTTGGCGTTTTACGGGGATTTTCCGGCGAGCATCGGAAATTGTTGTAAAGTACGCGCCTCGCGGGGTTTGGGGATAACCCCCTGTCGCGGGGCGCACGCTCAAGGAAATAAGGTAAAATTGGCGGCAAGAGTTTCGGAATCTTGCAAGAAAAACTCCATAAATCATGATTTCACACCCATCGGCCGTTTTTCAACGTCCGCGGTCAGCGTTGCTTATGGCATCGGCGTTGGCGAGCGAGGTGTATTGTCGCTTGGTGACGCGGGGACGGGCATCGGCGCGCACGACGTCCGCGTTGCAATCAGACGCGGCCGCACGTTCCTGCGTCGTGCCGGCGTGGTCTTTGCCATTGCCGGTGCGGATACTGCAACGACATTCCGGCGCCCGGAGCAAAAGGCCCGGGGGAAAGGGCAGGGGCTGAAGCCGTTATGCACGACACAATCGGTTGCGGGCAAAAGACGGGCGCGGCGGGGCACCGGCTAGAGCTGTTATGCACGACACAATCGTTTTCAAGGGCGTTTTCAAGGGCGTTTCCAAAGGCGTTTTCAAGGGCTAACGGGGTTATGCGCGGCAAAACCGCTTACGGCGGTGTTTTCAGCGGATGGCTGCTCGGCATGCTGCTCATGCCCGCCGTTGCGCACGCGCAGTTGCTTCTGCCGACGGATGACGTCGCCGAGGTTGACGCAGAGCGCAGCGATACCGACCCGCAACTGATATGGGAGGGGTTCGCTCATACGGCCGGCACTAATCCGGAGGGGCAGTGCGAGGTTGGGGCGAATGGGCGCAGGTGCACGGGAATCATCGAACAGCGCATAGGGAATTTAATCGTGGAGGATGACGGCAGGATCACGTTTGACCTTCAGATCAGGTCGTTGGAGCCGCCTGATCCGGACATCGACTTTGTAGATGGGATAAACGTAGGAACGTCAATCAGCGACGAGGTGCGGGGTAATCTCCTCCATTCGCTGAGTCTCAATTTACGGTGGAACCCCGCTGCGCTTGATCTCCGTCCGCCGGCGGATGCGGATTGCGCTTATACGCCGCAGGACAGTCTCGGCGACACCGACTTGTTCGGAATACTTCCACTGGTTTCTCCTTCTTTGGTTACCTACGACGCGGGCCAGGTCGGCGGCATTTCAGACAATGGGCCGGATCGTCAGGTGCTTCCTTCGGGGGAGGTTTACGATCTCGCCATTTCATCGGGGGCGTTTCAGTCTGTTGTCAGCGTGACCTGCCCGGCGGGCAGCGTGACTGATAATACGCTGCCGATGCAATTTGCTTTCGGGAATACGTTCAACGCGGGCACGCGAGTGGCTCAGTTGACGAGTATTGTTTCAACAGCGGGCGACGACAGTTTTCTGCCCTACGCGCTGCGCGCCGAAAATCAGTTTTGGTATTACCCGCTCGACGGCCTCCCGGCGATCACTGACGCGGAGATGGGCAACGCCCTTGACGAGGACGGGTTTTACATTGACCTGACTTTCAGCGAGCCGGTTTATGGAGACACCGGCGGCACGAGCGCATTGACCCCGGCTGCGTTTGACTTCTTGGTGGTGCGTGAAGAGAACCCGACTTTTTTGGCTAATGCCGTAAGCGGTGAGCGCATCCACAGGATCAGGCAGTTGGCTAGCGAGGAGGGGACGGTTGCGATGGGGGTGCCGGTCAGCGTGACTAAAGTGGGCGGTGGTGCTTTGACCGGCGACGAGGTGGTCGTGCGGCTGCATTTTGCGGAGACCGATCACCCGTTGATACTTCGTGCCGTCGGAGAGTCGGTTTTGAACGATGGCGTTATTGACACCGACACCGTGCCCCACATTTCTTCAATCGGCATCAGGCCGACGGCGGGTGAGGAGATTTATGACGCCGACGGCAATCAACTGCACGGCGGTAACGATTGGTGGATGGTGGTGCTGCATGACCGCTATGCGCCGTATGTCACCGACGCCGTGGTCAGCCTTGCGAGCCGGCATATTGACCTGACTTTCAGCAAGCCGGTCAGGTTTGAAATCCAATACGACGAGACGGCGCCGGACACGCCGAATATTCTTGACTCCTCCCCGGAGGCGGATGATTTTGAGATCATCCACTACGACGCCTCCGGCAGCGGCGAGCCGGCGATACTGACCCCTGAGAGCGTTGCAGTGCTGATGAGAGACACCGTCGGCACGACCCGGGTGAGGGTGGTGCTGCCGCCGGGGGAGTACACGGCGGAGGACACGGTGGACGTGCGGCTGGCGCGGAAACTCGAAGACCCGCAGTTCCCGAGTTTGGCGACGGTGTTTGACGCCGGCGGCGAAACCAAAGGCGCCTCCAACTTTCCCCGCACCGCCGCCCACGCGCAGGTCGGTTCATTGCAGTTGAGGGACGGGGAGCAGTACTCGATCGCCTTTACCGAGGCCGTCGTTGTAGGTGTGACGGGTGAAGGCGCTGCGGATTTAACGGCCGCCGAAGTCGCCGAAGTCGCGGCCGCCGACGACCCACTGCCCCCACCCCAGCCGGAGCAGTCCGCCACCGATGCCGTGGTATGGGGCTTTCTAATCACGAGAGGCGGTGATATCGCGGAGCAGTCCACCGTCACCGTGCAAGTTGATTTCAACTCGGCTGAGTCCACCGGAGACCTCGCCGACGCCGCCGTCGCGATCGGCATCAAAGACGCGGATGGAACCCCCGACCCGGGCGGGTTTACAGCATTGCCCGTGACCGACGACCCCGCTGATGACACGTTGCTTGTTGAAGATTTGCAGTTCGCGCCGGACGAGACCATGAAATTGCTCGTTGTGGGGGTCGTCGGCAACGATGTGCCGACCCTCGGCAACCGCCTTCTGACGATTGAGCTGACGGTGACGGATGCCGACACCCGGGCGGTCAGCGCACCCTCGACTATTCGCTTCATCATCGAGGAAGACGACGACTTTCCGCTCATCTACACCGCCTCCGACTTAAATGTGGATGCCGGCATGGAGAACGCACTTCAGATGAGGGAGCCGGCGGGCGCGGGCGTGTTGATTGATGCGAGTGCAACGGTTTCTGAAGGCGGCCTCGCCGACGGCGTCGCGAGGATTGTCATTGAACTGGAATTGACGGATGCCGTGAACACCCCCATCGCCGCCGATGACGTCAGTTTTACGCGGTTGCGCGTTACCGTGGCAGCGAACGGCAATCCGCTTCCTGTTGAACCGCAGAATATAGCCGGCGGGTTGTATCAAGTGGGGCAGGCCTTAACGGATAACGCCATCGGCGCCAAATTGGCCCCCTCCGACACCGGGTTTTTGCAACTGATTCCTCTGGACGGGGATACTAATAACCCGGCTCCGGCCACCCCCGCCGCCATTGAGGCTCTGTTGCACCTGCTCAGATTCGTGTTGACGGAGACCGACGACGACGTCGGTGCGCAGGCCCGGATCAGGATTACGCTGGTGCCGCCCGACGACGCGGGCGAGAGTGACCCGGTGCCGCAGACCTACACGATGAACATCGCGCCGGACGATGACCCTCCGACGGGCACGGTCCCCGCTGCGGCACTCGGGTCGGTGAATGAGGACGAAACCAGCGCCGGGAGCCCGTTCTCCAACGACGCGGTTATCACCGGTTTGAATCCGGCCGAAACCGGTCAGACTATAGCCAGCGTGATTTTGGTTGAGCAGTCGGTACAAGGCGATACCAATGCGGACGTCGCTGTTGTTGAAAATTCGGGCGACAGAGCACTGGTTCAGGGGTTTAGCGTGGTTTTCGACGACGCCGCTGACGCCACCACCCTCACCCTCTCCGCGCATTTCGCGCCCAATTTCTATGGCACCTGGCAATTCAAAGTCGAAGTCGAGGACAGCGGCGGCGTGGCTGCGACTTTTCCGGCCGCCGACGACGAATTTTTCACGCTGGTCGTCAATTCCATTGATGACCCGCCGGGTTTCACCGCAACCGCCGTGACGATAGACGAAGATCTGACCGGTCTTGAGTTCCGGATTGCCATTGCCGACGCGAGCAACGGCCCTGAGGAACGCCCGGTGATCGGGGCGGGCAATCCCGTGGCATTGGAGGCGACGTCATTCGACGGCTTTCCCGGGTCTTTCGCGTTGACGGGAGCCGCCGACACGATGCTCACCGATGCGACGGGCGACATCCTGATTACGGGACTCGCCGAGAACGCGAACGGGGTGGGCACGATTACGCTCAGATTGACGGAAAGCGACACGGAACCCCCCGTGATGTCCGGCCTCAGCGAGGTCTTGACCACCGAGCGAGTGGTGGACGTGATCATCAATCCGGTCAACGATCCGCCGCAGTTGTGCTGGAGGGATCGCAATGCCGCCAATCCTTGCGGCCCCACCAATCGCGGGGATCCGCCCGAGATCCTGATTGATGGCAATCTCGTAATGCTGCCGCTTGAACTGCAGGATCCCGACATAGCGGCGCGCATGGCGGGGCTCTCGCCCGGCAACCCGGAGGTGCTCGGCTACAGCGTCGGTTCGACGCTGACTGTGGCCGTGAACGTCGAGGGTGCCGATGCCGAGTCAATTAACCTCGACGTGGTGGCGGCGTTGCAAGATGGCACGGGGTTCAACAGCCTTGATATGGTCTTCTCGGTCACCGGCACGCGCGCGATGGACGCCAGCAGCGGCCTGATCTCTTTTACCAGGACAAGCGGCGGCGCCGCCGCCGGTGAACTGATGTACACCAGGGTCGCCGCGACCGGCGCCACCGGCACCAACCGGCAAATCTTGACGATCACGGTCACCGAAGTCGTGCTGCAACCCGCGTTGAACGCCTTTTTGAGAGCCGGGATGCAAGCCTCGATAGACGCAAACACTTCCAGCGCGGATGCGAACCGGCGGATCCAGATCAGGTTCATGGACGCCGGCAACGACGGCGAAGACGGGGCCTCCGGTGCCCCGGCAATGGCGAATGAGGACATTGATGTCCCGATTGGCTCCGACCCGCTCCCGATTGTCACGGTGTCCCCCGTCACAGTGGCGGAAGCGGACGTGCAGCAGTTGGCAGGCATTCAACTCTTCAGCGACGATGAGACTCTCTTCAATATCAGGGAATTCAATGAAGACCCCCAATTGGGCCGCGGAGTTATCAGCGGCGGGAATCACGGCGCCGCGATCCAAACCGTGGAAGTCGTAGCGAGCACGCCGGTGGGGACGATTGCCGAGACGGGAAGTTTTGCCGGCGCCAGTTTGCTTGGCGATCCTCCCGACAGCCGGTATGAGTTTTCCTTCAGCGAGCGGGCCGACGGGGTGGTAGCGACGATTAGATTCTTCATCGGTGTGGACCAGGTGCCGATGACAACCGACGAGGCGGAAACCGCTCTGCGGGCGTTGCGCTTTCGCCTTGCGGAAGATAACCAGGATCCGCCGGACAGCATTGATATTTTACTCTCTCTGACGCCGCCGCCGCCGCCGCCGCTGCCCGCCGACGACATCATCAACCAGACCTTAGTCCTGGTCGTCCAGGCCCTGACGATCACCGAGGATAACGACCCGCCGGTCACCACCCCCCCCGCCGCGATGACCAGGGTCGATTACAACGAGGACGACGTCCCCACGGAGGCGCTGGATATTGTTACTTTTGATCCGGTGGAATCAGGCCAGCGGTTGGCCGTGCAAACCAGTACGCGGGAGATTGTCGCGGCTCAGCCCAACAATCTCGACGGCGATCCAAACGCGCTGTTCGTCGGGGGGCAGTTCAACCCCGTCATCGTTTTTGACGAGGCTAACAACGTAGGCCTTCTGCAGTTGCCCGTGCCCCAACTGGTGAGCAACCGCTACGGGACGATCATGCTGAGTATCGTGGTCGAGGACGTTGAGGCCGGCAGCGGCGTTCCCGGGGGCGCCGTCTCCGACGTCGTTTCATTCGTTCTGTCGGTTGCCCCGGTGCCCGACCCGGTGGTCACGACCCCCGCGGGCGCAACGGTGAACGTCTCCGCCAATGAGGGCGGCACATACAGCATCACCTACACCGTCGAGGACGGGCCGTTGGAGGATGACGCTATCACCCTGTTCAACCCGAACCTGCTCCTGGAGCGTTACGCCGACACCGACACCGCCTCCGGTCACACGACGACACTGAGCGGGGACTTGTTCGGCGGCAGCGTGGTGGTCACCGCCAACGGTGAGTCGTTGACGGCGGTGACGCTCGACCAGGGATTAACCGTCGCTTCCGGTACGGACGTGACCCTCGCGTTCGAGCCGCAGGCCGCGCTGCTCGATTTTAATGGCACGGCGACGTTGATGTTCGAGTTGGCGGACGCCGACGGCACGGACGGCGTCAGTTCCAGCGTCGCCCGCATCGTGGTGTTTGATATAGCCCCGGTCAACGACAATCTTGACTTCGTGGTGCCGGGCTGCGGTCTCGGCGAAACGGACGCGCCCGACGGGACGGCGTGCGGCGTGGCGGCCGAGGCGGCGGTCATCGCCCGCGGCGGGTCCGAAAGCAACGTGGTGACGAGCGTGGTGGACCCCGACGTTGACGTGATCGCCATCGCCATCGCCGGCGGCGCCGACGATCTCGAATTGCTCGGCAACGACGCACCCTATTTCGCAGTCGCCGACACGGTGCGCGTCACCATTGCACCGGCCAACCCCGGCAGCTTTGACGCGGCGGAGTTGATGGCGTTTGCCGACACCCAAAGCATTGACAATCCGGCGGCGGGCGGCATCGACCTGACGGATTTTGCCGCGATTACCGACTCGACCGACGCGGCGCAGGGGCTTGTATCGCAACTGTGGACGTTCAACGCTGTCGTGCCCGCCGCGACCGCGCGCAGCCTGCTTGAAGGGATCACCGTCTCGATTGACGCCGACGCGCCGCGGGAGAACCGGCGGGTCACCGTGGCGGTGATGGCATCGGCCAACGACGGGTTGAACGGGAATCAAGGCGTCGCATCGGCGTTCTCGAAAACTTTCGAGTTGAGTACCGACCCGGTGCCGGTGGTCACCTTTGATCCGGATTTCACTGGTGACATGGACGAAAGCGCGTTGCGGGAGGGCCGGCCGGTATTCAGCGCCAGTTTGCTGGTTGAGGACAGCAATGAAGACGAGCACCTCAACGCAATCGCCTCCGTTCAAGTCGCGGCGGAAGCGGTCGGCGACGACGTCGAGGGGCGGTTCGAGTCCGCCGTCTTCAGCCTGGATGCGAGTTTGCTTCCTTCTTTCGATGACTATGTGCTGACGAGTGTGCCGTCAGCCATGCCCGCAGCGACGATTGTGCGCGCCGACAATGAGCCGATGAGCGTCGAGGAAGTCACCAACGTCCTGCGGGCGCTGCGCCTCAGCGACGACCACCCGGATCCGGCGGCGCTGATCCGCCTGACCGTTACTTTGACGCCAATCACCACCGACCCCCTGGTCAACCAAAACCCAGCGGTGATGGACAGGGAACTGGCGATCACCCGGTTCGACGACGACCAGACGGCCACCCTCACGCAAACCGAGACGGTGATCCTCGAGGACGCCGCCGACGGCGTGAACGTGCTCATCGGCACGGCCGATTCCATGGAGCGCAGGCAGAACATCGTCATCACGGACACCTCGCGGGTTGACCTGAACAGCCCCAACAACATCGCCAACCCGGGCGAGTTGTTCGTGCAACTCCCGCAATTCACGGTGAGCCGCGGCGCGGACACGTCGGTTGCGACGATTGAATTCAACTACGGGAGTCTCGCTTCCGACCGTTACGGCGTAATCCTGTTTGATCTGATGGTCGCCGAGGAGCCCGAGGAAGATCCCGGCGCCGACAACGTGGTGCTGGCCCTGCAGTACCGCCTGGAGGTCGCGCCGGTGGCCGACCCGCTGACGACGGACCCGCCGCAGGTGGTCCGGGTCGCGGAAAATATGGGGGAAGACCCCGCGGAGAACGTCGCTGCCGCGTACGGGGGATCGAATTTCAGGGTGTTTGACGGCCCCGGCGAGAACGACCGGATCACCATCAGCAACCCGCGTCTTGAACTGCGCCGCTACGCCGGCACCGACCCCGGTTACGTGGCTGAATTGACCGGCGCCGCACTCGACGACAACGCGGAGATCATGATCGGCGGCGAGCAGTTGACGTCCGCCGACTCGGTCACGATCGGTTCGGGCAATACCCTCGCGGTTATGCTGCGGCTGCTGTCGGGCACCGCGCCGGGCGACGGGACGAGCGACTTCAACGGCCAGGTGCGGTTGACGCTGGACTTGCAGGACGAGCCGGGTGCGGATGGCGTCAGCAGTTCCACCGACGTCACCGTGGTGTTCGACGTTATCGCGGCCAACGACCCGCTGGAGTTTGATCTGATCCCCGAAGACCTGTGCGATTTTGACGAAACCCCGCCTTGCGACAACGAGATCATAATCGGCGCCGGTGACACCGGCGGCCCGCCGCTGATTACGAACGTGCGCGACGTTGACGTTGATCCCAGCACCGTCGTCGGCGTCTTGCTCGACGGCAACGGCGCCAATTATTTCCGCGCCGGCGATTTCGTGGAAATAGAGATCTCGTCGGTCGCGGCCGACCTTACGGCGGAACAGGCGGCCTCGGTCGCCAATGACCACACGATCAACGTCCCCGACCTCGCCGCCGATTTCGCCGATGCCGGCATGGATGCCGGCATGATTGAACGCGACGAGGAGGCGGGCACGGCGCGGCGGCGGATAACGTTCAACCAAGGCGTGCCGCCCACCGAGGCGCGCTCGATTCTCGAGGGGATTTCCATCACGGTCACGCCCACGGTCACCTATCAAGGCCCGCGCCTGGTTTCCGTCACGGTGACGTCGCCGCCCAACGACGGCCTGACCGACCGCGACCGCCGCGGCCCGTCGGTGACGACCCTGACGCCCGCAACGCCGTCGTTCGTGATATTCGGAGACGATAACGCGCCGACGATTGATCTTTCCGGGGATGAGATCTCCGCCGTAACCGAAACGCAGTTGCGGGCCGGCACGCCGCTGTTCGGCGCCGGCATTGTCGTGGACGACATGGACGACGCCGACGATGATGAACGCTTCTCGATCGCTTCGATCCTGATTTCGGTGGAGGCGCTCGCCGGCGACACCGGAGGGGTGCTCGAGTCCGGCGTCCTTGAAATTATTGATCCCAACGAGGCTTTCCTTTTTGATCTGAATCTGACGGCTACGTCCGGGGCCATGCCCACCCTCATGATCACTCTCTCCAGGGAGGGAGGTTTGGACACGATTGATGTCGAAAATGTTCTGAGGGGGTTGCGTTTCCGCGACGACCACCCGGACCCGGCGTCAACGCTGCGCGTGACCGTGACCCTGACGCCGGTTGACTCGCCGCTGGTCAATCAGAACCCGACGGTGGCGACCAAAGACCTGACGGTTATGCGGGATGACGACCCGCCGGTGATCACGCTCCCCGCGCCCGCTTTGACGGTGGTCCTCGGCAGTGCGCCGTCCGGCGAGTTCGTGCCGGTCGGCACCGTGAGTTCCCAGGAGCGAAGGCAAAGCATCAGCGGCCTCACCTGGGAAATGACCGTCGTTGATTCCGTTGATATTCCCTCCAATCTCGACCGCCCGGAAGACCTGTTCAGCGTGCTGCCGCAATTCAGGGCGGTTCCCGATGCGAATACGCCGGACCTGAGCACGGCGGTCGCGGTGATCGAATTCAATTACGGGACGCTGGTGCCCGGCCGGCACGGCGCGGTTGATTTCCTGCTGAGCGCGACCGAGACGCCGGAAGCGCCCGGCGACGACGATGCGCCGGTCGTCGCCGACTCCCCCTACCGTCTGCGCGCCCTGGTGGTGCCCGACGCGATTGTCACGAATCCCGCCGCCGCCGCGCTCCCGATCATCTACCAGGAAGACTCCAACCGGTTCGGCTCGGCTTTTGAGAGCGTGTCCGACGGCCCGCAGGAGAACGACGACATCGTGATCAGCAATCCGCGGCTTGAACTGCGGCGCTATGCCGACCCCGCACGCCCCGTTCAACTGAGCGGCGATGTGCTCGACCGCTACGCGAGGATCATCGTCGGCGGCACCCGCCTGCCGGCCGACAGGGAGCCCGCAAACCGCCGCCTGACGTCCGGCGGCAGCCTCCTTCTCAGCAGCGGCAACACCCTGTCACTGAGACTGCAACTGCTAAGCCAAGCGGGCGATTTTGACCTGGAGCGGGACTTCAGCGGACGCGCGCTGCTGACGCTGGACCTGGAGGACGTGCCGGGCTTGGATCAGGTGTCCCTGATGACGACGCGCACCGCGATATTTGAGATCACCCCGCGCAACGACGGCGTGGACTTTATGCTGCCGGGCTGCGGCTATCGTGAAGTTGACGCGCCGGAAACGTCCCCGGCGACGCCGCCGCTGCGGGAGCGCGCCTGCGGCAGCGTCGTCCTGCTCGCCGACGCCGCGCCGACCGTGCTCAACCCGGTCACGGGCGTGCGCGACGTTGACGTTGACGACGGCAGCCTTGACGACGGCGCTCTGTTCCTGGAGGGCAACGCCGCCCCCTATTTCAGACTCAACGACGTAGTCTCCGTGGCGATTGCGGCGCCGCAAAGCGTCATGAGCGCGTCACCCCCGATCACCGCCGGCCAATTGAGCTCCATCGTCGTTGACAACGTGATCACTGTGCCCGCCGCGGCCGCAGCCCTCGCCGACATCCTCTCCACCCCCGACGAGTTGGCGGGCACGTCGCTGCAGCAGTTGACATTCACCGGCGACGTCGCGGCCGCCGATGCGCGCGCAATCCTTGAGGGAATTTCGATCACGATCGCAGCCGCGGCCGACCTTGAGTATTCATGGCTGCGCCTGATCACCGTGACGACGACGTCGTCGCCCAACGACGGCCTCACCGGCGACGCGCCCCGCGACGCCCGCGGCGGCGGCGAAGTGACGACCGTCAAGACTTACGCGCTGCACAACGACCCGCGCCTGAGCGTGACGCTGGACGACGTCATCCTGGACGAAGAGGACTTGCTGCAGGAGGGCCCGACAACAGGCGCGGCGGTGTTCGGCGCCGGCCTTGAGGTCATGGACACCAACGAAAACTTCCACGGCGCCGCGATTGCGATGGTGCGGGTGACCGCGGAGAAAGCCCCGAACGTCGCGGCCAACAACGGCGTGTTGACGCCCGGCGACGGCTTTGTGGCGGGGGCCGCCGCCGCTGATTTCGCGCCCGCCAACTTCGACTTCAGTTTTGACTTCGACGGCGGCGTCGCCGGTGTGACGATCACCGGCGCCGCCGCCTCGACGCTGAGCGCCACTGACGCCACCAACGTCTTGCGTGCGTTGCGGTTCAGGCTCGCCGCCGGCAACCTCGACCCGCCGGACGAGATCCGCTTTACCGTTACGCTGACGCCGGTCGTCCGCACCGACGTGAACCCCGACACGGTGACGGCATTCAAGGACGAAGAGGTCGAGCGGTTTGATCACGCGCCGACGATCACGCTGACCGAATCCAGCCGCACCGTTGACGAAGACGCGGGCGCCGACCCGCTCAGGCAGATCGGCACCGCCGCCGCGCACGAAAGGCGCCAGCGCGTCACCGCGAGCATCGTGTCGGTGGCGCTCGACCGCAGCGTTGCGAACAACCTCGAGACGCAGACCGTCGCCGCGTTGCTCGCCGCCGACAGTTGGCAGATCGAAACCACGCAGACCGGGGCGGCCGCGCCCACCGAAGAGCGCATCCTGTTCAGTTACGGCGACCTCGTGCCCAACCGGCACGGCGTGGTTATCTTCACGCTGGAGTTCGGCGAAACCGGCGACTTTTCACCGCCGCTGCCTCTCCCGCACGACTCGGTCGTCATGGAGTACCGGCTGGTGGTCGCGGCGGTCAACGACCCGATCATCACGGACCCGGACATGGCGCCGCCGATCTCCTCCAACGAGGGCGACACCGCCCTGCAGCCGCCGTTCATCTATACCCTGCTCGCCGACGGGATTGGAGAGGACAACGACATCGTGATCGACAATCCGCGGCTTGAACTGCTGCGCTACGGCCGCGTCGGCGAGCCGTATCCGGACGAGCGGATCGTCACCCTGGACGACGATGAGTTCTACGCCAACATTTTCCTCCTGCAACTCGCGGACAATCGTTTTCTGACGGCCTCGCAGCCGACGCTCACCGTTCCTTCGGGCTTTCAGTTGAAAGTGCGCCTGGAGATCACCGCGGACTGGTTCAGGCAATTCGACGGGCTGGCGCGGCTGCGGCTGGATCTGACCGACGAGTTGCCCACGGGCGGCGTCACCTCCTCGCGCGTGCTGACGTTTGACCTGGCCCCGGACAGCGACCCCACCGACTTCATGGTGCCGGGCTGCTCCCTCGACGAGTTTGACGTCCGGGAAACCTCTCCGGGCACGCCCCCGCTGGAAGACCGCGCCTGCGGCGACGTGGGCGACACGGCCGAGGTGCTGGAGATCGTGGCCGACGAGAGCGCCAACCCGGTGACCGGCCTGGTTGACCCCGACGTGGACGGCATCCCGATTCCGGGCACCGGCCAGGTGCTGAGGGGCAACGGTGCCGCCTATTTCAGAAGCAGCGACGAGGTCGTCGTGACGATTTCAGCGCCGCACAGCATTGATCTCACCCCCGCCGAACTGCAATCCATCGCCACGGACAACGTGCTGACCGTGTGCGAGGACACGCCGGCGTGTTCCATATCGGCGCAGTCGCGCATCATCCACGGCGGCGACGACTACGGCGAGATAACGACTACGGTGGACCCCGAGGCAGGCACGCACAGCATGCAACTGGACTTCAGCACCACGGTGCCGGCGACGGTGGCGAGGGCAATCCTGCACAGCGTCAATATCGAGGTCGCGTCCAAAGACAACCTCGAATATTCATGGGATCGCCTCGTCACCGTCGAAGTGACGGCGTCGCCCAACGGCGGGCTGAACGGCGACGAGCCGCGCTTCTACTCGAGCAGAAACCTCAAAACGTTCAGGCTGCGCACCGATACGGTCGGCCCGACGCTGCCGGGCGACGTGTTGCGGCTGGACCAACGGATTGCGGACGACGCGACGGGGACCGTGCCGGGCTCCACCACCGTGACCGCCGCGCAGATTGGCAACACCGAAGTGGTGCTGATGTGGCGGCCGGCGTGCGACCGCCTGAGCACGTTCCAGGACGCGGGCGATTGCCGCTACGACAACGCCGTGTACCAGATTGGTATCACCGATGAAACAACCACAACCGAAGTCACCGAAACCGAAGTCACCGACGGCGAGCGCGAGCACTTCCGGCAGCAGATGTTGCAGACGATCTCCAATATCCGCCCGGCGCCCATCCCCGCCGACGGGTCGGCGCCCGACGACACCGCCGGCTACGTGCTGTTGAGCCTCGCGGACGGCGGCACCGTCGCAACCTTGAACAGCCGCGGCTACCGGGGCTTCGAGTTGACCGAGCAGTTTGCAGAGTTTATTGCCGCCGCCGGCGGCGGCCGCGACGCCGCGGTCGCGGTGTACCGGGTCACCCGCGCCGACGCGACGCTGATCCCCGGGCGCACCTATGGATTCACCGTCGTGGTGACCGGCGACGTGGTCTCCACCGACAATCCCCCCGAAGACATCGCGGGCAATTATCCGGCGGACAGGAGGAACTACGACAGGCTGATGGCGACGATGTCCACCGACCTGGTCAATATCGCCGACACCGGAAGCGACCCGGGCGTGCTGGACGAATTGGAAAGCTTTGTCGCCGCCGGCGGGATCGCTGATTACTGCGGTGGCGGCAGCGACGACGCCGACGGCGATGGCTTCGGCAACGCGGAAGAACTCCGCTACGGCCTGGAATGTCGGGACGGCCAAAACGGCGAACGGATCACCTATTTCGGCGCCGACGCCCCGTTGCGGATTACCCCGGCGATGCTTGCGACGGGCGCGGTCGAGCAGGGATTTGGCGATAACAACCCGACCTACATTCTGGTCCCGGGCACCGGCCCGCTGACCCGGCTGACTGCGGCGGTCGCGGCGGTTTGCAGCGATTGCGACGGGGAGGTTGAGGTGCGCCGCTACACGGACGCTTGCCAGGGGCAGGCCGACGTCCTCGCCTGTCCGGCGGCGCCCGCAATCGTGGGCTCGTTCGACTCATCCGAGGACTTGGGAGAGCCCCTGAGGCTGGTGTGGGCCGGCCAACTCACCGGCGGCATGCCGGTCAGGGGGGTCAGGAATATCTATGTCGCGCCGCCGGTCGGGTTTGACGTCGAAACGGTGGTGCTGCGCACAGAGGCGACGTCGGTCAACCTGCCGGTGTCGGTTTCGGTCTCAGACAACGCCGGCACTTTCAGCGTCCCGCAGTTGTCTATCGCCGGGGGCGGGCAAGCGCAGCCGCGGCCCATAGACACGGCGCTGAGCAACACTGTTGCGAACGAGCAGATATCCGTCGGCGTCGAGGCCACTACGCGGCAAACCGTAACACTGGCGAGCATCGGCAATTTCATGTTCGGCAACGTCGCCGGCAACGTCGCCGGGGCCGCACCGGACGGCCTTAGTTTGGCCGACGTTACGCCCGGGAATAACTTGTTCGCGATCGGCAACGCGCGCGTCGAGGTCGTGGTGGTGTCCCTGACCCGGCCGACGTTCGCACTCGACCCGGCGTTCATCCCGGCGGGCAATCCGGTTTACGGCTTCGCGCTGACCATCACGCCGGCGGAGGACATGCCGGCCGCGAGCACCCTCAGGGTCGTTGCAACCGTGCGGCAAGGTGCGTCGCAACCGGCGGTGAGCGCCGTGGTGGGGGACGGGGCGACCGCCGAGGATGTGCGCATATCGGTCAATTTCCCGCCGGCCACGGTCGCGACCGCGGGGCAGCAACTTACGCTGGAAGTGACGGGTCTCGACGCGAACGCGGCGGAGATTTACACGGCGCGGTTCCTGGTGCCGGTGCGGACGGCCGGCGTGACGGATGCCGACGACGACGGCGTGCCGGATAATCTGGACCGCGTCGAGGGTGACGACAACGACGGCCGCCGCGAGGCGCAACTTTACCGCCTGGTCACGCTCGGCGAGGCATCGGGGTCGGCGGAATTGCTCGCGGCGCCGGCGCGGATGTCCGGCGTTGATGAGTCCGGCGGCGATCTCCTGACCATCGGCCTGGGCATCTATGCCAACACCGCGGCCGCGGGCGGCGATATAAGCAGCAGCGACTACTCAATTGCGTTGCGCGCCGCCGCGGGAGTGCCGCCGCTCAACGTCGGTGCCGCCGCGGTGCCGCCCATCCCGGTATCCCGGATTGCGACCGGCGTATTCGACTACACGCTCAGCGGCCTGGCCAACCCCGGCGGCGTCGCAACGGTGATGCTCCCGCTGCTGCGGGCATTCCCGCAGGACAACGCCGACGCGCTGATCTACAAGTTCAACGAGGACGACCGCTGGGGCCGCTTCACCGAAACCGAGTTTGAAAAAGCCTACAGCGCGCCCGCGCCGTGTCCGAGCATCAATGCGGTGCGTGCCCCCGCAGCCCGCGCGGCATGGCACAGCGCCGCCCTCGGCGTCCGCGCGGGCGACGAATGTCTGCTGTTGCAGTTGCAGGACGGCAGCGTGCTCAACGACGCCGACCGCACCGAAAACCGCGTGATCCACGACCCGCTCGCGTTGGCGGTGAGGTTCATGGACGTTGACGTGGTGCCGGCCCCGTTCTCCCGCCTCCTCACCCAGGGGGACACCAACAACGAGTTGATGGTCACGGCGCGCAACGAGATGGAGCCCGGCCGGGTGGCGCCGGTTTCAATCGAGGTGACGCTGTTCTCGGCTCAGGCCGCGACGGACCCCGCGCAAGTCACGGTGACCTTGGCCGCGACGAACGATCTTGACGAGGTGGCCGCTACGCTGACCCTGCCGGCGGGCGGGACGGATCGCGAAGCCGAGTTTGCCGTGCTGTTCGAGTTGTCCGGCGAAGTCCCGACGCGCCGCGTCGGGTTTGCCCACAACCTCGGTGACCCGCCGGTCAGGGTGTCGGTCGGAACGCCGCCGCCCCAGCCGCCTACGCCTACGCCCACGGGCGGCGGTGGCGGGACGATGGAGCCGCTGTGGCTGCTGCTGCTGGCGCTCGGCACCTGGATTCTGTCGTTCAAGGCCGCAGTCCGCACCGGGCAAACCCCGCAGAACACCGCGCAAACACCGCACGCCAAACCGGGCTCCGGCTTTGCAGGACGCGGATTGCGCCGCGCTATGGGCGGTGGGGGCTGTGGCATAATGCGCGCTTCCCGCCGCTCGCGGCGCCCAACCGCAAGGAGCCGGCAAAAGTGACTGTTTTCGCATCATTGGCGGCTTATCTTGCGCGCTTTCGCGCGCCGCCGGGCAACACGCGGATTGCCCCCGCCGGTCGCCGCCCCCTCAAGGAGAGAGTGATTTCCAACCGTCTCGTATCGCGCCGCGCCGCCCGTGCGGGCGAAAGCCGGCCGGCGAGCCTCGGCGATGAAGTCCGCCGCACCGCCTTAACCGCGCCGCACCGCGCCGCCGCGGCTGTGTTGGCCCGGTGTCCTGGCAGTGTCGGCGTGTTGTCGAGCGTTATAGCGGTTCGCCGGGGGTTCACCGAGGCTTTGTCGGCGCTTTGTCGGCGCTTTGTCGGCGCTTTGTTGGCAGCGATCT
Source organism: Candidatus Oxydemutatoraceae bacterium (assembly GCA_965211995.1). Taxonomy (GTDB): domain Bacteria; phylum Pseudomonadota; class Gammaproteobacteria; order Poriferisulfidales; family Oxydemutatoraceae; genus CAYFZO01. The sequence continues at coordinate 331,092 of OZ243040.1, forward strand.
TTTTGTTGGCGGCGCCGTCGTCGGCGCAGCAGCCGGATGACGGCTCAGTCATCGGGCTGCCCTTCATGCCCGGCGCGACCGTGCCGTTTGAGGTGCCGCCGCTTTCCCTGCCCACCGGTTTCGTCACCGAGGGCGCGTCGCTCAACGTCACAGTCATCGCGCCGGAGGACGGTGTTGCGCTCGCGGTCAACCCCGCCGCGATTGCGCCCGAAAGCCTGGACGTGGACGACGTCACGGTGGCGTTTCCCACCGGAGTCAACGCCGTGGACTCCGCCCCCACGGCGGCGATTATGGTGGGTTTCGAAATCTTCAACCAATTCGCCTCCGACGATCCGGCCTACCTGCAAGACGGCGGCAGGCAATTTTCCGTCCGGGCGCTGGTGGCGGGTGTAACGGAGGAGAACCTCGTTGCGGTTTTAACCGCGCTGCAACTGAGCGCCGCCCCGGATTACACGGGCCCCGTCGCGGTGGTCGTCGCGGTGGCCGAGAGCGAGGATGCCACGATCAACGGCGGCACCCGCGAGGGCGTCGTTTCCACGGTGCGCCAAACGGTGGCGGAGCAGATCACTACGCTGCGGCCCGGCACGACCGTGCCGCTCGGCGCGGCGGTGCTCGTTGATGAGGGTATTCCATTAAATAACGCCCGTTTCGAAGTCAGGGTCGTGACGCCGGCGGCCGGTGTTGCGCTCGCGGTCAACCCCGCCGCCATTGAGCCCGAAAGCCTGGACGTGGACGGAAGCGCGGTACAGTTCAACGCTTTTCTCTCCCATGCTGCGGTTATAAACGTTTCTGGTTCCAGTTTCTCTCGTCCTCAGACTTCGTTTCCTGCACCCTCTTTTCTGCGAGATGAAGACAGACAATTTTTAATTGATGCCCTTGATATGGACAGTAATAATGCCACCCTCATCGCCGGGGCGGCGGCAGTCACCGGCGCACTGCAACTGGTGATCGCGCATGATTACGCCGGCCCCGTCGAAGTGGCAGTCACGCTGGAAACGACCACCATGCAACAGCGCTCCACTTCGACGTACTACATAGTGGAGGACGCCGGCCCGGTGGGCATTTCGATCGGCACGCCCGCGCCCGGCGCCGTTTTGTCCCCCGCCTCGGTCACGACGCTCACCGCGGCGGTGAGGGTGGCGCGGGACTTCGAGTTGCGCGGTGCGGCGTTCTCGTTCGGGATCGTTGAGCCGGCCGCCGGCGCGGCGCTCTCGTTTCTCCCCGCCGCATCGGCTCCCGCCGGCCTCGTCGTCGGCGATAGAACCGTGCAAATATCCACCGCCGGCATCAACGTTGACACGGACGACGGCACCGGGTTGTTGCGGATCGCCGCCCCCCCCTCCGGCACGGGTTTGATCAACGGCAACGAGCTCGCCGTCACGCTCACCGACGCACCGGCCGCCGGCGTGAGGCCGGCGACGGCTGAGGATCTGAGCGCGGTCATCGGCGCGCTGCAACTGACGTTCACCGACGGCTATACCGGCCCGGTGACGCTGCGCGCCGAGACCGTGGAAAACGAGGAGCCGGTGCTTCACGGCGACGAGCGGGACAGTGCCGCCACCGAGTTCAATTACCGTGCGGCGCTGATCTCGATTGACCGGCCCGCCGCCGGCACCGGGCTTGCCGCCGGCGCCGCCGTCAGGCTGATGGCGCGGAGCACCGACGGCTTGCCCGCACTCGCCGGTGCGCGCCTGACCGTCGAGGTCACCGCGCCGGCGTCCGAGGTCACGCTCGGGTTTCATCCCGCAGCGATGGTCACGGCCGCAAACCTGATGAATACCCTCGTCCCCTTCGGGCTCAGGTTCGGCTCGGGTTTCACGCATGACCTGCGGGTGTCGGACGACGGCATCTACCTGGCTGAGTCCTGCGATTTTGTCACCCGCACCGTGTGCCGGCCGGAGGGAGGCGAGGTGGTCCGCTTCGACGCGGGCGGTTTCTTCAGCAACCCCGGCGGCACCCTGATTTCGATGACGTTTGCGGAGGCCGGCGACGACGCGAGGCCGCCGACGGCCGAGGAACTCGGCGGGCTGTTAAGCGGGCTGCAACTGACGGTCGCCGACGACTATGCCGGCGCCGTGGGGCTGCGGGTCACGCTCGATCCCGCGGATGACGCGGTCGTGGTCACTGCGGACTACACGGCCATTCCCGCTGCCGATGCCGGCGCCGTTCTGATCAACTCGCCCGCGCCCGGCAGCCTCCTCACCGACGAATTGGTCACGCTCGACGCGACGGTCGTGTTGCGGGAAGACGCCGATTTTGATTTCGCCGGCGCGACCCTGCGCGTGGAGATCACCGAGCCGGGCGGCGGCGTCGGCTTGCGGCTTCACCCCGACGCCGCGGTTGGTCTCGTCGCCGGCGGCAGAACGGTGCGGATAGACCCCGACCCGCTCGGTCGCGGCTCGGGCGTCTTCATAGACCGCGGCGACGATTTGGGGTTTGTGCGCACCGACGACGACAGCGGCCCGTTGCTTGATCTGAACCGCCGGGTCATGCGGATTACTTTCCCCGAGCGCACCGCCGCCGCCGCCCGCGTGCCGGACACCGCCGACGTCGGCGCGATTCTGGACGCGGTGCAGATCTTCGCAGAGAGCGGCAGTTACTTCGGCCGGGTGACGCTGCGGGTGGGCCTCGACGAGGGCGGCGCCGCGCCGGACGCTTTCCTATCCGACGTTGACTACGAGATCCCGGTCGCCGTAATCGCGCTCACCGAGCCGGTGCCCGGCACGGTCCTGCTCTCCGGCACGGCGGCGACGACGCTCGCCGGGACGGTCGCCGTCAACGACGACGACTTCGTGTTTGACGGCGCGACGTTCTCGGTCATGCTCGACGCGCCCGCGCCCGGCGTCACGCTTTCGCTCCACCCCGATGCGCTGAGCGATGCCGGCCTCGCCGTCGGCGACGCGACGGTGCGGATAGACGCCGACAACGGCGTTTTCATCCGGCGCGCCGACGATACGGACTTCATACTGGTCAACAGCGCCCTGCCGTTCTTCAGGGAGCAACTGCTCACCGGCGGCACGTTGTTCATGGTGTATTCCCCGTTCCCGGTGGTTGCTATTTTCACCGTTGGGGGAGAGTTGCCGGTGGCGGAGTATCTCGCCGGGACTGTCGGCGCCCCGGTGCCGGACGCCGCCGACCGCGACCCGGTTGACAACCAAAGAGCGATGACCGCCGCCGACCTGGGCACGCTGCTGGGTGCGCTGCGGCTGTCCGTCGCCGGCAGTTACGCCGGCCCGGTGTCGTTGACGGTGATGCTGGCTGAATCCCCTCTGGAGGAGATCCACGGCAACAGGCAGGAAGTGGCGGTGGAGACGTTCGACTATACGGTCGCGCCCGCCACCGGCGACGCCGTAATCACCGTCACCGCGCCCGCGCCCGGCACCGCGATTGCCCGCGGCGCGTCGGTCGCGCTTGCCGGGCAGGTCGCCGCGAGCGACGGGTTTGACTTCCGCGGCGCATCGCTGACGGTGGAGGTGGTCGAGCCGGTGGGCGGCGTGACGCTCGCGTTCGGGATGGGCAGGGCCAGCACCGTCGTTTCCGGTCAGACGCTCACCGGGCTGGGCGTGGTCCTGCCGCAAGACCTGTTCGACACTTTCGATGACGGTAACATCCAAATAAACGTCAGGGCTGTCGAGCCGCTGTCGGGCGGCGGCGTTGGATTCAGGTATCACCCCGATATTTTCACGGATGAAGGCTCTGATTCTGGTTTGGGCAACGACCTGCGGCTACGGCTGCAGATACTCAGTGGTGGTTCGTGCGGTCTTTTTTCTGTAACTTCCTTTTGTTTCTTTACCACTTTCGAAGCGGGAGAAGATTCCCGACCTAATTCAGGAACTGGGGTTGTTTATGGACTATTGAGAAACCCCACCAACCAGTTTTTACCCGTAAATTCGGAACGTCTTGACTCTCTTACATATGAAACGACTGAGGCGTTCAACTCTTTCACTATGCGTCCCGGGGTTGGAGAACTCAATGCGTATTTAGGGTTTGCCGCGCAAATCGTGATTGCCGACGATTTCTCCGGCCCGGTGGAGGTGGAGACCGTTTTAAGCCCACGCTCGGGGACGGCGGTGCCGTCCTCGTCCTTCCGGACCTTTTTCAGGGTGGCCGGCGCGTCGGAAGTGGTGGGCGACAGGGCGGTGCAACTCGACGAGGGCGATTTAGAGATAGATGAGTTGCGCGGCCGCGGCTTTGTCGCGATCAACGCCGCCGATGCGCCGGTGGCGGACGACTTGCAGCGGGCGGCGAGTTTCACCGTGACTTTCGCGGACGAAGAAGCCGATGGTCGCCGGCCGGCGACCGCGGCGGATCTCAGCGCGGTGCTGAGCCTGGTGCAGATCTCCCTCGACGAGAGATACATCGGGCCGATTCAGCTGCGGCTGTCGGTGAGCCAGGACGAGATGCGCGGCGGCCGCGTTTTCAGCACCGAGGTGGACTACACGGTCGGCGTGGGCGACGACGGCGCCCTGATCATTGACGAACCCGCCGACGGCACGGAGTTGGCGTTTGGCTCGGATACGGCGTTCACTGCGCGGGTCTTGACCGGCGACGGATTTGACTACGCCGGTGCGACGCTGACGGTGGAGCAGACCTCAAGCCCGGGCGTCACGCTTGATCTGGCGCGCGCCGTGCGCGGCGACGCCGGGCTGGAAGCGGGCGACCGCCGGGTGCGGGTCGGCGCCGCCGACGCCGTCGCGATTGACGCGGGCGCCGGGTTTGTCGGGATCAGCGCCGCCGCGACGCCGCGGCTGGTCGTGCACGGGAGATTTATTGCGACCGCCGCCGAAGTCTCCGCGGCTCAGTTCGAATCACTCGGCGGCCTCGACCGCGCCGCCGTCGCGGCGGCACTCGGCGGCGACGCTGCGGTGAATACCTTTTTCGGTACCGACGAAGAGATCTATGCTTTGGTCATATCGAACAGCTCCGCCGTCTCTTACAGGGCTAATTTGGCTACGCTCGAGGGTGACGGTTTCGAGGCGCCGAACGGCAGACGGGTCAGAGTAGGGGGTTCCCCACTGCAGGTGCGGATTGACCGGGGCGACGGCAACGGATTCGTGGCGCGGGGACAGTTGGCTATCAGCAACCCATTCTCCACCGGCACCGCGGGTAGCGTCGCTTTCACCGGTTTCGTCTCGAACCCCCCCGATTTCGACGATCTCAGTGCGACTTTCAGCGCGTTGGAAATCCGGGTGGACCCCGGCACCGCGACGACGCTGACGGCGACTTTCGGCACGGGCGGTTTCACGCAGGGGGGGGGTGGAGGCACGTCTATTGTGAATGAGGTGTTTTCCGACGTCAGGAACGTGGGCGGGGAAATACCGCTGGTAGGCGACGTCGTGGCGGTGCGGATCGAAGGCGAGGAGGGCGGCGTTATTATCCACGTGGACGCGGGTGACGCGGGATTTGTGGAGATCAACGACGGCGACAGGCTGCTGCGGCAGACCTCCGACACCCCCGTGCTGACGTTCGAGGTGCTGACGTTCGACGTGGCGGCCGTGGAGCGGACCTCGCTGCAATTCATTTTCGCGACCGCGGCCGATGCCGAGGCTTCCGACGACGTCAGATTGGCGACCGACGCGGACGTCGTCGCGCTGTTGCGCGCACTGCGGCTCACGCTGTCCGACGACTACATCGGCACCATAACGTTCCGGGCGACGCTGGCCGATGCGTCCGGCGGCACCGCCTTGACCGACGCCGTCAATTACGCCTCCCCGTCGGAAGGGCTGTTGCTCGACGCGCCCGCCACCGGCACGGTGCTCGGACAAAGCGTACCCGTGCCGCTTGTCGTCAGAGTCCTGGGGACGGGTTACAGCGAAGCAAGGCTGGTCGTCGAGGTCACCGAGCCGGCATCCGGCGTCACGCTTTCGCTGGACCCCCGGTTTGTTGCTGATTTTTCGAGCGGGGTTCCCATCAGTGGCGGTCGGAGGCTCTTTAGGTCAATAGATTCAAGCGGAGGAAGAGGGATCCAAATTGTGGGACCTGGTGGGGACATAATTACTTTAGCGTTCTCGGGTGGTTTGCTTATAAACGAGGCGCAGACGCGGTTTGAAGCTCTTTTTGTGCCGGAGATGCAAGACCCCAACTTCCGTCCGCCCACCGCCGCGGAGATCGGCGAGATCTTAAGCGTCATAAGTTTGCTCCCCGCCGCCGATTACCTCGGCCCCGCGGGATTGCGGATCGCGCTTGAGAACCGCGACCCGGAGACCGCGGTCGAGGGGCGCTACGAAGTCACCGTCTCCGGCCTCGGCACCGTTTCCATTGACGCGCCCGCCGACGAGCCGCTCACCTTCACCCGTGATACGACGCTGTCCGCGCGGGTCTTAGTCGGCGGCGACTTTGTCTTTAATTTCGCGACCCTGATCGTCGAGGTCACCGCCCCGCAGGACGGCGTCACCCTCCGGTTTGATCCCGGCGCGATCGCCCCCGAGAGCCTGAGCGTGGATGACCGTGAAATTCGGATCATCGGCTCCCGCGGCCAAGGCGGCATCCGCACCGACCGCGACGACGGCGACGGATTTTTGCGGGTGGACCGCAACCTCGGCGGAGACTCCCTGGTGATGGACTTCGGCCGCAGAGTCGAAGTCGCCTTCGTCGGCGAGGCCGACCCGGTCGGCGAGACCCGGGTGCCCGACCTCGGCGACGTCAACGCGATCCTGGACGCGCTGCAACTCGCGGTCGAAGACGACTACACCGGCGAGGTGTCGCTGCGGATCGAACTGCAAAGCGGGCGCGACCCGCAGAGCGGCGACGAAGTCGGCTCGATCACCGCCACCGCGAACTACGCGGTGCCCGCGGTCGAACTCTCGATTGACGCACCCGCCCCCGGCGCGACGCTGCCTTCCGCCGCCGCGCAGCCGCTCGGCGCGACGATCAGCGCCAACCGGAATTTCAGGTTTGAAGACTCGCTGCTCGCGGTGACGGTGACCGTCCCGGCCGGCGGCGACGGCGTAACGCTGCGATTCGACCCCGACGCACTCACCCCCGGCGGCTTGATCGTCGGCGCGGCGACGGTGCGGGTGGACGGCGCCAACCTCAGCCTGGACGCCGCCGGCGGCACCGACTTCGTGCAGGTCAACAACCCCGCCGACGGCCTGATCTCCGCGAACGGCGACGCCGTGCGGGTGGTTTCCCGCAGCGCCGGCCCCGGCGGCCGCGTGATTACCGCGGCGGACATGAACGCGATCGTCGGCGCGCTGCAACTCGTGATCACCCCCGGCTACGCCGGCCCCGTCGCGCTGCGGATTGACGTCGCTGAAAGCGAGGTGCCGCAATTCTTCGGCGCGACCCGCGAGGCCGTTGCCGCGACCGCGAATTACACCGCGGAGTTGGCCCCGGGCGCGGCGTTCATCTCGATCCTCGCACCCGCGGACGGCGCGACGCTGACCGGCGGCTCGGCCTCGCGGGTGAACGCGGCGCTCAGCGCGCACGCGGAGTTCGACATCATCGGCGCGGCGCTGTCGGTCGCGGTGACCACGGCGCCGCCGGGCGGTGCGTGGCTGCAACTGAGCCCCGCCGCCATCGGGGACACGGTGGTGAGGGTGGACCGCGCGGCCGTCAGCATCAGCAACGACGTCACCGCAGTTGGCGAAGGGTTTGAGCAGATCAACGACGCCGCCGCGACTTTCTTTCAGGAGCGGCGGGTGATTGTGAGTTTCGCCGCCGACCCCGAAGACGACTCCAGCGCGCGCACCGCGACCCTCGCCGACGTTGCGGCGGTGCTGAACGCATTGGAGATCGTGCTCGCCGACGACTACGCCGGCGCGGTGTCGCTGCAAGTCAGGCTGACCGAGGCCGCCGACAGCGGCGGGTTCACCGCCGTTGCGACGGCGGACTACACCGCGGTCGCGCCGCCCGCCGGCGGGCTGACGATCACGGCGCCGCCGGCCGGCGGCGAACTCTTCCCGGGCGCGGCGGCGCTCGCCGCGACGGTGGCCGCCGGCGACGACTTCGATTTTGACGGTGCGACGCTGACGGTGGAGGTCATCGAGCCGCTCACCGGCGGCGCGGAAATCGCGATCAACCCCGCCACCGACCCCGCCACCGACCCCCCCCTGAGCGTCAATGGCAGAGGGGTGCGGGTGAGTCAAGACGGTGTTATCGAGATAGACGCCGGCACGGGATTTGAGCCGATCAGCGGCGCGGACGGCGTGTCGGCGGTGTCGATCCTGGGGCGGTTCGACGTCCCCGCGCCGTCCGGCGACTTGAGCGGCCTGCTCAGCAGCGGCGAGACCCGGTTGTTCCCCCCCCGTCTTAGTGACTCCGAAGCAGTATTTGATGAATTTATTTTTGACGGTCTGATATTGGTGGTCAGCGTGACCATGCCGACCGATACGGACTTTACGCTCGGATTGGATGACGCTCTTTTCACCTCGGAAGGCCTTGACGCGGGCGGCGGCAGGCGGGTGCGGGCGGAAGATATGAGTGGGGGCGAGGTGATGATATTGACCGACCGCGACGATGGCGAAGGCTTTATACAGCGGGCGGTTTTTAACAACGTTTCCACACAGGCGGAGTTGCAAAACGTTCAGTCTTTCGGCGTCACAGGCAACGCGAACCTCGACCTGGCGGACCTCGACGCGATCTTAAGCGCGGTGCGGGTGACGGCTGACCTCACCTACACCGGCCCTGCGGTGGTGCGTGTGGATGTGGACGACACCGGGGGCTCTTCGGTAGGATTCTCCGTGTTCTACGACGTCGTGCCCGCCGCTGATTTGTCGATGGCGGTGGAGGTCAGCCCCGTGGGCGGCGCCCTGCGGGTGCGGCTCAGCGGCGGTGTCACCGTCGTGGACGTGGCCGGCGACGGGGTGTTTGTGGAAATTAATGACGGCGCCGTGCTGAGACGGCCCGGCGGCACCACGCTGGTGTTCACGGTGGCGGAGGTCGTCGAGGAATCCACGCTTGGGTTGAGGTTCACGTTCGCGTCCGCCGCCGACGTCCCCGCCGCAAGAGTGGCTTTAGCCGCCGACGTTGCCGCGCTGTTCGGCGCGCTGCAGTTGGTTCTCGCCGAGGGCTCCACCGGCACGGTGGCGTTGAGGACGACGCTGGCCGAGTCCGTCGCCGCCGACGGGGAGAGTTTGGCGGACCTGGTGCGCTACACGGCGACGCCGGCCAGATTTTCGTTCAGCCCCGGCGCCGGCGCCGGGGATGGCAGATTCGTGACCGTCGGCAGCGACGGGCAAATGAGTTTCATTGACCTCGACCTGTCCAAGATGGTGACCCTCAGCGAGACGTTCGGCCTGGGCGGCGCGGTGCTCACGGTGCGGGTTGACGGGCCCGGCAATGAGGGGCTGCGGCTGCGGCTGCGGCCGCGCGCGCTGACGGCAACGGGGCTGCTGGTGAACGACCGGCGGGTGCTGATCTCGCCGACCGTGAACTCGTTCAACCGGATCAACATAGACCGCCAGGACGACGAGGGGTCGAAACTGATCAACCTTCCCCCCGGAGACGACCCGCTGATCCTCAGGCCGGACGAGAACGTGTTCACCGCGACGTTTGCGGAGGTCGAAGACATTCCCGGGCAGGTGCAGTGCGCGGTGCCCGAAGACGTCAATGCAATCCTGGGCACGCTGCGGGTCGTGGTGCCCGAAGACTACGTCGGCCCGGTGGATCTGCGGATCAGCCTGACCGAGAGCAACGACTTGGTGCTCAACGGCGGCAGCCGGGAGAGCAGCGCGGCGAGCATACGGTTTACAGCGTCGCCCGGCCCGGCGGTCACACGGCCCGTCAACCTGGTCGCGCGGAGCACCGAGACCGCCACCCGCCACGAGACGGCCTACGAGTCGGTGACGATCCTCGGCGCCGACCTGGATATCGAATTGTCCGGCCCGCGCCTTGAATTGCAGCGCTACGCCGACGACGCCTCTTCCAGCGGCGAGCACACCGTGACGCTGACGGGGGAACTGCTTGACGAATACGCGACCATCCTCGTGACCGCGGACGACGTGGAGTCGCAATTAAGTTCCAACGCCGGCGTCACGATTGCGTCGGGCGAGGAGACCGGGATTGCTTTGCTGTTCGACAACCCGGCGCTGCTCGACGACTTCAGCGGGCGCGCCTTGTTGTCGTTCGAGGTGTCCAACGCCGAGGGCGAGGGCGGCCGGCGCACGGTGAGATTTGAGATCGCCGCGGTCAACGACCCGCTGGACTTTGCGGTGCCGGGCTGCGGCCTCGGCTCCACCGACGGCGCCGACGGCACCCCCTGCGGCGAGGTCCTGTTCGTCGTCGTCGGCACGTCGGTGCGCGCGGTGGAGGAGACGGTTGACCCGGACGTTGACGTGCTGGTCGCCGACGTGCTGAGCGCCTCCAGCCCCGACGTCACTTTCGCCGCCTCCGATCGGCTGCCTTACTTCCTCGGCCCGAACGACACGATCGAAGTGACGGTGAGCGCCGATACCGGGGCGGGCAACCCGAGCCCTGAGGACCTCGCCTCGATCGTCAGAGACCACGAGATTGTCATAGACGTGATCAACAGCGACGGCGTTACACTCGGCTCGACCTCCAGGGAGTCCAATGTGTTGTCCGGGAGCACGATGCTGACGTTTACCGCCATCGGGTCGGTGCTGCGCACCGACGCCCGGGCGCTGATGCAAAGCATCCGGATCAACGTGCTGCCCGGCGCCGCGCCGCTGCCGCGGCGGGTGACCATCGCAGTGTCGGCCCACGCCAACCAGGACACCGCCGCCCTGGCCTCCGGCGAGCGGACGATGGCGGCCAAGACGTTCATTATCCGGGGCGACGAACCGCCGCAACTTGAGGCCGGCGGCGAAGACGACGACGGCGACGGCATCGGCACGGCCGTGCCGGTGCTTGAAAGCGTTTTGATCGGCGCCGACCCGCAGAACAACGGCGTGCAGTTGTTCGGCGACGACCTCGAGATCACGGATGCCGAGGAAGCCGCGGGCGAGCACGACCCCGCGATTGCCATGGTGCGGGTGAGCGCGTCAACGCCGACCAGCACCGTCGGCTTTCTGGCGCCCGGCGTCGGCTTTCAGGTGGACGCGGAGGACGGGAGCACGTCGTTGATGCTCATCCCGAACGCCTCGGTGAGGAGCACGTTCGTCTCAACGATATTCACCTTCACCTCCAGCTCCCTCTTCTCGCTCGCGGAAGTGACGATCAGTATCGTCCCGGGGCCGGGGATGACCGAGCAGCCGATGACGGCCGCTCAGGCCGTACGGGTGCTGCAAGCACTGAGGTTCAGGCCCGCCGGCAACACCAACCCGCCGGAGGAGATCCGCTTTACCGTGGCGTTGATACCGGTCTCCACGTCCGGAATCAATCAAAACACGGTGACGGACGCCAAGGATCAGCCGGTTATCCTGGAGAACGAGCCGGGCACCGCCACGTTGACCGTGACCGAGCAGACGGTTTTGGAGAACGCGGCGGGCGGCGCCTTCCTGCGGATCGGCATGGCCGACGTGGTCGAACTGGATCAGATCATCGAAATTGAGGTGAGCAGCGAGATTGACCCCAGCTACCCCCGTAACATCTTCGGGGTGAATGATTTGTTCAGCACGCCGCCTGAGTTCAGAGCGGTAAGCGACAGGAGCACGTCGGTGTTCGTCATTGAGTTCAATCGCGGGGCGCTTAATTCGAACAGATACGGCGTGATCCGGTTCACGCTGAACGTCGCCGAACGCGAGCCGGACGGCAGCCCGATCGTGGTTGGCCTGGAGCCGGACGGCGCCTCCAGACTCGCCCCCCCCCTGATAGAGGGCGGCGAGTTCCTGCTGAGGGTCGAGCCGGTGAACGACCCGATCACCACGGTGCCGGAGCAGGCTTCCATCATCACCCACAGCGAGGGCGACGTCCCGATCTTCGGCACCGTCTTTACGGTGTACGAAGGCCCGCCGCCGCCCGACGAACTTGAAGAGAACGACGACGTCGTGATCAGCAATCCGCGCGTCGAGTTGCAGCGTTATGCCTCGACGCAGAACGCCGTCATACTCACGGGCGACTTGTTCGACCGCAGCAGCGTGGTCGTGCTGATCGGCAGCCGCCGCTTGACGTCGGCGAACCCGGTCACCGTGGCCTCGGGGCTGAGCCTCCAGGTCACGCTGGAGGGGGTGGAAGACGCGCTGACTGAGTTCAACGGGCGTGCGCTGTTGACGCTGGACCTGACGGACGAGCCGGGCCAAGACGGCCTGACCCTGATGACGTCGCGCGTGATTACGTTTGAGATCAACCCGGTCAACGACGGCGTGGACTTCGCGGTGGCGGGCTGCGCCCGCGGCGCGGCCGACGACGGCGACCCGGCGCTCGACGGCTGCGACGGGGCCGGCATGGTCATGCTGCCGCCCGGCATGAGCCTGCCCCCGGTAAGCGACGTGTTTGACCCCGACGTGCACGACTTTGACGTCGGCGCCGCGCAGGTCGGCGACCAAGACGACGTTTTCACCCTGACCGGCAACGCCGCCCCCTACTTCCGCGCCGCCGACGCCGTAACCGTGACGGTCGCGGCCGCCGACCCCGACTCGCTGCTCCCCGCGGAACTGGCCTCGATCGTGGCGCACAACTTGATCACGTTCAGCGGCGCCGGCACGGTCGCCACTGAGTCCGAGGCTATGGGCGTCGGCACGATTTCTCGCAGCCTGAATTTCAACGCCAACGTGTCGGCGGAGTTGGCGGCGCAGATCCTTGCAGGCATCACGCTCACCACGACGGCCGACGCCGAACCGGTGCTGCGGCGGGTCACCGTCGAGACGACGTCGCAGCCGAACGACGGCGAGAACGGCGATCAAGGCCTCACCGCGACGATTGCCAAGACGTTCACGCTCAGGGGCGACCCGCTGCCGACCGTGACTTTCGGCGCCGTTGAACCCATCGGGGAATTGGTGTTGAGAGACGCGATGGGCGTGCAGGTGTTCGGCGATGCCCTCGTCGCGGACGCCAACGAAGCGGCGGAAGAAGCCCACGGCGCTGCGATCGCTTTGGTGCGGGTGGCTGCCACGGTCGCGCCGGACGCCACCGTCATCGGCGTACTGGAGCCCGGCGACGGCTTCAGCACGGGCGGCCTCGCCGATTTTGATTTCACTTTCAGCGGCGCCGACGTGTCAACGGCGACGGCGACGATCGCGCGCAGCGACGGGTCGCCGATGACGACCGCCGAAGCCGAGGAGGTGCTGCGCACGCTGAGGTTCGCAACCACGGGCACGGGCACGGGCAATTTCGATCCGCCGGACCTGATCCGCTTCACCGTCACGCTGACGCCGGACGACACCCGCCCCGGGATAATCAGGCAAAACCCGGTGGAGGCGGTCAAGGATCAGCCGGTCATCCTGTATGACGACCCGCCGCAGGTCGTGTTGATGAGCGAGCCGTTCGAGCGCACGGTTGACGAAGACACGCCGGGCGCAGACCCGCTCACGATGATCGGCACCGCCGACCCGCGTGAGCGGCGGCAGACCCTCGCCGTGAGTATCGCGGGAAGGGTGATTGATCCGGCTTATCTGAACAATATAAGCACCGCCGACGAACTGTTCGCCGCCAGCCCGCAGGCGCAGATTGTGAGCACGCGGGTTGCGTCCGAGACGCCCGCCGAAGCGATTCAATTCTCTTACGGCGCGCTCGCGGCCGACCGCTACGGCGCGGTGCGGTTCACGCTGGAGTTCGCCGAAACCGGCGACTTTGCGCTGCCGTCCACCCCCCACGCCTCGGTCACCAGGGACTATCTGCTGGTGGTCACCCCGGTGGCCGACCCGGTCGCCACGGTGCCCATGGAGGTTTTGACCGTTACCCACGACGAGGGAGTCCCGGTGTTCGGCTCCGCTTTCGCGTCGGTGAGCGACGGCCCCGGAGAGGAAGACCCGATCATCGTCAGCAATCCGCATCTTGAGTTGTGGCGTTATTCCGACCCGACCAAAGCCGTCTCGCTGGACGGTGCCGCGCTCGACAACAGCGGCGTGATCATCCGGATCGGAGCCGACAAGGAAGAATTTCGGGCCAGTTCCACCGTCACCGTCGCTTCAGGCCAGACCCTCGCGGTCGAGTTGGAATTCATTGACTACGAGTTCAACGGGCGGGTGATGCTCGGGCTGTCCTTGGAGGACGAGGAGGGCGTTGACGGAGTGAGCCTGCTGACGCGGAGCACGATCACGTTTGAGATTAGGCCGGTCAACGACGGCGTTGATTTTGCGGTGCCGGGCTGCGGGATCGAGCAGGCCGACAACGGCGACCCGGGCGACGGCTGCGACGGCGCCTTGACCGCCGCCGCCGCGGACGAGAACACCGAGCTCAGGCTGGTCCCCGGGAGCGGCAGCACCCTGCTCTCCAACGTGATGGATCCCGACGTTGACGATCTCCCCGTCTTGTCCCGCCTCGCGATATTGTCCGGCAACTTCGCCCCCTACTTCAGAGCGGGCGACGCCGTGACCGTGACGATTTCGCGGCCGAACGGCGGCTACGCGCCCACCGCGGAGGAACTGCAATCAATCGCCGAGGACAACGTGCTCGCCGTGACCGGCATCGGCAACTTTGGCACCGCCGCGATGGTGCAAGACCCCGTGCAGGGCACGGTCGCGCTGATGCTGAGCTTCAACCGCGGCGTGCCGGCGACGAACGCGCAGGCAATCCTGCAAAGCATCACGGTGACGATGGCCGACGACCTGCTGCCGGTGGACCGTTTGCTCACCGTCGCGACGACGTCGCAGCCGAACGACGGCGGGGACGGCCTGCAAGACGCGGGCAACACGGTGACAATCGCCAAATCGTTCACGCTGATAAGCGATACGCCCCCGGCCATCACGTTTGGCGACGCTGTGGTGAGCGACGAAACCACTTTGCAGACGCAGACGCCGGACGGCGGCGCGGCGGTGTTTGCCGGCGTGCTGATCGCCGATCAGAACGAAGACCCGGCGCTGTTGCGTGAAGCGCGCGCCACCGACGGCTCCGGGCACCACGGCGCCGCGATCCAAAGCATCGTTATTTCCAGGCCGGCGCTGCGCTTGACCACGGCGGCCGGTTTTGCCTTTGCCACCGACGGAAGTTTTGACGCCGGCGCTTACAGGCTCTCCGCGGTCACCGCCACCGGCGACAACGCCATGCAGACGCTCACGCGCGTCAATATCAGCGACGCAGCGGAGGCGATGACGACCGCCGAAGCCGCCGGTGCGCTGGCGGCGTTGATCTTCCGCATCGGGGCGGATAACCAGAGTCCGCCGCCGCAGGTTGATTTTGAAGTGGTGCTGACGCCGGCGGCGGGCACCGCCGGTGCCTTTATCAACCCGGCCGGGGCGAGGGGTGTTCAGACGCTGACGATCATCGGCGAGAACGACCCGCCGACCTACACCGACCCGGCGGTCACGCATACGGTGCCCGAAGACGACCCCATCTCCGAGTTCACTTTCGGCACGGTCAATCCGACGGAGCCGGAGGATCAGCAGTTGACCGTGGCTATTTTGAGCCGGGAAGTGGTGGACGTGGTGGACGGGAGCGAGGTCCCCAACAATCTCGGCAGCGTGGGTGCGGCGGCTTTGTTCTTGAATATCCCGGTGATCGGGGTCGAACTGACGCCGCCGATCGCCAACGGCAATCAGCAGATACGCTTGACCGACCTGAATTTGGCGGCCAACCGGTACGGGGCGGTCCTGTTCACGCTGCGGGTTAGCGACACCGGAGAACCCCCGCTCTCCGCCGAAGGCACGTTCACGCTGGTGGTCACCCCGGTGGCCGACCCGGTCGTAACGACGCCGCAGAATGCCGACAGCATCACGCTTGACGAGGGACAAGCCGACGGCAGCGGGATGGTCTTCACGATGGTGAACGACGGGCCTTTGGAGGCCGACCCGGTCAGCATCACCGGCATCACGAACTTCGTGTTGCACCGCTACGGCGACGACGCGAACGCGAACAGAATGTTGAGCGGCGCCGCGGCGCTGGCCCACGTCATCATCACGTTCACGGATATGGCGGGCAACGTGATCGCCGCCACGGACGCGGATGGCGACCTGCGCGACGCGGACGGCAGCCTGATCGCGGCGGTCAACTCCGTGGGGAACCCGTCTATGCTCACGATCGCCTCCGGCGAGGCGTTGAACCTGCGCGTGATGCTGCTCCCGGCTTTGTCGGACTTTAACGGAGCAGGCACGTTTACGCTTTCGCTGCAGGACGAACTTGGCGACGACGGCGTGCAGCAGATGTCTGAGCGCACGTTCACGTTTACCATCAACCCGGTCAACGACGGCGTTGATTTTGAGGTGCCGGGCTGCGGCCACAACGAATTCGACGCACTCGCGACGGACGCGCCGCCCGATGAGCCGCGGGAGCGGCTGGCCTGCGGCGACACCGCAGAGGCCCTGATGGTCAACGCCGGTCTCGGCGCTAGGTTCATCACCAATGTGATTGACCCCGACGTTGACGACATGGAGGTTGGCTCCGCCACGCTGGCCGGCAACGCCGGCCCCTATTTCGGCACCGGAGACGCCGTGAAAGTGACGGTGTCCGCGCCTGACAATCTCGCCCTGTTTTACAGCCTCGGCGAGGACCGCGCCGACCGCTATCTGGGCTTTGACAACAGCACCGAGTTGAACTCGATCGTCGACGACAATACGTTCACGCAAGGCGACGACCCGCTGCCCCCCACGGAGACGAGCCTGAGCTACGGCGGCGACCCTGACCCCTACGCCGTCCTGTCGGTGGCGACGGAAGTGGACGCGGCTACCGGCGTTGCGATGAGGAGCCGGACGCTGACGTTCGTCCGCCCCGCGGCGGCGAACGTGGCGCAGGGGATTCTCGGCGGCATGGGGATCGCCGTCGCGGACAAAGCGGACCTTGAGTACTCGGGAGACCGCCTCGTCACCGTGGAGATGACGTCATCGGCCAATGACGGTGTGGACGGCGATGCGGGTGGCGACGCGGTGACGACCATCAAGACGTTTGTGCTGCGCACCGACGTGACGGGCCCGACCCTGCCGGGCGGGGAGGCGGCGCTTGACCCGAGACTGCCGCCCGCCGCGGTGGCGACCGTGCCGGGCGACAGAGCCGTGACCATCGCGCAGGTGGGCAACACCGAAGCGGTGCTGATGTGGGATCCGGCGTGCGACCGCGACCGGCTGACGATAGACGTCGGCGCGGCCGCGGGCGGGTGCATGCACGACAACCTGGTCTATCAGATTGAAGTGACCGACGTGTCCGGGGATGAAGACTTCACGCAGCCGCCTCAGACGATAGAAAATATCCAACTGGCGGCCATGCACGACAATTTGCAGGACGACTCCTCGGGCTACGCGCTGCTGAGCCTCGCGCTGCTGAACCTTGTTGCGGACGGCGACCCCGTCACCTCGAACAGCCGCGGCTATAGGGGCCTCAGCGAAGACGACGACTTGCAAGAGATCGGTGATAACGTTGAGGCCGGCATCGCCAGCACCGACACCACCGTCGCGGTGTACCGGATTACGCGCGCTCAGGCGACCCTGATTCCGGGCAGAAGTTATCAATTCGCGTTGTCGCTGATCGGAGACACCGCCGGCAATGGCCCCGAAGGCGCCGGCCCCGCAGATGGAAGCGGCGACTACGACTTGCCGGACACGGTGACGTTGAGCACCGACCTGATCAATGACGGCATCGGAATCAGAGCGAGCGTGCTGGACGAATTGGAAAGCTTTGTTTTTGTTTCCCCCGGCGGCGGGATCGGAACTTACTGCGGAGCAGTACAGAACTCTGAGTTTGATTTCAGAAACGTCGGCGACGCCGACGGCGACGGTCTCAGCAACGTGGAAGAACTCGGCCTCGGCCTGGAATGTCGCGTCGGACTCGACGGCGCCGGCATGCCCGACGACACGGCGCTCCGCAACGGCGGCCGCCTCACCTATCTCGGCGCCGCCGCCCCGATCCGGTTTAACCCGGCGATATTTGCGCCGGGCGCGGAGGAAATGACATTCGGCTCCGCCCGCACCTACGTGCTGATCCCGGGCACGGGAGAGTTGACCGGGGTCAACCTGGACGCGGCGACCTGCGATGACTGTGAGGAACTGCAGGTTTACTCCTACAATCCGCCCACTTCCCAGTCTGATGTAAATTGCCGCAACCCGAGAGATGATTCGCCGTGCGAGGCGGTGGTATCCCCGTTGGGATCGTTCCTGACCACGCTGCTGTGGACGGGCGCAACAACGCCCACCGGCGTTGAAGCTAGATTGGTCAGGCACGTTTACATCGCGCCGCCGGTCGGGTTTGACGTCGCAACGGTGAGGGTGCCGCCGGCATTGACGGAGGTGTCATTGCCGGTATCGGTCGCCGTTTCTGAGAGCGCCCTCGTTTTTAGTGTCGGGGCGCTCCTCGGAACCGTGATAGACCGGTTGCCGAATTCAGGACCCGAGCCGGTCAGACTTGATGACCCTGCCTCCCCGCTTGATCGGAACAACCCGGGGAGGGTTGTGACCGTGACAGGGCTTGATCTCACCTCCACGCCGAGATCAGCAACGGTGACCCTGGAAAGCGTGGGCGGTTTCGCGTTCGGCAACGTCGCCGAGAGAGAGATAGACGGCCTGACGGTGAACGATCTCACGGAGCCTTTCAGCTTGTTTGCGATCGGCAACGCGAACGTCGAAATCGAGACACAGAACGAGCCAATGCCGAGCGATCCGGAACTTGATCTGACGATGACGCTTGCCGGCGGCGGCGGGACCTCCGGCGCTCAAGACGGCACCCCCCGCGTGGCCAGGCAGACCAATGCGGACGATGTGCCGCTGCGGTTTAATGACGACAATGCCGTGGCGGGGAGCACGCTGACTATCGAGATCACCTCGGCGCTGTCGGCGGAGACGTACACGGTGGGAGCGCAAGTGTTGGTCGGGCCGAGTCGGGCAAGTACGCCGCTGATGGTATGCAACGATTTAGGATGTGTTGGTGTTCTGGACAGGACCGGGTTTTCCACCACCGAGCCTTCCACCAGCAACGTCGTGATGGTGGTATTTGAGGCGGATGCGCAAGTGGGCGACCTGATTGAGATCAGGGTGGTGGTGACCGGGGTGGACGGGAGTGGCGAGCGCCGCATGGTGGAAGGCAGTAACTTTGTGTCGGTGGTGGATGACCCCGACGTGGACACCGACGGCGACGGCGTGCCGAACGGGGGCCCGGACAACCATGACGTGCAAGCCGGATCCGACCGCGTGCAGGTGGTGACGGATCCGTCGGCGACGGAACTGCCGCTGCCCTATCTTGAAGTGTCGGGGCAGAATGCTGTGTCGCCGGCGTTGGGCGGCTACGCGTTGTCGGCGGCGGTGCTGTTCACGCCCGATGCGTATGCGGCGCTGATCCCGGACGCCAGGAGCACGGTGATCTCAGTGACGACGCCGACGCCGCCGGGATACGCCGCGGCGGGGCGGACCGGCGTGTTTGATTTCAACGTGAGAAACGTGAACCCCGGCGGCGTGGTGAGCGTGCGGATCCCGCTGGCGGCGATGGCGGCACGCGGCGCGGTGCTGCACAAATACGACGAAGGAACATGGAACCGGTTCACGGTGGCCAACGCCGACAAATACTACAGCGCGCCGAGGCCGTGTCCCGCCATCGGCGCCTCGAGGAACGGCAACGTGGACGATATCGGATGGTTTGAAGCGAGTTCGAACTCGGGCCTGCAGGAGACCCGCCACGAATGTCTGCTGATAGAGATTACCGACGGCGGCCGCAACGACGCCGACGGCGTGAGGAACGGCGTAATCCATGACCCCTCCGCGTTCGGCATGGTCGGCGGCAGCAGCGGCGGCGGTGGCGGCACGATGGAGCCGGCGTGGCTGCTCCTCCTCGCGCTCGGGCTGCTGCTCTCATACGGATTTCCCCATGCCCTGCGGCGGCGGCGCCCGTCGCGCTTCATCGGCACTCCCTGACCGGACTGCCCCGCAGTTTCCTCAAAGCGGGCGCTGAGTGGCCCGCTTTTTGCATAACCGGACTGTGCCGCGCAGTCTTTATCCTCTCGGATCCTCAATCACTCGTTTGGCCTTCCCCCGTTTTAACGGACACGGGTTTAGACTGAGGCCTCCTGCTGTTCTATAAAGAAGCGCCGGCGGCGCACCCCGCCGCATCCTTGCTTGCGCGAGGAGAGACCGCCCGGTTCACAAAGCGAAGTGATTTGCAAGGCCGCGCACCCCACTTGCACGGAAAGCGAAGCATCCGCGGCGCATCCCGCCGCATTCCCGCTTGAACGGGGCGAGGGGGCGAGGGAGCGGAAATGGCGGGGAGACGCGGTAATAACGCCGCCGCGACCGTTTATTCCGAAAAACCGACCGTTCAAGCGGATCGGGCGCCCGCCCGGCCCGCGGTGGTGTAAATAGACCGGATTGTTCATCCCCGGAAACACCGATGGCGCTTCCGGCCCGACACGCCCTCGCCCCGCGCAGGGACGTGTTTTTGACACGGAGGTGCAGATTATGAAAAATGCCGAACAAAGCAACCCATCCGCTTTCAGGGGGATGCCTAAATTGGAACAGGCAGTCTTTACGGAAAGTCAGGCTAAGGCCTTGACCGATGTCATCAAACAACTCGTCCCCAGGGCTGAGTGGGATGAGTGGAGCATCTGGGTCAAAGCCAACATGGCGACGAAGGACGATTTGTTCAAGTCCCAAGCGACGATCAAGGACGAATTGGCAGCGACGGAGAGTCGGTTCGACGACAAACTCGAGGCCGCCAAAAACGAGTTGATCAAGTCCCGGATGGTGATCAGGGACGAACTGGTCAAGTCCCAGATGGCGGCGCAGAATCGAGTCGACGACAAACTCGAGGTGCTCAGGGGCGAGTTGGCAGCGGCGCAGAGCCGGTTCGACGACAAACTCGAGGCCACCAAAAACGAGTTGGTCAAGTCTCAGATGGCGATCAGGGACGGGTTGGTCAAGTCCCAGACGGTGATGCAGAGTCGGTTCGACGACAAACTCGAGGCCACCAAAAACGAGTTGGTCAAATCCCAGATGGCGATGCAGAGCCGGTTCGACGACAAACTCGAGGCCGCCAAAAACGAGTTGGTCAAATCCCAGACGGCGGCACAGAATCGGGTCGACGACGAATTCAAGGCGTTCAGGGGCGAGTTGGCAGCGATGCAGAGTCGATTCGATGACAAACTCGAGGCCACCAAAAACGAGTTGGTCAAGTCCCAGATGGCGATCAGGGACGAACTGGTCAAGTCTCAAATCGCAATGCAGGATCGGCTGGTCGCATCACAAAAGTCCCTGGAGGACAAACTTAACGCTCAGTTCATTAAGTTGATGATCTGGGTTCCGACGATCACGATCGCCGTATTGACCGTCGTGAGCGGCGTTCTTGGGCGCTGATCAGGGGCTTTATCGTTGAGCCGCCCCGGTTGCGGGTCAAGCCGTTTTAGTACAAGCCCGCTCTCGCTTGTGTGGGGGCGGGCATTTTCCCAGGCACGACGTTCTTAGGGATGACGCTCCGCTGCTACAGCAACCCTTTGCGCATCTCCTCTTGCAGTTTCTCTATTTTCGCGCGTTCGGCCTTGATTAATTCGCGTGCGGACGGCTTGATCCGCGGGTCTTTCTCAGCCAGCGCAAGTTGATCCAGCGCCGCTTGCAGGCGCCCGTTCGCCTGATGGTAGTCCGCGAGGTGCTTGTGGCTCAGCCACGCTTTGCCGTCGGCGGCGGCGGCCTTGGCGATCAGCCGATCCAGCGCCGGCGTATGCGGGCGGTGCGCGAACGCGCGCAGTTTCACCAGCGCCGCGCCGGGCTTGTTTGCACGCAGCAGTGCGTCGCCGAGATGATAGGCGATGCTTTCGCGCCCGGGATGAAGCGCCTCCAGCGCCTCCAGCAGCATCACCGCCGCCCGCGGGTCACCCTGCGCGAGTCGGGCCTCCGCCAAGGCCAGGCCGGTCGCCACCGCCTCGCGGTGTTGCGGGATTTTTTCAATCTCGCGCGCGGCTTCACGCGCCCGGTCGGTGCGTATCAGCGCCACCGCCCGGCGGTACCGAGTGACCGCCGGCGGCTCCTTTGCCTCCGCCGGTTCGCCCGCCAGCGCACGCTGCGGGTCGGTCAGCGCCGCAAGTTTTGCCCGGGCGAACATGAACTCTTCGCTGTCGCTGCGGTACCCGCTGCGGTACAGCGCCGCGCGGTTGAGCGCATCGCTGAGGCGGCTCGCGGTCAGCGGGTGTGTTCTCAGAAACTCGGGGAGTTGACCGCCGCGGCGCTCCCGCGATTGCAAACGCGAAAAGAAGCGCGGCATGCCCGCGGGGGCGTAGCCGGCCGCGGCCATCAGTTTCATGCCGAGACGGTCGGCCTCGCGCTCGAACGTTCTCGAATAGCCCAGCGCGCGTTCAAGCGGCAATGCCGCGGCGGTGCGTGCGCCGACCTGTCCCAGTTGCGAGCTGTACATCGCCGCGAGCACCGTGCCGATCGCCGCGAGGTAGCTGACCCAGTTGGTCTTTTTCGACTCCGCGATCAGGCGCGCGAGGTGGCGCTGCGTAACGTGCGTGATCTCGTGCGCGAGCACTCCCGCCAGTTCGCTTTCCGAATCGGCGGCGAGCATCAGGCCGCTGTTGATCGCGACCACTCCGCCGGGCGTCGCGAAAGCGTTGATCTGTGATTGCCCGATCAGCAGGAGGTTGAAATCGATCCGGTTGTCGGCATCCACCGATAGCAGTTGCTTGCCCAGCGCAGACAAGTATTCATTGAGTTCAACGTCCTCGATCACCGGCAGCCGCGACCGCAGTTGGCGCAGGATCACCGGGCCGAGGCGCTTCTCCTGCGACAGCGGCAGCCCCGCCGCCGCGGGGTCGCCGATGTCCGGCAGATCAAGCGAAGTCTGCGCCCGCGGGCCAGGTTGGCCGCCGACCGCAAACAGCACGGCCAACGCAAGAAGAATATGCCTGATCTTGTTCATCTGATAGAGCGCACCTCGTCTATTGAAACCGATTTACGCCGCAATGCCAATGAGATAAGCCCAACGCGGTATCCCGGTTTTCACCGCCCAGGCCGGCGCGGCTGCGGCGCTGAAAAAGACGCCGCGGCGCAGCCCGCCCCTTGCGGAAGCGGGGGAGCGGGTTTGTGCGGGGGCCGGGCTTCCATCAGAGATGACCCCTTGCTTGTGCGGGAATGGCGGGGAAGCGGCGTATTCCCCCCGAATGATTGATTTTCACGCCCCATGACATACAATCAAATGCTCTTTCCCGAATACAAAGGAATCACCGACATGCCGGAATTTGATCAGGAACTCGACGCCTGCGGTCTCAACTGCCCGTTGCCGATTCTGCGCGCCAAGAAATCGCTCGCGTCCATGGGGCCGGGACAAGTGCTCCACATCATCGCGACCGACCCCGGCGCGGTGAAGGACTTCGAGGCGTTCTCCAGGCAAACGGGCAACGCCTTGCTCGAATCGCGCGAGGAAAGCGGCAAATTTTACTTCCTGCTGAAAAAAGCCTGACGGCGAAACTCGCCTGCCTCCGAAAAGGCGCCGTGCGGCCGCGCCGCGCCGTTGCCGGGTAGATGTCCGGGCCGTTCAACAAGCACGTTATATCGGTGCTGCTCGACAACGAGGCGGGGGTGCTGTCGCGCGTTGCCGGGCTGTTCTCCGCGCGCGGATATAACATCGAGTCACTGACCGTCGCCGAGACCGACGACCCGACTCTGTCGCGCATGACGATCGTCACTTTCGGCGCCGACAACCTCGCCGAGCAGATCGAAAAGCAATTGAACAAGTTGGTTGACGTGGTCAAGGTGACGGACCTGAGCAAGCACGAGCACATAGAGCGTGAAATGCTGCTGGTCAAGGTCGAGTGCCCCGGCGGCGCCGACGGCCGCGCGCGCCTCGACCGTTTTGCGCACCACCACCACGCGGTGATCGTCGAGCACACCGGCGGCCTCAGCGTGCTCGAACTGGCCGCGCCTGCGTACGCCGTGGACGCCTTCGTCAAGGCGCTCAAGGAGTCCGGGTGGGATCTCCGCGAGATCGCGCGTTCGGGCGTCATCAGCCTCGGACGCGGCACTTTGACGTTGGGAATATAATGCCGTGCGACCGCGAACGCATTGGTGCGGGGAGACTTGAATGAATATCTGCCATGCCAGGGACGCCGGCCCGTCGCCGAGCAACAGCGGGGAAGTGGCGATAACGAATAGTAATGCCGCGCGCCCGCGAGCGCATTGATACGGGGAGACTTGAATGAATATCTACTATGACAAGGACGCCGACCTGTCGCTGATCAAGAGCAGGAAAGTGGCGGTCATCGGGTTCGGTTCTCAGGGGCACGCCCACGCGAGCAACCTGCACGACTCGGGCGTGGACGTCGTGGTCGGCCTGCGCGCCGGCTCGTCTTCCGAAGCCAGGGCGCACGCCGCCGGTCTCGTCTGCGCGCCGGTCGCCGCGGCCGCGGCCGGCGCCGACGTAGTGATGATGCTGATCCCGGACGAGAACCACCTCGACGTTTATCGCGATGAAGTCGAGCCGAACATCCGCCGCGGCGCCGCGCTCGGTTGCGCCCACGGCTTCAACGTCCATTTCGGCCGCGTCAAGCCGCGCTCAGACCTCGACGTGATCATGATCGCGCCCAAAGGCCCCGGCCATCTGGTGCGCTCGACTTACCTCAAAGGGCAGGGCGTGCCGACGTTGATCGCGGTCGCGCAGGATGCAAGCGGCGGCGCCCGTGCGCTCGCGCTGGCGTACGCCTGCGCCAACGGCGGCGGTCGCGCGGCGGTGATCGAGACCACCTTCCGCGAGGAAACCGAAACCGACCTGTTCGGCGAGCAGGCGGTGTTGTGCGGCGGCGCCACCGCGCTGATACAGGCCGGGTTCGAGACGCTGGTCGAGGCCGGCTACGCCCCTGAGATGGCCTATTTTGAATGTCTGCACGAACTCAAGTTGATCGTTGACCTGATCTACGAAGGCGGCATCGCGAATATGCGCTACTCGATCTCCAACACCGCCGAGTACGGCGACGTCACGCGCGGCCCGCGCGTCATCAGCGGTGCGGTGCGCGCGGAGATGAAACGGATCCTCGAGGAAGTCCGTTCCGGGAAATTCGCGCAGGAGTACATCGAGGAGAACGAACGGGGCGCGCAGCGGCTCAAGGCGGCGCGCGCCGAATGCGCCGAGTCGCAGATAGAGAAGACCGGCGAGAAGTTGCGTTCGATGATGTCGTGGATCGCCGCCGAGCGCGTGGTGGATCAGAGCAGGAACTAGCCCGCGTTTCCCGCGCGCGCAAATGACGAGGGAGGCCGCCTTGCTTTCAATGAACCGCCGGAGTATGCACAGACTGCCGCCGCCCATGCCGGCTGCGGCCAACTTCCAGTCCGGAAGGCGGCCAAAGGGAGAAGAACCGGCCGCCGAAGACCACTTCCCCCTTGAGGATGAGTCGGCCGGTTGCGGCCCGGCCGGTGGGGGGAAACACGCAAGACGACACGGGTGGGTGCCGGAAGATAACGGGCCAACGCCGCACTGCCAACTGAAATTCGCCGCGGCCCGCGCCGCGACTCCGGCAACCGCCCCCATCAGCGTTATTGTCGTCCGCGCCCGCACGACCGCCGCGCCTCTTCGTGAGGAGTGCGGGTTGAGGCGGTGAAAAGCGGACACCATAGACGGCGCGGCATCTACCTGCTGCCGAATCTGATCACCACCGCGTCGTTGTTTTTCGGCTTCTTCGCCGCGGTGCGCGCGCTCAACGGCGACTTCGAGAGCGCCGCGTTCGCGGTATTCGTGTGCGCGGTGCTCGACGGCCTCGACGGGCGGGTCGCGCGCCTGACCGGCACGGTCACCCGCTTCGGCGCCGAGTACGACAGCCTCAGCGACGCGGTGGTGTTCGGTTTCGTGCCGGCGCTGACGGTCTATCTATGGGCTTTCTCCGCAATCGAACCGGAGCAGATATGGCACCGCATCGGCTGGCTGGCGGCGTTCTTCTACACCGCCTCGACGTTGCTGCGCCTGGCGCGCTTCAACACCCAGATCAGTTCCAGCGAGAAATATTTCTTCCGGGGCATGCCGAGTCCGGTCGCCGCGGTGCTGGTGATGTCGCTGATCTGGTCGTGGCAGGATTTCGGCTACGCCGGAGACCAACTCACCTGGCTGGTGCTGGGCGTCGTCGTCGCGGTTTCGGCGGCGATGGTCAGCAACCTGAGCTACTACAGCCTTAAGGGTTTGCATTTCAAAAACCGGGTACCGTTTATCGCGGTGCTCGCGGTCGTCGTCGGCTTCGTGATCGCGGCGGTGGACCTGCCGCGCTTTTTATTCTTCCTGTCGCTGATCTACGCGCTGTCCGGCCCGGTGATGCATATCGTCAGGCGCCTGCGCAAATCCCCGCTCCCCGCCGCCCGCCCCGATAAGTAGCGCCGCAAGCGCAAGAGGCGGCAGAGGTGTAAAATTAAAGGTTGCGGAGAACGCGGAAGCGGCCCGCTCGCGGATTGACCGGAGGATCTTTCAATGTTGGAAGAAGAGATTAAGATTTTTGACGCCAAACTCGGCGAATTCCTGACAACGCATGAGAACCAATTTGTCCTGATAAAGGCTAAGACGATAGAGTTTTTCCCGACCGAAGACGAAGCCGTTGAGTATGGGCTTCACCAATTTGGGGTTGCCGCTCACTTTCTCGTTCGGAAAGTCACCGGGGAACAGCCGAAAGTTGACATCCCCGCTCTCGCTATGGGTCTTCCCTTTGCAGGTTAATGCCCGCTTTCAGTTACCGTTATAAGGACCAATTTCGGCGACGGGACGGAAGCGAGGCCTCGCTTCATCCTCAACAGGTCTTACGAGTCGGCGGGCCTGAAATTCGCGTGGTGATCGGTATTTCCGAGCGTCTCGGCAAGTTGTATGCCGCACACCAGTTAGAGGTGCTTTCCCCTAAGGCCGGCTCGGCGCTTTTGGATACGGGCGCATCTCATAGTTGCATTGATAATGATCCCGCTAAAGATCTTAAGTGGCCGGTTATAGACACAATAACAATGACAACCCTTGCGCACGCAGGATAGGCTGCTTCAATTTATTCTGATGGTTCTTTGGAGATCGTTGGCATCGGGAAAAACGAGAACGTTAAATTTGCGGGGGGCGGCCCTGAAAAAACAGGAAATCCAGGTTCTCATCGGGCGCGACGTCCTCTCCCTCGGCCTGTTTATTTACAACGGCATTGATGGATCGGTTTCTTTCGCGATATAGCAATAGACAAGTTATTAAAGAATGCACCGCAAGCGGGCCCAAGCGCGGTCGCGGCAACGGGAAAAGTAAAGGCGTGGCAATGTGAGAGGATGGACGCGCCGGCAAATTACAGGCCGGGGCGGCCGCTTGGCCGTTGCCGGTGCGTTGAATACCGGGCGATGAACCCGGAGCGACGCCCGATGCGTTGCGGCGGTCGCGCCGTCGCGCGGCCTGAGATCCACCGACAAACGCGCGTCTCGGTCGAACCGGACGGGGTTTTGCCGCCCGTGTCGTCCCGTTTTCCGCCGCCGTGACACGGGCGGTGTCGCTGTTTCCCCCGCCGCCGTTGATTGGCGCGGCCTGCCGGTGCCGCCGTATAATGCCGTGCTGTCTCCGGTGAATTGAACATGGCCATCAGCCGCAACAAACTGCTTATATTCGACACCACGCTGCGCGACGGCGAGCAAAGCCCCGGCGCCTCGATGACCGCCGAGGAGAAAGTGCGCATCGCCAGGGCGCTCGAAAAGATGCGCGTGGACGTGATCGAAGCGGGCTTTCCAATCGCGAGTTCCGGTGACTTCAAGGCGGTGTCCGCGGTCGCGAAAGCGGTGCGCGACAGCCGCGTGTGCGGGCTTGCGCGCGCGGTGGACAAGGACATAGAGCGTGCGCGCGAGGCGCTCAAGCCGGCCGCCGCTTCGCGCATACACGTGTTCATCGCGACCTCGCCGATTCACATGCGGGCCAAGCTCAGAATGGAACCCGAACAAGTGCTCGAGCGCGCGGTCGCGGCGGTCAAACTCGCGCGCCGCTATACCGACGACGTCGAGTTCTCGCCCGAAGACGCGGGGCGTTCCGAAGAGGATTTCCTGTGCCGCGTGATCGAGGCCGCGATCACCGCCGGTGCGACGACGATCAACATTCCCGACACCGTCGGCTACAACGTTCCCGATCAGTTCGGGCGCATGGTCGGCAACCTGATCGAGCGCGTGCCCAACGCCGACCGCGCGGTGTTCTCGGTGCACTGCCACAACGACCTCGGCCTCGCGGTCGCCAACTCGCTGTCGGCGGTGATGCACGGCGCGCGCCAGGTCGAGTGCACGATCAACGGCCTCGGCGAACGCGCCGGCAACGCCGCACTTGAGGAAATAGTGATGACCATACGCACCCGCCGCGACGTGTTCGACTGCGACACCGGTCTCGATACCGTCTGCATCGTGCCGACCTCGCGCCTGGTCGCCGGCATTACCGGCTTTCCGGTGCAGCCGAACAAGGCGGTCGTCGGCGCCAACGCGTTCGCGCACGAGTCCGGCATCCACCAGGACGGCGTGCTCAAGCAGCGCGAGACCTACGAAATTATGCGCGCACAGGACGTCGGCTGGCTTGAGAACCGCATCGTGCTCGGCAAGCACTCCGGGCGCAACGCGTTGCGCACGCGGTTCGAGGAACTCGGTATCGAGATCGGCGGCGACGACGAATTGAACGACGCGTTTGCGCGTTTCAAGGACCTCGCCGACAAGAAGCACGAGATCTACGACGAGGACTTGCAGGCGCTGGTGTCCGAAGCGGGCCTGGAGCACAATTTCGAGCACTACCGCCTGGTTTCGCTCAAAGTCACCTCGCAGACCGGCGAAACCCCGGACGCGGTGATTAAACTTAAACTCGGCGACGGTGAGCGGGTCGCCAACGCTTCGGGCAGCGGCCCGGTGGACGCCACGTTCAAGGCGATCGAGTCGCTGGTGGACAGCGGCAGCGAATTGCTGTTGTACTCGGTCAACAACATCACGACCGGCACCGACGCGCAGGGGGAAGTCACCGTGCGCCTGAGCAGGAGCGGGCGCATCGTCAACGGCCTCGGCGCCGACACCGACATCGTCATCGCTTCCGCCAAGGCTTATGTCAACGCTCTCAACAAACTGCAAAGCAAAGGCGGCCGCGCGCATCCGCAGTACGACCACATCTGAGCACGGGCTGTGCCGATGATCGCGCCGTTTTCAAGACTTGTGCCAATGCTTTCGACAAACTGCAAAGCAAAGGCGCCCGCGCACATCCGCAGTACGACCCCGTCTGAACACGGGCTGTGCCGATGACCGCGCCGTCGCAGCGGCTGATTTATCTGAACGAGATCGGCGTTGACGTTTATGCGCGCCGCACCGCCCCGGCGGACGCACCCGCCGCGCCGGCTGTGCAATCTCCCGCGCCCGATTCGCCCGATCACGAGGCTTGGCAGCGCCTCGAACGGCAGGTCAGCGGTTGCACCGTCTGCGGGTTGCACGCATCGCGCACCCGCACGGTGTTTGGCGTCGGCGACCGCAACGCCGACTGGCTGTTCGTCGGCGAAGCGCCCGGCTTTGAGGAAGACCGTCAGGGCGAGCCGTTCGTCGGACGCGCCGGGAAGTTGCTCGACAAGATGATCGCGGCGCTCGGCTTCGACCGCGGGCAGGTGTATATCGCAAATACGGTCAAATGCAGGCCGCCCGAAAACCGCAATCCCCGCCCCGACGAACTCGCCGCCTGCAACGGTTACCTGCAGGGGCAGATTGACCTGATCCGCCCGCGCATCATCGTCGCGCTCGGTGGGGTTGCCGCGAACACGCTGCTTATGACCGAAGCACCGGTCGGGAAACTGCGCGGGCGCGTCTATTATTTCGGCACCACCGAAATTCCGCT
Source organism: Candidatus Oxydemutatoraceae bacterium (assembly GCA_965211995.1). Classification (GTDB taxonomy): domain Bacteria; phylum Pseudomonadota; class Gammaproteobacteria; order Poriferisulfidales; family Oxydemutatoraceae; genus CAYFZO01. The sequence continues at coordinate 360,804 of OZ243040.1, forward strand.
GGTCGTGACCTACCACCCCGCGTACCTGTTGCGCTCGCCGCAGCAGAAAAAGGCGGCGTGGGAGGATTTGCAACTCGCGCAGCGCACCGTCGCCGACGGAGCAGCCGCGTGAGCGCGCGCCCCGAAGACTTTGCACGCGGCCTCGCGCCGCCGGGCGGACGCCCGTGCGCGTCCCGCGTCCGGCTGATGCAGCCCGCCGACTTCAAAGAGATCTCGGTGGTTGAAAATCGCGTCTATGATTTCCCGTGGAGCCGCAATGTGTTCATGTCCTGTTTCGGGCAAGGCTACGAGGGTCGCGTGGTCGAATGGAGCCGCGCAATCGTCGGCTACGGCATCATGCTGGTCGCCGCCGCCGAGTGCCATCTGGTCAACCTGTGCATAGACCCGACGTTCCAAAGGCGCGGATTGGGGCGCGGCCTGCTCAGAGCGATGCTCGACCGCGCTGTGTTTCTCGGAGCGAGGCGCGTGTTCCTCGAAGTGCGCCCGTCGAACGCGGCGGCGCGCGCGCTGTATGTCTCCGAGAATTTCCATGAAATGTCGCTGCGCAGAAATTACTACCCGACGCCGACCGGCCGCGAAGACGCGGTGGTGCTGACGAAATTTTTGTGAGGGCCGCCGCTTGCGCCCGGCCCCGCAAGTTTCGGGGGCGGCTTCCGGTTCGAAGCGCGGCAAAAGGAAAAGGGACAGGCATTGCGCGGCATCGCCCGATACTCAAACAAGACCGCCTTTTCAAAGGTAAGTCCACAGACGACGCGGATGGGCGCCGGAGGACGACGCGGCGGCGTCGCGCTTCAGGCTTGAACCCGGTTCCGCCCGGCCCCGCCCGGCGCAGCCGGGTCGGGAACGTGAACGAAATGTTGCGCCGGCAACTGCCCGCACTCTTGCGGTTTATCAGGTGACAACAAAGTGAACAAGGGCGATTGGGATGGCAACTGCCCCGCACCCTGGCGGCTTCTCAGGTGATGGAGCAAGCCCCGTGCCGGGTTCGGGACTGTCTCAACCGCCGCCCCGCGCCATTTTGAACTACCGCTTTCCTGCGAAAGTCATGGGGGTTGTGTAGGATGTTCCGTTGTCGCATTTTGGACTGAAAGTTGCTCGCGACTTGAACGGGGGTCTGCTTTCTCCGGCAAGCGCAGCCGGAGGCGGGGAGTGAACCGCCGTATTGCGTCGCATCCGATGAAATCCACAGTGAAAGCGGTCTGCCGCCGTGCCAAGCGTGCGTCTCTCCCGCTGCAAGGCGCGCGCAGCGGATGGGTTCACAATGAAAGCGGTCTGCCGCCGCGCCAAGCGTGCGTCTCTCCCGCTGCAAGGCGCGCGCAGCGGATGGGTTCACAATGAAAGCGGTCTCCCGCCGTGCCACCTTCGCCTGGGTGATGTACGACTGGGCTAACTCCGCTTTCGCCACCGTCGTTATCGCCGGTTTCTTTCCGATCTTCTACCGCGAACAATGGGCGTCCTCTCTGCCCGACGCCGAAATCACTTTCACGCTCGCGCTGGCCAATTCGGCGAGCGGCGTCCTGCTGATCCTGTTCGCGCCGCTGCTCGGTTCGCTGGTGGATGCAGGCGGGCGGCGCAAGCGCTTTTTGCTGATCTTTGCGTTCGCCGGCGCCGGCGCGACGTTGCTGCTGGGTTGGGTGCCCGCCGGCGAATGGCGCACCGCCTGCATCGTGTATGCCGCCGCGACCTCGGCGTTCATGTTCGGCAACGTGTTCTACGACGCGCTGTTGATCGAAGTCAGTGCGCCCGCCGACTACGAGCGTGTCTCCTCGCGCGGCTACGCGCTCGGCTACGCCGGCGGCGGGCTCCTGTTCGCGCTGCTCGCCGCGTTGTTGATCGGCGCTGAACGCCTGGGTTTTGCCGATCCCGCCGCCGTCGTGCGCGGCGGGTTTTATGCGGCCGGCCTGTGGTGGCTGGTGTTCAGCCTGCCGCTGCTGTGGTGGCTGCGCGAAAAAAAGCGCGCGGGCAACTGGGTGCGCGAAGGCGTGCGGCGTTTTGTCGAAACCCTGAGCCTGCTCAAACTCAACCGCGAAGCGGTGTGGTTTCTGGCCGCTTACTGGCTGTATATAGACGGCGTCGGCACGATCATCAGGATGGCAGTGGACTACGGGCACGTGCTCGGCTTCAGCGCCGGGCACTTGGTGACGGCGCTGCTCACGGTGCAGTTCGTCGGCGTGCCCGCGACGTTGCTGTTTGGCCGGCTCGCCGCGCGCATCGGCGCGAGACGCTCGCTGTTCATCGGCATCGCGGTGTACATCGTGATCTGCGCGTGGGCGGCGGTGCTCGAAACCCTGGCCGGCTTCTACGCCCTCGCGCTGCTGATTGGTTTGGTGCAGGGCGGCGTGCAGGCGCAAAGCCGCTCGCTGTTCTCGCGCCTCGTGCCCGCCGCGCGGATTACGCAGTTTTTCGGGATTTACAACCTGCTCGGGCGCTTCGCCGTCTTCATCGGCCCGCTGATCCTCGGCTGGGTCGGCTTGCTCACCGGCAGCCCGCGCTTCGGCATTCTCTCGGTCGCGGTACTGTTCATCGCCGGCGCCGTGGTGCTGCATAAGATGCCCCGGCAGACGCAGTGATGGGTTTCAACCCGCCCGGTCAGACGGCCGGGGCGCGGCAGTGTCAATCCGGAAGTGCGGCAAAAGGAAGCAGAGCAGGTCGCTGAAGATCACTACTCCTTGGGGAAAAGTCGGCCGAGCGCGGCCCCGACCGGCGGGGGGGAACACCAAAGACGCCGCGGGCGGGCACCGGAGGACGGCGAACAAACGCCGCATTTCAGGCTTGAATCCGGCTTCGCCCGGAACGCTTCGATCGGCGTGGGTTATGCGTGCCGCCGCTCCCCGGGCTCGGTCGGCGCGGGTGTCAGTCGTAGTAGCCGCTGCGTGAAACAGGCAGCATCCGGCACAACGTAACCACCGGATAAAACGCCTTCTCCGCATGGATGAAACGGTATCTTACGACCGCCCCCTTGCGCAGAAGGCCGTCGCTTTTTTTAGGATTTAACGCTCCATTCTCAAGCGCTCATTTTCCTTGCGCAGTTTCCGGTTTTCCTCCTGAACGGGAAAGGAAACCCGGGGGTTGCCGCAGCCCTGCGACTGCTTGAGCCGGCGGCTCAGGGAAGTCTGTGAGATTCCCGGTTCCCGGGCAATCTGACTGGCGCTTCTGTCGCTGCGGCGCACCCGTTCGACGGCTTAGTGCTTGAATTCAGGGTTGAATTTTCTTTGGTTTTTCATCAGACACCTCCCAATGATGCGTATTATGCTCAAGAAGTGTCCGAAAAATCAGGGCAAGGCCAATGTTTTGCCGCGCCACGCGTCGCGGCGGCACACGCCGGGGTAGGCGCAGTGCTTGCAGTCCGCGTCGTCGGCCCATGCGGGCAGGGGGCTGTCGGCGGCGTCGCGTTTGAACGTCTCGAGGCGCTCGTTGAGGCGCGCGCGCGCGGCGGCGAGATTGGCGCCCGCGAGAGTCACCGCGCGGTGCTTCTTCATGTTCATATAGGACACCGCTTCGGCGTTGTCGTAGAACAGCGCGTAGGCGGTGAGTTGCACGTCTTCGCCGGCGGTCATCGCGCCTTTTGAAGGTGCGTAGCCGCTCTTGTGATCGAGTACGTGCACGCCGGCGTCGGTGTGGATCACGCAGTCCGGTCGCCCGTGCAGTTCAACCCCCCCGGCGAGCGTCGCCGTGCGCGGCGTTTCGGTTTCAAAGCGGGTCTCGGGCTTCAAGTTTTGGATCAGCCAGTCAACGTACCAGCAGACCGCCTCGAGTGCTTTCTGCATGCGTTCGGCGACCGAATAGTGGCGGTCGAGAGACGGCGCAAATTCGGTCTCGACGACGGCGCGCGCGAGCGCGAGTGCGTAGTCGCGGTGCTCTTCGCTCCATGGTTTGTCCATCGGGCCGGGCAGTTTCTCGTCGCCGCCGTGCAGCGCCGCGAGGCAGCGGTGCAGGTGCACGCCGTAACTGCGCGCGCTGTCGTAATCGTCGGTTTCGAGCGCGGGCCTCAGGTTCAATGACGCTTTCGCGAAGAAGCGGTACGGACACACGATCGCGGCCTGCACGTCGCCGACGCTGAGGCGGGCGGGCCACGCCGGCAGCTGCGGCGCCGGCATTTGTGGCCGCGCAGGTGGCGGTGCGGGCGACCGTGTGAGTACGCCGGCGTGTATCTCGGCTTGTGCGCGCCGTTTCAGATCCGGTTCCTCAAGGTCGTCGCCGTAGGCGAGCGCGTGGAAGTGCTGCAAGCCGTCGAGCCACGGCGACGGCGTCAACGTCTGTCCGTTGTCGCTGCGCTGGCAGGTCAGCAGAATATGGTCCGCGCTTTCGAGCGCGGTGCGGAAGCGGTCGAACTGTACCGCGGTGCGCCAACTGCGTCCTTTCAGCCCGAGCGTGCGCCGTGCGTCCTCGTCGAGCAGCGGCATCGGCTCCGCCGGCAGCGTATGCCCGGCGTCGAGCGCGGCGACGACCAGTCCGGCGGGACGCGCGAGCAGCGATTGGCGCAGGCTGTAGAGTTCGACCAGGTGACTGCGCTCTTTCGGGATGAAGTTCTCGTGCTCGAACGTATGCAGTATCCATCGCCGCCACAGGTTCCAGTCGCCGGCGCTTTGCGCGCACGCCGCCGCCATCGCCTTGAGTTCCTCGAGCAGGCGCCGCCCGGCCTCGTCCTTTTGCAGAGCCGCGGTCATGCCGAGCGCGTCCAGCGTCTCGAACAACGCGTCGAACAACGCGTCGAACAGTGCGGGCAGCGGCCGCTGCACCGCGCGGCGCAGGCCCGCGAGCGCATCGCGTATCCGGCGCACGATCCGTTTGACGTCCTCGCCGCGGTCTGCGTCCTCGAAGTTCAGCGCCAGCAGTTGCGCGACCGTTTCGTCGAAGTTCCTGAACGGTTCGATCCTCGCGCACGCGCGTTCAAGGCACGCACAAGCTGCCTGCGTGCGCATTACGTCAAGGCCGTAGCGGCAGTGCGGGGAGCGCGCGAGCGCGAGCACGACGTCGCCGCCGAAGCCTTGTTCGGCGGGCGGCAGCAGCGCCGCGACGGTCGCCGCGCTGGTGGTTGTGGACAGCGCCCAGCCCGCGTGATCGCACAGCGGAACGTCGCCGCGCTCGATCACCGCCCTGAGCCGGCGCGACAGTTTGCGGTCTTGGCTGACGATGGCGACGGGGGAGACGCCCGCATCGAGCCAGTCGCGGAGCTTGAGGTAAATTCCGAATGCGTGCTGCTCAAGCGACTCGGGCTTGAATACGCGGATTCTCGCGGCGGCGGGGCTCGTGGCATGGCGTTCTGCGATGGCGCGTGCGCGCGTGGCGACGGCGCCGTCACCGGTGAACGCGGCGGTCAGCAGTTGCGCGAGCGCAGCGTCGGTTGGCGCCGGTGCGGGCGTCGTGCCGACGATCGCCGCGGCGGTTTCAAGCGCCGGTGCGAGGTAGCGCCCGCCGTCGCCCGTGTGCGTGATCAGCGTCAACCGCCCTTGTTGATACAGCCGCGCCGCCCACGCGCTTGCGCACGGCGACAACTCGTTGAACCCGCACACGAAGACGTGTTCGTCCGGGTGCGTGAGCGAGTCGCCGCGCAAACTGTCGCGATAGAGCGTGCGGACGTCGGGCGTTTGCAGGCGGTCGCTGCGCCACGCGTGGTAGAGCGTTTGCACCAGGCCTGCGGCGCCCGCGGGCGGGTCGCGAGGCGGAGCGCCGGGTGCGTCGCCGGGGTCGTTGTCGGCGATGTCGTCGAACAGTTGCAGCAGTTGATCGGCGAACTCCCAGCGCCCGGCGCGCGGGAGCAAGCCGGGGTGTTCGTCGAGCGCAGTCGCGAGCAGCAGTTTGCGCTCGTGTTCCGACAACGCGGGGCGTCCGGGCGGCGCACGCTCAAGAAACAAGGCGTGAAAAGTGGTGATCATTGGCGGCAGCACCGCCGCGTGTCCCCGCGCGCGCGCGCACTCAAGGATGCACCGGCGCAGACGCCGATGCTGCAAGTGATGCGGCAGCAGGATCACGGCGCGGCGCAGGTCCGGCAGCGCGGCCTCGAAATGCGCGACCACCGCCGCGGCACATTCGCCGGCGAGGTCGCGGTGGCGCGGGACTGCGCGCAGGCGGTCGGTTGGCATGTTCAGCGTTCGAGCAGGCCGAATTTGCCGGGCTTGTCTTTCCATTCGTCGGCGTCGGGCGGTGCGTCTTTCTTGACGGTGATGACCGGCCACCGCTCGGCCAACTCGGCGTTCACCCCGAGGAAGCGGCGCTGGTCTTCGGGCAAGTCGTCTTCGGAGAAGATCGCAGCGACCGGGCAGACCGGCACGCACAGTGCACAGTCTATGCACTCCTGCGGATCGATCGCGAGAAAGTTGGAGCCTTCGTGGAAGCAGTCCACCGGACAGACCTCGACGCAGTCGGTGTACTTGCACTTGATGCAGTTTTCGGTGACGACGTAGGCCATTAGGTGTTCGCCCCGTGCTTCTCATCGGGGGACGCGCCCGGCGCAGTTCTTAGCGGCGGCCTATCCATACTCCGGCGGTTCATTGAAAGCAAGGCGGTTTTTCGGTGTGCGCGCGTGTGATCAATACCGGTCAATCTCCGATGATGCCTTTATTGTAGCCGCTTTCGTGAAGACGGGCGGCGGCGAACCGCGGCGGACGTCTCTGAGAGCAAGCGCCGGCGCGGGGAAAATGCTTTATCGGCTGAATACCACCGCTTATCCGGCTGCTTGCTTCAGCGCCCCTTGCAGGTGTTAATTTCCTTGCTCCTTTAGTTTTTTTACCGCTTTTTAAGGAGTAAACTATGGAAACTTTTGTCAGACCCCCAGAGGTCGCTTCGCAACAGGTCTATAAATTGGAAAAGACCGACGTGCCAAAGGCTCAGGCGGAAGCCCTGACCGAAATCATCCGCGAGCAGGTTCACGCCTCCGTCTCGTCGTCGCTGTCTGACGTCTCGACCAAGGATGACCTCGGGAAACTTCGGGTCGAGATGGCGACCGGTTTCGCCGAGATCCGGGCCGAGATGGCGACCGGTTTCGCCGAGATCCGAGCTGAGATGGCGACCGGTTTCGCCGAGATCCGAGCTGAGACGGCGACCAAGGATGAGCTTGCGAAACTTCGGGTTGAGATGGCGACCGGCTTTGCCGAGATCCGAGCTGAGATGGCGACCAAGGATGAGATCGCGAATCTCCGGGCTGAGACGGCGACCAAGGATGAGGTCGCGGGTATCAAGGAGACGCTGACCGGCATCAAGGAGACGCTGGCCGGCATCAAAACGGCACTGCGTTATCAATATGCGATCAACGGTTTGATGATGTCGGCGCTGATTTTTCTGATCGTGCGGGGAATGTAGCTGCCCGCCCGTATCGTGCAGCGAAGCGTTGCGATGCCGCGCAAACGCAGTCAATGGCAGCGCCGTCAGGCGCAAGATTCTTACGTCAAGGCCGCGCGGCGGTCGGGCTGGCGTTCGCGCGCGGTGTTCAAGTTGCGCGAACTCGACGAACGCGGGCGTCTGTTCAGGCCGGGTATGCGAGTGCTCGACCTCGGTGCGGCGCCGGGCGGCTGGAGCCAGTACGCCGCGTCGAGGATCGACGGCGGCTGCGTCGCGGCGGTTGACCTGCTTGAGATGCGGCCGTTGCCCGGCGTCAGTTTCGTGCGCGGCGACGTGCGCCGGGCCGAAGTGATTGAGCGCGCGTTGGCTTGTCTCGGTGCGCGCGCGGACCTTGTAATGTCGGATATGGCCCCCAATATAACCGGTATCGCGTCGGTGGATATGCCGCGTGCGCTGGCTCTCGCCGAGACCGCGCTCGACGTCGCCGCCGCCGCGTTGACGGACGGCGGCGCGTTGCTGGTCAAACTGTTCCAGGGCGAAGGCTGTGATGAATACATCGCCGAACTCAAGCGTCGCTGCACCCGGGTGGCGACGAAAAAGCCGGCGGCGTCGCGCCGTGAAAGCCGTGAAATATATGCGCTGGCCGGATTCTGAAAGCCGGCGCGCAACCACCTTATAAAGGTTATAATTGATGCTAACAGGGGAGCAACAATGAGCGCTATGGTCAAAAACCTGCTCTTGTGGGCGGTCATCGCGGTGGTGCTGATGACGCTGTTCAACAACTTTGTCGGACAGGGCGAGCGTGCGGGCTACGTCACCTATTCGCAATTCATCGCCGACGTTAAGAACGGACAGGTTCGCAGTGTCGAGGTGGAGGCCGACAACCGCACGATCCGCGGTTACTACGTGACCAACGAGCGCTTCACCACTTTCAACCCCGGCGATCCCGAATTGGTCAACGATTTGCTTAGCCATCAGGTCGAGATCCACACCGGCCCCGAGAAAAAGCCGTCGCTGCTGCTCGAGGTCCTGATCAGTTGGTTCCCGATGTTGCTGCTGATCGGGCTGTGGGTGTTCTTCATGCGCCAGATGCAGGGCGGCGGCGGGCGCGGCGCGATGTCGTTCGGCAGGAGCAAGGCGCGCCTGGTGAGCGAGGACCAGATCAAGATCACTTTCAAGGACGTCGCCGGGGTTGAGGAAGCCAAAGAGGAAGTCGGCGAACTCGTCGAGTTTCTCAAAGACCCGCGCAAGTTTCAGAAGCTCGGCGGGCGCATTCCGAAAGGTGTGCTGATGGTCGGTGCGCCCGGCACCGGCAAGACCCTGCTCGCAAAAGCGATCGCGGGCGAAGCCAAAGTGCCGTTCTTCTCGATCTCGGGTTCGGATTTCGTCGAAATGTTCGTCGGTGTCGGCGCGTCGCGCGTCAGGGATATGTTCGCGCAGGCCAAGAAACACTCGCCGTGCATTATCTTCATCGACGAGATCGACGCGGTCGGGCGCCACCGCGGCGCGGGACTCGGCGGCGGACACGACGAGCGCGAGCAAACCCTGAACCAGTTGCTGGTCGAGATGGACGGCTTTGAAGGCCACGAGGGCACCATCGTGATCGCCGCGACCAACCGCCCCGACGTGCTCGACCCCGCGCTGCTGAGGCCGGGACGTTTCGACCGTCAGGTGGTCGTGCCGTTGCCCGATATTCGCGGCCGCGAGCAGATCCTCAAAGTGCATATGCGCAAAGTGCCGTGCGACGACGACGTGCGCGTTGACCTGCTCGCGCGCGGCACGCCCGGGTTTTCCGGCGCCGATCTCAGCAACCTGGTGAACGAGGGGGCGCTGTTTGCGGCCAGATGCAACAAGCGCACGGTCGAGATGGAGGACTTCGAGAAAGCCAAGGACAAGATTCTGATGGGCGCCGAGCGCCGCTCGATGGTGATGACCGAGGAAGAAAAGAAGTTGACCGCCTACCACGAGGCGGGCCATGCGATTGTCGGGCGCATCGTGCCTGAACACGACCCGGTCTATAAGGTGACGATCATCCCGCGCGGGCGCGCGCTCGGGGTGACCATGTTTCTGCCCGAGAAAGACAAGCTCAGCCACACCCGCCAGAAACTTGAAAGCCAGATTTCGAGCCTGTTCGGCGGGCGCATCGCCGAAGAGTTGATCTTCGGCGTGCAGTCGGTGACGACCGGCGCGTCGAACGACATCGAGCGCGCCACCGAGATCGCGCGCAACATGGTGACGCGCTGGGGATTGTCCGACCGCCTCGGGCCCTTGTCCTACGGCGACGAGGACGGTCACCCGTTTCTCGGCCAAACGCTCGCCCACCAAAACGGCAAGACTCTGTCGGACGACACCGCGCGCGCGATCGACGAGGAGATTCGCCGCATCATAGACGAGAACTACGAACGCACGCGCGACATTCTCACCGAGCACGTGGACAAGTTGCACCTGATGGCCGACGCGCTGATCAAGTACGAAACGCTGGACGCCGAGCAGATAGGCGACATCATGGGAGGCAAACAGCCGCGTCCGCCGAAAGATTGGGACGACGACGGTCGCGGCGGCTCCGAAGTGAAGGCCGAACCCGCCGACGATGAAGACTTCAAAGGCAAGATCGGCGGCCCCGCCGGTCAGCATTGAGTCCGCCGGCGGCGCGTCGGCACCGCCGCCCTGGTTGATGCCTTGCGATTGACGCAGGTTATTGGTGGTGCCGCCGGTGAGTTGCGGCAGGCGGAGGCCGGGTAAGCGGTGGCGGACGTTTCCAGGAAGTTTTTCGGCACCGACGGTGTGCGCGCGCGCGTCGGGTGCGAGCCGATGACGCCGCGGACGGTGCTGAAACTCGGCTGGGCCGCGGGCAAGGCGCTCGCCTGCGACGGCGGCAAGGTGCTGGTCGGCAAGGACACGCGCATCTCCGGATATATGTTCGAGTCCGCGCTCGAAGCCGGGCTGTCGGCGGCGGGCATGGACGTGCTGCTGCTCGGTCCGCTGCCGACGCCCGGCATCGCGTACCTGACCAAGACTTTCCGCGTCGCCGCCGGCATTGTGATCAGCGCGTCGCACAACCCTTACCGCGACAACGGCATTAAGTTTTTCTCCAACCGCGGCCTTAAATTGTCCGACGACGAGGAAGCCGGGATCGAGCGCTGGATGGAGCGCCCGTTCGAGGTGGTCGACTCGGTCAAACTCGGCAAGGCTCAGCGCGTTGACGACGCGGTCGGGCGTTACGTGGAGTTTTGCAAGAGCACCGTGGCCGAGGATATGACCCTCGACGGCGTGAACCTGGTCGTGGACTGCGCCCACGGCGCCGCTTACGCGGTCGCCCCGCACGTGTACGGCGAATTGGGCGCGCAGGTGCACGCGATCGGCGTCGCGCCCGACGGCGTCAATATCAACGACGGCTGCGGCGCGGTTTATCCCGAGGCGCTGCAGCGCGAGGTGCGCGCGCGCGGTGCCGATTTCGGCGTCGCGATAGACGGCGACGGCGACCGCCTGATCATGGTGGACGAGCAAGGGGAGGTGGTGGACGGCGACGAACTGCTCGCGATCATCGCGGTCGCGCGCCGCGACAAAGGGCTGTTGCGCGGAGGCGTGGTCGGGACGCAGATGAGCAACGTCGGTTTGGAGATGGCGCTGGCGCAATGTGACATTCCGTTCGAGCGCGTGCAGGTCGGCGACCGCTACGTATTGCAGATGCTCCAACGCAAAGGTTGGACGCTCGGGGGCGAAGCGTCGGGACACATTATCTGCCTCGACAAATCGCCGACCGGCGATGCGATCGTCGCGTCGCTGCAAGTGCTCGCCGCGCTCGGCGGGCGGCCCTTGTCCGAAGCGCGCAAGGTAATGACCCGCTACCCGCAAGCACAGGTGAACGTGCCGCTCGCGGGTGCGTTCGACGACCGCGACCGCGGACTTGCCGACGCGCTCGAATCCGCGCGCACCGCGCTCGCCGGGCACGGGCGGGTACTGGTGCGGCCTTCGGGCACCGAGCCGTTGGTGCGGGTGATGGTCGAGGCCGAATCCGAAGATGCGTGCGACGCGTGGGCGGGACGGATCGCCGCGGCGGTACGCGCTTCGATCAGGGCATGATCTCCGCCGCCGGGGCGCGTCCGCTGATCGTCGCCAACTGGAAACTTCACGGCGATGCCGGCTTCACCGCCGAGTTATTGAATGCTTTGAAGCGGCGCCTCGCGGACGCCGCCGACGTTGACGTCGCGGTGTGCCCGCCTCTGGCGTACTTGCCGCAGGCGCGCGACCTGCTGCGCGGCGGCAACATCGCGCTCGGCGCACAGGACGTCAGCGACCGCGAGCGCGGCGCTTATACCGGCGAGAATTCGGCGCGGATGCTCAAAGACGTCGGTTGCGAGTACGTGATCGTCGGACATTCCGAACGGCGTCGTTGGTATCACGAGGACGACGAATTGATCGCGCGCAAGTTCGCCGCGGCGCTCGCGGCGGGACTGACGCCGATCCTGTGCGTCGGCGAGACGCTTGAGCAGCGCGACGCCGGCGAGGCCGGCCGGGTCGTCGCCGCGCAGCTTGCCGCGGCCGCGGGCACGGTCGCGGCCGCACGCTGGGTCGTCGCCTACGAGCCGGTATGGGCGATCGGCACCGGGCGCACCGCGTCGGTCGGGCAGATCGCCGAGATGCACGCCGCGATCCGCGCGTGCCCGCCCCGCCCCGCCGACTTCCGACCCGAAGTGCGATCAAAGGAAGCAGAGCAGGTTGAGGGGGCGCCGGCCGGGCGCACCCCGGCCGGCGGGGGGGAAGACAGAAGGCAACGCGGGCGGGCACCGGAGAACGACGCGCCGACGTCGCACTTCAGACTTGGATCCGGCCCCTCGCGAGTGGTTTACGGCGGCAGCGTAAAGCCGGATAATGCGCGTGCATTGTTTCAAGCCGATGGCGTGGACGGCGGTTTGATCGGCGGTGCCTCGCTCGACGCCGAGAGTTTCTGCCGCATCTGCGCGGCGGCCCGTAATGACAGGCCGGGTGGCGTGCCGGGCGATGCTTGAATGAAACCCTGAGCCGATACAAGAATCTGACATGTTTTACAGTTTTTTAGTCGTGGTGGACGTCCTGCTCGCGGTCGCGGTGATTTCGCTGATATTGATCAACCGCGGTCGCGGCGCCGAGGTCGGCGCGGCTTTCGGCGGCGGCGCCTCGTCCTCGTCGGTGTTCGGCTCCAAAGGCGCGACGCCGTTCATCACCAAGGTTATCGCGACGCTCGCCGGTCTGTTTCTGGCCAACAGCCTCGGCCTTGCCTACCTGGCGAACTTTCAATACGTCCAAAAGAGCGTTATAGATGAGGTCAACATAGAGACCCAACAAACCGAAGACCGGATGGACGGCGACCTGCCGGACGAGTTTGACGCCGAGACTGATATAGCCCCCGACGTGCCGAACTGACGCCCGCCCGCGTGGTCGGGTAAACTGTCGCTCTGTGCCGATGTGGTGGAATTGGTAGACACGCTGTCTTGAGGGGGCAGTGGCGAAAGCCGTGCCGGTTCGATTCCGGCCATCGGCACCAATAAGTCCTATGATGTATCCCGGCCCTCCGCCGCAAAAGTTAACACGGCTGCGGCACTAATAAACCCTCAGAAGTATCCCGGCCCTCCGCCGCAAAAGTTAACACGGTTGCGGCACTAATAAACCCTCAGAGGTATCCCGGCCCTCCGCCGCAAAAGTTAACACGGCTGCGGCACTAATAAACCCTCAGAGGTATCCCGGCCCTCCGCCGCAAAAGTTAACACGGCTGCGGCACTAATAAACCCTCAGAGGTATCCCGGCCCTCCGCCGCAAAAGTTAACACGGTTGCGGCACTAATAAACCCTCAGAGGTATCCCGGCCCTCCGCCGCAAAAGTTAACACGGCTGCGGCACTAATAAACCCTCAGAGGTATCCCGGCCCTCCGCCGCAAAAGTTAACACGGCTGTGGCACTAATAAACCCTCAGAGGTATCCCGGCCCTCCGCCGCAAAAGTTAACACGGCTGTGGCACTAATAAACCCTCAGAAGTATCCCGGCCCTCCGCCGCAAAAGTTAACACGGCTGCGGCACTAATAACCGGTGTTTATCCATGCCGCTTCCAACGCCGCAAAAGCCAACACGGCTGCAGCACTAATAACCGGTGTTTATCCGTGCCGCTTCCAACGCCGCCAAAGCCAACACGGCTGTGGCACTAATAACCGGTGTTTATCCGTGCCGCTTCCAACGCCGCCAAAGCCAACACGGCTGCGGCACTAATAACCGGTGTTTATCCATGCCGCTTCCAACGCCGCCAAAGCCAACACGGCTGCGGCACTAATAACCGGTGTTTATCCGTGCCGCTTCCAACGCCGCCAAAGCCAACACGGCTGCGGCACTAATAACCGGTGTTTATCCGTGCCGCTTCCAACGCCGCCAAAGCCAACACGGCTGCGGCACTAATAACCGGTGTTTATCCATGCCGCTTCCAACGCCGCAAAGCCAACACGGCTGCGGCACTAATAACCGGTGTTTATCCATGCCGCTTCCAACGCCGCAAAGCCAACACGGTCGCGGCGCTAATCACCCCCGCCATCCGTCCGCCCCCGCCGTGATGTTCCGTGTAATCCTTTGTCTCGCTCGAGACGGCAGCCCGATTCCGTCAGTGCAACGGTGAACATCTGTAAGTATGACGGCGAGGGGGGCTGACGGGATCAACGGCCGGCGCTATACAATAACGGGCGATGATAATAAATTTTTCCATCCGCAATCCGCTGCTGGTCAATTTTCTGCTGCTCGGTATCGTGGTCGTCGGCGTGCTGTCGTGGCGCGCGATGCCGCAGGAGATCTTTCCGGTCACCGAGGAAGATACGATCCAGATCGACACGGTCTTTGAAGGCGCGGCGCCGATCGAGGTCGAGCGCCAGATCACGATTCCGATAGAGGACGCGGTCGAAGGGCTGGGCGACATAGATTCAATGGAGTCGCTAAGCCGCGAAGGTCATTCGCAAGTGCTGTTGATGTTGAAGGCCAACGTTGACGCCGATGACTTTCTCCAGGACGTTCGCTCGGCGGTTGACGCGATAGACGATCTGCCCGAGGACGCCGATCGCACCCAGGTGCGGCGGCTGCGCACGCGCTTTCCGGTGATGAGCGTCAGCGTTTACGGCGACGTCGGCGAGGAAGACCTGATCGAAACCGGCAAAAACGTAAAGCGCGCGATCCAGCGCCTCAAAGACGTCGCCAGCGTCAATATCGCGGGCGAGCGCGAGTGGGAGGTCTGGGTGGTTATGGATCCGTATCTGGCGGCGGCGCGGGAGGTGTCGCTCGCCGAGATCAGCGCCGCGCTCGCGGGCAACATCGGCGACAAGCCCGGCGGCAAGTTGTCGTCGAGCGAGGGCGAGATCCAACTGCGCGGTCTCGGCGCGGCGTCCGACGTGCAAGCGGTGCGTGAGATTGCGATCCGCACCAACCCGGACGGCGCGCAACTGAAAGTCGGCGACGTCGCCGACGTCGGGCTGCGCCTCGAAACCGAGCAGACGCTCGGGCGCTACGCGGGCAAGCCGGCGATCAACCTGGTCGTGACCAAGGCCGCGGACGGCTCGACGAGCGAGATGTCCGCCGCGGTCAAACGGCTGCTCGGGGAATTGTCGCAGACGCTGCCGCCCGGCGTCGCGGTCGGTTACCACAGCGATTCATCGGTGTATATCGAAACCCGCTTGCAGACGGTGTTTTCGTCGGGGGCGGTCGGCTTGATCCTGTTGCTGCTGTCGCTCTATCTGCTGCTGAACCTGCGCGTTGCGGTGATTACCGCGCTCGGCATACCGGTGTCGTTCCTGGTCGCGGTCGTCGCGATTCATTATCTCGGCTTCACCATCAACATGGTGTCGCTGTTCGCTTTTCTGATCGCGCTCGGCATGATCGTTGACGACGCGATCATCATTACCGAAAACACTTACCGTCACCTCGAAGAGGGCCGGCCGTACGCGCAGGCGGCGGCGCTCGGCGCGCGCGAGGTCGTGGGGCCGGTGGTAGCCTCGACCCTGACCACGATCGCGGCTTTTCTGCCGATGTTTGCGGTCAGCGGCACGCTCGGCGCTTTCATCACGGTTATTCCGGTCGTGGTCAGCGCCGCGTTGCTGGGTTCTTTGTTCGAGGCGTTCGTCATCCTGCCCTCGCACGCGCGCATGGTGTTCAAAAACGCCGCGGTCAAGACGCGGCGCACCGGCGCGTTCTGGCCCGGGGCGCTCGACCGTTACGCGGTGTGGCTCGCGTGGTCGCTGAAAAACCGTTATCTGGTGAGTACGTTCGCGGTGTGCGCGTTCGCGCTCGCGCTCGCGCTGGCGATGACGCGGGTGCCGTTTCAGTTGTTCGGCGAGGTCGAAATCAATCAGTTCTTCATCAACATAGAAGCGCCCAACACCTACGGCATGGACGACAGCAAACGACTCGCCGCGGAGATAGAAGCGCAGATCGCGGAAGTGTTCGCGGGCCGCGAGGATGAACTCGAAGTGCTGTTGACCAACGTCGGCGTGCTGCTGATTGATTTCAACCGCTCGAAACTGGCGAGCCACTATATTCAGTTGCTTATCAGTTTGCAGAAAAGGCGTCCCGAGGGTTTCATCGAGCGGTTCGTCACGCCGCTGATCAATTTCAGACTGCCCGCGGACGGCGGCAGGGCGCGCAGCACCGACGAGATCATCAACCTGATCCGCGAGCGCCTGCGCAACGTCGCCGGCATCAAGCGCTTTTCGGTATTGCGCCCGCGCGCCGGGCCCGCCGGGTCCGACGTCGTGGTCGGCATCACCGGCCCCAAGCTCACGCGGATGCGCGAATACGCCGACGAAATGACCGGATTTCTGAAAACGCTCGACGGTGTTTACGACGTGCGCCACGACGTCGAGCCGGGAAAACTCGAGTTCCGTTACCGCCTCAACGAGCGCGGTAGAAACCTCGGCCTGACGCAGGAGACCGTGGCCGATTTTGTGCGCGCGGGCTACCACGGCGTCGATGTCGCCTACGCGAACTGGGGCAAGGAACGTTACTCGGTGCGCCTGATCTTTCCGCAGGGCGTGCGCAACGACGTCGCTGCGCTGCCGGAATTGCCGCTGACGCTGCCGAATGGCAAGGTCGTCTATCTCGGCACGGTCGTTGATATCGAAGTGGACCGGGGGTTCAGCACGCTGATGCGGGTTGACGGCCGGCGCGTGGCTACGGTCAGCGCCGAGGTCGCGCTCGATAAAACTACGGCGCTCGATGTTTACGAACTGCTCGACGCCCGCTTCGCCGAAGCTTTCGAGCAACGCCGCGACTACGAGATGATCTTTCTCGGCGAGAAACTTGAAGCGGTCGAATCTTTCAGCGGCCTCGGCAACGCGCTGATCATCGCGATCGCGATGATCTTCTTCATCCTGCTCGTGCTGTTCCGCTCGTTTCTGGAGCCGCTGGTGGTGCTGTCGGCGATCCCGTTCGGCATCATCGGCGTGATCGCCGGTCATCTGCTGTTCGGCTTCAACTTGCAATTCGTGTCGCTGGTCGGGTTTGTCGCGTTGTCCGGGATCATTGTCAACGACTCGCTGATCCTCGTGAATTTCGCGGCCCGGCGGCGGGCGCAGGGCGGCGAGCGCGTTGCCGCGGTGATCGAGGCGGGGCGCAAACGTGCGCGCCCGATCCTGCTGACGACGATCACGACGTTCCTCGGGGTGTCCCCGCTGATCTTTTTCGCCACCGGTCAGACCGCGTTCCTGTCGCCGATGGCGATCAGCCTGGGCTTCGGCCTGGTATTCGCGACCGTGCTGATCCTGCTGGTGCTGCCGTGCTTTTATCTGGTCGCGGATGATCTGAAACAGGCCCTCGTCTCCGCAAACACCGCAAGATAAACCGGCGAACTTGCAACCAAGGGAAATGACCGGGCGCAACCCGGCTGGCGGGGGAAATACGGAAGACGGCGCGGGCGGTCACCGGAGGATGACGGGCCGACGCCGCACTTCAGGCTTGGATCGGGCGGTGCGGGAAAACCCGGTAAGACAATTCAAACAACCCACCGGACAAGCCCCCCCGCGCAGGGCTCGGCTTGCCGCAGCGGAAAAAGCGTGCGCGAAAATTGGCCGCCGCGGACACAGCGTAGCGGCAAGCCCCGGACCGGCGGGGTGACGGGCTGGTCGGGTCGGCGATTCTCCCCGCTTTGATTATTATTTTCTGAAAAAAGGGCGGAGCCGGACCCCGCCCTTGCGTGCAGCGCCGCGACTGTGTTTCACAGTTTGTCCGGCAACGGCTTGAGTTCGCGCGCCGTGCTCGCGATCTGTTTCTTTTCCTGCGCCGGCGCCGGAATCAGGCCCCGGTCCGCGAGGTAGCCTTCGTCGCCGGTGGCGCGGTCGCTGACGAATTCCTCGAGGTATTCCTTGAGGCCCGGAATGACGCCGACGTGCGATTTCTTCACGTAGAAGTAAAGCGCGCGCGACACCGCATAAGAGCCGTTCGAGATCGCTTCAAACGAGGGCTTGGTGCCGTTGATCGCCGCGCCCTGCACGCCGTCGGTGTTCTGGTCGAGGAAACTGAAGCCGAACACGCCGAACGCGGCGGGGTTGGTTTTCAATTTCCGCACGATCAGGTTGTCGTTTTCGCCCGTTTCAACGTAGCCGCCGTCTTCGCGCACGCTGTGGCAGATCTTCTTGTAGGCCGTTTTATCGGCCTTCTCCATGGCCTTGATCCAGTCGAATTGCCTGCAGCCGCCCTCGAGCGCGAGTTCGGCAAACGCATCGCGCGTGCCGGAGGTCGGCGGCGGGCCGAGCACTTCGATCTTGAGGTCGGGCAGCGACGGGGCAACGTCCTTCCAGGTTTTGTAAGGATTGGCGGTGAGTGTCTGCGAGCCGTCCGGGTGCGGCACTTCCCGGGCCAGCGCCAGGAAGACGTGTTTGAGGCTGAAGTTCGGCTGTATCGAGCCTTTCGCGTTGGCGATGACGATGCCGTCGTAGCCGATCTTCACTTCGACGATGCCGCTGACGCCGTTTTTGCTGCACAGGTCAACTTCTTTCTGCTTGATGCGGCGCGAGGCGTTCGAGACGTCGGGCGTGTTGAGGCCGTTGCCTTCGCAAAACAATTTGAAGCCGCCGCCGGTGCCGGTGGCTTCGATCTTCGGTGTTTTGTGGCCGGTGTTGCGGGCGAAAGTTTCGGCGACCACCGCCGCGAACGGATAGACGGTGGATGAGCCGACGACGTTGATCTGGTTGCGTGCCGCCGCGTTGGTGCTGAGCACCGCCGCCGCGAACAACAAGAGGCTTAAAGCAAAAGTGCGTTTCATGTCTCCCTCCGGCAGGGCTGGGGTGATCGCTCGAACGGTATTTTCACCGGGAAATATGACAGGGTTATTTCAACCGGCCTCCGCGGAAGCGCGGCAACAAAACTGTCATGGTTTTGCGGCGCGGCTATAATATCCCGCGCCGATAATGCATCTTCCATGGTCCGGGCCGGCGGCCCGTGAAACGACCCCACCGAGGCCTGCGGTCAGCATCACCCCAGGAGAAATCTCAATGAATTACAAAGTCCTGTTCACGTGCGCCGTGCTCGTCTGCGCACCGCCCCTGTGGGCGTCGGAGCGAACCGCGAGCGAGCGCCTCGACCGTCTCGAAAGATTGATCGAGGGGTTGCAGGAGCAGTTGATCAAGGCCCGCGAGGAGATCAGCCGCCTGGAAAACGACGGCGGCAAAGGCGTCGTCAGAACCGACGGCGAAGACATTACCGTCTCCACGAGCGGCGGCGGCCTCAAGCTCAAGTCCGACAACGGCAACAGTTTCAACCTGGGCGGACGGATCATGTTTGACTACGCCTTTTTTGACGACGTGTTCACCGACAACGGCGAAGAGCAATCCGAAGGCGAGTTTCGCCGCACCCGCCTGACCGCGAGCGGCTCGGTCAAGAAAGACTGGAAGTACAAGTTCACCGTGAACATAGACGACCAGGACGAGAGCGCCGACGTGAACACCGCGTTCATCGAATACGCCGGTTTCAAGCCGTTGTCGCTCAAGATTGGCAAGTTCAAGGAGCCGTTCTCGCTGGAGCGTCTGACCAGTTCCAAGTGGGGTTCGACGATCGAGCGCAACATTTTGCTGGATTTCCTCGGCGGTAATCTCGGTGCCGGCCAGCCCGATCTCGGCGGCGTGCAGGTCGCGGGTTATCACGAGGGCCTGAACCACCTGAACTGGGCGCTCGGCGTGTTTGACGACGGCTCCGAAGACGAGGACGGCGACGACCACTACGCCGTGACCGGGCGTATCGCCGTCGCACCGCACTTCGGCGGCGGCCACTTTCTGCATCTCGGCGCCGCCTATTCAAAGCGCGACGTCGAAGGCTCGGTGCGGTATCGCTCGCGGCTGGGCGTGCACACCGCGGACGGGGGCCGGCCGACTTTCGCCAACGCTTATATTGACGACGTGGATCAATTCGGTTTGGAAGCAGCCTATGTCAGAGGGCCGTTCTCGCTGCAGGGCGAGTATATGGACGTGTCGGCTGATGGTGATAACGCGGGCGTGGCCGCCTTGACGGCGGATGGTGCGGATGCCGATGACAGACCGGACGGCATAGTCAGTGGTGCTTGCTACTCTGATGCGGATAGCGATAACGCCCTGGATCAGGGCGATGCATCCGTTGCCTGCGGCGACATTGATTTTGACGGCTACTACGTTCAGGCCGCTTATACGCTGACCGGCGAGCAGCGCGCATACAAGACCAACGGCGCTTATTTCGACAAACTCAAGCCGCACGGCGCGCTGGGCGCGTGGGAATTGGTCGCGCGTTATGAAGACGTGGAGGTCGTTGACGACAATGCCGGTGGTGTCGCCAACAACAGCCGCAGCGTGGACGCTGAAAAATGGATTCTCGGCGTCAACTGGTACGCGAATGCGAGCGTCAGATTCATGCTCAATTACATTGACGCGGAAGTTGACGGCGCACTCGCCCGGGGCGACGGCGATGACGACGACGGCAACGCGTGGTCGCTGCGTGCCCAGTACGTTTTCTGAGCGTTATCCCTTAACGCCGTTGCCGCGCCCGGCTGCGGCCGGGCGTTTTTTCATGCGCCGTGGATGGATCTTATTTGCGCGCGCCGGCACGCACGGCGGAGCAAGATAAAAGCCGGCGCCCGGCGTCATCCGAGCACCGCTTTCAGATGGCGGCCGGTATAAGAGCGCCGGCACGCGACGATCTCCTCCGGCGTGCCGGCGGCGATGACTTCGCCGCCTTTGTCACCGCCTTCGGGGCCGAGGTCTATGATCCAGTCGGCGGTTTTGATCACGTCGAGGTGGTGCTCGATGACGATCACGGTGTTGCCGCCGTCGCGCAGGCGGTGCAGGACTTTCAGCAACTGCTCGACGTCGTGAAAGTGCAGGCCGGTGGTCGGTTCGTCGAGCAGGTACAGCGTTTTGCCGGTGCCGCGCTTCGACAGTTCGCGCGACAGTTTCACGCGCTGGGCTTCGCCGCCCGACAGGGTCGTCGCGTTCTGCCCCAGCGCGACGTAGCCGAGGCCGACGTCCATCAGCGTTTGCAGTTTGCGCTTGATGACCGGGATCGCGCCGAAGAATCCGAGCGCCTGCTCGACGGTCATCTCCAGCACCTCGTTGACGTTCTTGCCCTTGTAGAGGACGTCGAGCGTCTCGCGGTTATAGCGTTTTCCGGCGCACACGTCGCAGGTCACGTAGATGTCGGGCAGGAAGTGCATTTCGACTTTGGTGACGCCGTCGCCGCGGCACGCTTCGCAGCGCCCGCCCCTGACGTTGAAACTGAAGCGTCCGGGCGTATAGCCGCGCGCGCGCGCCTCGGGCACCCATGAGAACAACTCCCTGATCGGCGTGAACAGGCCGGTGTAGGTCGCGGGGTTCGAGCGCGGCGTGCGCCCGATCGGTGCCTGGTTGATGTCTATGATCTTGTCGATCTGCTCGAGGCCCTTGACCTCGCGGCACGGCGCGGGGGTGTCGCCGCTCTTGTGCAGTTTTTTTGCGATGCTTTTGTACAGCGTTTCCTTCACCAGGGTGGATTTGCCCGACCCCGACACGCCGGTGACCGCGATGAACAGCCCGAGGGGGATTTCCACGTCGATGTTCTTGAGGTTGTTGCCGGTCAGGCCGAACGCGCGCAGGCGCCGGCGCGCACCCGGCGGCGTGCGTCCGGCGGGCACTTCGATGCGGCGCTTGCCCGACAGGTACTGGCCGGTCAGCGACGCGGCGTTTTTCCGGATCTGCATGGGCGTGCCCTGGGCGACGATGCGCCCGCCGTGCTTGCCGGCGCCGGGGCCGATGTCAATAACGTGGTCGGCGCTGCGGATTGCTTCCTCGTCGTGCTCGACGACGATGACGCTGTTGCCGAGATCGCGCAGCCGGGTCAGCGTCGCGAGCAGGCGCTTGTTGTCGCGCTGGTGCAGGCCGATGGAAGGCTCGTCGAGGATATACATGACGCCGACCAGCCCCGATCCGATCTGGCTCGCGAGGCGGATGCGCTGGGCTTCGCCGCCCGACAAGGTCTCGGCGCTGCGGTCCATGCTCAGGTAGCCGAGCCCGACGTCCGCCAGGAATCTCAGGCGCTCGCGGATCTCGGCGACGATCTTTTCCGAGATCTTCGCCTTGCGTCCGGGGAGTTTCATGCGCTCGAAGAACGCCAGCGCCTTCTCGATCGTGAGCGCGGTGATCTCGGGCAGGGGGACGCCGGCGACGAACACGCATCTCGCGGTTTTGTTAAGGCGCGTGCCGTCGCAGCCGGAGCACGGGCTGACGGTCATGTAGCGCGCGAGTTCCTCGCGCACCGCGTCGGATTCGGTTTCGCGGTAGCGGCGCTCCATCACCGGAATGACGCCGCCGAAACGATAGCGCGCGACGCCTCTTCGACCGCGGTTGCGGTAGGTGAACGCGACGGTCTCGTCGCCGCTGCCGTACAGGACGATGCGGCGGAGTTTTTTGGGCAGCGACGAGAACGGCGCCTCGACGTCGAAGCCGTAGTGCTTCGCGAGCGACGCGAGCCTGCGAAAGTTGTAGCGGCTGCCCCGGTCCCAGCCGCGGATTGCGCCCGCGGCGAGGCTCAGCGACGGGTCGGCGACGATCTTGTCTTCGTCGAAGTGGCGCACGACGCCGAGGCCGCCGCAGTCGGGGCAGGCGCCGACCGGATTGTTGAACGAGAACAGGCGCGGCTCCAATTCGCTCAGGCTGTAGCCGCAGTGAGGACACGCGAACGACGACGAGAAGACGGTTTCTCCGTGCGCCCGCCCGCGCGCGGCTTGGTTGGCGCCGGCGTTGGCGAGCGGTGCGATCGCGACGACTCCGCCGGCGAGGTCGAGCGCGGTTTCGAGCGATTCCGCGAGGCGGGTTTCGATGCCGCCGCGCAGTTTGATCCGGTCAACGATGACTTCGATCGTGTGCTTTTTTCTGAGGTCGAGTTTCGGCGGCGCGTCAAGTTCAAATACCTCGCCGTTGATGCGCACGCGCAAAAAACCTTGCACCTTGAGGTTCTTCAGCAACTGCACGTATTCGCCCTTGCGGTTGCGCACCACCGGCGCGAGCAGCATCAGCCGCGTGTCTTGCGGCAGCGCGGTGATCTCGTCCACGATTTGACTGACGGTTTGCGCTTCGAGGTTTTCGCCGTGCGTCGGGCAGCGCGGGGTGCCGACGCGCGCGAACAGCAGCCTCAGGTAATCGTAGATCTCGGTGATCGTGCCGACGGTCGAGCGCGGGTTGTGCGAGGTGGACTTCTGCTCGATCGAGATCGCCGGGGACAGCCCCTCGATCTGGTCAACGTCGGGTTTTTCGAGGCGCGACAGGAATTGCCGCGCGTAAGCGGACAGCGACTCGATGTAGCGCCGCTGCCCTTCGGCGAAGATCGTGTCGAAAGCGAGCGAGGACTTCCCGGAGCCCGACAGGCCGGTGATGACCACCAGTTTGTTGCGCGGGAATTCGAGATCGATGTTCTGCAGGTTGTGGGTGCGGGCGCCTTTGATGGAGATCTTTTTCATATCGCTTCAGCCGCAGGCGAACTTGAGGGCAAACGGCACAGTATAGCCTTTCCGCCCGCAGCGGAGAGTGTCCGCAAGGGTCTTCGCGAATGACGCGGACTGACGCAGGTTCAAGATGACGTCGGCGGCGCAGTGTGTTATGACCGGGTTCGCCGTGCACCGCCGTCGCCGCGCCGACCTGCGTCATCCGGCGGATTTGCGCGGTGCTGAGTTACGGGGTCGCCGTCGCTGCGCCGATAACGGCCGGGTGCCGGCGGTCTCTTCTCTTCCTATCCGCGCCGACCTGCGTCATCCGGCGGATTTGCGCGGTGCTGAGTTGCGGGGTCGCCGTCGCTGCGCCGATAACGGCCTGATTCCGGCGGTTTCTTAATCTTTCCGTCCGCGCCGAACAGCGTTATCTGCGGATTTATTTCAGTGACGATGTAATATCCCCCTCCATGTCACCGACGAATTCCGATCTGAGCCGCGCCGAACGGCGGGTCGCCGTGGTCGCGGGCGGCATCTATATGGCGCGGATGCTCGGCCTGTTCATGGCGCTGCCGGTGCTCGCGCTCGCCGACGACCATTTCGCCGGGGCGACGCCGGTGCTGATCGGCCTTGCGCTCGGCATCTACGGCCTGCCCCAGGCGTTGCTGCAGATTCCGTTCGGCGTCTTGTCGGACGTGGTCGGCAGGAAGCCGGTCATCGTCGGCGGGCTTTCGATCTTCGTGCTGGGCAGCGTGGTCGCGGCGGCGGCTGATACGATCGTCGGCGTCATCGTCGGGCGCGCGCTGCAGGGCGCGGGTGCGATCGCCGCGGTGATGATGGCGCTTGCGGCCGACCTCACGCGCGAGCAGCGGCGCTCGCGGATCCTCGCGTTTATCGGCATGGGCATCGGCGCGGCTTTCATGCTCGGGCTGATCCTCGGGCCGTTGCTTCAGGCCGCGTTCGGCCTGCGCGGGATCTTTGTCGCGAGCGCCGCGCTCGGCGTGTTTGCGATCGTGCTGACCGTGACCGCGCTGCCGACGCCGCCGCGACCGCCGCGGCGTGGCGGCGGGGAAATTTTTTCGAGGATCGGCGAGGCGCTGCGCAACGGTGAGTTGCTGCGTCTGGACGCGGGCGTGTTTTTCCTGCACTTGATCCTGACCGCGAACTTTCTGCTGTTGCCGCCGCTGCTGCAAAGGCAACTCGGCTTGGGGCCCGCGTTGCACTGGCTGTTTTACACGCCGGTGCTGCTCGTGTCTTTCGCGCTGATTCTGCCGCTGTTGAAACACGCCGAAAAAGCGCACCGGGTCAAGGAATTCTTCCTGGCCGCGGTGGTTTTGCTCGGCGCCGGGCAGTTGTTCGCTTTTTTCTCGGCGGTGACGCTGACGACGGCGGTAATCGTGATGCTGGCGTTTTTCGTCGCTTTCAATTATTTAGAGGCCAGCCTGCCGGCGCTGGTCAGCCGCTCTTGCGCGGCCGACGCCAAAGGCGCCGCGATGGGGGTGTTTGCGAACGGGCAGTTTTTGGGCGCTTTCGTCGGCGGCTCGCTGGCAGGGTGGGCGGCGATGGCGTGGGGTGCCGACGCCGTGTACCTGATGAACGCGGGCGTCGCCGCCGCTTGGCTGCTGTTTGCGGCCGGTATGCGGCCGCCGCGTCAAACCGGCGATGAGCACGGTTAAAGGCCGGGACGCGGGCGGCGGGTCCGGGCTTGCCTGCGCCGTCCGTTTCGTTCGTTCCGAAATAGCGACCGTTCGCCGGTTTGGTGGCCGGGCGTGCCGGTTCACGCGCTTTCAAATTAAGGTATCATTGACACAAGTTTTTCTGCTTAAGCCTCATAACACAACAGGAGGGATTCCGAATGGCGAGAGGAGTTAATAAAGCGATACTGATCGGGAACCTGGGTCAGGATCCGGAAGTCCGTTACACGCCGAGCGGAGCTGCGGTATGCAACGTGCCGCTGGCGACGACGGAGAGTTGGAAAGACCGCGAAAGCGGTGAAAGACGCGAAAAAACGGAATGGCATCGCCTGGTGTTCTTTGGCCGCCTTGCCGAGATTACATCTGAATATATGCGCAAAGGCTCGCAAGCCTACGTGGAAGGCCGTTTGCAGACCCGCAAATGGCAGGATCAGAGCGGCAACGACCGCTACACCACCGAAGTGGTCGTCTCGGAAATGCACATTCTCGGAAACCGCAGCGACAATACCGCCCGCTACGATAACCAGCAGCCGGCCGGCAGGGGTGAATCCAAGCCCACGGCGGGCGGGAGCCGGTTTGGAGGCGGGGCCAGAGCCGGAGCCGGAGCCAGAGTGGGCGCCGGAGCCGGGGCTGGAACCGGAGCCGGAGCTGGAACCGGAGCCGGGGCTGGAACCGGAGCCGGAGCTGGAACCGGAGCCGGGTCGGGCGGCGACGATTTCGACGACGACATTCCGTTTTAATCACACGGCGGCGGTTGTGCGGTGCTGTTTGCAACAGGGTCGCGCACTTCGCTTTCAATTTTTCCGCCCGGCCTGGATGAGGGCTTTATCGTGAAGGTTCTGGTGACGGGCGGCGCCGGCTACATCGGCAGTCACACCGCGCAGAAGTTGCGCGACGCGGGTTGCGCAGTGGTCATTTACGACAACTTGTCCAACGGCTTCAGGCGCGCCGCGCTGGGCGGCGAATTGATCGTCGCCGATCTCGCGGACGAGCAAGCCTTGTCGCGCGCGTTCGACGACCACGGTTTCGATGCGGTCGTGCACTTCGCCGCGTTCATATACTCCGACGAGTCGGTTGCCCGTCCGCTCGCGTACTACCGCAACAACGTCGGCGGCTTGCTGCACGTGCTGCGCGAGTGCCGGCGCTGCGGCGTCGCGCATTTCGTGTTTTCCTCAAGCGCGATGGTCTATGCGCCGACTGCGGCGGCGACTGCGGAGGACGCGCCCGTGCACCCCGCCAACCCCTACGGCTGGTCGAAGATGATGGGCGAGCGGATCTTGCTCGACGAGCAGCGCGCCGGCGGCATGAACTGCGCGGTGCTGCGCTACTACACCGCCGCGGGCGCGGATCCGCACGGGCGGCTCGGGCCGTCGGGGCCGGCGCGGCATCTGATCAAGGTCGCGGTGCAGGCCGCCGTCGGCGTGATTGACGGCGTGACGATTTACGGCGCCGACTACGACACGCCCGACGGCACTTGTGTACGCGACTACATTCACGTGGACGACCTGGCGCAGATCCATGCCGCGGCGCTCGCACGCCTCGCCGAGCGGGACGCGCCGCTGCTGCTGAATTGCGGTTATGGACGCGGCTACAGCGTCAGGGAGATCGTCGCCGCGGTCAAGCGCGTGACGGGCGCGGACTTTCCGGTGCATGAGGGGCCGCGCCGCGCCGGCGACGTGCCGTTGCTGGTGGCCGACAACCGGCGTCTGCGTGCGGCGCTCGACTGGCGTTCTTCCCATGACGACATTGACGCCATTGTGCGCACCGCCTGGGAATGGGAGAAGAAACTGCAAGGCGGGCATCCGCCCGCTTGATCGGCGCCGCGGTGGCAACGTGCCCGTTGTGACGGTCACCGGCGCCGGCGGCTTCATCGGCGGCGCGTTGGTGCGGACGCTGGCGGACGGCGGTCACCGCGTGCGCGCCGTGGCGCGCCGCCCGCCCGCGGCGCGTCTGCCGGGGGTCGAATACTTTGAGTGCCGCGACGTCGCCGACCTGCGCGGGTGGGAAGCCGCGCTCGACGGCGCCGATGCGGTTGTGCACCTCGTCGCGCGCGTCCACGTGATGAACGAGCGGGCGTCCGACGCGCCGGAATACCACCGCGTCAACGTCGCGGGCAGCGCCGCGCTCGCACGCGCCTGTGCCGAGCGCGCGGTCGGGCGCCTGGTGTACCTCAGCACGATCAAGGTCAACGGCGAAACCACCGGCGCACGCGCGTTCACCGCGGACGATGCGCCGTCGCCGACGCACGAACCGTACGCCCGCAGCAAGCGCGAAACCGAAGCGGCGCTGTTCGAGGTCGGGCGCGAGACCGGACTCGATGTGACGGTGATCAGGCCGCCGCTGGTGTACGGGCCTGGCGTCAAAGGTAATTTTCTTTCGCTGATGCGCGCGGTTTCCAGGCAGCGGCCGCTGCCGTTCGCCTCGATCTCCAACGCGCGCAGCCTGGTCGGCGTCTTCAATTTGTGCGACTTGATCAACGTCTGCCTCGTTCATCCGGCGGCGGCGGGGGAGGTGTTTCTGGTTTGTGACGGCGAAGACGTATCGACGCCGGAACTGATCCGCCGGCTCGCCGCGGCGATGCGGCGCAAGGCGCGGCTGGTGCCGTGTCCGGTCGCGTTGCTGCGTTTTGCGGGCGCGGTGCTCGGGCGCGGTGATAAAATCATGCGTTTATGCGGAGACCTGCGCGTGGATATGAGCAAAACCCGGCGGCGGCTGGGCTGGGAGCCGCCGTTGACGCTTGACCGGGGCCTCGCGCGCACGGTCGAGGCTTATTCAGGGACTTTTATTTAAGGGCGCCGCGCAAGGGGGCGCTCGTGTTGCAGGCCCCGCGGCGCCGATGCCATCGCCATGATCTTTGTATTTTCAGGTGCGGCGTTTTTATTATCGGTCATCGGCGTCGGCGTCGTGCGCGACTACGCGCTCGCGCACCGCATCGTTGACGTGCCGAACGACCGCAGTTCGCATATCCGGCCGACCCCGCGCGGCGGCGGTCTCGCGATTATCTTCGTGTTTTTTGCGGTCGCCGCGGTGTTTGCCGCGTGGACGTCAACGGCGATGAAGACCGCCGACGCCGCGGTGATTGGGTTGACCGCGGCGGCGGTGGCGGTGGCCGGCTGGTTCGACGACCGCCGCTCTGTGTCTCCGGGGCTGCGGATCACGGCGCACTTTCTCGCGGCCTTCGCCTGCATCGGGTATTTCGGCGTGCCCGATATCCGGGTGGGGCCGTGGACGATGGACCTCGGGTGGGCGGGGTGGCCGCTCGCGGCGGTCGCGATGGTGTGGTGCCTGAATTTTTTTAACTTTATGGACGGCATAGACGGAATCGCTGCGATCGAGGCGGTGACGGTCGCGGTCGGCGCGTGGCTGGTGCTCGCGGTCGCGGCGCCCGGGCACGTCTTGGCGCCTTACCTGTGGTTGCTGGCGGCGGTGGTCGGTGGTTTTTTGATCTGGAACTGGCCGCCCGCGAAAATCTTCATGGGCGACGCCGCGAGCGGCTTTCTCGGTTTTCTGCTGGCTCAGTTTGCGCTGGTGACGTCGGGCGCCGGCGTGATGGCCGGGGTGAACGTGTGGTGCTGGCTGATCCTGCTCGGCGTGTTTTTTACCGACGCGACCGTAACGTTGGCGCTGCGCGTGATCGCCCGCGAGCAGTTGTCCCGCGCCCATCGCCGGCACACTTACCAAAGGCTTGCGCGCGGCTTGCAGCAAGTCGAAGGCGCGTTGCTGTCGCCGATGTGTGCGCGCACGAACGCGCACCGCGCAGTCGCGGCCGCGACCGCGGCGGTCAATCTGCTGTGGCTGACGCCGCTGGCGGTCGCCGCCGCGCGGTGGCCCGGGTGGGGCGCCGCGCTGGCCGCGGTCGCGCTGGCGCCGTTGACCGCGGCGGTGTTGTTCACCGCGCGCCACACCGATCCCGCGTGAAGCCGGCGATGGACAACGTTGTCGCGGCGGCGGGCGAGTGGCTGGTCGGCCTGCCCGGAAGATGGAAGGTGCTGATCGCCGTCGTGTTCGACGCGGCGGTCGTGCCGCTTGCGCTGTGGCTCGCGTTCTGGCTGCGTCTCGGCGATCCGGTCGCGCCGACCGGCAAATGGGGGGTGCTGTTCATCGCGGCGCCGCTGATCGCGCTGCCGGTCTTTGCCTACGTCGGTTTGTATCGCGTGGTGGTGCGTCATCTCGGACAGCAGGTCCTGTGGATGGTCGCGAAAGGCGTCGCGATGGCGGTGTTGGCGTGGGCGCTGGTCACTTTGCTGTTGCGCGTCTCGGAGTTGCCGCGCTCGGTCATTTTTATTTACGGCCTGCTGGTGTTCGTGATGGTCAGCGTCGGCCGTCTCGTCGCGCGGCGCATTTTGAAGCGCACCGCCGGCACCCGCATCGCGATCTACGGCGCCGGTTCCGCCGGCGCGCAACTGGCGACGGCGTTGCAATACAGCGCCGCCATGTCGCCGCTGGCGTTTCTCGATGACGCGCCGGAGTTGCAGGGAAGCCACGTCGCGGGCCTGCGGGTTTACCGGCCGGAGGACTTCGAGGCGGTGCGCGCGCGTTACGGCGTCAAAGAGGTGCTGATCGCGATCCCGGTCAGTTCGCGCACCGAACGCAGCCGGTTGGTGAACAAGTTCGAGCCGTACTCGGTGCGCGTGCGGGTGATGCCGCTGATGTCCGAATTGGCGCAGGGCAAGGTCAGCCCCGCCGATTTTCAGCAGGTCGGCGTCGAGGACCTGCTCGGGCGCGACCCGGTGCCGCCGCAGCGCGCGCTGCTCGAAGCCGACGTCAAGGGACGCAGCGTGCTGGTGACCGGCGCCGGCGGCTCTATCGGTTCCGAGTTGTGCTGCCAGATCGCCAAACTCGCCCCGCGGCGCCTGGTCATCATGGAGCAGTCGGAAAGCGCTTTGTATGAGATCGAGCAGCGGCTGCGCGGCGCCGCCGCGGCGCCGTCGCCGGTGCTTGGGCCGGTGCTCGGGTCGGTGCTCGACCGCGGCCTGGTCGAGACGGTGCTGCGCGACCACGCGGTCGAGACCTTGTATCACGCCGCCGCCTACAAGCACGTGCCGCTCGTCGAGGACAACGTGATCGAAGGCGTGCGCAACAACACGCTCGGTACGCGCGTCATCGCCGCGGCGGCGCTGCAAGCCGCGGTCGCCACTTTCGTCCTGATTTCCACCGACAAGGCGGTGCGCCCGCGCAGCGTGATGGGCGCGAGCAAGCGCCTCGCCGAAATGGTGCTGCAGGGGCTGTCCCGCGAGGGCGGCGGGCACACCCGCTTCAGCATCGTGCGTTTCGGCAACGTGCTCGATTCGTCCGGGTCGGTCGTGCCGCTGTTCCGCCGCCAGATCAAAATGCGCGCGCCGCTGACCGTGACCCACCCCGACGCGACGCGCTACTTCATGACCGTCGGCGAAGCGGTCGAGTTGGTGATACAGGCGGGGGCGATGGCGCAAGGCGGCGAGATCTTCGTGCTCGACATGGGGGAGCCGGTGAAGATCGGCGAGTTGGCGCGCAAGATGATCCACCTGAGCGGCTTGCAGGAGAAAGATGCCGCGCGCCCGTACGGCGACGTCGAGATCCGCTACACCGGCCTCAGGCCCGGCGAGAAACTCAACGAGGAGTTGCTGACCGACAGCAACGTATTAAAGACCGGCCACCCGAAAATACTGCAACTGCAGAATGCGCCGCCCCGGTGGAGCGAATTGGAGCCGCTGCTCGAAAAACTCAGCGCTGCGGTCGCCGCCAGGCGCGCCGGCGAAGTACGCCGGCTGCTCAAGGAGACGGTGTCCGCCCCCGCCGGTTGAACCGGCCCGCCGTTGACGGCGGCCGCTGTTGCTTCGTGTATAATTTTGAACGCCGCTTAAGCACCGGGGGGATTTCGGAATGACGCCTAAAAGCGCGCTGATCTGCGCCGTTGCAGTTGTTTTTTTAGAGGGGTGCCTTGCCGCGACCGGCGGCGGCTCGCTGATCGGTCCGGGCGGTTCGTCACAAGCCTTAGAATCGGAACAGGAGGATGCGGCACGCTCCATCCACAGGGAACTGGAGGTTGCCATTCCGGCGTTCGACCCTAATTTGCCGGAAAACTCGGACGAGTGGGAAAAACAAGGCATTTGGCCGGAGCTGAGACGGGCCGAGTCCACGCATTTTGCGGTCAGGATGAAAGAGGCTTTGGAGGCGACCCGGCAATTCGGCGCGGTGCGGGTCGTGCCGAACCAAGCGGCTACCGGAGACGTTTACGTCTTGGGAACGATCAAGAAATCGAATGGTGAAGACATCGGTATTCACATTAAGGTCGTGGGAATAGACGGCAAAGTCTGGTTGTCCAAAAGTTTTAAGCACCGGGTCAAGGAAGCCTTTTTCAAAGATATCCGCAACGAAAATAAAGACCCCTACCAGCCGGTGTTTGAAGACGCCGCCGCTGAGATCGTCAGCAAACTGCACCGGCAAAAAGACGAATACCTGGAAGACCTGAATGATCTTACCGAAGTGCGCTTCGGCTACTCCTTTTCGGAGGAAAGCTTTTCGCCTTTTTTGAAACTTGGCGGCGGCAAGGCGAAATTGGTGGCGGCGCCCGCCGATGACGATGCAATGCTCCGGCGGATCAGAAAACTCCGCGTCAAGGACCAACTTTTCATCGACCGCCTGCAACCCCACTATGACGCCTTTGAAGGAAGGCTGCTGCCCTCCTACGCCAAATGGCAGACCGCGGCCTTTACCGAGGTTAAGGCGCGGCGGAAGGCTAAAACCAAAGCCGTGCTGCAGGCTGTTGTCGGCACTTTGGTATTGGTCGCCGGCGCGGTGGCCGCCGGCAACAGTTCTTACGACAACCCCAACTATGGCGCCGGCGCCGCCGTCATCGCCGGCGGTTTGCTTTTGCTGAAAGCGTATGAGACGGATAAAGAAGCGAAGTTTCACTATGAGGCGTTGATGGAACTGGGGCAATCCATTGACGTGGAGATCGCCCCTCAAGTCGTGGAATTCGAGAAGAAGACCGTGGAACTCACCGGTAATTCCAAACAGCAGTTCGATCAATGGCGAAAATTCCTGAAAGAAATTTACGCCGCAGAAAAAACCCCCGAAATTCAGCTCTGACCCATAAATGGAAAAGCGGAAATTGTCCGGCGACGCTCTGGAGAACAGTCAAAAGAGAAAAGCAAGGCATTATCTGAAGAGCGTAATGATCGTCGCCGGGGGGGTCGCCGTCGCCGCCGTGGTTTTGCTGTACGGGCGGATCAATAGCCCTTCCGGGCCCGTCTCCCGGGGCGACTCCGCCCCTCAGGGGGTTGTAAGCGGTCAACGCGAGCAAGACGACCGGCACGGGCCGGCACAGGCCGCGCGCCGGCAATTCAGAGAAAAGATGAACTTCTATGAGAACGAGGTAAAGCCCCGGGCCGCGGCGCTCAACCTGTCCCGGTGGGCCCCGCGGGAACAAGCGGCGCTCGCGGCCGCGGAGCACGACGCCGTTGCCGCTTTTGCCAACGGCGACTTCGCGCGCGCGGCGGCCACGGCCGACCGGCTTATCGCCACAGTATCCGAACTGCAAAAAGATCACGAGGGCAATTTCCGCGCCGCGATGGAAAAGGCGCAAACAGAATTTGAAGCCGGCCGGTTTGAGCAGGCGCTCGCCGCGCTCGA
Organism: Candidatus Oxydemutatoraceae bacterium; assembly: GCA_965211995.1. Lineage (GTDB taxonomy): Bacteria > Pseudomonadota > Gammaproteobacteria > Poriferisulfidales > Oxydemutatoraceae > CAYFZO01. Next base: position 393,305 of record OZ243040.1, read on the forward strand.
GCGGGCTTTTCTCTACAAGCCGGACGACTCTGCGGCGGCAACCCTGAAAGGCCGCGTCGGCGTCATGGAGGAGGTCGCGGCGCTGAGCGGGGCCGCCGCCGCGGCCCGCATTGAGAACAGGCCGGATAAAGAGATCTCTTTGCTCGCCCGGGCGCTGCGGCTTGATCCGGCGCGCGTTGATCTGGCACAGCGGCACCGTTGGTTGAGCGAGCGGCGGCGCGCGCGTGATTTTGACGCCTTGGTGCAAACAGGCCGGGCGGCGCTCGAGAAAAAAGATATTAAACAGGCCCGGGCGAACCTGGCTAAGGCGGCACGGATTTTCTCCGACCGCAAAGAGATCGCTCTGTTATCCGGCGAAATCAAGCGGGCCGAAATGAAGATTATCCGCCGGGACCTCGCCGCAAAGGCCCGGGCGGCTGAAAATGACGATGATTGGCCGGGCGCCGAAGCGTATTACGCCGAGGCCGTGAAAACTTTCCCGCGTGCCGGGCAGTTTGAAGCCGGCCTTAAGTTGGCCCGGCTGATCAACCGGCGGACTCAAGGCCTTGAACAAGCCCTCAGCCGCCCCGGGCGCTTGTCGGATTCCGGCGTCGCCGAGGCCGCCCGAAAACTTATCAAGGAAAGCCGGCAGACCGCCGGGCGCAGCCCGAAACTGCGGCGGCTGGCGGCGCAATTAAGCGCGGCCGTCCAACGGGCGTCCCTGCCGGTGCCCGTGGTGGTGCATTCGGATAACCGCACCCGCGTTTCGGTGCTGGGCGTGGGCGTTATCGGCAAGGTTAAGCGGTATCAATTGAAAGAAGGGCTGAAGCCCGGCACCTATACTTTCAAAGGGGAGCGCCGGGGCTTTAAGGACAAACTTGTCCAAATCCGGATCAGCCACGGCGGGTCGGCGAGCGTGACGGTAATTTGTGATGAGCCTGTCTGAATCTTATTTGCGGCAAAAGCAGAGGCGGTTTTGGCGGAAAGTTTCTTGCCTGGCCGCCGCCGTCGTTCTCGCCGGCCTGGCGCTCTCCGCTTTCATTTTTTTAGCGCAAGCCATCGTGGTCGAAGTCGCCCCGCGTGAAGCTGAGCGGATTGCCGCGCGGGAACTCGACGGGTTCGGGTTTGTTATCGCCGATAAAGTCTATCTCGTCGGCCGCCGGGCGGCGCTCGCGGTCTCCGCCGAAGGTTTCGTCCCTCAAACCGTGACGCTGGAGCGCGACGCCGGCAGGCACAGCGTCACAGTCACCCTGTCAGAGGCGCGCGCCGTGGTGAAAGCCGCCGCGTCCCCCGGCGACGCCGGCGTCAGATGGGAGATCGACGGAAAACCCGCCGGTGAAGGTGTTGCGCTGATGGCCGAGGTCGAGCCCGGGCCCCGCACGCTGACCGTCTCCCATCCTTATTATGAAACGCAAGTTGTGTCCCTCGACCTGAAGCGGGGGGCGGAGCACACCCTGGCGGTGACGCTTGAGCCGGTCCGCGGCGGGATCAAAGTGTCGTCCGAGCCGCAAGGCGTGCAAGTGACGCTGGACGGCGAGCAGGCCGGCAAAACCCCCGTCGCTCTTTCCCGCGCGGGCGGCGGCTATTATCTGGAGATAAAAAAAGAGGGTTTCGTTCCAATCGCCGAGCGGATCGAGGTCACCGCCGACCATCCGAGGGTGGACCGAAACTATCGCCTCGCCTATAAAAAGGCGCGGATTGATCTGGCGCTGTCCCCGCCCGCCGGACAATTGCTGGTCAACGGGAAACTTGCGCCGGTCGCTTCTCCGCTGATGGTGGAGCCGTTGCGTGAAATCACCATGACTTATTCCAAGGCCGGTTATTTCCCCCAAACGGTTAAGAAATTGTTTGAGCCCGCCCAAGCCGCGCAGGTGGCTTTTTCTTTATCGCCGGAGTTCGGCGAGGTGACGATTGACGCGGTGCCCGCCGCGGCGGTTGCTCTCGACGGCAAGGCGGCGGGTCTGACCCCGCAAACTTTCAACCTTCGCGCCGTTACGCATACGGCGATCCTCTCGAAAGCGGGCTACCGCGCCGTCGCCGTCAAATTCAAACCGACGAGCAAGCACGCCACCAGGATCAGTAAAGCACTCAAGACCGAACTCGAGGCTCGTCTCGAGGAGAGCGCCCCCCGCAAGGTCAACTCCATCGGCGTCGAATTGGTCTTGTTTGATCCGCGCCAGGCGCAAATGCCCTTTACCATCGGTGCCCCCCGCGCTGAGCAAGGGCAGCGCGCCAATGAATTTCTGCGCACCACGCGCCTGGCCAAGCCTTTTTACGCGGGCAGCAAGGAGATCTCCGCCGCTCAATATAATAAATTCCGCAACCAGGCTCCCGCCGGCGCCGTGCCCGCCGGCGACGTCACCTGGAACGAGGCGGCGGAATTTTGCAACTGGCTGAGTGCAAAAGAAAAACTTTCCCCTTTCTACGCCGTCAGCGGCGGCCGCGTCACGGGCTTTGACCCTACCGCCGACGGCTACCGCTTGCTGAGCGAAGCGGAATGGGAATGGCTTGCCCGCTACGCCAAGCGCCCGGAAAGCGCGAGATTCGTCTGGGGGAATGAAACCGTTATTCCCCCACGGGCGGCGAATATCGCGGACGAAAGCGCCGGACAAAACGTTGAGTTTTACGTGCCGAACTATAACGACGGTTACGCGCAGGCGGCGCCGGTCGGTTCTTTGACCCCGGACGCGGCGGGATTGTATGATATGGCGGGCAACGTGAGCGAATGGGTCAATGACGTTTACACTTTGGATCAGGTTAAGGGCATCTTTACCGACCCTCTCGGACCGCAGACGGGAGCGGAACACGTCGTCAAAGGCTCCAGTTGGCGTTCCGGCACCTTGTCCTCCTTGCGCTCCTCTTTCCGGGAAGGGGTGAGCGGCAAGCGGGATGACCTGGGTTTTCGCATCGGGCGTTACATTTACGGAGCCGCCCCCCAATGAGCAGGAAACGTCTGAGGGTTATTATCATAGCGGCGCTGCTGGCGACGGCGGGCGTCTGCGCCGCCGGCATCGCAGCCTATTCCGTGAGTCTCGATTCCTCTGCGTCTTTCCCCGTCGATATATAGGCTAAGCGATGTCCGCGCTGGTGAAAAGGTTGATCGCGCTCGCCGTTGCGGTGATGGTTGTGCACCTCGTTTATATCGGCGTAATTCTTCCGGGCTCCGAAAGCGCGATTGAGATCGCGCGCAGTCACGGCCAGTCGGCGCCGCGCAACTTTTTGATTATCTTAAAAGACGTGGAGCAGGAGATTTGCATCATCCTGATGCTGTGGGGGGTTTACCTGATCCTTGAAAAAGGATTTTCGATAATCAAAGACAAGTACCTGTTCGAAGAGGATCTGCTCGGCCTCCCGGAAGCGGCGGCCGGGAGCGCCAATAAAGTGCAAGCGGCGGAGACGGCGCGCGCGCATCTCGAGCAACTCCCCGCCGCAATCGTAAAGACCCCGCTTGTGATAACGCTTAGGTTGAGCCTCGGCCGGTTTCTCATCACCAAAGACGTTCACAGCACTTCGGAATCCATTGATTCCAACGTCGAGGCGCTTGCGGTCGGCATCGAAGCGGACAACTCGATGATCCGCTACCTGATATGGGCTATTCCCTCGATTGGCTTTATCGGCACGGTGCGCGGCATCGGCCAGGCGCTTGCGCAGGCCGATCAGGCGCTCGCAGGCGACATCGCCGGCATGACCGGCAGCCTCGGCCTCGCGTTCAACTCTACTTTTGTGGCGCTCATCATCAGCATATTTCTGATGTTTCTGCTGCATCAACTGCAAAGAATGCAGGATGGCTTGCTCGTTGACATCAGGGCTTATTGCGAAAAGCACATTATGGAGCGCCTCAGCCGCTAAGTTTCAAGAGACTCCGTGTGGCACGCCGCGTAAGAAAAACCGAAGGGTTTAATATCTCATTTATCGACGTGATGTCGTGCGGGCTGGGTGCGGTCATATTGCTCTTGATCCTGGTGAAATATAAAACCGAATTGCCGCACGCGCAGGCGAGCGCCCTCAGCGCCGAAATTGCCGGCGCGCAAGACCAAAACCGGGAGAGGAGTCAATCCGTCGTTGAACTGCAAGCGCGGGTTTCGGCTGAGCGCGCGGAGCTTGCGGATTTGACCGGCCGACTGCGGGGCCTCGCCGGCGCCGTCGCCGCGCAAAAGGCCCGGAATGAGTCTCTTGTGAAGCGGGCCGGCGACTTGGAGCGGCGGGCGGTTTCCGCGAGTGCCGCGCCCGCGCCGGTGCCTGTTTCCGGAAAGAGACTGCAAGACTATCTGTTGGGGATCAGGGTCGAGGGTAAAAAGATCGTTATGCTGATTGACTCAAGCGCTTCGATGGCGGACGAGCGTCTTATCAATATCATCAAATACAAAATCTCGTCCCGCGCCGCAAGAAGCAAGGCGCCGAAATGGAGGCGCACCCGGCGGATTGTGGACTGGCTGGTCGCGCGGGTGCCCGCGGAAAGCGACTATAAGGTCATTCGCTTTGCCGAGAAGGCGGAAGTGGTGGGCGGGCGCGGCTGGAAAAAAGGCGCTGATCCCGCCGCCGCCGCCGCGGTGAAGTCGGCCCTGACCCGGGTGGCGCCGGCGGGCGGAACCAATCTCGAGGCCGCCGTTGCAATGATGCGCCGCGAGGCGCAGGGTTTCACCAACGTTTATATCGTCACCGACGGCCTGCCGACCAAGGGCGGTAAAAAGCTCTCTTCGTTCTTTTCCGGCTGCGCGTCAATTGTCGGTCGCAGCGCCTCTATCAGCGGCGAATGTCGCGCCAGGTTGCTCCGCAAGATCGTTGACGATTATAAGGAGCAGGCCAAAGTCAACGTCGTTCTGTTGCCGCTTGAGGGCGACCCGCTTGCTTCCTTTGCTTTCTGGCAGTGGACTTCCGGGACTCGCGGCTTGCTGATCTCGCCGGAAACGTCATGGCCATGAAAAAACGCTCCCGCAGTTTGGAAATTTTCAGCGTTTCCTTTCTCGACGTTATTTCCTGCGGGTTTGGAGCCATCACGCTGCTGGTGCTGCTCTCGAAAACGGCGGCCGTCGGCGGCGTGGAAAGCGTCGAGCGCATTGCCGGTCTGCTTAAGGAATTAAGCCGCGAGGAAGCGACCGACGCCGGCCTGCAAGCCGACTCGGAGCAACTGTCGGCGGCCCTGGCCGAGTCCCTGCGGCAAAAGAGGCGGCTGCAAACCGAAATCGAACACAGCGAGAAAGCGCTCGCGGCGCTGCAAATTCAAGGCGAGCGATTGGCCGCCAAGGCCGCCGGCCTGAAAGATCAACTCGCGCCGCCGACCGTTGCCACCTCCGCCGATGCGACCGATGAAAAAGACCTTTCCGTCGGCGGCATTCCCGTCGGCGCCGATTACGTCGTCTTTATCGTGGACACTTCCGGCTCGATGAAAAGCATCTGGGACCGGGTCATCCGGGAACTGGACAACGTTCTGGACATCCATCCTGAAGTCAGGGGGTTTCAGGTCCTGAGCGATATGGGGGAACATCTGATCTCCGCCTATCAGGGGAAATGGATACCGGACACGGCGGGGCGCCGCAAGTCGGCGCTGAAACTGCTGCGTTCCTGGAATGCGTTTTCCAACAGCAGTCCCGTGGAAGGATTGGAAAAGGCGCTCCGTCTTTATGCAAAAGCCCGGCAAAAGACGTCCATTTATATTTTCGGCGACGAGTATGCCACCGGTCTGTCCTACGACGTGGTGCTTAAGACAATCGCCGCGAGCAACACCGACAAAATAACCAACAAGCCGGTCGCGCGTATTCACGGCATCGGGTTTTCCCATCATCAGTACCTGGAAACCTCCGAGCGCTTTGCGACTTTGATGCGGGAGGTGGCGCGGCAGAGCCGGGGAGCGTTCATCGCCTTGGATTGAGGACGCTGCTGCGGCTTGAAAAGCGGCGCGCTTCAAGCCGGCCGGGCGGCGGGTTTTCCGGCGTCTATTTTTCCGGCAGGCCCTTATAGCGGCGATATTCGTTCCAAAGGCGCGCTCTTTTTTGCGGGTCTTGCTCCGCTTCCGCCGCTTGACGGATCTGGGCGGCGACAACGTCGTCATTATTGGCCGAAGGTATATCGCCCGGCGTCGCGCCGCCGTGCGGCAGCCATTCCGGCAAACCTTTGTAGCGGCGATACTTGTTCCAAAGTTGCACTTGTTTTTCCGGTTCTTGTTCCGCTTCCGCCGCTTGACGCAGCCGGGCGGCGGCGGCATCGTCGGTAGCGGCCGGGGGTATGTCGTCCGGCGAGTGTCGGGTTGCCGCCGGCGGTTTTGCAGCCGCTTCCTGTTGCTCCTGCGGTTCGTTGCCCGCAAGGCCGCGGCTCTTTACCGGAGCCGCCGCCGGCGGAGGTGCCGCGGCCGCTTCTTCTTGCGGTGCCTCGCCTGAAAGGCCGCGGCTCTTTACCGGAGGCGCCGCGGCCGCGTCCCGTTGCTCCTGCGGTGCATCGTTCACCGGCGCCTCGGCATCGGCGGCGGATTCGGATGAGGATTCCGCGCCTGCTTCTTTTTGCTCCTGCGGTGCGTCGCTCGCCGATGCGTCGGCGTCGGCGGCGGATTCGGATGAGGATTCCGCGCCTGCTTCTTTTTGCTCCTGCGGTGCGTCGCTCGCCGATGCGTCGGCGTCGGCGGCGGATTCGGATGAGGATTCCGCGCCTGCTTCTTTTTGCTCCTGCGGTGCGTTGCTCGCCGATGCGTCGGCGTCATCGGCGGAACTCTTCGTATCACATTCCTTGAACCTTGTAAGCGACTCGTTGAACGCTTGCTCCAGCCGCATGATGCGTTCTTCCCGCGTGAGCAGATCGCCGCCGTCGCGAATGAGGATCTCCTTATTGCAATCGTGGACGGTGGACAGATCATCAGCCCGCAATGCGTGCGGTGCCGCGCCTAACGCGATGCACGCGGCGAGGAAAGCAATAAGGCCTTTGGCCGGCGTCTTGCCACTCAGGATCATTTTATTTCGGTGATATCTTGTATAATCGCTTATTTTACAGCACCGACGACGTGGCGAAGAAAGTCTATATAAAAACCTACGGTTGCCAGATGAACGAGTACGACTCGGACAAGATGTTCGACGTGCTGCATGAGTCGCACGGCATGGTCGCGGCGGACGCGCCCGAACACGCCGACTTGCTGCTGATGAACACCTGCTCGGTGCGCGAGAAAGCGCAGGAGAAAGTGTTTTCGGAACTCGGACGCTGGAAAGCGCTCAAACGCGGCAAGCCGGGGCTGGTGATCGGCGTCGGCGGCTGCGTCGCGAGCCAGGAAGGCGAGTTGCTGCAGCGGCGCGCGCCGTGCGTGGATATCGTGTTCGGGCCGCAGACCCTGCACCGTCTGCCGCGCCTGTTCGACGCCGCGGCGGGCGGCAAGAAGCGGCTGGTGGACGTCTCGTTTCCGCAGGTCGAGAAGTTCGACCGCCTGCCCGAGCCGCGGGTCGCGGGGCCGGTCGCGTTCGTCTCGATCATGGAGGGGTGCAGTAAATACTGCTCGTTCTGCGTGGTGCCTTATACCCGCGGCGAGGAAGTCAGCCGCCCGCTCGCGGGCGTTTTGGAGGAAGTGCGGCAACTCGCCGCGCAGGGCGTGCGGGAAGTGACGCTGCTCGGTCAGAACGTCAACGCCTATCGCGGCACCTCCGCGGACGGCGCCCCGGTGGACTTCGCGCTGCTGTTGTATCACGTCGCGGCGCTCGCCGGCATCGAACGCATCCGCTACACCTCGTCGCATCCGGTTGAATTCACCGCCGACCTGATCGAGGCGTACGCCGACGTGCCGCAACTGGTCAATCACCTGCACCTGCCGGTGCAAAGCGGCTCCGACCGGGTGCTCGCGGCGATGAAGCGCGGCTACACCGCGGTCGAGTACAAATCAATCATCCGCCGGCTGCGCGAGATCAGGCCCGGCGTCTCGGTGTCGTCGGATTTCATCATCGGCTTCCCCGGCGAAACCGACGCGGACTTTCACAAGACGCTGGAATTGGTCGAGGCGGTCGGTTTCGATCAGTCGTTCAGTTTTATTTACAGCGCGAGGCCGGGAACGCCGGCGGCGGCGCTGCCCGACGACACGCCGCTCGCGGTCAAAAAGGAGCGCCTGCAAACGCTGCAAGCGCGCCTCGACCGCAACGCCGCGGAGATCTCGCGGTGCATGGTCGGCACCGTGCAGCGCGTGCTGGTCGAGGGCGCGTCGAAGAAAGGCCGCGGCGAATTGTGCGGCCGCACCGAGAACAACCGCGTCGTCAACTTCGAGAGCGGGCAAGACCGTAGCGGTGAGTTCGTTGACCTGCACGTCACCGCGGCGCTGCCGAATTCCCTGCGCGGCGCGATGCAAACAGGCGGCGCGCAAACGGGCGTTACTCCCGCGGCGGCGGGAATCCGATAGAATGCGCGGCGCCTCGCAGACGCGCCTCAGTCGCCGCCGCCCGCCGTGATACAATCAAACAATTGTTGCCGCCAAAAGAATACGTTCAGCGCATTTGACCGATCAGGTTCGTAATTTTTCCCTTGTTCTGGAGCCCGCCGACAATCCTCGGCTGGTGAGTTTGTGCGGTCCGATGAACGAGCATCTGCGCCAGATCGAGCAGCGCTTCGGCGTGCGGATACGCAACCGCGGCAACCATTTCTCGGTGTCGGGCGCCGCCGGCGCGGGGCGCGCAACGGTCAAGATCATCAAGGCGCTGTACGCTACGACCGCGGGCGAGGAACTGACTTCGAGCGGGGTTCACCTGTACTTGCAGGACGCCAATTTGAGCACGGTGGCGCAGGAGCCGGCGCGCGAGGACGTGCTGGCGCGTACGCGGCGCATCTGCGTCAAGGCGAAAGGGGCGTCGCAGGGCGAGTACCTGATGAGTATGCGTGACTGCGACCTGACCTTTGGCATCGGCCCGGCCGGCACCGGCAAGACCTATCTCGCGGTTGCGGCGGCGGTCGAGACGCTCGAAAAAGACGCGGTGGACAAACTGGTGCTGGTCAGGCCCGCGGTCGAGGCCGGCGAAAGGCTCGGGTTTCTGCCCGGCGACCTCGCGCAGAAAGTTGATCCCTACTTGAAGCCGATGTACGACGCGTTGTACGAAACCATGGGCTTCGAAAAAGTCAACAAATTCATCGGCAAGGGCGTGATCGAAATTGCGCCGCTGGCGTATATGCGCGGGCGCTCTCTGAACAACGCGTTCATCATCCTCGACGAGGCGCAGAACACGACGATCGAGCAGATGAAAATGTTTTTGACGCGCATCGGCTTCGGCTCGAAGACGGTCGTAACCGGCGACGTCACCCAGGTGGATCTGCCCGACAACCGGGAGTCCGGCCTCAAGCACGTGACGCGCGTGCTCGCCCGGCTCGACGGCGTGAATTTCATACACTTCAGTTCGCGCGACGTCGTGCGCCATACCCTGGTGCGGCGGATCATCCGCGCCTATGAAAGCCACGAGCAGGCGCATGAAAAATAGCGCGGCCCATTCCGCAACCGGGCGCGAGATTGAAGTCGTCGTGCAGATCGCCGCCGACGGCGCGTGCGGGATCCGGGTGCCGGCGCAGTCCGATTTCGAGCGTTGGGCCGCCGCCGCTGATAATGCCGCCACCGATAACGCCGCAGCGGCTGATCACACCGTCGCCGCTGGTGTCGCTGCCGATGTTGCCGTCGCTGGTTTTGCCGCTGCCAATGTTGCCGTCAGTGCCGCCGCTGCTGATGAGGTCGCCGTTGCCGATGCTGCCGTTGCCGGTGCCGCCGTCGCCGATGTTGCCGTCGCCGGTGCTGCCGATGCCGCCGCCGCTGGTGTCGCTGCCGATGTTGCCGTCGCTAATGTTGCCGTCGCTGGTGTTGCCGTCGCTGGTGTTGCCGCCGCTGGTGTTGCCGCTGCCAATGTTGCCGTCAGTGCCGCCGCTGCTGATAGCGCCGCCGCCAATGATGCCGCCGCCGCCGATAATGCTGTTGCTGATGACGCCACCGCCGTTGCCGATAACATCGTCGCCGCTGCCGCCGTCGCCGATGCAAGGCGCGAGATCTGCGTGCGCATCGTCGGCAACGAGGAATCCGCCGGTCTTAACCGCCGCTACCGCGGCTGCTCCGGCCCGACCAACGTGCTGTCGTTTCCGTGTGAGGCGCCGCTGCCGCCGCCGGGGGACGAGCCGCAGCCGCTCGGCGACATTGTCATTGCGGCGCCCGTGGTCGCGGCGGAGGCGCACGCGCAGAGCAAGCGAATCATGCACCACTGGGCGCACTTGTTCGTCCACGGCTTGCTCCACTTGCAAGGCTACGACCACGCCGGTGAAGAGGACGCCCGCGCCATGGAAGCGCGCGAAGTCCGTATTCTGAGCCGCTTGGGTTTTGCGGATCCGTACCAGTTCGGCCCGCGTCTCCCGCCGCGCCGCGTCCCGGCCGGGCGCGAGTCCCGGTGAGAGACGCGGGCCGGCGCCCGGTTGCCCGATGAGCAAAAACTCCAAAGAAGAACCTCCAAGTAGAAGCCGTCTGCGGCGCCTCGCAAACGCGGTATGCCTGCGTCCCCGCGACGTGCCGGGATTGGCGGCGCTGCTCAAGCACGCCTCGCGCGACGGCGTGCTCGACCGTGATCTGCTGACGATGATCGAAGGGGTGTTCAGCATCGGCGATACGCGCGTGCGCGACATCATGATCCCGCGCCCGCAGATGAAGATCATCCGCAAGGACGCCGCGGCCGCACAGATCTTCGCGATGGTCACCGACGGCTCGCACTCGCGGTTCCCGGTGGTCGGCGACAACCCGGACAAGATCGAGGGGGTGCTGCACGCCAAGGATCTGCTGCGCTTTTTCGACCACGACGGCGACGCGCCGCTCGACATCACCGAGCACCTGCGCCCGCCCGTGATCGTGCCCGAAAGCAAGCGCCTCAAGGTGCTGCTTGAGGAATTCCGCAAGAACCGCAACCACATGGCGATCGTGGTGGACGAGTACGGCGGCGTCTCGGGTCTCGTGACCATCGAGGACGTGCTCGAGCAGATCGTCGGCGACATCACCGACGAGTACGACGTTGACGAGGACAACTACATCTTCGTGCACCACGGCGGAAATTTCCGGGTCAAGGCGCTGACGCCGCTCAAGGAGTTCAACCGGCATTTCGAAAGCAACCTGTCGAACGGCTCGACCGATACGATCGGCGGCCTGGTGGTCAACGCCTTCGGCCGTCTGCCGAAGCGTGGCGACACCGTCGAGATCGGCGTTTTCGCGTTTGAAGTCATACGCGCCGACGACCGCCGCGTTCATTCACTGCTGGTGAGAAAAAAAGCTTGATCGCGAGCGCGCTGGCCGGCGCCGCGTTGACCGGCGCCTACGCTCCCTGGTCGTGGTTTCCGGCGGCGGTGCTGGTGCCGGCGGCGGCGCTTGTATTGTGGCGGCGGCGTGCGCCACGCGCCGCGGCGTGGAGCGGCTGGGTTTTCGGCCTCGCGCATTTCGGCACAAGTTTCTATTGGGTGTATCACAGCCTGCACGACTTCGGCGAGGCGCCGGCGGCGCTCGCCGCGGCGGCGACCGTGTTGTTCGTCGCGGTACTCGCGGTGTATTTCGCGCTGCTCGCGTGGGCGACGGCGCTCGCCGCGCCGCGCGTGCACGGCGTGGCGCTGTGCCTGCTCGTGTATCCGTCGCTATGGACCTTGAGCGAGTGGCTCAGAGGGGTTTTGCTGACCGGGTTCCCGTGGAATTTCGTCGGGCAGGCGGCGGTTGATTCGCCGCTCGCGGGCGTGTTGCCGGTGTTCGGCACACTCGGCGCGTCGTGGTTGACGGTGTTCCTCGCGGGCTGCCTCGCGGCGGTGTTTTTGCGGCGCGCCGCCGTGCGCGTGGTCGCGGTCGTCGCTTTCGCCGCGGTGTTTGCGGCGGCGACGGCGGCGGCACGGTTTGAGTGGACCGCCGCCGACGGCGCCGCGGTCGAAGTCGCGCTGGTGCAGCCCAACGTCGAGCAAAGCCTGAAGTTCGACCCCGGCAGTTTCCGGCGCATCGTCGAGATTTACCGCGAACTGACCGCGCGCGCGGTCGGCGCCGACCTCGTGCTGTGGCCTGAGACCGCGGTGCCCACGTATTACGACCTGCTAGAGCGCGACCTGTTGTCGCCGCTGAATGACGAGATCCGCGCCGCCGGCGGAGAGTTCATGCTCGGCGCGTTCGTGCGCGACGACACCGGCGCGTACAACGCCGTCGTGCAGATCGCGCAGCCGCCGCAGATCTACCGCAAGCGGCACCTGGTGCCTTTCGGCGAGTATCTGCCGCTGCGCCGGCTGTTCGAGTTTTTCAGGAGCTGGATACTTATCCCGATGTCCGACCTGCAGACCGGTCACGGGCGGTCACTGATGCGGGTCGGCGGGCGCGACGTCGGGGTTTCGATCTGCTATGAGGTTTCGTTCGCGAGTGAGATAATGGACGCTTTGCCGCAGGCTGCGTACCTGATCAACGTCAGCAACGACTCGTGGTTCGGCGATTCGACGGCGCCGCACCAGCACTTGCAGATAGCGCGCCTGCGTGCGGCGGAAACCGGGCGGGCGATGGTGCGGGCGACCAGCACCGGCATCTCGGCTATCATTGACTACCGGGGCGTCGTCGTCGCGCGTTCGCGGCAGTTCACCGAACAGGTGCTGCGCGCGGCCGTCGGCCCGCGCCGCGGGCTCACGCCGTATTCGACGTGGGGCGATCTGCCGGTGCTGGCGTGGTCTTTGCTGTTGGCGGTGTTCGGCGTCAGCACCGCGAGGGATGCACGACGAAGATGAACAAGGACATGGATTTAATTCCGGTTATTCTCTGCGGCGGCGCCGGCACGCGCCTGTGGCCGCTGTCGCGCAAGCATTTTCCGAAGCAGTTTGTGCCGATGCCGGTGAACGGGGGCACCGACAATCTGTTTCGAGCCACCGTGTCGCGCGCGAACTTGTTGGAGCCGAAGAGCGCGGTGGTCGTGTGCAACGAGGCGCACCGGTTTTTTGTGTCCGACAATCTGCGCGGGTTCGACGGCGTTGACTTTTCGATACTGGTCGAGCCGGCGTCGCGCAACACCGCGCCGGCGATCGCGCTCGCCGCGTTTGAGATACGCGAACACCGCGGCGACGGCCTGATGCTGGTGCTGCCGTCCGACCACACCGTCGCCGACGCCGATGTCTTCGGGCAAGCCGTGCGCACGGCGGCGGAGGCGGCGGCGTCGGGCCTGCTTGTGACGTTCGGCATCGTGCCGGAGCACGCCGAGACCGGCTACGGCTATATCCGCAAAGGCGAGCCGGTCGCCGCCGGGGGGGAGGTTTTCCGCGCCGCGGAGTTTCGGGAGAAGCCGAACCTCGAAACCGCGCAACGCTGGCTCGACGCGGGCGATTATTACTGGAACAGCGGCATGTTCTTGTTCAAGGCGAGCGCGTACCTGGATCAGTTGCAGGCCTGTGCGCCGGAGATCTACGCGGCGTGCGGCGATGCGTACGCGGGGCGCACGCGGGATCTCGGCTTTATCTGCGCCGAGCGCGCGAGTTTTGCAGTGTGCCCCGACATTTCGGTGGACTACGCGGTGATGGAGAAGGCCGCGAACGTCGCGTTGATGCCGGTGCAGATTGGCTGGAACGACGTCGGCTCGTGGAACGCGATGGCGCCGCTGCTCGAGTGCGACGGCGACGGCAACGCATCCGTCGGCGACGCCGTGTTTGCCGACTCCTCGGGCAACGTCGTCTATGCGGGCGAGCGCCGCCTGATCGCCGTGCTCGGCATCAAGGACTGCATCATCGCCGCGACGCCGGACGCGGTGCTGGTGACGAAGCGCGCGAAGTCGCAGGACGTCAAGCGCCTGGTCGAGCACCTGCACGAGCAGCAACGGCCGCAGGCGAGCGAGCACCGCAAGGTTTATCGCCCGTGGGGGTCTTACGAAAGCGTGGACGTGGCCGACGGGTTCCAGGTCAAGCGCATCATCGTGAATCCGCGCCAGAGCCTGTCGTTGCAGTTGCATCATCACCGCTCCGAGCACTGGGTTGTCGTGCGCGGCGAAGTCAGGGTGACGCGCGACGAAGATTGGTTCATGCTCGGCGTGAATCAATCCACCTATATTCCGGCGGAAACAAAGCACCGGCTTGAAAACCCGGGCGACGAACCGGCTTACCTGATCGAAGTGCAGTGCGGCACCTACCTCGGCGAGGACGACATCGTGCGGTTTGAGGACAGTTACGGCAGAACCGATACGCCCGCGAGGAACCCGGTTCCCGCGGCCCGAACCGCCACGGCTGAAGCCCCGCGCCAAAACGCCCGTTTGCAGAAAGTTAAGGATAATGACGACAGAACTGATAAGCCCCGCGAGGAGCCCGGTTTCCGCCGCCCGAACCGCCGCGGCTGAAGCCTCGTTCCAAAACGCTCGCTTGCAGAAAGCTTAAGGATAATGACGGCAGAACCGATAAGCCCCGCAAGGAGCCCGGTTCCCGCGGCCCGAACCGCCGCGGCTGAAGCCCCGCGCCAAAACGCCCGCCCGAAGCAAGAGATGGAGAAGTACGACCCGTGCCGCGTAGAGCGGGAGGCCCAAGCCTACTGGGAGAGCCATCGCTGCTTCCGTGCCGTCGCCGATCCGGCGCGCGAAAAGTTTTATTGCCTCGCGATGTTTCCCTACCCCAGCGGCAGGCTGCACATGGGGCACGTGCGCAACTATACGATCGGCGACGTGATCAGCCGCTACCAGCGGATGCTCGGCAAGAACGTCTTGCAGCCGATGGGCTGGGATGCGTTCGGCCTGCCGGCCGAGAACGCCGCGATGCGGAACAAACAGGCGCCCGCCGCGTGGACCGACGCGAACATCGAGTACATGAAAGGGCAGTTGCGCAGCCTCGGTTTCGCCTACGACTGGGAGCGCGAGATCACGACCTGCAAGCCGGAGTATTACCGCTGGGAGCAGTGGTTTTTCACGCGCCTGCTCGAACGAGGTCTCGCGTACCGCAAGCAGTCGTGGGTCAACTGGGATCCGGTGGACAACACGGTGCTGGCGAACGAGCAAGTCATAGACGGCAAGGGGTGGCGTTCGGGTGCGGTGGTCGAGCGGCGCAAGATCCCGCAATGGTTTCTGCGCATCACCGATTACGCGGCGCAACTGCTCGACGATCTCGCGCAACTCGAGGCGTGGCCCGAGCAGGTCAAGACGATGCAGCGCAACTGGATCGGGCGCTCGCACGGTTTGGAGATCGAATTTGCACTCGACGGGCGCGACGACGCGCTGTCGGTGTTCACGACGCGCCCCGACACGCTGATGGGCGTCACTTATCTCGCGCTCGCGCCCGAGCATCCGCTGGTCGAGGAGGCCGCCGGCTCAAACCCCGAAGTCGCCGAATTCGCCGCAGCGTGCCGGCGCCGCTCGACCGCCGAGGGCGACGCCGCGACGCAGCAAAAGGCCGGGCTCGACACCGGGCTGCGCTGCCGCCATCCGCTGACCGACAAGATCTTGCCGGTGTGGTGCGCGAACTTCGTGTTGATGGAGTACGGGTCGGGTGCGGTGATGTCGGTGCCGGCCCACGATCAGCGCGACTGGGAATTCGCGCGTGAGTACGGTCTCGAAGTCCGCCGCGTGATCCGCGCGCGCGCAGGCCGGGACGACGTTGACCTTGCACACGGGGCGTTCGTCGAGAAAGGCGTGTTGTGCGACTCAGGCGCTTACGACGGCATGGATTTCGACGCCGCGTTCGACGCGCTCGCCGCCGACCTCGAGCAGCTCGGGCGCGGCCGCCGCGCCGTGAATTACCGGCTGCGCGATTGGGGGGTTTCCCGCCAGCGCTACTGGGGCGCGCCGATCCCGGTGCTGCACGCCGGCGATCACGTCGAGGCGGCGGCGGAGAGCGAGTTGCCGGTCGTCCTGCCCGCGGCCGGCGAGTCCGGGCCGGGCGCGGCGGCGCTGCACGCGCCCGCTTTCCGCGACAGCGGCAAAACCCGCGGCGGCAAACCGCTGCTGCGCGAGACCGACACGTTCGACACGTTCTTTGAATCGAGTTGGTATTTCGCGCGCTTCGCAAGCGCCGGCTGCGACACCGCGATGCTCGACGACGAAGCCGACTACTGGCTGCCGGTCGATCAATACGTCGGCGGCATCGAACACGCGGTGCTGCATCTGCTGTATGCGCGCTTTTTCCATAAACTGATGCGCGACATGGGGCTGGTCAAGGGCGACGAGCCGTTCACGCGGCTGCTGACGCAGGGCATGGTGCTCAAAGACGGCGCCAAGATGTCGAAGTCGCACGGCAACACGGTGGACCCGGGAGAATTGATCGCTCGCTACGGCGCCGACACGGTGCGCTTGTTCATGATGTTTGCGGCGCCGCCCGAACAGTCGCTCGAATGGTCGGAGGCGGGCGTCGCCGGCGCGCACCGTTTCCTGAAGCGGCTGTGGAAGCAGGTGTCGAACCATTGCGAGCGCCGCGCAACCGCTGATGCGTCCGACGCCGCACCCGGCGATGACTCCGGCGCTGCGTCCTGCGCCGAATTGCGCCGGCACATTCACGCAACCATCGCCAAGGTCGGCGACGACGTCGGCAGAAGATATACGTTCAATACGGCGATCGCGGCGAATATGGAACTGCTCAACGATCTTTCGCGCTGCGACGGCCGCTCGCGCGCCGCGCGCGAAGTGATGCAGGAAGGATTTGAAGCGGTGGTCGGGATGTTGTCGCCCGTGGTGCCGCATATCGCGCATTGCCTGTGGCGCAAACTCGGCCACCGCGAAGCGGTGATCGACAGCGCGTGGCCCGCAGCCGACCCGGGCGCGCTGGTCAGGGACACTTGTGAGATCGTGATCCAGGTCAACGGCAAGTTGCGCGGGCGCATCGAAATGCCGGTCGGCAGCGCACGCGAGGACGTGGAGCAGGCCGCGCGCGCGCACGAGCAAGTGCGGCGTTTCACCGGCGCTGCGGCGGTGCGCAAAACAATCGTGGTGCCCGACCGCCTGGTCAACTTCGTGGTCGCCGACCGATGAATCTTTTCCGCGCCGCCGTCGTTCTCGCCGCGGCTTTCGCCGGGGGGCTTGCGGGCTGCGGCTACCAGTTGAGCGGACACGCCGAAGACCGGGGGCGCTTTTTTTCACCCGTCCTGAAACGGGTGTCCGTTGAGGGCTTGGGGAGATATGAAAGTTTTCGCAAGACGCTGGTGACTGCTTTGCGCGGCCACGGCATCCGGGTGGTTGCGCCGGAGCAGGCGTCGGCGCGGCTGATCTTTTCCGGCAAGCACGAGCGTCAAAGGCGCAGCGCCATCGGCGACGACGCCAAAGCGCGCGAATACCTGCTGACGACGGAGGTGTCGTTCAGTGTCGCTTCGGGGAGCGGGAAGTCTGAGACCCTGCTGGCGGAGCAGTCCGTCCGGGCGGAGGCGGCGTATCTGACCGACCCCGACCGGCCGCTGCTTGCCGCGAGCGAAAAGCGCACGGTGATGAAAGACATGGAAGCCGAGTTGTGCAGGAAGATCTTGCTGCGTCTCGCAACGATCGCCGATCCGGCCACCGCATCCGGGCGGTCGGGTGAGGTTCGGCGTCTGCCGAAGGAAAGAAAGACCGGGGTTTTAACCGCCGCCGACAGGCCCGAAGCGCCGTCCCGAAAACCGTAGATATAAGGCCGGTCGCCGCCGGCAGGGTCAGAGGGATGAGCGCGGGGTGCAGGCCATCAACTCTCTGATGGTCATAGTCGCCCGGCTTACAGGCGCTGAGGAGTGGTCGCCGGTGGCGGCGGCGGTGAATATTATCGTTTCGTTGACTTCATTGAGACTGAGCGAGTCGGTCACCGGGTCCAGTGTGATCGTTCCGGTGAGGACCGAAGTTCGCTGATCGAGTTCATTGGAAATACCGGCGCCGGTGGGATTTCTAAGCGCTCCTATGCTCGCCTCGGAATAATCTTCGGGGCCTGCCGTGCCGCCTGTTATTTCTAAACTAATGATGACCGCTCTTGCCAATGAGAGGCTTTCGTCCAACCGGACTGTCGCCGTAATAGGCGTGGGTCCGGCACTCTCAAACACGACGGACGGGGACAGTTCAAGCGTAAAGGCCGGCACGTCATTGTCATCAATTGTAATTGTCAACAGGTCAGAGGCTAGACTTAAGTCGTCTGAAGCAATGCTGATGAGAAACATTTCATCAAATTCGACGACGTTGTCGTCCACGACCATCACGTTGAAAGTTTCTGTTGCGATCATGTCCCCCGCCGGAATAGTGAACGTCAATAAGTTAGGCATATAGTCATCAGGCTGAAGTGCCGGGGCCATGAGCCCGAATCCATCAGCAGTTTGTATAGTCACGGTGGCGTCCCCGGTTCTTAGCTCAGACAAACTGATTGTCACCTCTATCGGAACTTCCCCTGCATCTTCGGCGGCACTGAATGACAGGCCGGTAACCCCATTCACTGACGCCTCTAACGTAGCATCCGTTTGCGCGCCGGCGGCGCCGGCGTGCAGCATCCCGAAGACGAGACACGCCAGATAAACCAAACGTTTTGGGCGCAACTCAGACACAATGTGCCGGAGCGTTGTCGTGCAGGGAGGGGAATTAGCCGATAGGGGGGACATTCTGTTGTGCATGTTGCTCACTGTCGTGCTTTTCTCCCACCGGTCGCGGCGTTTGCTCGCATTGCTGCTTCCGTCCGCCGACTCAAGGTTGTTTGATCTTGCGCAGATCATGCAGGGGGTGGCTCTTTATACCTTAATTCGGGGGTTTTCACCATCGGCGCCCAAAATACCGCAGAAAGGCACGGGCAATGTGGGCGGCGGTTTGGAGCGAATCGGCGGCGTGGCGCAGGAGCATCTTGCCGCGTTCGCTCCGTTGCCGGTTCCAAGCGTCCGAGAGTGAATAGGCCGATGGGCGATGATGAGGTCCCCGGCGGCATTGTATGCGCCGAGTCCCGTCAGATAAAAATATAACCGGAAATTGTCTGCCTGATCTCGCATACAGCGTGGCGATGGACAACGCAGTTTTGCCCTTTTATCAAGCGCCCCACTTGCAGCCGCAACTGTTGTATAGTTTTCGGGAACGGCGCCGGCGCCGGACGCAAAGGCCGCGATGACGGTTGG
Organism: Candidatus Oxydemutatoraceae bacterium; assembly: GCA_965211995.1. Classification (GTDB taxonomy): domain Bacteria; phylum Pseudomonadota; class Gammaproteobacteria; order Poriferisulfidales; family Oxydemutatoraceae; genus CAYFZO01. The sequence continues at coordinate 412,263 of OZ243040.1, forward strand.
CCTGTGAAGCGTCAAAACCAACAACTTCCAGTAATCAACCGATGACCCGGGAGGCCGGCATGTTACGCAAAACACTCAACCGGCAATTCGCAGGACGGATTGCGGCGCTTCTCGCAACTTCAACTCTGTTCATCACGGCTTCGGCTTTCGCCCAAACCGGCCCCGCGTCGGAGTCTTCGCTGTTTGCGCGCTGCAACGAGCGGGTGGCGGACACCTACGTCTCGGCTTTCGAGGTCACGGTGGACTTTGATGCCGGCGAACAGGAGAGCCAATTGTTTTGCACACCGCAGAGCAACATTGCAAACAACGGCGCGGACGTGGCCAGGTTTGACGTCACCGACGACGACGGCGTGGCGGCGTCCAAACTGGTGCTCGGGTCGGTGCAGGTGGCGCGGGGCTACATGCTGATCGCGTTCACCGAGGCCGACTACGCCGGGCCAAACCGCTACTACGACGGCTCGGCGGCGGCGTTGGACGAGATGCGGATCGGCTCCTACATGGTGCGCCTTGATCCGATTGTCAGCGCCTGCGGCGGCGACCGCTCGGTGAAGGTGATTATCTGGGATCAAAAGAATTTCAACAGTTCGCCCGATGCGCAGCCATATTGCTTCAGCCAGGATCAGCGCGACGTGAGGGACGCGGTTGATGTGGCTTTCGTCAGGATGCGATCGGTGCACGTGAACCGGGCCTACAAACTGATCACGTTCAGGGAGACGGACTATGCGGGCAACGTGCGGGTGCTGTTCAGCGACGACGCGGACACGGCGGTGGGCCCGAACGCGTTCAAGGTGAAGTCGTATCTGCTGGTGCCGAGCGTGGCACTGGAGAGCGTCGAGGAAACCGACGCCGGCGTGGTGTTGAGTTATTCGCGGGTGAGCACCGGCAGCCACAGCGTGGTGATCCCGCGTGCGGCTTTCCGGGTGGTGGAGAGCGAGGATGAGTTGAGCCGTACGCTTCAATATGCGACCGGTCGCGAGGACGAACCGTGGCGGGACTTGGCGACGGTCAAGGACGGTCGGGACGGAGAGGACGGCAAGGACGGCGCGGTCGGCGCGGCAGGACCGGATGGCAAGGACGGCGAAGTCGGGCCGCGGGGTGCGCAGGGCGAAGCCGGTTCGGCGGGCCGGTCCGGCGAGGACGGCGCAGCCGGGGAAGATGGCCCGCAAGGCGACCAGGGCGATCAAGGCGAAGCTGGCGCGGTGGGCCGGGATGGCAAGAACGGTTCGGGCCAGGTGGCATTGTTCGACCCATTGACGTCCTCCTGCGGGGACCGCAACGAAGGCGTCATGGAGTATGACCGCGCCGGCACGAGTTTGCTGATCTGCGACGGGACGAACTGGATCACGTTATCGTCCACGCAGACCGGCACCCGCTTGGATTTTCCGTCCGCTGAGGAGTTGGGATTAGCGACTTCTTTCGGCGGGTGGGGACACACCTGCGCGCTGCTGGACGACGGCAATGTCGAGTGTTGGGGCAGTAACACCTATGGCCAAACAAACGTGCCGGCGGACTTGGCGGGCCGGATACGCCGGTTGTAATCCCTTTGTTTACGCCCGGCCTGCCGACTTTCGGAGTCCGGCGGGCCGGGCATACCGGTTGTCATTGCGCGAGAGTCATTTTAGTTTGAGGGTTGTCGCCCCGCCGCGCCCGAAGCCCGGTTCACCCGCACCGCGTCAAGGGGGAAAGCCGGCGCCGCTGCGTTGGTTGTCGCCCCGCCGCCTAAAATTCATCATCCGCCCCTGCCGTCGGCGAGCGTTGCTTCAGCAATGGCCGTCAAGGCTTGCAGCAGTCGAGCCTTGCCGCGTCTCACCTTCGTCATATCTAAATCCTATCTCGTTCTGAATTCGTCCCACCTTGCCTTGGATTCGTCTAAATTTTCGTCATGCTTGCGTCTTATCTGCATCTGATTTTTGTCGAACATTCACCCTGTTGAGTTCGGAATTTACTGCATCCGGGAATTGCCGAGTCAGGGAGCGGCGAGTCTGAGTGCCCCGCCCGGAGCGTCGGATGAACCGGGATGCCCCCTAAATCCGGTGCGTGACTGCGCCGTCGCCAGCCTTGATGCCCGCCACCACCCGATGTTTTCCCAATCAGCAGCGGGCGCGGCGCCGACACCCGGATAAGCCTTGTGGCGGTTGACAACGCGGTTTTGAGCCGGTAACAATATGATCCCATTGCAGTCGCAACTGCTGTCCGGTCGCTGGAAACGGCGGTCACCCGATGTGCAGGCCGCGACTATCGTTTGTCGGTAAAGCGTCGTTAAAACTAATCAATCCCGAACAATCAAGCGATGAACCAGGAGGTCGGCATGTCACGCAAAACACTCAACCGGCAATTCGCAGGACGGATTGCGGCGCTTCTCGCAACTTCAACCCTGTTCATCATAGTTTCGGCTTTCGCCCAAACCGGCGCTGCATCGGAGTCTTCGCTGTTTGCGCGCTGCAACGAGCGGGCGATGGACACTTACGTCTCGGCCTTCGAGGTCACGGCGCACTTCAGGGCTTACGGATACGAACCGGAGAGCCGATTGTTTTGCACGCCGCAGAGCAAGATTGCAGGCAACAGAGCGGACGTCGCTTGGTTTGACATCTTCAACGATGCCGGCATGTTGGCGTCCACACTGATACTCGGGTCGGTGCAGGTGGCGCGAGGCTACATGCTGACCGTGTTTACCGAGATCCGCTACGCCGGGGCAAACCGCTACTACGACGGCGACGGCGAGGTGAAGGCGCCGCCCGGTATGCGGATCGGCTCCTTGATGGTGCGCGGTGATCCGATCGTCAGCGCCTGCGGCGGCGACCGCTCGGTGAAGGTGGTTATCTGGAATCAGGAGCGTTTCACGAGTTCGCTCAACGTGCAGCCGCATTGTCTGCGCCAGGATCGGCGCGGGCTGGAGGAAGCGACCGGCACCAACTTTATCACGATGGGTTCGGTGCACGTGGATCGGGCGTACAAACTGATCGTGTTCAGGAAGAAGAACTTCGAGGGCACCGCGCGGGTGTTTTTCAGCGACGACGCGGACACGATCGTGGGCGGGGTCCCCGTCAGGGTGAAGTCGTATCTGCTGGTGCCGAGCGTGGCACTGGAGAGCGTCGAGGAAACCGACGAGGGCGTGGTGTTGAGTTATTCGCGGATAAACGCCGGCAGTCACAGTGTGGTGATACCGCGTGCGTCTTCCCAAGTGTGGGTGAACGAGGATGAGCCGTGGCAGGACATGGAGACGCGGGACGGGGAGGACGGCGCAGTCGGGCCGCGGGGCCCGCAAGGCGAAGCCGGCCCGGCAGGACAGGACGGGGAGGACGGCGCAGTCGGGCCGCGGGGCCCGCAAGGCGAAGCCGGCCCGACGGGACAGGACGGGGAGGACGGCGCAGTCGGTGCGCGCGGCCCGCAAGGCGAAGCCGGCCTGGCGGGACAGGACGGCGCAGCCGGGGAAGCCGGTGCGCGGGGCCCGCAAGGCGAAACCGGCCCGGCGGGACAGGACGGCGCAGCCGGGGAAGCCGGGCCGCCGGGACGGGACGGCAAGAACGGCGTGGGCCAGGTGGCCTTGTTCGACCGGCTGACGTCCTCCTGCGAGGATCGCAACAAAGGCGTCATAGAATATGACCGCACCGACAAGAGCCTGCTGGTCTGCGACGGGGCGGAATGGTTCACGTTACCGCTCACGCAATCGCTCACGCGGGCCGCCAGTACCCGCTTGGATTTTCCGCCCATTGAGGAGTTGGGATCAGCGACTTCTTTGGGCGGGTGGGGACACACCTGCGCGCTGCTGGACCACGGCGAGGCCGAGTGCTGGGGTGATAACTCCCATGGCCAAACGAACGTGCCGGCGGGTTTGTCGGGCCGGGTGCGCCAGATTGCGGCGGGCTGGTCTCACACTTGCGCGGTGACGGGCGACGGCGATACCGAGTGTTGGGGTCTTAACCGCAATGGCCGAACGAACGTGCCGGCGAACTTGGCGGGCCGGGTGCGCTGGCTTGCGGTGGGCGGTCACCACACTTGTGCGGTGACGGTCGCCGGCAATGCCGAGTGCTGGGGTTGGAAAGGCCATGGCCAAACGAACGTGCCGACGAACTTGGCGGGCCGGGTGCGCCAGATTGCGGCGGGCGTCCGGCACACCTGCGCGCTGACGGCCGACCGCAAGGCCGAGTGCTGGGGCAGTAACACCCAGGGCCAAACGACCGTGCCGGCGGGCTTGGCGGGCCGGGTGCGCCAGATTGCGGCGGGCAGTAGTCACACCTGCGCGGTGACGGCCGCCGGCAATGCCGAGTGCTGGGGCGATAACGGCCAAGGCCAAACGACCGTGCCGGCGGGCTTGGCGGGCCGGGTGCGCCAGATTGCGGCGGGCAGGGATCACACCTGCGCGGTGACGGACGACCGCAATGCCGAGTGCTGGGGTTATAACTACCAGGGTCAAACGACCGTGCCGGCGGGCTTGGCGGGCCGGGTGCGCCAGATTGCGGCGGGCAGTAGTCACACCTGCGCGGTGCTGGACGACGGCCATGCTAAGTGCTGGGGCCTTAATGGCAATGGCCAAACGAACATGCCGACAGGCTTGGCGGGCCGGATACGTCAGTTTTAATCTCTTTGCCTGCGCCCGGCCGGCCGACTTTCGGAGTCCGGCGGGCCGGGCGCATCGGTTGTCATTGCGCGAGAGTCATTTTAGTTTGAGGGTTGTCGCTCCGCCGCCCGAAGCCCGGTTCACCCGCACCGCGTCAGGGGGAAAGTCGGCGCCGCTGCGTTGGTTGTCGCCCCGCCACCACCCGATGTTTTCCCAATCAGCAGCGGGCGCGGCGCCGACACCCGGATAAGCCTTGTGGCGGTTGACAACGCGGTTTTGAGCCGGTAACAATATGATCCCATTGCAGTCGCAACTGCTGTCCGGTCGCTGGAAACGGCGGTCACCCGATGCGCAGGCCGCGACTATCGTTTGTCGGTAAAGCGTCGTTAAAACTAATCAATCCCGAACAATCAAGCGATGAACCAGGAGGTCGGCATGTCACGCAAAACACTCAACCGGCAATTCGCAGGACGGATTGCGGCGCTTCTCGCAACTTCAACCCTGTTCATCATAGTTTCGGCTTTCGCCCAAACCGGCGCTGCATCGGAGTCTTCGCTGTTTGCGCGCTGCAACGAGCGGGCGGTGGACACTTACGTCTCGGCCTTCGAGGTCACGGCGCACTTCAGGGCTTACGGACACGAACGGGAGAGACGATTGTTTTGCACGCCGCAGAGCAAGATTGCAGGCAACAGAGCGGACGTCGCTTGGTTTGACATCTTCAACGATGCCGGCATGTTGGCGTCCACACTGATACTCGGGTCGGTGCAGGTGGCGCGGGGCTACATGCTGACCGTGTTTACCGAGATCCGCTACGCCGGGGCAAACCGCTACTACGACGGCGACGGCGAGGTGAAGGCGCCGCCCGGTATGCGGATCGGCTCCTTGATGGTGCGCGGTGATCCGATCGTCAGCGCCTGCGGCGGCGACCGCTCGGTGAAGGTGGTTATCTGGGATCAAAAGAATTTCAACAGTTCGTCCGGCGCACAGCCACATTGCTTCAGCCGGGATCAGAGCGACGTGAGGAACGTGATTGATGCGTCTTTCGTCAAGATGAGATCGGTGCACGTGGATCGGGCGTACAAACTGATCGCGTTCAGGAAGACGAACTATGCGGGGGACGCGCAGGTGCTGTTCAACAGCAACGCGGATACGGCGGTGGGCTGGAACGCGTTCAAGGTGAAGTCGTATCTGCTGGTGCCGAGCGTGGCATTGGAGAGCGTCGAGGAAACCGACGCCGGCGTGGTGTTGAGTTATTCGCGGATAAACGCCGGCAGTCACAGCGTGGTGATACCGCGTGCGTCTTCCCAAGTGTGGGTGAACGGGGATGAGCCGTGGCAGGACATGGAGACGCGGGACGGGGAGGACGGCGCAGTCGGGCCGCGGGGCCCGCAAGGCGAAGCCGGCCCGGCAGGACAGGACGGGGAGGACGGCGCAGTCGGGCCGCGGGGCCCGCAAGGCGAAGCCGGCCCGACGGGACAGGACGGGGAGGACGGCGCAGTCGGTGCGCGGGGCCCGCAAGGCGAAACCGGCCTGGCGGGACAGGACGGCGCAGCCGGGGAAGCCGGTGCGCGGGGCCCGCAAGGCGAAACCGGCCTGGCGGGACAGGACGGCGCAGCCGGGGAAGCCGGGCCGCCGGGACGGGACGGCAAGAACGGCGGCCAGGTGACCTTGTTCGACCGATTGACGTCCTCCTGCGAGGATCGCGACGAAGGCGTCATAAAGTATGACCGCACCGACAAGAGCCTGCTGGTCTGCGACGGGGCGGAATGGTTCACGTTACCGCTCACGCAATCGTTCACGCGGGCCGCCGCCAGTACCCGCTTGGATTTTCCGTTCATTGAGGAGTTGGGATCAGCGACTTCTTTGGGCGGGTGGGGACACACCTGCGCGCTGCTGGACCACGGCGAGGCCGAGTGCTGGGGTGATAACTCCCATGGCCAAACGAACGTGCCGGCGGGTTTGTCGGGCCGGGTGCGCCAGATTGCGGCGGGCTGGTCTCACACTTGCGCGGTGACGGGCTACGGCGATGCCGAGTGTTGGGGGCTTAACCGCAATGGCCGAACGAACGTGCCGACGAACCTGGCGGGCCGGGTGCGCCGGATTGCGGTGGGCGGTCACCACACTTGTGCGGTGACGGCCGCCGGCAATGCCGAGTGCTGGGGTTGGAAAGGCCATGGCCAAACGAACGTGCCGACGAACTTGGCGGGCCGGGTGCGCCAGATTGCGGCGGGCGTCCGGCACACCTGCGCGCTGACGGCCGACCGCAAGGCCGAGTGCTGGGGCAGTAACACCCAGGGCCAAACGACCGTGCCGGCGGACTTGGCGGGCCGGGTGCGCCAGATTGCGGCGGGCAGTAGTCACACCTGCGCGGTGACGGCCGCCGGCAATGCCGAGTGCTGGGGTAATAACGGCCATGGCCAAACGAACGTGCCGGCGGGATTGGCGGGCCGGGTGCGCCAGATTGCGGCGGGCAGGGATCACACCTGCGCGGTGACGGACAACAGCAATGCCGAGTGCTGGGGTTATAACCACAAGGGCCAAACGACCGTGCCGGCGGGCTTGGCGGGCCGGGTGCGCCAGATTGCGGCGGGCAGTAGTCACACCTGCGCGGTGCTGGACGACGGCCATGCTAAGTGCTGGGGCCTTAATGGCAATGGCCAAACGAACATGCCGACAGGCTTGGCGGGCCGGATGCGTCAGTTGTAATCCCTTTGCCTGCGCCCGGCCGGCCGACTTTCGGAGTCCGGCGGGCCGGGCGCATCGGTTGTCATTGCGCGAGAGTCATTTTAGTTTGAGGGTTGTCGCCCCGCCCCGCCGCGTCCGAAGCCCGGTTCACCCGCACCGCGTCAAGGGGGAAAGTCGGTGCCGCTGCGTTGGTCGTCGCCCGCTGGCCTAAATTCATCATCCGCCCCTGCCGTCGGCGAGCGTTGTTTCAGCAATGGCCGTGAGAGCTTGCAGCAGTCAGGCTTTGCCGCGTCTCACCTTCGTCATATCTAAATCCTATCTCGTTCTGAATTCATCCCACCTTGCCCTGGATTCATCTAAATCTTTGTCATGCTTCGTCTTAGTCTGCATCTGATCTTCGTCGAACATCCGCCCTGCTGAGTTCGGAGTTTGCTGCATCCGGGGCTTGCCGAGTCAGGGGGCGTCGAGTTTGAGTGCCCCGCCGGAGCGCCGGATGAACCGGGATGCCCCCAAATCCGGCGCGTGACTGCGCCGCCACCCGGCGCTTTCAATCAGCAGCGGGCGCGGCGCCGACACCCGGATAAGCCTTCGGGAGATAGCCGGGCCTGCCATAACCGACCCCGCGCGTAGTGGCCCCTGCCAGGCGCTTCTTGCAGAACCGGAAGGGAATTGACAATGGAAATCACTTTGGAGACCGTTGACAACCCACTCCACAATTTGGATCACAGGGCCGAATGACCGGAGCATAAAGCCGTGGCACCGGAACGCAAAATTGACAACCCCGAAATAAAAACAGCCCGTTGGGTTATCGGGATCTGCATCGGTGCGGCCGTGATCGCCTCCCGGATTAGGGGCGTCTGTCTCTCAGCGCAGTGGCCGCCGGCCGGGTGGGCAACCCGCAACCGCGCCGCCGCCCTTTTCAAACGCTTGCTTAACGCCTGCGCGCCGTCGCGGCGACCACTTTCGCTATCGCCGCCGAGTCCAGTTCGCCGTCGCCGTCGGCGACGAGTTGCTCGAGGAGGCGGCGCGCGGCGTCGGTGCCGGGCAGGTGCAGGTGCTTTGCGGCGGCGGCCGCGATGTGCAGGTCCTTGAGGTGCAGTTTCGCCTTGAACCCGGGTGCGTAGTCGTCGTCGAGCATCCGCTGCCCGTGCAGTTCGAGGACGCGGCTGTAGGCGAAGCCGCCGAGCATCGCCTCGCGCACGCGCGCGCGGTCAACGCCGGCGGCACGTGCGAACTCGAACGCCTCGGCGACGGCGGCGATGGTCTGTGCGGCGAGAATTTGATTGCACATCTTGGCGACCTGCCCGGCGCCGCCGGCGCCGACGTGCACGATGTTCTTGCCCATACATTCAAACAGCGGCAGCGCGCGCCGGAAAGTTTCCTCTTCGCCGCCGACCATGATCGAGAGGGTGGCGGCGAGCGCGCCCCGGTCGCCGCCCGACACCGGCGCGTCGAGCAGGCGTATTTTTTTCTGTGCGAGTTTGTCCGCCATCCCGCGAATCGCCGCGGGCGAGATTGTGCTCATCACGATAACGACGCTGCCGGCGCGCGCACCGCAAACGACGCCGTCTTTCGCAAACAGCACTGCTTCGACGTCGGGTGTATCCGACACCATGATCACGCAGAAGTCGGACGCGGCCGCCGCCTCGCTGCAAGTCGCGCACGCAACGGCGCCGGCGGCGGTGAGCGGCGCGGTCGCCTGCGCGCGGCGCGCATAAGCAAACAGGCGGTGCCCGCCCTTGAGCAGGTTCAGCGCCATGGGTCTGCCCATGATGCCGAGCCCGATGAAAGAGACGGTTTGAGAGGGCATAACGGATCTCCAATGGGGTTCGTTCGCGGTAAAATCAGCGGGATGAAAGTCTATTTTAACCAACTGCCCGCGGCGCTGGAGAAGGGACTTGCGCCGATCTACCTGATCGTCGGCGACGAGCCTTTGCAGCGCATGGAGGCCGCCGACCTGATCTGCGCGGCGGCGCGCAAGCAGGGCATAGAGGAGCGGCGCCTGTTTGCGGCGGACGACGGGTTCGACTGGAACGGGTTGCGCCTTGCGTCGAACAATCTGGCGTTGTTTTCGGGGCGGCAGTTGTTTGACGTGTGCCTGATGTCGAACAAGGCCGGCGGCGGCGATTTTTTCAAGGAGTTCGTTGCGGCGCCGCCCGCCGACGTGCTGCTCATGGTGCGCGCACCGAAGATTGACGGGCGCGCGGCGTGGGTGAAGAAGGCCGCCGAGACCGGCGTCGTCGTGCAGGTGTACGCGAAGAAGCCGGGCGAGATGAAGCCGTGGCTCAGGGAGCGCATGCTCAAGGCGGGGTTGAAGATGGAAGACCGGGTGATTGACATTATTATCGAGCACACCGAGGGCAATATGCTCGCGGCGGCGCAGGAAGTGACCAAGTTGTCGCTGCTTTACCCGCGGCAGGTGATCAGCCAGGAAGCCGCGCTCGCGTCGGTCGGCGACAGCGCGCGCTTCAGCCCCTACGACCTCGCCGATGCGGCAATCGCCGGCGACGTCGGGCGCGCGACAGCGGTGCTGCGCGGCCTGAAAGCCGAGAACCGGCCGGTCGCGCTGGTGCTGTGGGGACTCGCGGCGCAGATCAGAAAACTCGCGGCGCTCGAGCGCCGCATCGCCGCCGGCGAAAGCGCCGACGCGCTGTTGCGAGGTGAATGGCGCAGCAAGCGCGGCGTGCTGAAAAAAGCGCTCGACCGGCGGCAGGGCGCGCGCTGGGAGCGCCTGCTGTTTTGGTGCTCGGAGGCGGACAAGGCGGCGAAAGGCGTGGGCGAAGACACCGAGTGGAACGAGTTGCTTGAATTGACGCTCCGGATTGCCGGCGTGCGCGCATTGCCCCGGCATCTCGTTTACAGGCCGATGGGGCAGGCGTAAGGGCTTGCCGCGATTGGCGATGAAGCGTGTGTGCCGCGGTGGATAAGACGATGAAGAGCGACGACTATCAGGCGGGTTCGGTCAGGCAACTGGCCGCGGCAGCGCGCACCGCCGCGCGGGTGTTGGGCACCGCCGATGCCGAAGTCAAGAACAAGGCGCCGGCATGGATCGCTGGTGCGCGCATTGCCCCGGCGGCTCGTTTACAGGCCGGCGGGTCAGGCGTAAGGGCTTGCCGCAATCGGCGATGAAGCGTGTGTGCCGCGGTGGATAAGACGATGAAGAGCGACGACTATCAGGCGGGTTCGGTCAGGCAACTGGCCGCGGCAGCGCGCACCGCCGCGCGGGTGTTGGGCGCCGCCGACGCCGAGATCAAGAACAAGGCGCTGGCATGGATCGCAGATGCGTTGCTCGATCAAAGTGCGCGCCTGCTCGAAGCAAACCGCAGGGACGTCGCGGCCGGTGAAAGCCGGAAGATCGGCGCTGCGCTGCTCGACCGCCTGAGGCTGGACGAAAGCCGGATCGAGGCGATGGCCGGGGGGCTGCGCGAGGTCGCCGCGCTTGATGATCCGGTCGGCGCGGTCGGCGAACTTCAAACTCGTCCGTCGGGCATTCGCGTCGGGCGGATGCGCGTGCCGATCGGCGTGCTCGGCATTATTTACGAGGCGCGCCCGACGGTGACCGCGGACGCCGCCGGTTTATGCCTGAAGTCCGGCAACGCGGTGATCCTCAGAGGCGGTTCCGAAGCCGTCCATTCAAACCGCGCGGTCGCCGAGTGCGTGCGTGCCGGCGTGACCGCGGCGGGGCTGCCGGAGGCCTGCGTGCAGATTGTCGGCACGACTGCGCGCGCGGCGGTCGGTGAAATGCTGTCGCTCGACGGCTTGATCGACGTGATCATCCCGCGCGGCGGCAAGGATTTGATCAAGCGCGTGATCAATGAGTCGAGGATCCCGGTGATCAAGCACCTTCACGGCGTCTGCCACGTGTACGTTGACCGCGACGCCGACCCGGATCAGGCGCTGGCAATCGCCGTGAACGCGAAGACGCAGCGCGTCGGCGTGTGCAACGCGATGGAAACCCTGCTGGTGGACGCCGCAATCGCCGGCGACTTTCTGCCGCGCGTCGGTGCGGCGCTCAAGGAGCGGGGCGTCGAGATCAGGGCTTGCGACAAGAGCCTGCCGCTGCTCGACGGCGCGGCGGCGGCGACCGCCGAGGACTGGGACGCCGAATATCTCGCGCCGATCCTGTCGGTGAAGACCGTCGCCGGCCTCGACGAGGCGCTCACGCACATTGACCGGCACGGCTCGCACCATACCGACGCAATCGTGACCGCCGACGACGGCAAGGCGCGGCGGTTTCTGCGCGAAGTCGATTCGAGTTCGGTGATGGTCAACGCCTCGACGCGGTTTGCCGACGGTTTCGAGTACGGTCTGGGCGCGGAGATCGGCATCAGCACCAACCGCCTGCATGTGCGCGGGCCGGTCGGGCTGGAAGGCTTGACCTCGCAGAAGTTCGTCGTGTTCGGCGACGGCAACATCCGCACCTGACCGATGCGTTCACGCACGCGGATGCAAAGTTGACGCCTTCACCGCGCCCGGCAGGTCGGAGCACCTGAGTTGCAGGGCGGCGTGATCGCGGTGTTCGGCGGCGCTTTCGATCCGGTGCATCTGGGACACATCAAGCCGGCCCTGCAACTCCTGCAGCGCGAGGAAATCGCGCGCGTGATCTTCGTGCCCTGCCGGCTGCACCCGCACAAGGGGCGCATAGGCGCCGGTGCGCACGGCGACGAACACCGCCTGGCGATGCTCCGGCTGGTCGCCCGCCCGCCCGGGATGACGGTGGATACGCGCGAGATCGAGGCGCGTGAGGTGACCGGCACGGTGGACACCCTGCGCGGGTTTCGCGCCGAGGCGGGCGAGGACGCGCCGCTGGCGTTCGTGATGGGCGAGGATGCGTTCGGCGGCGTGTGCGGCTGGCGCGAGTACCGGCGACTGACCGATCTCGCGCACCTGATCGTCACCCGCCGTCCCGGCTGCACCGCGGCGGACGCACGCCACCCCCTGCTTGCGGCAAGCGGCGGGTATGCGACGCTCGCCGACCTCGCGCAACGCCCGGCAGGCGGGATCTGCCGGTTCGACAACGACCCCGTTGCCGCGTCCTCGACCGAAGTGCGGCGACTGCTTGCGCACGGTGAACAGCCGCGCGGGTTGATCCCCGGCACGGTTTGGAGTTACATCCGGCGCCACCGCCTCTACGGTGAAGATGACGCCTGAACAACTCACGGCGCTGGTCGAGAGCGGCCTCGGGGACGCAAAAGCGCGCGACGTCGTCGTGATTGACGTGCGCGGCAGGACCACGATCACCGACTTCATCGTGATCGCGACCGGCACCTCGAGCCGTCACGTGCGGGCGGTCGCCGAGCAGGTCATCGAGCGGGTGAAGCGGATGCACGGCGATGTGCTCGGCGTCGAAGGGCAGGAGACCGGCGAATGGGTGCTGCTCGATTTCGGCGACGCTGTCGTGCACGTGATGCAGCAGGAAGCGCGGGGTTTTTACGACCTCGAACAACTGTGGCAGACCGACGGCAAGGCGTCCGCCGGGCACAACGGATAGACGCCCGCGGCATGAAGTTTCACGTTATCGCCGTCAGCCGCCGTCAGTTGGCGTGGGTGAGCGAGGGTGTCGGCGAATACATCAAGCGCATGATCTCGGCGTGTCCGGTGTCGGTGATCGAAGTGGCTCAGGTCAGGCGCACGCGCGGCGTTTCGGTGCGGGGGAGTTTCGGATGAAGTTTCACGTTATCGCCGTCAGCCGCCGTCAGCCTGCATGGGTGAGCGAGGGTGTCGGTGAATACATCAAGCGCATAATCTCGGCGTGTCCGGTGTCGGTGATCAAAGTGGCTCAGGTCAGGCGCACGCGCGGCGTTTCGGTGCGGGGGAGTTTCGGATGAAGTTTCACGTTATCGCCGTCAGCCGCCGTCAGTTGGCGTGGGCGAGCGAGGGTGTCGGCGAGTACATCAAGCGCATGATCTCGGCGTGTCCGGTGACGGTGATCGAAGTGGCTCAGGTCAGGCGCGCGCGCGGCGTTTCGGTGCGGGGGAGTTTCGGATGAAGTTTCACGTGATCGCCGTCAGTTGCCGTCAGCCTGCATGGGTGAGCGAAGGTGTCGGCGAGTACGTCAAGCGCATGATCTCGGCGTGTCCGGTGTCGGTGATCGAAGTGGCTCAGGTCAGGCGCACGCGCGGCGTTTCGGTGCGGGGGTGTTTCGCATGAAGTTTCACGTTATCGCCGTCAGCCGCCGTCAGCCTGCATGGGTGAGCGAGGGTGTCGGCGAGTACGTCAAGCGCATGATTTCGGCGTGTCCGGTGACGGTGATCGAAGTGGCCCAGGTCAGGCGCACGCGCGGCGTTTCGGTGCGGGCGTGTCTTGAGAAGGAAGGCCGCGCGGTGCTTGCGGCGGTGCCGCGCGCCGCCCGCGTCGTCGCGCTCGACAAGGACGGGCGGCAGTGGACGACCCGCGAATTCGCTTCCAGGATGCAGGTGTGGATCAACCACGGCCACGACGTTGCGTTTCTGGTCGGCGGCAGCGACGGCCTGTCCGCCGAGTGCAAAGCGAGCGCCGACGAAGTTTGGGCGTTTTCAAAGTTGACTTTTCCTCATTCGCTGGCGCGGCTGATGCTGGTCGAGCAGTTGTATCGTGGTTGGTCGCTGCTGTCGGGGTCCGCCTATCATCGCGAATGAACGGGCTGCAAGCGTGTGCCCCGCACGTTTCCCGCTTTTGCATTAGTGTCATAATTCGTCGGTGACGATGTTTTCCCGCCAATAGAATGTCCCGGAAACCCCATATCGTTCTGGCGTCGGCTTCTCCGCAGCGCGCCCGATTGCTGGAGCAATTGCATATCGCTTACGAGCGCTTTCCGGCCGGGATAGACGAGGCGCGGATGCCGGCTGAGACGGCGGAGGACTACGTCGTGCGTCTCGCCCGCTGCAAGGCGCGTGAGGCGCGGCGCCTGAAGGGGCCGGGCGCGGCGGTGCTCGCGGCGGACACCACGGTCGCACTGGGCAGCGAGATCCTAGGCAAGCCGCACGGGCGCGACGAGGCGGCGGCGATGCTCGCGGCGCTGTCGGGCGCGACGCATCGGGTGTTGACCGGCGTCGCGTTGGCGACCGACGAGGGCGAGGACGTCCGCCTTGATTGCAGCACCGTCAAGTTCGCCGATCTCGGCGGCGGGCGGATCGAGCGCTACCTTGATACCGGCGAGTACCGCGACAAGGCCGGCGCTTACGCGATCCAAGGATGCGCCGCGGCGTTCATCGAGCGGCTCGAAGGCAGTTACAGCGGCGTGATGGGACTGCCTTTGTTCGTGGTCGCACAGATGCTCGCGCACCGCGGCCTGCCGGAGGCAGCATGATGTTGCGCCGTGCCGGGTATATGTTTTCCGCAATGCCGGAGGGGGCGTGATGTTGCACCGTGCCGGGTATGTGTTTTCCGCAGTGCCGGAGGGGGCATGATGTTGCACCGTGCCGGGTATGTGTTTTCCGCAATGCCGGAGGGGCGTGATGTTGTGTCGTGCCGGAGATGTGTTTTCCGCAGTGCCGGAGGGGGCGTGATGTTGCGCCGTGCCGGGTATGTGTTTTCCGCAGTGCCGGAGGGGGCGTGATGTTGCACCGTGCCGGGTATGTGTTTTCCGCAATGCCGGAGGGGGCATGATGTTGCGCCGTGCCGAATATGTGTTTTCCGCAGTGCCAGAGGGAGCGTGATGTTGCGCCGTGCCGGAGATGTGTTTTCCGCAGTGCCGGAGGGGGCGTGATGTTGCACCGTGCCGGATATGTGTTTTCCGCAGTGCCGGAGGGGGCGTGATGTTGCACTATGCCGGGTATGTGTTTTCCGCAATGCCGGAGGGGGCATGATGTTGTGCCGTGCCGAATATATGTTTTCCGCGGTGCCGGGGGCAGCATGATGTTGTGCCGTGCCGGATATGTGTTTTCCGCGGTGCCGGAGGGGGCGTGGTGTTGCGCCGTGCCGAATATGTGTTTTCCGCAGTGCCGGAGGGGGCGTGATGTTGCGTCGTGCCGGGTATGTGTTTCTCGCAGTGTCGGAGGGGGCGTGATGTTGTGCCGTGCCGGAGATGTGTTTTCCGCGGTGCCGGAGGCAGCGTGATGGCGCAGCGTATCGCCTATATCGTTGCAGCGGCGTTGGTGGTTTTCGCGGCGCTGACGCTCGTGTTGCGTTTCGCGCTGTCGTTCGTGGGCGATTACGAAGAGGAGATTGTCTCGCGGCTGTCCGACGTGCTCGGCGCCGACGTGCAGATCGGGACGATTGCGGTGACGCTGAGCGGCGTCGAGCCGGTCGTGGAGTTATCGCAGGTGCGGGTCGAGCCGCCCGCCGAGTCCGCTGGGGGGTTGGACGCGAGGCTGCACGTCGAGCGGATGCGCGTCGGGTTTGACTTGTTTGCGTCTTTGTTCAGCGGGCAGCCGCAGGTCTCGGAACTGCATGTATCGGGCACCGACTTTCTGGTTGTCACCGATGCCGACAGCAACTCGCGCATTGCCGGGTTTGCGCCGTTGTTCATGTCCTCCGGTCTGTTATCGGGGCTTTCGAGGCAAGATGGTTCGTCCGCATTGCCGGATTTTAATTTTCGCCTGGAACGCGCCGACGTTCGCTGGCACGACGAGCGGGCGGGCGCCGATCATCAATTTGAAAACGTGAGCGCGGCGCTTGAGTCCGCGGGCGGGCGGTTGCAGTTCTCTGCGAAAGCGTCGCCGCCGCCGGCGCTCGGACGATTTATTCATATCGCCGCCGACTTCAGTAGCGTGGATGCAGTGAGCGGCGTGGATGCGGTGGACAGCGTGGATGCAGTGAGCGGCGTGGATGTGGCGAGAGGCGTGGATGTGGCGAGAGGCGTGGATGCGGCGGGCGGCGCGGATGCGGCGGGCAGCATGGATGCGGTGAGCGGCGTAGATGCGGCGGGTGGCGTAGATGCGGCGGGCAGTGTGGATGCGGTGAGCGGTGCGGATGCGGCGGGCAGCGTGGATGCGGCGGGCGGCGCAGATGTGATGAGCGGCGTGGATGCGGTGGGCAGCGTGGATGCGGTGGACAGCGCGGATGCAGTGAGTGGTGTGGAGGTGGCGGGCGGTGTGCCGGGTGGTCGGTGGACGGGGCGGGTTTATGTGCGTGCCGACGGCGCGAACCTCGCGCAGTGGATGCGTCTCGCCGGCAGGGCGGGCGCCGCAACAGGTACTTTGTCCGCCGAATTGTGGGGCAACTGGCGCGGCGGCGCGTTGCAGCGGCTCGACGGTGCGTTTGACTGCGAAGCCTGCGCCGTTGCACAGGCCGGGTCGGCCGAGTTCGGGCCGGCGTCGGTGCAAACGCGGCTGTCGTGGGAAGCGCGCGCGGACGGCTGGCGGCTCGGCCTGCTCGACTTCGGCTGGGCGTCGCCGGAATTGACCCTTGAGCACAGCGACGCCGCATTCGCCTACCGTGAAAGCGGCAGCCGCCTGGTGCTGCGTGCGCCGATGCTCGACGCGACGCTGCTGCGTGCGGTGAGCGGCGGGGCTGGTGCGGGGGACGCCGTCGAGATCAGCGCCGGGCGCGGTGCATTGACGCTGTCGGCGAATGTGTCTCATCCGGGTTTCGAGTTGCCGCCGTTGTCTGAGGCGCCGGCTGAGGCGCGCAACCCGCGCAGTCTGTTTGCCGACGGGGTTCAATACGCAGCCGAGTACGCCGCGCAGTACGCCGACCGTCTTGCTGCGACCGCGCAGATCGAAACCGCCGCGGCCGCCGTCGGACTCACAGGCGTCGCCGTGCGGTTTCCCCTCTGGTCGGAGCGCACGTTCGATCTCGACGAAATCTCGGCTTCGGTGCGCTACGTTGACGACGCACCGGCGGTTCACGTTGACGACTTGTTCGTGCGCTTTGGCGGCGCGCAGGTGGGCGGGAAAGTTGCGTGGACGGGAGGGGAGACGCCGTCGGTGGACGCCGCGTTGAAGGTTGAGAACCTGCCGCTCGCCTCGCTCAAGGAGTTGTTGCCGCGTGCGGGGATGAAACCGCGCCTTGCGGCGTGGCTGGAGCAGGCGTTCGTCGCGGGCGTTTTGAAATCCGCGCGCGTGGCGCTCAACGGTGCGCCGTCGGCGTTTCCGTTCAAGCACGGCGGCGGGCGGTTTCACGCCGAAGCCGAGGTTGCGGGCGCGACGCTGAACTACCGCGCGAACAGGCGGCCGCTGCGCGACGTGGATGCGCGCGTTGTGTTCGACAATCAAAGCCTGACCGTCGCAGCGTCCAATTTGCGTTATTACGATTTGCAGTCGCAGTCGGCGCGCGCCGTGATCAAAGACTTCACCTTGCCCTTGATCGAAGTGAACGCGACCGGCGCGGGCCCGCTCGCGAGCGTGTTCGCTTATCTCAGGGACGAGCGGCTGGTGAACCCCGACAGCGTCGTGATACGCAGTTTGGAGCCGGGCGGCGGCAGCCGTCTCGACCTGTCGGTGACAGCGCCGCTGAGCAAGCAAGTTGATCAGCCCGTGACGGTCGCGGGGGCGCTGAGTTTTGACCGGGCTTCGCTGCGGGTCGCGCCGCTCGGCCTCGAGTTCAGCGACATTTCGGGCGTACTGGATTTTGATCGCAGCGGCGGCCGTGCGCGTGCGTTGTCGGCGAAGTTTAACGGGGCGCCGGTGACCGCCGCGGCGGCGCCTGCCGGAGACGAGGCGCCGGGCGCGACGCTGCTGACGGTCGAAGGCGATCTGCCGGTGTCGCAGGTGTTGGATCTGTCGCAGACGCCGTTGCGCGACGCGGTGCAAGGGTCGGCGCCGTGGCGGGCTGAATTGCTGATCCCGAGTTTGCGCGCCGGCGCGGAGTATGAATTGAAGATGACGCTGACTTCTTCGCTTGAAGGCGTGGCGGTGACGCTGCCGTCGCCTTTCGGCAAGGACGCGGCGCAGCGGCGTGCGTTCTCGGCGGACGTCACGCTCGGCGTGCGCAGTGAATACGCTTTGTCCTACGGCAAGGAGATCAGGGCGGCGCTGGTCAGGGACGCGCGCGCGGCGGCGCCGTCGGGCTATCTGCATTTCGGCCGCGAGGCGCCGGCGCCGGTCAATCTCGGGCGGTTCAGGATTGCCGGCAAGATCGGCGCGGCGGTCGAACTCGACGACTGGTTTGAACTGGCGGGCGGGGAGTCGGATTTCGGTTCTTATCTTGATCACGTCACGCTGTCGTTTGCCGAGTTGCGCAAGGGGGGCGAGGTGCTCGGCGAGGCGTCGGTCGCGATCAAGCCCGGCGACGGCGGCCGCGAGATGCAGATAGACGGGCCGTGGGCGCAGGGGTGGATTTTTATGCCCGCCAACGACGACAAGGCCGTGTTTGTGAAGATGGAAAGACTGTTCCTGCCGGAGGGCTCGTCCACCGACGCCGGCGCGACGCTGAACCCGGCGGCCGTGCCGGCGCTCGAGATCGAAGTGGCCGACTTCAGGCACGGCGATTTGAACGTGTCCAATCTGCAACTTCTTACCGAGCCGTCGGACCAGGGCATGAAAATCGGCACGCTGGCGTTTGAAGCCGGTGAAGTGCTGGTGAAGATGAGCGGGCGGTGGGAGTTGGACGGGCAGCGTCATCGCAGCCGCTTTGATCTCGACGTGAACGGGCGGAATTACGGCAAGATGCTGCGGCTGCTCGGTGCCTCCGGCAGTCTCAAGAACGGCGACGGCTCGCTGACCGGGCGCATCGCTTGGGACGACCACCCCGCCGGGTTTGCGCTCGAGAAACTCGAGGGCAACATTCAGTTGAGTTTGAAAGACGGCGTCATCGAGAAAGCCAACCCGGGGATCGGCCGTCTGATTGGGCTGTTCAGCGTCGGCCATATCGTGCGGCGCCTGTCGCTCGATTTTCGCGACGTGATCGAAAAGGGGCTCGCTTTTGATACGCTTGAAGGCAGTCTTGATTTTCGCGACAGCGTGATGCACACGGAAGACTTCGTGATCACCGGCCCCGCGCTTGCGATGGCGGTCAGCGGCGACAATTTGATCGCCGAGAAGCGGTACGACCAGCAGATAGACGTCGTGCCGAACCTGAGCTCGGGCCTGCCGGTCGCGGGCGCACTGCTCGGCGGCCCCATCGCCGGCGCCGCGGTTTATCTCGTGAATAAACTGACCAGGTTCGGTTCAAGAATGGACAAGATCGTGACTCTGCGCTATCGCCTGCACGGCAGTTGGGATGATCCGCAGGTGGACTTTGAAGGCACGCCCGAGGCGGAGAAAGAGCCGGGGAAACTTCGGAAGTTGCTGGGGAAGGCGCTGCCGTGATGGGGGAGTGGGGTGTATGCGGATACTGCGTTGTAGAGTGGTGTAGGGTACTCCGCCAGGCATTATGGCCATGCAAAAAAATAACTCCAATCGACATTCTGCCGTTTCTGTTGACCGAATAAAGCACGGCGACTGTGTAGAACTGATGTCGGAAATGCCCGGTCAGTGTGTTGACTTGGTAGTAACAGATCCCCCGTTTGCTATTGATTTCAAAGCGAGCCGTAATAATTACAATAGGAAAGAAAGCCGGGTTATTGAAGGCTACAACGAAATAAAAGGAGACGACTACCAATCTTTTACTTTTGACTGGCTTTCACAAGTGACAAGGGTCTTAAAGAACTCCGGCAGCATGTATATCTTTTCAGGCTGGAACCATCTCAAAGATCTTTTGATAGCGATAGACGAATGCAAACTTGCTACGGTCAACCATTTGATTTGGAAATATCAGTTTGGAGTAACAACAAAGCGAAAATATGTAACTTCTCATTACCACTGCCTGTTTGTTTGCAAAGATGATGAGCAAAGGCGCTTCTATCCTTACTCCCGATTTGGCAAGGATGAAAAAACTAAAAATGGCGGTTCGGCTCATTACAAAGATAAAGAGGACGTATGGGAAATTAAGAGGGAATATTGGCAGGGGGACAGGAAAACGCCAACAAAGCTTCCCGCTGAGATAATCAGGAAAATTCTTGATTACTCCAGCAAGGAGGGAGATTTAATTTTAGATCCATTTTTGGGATCAGGGCAGGTGGCCGTAGTCAGCAAGATGAAAAACAGGCATTACATCGGATTTGAAATCGTGCGCGAATATTATGAGTTTGCGTTTGAAAGGATTAGCTCCGGCAATTATAGAATTAAAGAAATTGAAGAAAGCGCTGAGAATATAGAGAACACCTTGTTTTCTCAGCTATGAACAACTTAAGAAATCTTGTAGTTGCTATTGCTGAAGTGGGCGGAGAACAATCAATCAACGAAGGGGAAATACAATTTATATATGGATGGCAGTAAGCAGACGTTGAATTATGCTGTTTTCCGTTGGGGGGTTCCGTTAGCGTTGCCTTTTCGATATCTTGGTCGCAGGTGGATTTTGAAGGCACGCCCGGGGCGGAGAAAGAGCCGGGGAAACTTCGGAAGTTGCTGGAGAAGGCGCTACCGTGATGGGGAGCGACTGTTTTGGAAGGGGATAAAAATAACCCCGCCAAGGACGGTGACGCGCCTCAGCGGGGAAGATATGGGGGAAGTATGGTTTGTTTTTGAATTGCTGTCAATGAGGGCATTACTGCTTTGGGCCTTACAGGGTTGAGTCATATCAATAAAAGAGATTAACAGTTTATACTGTCAGCTTATGGACCAGCAAAAATATTCCGTAAATCAGCATTTGATAGAAGTTCTTTTAGCTTCTGTCAAATCTGGAGAAATCGCCATACCTGAGATACAGCGTCCTTTTGTGTGGGACGCTTCACAGGTTCGTGATCTTTTGGATAGTCTTTATCAAGGCTATCCGATTGGGTATCTCATTATTTGGAAAAATCCGGATGTTCGTCTTAAAGACGGCTCTCTTTCTGAAGGTAAAAAGGTGTTGATTGACGGGCAGCAGCGCATTATGGCTTTGGCTGCCGCTTTATTGGGACATTCGATAACCAATAAGGATTATAAAAAGGCCCGCATCCGCATTGCTTTTAATCCGATAAAAGCAAAATTTGAGGTAACCAATCCGGCGATAGAGAAAGATAAGGAATGGATAGCGGATATTGCTCCTATTATGCAAGATGAGATCAGCTTGCTGAAGCTTATTCGTGATTATATTAAGGTAAATCCCAGCGTTAGTGAGGAAGCATTAGAGGCGGTTCTTTTCAATCTTAAAGGAATCACCAAAAAGCAGATTGGCATGATCGAATTAGCGGCTGATTTAGACATTGAAGTAGTTACAGAAATCTTTATCCGCATTAATCGTAAGGGGGTGAAGCTAAGTCAAGCAGATTTTGCCATGTCAAAAATCGCCTCTAACGAAACGTATGGTGGAAATGTGCTGCGAAAAGCGATTGATTATTTTTGTCATCTGGCAGTTAGGCCGGAGTTTTATACGCAAATTGAAGAGAATGATGCGGGCTTTTCAAAGACTGATTACTTTCAAAAAATGCGTTGGCTGCGGAATGAGAATGATGATCTTTATGACCCTTCGTATAACGACCTTTTGCGAGTGGCTTTTGTGTCTAAATTTGCGAGAGGGAGAATCGCGGACTTGGTGGGTTTGTTGTCCGGGCGTAATTTTGAAACTCATAGCTTCGAAGAGTCTATTGCTGCTAAGTCTTTCGAGATGCTTAAAGAGGGAGTGTTGGAGTTTATGAACGAAAACAACTTCAAGCGATTTTTAATGATTTTGCAGTCAGCGGGGTTCATTTCAAGTTCTTTGCTGAAAAACAGACAAGGCCCTCTTAATTTTGCTTATGCTTTGTATTTGAAATTGCGCAATGATGGAGTCAATAAAAATGAAATTGAGCATTATGTACGCCGTTGGTTTGTATTATCTCTGTTGACCAGCCGGTACTCCGGTTCAACGGAGACTCGGTTTGAGCAGGATATTCGCCGTATTGATGATGGTGATTTTGGCGGCTTTCTAAATGATATTGAAAAGGCGGAACTTTCGGATGCATTTTGGGATGTTGGTTTAGTCCAGGGCATGGATACCTCGAACAGCAATCATTCAGCGTTTCAATGCTTTTTGGTATCCCAGGTAAAAAACAACGTGCGTGGTTTTCTTTCTAGAGATATTACTGTGCGGGATATGCTTGAACATCATGGAGATGTGCATCATATTTTCCCGCGACACTATTTGAAAAAATCTCTAAATCTTAAGCGCTCTAAATACAATCAGATTGCAAACTACGCTTATACTCAGCAGGAGATTAATATCGCTATCGGGAAAAAACCCCCTCAAGAATATATGCCTGAGTTGCGCAGGCAGTGTGATAGCGGAGAACCCATTTACGGCAATATCGTGGATTTGAAAGATTTAAAAGATAACTTTAAGGAAAATGCGGTGCCTGAATCTTGTTTAAGCGGGGATTTAAGCGATTATGAAGATTTTCTTGCGGAGCGCAGAAAATTGATAGCAGCGAAACTTAAGTCGTACTATTTTTCGCTTTGAGATTCTTTGAAATAAAAGGAGATAGCAATGCTTTATTTTGCCTATGGTTCTAATATGTCGCTTGAAAGGCTTAAAGATAGAGGGATTTGTGCCAAAAGAGTTGGATGCTACTTCACGCTCAGAAAATATACATTGAAATTTCACAAAAAGAGTATAGATGGTTCTGGAAAATGTAACATTGATTGCACGGACAAGGAAAGGGACTTTGTGATAGGAAGGCTATTTAAGATTGATGATTGTGACAGAAATAAACTTGATAAGTTCGAAGGTTGTGGCAAAGGCAAAGGCTATGAACGAAGGGCGATAACTATAGATAGTGAGAAAAATGAAATAACCATTAAAGGTAGAGAATGCCAAAACGAAAAAGAGTTCACATACGTGGCCATAAAAAATAATAAAAACATTAATGATTCACTTAAGCCCTACACTTGGTATAAATATCATGTGTTACGAGGTGCGAAAGAGGGGGGATTTCCAGCTTCTTATATCAATTTCATTAAGGGGATAGAAGATAAAAAAGATTCTTGCAAACAGCGCGAAAAATGTGAATTATCAACTTATCGAGATTCAGATGACTACATAGACTGCGAGAAGGAAACTTAATGACGATTTGTATAAAAAATCATGCCTTTTGATTAAAAAAGCACTGGAAGCAGGCTTGGAGCCTTACCGCCAGCCAGATTTGCTTCCACTTATTTTGGAAAATGATATTCATCTGATTTGCTGGTTGGCCGTTGAGAGGGAATGAACGACGAGTAGCTTTTGTTTTGTGTTTCATAGACGGTCACCGCGAATAAATAATCACGTGCTCGACGTCCACGGTGATGCCGATCGCTTCGCCGACGTGGTGGTTGTGGTGGCTGGGGGCGAAGCAGTACACCGTCTCGCCGCCGTTGAGTTGCAACTGATAGAGAAATTCGGCGCCGCGGAACTGTTTTTTTCGGATCACGGCCTTCATGGCGCCGGCGTCGTCGTGGATGACATCGTCGGGTCTGATCAGCACGTTCACTTCTTCGCCTTCGCTGCGGTGTCCGTTGCCGACGGGGAAGTTGCCGAGCGCCGTCTCGACGCGCCCGCCGCGCTTTATCCGCCCGCGCAGCAAACTGCCCATGCCGATGAAGGTGGCGACGTCGCGCGACGCCGGTTTGTGATAGACGTCGTAGGCGCTGTCCCATTGCAGCAGGCGGCCGTTGTCGATCAGGCCGAGCACGTCGGCGATTGCAAACGCTTCCTCCTGATTGTGGGTGATCAGCAGCGTCGTGATGCCCCGCTCGGTGATGACTTGCCGGGTCTCTTCCGCAAGTTGCAGCCGCAGTTCGGTGTCGAGGCTCGAGAAAGGCTCGTCGAGCAGCAGCAGTTGCGGGGCGGGCGCGAGCGCACGGGCGAGCGCGACGCGCTGTTGTTCGCCGCCGGACAGTTCGTGCGGGTATTTGCGCCGGTGCCCGGTCAAGCCGACCAGTTCGAGCAGTTCGCCGACGTTGCGGTTGCGTTGCGCTTTCCCCAGTTTGCGGATGCCGAACGCGATGTTCTTCTCGACGCTGAGGTGGGGGAACAGCGCGTAGTTCTGAAACATCATCCCGACGCGGCGCTCCTCCGGCGGCACGTGGACGTGCGGGGCGCTGACGGCGCGGCGGTTGAGCCGGATGACGCCCGCGTGGATGCGGCGGAACCCCGCGATGCAGTGGAGCAGCGTGGTTTTGCCGCCGCCGCTCGGCCCCAGCAGGCAGCCGACGTCCCCGCTCTTCAGCCCGAAGGAAACCGCGGCGATGACCGCCTTGTCCGCGATCGAAACGCTGATGTTTTCGACGTTGAGAAGATCGTTTTGCACGGCTTCGATTGTAGGCGCGTCCGCGGGGGCTGTCACGGCGCGCGCATGATTCGCGCGAGCACGATCAGCGGCAGGACGCCGACGGCGACGATGCTGAGGGCCGGCAGCGCGGTGTCGGCGAGCCGTTCATCCGATGCAAGTTCAAACGCCCGCACCGCGAGCGTATTGAAGTTGAACGGGCGCAGCACCAGGGTCGCCGGCAACTCCTTGATGACTTCGACAAACACCAGCAGCGCCGCGCTCAGCAGGCCGCCGCGCATCAGCGGCAGGTGGATTTTCAGCAGTGTTTCCGGCGTCGAGGCGCTGAGCGTGTGCGCGGCGTAGTCGAGGTTCGGCGATATTTTCTCGAGCGCGTTCTCGACGGGGTTGAAGCCGAGCGTGAGGAAGCGGACGGTGTAGGCGAAGACCAGCGCGGCGAGGCTGCCGCCGAGCGCGGCGCCGGTCCAGTTGCCGAGCGTGGAGAACACGATGAGCACGCCGATGGCGATGACGACACCGGGGATTGCGTAACCCGAGGACACCGTCTGCACCGCGAGGCTCATGCCGGCGGACGGGTGCAGGCGCCTGGCGTAGGCGACGACGATCGCGAGCGCCAGCACCACGAGCGAACTCGCGAGCGCGAGGCCGAAGGTGTTGGCGATCAGCACGGCGTACTCGCCCGTCCCGGCCGCGGGCAGGCGCGTGGCGGCCCACACCAGCAGTTGCAGGGTCGGGATCGCGAAGCCGAGCGTCGGCGGCAGCGCGCAGGCGGCGATCGCGGCGGCCGCGCGCACGCCGCGCAGGCGGTAGGTCGGCGCGAACGGGCGCGGCTCGGTGTCGTAGTAGCGCGCGCGCAGGCGTGCACGCTTTTCGACGATCAGCAGGACGACGACGAAAGCCAGCAGCAGCAGCGACAGTTGCGCGGCGCCGGCGAGACTGCCAAGCCCGAACCAGGTGCGGAAGATGCCGACGCTGAAAGTGCTGACGCCGAAGTACTCGACGGTGCCGTAGTCCGCCAGCGTTTCCATCATCACGATCGCGGTGCCGGCGATGATCGCGGGGCGGGCGGCGGGCAGCGCGATGCGCAGAAAGCAGGTGCGGGGACGGGCACCGAGCGTGCGTCCGGCTTCGATGATCCGGCCCGATTGCTGCATGAACGAGGCGCGCGCGAGGAGATAGACGTAGGGGTACAGCACCAATGTCAGCACCGCGATGGCGCCCGCGAGCGAGCGGATCGGCAGCGGCGCGTCGAGTCCGGCGACGGTGCTGAGCCAGGCGTGCGCCGGGCCGCCGTAATCGAGGAGGCCGGTATAAACGTAGGCGGCGATGTACGCGGGATACGCCAGCGGCAGGATCAGCGCCCATTCAAAGAAGCGGCGCGCGGGGAATTCGCAGACGCTGCACAGCCACGCGGTCGCGACGCCGATGACGAAGGTGGCGGCCATCACGCCCGCGCCGAGCGCCAGCGAGTTCACGAGGTAGCGCGTGAGCACGGTGTCCGCGAGGTGGGACCAGATCTCGTATTCCGGGGTGAGCAGTTGTGCGGCGAGGGCGAGAAACGGCAGCGCAAGCACCGCGACGGCGGCGACCGTAAAGCCGGTGAGCGCACCGCGCCCGCGCGCCGCCGGAAAAGTTGAGACTCCGGCCTGCGGCTTGGGCGTTGCGACGGTCATCGGCTTATTCCCGGTTGGCTGTGTCCATCAGCCTGACGACGTCGGCGTTCAGCCGATTGATCGTTTCGAGTGCGAGCCGGCCGTATTGAATGATCGCGTCGCCGGAAAAGTTGAGACGCCGGCCTGCGGCTTGGGGCGTTGCAACGGTCATCGGCTTATTCCCGGTTGGCTATGTCCATCAGTCTGACGGCGTCGGCGTTCAACTGACTGATCGTTTCGAGTGCGGGCCGGTCGTATTGAATGATCGCACCGTCGGAAAAGCTGAGACGTCGGCCTGCGGCTTGGGGCGTTGCGGCGGTCATCGTTTTATTCCCGGTTGGCTGTGTCCATCAGTCTGACGGCGTTGGCGTTCAGCCGATTGATCGTTTCGAGAATTCATGTGCTTGCATCAATAATCTGATGACGTTGGTGCGTTCAACTGACTGATCGTTTCGAGTGCGGGCGGGCCGTGTTGAATGATCGCGCCGCCGGGAAAGTTATGTCGCCGGCCTGCGGCTTGGGGCGTTGCGGCGGCCACCGGCTTACTCCCAGTTGGCTTTGTCCATCAGTCTGACGGCGTCGGCGTTCAACTTGCCGAGTGTTTCGAGGGCGAGCGGGTCGCGCTTGAAGGCGCCCCAGCCGTGCAGCACGGGATTGGCTGCGAGGGCCGGGCTGACCGGGTATTCGTTGTTGACTTCGGCGTACCAGCGTTGTGCCGGCGCCGAGGCGAGGTACTCGATCAGCTGCAGTGCCGTCGCGGTGGCGCCGTCGCGGTTCGTGGCGGCACGGGTGACGCCCGCGCCGCTGACATTCACGTGTGCGCCGCGCCCGTCCTGGTTGGGCCAGATCACGGTCATCGCGCGTGCGGCTTTGCGGTGGCGCGCATCGTCGCCCGACAGCATCATCGCGAGGTAGTAAGTGTTGGCAACGGCGACGTCGCACAGACCGCCGGCCGCCGCGAGGATCTGGTCGCGGTCGCCGCCGGTCGGCGTTCTGGCGAAGTTGGCGACCAGGCCGCGTGCCCAGTCGAGGGCGGCTTTTTCGCCGTGCGCCGCGATCATCGAGGCGGTCAGCGACTGGTTGTAGATGTTGCTCGACGAGCGGATGCAGAGCCTGCCGCGCAGGGCGGGCGACGCGAGCGACTCGTAAGAATTGATCGCCGCCTCAACGGCTTTGTTCGTGACCGCCATGATGACGCGCGCGCGCACCGACAGGCCGAACCAGTGGTCGTCGGGGTCGCGGTAGTTGCGCGGGATTGCATCGTGCAGACGTTTTGACGAAACTCGCTGCAGCAGCCCGGCGGTCTTGGCGCGGTGCAGGCGTCCCGCGTCGGTGGTGATCAGGACGTCGGCGGGGCTGTTGTCGGCCTCGAATTCAAGTCGCGCGAGCAGCGCATCGGCCTTGCCGGTGACGAGGTTGACCCGAATGCCCGTGTGCTGCGAAAAGCGCTCGAGCAGCGGTTTGATCAGGGCTTCCTGGCGCGCCGAATAGACGTTGACCTCGCCCGCCGCATCCGCCGTGACCGGGGTGCCCGCCAGCAGGGTCGCGGCGATAACTGCATGAAAATACGCCTTTTTCATTTCGCTGCCTCGGGCGGACGGTGGCCTGCTTCTAAATGAGAATCAATCTTATTATCATCTTTATCCACAAGGCTGTCAATGCAGGCACCGCCCGCGCCGGACGTTTGCCGCGGCGGTGCGGCGGCGCGTGAACGGATAGAATAAGCGCCGCAAGCATGTCGGCGAGACATCCCCCGGTGTCGCCCGGGGGCATTTTTTATGCACTTCATCAGGCCTGAAAAAACAGACATTATGTCAATGGCACAACGCGACGGGTGGATCTGGTTCGACGGCCGGTTCGTGCCTTGGAGGGAAGCCACGGTGCACGTGCTGACCCACACCCTGCATTACGGCATGGGGGTGTTCGAGGGCGTCAGAGCGTACGCGGCGGACGCGGGGACCGCGATCTTTCGGCTGGAGGATCACACGCAAAGACTGTTTGATTCCGCCGCCGTCGTGGGCATGGAAATCCCCTTCTCCGGCGATCAGATCAACGCGGCGCAGAAAGAAGTGCTGCGCAAAAACGATCTCAAGTCGGCGTATATCCGGCCGATGGTGTTTTACGGTTCCGAGAGCATGGGGCTGCGCGCCGACCGGCTGACGATCCACGTGATGGTCGCCGCGTGGGAGTGGGGCGCTTATCTCGGCGAGGACAACATGAAGAAGGGAATACGGGTCAAGACTTCGTCGTTTGTGCGTTGCCATTCGCATCCGATGATGAGCAAGGTCAAGGCCAACGGCAATTACCTGAACTCGATGATGGCGTTGCGCGAGGCCTGCGACGCGGGCTACGAAGAGGCGCTGATGCCCGACGCGGACGGATTCGTGTGCGAGGGCAGCGGAGAGAACCTGTTCATCGTGCGCGACGGCGCGCTGTTCACGCCCGACCTGTCGGCGGCGCTTGACGGCATCACCCGCCGCACCGTGATGGAACTCGCGCGCGAGCAGGGACTCGAGGTCAGCGAGGCGCGCCTGACCCGCGACGAGGTCTATGCGGCGGACGAGGCGTTCTTTACGGGCACCGCCGCCGAAGTGACGCCGATCTGCGAGTTGGACGAGCGCAAGATCGGCGACGGCCGCCGCGGGCCGGTGACGGAGCGTTTGCAGTCGCTGTATTTTGACGTGGTGCACGGGCGCTCCGCCGGTCACGTCAAGTGGCTCGCCGCTATCTGAGTGAACCCGCGACAATGAATCCGTCCGCGTCATTGCCTGATTTTTCCTCGGTCGCCCTGCTGGTCGTCGGCGACGTGATGCTCGACCGCTATTACCTCGGCCCGGCGCATCGCATATCGCCCGAAGCGCCGGTGCAGGTGATCAACGTCGCCGACGTCGAGGAGCGTCCGGGCGGAGCGGCCAACGTCGGCGTGAACGCGAACAGCCCGGGTGGCCGCCGCGGGCCGGTGACGGAGCGTTTGCAGTCGCTGTATTTTGACGTGGTGCACGGGCGCTCCGCCGGTCACGTCAAGTGGCTCGCCGCTATCTGAATGAACCCGCGACAATGAATCCGTCCGCGTCATTGCCTGATTTTTCCTCGGTCGCCCTGCTGGTCGTCGGCGACGTGATGCTCGACCGCTATTACCTCGGCCCGGCGCATCGCATATCGCCCGAAGCGCCGGTGCAGGTGATCAACGTCGCCGACGTCGAGGAGCGTCCGGGCGGAGCGGCCAACGTCGCCGTGAACGCGAACAGCCTGGGCGCCGGCGTGACGTTGCTGGGACTGGTCGGCGAAGACGACAACGCGGGCGCGCTCGAGCGGCTGCTGTCCGCGCGCGGCGTCGAGCCTCGCTTTGTCACCGTTGCGGGCAGCCCGACGGTCATCAAGTCGCGGGTGATGAGCCGGGGGCAGCAGTTGTTGCGGCTCGATTTCGAGGACGGATTTTCCGCCGCGCCGCTGGACGCGCTCGAGCAGGCGTTCGGTGAATTGCTGCCGTGCGCCGACGCCGTCGTGCTGTCGGATTACGCAAAGGGGTGTTTGCAGCAGGTCGGGCCGTTGATCGCGGCCGCTCTCAAGGCGGGCAAGCCGGTGTTCGTGGACCCGAAAGGCGCCGATTTCTCGCGCTACCGCGGAGCGAGCGTGCTGACGCCGAACTTCGCCGAGTTCACGGCGGTCGTCGGTGCCTGTGCCGACAACGCCGGGATTGAGCGCAGGGGCGAGGCGCTGCGCAAGGAACTCGGCCTTGATGCGCTGCTGGTGACGCGCGGCAGCGAGGGGATGTCGCTGATGCACGCCGGCGGCGCGGCGCATCTGTCCGCCGTGGCGCACGAGGTGTATGACGTCACGGGTGCGGGCGATACGGTGCTTGCGGTGCTGGCCGGCGCCTTGTGTGCGGGCGCTCCGCTGGTCGAGGCGGTGCGTCTTGCGAACTGCGCCGCGGGGCTGGTCGTCGAGAAAGCGGGGACGGCGACGGTCGCGCCTGATGAATTGCACCGCCGCGTTGCCGGCACGCCTGAGGCGCACGGCGTGTACGACGAGGACGAATTACCGGGGTTGGTCGCGGCGGCGCGGCGGCGCGGCGAGAGCATCGTGATGACCAACGGCTGCTTCGACATTCTTCACGCGGGGCACATTGATTACCTGGTGCGCGCGGCGGCGCTGGGCGGGCGCTTGATCGTCGCGGTCAACGACGACGCCTCGGTGCGGCGGATCAAGGGCGACGGGCGTCCCGTCAATCGCATCGCCGACCGCATGCGCCTGCTCGCGGCGCTGGAGGCGGTGGACTGGGTGACGTCTTTTGCGCAGGACACGCCGCGGCAATTGATCGAGCGCGTCAGCCCCGACGTTCTGGTCAAGGGCGGCGACTATCGCGCCGAGGACGTAGTCGGCCACGATCACGTGACCGCGAACGGCGGGCGGGTCGTAATCCTCGATTATCTCAAAGGCTTTTCAACCAGCCGCCTGATCGCCGGGATCCGCGGCGACGACGCTTGAGCAAAGTGCCCGGGGCGGCAAAGCGCGTGCTGGTGGTCGGTCCGGCCTGGATCGGCGACATGGTGCTCGCGCAGAGTTTGTATAAATCACTGAAGCGGCGGGATGCCGCAACCGAGATTGACGTGGTCGCGCCCGCGTGGTCGGCGGCTTTGCTGAACCGTATGCCTGAGGTGTCGCGGGTCGTCGAGATGCCCGCGGCGCACGGCGAGTTGCAACTGCGCGTGCGGTATCGGCTCGGCAAGCAACTGCGCGCGCGCGGTTACGACCGGGCGATCGTGCTGCCGCGTTCGCTTAAAGCCGCTTTGCTGCCGTGGTTCGCAATGGCGCCGGTCAGGACGGGGTTTCGCGGCGAGATGCGTTACGGGCTGATCAACGATATGCGTGCGCTCGACCGGGAAGCGATGCCGAAAATTGTCACGCGCTTTGTGTTTCTCGGTTGCCCGCCGGGGGCGTCGCCGCACGGACTCGACACGCCGGCACCCGTGCTGACGGTGGACGCAGGCAACCGCGACGCCTGCCTCAAGCGGCTCGGCTTGGAAAAGCGCGCCCGCTTGCTCGCGCTGATGCCCGGGGCCGCGTTCGGGCGGGCCAAGCA
The DNA here is from genome assembly GCA_965211995.1 of Candidatus Oxydemutatoraceae bacterium. GTDB lineage: Bacteria > Pseudomonadota > Gammaproteobacteria > Poriferisulfidales > Oxydemutatoraceae > CAYFZO01. Next base: position 443,366 of record OZ243040.1, read on the forward strand.
GTGGCCGTGCGAGCACTTTGCCGACGTTGCGAGGCGTTACAGCGGCGACGGGCGGCAGGTGTGGCTTTTCGGTGGTGCCGCCGACCGCGCACTCGGCGAGCGAATCGTTGAAGCCTCAGGTGAAGCCTCGCGTGTCGTGAACCTGTGCGGGCGGACGACGCTGGAAGACGCGATTGATCTGATGTCGCTCGCCGATCTCGCGGTGAGCAACGACTCCGGGCTGATGCACGTCGCCGCCGCCGTCGGCTGTCCGCTGGTCGCGGTGTACGGCTCGTCGTCGCCGGCTTACACGCCGCCGATGGCCGCGCGTTCAAAGTGCCTGTGGCGAGATTTGGAGTGCAGCCCCTGCTGGGACAGAACCTGCCGCTACGGGCATTACCGCTGCCTGACCGGAATCACCCCCGACGAAGTGCGCGAAGCCGCCTCGGAGTTGTAGATGGGATTGGCGGAACGCATCGCCGCCCGGGATAAAATTGACGATTATCGTAGATTCGTCAACCTTGCTTACTTCTATATAAATAATTTACATATATAATATTTTTTAATAATCTCCCGCCTGATTTCTGACCGGTCTTTTTCATTTATTGACGATTATCGTATAAGAAATTACCAATTATCATGCAGGATATTGCCAATTATCAGGGTATCTCTGGTGCGCCATGATCAAGGGGCGTGAAGTTGTATCCGCCGGTTCACAATGACCGACTGGATCCTTCCGTTTGGTACGGCGACTATATCGAAACTTATGTCGAGCGGGACGTGCGTCAATTGATCCGGATACAGGATCTTGCGGCGTACAGGCGGTTCGTGCGCCTGTGCGCGGCCCGCATCGGACGGCTTGTCAATCTGTCCGATCTCGCCAGGGATGCGGGGATTCGCCATAACACCGCGCGGTTATGGTTGTCGGTGCCCGAAGCGTCATACATCATATTTTTTCTCAAGCCGTTGCGCGAGATGGAAGCGACGCTGTGAACGGCGCACGTGCCGCCGCCGCCAAAGTCCGCAACCGGGAAACCACCTAGCGGAAATGCAGCCTCCTCCTTTCTCAAGAGGATGGCGGGCAGGCGTCGCGCTTCAGATCGGCTTACCTTTCCTTGAAGCCGGCGATTGCCCACTGGGGCGGAAAAGCCGTTTGCGGGGTTGCGGCTTATCAAATGGCATGTAAAACTACCCTTATTCGCATTTAAGGGTGTTTGAAGATACCATGCCGGCTCGAAGCCCTTTGGTCAAGACGCCGCCTTTCGCGGTCGAGAAAACGTTGCGGACTTTGGGGGCCAACCTGCGCACGGCCCGTCTGCGCCGCAACCTGACGCTGACGGAGGTGGCCAATCGTCTCGGCGTTGACCGTCATGTGCTCGCTAACGCCGAGCGCGGCAAGTTGTCAACTTCGGCGGCGGTTTACGTCGGCGCGCTGTGGGTGCTGGGACTGACGGAGCAACTCGATCAAGTGGCCGACCCCGACCGCGACGAAGAAGGCAAGGCGCTTGCGAGAGCGGAAGAGCGCCGCCATGTGCGCCCCGGCCGCGGAAGTCTGAGCGATGATTTCTGACGACACCGAGTGCTACGTTTACATCACTTTGCCCGGACGGACCGAAGCAGTGACCGCCGGCCGGTTTGCGCTTGCGAGTGATCGTCCTGGCGTTGCGGTTGGGAGATTTATCTACGGACGCACTTACCGCGACCGCCCCGACGCGGTCGAGATAGACCCGAAACAACTGCGGCTGTCGCCGCGGGTTTACCGGACGGCGCGCGGCGAGGGCGTGTTTGGTGCGCTACGCGATGCGGGGCCGGATTTTTGGGGGCGGCTGGTCATGGAGAAACACGCGGGCGCGACCGGCCTGGGGGAGATGGATTATCTGCTGAACGCCGCCGGCGACCGGGTCGGCGCGCTCGACTTCGGGCTTGACTCGCGGGGGCCGGTGCGGGACTCGCCGCAACGCATCGCTCGGGTGATTGATCTCGCAGCCTTGCAGGAGTCGGCCGATGCCCTGATCGCCGACGCTGCTCTGCCGGATGGGTCGGAAGCGATGCAGATCGAGCGTTTGTTGCTGCTCAGAACTTCGCTGGGCGGGGCGCGCCCGAAGCAGACGATCGAGGACGAAGGTGACCTGTGGCTTGCGAAGTTCTCTCATCCGCACGACCGCTGGAACATGCCTCGGGTTGAACACGCGATGCTGACACTGGCGCATGCCTGCGGCGTAGAGACCCCTCGCAGCCGGGTGACCGCGGTCGGGGGGCGGGACATTCTGCTGGTCAAGCGGTTTGACAGAGAGCGGGCGGCGGCCGGGCATTACCGCCACCGCATGGTCAGTGCCGCCACGTTGCTGGACGTGGACGATACGCTCGACGGGCGCAAGCGGTGGTCTTACCCGCTGCTCGCCGATGAGATCCGCCGCGTGTGCGCCGATCCCGTCCGGCAACTCGAACAATTGTTTCGGCGCATGACGTTTAACGCGCTGATCTCCAATGCCGATGATCATCCTCGCAACCACGCGGTTTTGGCAGACCGGGGCGGCTGGCGCCTGTCGCCGGCCTACGATCTGACGCCGACGCCGTCGCTTTCGCCGGAGCGGCGCGATCTCGCGATGGACTGCGGGGATTGGGGGCGGCACGCCAACCGTGACAACCTGCTTTCGCAGTGCGGCCGTTTCATGCTCGAGCGGCCGCAGGCCGAGGCGGTGCTGACAGAGATGCGGCAGCGCGTCGAGCACGGCTGGCACACCGCCGCACGCGACGCCGGCGTCGGCAAAGCCGATCGCGCAGCGATCCGCAACGCCTTTGTGTATCCGGGGTTCGGGTGGAGTTTGGCGTAGGGAGGCGGGCTGCAACTGCGCCTGAGGGCCGGTGCAATGTGAATGACGGGAACAGACTCCAAAGTTTGCTCTCGAACATGACAGCCCGTATATGCTGCTGGTCGCGCCGGTGCACGCCGGCAAGCGCATCGCGATGCGCGACGACGAACGGGGGTTGCGCGGACTTGATCTGCTGCGGGCCGCACGCAGTGAAATACCGGCGGTCACTCACGTGGATTATTCGGCGCGCGTCCAAACGGTGCATGAAAGCGCCAATCCCCGTTTTTACAAGTTGCTCGACTGCTTTGAAGAGCAGACCGGGTGTCCGGTGCTGATCAACACTTCGTTTAACGTCAGGGGCGAGCCGATCGTGTGCACGCCCGAGGACGCGTGGCGGTGTTTCATGCGCACCGAAATGGATTACCTCGCGCTCGAAAATTGTTTGCTTGCGAAAACCGATCAGAGCGCCGCGGCGGCGGAGCGGGCGCGCGGCGTTGGGTTTGAGGCCGACTGAACATGACGTCCGTGGATGCGGTGGCGACTGACCGCGCTTTGTTGCGCCGGTTCGGTCTGGTGCTGAGCGGGTTCATCGCCGTGGTGTTTGGTTTGTCGTCGGTGCTTTTCGCCGCCGCGCCGTGGCGGTGACCGTGGGCGGCGTCCGCCGCGCCGGGTTTGGCGGCCTTGGCAAGGCCGGTATTGCTGAAGCCGCTGTTCGTCGTCTGGTCGTTTATCGGGAAATGGCTGGGGCGGGTTAACTCGAGAATCATTATCATCGTTTTGTTTTTTGGTATTATTTCACCGAGGAGGCTTGCACGGTGCCTTTTCGGCAAAGACCCGATGCGTGCGGTTAGTATTGCGCTGGGGTTGCTGGTCGCGGTTTCCGCCGTTGCGTTTGCATTCGCACATTGAGAGATGGGAATTGTCCGCTGTTTGTGAACGAAAGGCATGACAAATTGTATGGATCAGGTAGAGACATGGCGTGGCGATTTCGGACGTCGGTACACTGACAGAAATATTCAAAGCCCCGGTGAGATGGATGCGCTGTACAAGCGAGAGTTTGGAATTTCGCGTTTTCGCCTCATTGAGGAGTTTTTAGGTGACGTAGATCGTGCGACTAAGATTCTGGAAGTGGGAACGAACGTAGGAATTCAACTTCAGTCAATACAGAACATGGGCTTCCGGAATCTATACGGCGTTGAACCCCAAGCGTATGCAATAAAAAAAGCCAGGCAACTGACCGAAAACATCGAATTCATACAAGGAGATGTATTTAATACCCCTTTCAAAAATGACTTTTTTGGTCTCATCTTTACCTCCGGCGTTTTGATTCATATCAGCCCGGATAACATTCTGAAAGCGATTAAAGAAATTTATCGCTGTTCAAGCCGCTATATCTGGGGGCATGAATATTTCTCTGAAGAGCATACGGCCGTACCCTACCGAGGTAGAAGCAGTCTTCTCTGGAAAGCGGATTTTGCCCGGATTTACCTGGACACATTTCCGGATTTGCGACTTGCAAAGGAAAAAAAGATCCCGTGCCTGAAAAACGAAGACCGTGATTCGATATTCTTGCTGGAGAAAACCAGATGAACGGTTTGCTCATACCCAAAGAATAACGATACAGTATTACTTTTTCTTTGAGATAACACGACAATGCTGAAAGATGAAAACGTGCTGATTACCGGCGCTACCGGTTCTTTTGGAAAGCAATTCATCGAAACCGCACTGGCGCGGTTTCGGCCCGCGCGGCTGGTTGTTTTTTCCCGCGACGAACTCAAGCAGTTCGAGATGCGGCAGCGGTTTGATGACGACCGCCTGCGCTGGTTCATCGGCGACGTGCGGGATCTGCAAAGGTTGCGGCAGGCGATGGACGGCGTCGGTATGGTGGTGCACGCCGCCGCGCTCAAGCAGGTGCCGACCGCGGAGTACAACCCGATGGAATGTGTCAAGACCAACATTCACGGGGCGGAAAACGTCATTCAGGCGGCGTTGGACTGCGGGGTCAGGCAAGTTATCGCGTTGTCCACCGACAAGGCGGCGAATCCGGTCAATTTGTACGGCGCGACGAAACTCGTGTCGGACAAGTTGTTTGTCGCGGCCAATAACGTGGTGGGGCCGCATCCCACGCGGTTTTCGGTGGTGCGCTACGGCAACGTGGTCGGCTCGCGCGGCTCGGTGGTGCCGCTTTTCAGCCGGCTGATCGAGGAGGGCGCCGCGCATCTGCCGATCACCGATAAGCGCATGACCCGGTTTTGGATCACGCTGGGGCAGGGAGTGGACTTCGTGTTCAAGTGTTTCGAGCGGATGCAGGGCGGCGAGATCTTCGTGCCCAAGATCCCCTCCATCCGCATCACCGACCTGGCGCGGGCGATGGCGCCGGCTCTGCCGACAAAGATCATCGGCATCCGCCCCGGGGAAAAACTGCACGAGACCATGTGCCCGACCGACGATTCGCATTTGACCATCGAGTTTGACGACCACTATGTGATCTGTCCCACGATCACCTTTTTCAACCGCAGTAACGACTTCGGCGTCAATACGCTCGATGAAAAGGGAACCCCGGTAGAGCAGGGCTTTGAATACAACTCGGGCAGCAACCCCGAATTTCTGACGTGTGAGCAGATCCGCACCCTGCACGAAACCACCGCCGGTGCTTCCGGGAAAAACCGGGAAGGACATTCCTCTTGATCCCTTACGGCAGGCAAACTGTCTCCCGCGAAGACGCGGAAGCGGTGAAAGAGGTCTTGTCGTCGGATTTCCTGACCCAGGGGCCGCAGGTTCCCGCGTTTGAGCGCGAGACCGCGGCGTATTGCGGCGTCGGACACGCCTGCGCGACCAACAGCGCGACCTCGGCTTTGCACCTCGCCTGTTTGTCGCTCGGCCTGGGGGCGGGTGACCGGCTGTGGACTTCGCCGATCACTTTTGTCTCTTCGGCCAATTGCGCGCTGCATTGCGGAGCGAAAGCGGACTTCGTTGATATAGACCCGGGCACCGGCAATCTGAGCGTTGAGCGCCTGGAGGAAAAACTGATCCGGGCGAAACAAGACCGGCGGCTGCCGAAGATCGTGATGCCGGTGCATCTGGCCGGGCAGTCCTGCGACATGCGGGCGATTCACGCGCTGGCGCGGGAGTACGGCTTTCGCGTGATCGAGGATGCGTCTCACGCTTCGGGCGCGCGTTATCTCGGGGGGGCGGTGGGTTCGTGTGAGTACTCCGACGTGGTGGTTTTCAGTTTTCATCCGGTCAAGGTCATCACCACCGGCGAGGGCGGCATGGCACTGACCGCTGACCGGGCTCTGGTCGAGCAAATGCACCTGTTGCGCTCGCACGGCGTGACCCGCGACGAGGAAAAAATGACGCATGCCCCGGACGGGCCGTGGTATTACCAGCAGATCGCGTTGGGCTTCAACTACCGCATGACCGATATGCAGGCGGCGCTGGGACGCAGCCAATTGAAACGCATTGACGAGTTCGTCGCGCGCCGCCGGCAACTGGCGCAGCGTTACGATGAGTTACTGGCGGCGTTGCCGGTGACGCCTCTGCGGCAGCATCCCGATGCGCAAAGCAGTTTTCATCTATACGTCGTTCGCGTCGCCGCGGATCGGCACGCGAAGGTCTTTTCTTCTCTGCGCCGCGCCGGGATCGGCGTGAACCTGCACTATATCCCCGTGCATACCCAGCCGTATTACCGGCAAAAAGGGTTCGGCGAGGGGGATTTTCCCGGCGCTGAATCCTACTACCGCGAAGCGCTCAGCCTGCCTTTGTATCCGGCGCTCGCTGAAGCACAGCAGGACGTTGTGGTGGCGGCGTTACGCGAGGCGTTGGCGTGAACACGGTCGCGGTCATCCCCGCGCGCGGCGGCAGCAAACGCATCCCGCGCAAGAACGTTCGCCCCTTTTGCGGCAAGCCGATCATCGCCTATTCCATTGAGGCGGCGCAGCAGACCGGTTTGTTCGACCAAGTGATCGTCTCCACCGACGACGAGGAGATCGCGGACGTGGCCAGGCAATATGGCGCGGTAGTGCCGTTTATGCGTCCCGCTGCAATCGCCGACGACTCCGCCGGCGTGATGGCCGTTGTCGCGCACGCGCTGCGGGAGTTGGAAAAATCAGGGCGGCGTCCGGCCGAAGTGTGCCTGATCTACGCGACGGCGCCTTTGATGCAATCTTCGGACATCACGGCCGGGCATGAACAATTTCAGGCGTGCACTCAGGCCGAAAGTGCAGTCAAAGGCATAGACTTCGTGTTTTCCGCCACCGCCTTTGAAGCGCCGATTTTTCGTGCGTTCGGCGTGCAGTCCGACGGCACGGCAAAGATGTTTTGGCCGGAGCATTATCAAAAAAACTCCCAGGATCTGCCCGCGGCGTATCACGACGCCGCGCAGTTTTGCTGGGGGCGGCGTGAAGCAATGCTGGAGGAAAGCGTCGTTGTCTTTTCAGAACGTTCGGCACCGTTCATTGTGCCCCGTTATCGCGTGGTGGATATTGATACCCCCGAAGACTGGCGGCTTGCGGAGTTGCTTTACCGGGGGCTGGCGGCGGAAAACCCAAGCACTCGGTTGGATTAGTGTTTCTCGGGCCGCAGTATTTTTAGCGGTGCTTGTGCCGTCGGCTTTAACTTTGATGTTAGCAAGTTTCTTTGCATCTTTTTGCACTTGAACGCGGATCAACGGGTTTCCGGATCACCACAATCCAGTTTTATAAGGGAAAAGCGTTGGCCGCCCCCGTCAAGTTGCCTGAGAAACTCGTTGCTGAAGCACGTCGTTACAGCCTCCTGCACGATTTCTGCTCGATCAATCCTTCGGGACGTCATATTTATCTTTAATGGTCTGCTCTGTTAGTGAGTCTGCCTTTTCAGTCTCGTTAGAGGAACGCCGGAGTTGCTCAAGAACTTTCTTTTCTTGTTCTGAAGAGCGCACTTGGAATTATCTCTTAGCCGTCATAATATGAACTCGCACAGGGTTTTAGACGGGGCTAGGTATATTTGGTATCCTTATAATTGTCGAATATCTTACTTTGTAAAGTTGATATGCAACAATCTATAGCGCGCCCCGGCTTGCTTGCCGCTACTACCCGGGGGCTTTCTGAAGCCCCGGTAGTGGCTTTGTTGGGCGCCCGGCAGGTCGGCAAGACAACTTTGGCTGAGCAGGTGAGGTCTGCGTGGTCGGGGCCGTCCACGATTTTTGATCTGGAAGTGCCTGCTGCTCGGGAAGCACTGTCCGCGACTCCCGGGGAACTGTTGCGCGAGAGTGCAGGCTTGGTCATTTTTGATGAAGTGCAGCGGATGCCGGAATTGTTCGAGATACTGCGTCCGATTTGCGATGACCGAAATCGGAAAGCGGTCTTTCTGTTATTGGGCAGTGCTTCCTGGGATCTGATCAAGGGGGTTTCTGAGACATTGGCGGGGAGAATTCTTTTTGTCTCTGTGGGGGGTTTCTCGCTTGCCGAAGCAGGGACTCGGAATCAGGATCGGCTTTGGATGCGCGGCGGTTTCCCGCGCGCCTACCTGGCGGCGTCGGCGGCGGCATGGACGCGATGGATGCGGTCATTCACGCGCACATTTCTGGAGCGCGACATTCCGGGGCTGGGTTCGAAAGTCTCTTCCGAAGTGCTGGGCCGCTTCTGGCGAATGCTGGCGCATTATCACGGGCAGGTTTGGAATGCTTCGGAACTGGGCCGCTCTATGGATATGAGCGTCACCGCGGTGAATCACTATCGCGACCTGCTGGCGGGCACCTTTATGATCCGGGTGTTGCCTCCCTGGTTCGAGAACCTCGGCAAGCGCATCGTCAAATCTCCAAAGGTCTTTCTGCGCGACAGCGGCATCCTGCACTTCCTGCTTGGACTGGAAGAGATGCGGGAAGTGTATGTACATCCGCGCTATGGCGCCAGTTGGGAGGGATTTGCTCTGGAACAGACGCTCCTTGCGCACGGCGAGCACGAGGCCTACTTTTACGGCACCCAGCGCGGCGCCGAGTTGGACCTGATGCTGTTGCGGCGAGGACGACGCTGGGGCTTTGAATTCAAATGCACCGACGCCCCGCGAACGACCAAATCCATGCACGTCGTTATCAAAGATTTGGGGTTGGAACACTTGTGGGTGCTCTATCCCGGTGATCGGGAGTACCCTCTCACCGATGCCATCACCGCGTTGCCGTTGAAGAAAATCCACGGTGTTAAATTGCGGCCGGTGTCATAGGCGGAAGGGGTTGGGTTGTTGCGGTGAAATTGTTGTCCGCAGTGGGTTGAGGCTGGTCTTTGCGGCGAAAAGATGCAGCGGCACACTACAATCTTTATATATCTGAACGTGTGATAGTATGTTTAAGATTACCCCCTAGGTGTTGCACTGCAATGCCATAGATATTAGCCCCTGGGGGGTGCACTGCACTCCCTAGTTTTTTCTGATGGACAGAATCTGCATTTTTATTGACGGCAGCAATTTTTATCACGCCCTGAAAGCTGCGCATTGGCCTACATTTATCGATTTTGGAAAATTGTCGCATGAATTGACGGGAGAAGACCGTCAGCACAAACACACTTATTACTACAACACGCCTCTTCCTCAACCCAGATCATCAGCCCTTGATTTTTCCAGACTGAATCAGAATTGCAGAAACCAGCAAAAATTTTTTGAGAGTTTAAGATTCATTCCTGATTTAGTTTTTCGCCGTTGCAGATTTCAAATCGACAAAAATAGATGACTTTCCCCCGTTTTGACGGACGCCAATTTCCAGTCCGAAGTGCCGGATTTGCAAGGTCTCTCCGAGAGAATTGAATGATATGAACATTGCCATTCGGGTTGATGCCTCGCGTGTGATCGGCAGCGGACACGTGATGCGTTGCCTGACGCTGGCCGATGCCTTGCGGGAAAAGGGCGCAGTAACGCAATTTATCTGCCGGGCGCATGAAAGCAATCTCATTGATTTTATTCGCGATAAGCAATATGTCTGCACTGCTTTGGATCCGGTGGGCGATGAAACGGGAATCACGACACCGGATGCGGATCAAGATAAGTTGCCCGATCACGCGCCTTGGCTGGGGGGGTCTTGGCAGCGCGATGCCGAAGAAACTGCCGCTGTTTTGAAGGAAGGATCCTGCGACTGGCTGATCGTTGATCATTACGCGCTCGATTGGCGTTGGGAGACAGCCATGCGTTCCCACGTTGAAAGAACCCTGGTGATTGACGATCTGGCCGACCGGAAACACAGTTGCAATGTGTTGTTGGATTCAGTGTGCGGCCGGCAGCCGGAGCATTATCGGCATTTGGCACCGACCGCCTGCCGTCTTCTGCTCGGTTCCCAGTTTGCTTTGCTGCGTCCGGAATTCGCCGAATGGCGGGCGGATGCTTTGCGGCGCAGGGAAAAGACCGATGCCGTCCGGCGTTTTCTCGTGACGTTGGGGGGAATGGACCCTGACAATTTGACCGGTGCCGTGTTGGATCAACTGGCCGCCGCCGACTTGCCTGACGACGCTGAGATCGAAGTCGTTCTCGGCTCTGGGTTTTCCGATGTCGAGGGGCTTAGAAAACAAGCCGGGAATATGCCGGTCAAGACGAGTGTCAATGTTGCCGTGGGTAATATGGCCGAGCGGATGACCCATGCGGACTTTGCCGTCGTCGCCGGCGGCGTTAGCGCTTTGGAGTGCTGTTGTTTGGGTTTGCCTGCAATTATCATCATTACGGCTAAAAATCAGCGGCCTGGTGCAACGGCGTTAAAAAAGGAGAGAGCCGGTAAAATTATTTCGGCAAAGTCTTTTGCGTCTGATTTTCTGCCGGTATTTTCACGCGCTATACACGACTACGAATGGTATAGGCAAGCGGTTTTCCGGGGTAGTCAACTGATCGACGGACAAGGCGCGGCAAGGGTCGCCGTTGCTTTGACTGACGAAGATGACCGGGAGTAGGCGGGGCAAATAATTGGCCGGGTTCGTGCACCTGACACAGTGAAAGAAGAGCATTGAGATACACTGTATGTTAAGAGAACTAATATAGACCACATCTTTCACTAATCAAGAGAGAATCAGATAAATTCTGCATGAAATCTTGAACTGGAGAATATAGAATGAGAAAAAATACTGAGATTGTTAAGGAGAAAGGCGAATGGAAATTGAAAAAATCCCCTTTTGGGTACTGGTCTGTTGATCCCATGCTTTCTGACGCCGATTTAAAAGATTTGTTTCAGGAAAGATATTATCAAAAAGAGGAAGGATGTTATCGTCACTTATATACAAACGATGAAATCCAATATATGGAGAATGCGGCCGTTATTGCAGAATCTGTTCTGCAAGAATACTGTCCAGGCAAGACGACAAAAGGCATACGAGTGCTGGATGTCGGCTGTGGGCAGGGATATTTTGCCCGCTACTTCCAGTCCAAGGCGGCTGATGTAACCACTTGCGACTATACTGATTATGGAATCAGGGGGCATAATCCGGAGTTGTTGCCTACATTTATTCAAGGGGATTTGGTTGAAAGAATTATTCAGTTGAGCGAGAGGGAAAAGTTTTATGAGTTAATTAACATGAGTCAGGTTTTTCAGTTTATTCGGGATCCGATTAAATTGCTTGAGAATTTTCGCACTATTTTGTCGCCTCGTGCACTGTTGAGAATTAGTGTCCCTAATGATTACTCAGCTTTTCAGCAGTTATTATCGGATAGAGGAATGGTGAAAAATGAGTGGTTCTTTTCGCCTCAACATACACTGCACTATTTTACTTTCATTTCTCTGGGGAAACTATTGGCACACGCCGGGTATGAAGTTAAGTGCAAAATGGCAAGTTTTCCGATTGATGTTTTTATTCTAAACAAACATTCAAATTACGTAGAGAATTCTGATGTGGGAAGACAAGCACACTATGCTAAGGTGATAACTGATAATTTTTTGCTGGCGCAGGGGATAGAAAAATATATAAACTACTATGAGGCTGCCGCAGAATTGGGTTTTGGACGTGAAATTATCATGTATGCCTCACTGAACTCAAATAGAATTGACGCAGAGAATTAAAGTTTGTTAATTTTTACATGATGGTAATATGAAAGTTATTTTTATTCTAGGCGGCAGCCATTTTTAGATGGCGTTATTGAAATCTGTTAAAAATCTAAACTATAAGGTATTTCTTTGAGGGGGTCGGCGGTCGAAAAATCAAGCGCAAAGTAACGGATCAGGCGATGAAAAATCTTTTCTGCAATTCAGGAAATGGCGACAATACCTGCTTTTAGCAAGTCATAAATGGACTTCCTTAGAAAAAATAGTTGAATTGGTCAATTTCGTAAGCATACAGTTTACCAATATGTTTCTTGGTTTTTGTATCATAATATTCTCTATATTCTTTACGTTTTTTGCTGGCATTAAGATGAGGAATGTTTTCAGGAGCAACGTGTATCTCTAAATCGTTTAGGTATGTCGGAAGATTTTCTGTTAAAGTTTCAAATCTCAAGATATCTTTCACCAAAGAATTTCCATCAATATCTGAAATAAAGAACTGTAATGGTGCATACATTCTTTTTGTGGTATTCAGATGTCTCGCAAAGCTCTTAAACGGTTTTTTCAATTTACGTTCATATTTGGCCCGCCAAATAAAATTACGAGTTGGGCCTTCTGTTCTTAGTCTTGCAAATAGTACTGATTGATGATAATGATAAAAAGAAACCACTCTATCATAGGGGTTTCTCACAACACAGAATTTTTTGTATACAGACCAGTTCCACCCCTTTTCTTCAAAAACCCGCTTAAGTTCTGATGCGGACATATGATCATGGAACGGGAATTCCTCGCTTGTTTCTGGGGCACTAACACTCTTTATATCTGAGTGATCATCCAGAATACTTCTTATTGTAGTGCTGCCTGCTCTGGTGACAGCGAGAAAAATCAGTTTGTGCTTGTGGGATATTCTCATGATGGATCATGGAGGAATGTCCAAGAAGCGCATTATATCAATATATGCTATAACTTCAGCCTGAAGTGCAAAACCGCGGTAGAAGCGTTCTAATCTACTAAATGATTCATAAGCCATGGCGGCAGGTTAGCTTCATAATGAAAAGGGTTTTTGTGTTGGGCGGCAGTTGTCTGCAAATAGCATTATTAGAGGCTGCTAAAAATCTGAATTATGAGGTATTTCTCTTTGACAGAGATGAGTTTTGTGTCGGGAAAGCAACCTGCGATAAATTTTTTCATATAGATATCGTCAACCATAGAGCAATCTATGATATGGCGAGAAAATACCGCCCCAAATGCATCTGTACTATAGCAAATGAATTAGGAAATGTTGCCAGCAATGTTATTTCTAAGGCTCTTGGCTTGGCACACAATCCACCTTGGACTGTTTTGGCAACAATTAATAAGCTAATTATGCGAAACATTTTGCATGGTATAGGGTTGTATGAAAGGAAATCCTATCTTGTTCAGGATTCTAGAAATTTCTCAAAAGTGGAATTTCCTTGCATTGTGAAACCTGTTGTGGCATCTGCTTCTCGCGGGGTGCAAATCGTTAACAATAGAAACGAGTTCTTGGACGCAGTTAGTTTGAGTAGAGATATATCAGGAAATGGCCAAGCAATGGTTGAGGAAATTTTTATGGGGGATCAGTATAGTGTAGAGACGATGAGTTTCAATGGAGTACATCATATTATGGGGATTACCGAAGAGTATATAGATGTTGATGGGGGACTCTTGGAAAGTCAGGATATCATGCCGGCTAGAATTTCTCAGATGCAGGAGAAGATAATAAAAGAAAGTAGTGTACAGGCATTGAATGCATTGGGTTTGTTGCGTGGAGCAAGTCATATTGAATTATTATTAAATGATAACTTTGATGTTGAGATCATTGAAGTTGCCTCTCGTCTGGGGTTTGTGAGGCATGAGTTGCTGTATTATTCTCAAGGAGTTAATGCTTCTTCCGCTTTGATTTCTTGCTTAACGGGGAATCACAAAGAAATGATGCACTTTTTGAAGCCTAATCGACAACTGTTTTCTGCAGTGAAAATGCTTTACAAAAAGGAAGATGTTGACTTTTTCAATAAACACAAAGACTCAAAAGAAGTTAAAGACCCTGTCTTTATAAAAGATAGCGTATTGATACATTCTCCGAGCAGCATGGCGGATATGGTCGGGTATTATTTCGTGCAAACTGAATCCGAATCGGCACTTGAGAAATATTTTCGTGAGGAAATCCAGCCGAATCTAAATAAATTTGAGAGAATAAAAGAAGATAGTCGTGATACCGACTAATAATTAGCACCACAAAAAGCGTGCTATAACAAAGGCTTCAGCGGCCGTCATGCCCATTTGGGCACCACGCAATACTGCCAGAGATTTAACGGCCTCATACGATCGCGCATGAGGAAAAGGGCGCATTTCTTCAGCATAGGCTTCTAGTGCCATCATTTTGATATCCAGCTGCTCGCTGATATCCACCGCACAATTAGGTATAAAAGCCTGTTGTTGTGATGGTGATGCCCACTCTGTAGCAGACAGGACCTCAAAACAACGAATTTCTCTAATGCTGCTCATCGGCAACGGTCTGCACGCCGTCATCACCGCTTGGTGCGTGAGTTGGTGGTCGATATTTAAATCGCCGGCGTGATGGGTGTAAATCATTTTTGGATTTATCTTCGCTATTTCTGCTTCTAGTTTTTGAGCAATAGCTAATAAAGGGATACTGTCCATCTGGTTATCAGGCCAAGATTGGAATTGCGGCGGCTGTGCGCCCAACACAGTGGCCGCTTTACCGGCTGCGGCATAACGCGCCTCAGCTGCCGTCTCACCTCGAGCAGCTACCCCGTCCGCCATAATAATAATATGCACTTGATCACCATTAGCAGCGTGACGCGCAATCGTACCGCCACAACCTAATACTTCATCGTCCGGATGGGCCGCTATAACCAAGACCTTGTTCATCTCGCCGCCTCTATATAACTATGTTTTTCCATATATTGTCGACATTGTTCAACGGGCAAATTAAATAATAAATCAACGACACTTAAATAAGGCACAAATTCACCGTGCAATTGAGCATGAGGTTGCGGTGAAAAATGATGGAATTCCAAAAACACTCCGGCTTTGTCAAATAACCTGGTGTCTATATATGTTTTACCTAAAAGCCCGGATAAATAAACATCCGCCCGTCGTTTCTTGCATAGATTAAGCAGTAGTTGATTACCTTGTCCTGCTGTGTTTAAGGATAAAGCCATTGTTATTCGACATTCAAACTTCAATATTTTCAACAATTCATCACACAAAGTAATGTTCAACTCGGATAAATAATGCCATTTTTTAGCAAGGTGTTGCGCCAGACGCGGGTAGATAGAATCAAAAAAAGGTGCTTTAGCGTAATTTAGTTGCAAACTGTTTAAGTGTTTTTTCTGCCACGGCACACTGTTGTTAATTTGTGTATCACAAACTTTTTGACGGCTGCTATTTTTAACCACGGGGACACTCAGCCACTGACTGCCGGCAGGACCTTTAACGCGATTGCGGTTCTCCCAATCACGCGGCGAATATTGCACGGTGTCCAGATAGATGAATTCATCCGCCAATGCAAAGCGATACAGGTAAGCCGAAGACGGCAAGTAGCGAGGCTGGCTGATAACAATTCTATTCATGGCTTATAAAGATAGACTGTAAAATCCCGCGGGTGATAGTCGTGCCTCAAAACTATGTGTTCGCTCAGTTCACGGCATGCTTTTACCACGGCCAATGGATCGGCATAAAATTCAGTCGCGTCTCGTTTATGCGCCCAACTGCTCAAACTGTTAAATGCAATAGCGTAGTTTACTTTCTCAAACATGGCCGCTACTGTATCTAGTAAATAATTCAGAGGTTGATGTTGGCGCAAATAAAAAATACCTGAAGCAACTGCATAATCAAAGACTTTCGGGGTGGAATCAAATATATCCCCGCAAAAGAACTCCTGCTCCGGGTAGCGTTGCCGGCACTTTTTAATCATTTCAGGCGTGATGTCAAGTCCGCTGTATCGTACTTCTATACCCTGTGTGTCGAGCCAGTGTTTAAAGTCCGCCAAGCCGCATCCTACATCTAGCAGTGAGTAGCCAGACCGAATTCCTACTTCAACCAAAACCCGGAAGCGTTGCTGTTGAGATTGACGGCTCCCCCAATTTAAGGCTTCGACTTTTTGCCCATAAGCCGCCAGATTTTGTTTGAAAAATTCTTTGTTTTTCAGATTATCTTTCTTATATTTGTTCATACTTTCACCGCCTAACATTAAACTTTTCTCAAATGGTCGTTCCCTAAAATTTATGCCTTTTGTAAGACTAAACGCCATTCTGCGTCAATGCCTCCATGAATCTGATCATCTAGACAGTAATATTGCTTTTGCAAAAGAAGCCATTGCTTCTGTAACAGAGCATCGACTTGTTCCGTTGAATAAAAGCAAATCTGACCAACACCCACCAAATTACCATGTTTAATGTTTACCGTTAAGCTGTCTTCTCCTGCTTTACCATTAGTTGCGCTGCTGTGCTGATCGGAGTACGGATTAAATAAAAATTTTCCGCCAAACTTAAGAACTCGATGTACTTCTGACAATGTCTTCTGAGCATTGCTATAGGAGGTGCAGGTGACCCCCCCCCGATCAATCACTAGATGAAAACTCTCATCTTGCCAAGGCAAGACGGTAAAATCACCTTGGCGCAAATCACCTTTTAGCCTTTCTTCTTTAAATCGCCGTTGTGCGTAGTCTATGGCTGCCTGACTGCCGTCTAATCCGGCCACCTGAAATCCTTCACGGGCTGCAAACCACAAATTATTGCCACCGCTGCATCCCACTTCGAGAATTCTGATCTGATCAGCGGGTATGTCACGAGGTCTATATTTATAGACAAAACTTACGACAAAATCATAAGGATATCGGTTCGGTCTTTTACCCAACTCATTCCAGATAGTGTCATAGCTTTTGCTCATTTCAAATCTTTCCATTGAAACTGCTGCCCCGCAACCAAAGATGATTTCAGAGATTTGCCATACATTTGTGATGCGAATTTAGGCGCCAAGCCTGAGCCGGGGCGTTGAAATACAAAATCATCCTTTTTCAACTTATGACCGGTAGGCAAATCTCTGGCTGCAGCGCAGGATAAGCGAAACTGCTTGCGTGGTTCAGTTTCGGCCTCGCTACCCCCTAATCCACCTTTTCCCAACAACTGCTCAACTAAGCGTATCTGCTTAACCAGTTGAGAGAACTCATCCGGATCGCTGGAAAAATGATGATCTGGTCCGGGTAAATCGCGGCTTATGGTGAAGTGCTTTTCTATCCACACGGCTCCCATGGCTACGGCTAACTGAGCTGCCTGTGTACCTTCACTGTGATCACTGAAGCCTGACAAGCATTGATAGTTTTTTGCTAAACTGCGAATCTTATTTAAATGCACTTCATCAGCAGGTGTAGGGTATAGCGAGGTGCAATGCAACAACAGCAATTTCTGATTTCCAGTTTTGGTAAAGGTATCTACCGCATCATCTATTTCCTGCTTAACTGCCATACCGGTGGACAGCACGGTCGGCAACTTGGTTTCTCCCATGGCTTGAATGAGCGGTAAATGTGTCAAGTAATCAGAGCCGTTTTTCAATACGCCTACCCCTAAGTCGCACAACGCTTTTATCCCATCAGTATTAGTCGGGGTGGAATGTATATCAATACCAATGCTTGCGGCGTATTCAAACAGATTTTCCAATTGTTGTCGGTTAAGTTCGCAGCGTTTGAACATATCAAATTGAGATTCACAAACCTCTTGTCCTTGGCTATGGTAGCGATAAGTGAGACCACGGTCACTGATAAAGTCTTCTGTTCGATAGTTTTGTAGTTTGACTGCGTCGGCCCCGGATTCCTTTGCAGCCAGAGTGGTTTGACGAGCCAAATCCATATCGCCATTATGATTTATGCCAATCTCGGCCACCAGATATGCTGGCTGGCCTAAGCCGATTTGGCGCCCGCAGATGTTTATTTGCAACATAAGTAATCAAGAACTTTTATCGTTTGTTATTCACAATGGCTTATATAGTATTTATACGACTTAACTATCTTCAGGAAATCTATATCATTTTAAGGTTTCCTAGATCAACTGAGGTTGTTGCTTCCGTGTGCAGCAACCTCAGTTACAGAAGCCGTAATATTCGCTGCTGACATTAGCATCACATTATAACACTGTGTTTAGGGGGAGTTAAGTATCCAATCCACTTAAAAGTAATGATTATGAATCAGCAAGAGACGACCAGCTATTCCTTAATAGTTTGATTGATGATGTTTGCCAGTGCTTGAGTATTTCTTTTGACAGAGAAATTATCAATAAGTTGAATATGATTTGCATCTACTACGACATCTACCATGCTATGGACTAACTTAGCGTAAGCAAGTTCAATTTCAGCATGTGAAAAACGTACTGACATTACATCATCAAAAGTTAATCTGTCTTGATACTCAATTACACCAGGGAAGTCTTTATACATGGCTTGACCGAAAACCAACACTCTCTTTCCGAAAGTCAGGGCCTCAAAACCGGCTGTACCTGTAACCGTCGCACAAAATTGTGACTGCTCGATTAGGTCGTAAGTGTCAACCGTCTTTCCTATGTAAGCCACATTAGGGATTTTAGCGAGTCGGGCAAAAAACAATGCTCCTCTCGCATAAGATGTTTGCCATGGATTTTCTTTGACCGCAATCCACCATTCGTCCGGCAACAATGCCCTCAAGCATTCTATAGCAAGCATCTGATCTGCAAACTCTCCTCCTAGAGGAGCAGTGGACAACTCGGGTTGCAGATGCAAGGGGAAATACACAAACTTTTCCATCGGTAAATGATTGGCAATCAGGTTTTTATAATTGCGTTTGAACCTCTTCTCTTTTCTAAGATTCGTTATGCGATGAAAGAACAGGTTCATATCTCTTCTAAATAAAAGAGAGGAGATCACCTTGAGATATGGGCGATACTTAGGAATGTTTTTTGTGTAAAAATATGATTTTCGTTCATCTCGCTTAATTGGAATC
Organism: Candidatus Oxydemutatoraceae bacterium; assembly: GCA_965211995.1. Lineage (GTDB taxonomy): Bacteria > Pseudomonadota > Gammaproteobacteria > Poriferisulfidales > Oxydemutatoraceae > CAYFZO01. The sequence continues at coordinate 462,150 of OZ243040.1, forward strand.
GGTGGGATATCTTTAGGGCTGTTCTTCAGGGAGCCAAATTGATTAATGTCGGTCACCATGAACGCTTTTCCCGGCTCTAGGGACTGAAAGAAAGCGATGGTTTTAATATTCAATTCTTTGGCCACTAGATAAAGGATATAGTCGGCATGGTGAGGAATTGTCGAAAAAAAGACATAGCGGATGTCATGGGTCTTCAGTAGGTCAATAAAGAAATGTATGTATATCTGAAATGCATCCATCATGTCCATAAAATTGTTTTCACCGTTAAGAATTGGTTTGCGGCTGTAGATGTATAGAAAAGAGCAGGCGTGTGGCATTAGTTTTTTGTAAATGCTCAGAAATTCTTTGTGATATTGATAATTGATAGACAGCATGCTTGTTTTTTTCTGAATTTCCAATTTCCTATAGAATGTATTCAAGTCATGAGTGATCTCAGCGCCGGTGCGTTTTGCATATTTGCCTTTGTCAATCCAAACTTTAATATCAATATCATCTGCTAGATATTTTTTTATATCGGCATGTAAATTGCCATGTCCGCGCAACAGAATATTTGTTTTCTTGCCGGTCATGCCTAAATGTTCCGTAGCGGCAACTCAACGAGCGAGATGCCTGTTTTCCTTTTTGGGGCTGAAACCCAATTGCTTGCGCAAGTTGATTCCCCCGTTCTTCCAGAATTTGAAAACTCTCAATGACTGAGAAGAGGGGGAGGTATTGAAATACATCTCCAACAATTCCGCGTTGCTGACTGTCGGAATAGCCAGCAGACTTAGATCTTTCAGGTCGTAAATTTTCTTTATCCAGCGGATTTTTATCCTCGTTTTTGAACAGTTGTCGTAGTCCAGCAGGAAAAACTTGGCCTCCGATATTTTCTTTATCGGATCCGTGGATGCGGACTTTTGGAAATGAACATGAATATTTCCGGCGTGAAAATCGTTATGGCGCAGACCCGCGGCGTGGACGTCTCTTATGAGGGGGACCAGCCTTTCGGCTAAGGTATGGCAACCATTTGGAGGCTTGTTTGTTTCCAGCGTTTGCAATAACTGGTTCACGGATTGCTCTCCGGGCAGTTTATCGCACAGGAAGTAGCTTTTTTTCTTGAAAAAGTTCTGTTTGACGGTCCAGAACGCCAGAGGTCCGGCGACCGGGAGGTTGTGGTTATGCAATGCCGCCGCGCCGTAAAAACTGATTTTACAGTAATCCTTGTACAGCCCCGTCAAAAACAAGTCTATTTTTCTGGACAATTTATACCGGGGGTTTATGTGCGAGATTTTCATGACCGTTTCTCGTTGCATTTCAGGTAGGTAAAAACTATACAATTTGTTACGTGGCCGGCCTTTTGCCTGGCTTAAGTGAAATTGCTCTTTTTCGTAGGCGGTGAAACCGCCTGTGGTGATCCACCTGATTAGGGAATCAGCGGATTCAGGGTGCGGATTGACAATGTATTTTCCGTGTTTGTGTCTGCCTTTGTACAGAGCGCTTATACGATTGTGGCGGCTTTTCATCTTTGGTAGCCGGCAAATAATTTTACTGCACTAATTGGGCGGGACGAATACTTAATCAAGGAATAATTTTTCCGGGTCAATCGCTCACAGAAAATAATCTTGGCGGTCCTCGCCTGCCGCAAGGCTTTCGAGTTTCTCCGGGTTGCGCACCAAGTCTTCGATGAACCAGTTGGCGTGGTTATACAGGCAGGTAACTTCCTTGCATTCCGCGGTGGCGTCAAACGCTTCGATCAGGCGCAGGGTGTTTTTCTGGGTTGCGGTAAAACTTTCGGCGGTGGCGTAGGCGTGTTTGCCGCCGAGCAGCGCCTGCGGCACGTGGCGATAGACCGGGCAGTTGAAAATGCCGAGCGGACTCATGACTTGGCGGAAATATTGCATGTGGCAGTTGTGCGGCTGTTCGGTGTAGTTCTGATAACTTTCATTTTCCAACACGCGCAGGTTGGTGCTTTCAATGATTTTGAAAGCATCGTCCTCAAGCGTTTTTGCACGTTCTGTCTGCTCGCGTATCTTGCTTACTACCGCGCGGATGCTTTCCTGTTCCTTGACGAGTTCGACGATCTCGGCGTTGTTTGATTCGGCGCGGGTCAGGAACGGCTTGAGCGAGATGTAGTCAAAGCGGCTGCGTTTGGCGAGTTCGGTGGCGGGGTAGATCTCGTGGATGTTTTCTATGATCTTGGTGTCGTTGGCTTCGCAGTTGTTCCACACGATGATAAAACTGAAGCCGATCTGGAAGTCGGCGTTGAGTTCCTTGATGGGTGCAATTTGCTCGCAAATCCATTCCAGGGTGCATTTTTTGCTGCCCGGCTTGTGCATGCGGCGGAACGTGTCGTTGGTGCCCGAATCCAGCGACAGCCTGACCCAATCGCCTTTGCCGAGCACGTCGGCGACCGCCTTGATCTTTTTCATCAGGCTGCCGTTGGTGACGACGCCGATTTTCATGCCGCGCGCCTTGAGGTGGCGGACGATGTCCTCAAAGCCCGGGTAGGCGGTGGGTTCGCCGCCGCCGATGATGATGACCGACTTCAGGCCTTTGTCCATCATCACACTCAATGAGTCTTTGAGTTTGTCATGCTCATAACTGATGCCGGTGTTCAGGATGTCCATATCAACGCAATGATCGCAGCGGTAGTTGCACGCTGTGGTCACGTCCAGGTTGATTGACAGGGGGGCGTAGCCGGGAATGTTTTCCAATGCCCCCTCAAAAGAAACGCCTTGTGTGCGGCCGTCGCGCCATGCCGCCTGCCAATGCACATAGTCTTTAAGGGTTTCAATCACACCGGGCTGCAGCAGTTTGCCCATAAAGTCGTGTATCGGCGAGAGTTCAACTTGTTTGACGTCTTGCGGAATAGGCTGCGTTTGCGGGGTTGGGAGCGGGGGCGGGATTTGCGGTGTTGCGGCACCCGCACGCGCGTCAATCAGCGGAGAGACGGTCATCAAAACCGCCCTGCTGCCGGAATGGATCTTAGGTATCGGCTTGTTCACTCAGGCTCACCAATTGGCACAAATGCTTCATCCCCGCGACGATTTCACGGCGTCGGTTGGGTTGTTTTTGCCGAATTGCATTGACAAAGGTTTCGACGGATTGCGCCAGCGGGTCTTTGATCGGTATGGATTGGTTTTGCGACGCTAATGATAGCAGGTAATCCGGCATCTTTATATGCCTTTCGACTGCATGGCCGTTAATGGCATAGCCCGCCGGCTTGGGTTGTCCGGGGTGATGTTTCAGCGTGAGTGTTACGGCGGTGTCGCTCTGTGCATAGTCCCGTGCATGGAGGTAGTTGAAGGTGAGCACAAGCGTTTCGCGGGCGTCGTCGCCATAACGCGCGGCGCCGTTAAAGATATCACCGACGCCGAGCAGGCCATACAGCAGGCTGAGCAGGTGCGGGGCTGAAGCAACCGCCATCCGGCTGCCCGTGCTATCCGGGCTGAGCCGCATTTCAAGGTGCGTGATGTTTTCTGCGGACAGCGAGGCGTCGGGATACAGCGCCTGGAACGAGGACAGGGTGTGCGGCCATTGCAGGTTCACGAACAAGGTGCGGCGGTTGTCGTCAAAGCGCCGCACCCACTCCGCGGTGGCGCGCTCGGCGTCGTCCGGACGGGGGCAAGCGCCGTCTGCCGGCCACCACAAAGGCTTTTCGCAGAAAACATGGCAGTTCGCGCGGGCCGCGGCTTCCAGGTATTTAAGATGGGTTTCGTCGGGAGAGGCGATTGCCAGAACGTCTATGTTCTCCTCGCCGAACAGCGTTTCAACGTCGGTATAGGTCTTTGTTTCGATGCCGTGATTCAATTGCAGGTCGTCTCTCGCCGCGGTCAGGCTTGCATCGCCGGTGCCGACGATTGCGCAGACGGTATGCCCGAGGCGGGCGAAGCGTGAGGCGATGAACGCGCCCGTTCCCTGTCTGCGGCGGCGGGCGCCGACGACCGCGATTCTGTAAAATGCGGGCATGAATCCTTTTTTGTGTTCCGGTTGAGCGGCGGAGTCGCCATGATAATACCAGCCGGCGGAAGAAGACGGCGCGGGTTTGCGTCCGACTGAAGACCAGTCCACGGAAAGGCTAAAAATCACCCCGAAGACCGGCCCAAAGACCAGAGATATGTTCGGCAGGGAAGAAGATGCGGATTGGGCGTTCGGCCTTTATTTGTGGGCGCCGCTGTTGCTCGCGTTGTCGCCTTACGTTTTGCAGTGGGCGTTCGGCGGGGGCGGGTTGCTCACCGGCGAGCGTGGTATTTTTGAAAACCTGACTTTCGTGCTGCTGGTCGCGGCGGTTTATTTCATTTTGCGTGCGCGGTCATCGGCTGTCGCTTTGCGCATCAGTTATCTGCCCGCGTGGCTTATCGTGATGTTGTTGGGCAGCGCCTACTTCGCGGGCGAGGAGATCAGTTGGGGACAGCATTTCTTTTTGTGGCGGACGCCGGATGTATGGCAGGGCGTGAACGATCAGCGCGAAACCAATCTGCACAACGTGCACGCTTTGTTTGATCAATTGCCGCGTGCCCTGCTGAGTCTCGCTGCACTGGTCGGCGGCATTCTGGCGCCGCTGTATCATCGGTTGCGGGGCCTCGAGCCGGCGGTGGGTGAAATGGCGGGGTGGCTGTGGCCGACGGGCGCCTGCTTGCCGGTGTGCCTCTGTGCATTGCTGATTTCACCGCTTGATGGATTAGTCGAAGGGCTGGGAGAAGCGGGGGCGCATTGGGATATCAGCGGCGGCGATGACCTTTCCCCTGTTGGGTAGCCATTCAAAGAGAGACAAAACATCATATCATGCAGCCTCTGCCTCGAACACGGTCGGTGCCCGATAGCCTAGTGAGCTGTGCGGTCGTACATTGTTGTAGTGATGTCGCCAGTCGTTAATGATCTGCCTGGCATCATTGAGCGACCTAAACCAATGTTGATTCAGGCAGCCGTCACGGAAGCGTCCGTTGAAGCTCTCAACATAAGCATTCTGAGTGGGTTTCCCCGGCTGAATGAAGCAGAGTTTTACTTTGGTTTTGTGTGCCCAGAAGAACATAGCTTTGCTGGTCAGTTCCGGGCCATTGTCCAGCACGAGCGAGGCAGGCAGTGAGCGGGTCAGGGCGAGTTCATCCAGATACCGAGCCAGACGAGCGCCGGAGATGGACGTGTCAACCAGTTGGCCAACACATTTCCGGGAGAAGTCATCAATAACGTTGAGTACCCGGATACGCCGGCCATCCGCCAATTGGTCGTGCACAAAGTCCAATGACCAACGTTCGTTCACTTGGGCAGGTAAAGCCATCGGGACCCGAGGCCGAACCAGTTTCTTACGCCGCCGGGTTCTGAGTTGCATACCGAGCGCTGTATACAGGCGATAGGTGCGTTTGCGATTGACCACCAGGCCCTCGGCCTTGAGCAATGCGTGCAGCATCAGATACCCGTATCGCGGGTAGCGTTCAGCCAGTTCCTTGAGCCGCTCTTTTAGTGCCCCGTCATTGCGTGCAACGGCTTGGTAAGCAGCCGCTTTGCGGCTGAGCAGCGCCAGCCGGCACGCCCTGCGTTGACTCATGCGATAGGCCGACTGCAGATACACGGCGCCGCCGCGTCGCTGCGTCGGCCTCACCACTTTTTTCCGAGTACGTCCTCAAGTGCGGTCTTGTCCAGCAACGTATCCGCCAGCAGTCGCTTCAACTTCGCGTTTTCCGATTCCAGTTCCCGTAACCGCTTTGCTTCCGACACCTCCATGCCGCCGTACTTCGATTTCCACCGATAAAACGTGCCGTTGGCGATACCATGCTTGCGGACGACATCCTGCACCGGTATGCCAGCTTCATACTCCTTGAGTATGCCTATGATTTTCTCTGTGCTGTATCGCTTGCCTTTCATTATGAGACCTCCTTATGGTCGATTTTATCGGAAAAGTCTCTCTGAAAATGGCTACCTTTTCGGGGGAAAGGTCAGCGAGATGAAGGAGTGTCTGCTTGCCCTGTTTATTCTCTTTTACGCAATGTCGTTGTTCAGGAGACTGAAAGCGTCCGCCTCAAGCAGACTACCCTGAAGGTGTTTGTGAGAGTATCGGGACAATAGGTGTTTATGAGGCGGTCTGCGAAGCACAATATCTTTTAATCGGGTTCTATAGTTTCTTCGTACTTGCTTGAGAGAATGCCGTTTTCAACTCTCAGGCATGGAATATCTCTGATTATTGGATAAACCATTAAAGCTTCTTGGCTGAACAATGCTCCGCCGATTTTTTGCAATGGGGTTTTGGATTTTGGACACGCAAAAGTGAGTCGAGGTATATTAATGCCCTTGTTTTTACGGATAATTGTCAGTGCCGTTGGATTCAGCGAGTCTGATTCGTAAGTGAAAAGTTTGTGTTCCAGCACATCGTAATCCAGAGAATCAGCTGTACCTTTCAGGTTTTTGCAATACCCATGCCGGTTCATTCTTTTCTTTGCTGCGTTACTTGCAAGTTCGTATTCGGGTTCTAAAAGCACTAGAAATTGCCTCGTGACTCGATACAACTCGTGCAGAATGGCTTTTTCATGTCCACCGTTGGGCTCTATCGAATGTGACGTATATACGACATCAAACGAACTGTCGAGAAAGGGAATATTGAACAGGCTGCCGGTACATAAAAGGCTATTCGCTATATTTCTTTTCTCAAGCCACTTTTTGGCATACGCAATCCGTGAGTAACTTAAGTCAAATCCGAAGCTGAGAATTTCACTTCCCAGGTTTTCTATTACTCCGGAGAGTGTGGTGGCTTCTCCAACGCCGGCTTCTAATACTGATGCAGGCTCACATAAGGATAGGATCGTGTTGGCTATTTCTTTGGTGTATTCTTTCTGATATTTCGCCGTTTTTTCATTTTCCATAGCGGTGATGTAGCTGCCTGACTGCAAATCGTATGAAATTTCAACAATCTCTTGTGTATTGTCGGCGATGTCCGCTTCTTTGCGTAGGATATCGCTGATGTTTTGTCCCTTCTCATATAGGGCTTTTAATTGACGCAGTGTCATCACGTGGCCTTGCCCTGATTTTTTGGCCTGCTCCAATCCCTCGGTGATGGGCGCACTCTTACGCTTGGCTTCAATCACCGCGAGTTTTTGGTTCTTATAAAGGTGTTGCCTTCTGCTCCTGCCTTGTGCCATAGCGGTTTTCACCATAAAAGCTATTATGAAACAGGAGCAGAAACCGATGAACATTATACAAATATTCGAGCGGTATCCCACACAGAAGGCATGTATTCGCCATCTTGAGCAAGCCAGATGGGGTGGCAAGTTGGCTGTATCTGGCCGTGGTGTTCGAGTTGTATTCACGGGCAGTGGTGAGCTGGGCGATGGCGAAGCGCATGACGCGGCAACTGACGGGCGAGGCCTTGAGGATGGCGCTGTGGCGGCGCGGCAAAGTCGAGGGACTGCTGCTGCACTCCGACCGCGGCAGTCAGTATGCCTCGCACGACTATCGGCGGCTGCTTGAGTCCAACGGCATCACCTGTTCGATGTCGCGCCGCGGCAACTGCCACGACAATGCGGTGATGGAGAGTTTCTTCGCCACCCTGAAGCGGGAGCTGGTGCACCCCGAGCGCTATGCAACCCGCGAGCAGGCAAGGACTTCGGTGTTCGAGTAGATCGAGGTCTTTTATAATCAGCGGCGCCGGCATTCCGCCGTCAATTACACGCCGCCCGCCGTGTATGAACAGCAGGAGGCCTCAGTCTGAACCGGTGTCCGTTAAAACGGGGTAAGGCCAGATTGCCCTCCTTTATAATGAATTTAATTCTGTAAAATACGGATATGGATATTCTCACTATTTCTGCTGTTCAATCAAATTCTGATTGACTGGCGAGACGTACAGGTATCTTCATGCAAGCTGAATCAGAATCGTTGCCACAGTTAGGTAGCGGAATCGAGGTTACCGGTTATCTTGCGCGAGGACGTGTGCGGATGTTTACACCGCATTGTACCGGGGTCGTCGTGCAATAGTAAAAGTTTATCGGCCGGAGTTTATCGAAAAGTACCGTCGGCGTTTTGGATATGATATTGCCGTTTTTGAGCATGATAGAAATTACACTTTATTATTCCAGAGACGCTTTACGCCCATATTGCGCAGAGCCGCTGCATTGCGTGCCGGCTGATAAAGGTGTTTGCGCGTTTGCTACAGGAATATGTCGAGGGGGATTCAATTTATGAGTTTGTGGAAAAGGCCGGGTGTTTACCTGATGAAATTGTTGAAGCGGGCTATTTTATTGTTGGTGAAACATCAAAGCTCGGTCTCTATGATTTGGACATTTGCCCGTCTAACGTCATAATCGTTGCTGAGGGACGGCGGCGGAAATGTCTGAAAAATTAAGTGGTGTGCCTGGCAAGGAGAAAAATACAGACCTGCCGTTCGGCCTTTACTTTTGGACGCCACTGTTGCTCGCGTCGTCGCCCTATGCCTTGCAGTTGGTGTTTGGCGAGGCACGGTGGCTGAGCGGCGAGCGCGGCATTTTTGAAATCCTGACTTTTTTGTTTCTCATCGTTGCAATCTATTTTATTCTGCGTGCAAGATTTTTCGCCGTCGCCTTGCGAATTAGTCATTTGCCCGCGTGGCTCATCGTATTGCTGCTGGGCGGTGTTTATTTTGCGGGCGAGGAAATCAGTTGGGGGCAGCATTTCTTTTTGTGGCAGACGCCGGATGCCTGGCAGGGGATCAACGAGCAAAGTGAAACCAATCTGCACAACGTGCACGCGCTGTTCGACCAATTGCCGCGCGCCTTGCTCACGCTGGCCGCGTTAATCGGCGGGGTTTTGTTGCCGTTGTACCGGTATTGGCGCGGCGTTGCGTCGATGGTGGGCGAGGCGGCGGGCTGGCTGTGGCCGACCGGCGTGTGTACGCCGGTGTGTGTTTTAGTGCTGGTAATCACGCCGTTTGATGGCTTGATTGAACGCTTGGGCGATGCGGTGCCCGCCGAGTTGAACATCAGCGGCGGCGAGATGAAGGAATGTTTGCTCGCTTTGTTTATCCTCTTTTACGCGATGTCGCTGTTCAGGAGGCTGAAAGTGTCTGACTCAGGCGGAGTTTAATTCGCATGTTCATTGTCACGGGGGCGGCGGGTTTCATTGGCAGCAATGTCGTTGCTGCGTTGAACGGCCGCGGTATTAACGACATTCTTGCAGTGGACAGTGTTGGCGCTGGTGAAAAAATGCCTAATCTCAACGGCTTGCGCATCAAGGATTATTGCCGCAAGGACGAACTGCCAGGGCGCTTGTCCGACCCGGATTTCGCGCGCACTATCGAGTTAGTAATGCACGAAGGTGCTTGTTCTTCGACGGTCGAACGTGACGAGCGCTACATAATGGAAAACAATTTCGGCTATTCCAAAGTGCTGCTCGATTTGTGCCTTAGGCACACAGTGCCTTTTCAATACGCGTCTAGCGCCGGCGTGTACGGCCATTGCCGCGATTCGCGTGAGACGCCGGAGAACGAACAGCCCGCGACCCTTTATGCGCGGTCCAAATTGGCAATGGATCAGTACGTGCGCCGTGTTCTGCCTGATGCGAAAGCGCCGGTTGTCGGCCTGCGCTATTTCAATGTCTATGGGCCGGGAGAGGGACACAAGGGCTTTATGCGCAGTACGCCCTACGTGTTCAGCCGCCAATTGAAGAAAGATGGCAAGGTCAGAGTTTTCGGGGCCAACGAGATTTGCGCCGCCGGCGAGCACCGGCGCGACTTCATTCACGTAGAAGACGTTGCGCAAGTGAAATTATGGTTCGCCGACAATGGTGGCCCGTCCGGGATTTACAACTTGGGTACCGGTGTTAGCCGGACTTTCCGCGAAGTTGCCGAGACAGTAATCCGTTATTACGGCACAGGAGAAATTGAATTCGTGCCGTTTCCTGAGCAGTTGAAGGAGACATATCAGGACTTCACCGAAGCCGATTTGACCGCCTTTCGTGCGGCCGGTTATGACGGTGATTTCATGCCGATCGAGACGGGTATTCCACGTTACCTTGATCAACTCGCTGACTGATATTCTGCAACCTTAAAAGCGGACAGGGCGGCATACTTGAGTTGTGTCGGATTTTTCTACTGATACAGTTTATGCTTATTGAAAACCGGCCAATGAAGAGCCTGATATCTGATGATTATCTGACGGGAGTGAAACGATGGAGGAAATACGGTGGCACTACAGATTCAGGAATTTCTCCCGCGTTTTCACGCTGTTGTGTGAGGCCCTTGAGCGTGAAGTGGAAGAACTGAATGAGCCGGAGCGGGAGGGCGTCGTACAGCGATTTGAATATACATTCGAACCGGCGTGGAAGTTGCTCAAGGATCGGATGGAATACGACGGAGTTGATTTACCGACGGCGGCGGCGCGACAGGTTCCTATTCTGAGATGGATTTGGCCACATGGGGTGTAGCGGACGATGCTCGTCTCGGGCGGTGGGCTCTTGATCTTGAGGAACCGGATATTCCGTAAGTTTGCAATCTGCAATCTTATGGGCCGTTGCATTACGCCCCTCTCAAGCGGCACATAAACGCCATCGGGATGGTCATTTATAAGAAGTGGAAAACGGGATGACCGCAGGTCTTTGGCGGCCTCAATGTCTGCGCTGTCGCGATATTGGCCGTAGCGGGCTGGGGGGCGGGGATATCCGGGGTTGGGTAGGTTGGGGGCAGGCGCTTTAACCACAGTCCATGTTTCTTATACGGCGTGATAATGCATGATACGCGCCGTATTAAACTCTTTTATGGCGCATTTTCTCTTGACTGCGCCGGATAGGCAGGGATATAATGGCGCGTTCCTGGTCAAATTGCGCCATAAAATCATGCCGAAACGTGTTTCTGAATCTGAGTTGGAGGTCGTCTTGCAGGCGGTCGGCCAGTTTCCGAACGGGGGTTCGGTGGCTGGGATTCGCGGTGCGCTGGGGGTTGATCTTCCGCGGCGCACGTTGCAGCGGCGGCTTGCGCAGTTGGTGGAGGCTGAGCGTCTGGAGGCGTTCGGTGCGGGGCCTGCCCGGCGCTATCGTGTCCGTATCAGTTATGCGGCGCCTAAGGCGGTCTCTCCGGTCGTCCGCGAAACGGTGCCCTACGATGTTTTGATTCCTTTGTCTGCTGAGGCGGGGGAAATTCAATCTTGGGTTCAGCAGCCGATTCAGGCGCGGCAGCCGGTCGGCTACAACCCTGATTTTCTGGCGGCTTATCAACCGAACCGGTCGTTTTATCTGGACGAGTCGCTGCGTTTCCGTTTGCGGGAGATGGGGAAATCCCGGGATGAGACCCGCCCGCCCGGCGTCTATGTCAAAAAACTCTATGGTCGGTTGCTGACCAACCTGGCTTGGAACTCCAGTCGTCTGGAGGGCAATACCTATTCGTTGCTGGAAACCGACCGGCTCCTGCGCACCGGTCAATCGGCGGAGGGCAAGGATGCCCGGGAAACGCAGATGATTCTCAATCACAAAGCCGCTTTCGATCTGCTGGTGGACGCGCCGGACAAGATCGCTTTCAACCGCCACACGGTCTGCAATCTGCACACGCAACTCGCGCACAACCTGCTGCCCAATCCGTCGGCCTGCGGGCGGCTGCGCGCCATCCCGGTGTATCTCAGCGGCAGCGTGTACATGCCGCTGGCTAATCCGGTCCGTCTGGATCACGCTTTTCAGTCCCTGCTCGACAAGGCCGATGCGATTCAAGACCCGTTCGAGCAGGCGTTTTTCGTCATGGTGCACTTGCCTTATCTGCAACCTTTCGAGGACGTGAACAAGCGGGTGTCACGGCTGGCGGCCAACGTTCCCTTTATTCAAATGAACCTGGCTCCGCTGTCTTTCATGGACGTGCCTGAGAAAATCTACATTACCGGTTTGCTGGGGATCTATGAACTGAACCGCCTCGATTTGCTGCGTGATCTTTTCGTGTGGGCTTATGAGCGCTCTTGCAGGCATTTCTCGGCCATGCGCCAGGTGCTCGGAGAGCCGGACGTCTTCCGTATGCGCTACCGGGAGATGATCTCGGAATTGATACCGGAGGTGGTGCGGTTGCGGTCGGACAAGGGGCGGGCGGCCACGCGGGTCAAGGTGTTCGCGATGTCCCGGGTGCCGCTTGTCGATCGCCAGCGGTTTATCGAAGTCGTTGAAATCGAGTTGCTGAGTTTGCACGAGGGCAATTTCGCCGGCTACCGTGTTCGCCTGGAGGAGTTCCGCGACTGGCAGCGGTGTTGGTAAAGCGTCAATTACGAACGCTGCACCACTTTAACTTCACCGCTTTGGCCGCGGTCCAGGTCCCCGCTGTGGAGTTTTATCTCGCCGCGCGCGCGGTCCTCGAAATACCGTTCCAGCGCCTCGCGGATAACGACGAACGCAATCCGCCCCCACGCAATCTCGTCTTCGCGGTACAGGCCGACTGCGGAAGTCTCCGTGCCGACTTCGGCGTGCCCGTCTTTGAGTTCCCCGTGGTAGAGCATATACACTTGGTTGATGTGCTTGAGGTTGTAGATGCTTTGCAGTTGCAAGCCGTTGGGCGTTGCGCACGCTTCCTCCAGCGCCTCTCTCGCCGCGGCTTCGGCGACCGATTCGTGGTTCTCCATAAAGCCCGCCGGCACCGTCCACAGACCGACGCGCGGCTCGATCGCGCGCTTGCACAACAGGATGCGTTCGTGCCACTCAAGAATGCAGCCGGCGACGATCTTCGGGTTCTCGTAGAAGATCATGCCGCAGTCCTGGCAGACGTGACGGCTGCGCGCGTCGCCCGGCGGCACTTTAAAGGTGATGTTTGCGGAACCGCAGACGCTGCAATGGTTCACTGAAAGGCGGTCCCGGGTTTGTGGTCGCGGGCCTGCTTGCCGGGCTTCAGCCCGGTTCCTTGCCGACGGCCCGCGGCCGGTCCGGCGAGCGGATCCACTCGCTCCACGAGCCGACGTAAAGCCGCGACCCCGCGAGGCCCGCGATCTCCATCGCGAGCAGGTTGTGGCAGGCGGTGACGCCTGAGCCGCACGAGTGGATGGTGCGCTGCTTGCGCAGTCCGGCGTACATCTCGCGCAGTTCGGCGGCGGAGCGGAAGCAGCCGTTTTCATCGAGGTTGGTTTGCAGCGGATGGCTGACCGAGCCGGGAATATGCCCGCCTTCGCTGTCAACGGCTTCTTTCTCGCCGCTGTAGCGTGCGGGTGCGCGTGCGTCTATGACGACGGTGTCGTCGTCTCTGAAGACCCGTTCGAGTTCTTCGGTTGCGACCCACAGCGAGTCGTCCGCCGTGTCCGTGAAGTCTCCGGCCGCGGCGGGCGCGGCCTCGCCCGGCTCGAGCGGCCTGCTTTCCCGGCGCCATTTCTCAAACCCGCCGTCGAGCACCGCCGCGCCGGTGTGCCCGAGGTAGCGCAGCAACCACCACATCCGCCCCGCAATCGAACCGCCCACGTCGTCGTACACCACGACCTGCGAGTCGTTGTTCACGCCCCAGGCGCGCAGTTTCGCGGCGAGGTCTTCGGCGCGCGGCAGCGGGTGGCGGCCGCTCGTCGGCGTCGCCGGCGACGACAGGTCTTTATTCAAATCGGCGTAGCGTGCCCCCGGCACGTGTCCTTCGAGGTAGCGTTTGCGCCCGAGGCCGGGGTCGCTCAGCACGAAGCGGCAGTCGAACACGACCCACGCGGGGTCGTCGAGGCGGCGGGATAGCTCAGTGCCGGAGACCAGCGTAGTGTGGGGGTGCGGCATCGGCGGTCACGGGGAGCGTTGCCCGGTGCGTTGGCGCGGGCAGTCTTTGGGCTTCGCGCACAGTTTGCAGTTCAAGCCGCCGCAACTGCCGCGTATGGGCTTGCCGCCAAATGCAAGCCCCACCGCCATCGCGGCAAAAATCGCGAGCATCAGCAGAAAGGCAAGCATGTAAGTCATGGTTTTTCCACTATACCATTAAGTTCACCGATGCTAGAGGCTTGCAGATGCTTACGCCTGCGCGTGTTCGCGGCGTCGGTATTCGACTTCGGCGGCGACTTCCCAGGTCACCGTCAGGCCTTGCGGGATGAAGATGAGATCGCCGTCGGCGACGGTTTCGGCGGTTTGCGTGGCGCAGGATAAAACCGCTTCCCCCTCGGTGACGTAGCAGTCCTCGCTCGCCGCATACGTGTGCGTGTGGCGTCCGGCGGCGAGTTTCTTGAGCGGCCAGGCTTCGGCGCCGAGCACGTCAATCTTGCTCGGACTTGGGGACTTTTCGATGAGGACGTGGTTCACGCCGCCGGCTTCAGGCGTTGCTTTTCGACCCGCCGAGGCACGGCGGCGTCGCGTGCGCCGCCCCGCCGCGTTCACGCCATTCGTCGGGCGTCAGGGTGTGCAGCGACAAGGCGTGGACGCTGGCGAATTCGTCGCTGAGGGCGCGATTGACCTCGCGGTGGCGCTCGATCAATTCGTTGCCTTCGAAGGCGCTTGCGACCACCGTCACCTTGAAGTGCGATTCGGAACCGGGAGGCACGTTGTGCTTGCCGCTCTCGTTGATGACTTCAAGGTACTCGGGGTGCAGCGCCCGTTGCAACTTGGCGTTGATCGTCGCCTCTATCGTGCCCATCGCGGTCTCCAGATCCCGGAGATCAAGGCGCCAAAGATCTTGTGCGCGTGCATTTGCATTAGTCGGCGTCGTCCGCCGCGAGCCGTTCGAACTCAAGGCGCAACTCGCCGAAGTTGTGGGTGTGCAGCGCTTCGGTTTCGTTCAGCACCGACGAGTAGGCGCAGGTGTCGGGCGCGCTGACGATCAGCCGAGTTTGCGCCGGCAGCGCCGCCGCGAGCCGTCTCATCTCATTCGGGATCCGGGGGTTTTCACTTGAATCGTCAAAACTGATGATCACCGCTTTCGCCCCGCAGGAGCCGGCCGCGTCGGAAATTTCGTCGCAGGCGGCACCTTCCCCGAGATAGACCGGGTTCCAGCCGTAGGTATTGACGATCACCGCGGCTCTGAGCGCGGTCAGCGCGGGGTCCTTGTCCATCGAGCAGACGACGAAATCGTTGCGGGCCGCTTCGTTCTGCGTGCACAGCCCGATCAGGCGCCCGCGCACGACCTCGGTGAACAGGCGCTGGTGGCAGTTGAGCAATTCCCCTTGGCGGCATTCACCCTCGACGTGATGCAGCAGCGGCGAGATCAGGTCCTCGATCAGGAACACGGCGCCGAGTTCTTTTGACGCGGTGTTGAGCGTGGTTTGCAGGTAACTGGTATCGAGTTTGGTGACGGCGTCGAAACACTGGTCGAACAACTCCATCACCGACCCGGTGCTGAGGCGGGCTTCCGCGTTGTTTGATCTTTGCGCCACCGAGTCTTCGTCGCGCTTGACGATCCCGGTCAATTCTTCCACGGACAGGTTCGCGACCTCGCTGATCCTTCTCCCGAACTGGGTCACCTGCCTGAGCAGAGTCAGGCGCTGGATGTCGGCGTTGCTGTACAGTCGCCTGCCGTTGCTCGCGCGCGCCGGCGTCACCACCTGGTAGCGTTTCTCCCAGGCGCGGATCAGATCCGAACTCAGGCCGGTGTAGCGCGAGACGACCTGGATCGGGTGGTGGTCCGTGAGGTTGTCGGGGGCAGCCTTTGCCTCTTTTCGAGTCATATCGTTTTCGTCATACCGCTGTATATTGCTTGTTCATATCATAACCTAATTTGACCAGCCTAAAAAGGCATTATTTCCCCAATTGTCCGCCTTTTGTAATAGACAAAATCACGACGAGAGCCTTGCGCCGGTGCTATGCTCACTCCCGCCGCGGGATTTGCCGGTTTCCAGCCTCACCGCAAACACAGGAGGTTTAATCAATGAACAAATTTCTCATCAACGCACGCTATATGCTGGCGCCGATTTCGATTGTAGCGGCGATGTACGGCGTGTTCATAGGCGGCCCGTGGGTGTGGCTGGGCGTGTATCTGCTCGGTGCGGCGATTGTGCTGGACGCGGCGGTGTCGCGTCGCACGATGGGGGCGGGCTTTGACGAGAACGGGGACACCAACGGCATTTCGTGGTTTCACAACGCGGTGATGTATGTGATGCTGGGGGTGTTTGTGGTGTTGCAGATGAATCTGGCGTGGCGGGTTTACGAGTATGTGAGCGGGGTGCCGCTGGGGACGGCGGAGATTTTGGGGGTAACGGTGTATCAGGGGATGACGGGATCGCAGTTGGCGGGTGCGTCGCTGTCGTCGGCGATCGTAGCGGGGATAGGGATCATTTACGGGCACGAGTTGGCGCACACGAAAGGGTTCAGTTTTGTGATAGCGCGGTGGATGATGGCGTTGAGCGGGGCGGCGCATTTTTGCTACGCGCACGTATATAACCATCACCTGGAATTGGGTTGCGAGGACGATCCGGCGACGTCGCCGCGCGGTCGCAGTCTTTATCTGCACCTGCCGAAGTCGTATCTGGGGCAGTCGAAGTTTTTGTACAGCATGGAGAAGCAGCGATTGGAGCGATTGGGGGTGCCGGTATTGTCGTGGCGCAACCGCTGGCTGCGGGGCTACGCGATGAGTTTGCCGTCGTTGTTTTTGTTTTGGTTTGCCGGCGGCTGGGTGGGGATCGGATGTTTGGCGGTGCTGTGGCTGGTGTCGAATTTTGAGTTGGAGGCGTTGAATTACATGGAGCATTACGGGCTGATACGCGAGCAGGGTCAGCCGATAGACTACCGTCATTCGTGGGACAATTCGACGGCGCTGACGAGTTGGTATTTCATTGAGATCGGGCGTCAGGCGGATCACCACGACCGTGGGGAGACGCACTTTTGGGAGTTGGACGAGGTGGGGGCGCCGAACACGGGGTATGGTTATTTTGCGTTGTTTGCGTTGGCGTTGCTGCCGCAGGTGTTTCATACGCTGATGCGCAAGAAGTTGAAGCGGTGGGACGAGGAGGAGGCGTCGGAAGGGGAACAGCGGATAGCGGCTTTGATGAACAAGCAGGCGGGTTACGTTTGAGCGTTTGCTCTTTTTTCAGTCCCGTTTCTGGGGCGGCGCCGGCATCCTCCTCGTCGGCGTTTTTTTTGCATCGCCGTTATGTGCCGCCGGCGCTTTGCGCTTGCCGGGCCGGGGGTCGGGGGCGTAGTGCCGGGCAATCACCGAGCGCGGCCGCCCACGTTAAAAGGGTTCAGGGTAGTTGGGTGTCGCTATGACGAGGATCAAGTCATTTGTCGGTTTGAGTCTTGCGGAAAGCCCCTTGAAAGAGCGGTGATACACCCGGTGCATAATTCCGCGGCGCGCCGCCTGTGTCTGCTGGCCGCGCTGGCGCTGGCGATCTGGCCGGCGGGGGCGGCGCCGGCCGAGCGTTTCGGCGAGGGCTTGTTCTGGACGATCCTCAAGGGCGGCGAGACCATCGGCCATATTTTCGGCACGTTCCATTCCAACGACGAGCGGGTGGTTGCATTGCCCGCGGTCGTCAGGGACACGCTGATCTCGTCCTACAGTTTCAGCATGGAGGCGTTTCCGGGCGCGCGTTATTTCAATCCGCACTGGGGTTTTAAGAACATCATAGACGACATGATGCTGCCTAAAGATCAGCCTCTGTCCGGCCTGGTCGGGGAGAAGGCGTACGCGCGGATCGAGAAACTGCTCAAGGCAAACGGCGTCAGCCCCGAGCGCATTGCGCGGCTGAAGCCATGGGCCGCGATGAACGAGTTGGGCACGCGCAAGTTCCGCGCCGACGAGAAGCGCGGCGACATCATGGATCACGTGCTCTACGAGATGGCGGCCGCGCACGTCACCGACTTGTATCAGGTCGAGACCCTCGAAGAATTGATGGCCGCGTACTACGACTTCCCGCTCGACGCCCAGATCGGGTTGCTGCACGACCGTCTCGAATCTTATGCAAGCCTGCCCGGCACCGCTGAAATGATGACCGAGGCGTACCTGCGCGAGGACCTGAGCGCGATGCTCGCGCTGAGCACCCGCTTTGTTTCCGGGAAGTCTGTCGCGAGAAGCTACGACGAGGTTTATCTCAAGCACGTCCTGTATATCCGCAACGTCGTGATGGCGCATTACATGCTCGCGCCGCTGCGCCGCAAGAATGCGTTCATCGCCATCGGCGCGTTGCACCTGCACGGCGAAAAAGGCGTACTCAAATTGCTCGAGAACTACGGCTACACCCTGCAACGCATCGCGATCAAACCCGAAAAAGCCGGCGGCTGACCCGCACCGCGACCTCCCTGCGCAAGTGACCGTTACGGGAACGGCAGCGATTGATTCGCACCGCGACCCCGCGTGAGCGCCCGCCGCAGAAACAACGGCGGCTGACCCGCACCGCGACCCCCCGCGCAAGTGACCGCCGCGGGAACGGTGGTGGCGGGCGCGGTGGCGGGCAGTGACGGCGTGAGTGCTTTGTGGAGTGGCGGCGGGGTGTCGTCCGGTGTGAGGTGCCGCAGATGCTCTTTAGGCGAAAAGTTCCCACAAGCATTGTGCGTTGCGTCAGTTCCGCACGCTTGATTCGCTTCAGGTACAGAGTCCAAACAAGCGTTGCGCGTTGGCGGTGGTGCGTTGCGCGAGTTCTTCGACGCCGACGCCGGCGCACGCGCCGACGCGCGCCGCGATATGCGCAAGCAAAGCGGGTTCATTGCGTCTGCCGCGCGGGCGTTGTTCGGGGGCGAGATCGCGCGGCACCAGATACGGTGCGTCGGTTTCGAGCAGCAGCCGGTCGAGCGGGATTGCTTTGACCAGTTGCCCGAGGCGGACGCCGCGGCGTTCATCGCAGATCCAGCCGGTGATCCCGATGTACAGATCCAATTCAAGGTAGGCGTCGAGTTCGCGGCGTTCGCCGGTGAAGCAGTGCGCCACCGCGGCGGTGATCCCCGCCCGCCGGGGCTTGAGCACCGCAATGAAGTCGTCGTGAGCTTCGCGTTGGTGCAGGAACAGCGGCAGCCCGGTGTCTTCGGCGACGGCGATCTGCTGCTCAAACGCTTGCAGTTGTTGTGCGCGCGGCGACAGGTCGCGGCAATAATCCAAGCCGGTTTCGCCGACCGCGACGACCGCGTGGTCGCGCACAAGCGCGTGCAGTCGCGCACGCGAGTTATCGCCCCATTCTTTCGCCAGATGGGGATGCACGCCCGCCGCCGGGAACAAAACGCCGGGGTGGCGTGCCGCGCGTTCGATCGCATCGGCGCTGTCGGCGAGGGATGAACCCGGCACGATCATTGCGCGCACGCCCGCCGCCCGTGCTCTTGCCAGCACCTGCGCTTCGTCCTTTCTGAAAGCGTCGTGGGTTAAGTTGAAGCAGGCGTCTATCAGCGTCGGCGCGTTTTCGGGCGGCAAGGTAGTGGCTTGATCCTTGCGCGTCGTGCGTGCAGTCGGGGCACCGTCTTCGGGCGGCATGGCAGTTTGGGATTTACGCGCCGTCGGGGCACCCGGTCGGGGTGTCATTGCGGGGCGGCATGGTTGCCTGGAACTTGTGCGCCGTGCGTGCAGTCGGGATACCGTTTTCGGGCGGCATGGTTGCTTGGAACTTGCGCGTCGTGCGTGCGGTCGGGGCACCGTTGCGGGGCGGCATGGCGGTTTGCAACCTTGCGCGCCGGGCGCGCCGCCGTTGCGGGGCGTCACCTTGAGCCGAGGTACAAGATCTCGCGTTTTTGGTCTATGAAGAACTTGAAGTTGTTCAGGAAATTCATGCCGAGCAGGCCGTCGCTGTCCACGCCCGGCGGCATTTCGATCACGCTGGCCTTGATGTTGCGCACCGCGGCGTCGCCGATGCTCAGGGTGTCGATCTCTATGCGCGGCGCGTTGACTACGCCGGCGACCAGGTTCAGGGTGATGTAGTCGTCGCTGTCCGTCGGCAGGCCGAACTGCTGCGCCGTTTGCGGGCGCAGCACGCACAGCGAGGCGCCGGTGTCTATCATCAGGCGCGCGCCCTCGATGCCGTTGAGGCTGGCGTTGACGATGAAGTGTTCGCCGACGCGCTTGAGCGGCACTTGGATTTCGTCGTCGAGATCTATGAATTGCTGGATATCATCGGCAAGGCTTTGCGCGAGTTTGTTCCACGCGGGGTCGTACAGCACGTAGTTGAGCGAGGTCAGCGCGTCGTAGTAATGGTGCAGGTGGAGTTGGATCTCGGCGAGTTTGTAGAAGCGGGCGAGGTCGGCGGGGTCATGCGTGGTGAGGAATTCGTACAGGTGCAGCAGTTTGTCGAAGTGTCCGTTTTCCCGGAGTTGGGCGGTGTATTTGCTCTCGATCTGCTCGATCAGGGAATCGATGTTCTCTTCGGGGATCTCGGCCTGATTGAAACTTTTAAGGTTAAACAAGGTTTCGAGCGCGTGCGTATGTTGGCCGGTCTTGAAGTAGGTCTCGCCCAGCAGCAGCAGCCCGCGCGGGTTGTAGGCGTCCTCTTCGAGAAAGCGGCGCAACAGCACCTGCGCCTCGGCGGGGGATTCTTCGCTCAGTTTCGACAGCGACGTGATGATCGCGTGTTGGCTTTGCCGGGTGATCCGTTCGTCGCGCGCGCGGGTTGCGCCGAAGCGGGCAAACGCGAGTTCGTATTCGCCTTGCTCGATCAGGGTCTCGATTTCGGTCTTGGGAAGCGTCGCGGTCACGATGTCCCGTTGCTGCGTTTGGGGGTCGGGCGCGCGGCCCGGCAGGTCGAATTCTATGGCCGGGAACGTGGGCGACTGATAGAAAGCGTGCAGCCACCAGCCGGCGATCGCTCCCAGCGACAGCCACACGGCGATTGTTGGCAGGGGCAGTCTAAGCATGGGTTCTTCGCTTGGGTTTTCTGCGTGCGGGTTTGTCCGGCGCCGTCGCGGTATCCTGGCGTTTATTATAGCCGTCTTGCCTCGGCGACGGCTTTTGCTTCAAGGTATTGGCATGGGTGCGGCGGATGCGGTATTCTATGCGGCTCAATTTTTGGATTCACCCCGTGCGGCCGCGCGGAACAAGCGTTTTTGAACGACAGGGAAAATGGGCAGGAGAAAGAAAAAGAAGACCCCGGGCAAACGGGTCTCCAAGCCCCAGGCGGTTGACGCCAACCTCGTGCGCGTCGCGCGCGAGGAATCCCGCGAGAAACCCGAGGCGGGAGGAGATGATCCCAAGGAGTTGCGCGCGGGTGCGGCGGTGCTGGGAGCCGAGGTTCGATCGGTCTGGACTCCGCTGCTGACCGGATTGCTGATATTCCTGATTGCATCGCCGTCGCTCGTCGGCCCATACGGGCAGAAAGGCGGGTACACGCCGGACTTGCACATGGCGGCCTATATTCAAGTGGGTGCGCTGCTGATTTTGTCGTTGTTCTTGATTTCGTGCTTTGCCCGCAAGCAAATCACTATTTCGCGTTCACCGGTGTTGCTGCCGCTGCTGATTTTCTACGCGTGGGCGATATTGTCGGTGCTGTGGGCCGACACGAAATACGAGGCGGTCGTGGACGCGCTCGACTGGGGCGGGGCGTTTTTGTGCGCCGTTTTGATCACGTTGTTGTTGCGTGAACTCAAGTTGTTGAAGCAACTGCTGTTTTTCCTGCTCATCAGCGGCTTGCTCATGGCTTTGCTCGGCATCGGGCAGTATTTGTTCGGCATAGATTGGGTGCAGCAGCACATCGTGCCGGCGGCGACGTTCAGCAATAAGAACATGGCCGGACAATACGGCGTATTGACCTTGCCGATTGCGGTGGCTTTTTTCCTGCATTCAAAAGAAAACGAAAAAACCTGGTTCTTTGCGGCCGTTATCGCTTTGATCATGACGTACATTTTCTATACGCGTTCGCGCGGCGCACTGATCAGTTTAACTACGGAGATCATTCTTCTGGGCGGCCTTTTGATCTATCTGAAGCGCAAGCACAACTTCAATATTTTCGGGGACATGCCGGTCAAAAAAGTTGCGCTGGCGGCGTCGCTGGCTTTATTTGTGGGCATGTCGTATCTCACGCCCGCGATGTTTGGCAACGTTGAAAAGGTGAAAGTGGCTTCGATCGGCTCGAAACCCGAGTTATTGGCGGCCGAGCACGGCGGCAAAAACTTGGAGCACGTTCTGAATTTTTCGGGCAGCGGCGAAACCCGCACCACGATGTGGGCCAACTCGATCCCGATGTTCAGGGACAATTTTTTGATCGGGGTCGGGCTGGGCAACTGGACGATTCACTACGCGGAGTATCAGTCATGGTTTAAGCCCGACAAGTCGCTGATGCAAAATAAGTATCACGCCAACGCGCATAACGACTATATTGAGATCCTGTGCGAGTTGGGCATCATCGGGTTTGCGCTGTTCGTATGGGTGGTTGTCTCGCTGTTCAGGTTGATGAGGCGTCTGTTGGTGAACCACGACGAGGAGTATTTTCTGCTGACCATGGCTTTGATACTGGCGATTATGGGCATCGCGGTAAATGCGGTTTTCAGTTTCCCGCTGAAGCAGCCCGTTCCAATCTTCATAGTCATGGTCTATATCGGGGTGCTTTCGAACCTGTACGGGATGAAGTTGGAAGCCGGGCGGGAGCATACTTTATCGTTGCCCCCCGTGCCTTTCAGGGCGCTGGCGGCGGGCCTCGCGATTCTCTTGACCGTCGGCATATTTGCTCTGCAATACAACTGGTACAAATCCGAACTCCACTATCGCAATGCCGTCATTCATCTCAAGAAAGGGGAGTACAAGCACGCCTACGTTGAGTCCAGCCGCGCCTACGAATTGAATCCGTTGCGCGCCAGTTTGTTGTGGTTGGATGCGACCGCATTGATGCAGATTGGCCGTCGAGCCTCTTATGACACGGTTGTGGAAGTCCTGGAAGAGGTCGATCGTGCACGGCCTTATTCATCGAGTACGCTTGAAAATCTGGCGAGTGCCTACAGCAGGGCCGGTCGTAACGATGAGGCGGCCGACGCTATGGGCAGTTTATTGGCGCTGCAACCGAGCAAAAACAAACTGAGGTATAGATACGGGACCTTGTTGTTCAAGGCGGGCAGGTTCGAAAAGGCGATAAAGGAGCTCAATGCGTCGCGTGTTAGTTTTCCCGGCAAATGGACAAAAGAAAGAGAAATATTGGCGCGGATAGAGCAGATGATCGAAACATCGGAACAACGGATACGGGAGAAAAAAACATCCGGCGCCCCGGCTGATGCCGCCCCTGCTAATGCCGCCCCCGCTAACGCCGCCCCCGCTAATGCCGTCCCTGCTGAAGCCGTCCCGGCGGACGGTTCTTGAGCGTCCGCCGCTTTCCTTGTTATTTTCCGCTTTGTCTCCACCGCCCGCGGCGGGTTTATGAGATTTCGACCCCCTCCGGAGCAGCCCCTCCTGCCCGTCCATTCGCCGGGGACCTAGGCCTCTGATCGGCCTATTCCCTCTCTTCGGCGCACCCCCTGCGGCGGGGCGCGTAAATTGGCGTTTTCCCTTGTTAGACACTACAATAATCCTTTGATTTTCCGTCAGTGTCGGGGATAACGGTATGCTGAGTCTGCGATTGCCCGTGCGGGATGGGGCGTTTCCCGGTGCCGGGCTGCAAGCACTCAATGCGGTGGCCGGCCGGGCGGCCGCGGTCGTGTTGCTTCTTGTGTGCTTTTACTATGCGTCTTCGCTGTTTTGGCGCGTGTTCTACCCCGAAGGGTTCAGGCTGGTCGTGCCGGCGGTGAGCGGCAGCGCGGTGACCAAGGTTGCCGACGCCCGCGGCAGATGGGACTGGTTCGCCGACACCGCGACGGTGAAATCCAAGGCGGCGCCGCGGTCGCGTCTTAAGGCCAATTTGATCGGGGTGATCGCGCAGGGGGCGGAAACCGGCAAGGGGCTGGCGCTGATCAAATACAAAGGCAAGGAAGAGATCTACCGCGTCGGCGATGAGGTCGCGCCCGCGATTGTCTTGAAGGAAGTTGCGGGCACTTACGTGACCTTGCAGCGCGACGACCAGACCGAAACGCTCGAAATTGAAAAGGCCGCGGGGTTGTTTGGCGGCGACAAGAAGCAGGTCCGGAAGAACGCTGCCAGATCTACGGCGGGCGCCGGGAAATCGTCCAACTTGCCCGCCGGTAAATTGCCGGGCGCGCCGCCGCCGGTCGCCGCCGCCAAGCAGTTCAAGAATCTCCTGCGCAAGGAGCCGTTGCAGTTGCTGAACCTGTTCAGTTTTGAGCAGGTGCGGAACGGCAATCAAACCGGGTTCAGTTTTTCGGCGAGGCGCGAGGACGGCCAGCAGATGCTCGATTCGCTGGGCTTGAAGAAAGGCGACGTGCTGGTTTCGGTGAACGGCACGCCCGCGTCCCAGATGCCCTCCAACCCGAAGTTATGGAAAGCGCTGCTGAAGGCCGATAAAATCAAGTTGAAAGTGCTGCGAGACGGCGGCGCAACTGAAATATCAATCAATTGACCTCCACCCGCACCCGCATGAAGCCCCGGACCGGACGCCGCCGCGCTGCAACCCGCCGCGCCGCGATTTGCGCCGCCGCGGTCGTTGCGTTGTTCGCGGCGTTACTCGCAGCGGCGCCGCCGGCGGTTTCCGATCCGCTGCTGCTTAACTTCCGCAACGTCGAGATCCGTCAGATCATCGAAAGCGTCGGCGAACTCACGGGCAAAAATTTTCTGGTTGACCCCCGCGTCAGGGGCAAGGTCACGATCCTCGCCAACGAGGAGGTGCCCGAGGAAGCGCTTTACGACGTGATGCTGTCGATCCTGAGGATGCACGGCTTTCGCGCGATCGAAGGTGAAAATCTCACGCGCATCCTGCCCGGCAACATCGCCGCGCGCTTCAAGCCTGAGTTTATCGGCGACGACGAACCGGTCGGCGATTCCGAACGGCTGGTGACGAAGATCATCACCATCCGCTACCTCAACGCCGCGAGCATCGTGCCGATGATCAAGCCGCTGATGAGCGCCGCGGCGCAGGTGCTGGTGCACAAGGAGACCAATAAATTGCTGGTGACCGAGATCAACTCGAACCTCGAGCGCGTATCCACCGTCATCCGGAAGATCGACGTCGAGGACGTCGGGGACTTTGAAATCATCACCCTCGACTACGCCGACGCCAAGGACATCGTCGGCCTGGTGCAGCGCGCAAGCAACAAGAACCTGCGCCACCTCGCGCAGGTGATCGCCGACAAGCAGGGCAACCGCATCATCCTGACCGGCCCCCGCGACGTGCGCCGCAGTTTGCGCGCGCTGATCGCCGAACTCGACAGCGAGACGAGCACCGACGCGTCGGGGCGCATCAAGGTGATCCGCCTGCACTACGCGCGCGCCGAGGACGTCGAAAAGATCGTCAAGGGGTTGCTGAGTTCGTCCGAGTTCATCAAGACCCTCGGCGGCGAGGGCGAGTATCCCGAGCAGAAGGCGGAAAAGGAAAAAGACAAGAAAAAAGACAAAAAGAAAGACAAGAAAAAAGAAGACAAGAAGGACGACAAGAAAAAAGCCGGCAGCGGCAAGCGCAACTACGTGATCCAGGTGGACAAGGCGCTGAACGCACTGATCGTCGGCGGCCCGCCGAAAGTGATCGCGGCGGTCGAGCGCGTCGTGCGCGAGATTGACGTGCCGCGCCCGCAGGTGCTGATCGAGGCGATTTTCGCGGATGTGACCGAAGCCAAAGCACTTGACTTGGGAACTACATTGGGGGGCGGGAAAGAGGTGAGTGGCGGCAATCTTGCTGACCCGACAGATATCGTTAGGGGCATAGGGGCTGTGTTTGACGGGGTGGCGCCGACTGCCTCTTTCAATCTTGGCGGTCAGGCTTCCTTTGACGGCAATGTCATCAGATTCCTGATCCAGGCGCTGCGCACGGACACGGATTCACGCGTGCTGTCCACGCCGTCCATTCTGACCCTGAATAACGAAGAGGCGACGATTGACGTTTCGGATGTAGTGTCCATACAGACAGGCACCGTCGCTGCCGGAGACTCGGTCAGAGACAACATCGAACGCCAGGAATTCGGCACTACGCTGAAAGTCCAGCCGCAGATCACCGAGGGCGATGCGGTGCGCCTGGATATTGAATACAAGACGGAAGATGTTCTGGATACCAGTTCCGCCGGGACCGGGGGAACCAATACCCGGAGAGATCCGGACTCAAGAAAACGCGAGATCAAAACCACGGTGCTGGTCAACGACGGCGATATCCTGGTGCTCGGCGGCCTGTCGAACGAGTCGGCGACTGAGTCGGAAAGTCGCGTGCCGCTGCTGAGCAACATCCCTATCCTCGGTCACTTGTTCAGAACCCGCCGCAGCGGCCGCAACAAGACCACGCTGATGGTGTTCATCCGGCCGACCATTCTGCGCACCGCCGATGATGGCAGTGAAATGTCGCGCACCCGCTACGCCGCCCTGCGGCTTGAGCAACTGCTGGACGCACAGCGCTCCGAGACCCTGATGCCCGGGGAAGACCGGATGGTGCTGCCGGAATCGCCGGCGGTCAAGGCCGACGATGGCCGCAAGGTCAAGCAGGTTAAAAAGGTCAAGAAAGTCAAGAAACGCAAGAAGAAGATCATCAAGCGCAAGAAGCGCGGCCGCGACGACAGCGGCTGAGCCGCCGCCCCGTGACAGTACCCGGACCATGTACGAAAAGCACTTCAATTTTTCCGACAACCCGTTCACGATCGCGCCGAACCCGCGCTATCTCTATCTCACCGACCGCCACCGCGAAGCGCTCGCGCACCTGACCTACGGCCTGCGGGAAAACGGCGGGTTTGTTCTGCTGACCGGCGAAGTCGGCACCGGCAAAACCACGGTGTGCCGGTGTCTGCTCGAGCGCGTGCCCGACAACGTCCATCTTGCACTGGTGCTGACGCCGACGCTCGGCGGCAATGAACTGCTCGAGGCGATCTGCGACGAGTTCGGCATCGCGCACGGCGCGGCCGCGACCGGCAAAACGCTGACCGACGCGCTGAACCGCTATCTGCTCGAGATCCACGCACGGGGGCGGCGCGCGGTTGTGGTCATAGACGAAGCGCAGAACCTCGACGTCGCGGTATTGGAACAACTGCGCCTGCTGACCAACCTCGAGACCAACGAGCAGAAACTCTTGCAGATCATCCTGATCGGCCAGCCCGAATTCCTGGCCAAATTGGAGCAGCCCGAACTGCGTCAGTTGTCGCAAAGGATCGTTGCGCGCTTTCATTTGACGCCGCTCAGAACCGGCGAGGTGCGCGCCTATATCAACCATCGCCTCAAGATCGCGGGCGGCAGCTCCTCGATCTTTCCGCCGGCGGTCGCGTTGCGCGTCGCGCAGCTGAGCAAGGGCGTGCCGCGCCTGATCAACCTGCTGTGCGACCGCGCGCTGCTCGGCTGCTACGTGCAGGAAAAGCACGTGGTGGATCTGCAAACGCTCGAGCAGGCCGCACGCGAAGTGCTCGGTGACCGCAAGTTTCTGCGCAGGCAGGCGGCGCGCGCGTCAAGCCTCGGGCGCTTCCGCCCGAACTGGCGTCCGGCGCCGGTCGCCGCGACCGCCGCCGCCGTTCTCGCCGCCGCCTATCTTTTGTTGACGCCCGCGCAATTCGGGGCGCTTGGGCTGTTTGAGAGGGATCAACTGATGCAGCGCCCGCCGCTGCTCGAATGGTTTAAGCGCACCGAGGTCGCCGAAGTCCCGCCCCTGCCGGACGCGGTGCCCGCCGCCGAGGTTGCCGCCGCCGCAACCGCCGTCGCGGAGCCCGCGCCCGGGGCGGCCCCGGCGTCCGGTGCCGCGCACGCATTGCCGCCGTTGGATTGGGAGGCGTTTGCGCAGGCCGAGCACGGCGAGACCGCGGCGTATGTGGCGCTGTTCCGGCGCTGGGGCGTGCGGTATTCGCCCGGCGCCGCGCAAACGCCGTGCGGTTTCGCGTCCCGCAATCAATTCGATTGCTGGCACAAG
This sequence comes from Candidatus Oxydemutatoraceae bacterium, assembly GCA_965211995.1. GTDB lineage: Bacteria > Pseudomonadota > Gammaproteobacteria > Poriferisulfidales > Oxydemutatoraceae > CAYFZO01. Next base: position 489,800 of record OZ243040.1, read on the forward strand.
CGCGGCGGTTTCCGCGATTTGCAGCATCTCAATCGTCCGGCGCTGCTGAAGATGGCATCGGACGCAGGCGGTCTGTTTTACGCCGCGCTGCTTGAGATCAACGGCGACCGCGTGCGTCTCGGACTCGGCGAACGCGAGATGGAGGTGTCGCGCGGCGAACTCGAGCGGCGCTGGACCGAGGAGTTCACGCTGCTGTGGCGGCGTCCATCGGGCTTCGTGCGCACGCTGCGCCCCGGCGACAAAAGCGATTTTGTCGCGTGGGTCAGCGACAAGGTGTCGCGGCTCGAAGGCCGCAAGGTCGCGCACGGCGGCCCGCAAGTCTATGACTTTGCGTTGTCGAACCGCGTGCGCAGTTTGCAGCGCCGCTGCGGCTTGCGCGTTGACGGGCTGGTCGGGCGCGAGACGATCATTATGATCAACGCCCTGACCGCGCGCGTGCCGGTATTGTCAAACAACTCGAACCGCCGGTGTACTCGGCGGCTGAACGTGTAGCCGTGTCTTATATCCTCTCAGCGCTGAAAAAGGCGGAACAGGAACGTTGCAGCGGCGCTGCGCCCGACGTGCTGACGTCACAGGCCGTCGCAGCGCCGGCGCGCCCGGGCGGGGGACGCAAGCCGTATTTCATCGCCGCGGCGGCGGTGCTCGGCCTGTGGCTGGTCATCAGCGTGTTGAATTCCGGCGTTGACACCGGCGCCGTTGACGTGAGCGACGCCGGCTTCCGGTCCGAAGTGCGGCACAAGGCGGCAGGGCAGACGGCTGAAGATCGTCCCCTCCTTGAAGGGGAACCGGCCGGGCGCAGCCCGGAAAGACGAAGCGGGCGGGCACCGGAGAATGACGGGCCAACGCCGCACTTCGGGCTTGAATCCGGCCGCGCCGCCGCCGCGCAGGCGCCCGCTGTTGTGACCGAGCCGGCCGCCGCGCCGCCGCGCACGCCGCACGCCGGTTTCGCCGGCGATGATCTTCGTTTCGTCGCGCCGGACACCGCCCGTGCCGATCACCGCGCCGGCGGCGGGTCTGTCGAGCAATGGGCACCGGCGCGCAACGTCCTCGACGTTGCCGAGTTGCCGCCGTCGCTGCGCAAGAGTCTGCCGCGCCTGGAACTGACCGGGCATTTGTATTCGCTCGCGCACCCGCACGCGCGCAAGGTGATCCTGAACGGCATCGCGCTCAAGGAAAGGCAATACCTGGACGATGACCTGAGGGTCAGCGAAATCACGCCCGACGGCGTGATCCTCGATTTTCACGGGCGTTTGTTCCGTCTCGACGCCGACCAGATGTTTCGTTGAGGGGCAGTGATGGCCGGAGGTCGTTTTCCATTCAGTTTCGCCGAAAAGCAAGGCGTGTTCATGGACCAGTCGCCCGAGGGCGGCGAGGTGCTGTGCTGCCGCCCCGACACGCCGGTCGCCGCGCTGCAGGAAGTCCGGCGCTGGCGCGGGTGCGAGTTGCCGGTGACGCTGCTCACCCCCGAATTGTTCGACAAAACCCTGCAGCAGGTGTACGCCGACCAGCCGGGCGACAGTTTGTCCGAGATGGAAGGCATGGAAGGCATGATGGGGCTCGACGAGGTCGCCGCGGCGCTGCAACAGCCCGAAGACCTGCTCAAGAGCGAAGACGATGCGCCGGTGATCCGCATGCTCAACGCGATCTTCTTTGAAGCGATCAAGCAGAAGGCGTCCGACATTCACATCGAACCGTACGAGCGCAAATTGCACGTGCGCTTTCGTCTCGACGGCGTACTCAAAAGCGTGCTCACGCCGCCGGCGCAGATCGCGCCGCTGCTGGTTTCGCGCGTTAAGGTGCTGGCGCGCCTCGACATCGCCGAGAAGCGCGTGCCGCAGGACGGGCGCATTTCGCTGCTGCTCGGCGGGCGCGCGGTGGACTTGCGCGTCTCGACCTTGCCTTCGAGTTACGGCGAGCGCGCGGTGCTGCGTATTCTCGACAAGGGCATGGAGCAGCCGAGTCTCGACGGCCTCGGCATGAGCGAAGAGACACAGCGGCGCTTCAGGCAGATGGCGCATCGCCCGCACGGGATCGTGCTGGTCACCGGTCCGACCGGCAGCGGCAAGAGCACCACGCTGTACGCCGCGCTCGGCGGGATCGACCGGAGTCAACGCAACATCATGACCATCGAGGACCCGATCGAGTACAACATAGAAGGCATCAGCCAGACCCAGGTCAACATCAAGGCGGGGATGACTTTCGTGCGCGGCCTGCGCGCGATCCTGCGCCAGGATCCCGACGTTGTGTTGATCGGCGAGATCCGCGACAAGGAAACCGCCGATATCGCGGTGCAGGCGAGCCTGACCGGCCACCTCGTGCTGTCCACTTTGCACACGAACACCGCGATCGGCGCGGTGACGCGCCTGGGCGACATGGGGGTCGAGCCGTTTCTGCTGACTTCGACCCTGCAGGGCGTGCTCGCGCAACGGCTGGTGCGGCGCCTGTGTTCGGGCTGCCGCGAGTCTTACGAGGCCGATCCCGAGCAACTCAAGCACTGGGCGATAGACCCGGATCGTTTCGGCAAAGACCACAAGATCTACCGCGCGAAAGGCTGCGACGACTGCCATAACACCGGCTACGTCGGCCGCTTCGGCCTGTTCGACCTGATTTCGATGGACGACCGCCTGCGCCAGATGATCCACGACAACGCGAGCGAGATAGAAATGGAGAAATACCTCCGCCAATACAGCCAAAGCCTGCGCGACGTCGGCCTGGATTGCGTTCTCGCGGGCGAGACTTCGCTCGAAGAAGTGCTCGCGGTGACGCTCGACTTCTGATTCTTTCTGTTCAGGACGCGCGGGTCAGCGGCCGTGGCAAGGAGCGGCGTGACCGGCTAAAGAGATTCTCCCGCGCACCGGCGCAAAAGCGATATGAATTTACCTGATACAAAGGCATTGTGGAAAGCCGCCAAATACCGGGTGGCGCGATTTATTGAGAGAGGGATGGCCGTCAAACGCCGGGCGGCCGGTTTTCTTGAAGACAAGAAAATACAACATCTGGAGTTTCCCCGCGCCGCGGCTTATATGGAAACAATGGGCTTTGTCAAACCGTGGAAGACTTTAGATAATATCTTGTCCTATGAGGAAGGTTATTTACAGGCGGTGGAGCGGATGATCGTCGGCAAATTGCACTTCCTTCAGTATGAGTCTTCTCAAGAAGAAAACGCCGGATATCTCCTGGTCACGGGAATTGGGCCCTGGATGGGGTTTGGCGCTTATATGCGCTTTATAGAACAGACTCTCACGCTCGGATATTTGTACAACCGGACGGTCATCTATGATGATCGGAAGTTATCCTACGATTTTCCTTATGCACCGGTGACAAATCTTTCAATCAACGACGTGGATGGAATTCTTTCCGGGAGCCCCTGTTTCAACTATCTTCCGCAACGGGAAAAGGTCGCCTGTTGGAATTATACGTCAAGATTTAATCACCACTGTCGAATGTGGCAGATGCAGCACAGGAGAAGGATTGGCTTTTTCGATGTTTTAGAGAACCTGCCTGCAAAGCCTCTGTATGGTTTGGGGCTGGTCATGGAAAAATTCCTGAAGTTAAAGGCAGAATACAGCGCCCATATCGAGGAGCGCAGGCGTGCGCTGGGAGGAGGTGGCCCCAGGATCGGGGTTCATATACGGCAGGGTGAGGTCATGTTTAATCCTGATCTGCGTTGCCGCCGTTTTGCCGCCGACAGTTATATCCGGGTGGTTGAGCAGGTGGTGGCGGCCACCGGCGTCAAGACGGTGTTCGTCGCGACCGACTCGGAGGCCGCGCTGCGCCAACTTCCCAAGGACTCGGGGCTTGATTTTATTTATGACGATGAGGAGCGGCGGTATGACAACCGCATTGCAAAGATGCTGCATAAAGAGCCGTCGCTGAGAAAGCAGGAAACCCTGACGGCGATCAAGAACATTTATCTGCTGGCCGATTGCGACTACCTCGTTTACAGCGACAGTGCGCTCGCCCGGTGTGCCTTGGGGCTTTCCTATTACCGCAACAAGCGGCTTAACGCGGTCATGCTGGAGCAGCCCGGCCCGCCTGAGAGCGCCCGTGCGAAGCCCGCGTGTCTCAATGGGGTGAGTTTGGAAAACCCCGCGGATGGCCGCCTGGTCGTCAGAATAATTCGTCGCGAAGAAAGGGATTCTCCCGCGCGCCGGCGCAAAAGCGATATGAATTTACCCGCTACCAAGGCATCGTGGAAAGCCGCCCAATACCGGGTGGCGCGATTTATCGAGAGAGGGATGGCCGTCAAACGCCGGACGGTCGGTTTTCTTGAAGACAAGAAAATACAACATCTGGAATTTCCCCGCGCTGCGGCTTATATGGAAACAATGGGCTTTGTCAAACCGTGGAAGACTTTAGATAATATCTTGTCTTATGAGGAAGGTTGTTTACAGGAGATAGAGCGGATGGTCGTCGGCAAATTGCACTTCCTTCAGTATGAGTTTTCTCAAAAAGAAAACGCCAAGTATCTCCTGGTCACGGGAATTAACCCCGGGCTGGGGTTTGGCGCTTATATGCACATCATAGAACGTACTCTCACGCTCGGATATTTGTACAACCGGACGGTCATCTATGATGATTGGAGGTTATCCTACGATTTTCCTTATGAGCCGGTGACAAATCTTTCAATCAACGACGTGGATGGAATCCTTTCCGGGAGCCCCTGTTTCAACTATCTTCCGCAATGTGAAAAGGCCGTCTGTTGGAGTTATACGTCAAGATTTAATCGCCACTGTCGAATGTGGCAGACACAGCACAAGAGAAGGATTGGCTTTTGCGATGTTTTAGAGAACCTGCCCGAAAATCATCTGTATGATTTGGGGCTGGTCATGGGAAAGTTCCTGAAGTTAAAAGAAGAATACAGCATCCATATCGAGGAGCGCAGGCGTGCGCTGGGAGGGGAAAGCCCCAGGATCGGGGTTCATATACGGCAGGGTGAGCTGAGGTTTAAATCTGATCCACGAGATGGGCAACACCGCTGTTTTGCCGCCGACAGTTATATCCGGGTGGTCGAGCAGGTGGCGGCGGCCACCGGCGTCAAGACGGTGTTCGTCGCGACCGACTCGGAGGCCGCGCTGCGCCAACTCCCCAAGGACTCGGGGCTTGATTTTATTTATGACGATGAGGAGCGGCGGTATGACAACCACCTTGCAGGGATGCTGGATAAAGAGCCGTCGCTGAGAAAACAGGAAACCCTGACGGCGATCAGGAACATTTATCTGCTGGCCGATTGCGACTACCTCGTTTACAGCAACAGCGCGCTTACCCGGTGTGCCCTGGGGCTTTCCTATTACCGCAACAAGCGGCTTAACGCGGTCATGCTGGAGCAGCCCGGCCCGCCGGAGAGCGCCCGCGCGAAGCCCGCGTGTCTCAATGGGGTGAGTTTGGAAAACCCCGCGGATTGCCGCCTGACCGCCAGAATAGTCCGTCGCGAAAAAGCGTAAGCACGGGCGGTCCGTCGCTGCGCTATACTTTTCGTTTGCATGAAACCATCCGGGTAAACAACGATGCAGGCGTACAACTATCTCGCATACGACCGCCGGGGCAAGACGCAGAAAGGCGTGCTCGAAGGCGATTCCGAACGCGTTGTGCGGCAGTTGCTGCGCGAAAAGCGCCTGACGCCGGTAAAAGTGACGCAGGTGCGTCAGAGCCTGTCGCTGTTTCGCATGCGCGAGCGCATACGCCGCAATGACCTGATGCTGATCACGCGCCAGTTGGCAACCCTGGTCGGTTCCGGCATGCCGCTTGAGCAGAGCCTGCGCCTGATGGCGGAGCAGGCCGAAAACGTCGTCGTCAAGCGGCTGGTGTCGAGTGTGCGCAGCCAAGTCACCGAAGGGCGCAGCCTCGCCTACGCGCTCAAAGGCTCGCCTTACTCGTTCCCCCCCGATTACATCGCGACGGTTGCGGCGGGCGAGGAAACCGGGCATTTGCAGGAGGTGCTCGAGCGCCTCGCCGACGACGTCGAGGTGCAGGGCAAGGCGCGGCAGTCGCTGATGACCGCGCTGATCTATCCTTTTTTGATGCTCACGGTCGCGCTGACGGTGATTATTCTGCTGATCGTTTACGTGGTGCCCCAGGTGACGCGCGTGTTCCTGGACATGAACCAGACGCTGCCGGTGCTCACGCGCGCGCTGATCGCGGTCAGCGACTGGCTGCAGGACTACGGGCCGTATGCGTTCGTGCTGATCTTCTGCCTCGGCGTAGGCTTTTTTCTCGCGTTGAGGCGTCCCGACATACGTCTGCGCTGGGACTCGCTGATGCTGCGGGCGCCGCGCATCGGCTACTGGGTGGTGCTGTCGAACGTGTCGGGGTGGTCGCGCAGCCTCGGGATGCTGCTCGGCAGCGGCGTGCCGATACTCGAAGCCATGAAAATCGCCGCCGAGCGCGTGCACAACGTTGCGTTGCGTAAATCGCTGAACGTCGTTGCCGAGCGCGTGCGCGAGGGCGACAGCCTGCACAAGGCGCTGACCAAGGCCGAAAACTTCCCGCCGTTTCTGATTCACATGGTCAGCAGCGGCGAGTCGAGCGGCACGCTCGACAATATGCTGCTCAAGGTCGCCGATTACTACGAGCAGAGGTTGACGACCGTCATAGACGCGACGCTCAAACTGTTCGAGCCATTATTGGTTATAATAATGGGCGGTATCGTACTGTTGATCGTGCTCGCGGTATTGGTGCCGATCATCGAAATGAACCAACTGATCTAGCGGGGCGGCGGAGGCGAATATGGACAAGTCGTGCGGCAGGCGCAGCAGGCGCAGCAACAGGCAGGGCGGTTTCACGCTCATCGAGATCATGGTCGTCGTCGTGATTCTCGGGATTTTGGCGGCGCTGGTGGTGCCGGCGATCATGGACCGCCCGGACCACGCGCGCAAAGTGCGTGCCAAGCAGGACGTGCGCACGATCACCAGCGCGTTGAACATGTACCGCCTCGATCACTTCGACTATCCGACGGCGCTCGAAGAACTCGCGACCGGCAGCAACAAATACCTTGAGCGCGTCCCGTCCGATCCCTGGGGACGCCCCTACAACTACGCCTACCCCGGTCACCGCGGCGACACCAAGTTCGATATTTACAGTTACGGCGTGGATGGCACCGAAGGCGGCAATGAGCTCGACGCGGACATCGGCAACTGGAACCTGGACGAGTAGGCCGGCGCGTTATCGCCCGTTGCTGCCGATGACACCCCGCGACCCGAACGCCCGCCGCGTCGGGCGCACCCGCACCGCGGGCTTCACGCTGATCGAAGTGATGGTCGTGACGATCATCATCAGCGTGATCGTTGCTTCGGTGCTGTTCTCGGTTGACCTGACCGGCAATCAGAAGACCCGCTCCGCGGTTTCCGGTGTGCAGGTGCTGATGCAGGGCCTGTCGAACGAGGCGATTCTCGAAGGCAACCACTACGGGATCAAGTGGGAGCGCAAGGCGCAGAAGTTCGTGCCGGTGGTCGCCAACGCCAACGGCTGGTCGGCGTATTCGAACGCCACCGGCGACCGCCCCGACTTCAAGTCGGTGTCGTGGAAGGGGTTTGCCGACGTCGCGATCACCGTCGGCGGCGCTTTTTTTGACGAGCGCATAAAAGACAACGAGAATTTCTACGCCGGACGCGACCAGGAACAGGGCGGTAATGGGCCGCTGGTCGAGTTCCGCCCGACCGGCCTGTGGGAGCCGGCCGGCAAGCTCCAGTTCTTCGTCGGCAAGAAGCTTTACGCAACGATCGAATGGACCGCCGCCGGGAGGATGCAACTTGCGTACGGCGATAACCCGTAAGCGCCGCGGCTTTACGCTGATCGAGGTGATGATCGCGGTGCTGGTACTCGCGATTGCGCTCGGCGCCTCGCTCAACGCGCTCGGCAACTACGTCGGGTTTCAGGCGCGCATGGGCGAGCGCTACACCGCGCACGGCATCGCCTGGAACGCGCTGATGCGCTGCTATATCGCGGCGGTGCAAAAAGGCGGCGACGACGAGGGCGAAATCAATTGCGATCTGTCGAACGTCGAGGAGCAGGGGGGCAGGGACTGGTCGTGGGCGATAGAAACCGACGAGGTCGAAGGCAGGATTTTGTTCTACGAGGTCAAGGTGTCTCCGGCGCAACGCGACGACGTGGCCGGCAGTTTGCAGGCCTGGCTCAAAGAGCCGCTGTAGTCCGCGGCGGCGTCGTGCGGGGTTTCTGCGGATCTATTCTTCCGGCGCCGCCGGCGGTTAAATGAAACTTTCCGGCTTTACACTGCTCGAGGTGCTGATCGCGACGGCGATTTTCGCGGTGATCTCGGCGATCACTTTCCAGGGTCTGCAAACTTCATTGGACGTGCAGGAGCGGGTCGAGGGACGCGCGCGCGACCTCGTCGAGATGCAGTTGGTATGGACGGTATTGTTCCAGGACTTCGTGAACATGACGCGCCGCCCGGTGCGTGAAGAAAACAGAGAGGAGCCTTATCCCGCGTTTGATCTCGAACCCGCCGACGACGGCGACTGCGTCGTGAGTTTCACCCGCGCCGGGCTGCCCGCGAGCGCGTCGTTGCCCGCGGGAATGCAGCGCATCGCCTACTGCGTCAGGGACGACAACCTGTACCGCCTGGTGTGGCCGGTGTTGGATCGTGCGTCCGGGGTCGAGCCGCAGGAAAGCCTGCTGATGGAGGACATCGAAGATTTCATTGTCGAAACCTACCCCGCTGATTTCGACCCCGGCGCCGAGAGGGAAATCTCCGACGCCGCCGCTGATGACGACGCCAAAACCGACGCCGAGGTCAAGACCGAGGTTAAAACCGACGCCGACGCCGCCGCTAAAGCCGACGCCGACGCCGATGCCAAGAGCGACGCCGAGGCCAAGGCCGACGCCGACGCTAAAGCCGACGCCGGTGCCAAAACCGATTTGGTCACCCGCGACCGCAAGCACGAAGAGTTGCCGGTGGGCGTAGCGGTCACGATCGAAGCGCGCGACCAGGTTTTTGTGCGCTGGTTTCCGGGCGGCGAGGAATACCGGCTGGACTTGGATGAAGTGGCCCCCGATGAATCACAGTGAACGGCGAATGCGGCGCGGCGTCGCGTTGATCAGCGTGATGGTGGTGGTTACGGTGGTCGCGGCGTCGGCGGCGCAACTGCTGTACCGCCAGAACATAGATATCGAACGCTCGACGCGCATCATGAGCCGCGAGCAGGCGTTCCTGCTCGTGTTCGGCCTTGAAACCTACGCACGCGACCTGCTCGCGAGAGACAGCGCCAAGGTGGATCACTACTTTGACTTCAGGCAATACGGGGAGGGGGACGCCAGGATCGAGCGGTGGTCGTGGCCGATCCCGAACTGGGACATGCCGGACGAATGGCTCGACACGTTCAGGCGGGTCGGCGCCCAGCGCCTCGAAGCGCGCGTGCACGACCTGTCGGGCCTGTTCAACCTCAACGGCGTGTACCAAGCGGTTGTATTGAAGTCCAAAGGCGAGCCGGATAAATGGGAAAAGATGTACGAGGGGTTGTTCAAGAACCTGGTCAAGGCGGAGTTTGGCGACGATGAAGCCAACTCGCCCGACGCCGATGCGCTATGGAACTCGCTGGTTGACTGGTTTGACGCCGACGATGAAGTGCGCGACGGCGGCGCCGAGGACGATGAGTATCTCAATCTCGAGCCGCCCTACCTGACCGGCCGCAGGCGCATGGCCTGGCCGGATGAAATCCGCCTGATCCGGGGCTTTGAAGGCAAGGTTTCGGAGCGCCTGCTGCCGGTTTTTTCCGCGTTGCCGCACCCGTCCCACGTGCGTATCAACATCAACACCGCGGACGCGAAATTGTTGCGCCGCATGCCCGGCCTCGCGGAGGATGGCCTCGTCGGAGAGATCATGAGTCGCCGCGCCGACAAGGATTTTTTCCGCAACCACGACGAGGTGAAGCGATTTTTCAAAGCCAACGTCATTCAGGAGACCGCGCCTGAGAAGCCGCTCGAGCCGTGGCATTTCTTCGACGTCAAAAGCAGTTTCTTTTTGTTTTCGGCCTGTGTGCGTTTCGGGCGCGACCGGCCGATCGAGATCCAAAGCTTGCTGTGGCGTGATCCTAAAATCAAACGGGAGCAGCAAAGCGCCGGGCAGGACAAAGTGAAAGTGATGCAAAGGCGAATGGGATCGGGCTATTATAAGGGGGGCAACTGCAAAGGCGGGGCTTCCACGCGCGCCTTGAGCAAGCCCCGGGATGAATTTGAAGATGATTTTTGAAGCGCTTTCAAGGACGCCTTTCATTTTTGACGGTGCCTGAACGAGATGAATATCTGGAAAATTGACGCCGGCGGAGAATTGACCGCGTTGTCGCAGGACGCGGGCGCCGACACCGGCGTGTGGGTGCCGTCCGAGCAAATCGCGTTCCATCGCGCCGAGTTGCCGCCGGGACGGCAGAAGATGTGGGAGCAGACCGCGCCTTTTGTGATTGAGGAGCAATTGGTCACAGCGGTTGACGATCAGCATTTTGCGATCGGTCGTCCCGACGGGCCCGAAGGCGAAGTGCCGGTTGCGGTCGTCGCCGCGGCAACGATGCAGACGTGGCTCGATGCGTTGCACGAGCGGGAGATCAAGCCGAGGGCGGTCTGGCCCGACGTGCTCGCCGTGCCGTGCGAGCAAGGAAAGCCGACGCTGTGGCATGAAGGCGGGCGCTGCCTGCTGCGCTTTGACGCGCAAACCGGCCTCGCCGGGTCGCCCGAGTGGGTCCACACCGTGCTCGACGTCGGCGACCGCGCCGACGACGTGCGTATTTTCAGCGACGACGCCGCGGCGCTGCCTGAGGCGTGGCGCGAGCGTGCCGCGGCGCTGCCGTGCAGCCTCGGCGAGCGGATGCTCGCGGGGGCCGATCAGGACGCGGCGGGGATGAACCTGCTGCAGGGCGCGTTCCGGCCGCTGTCGGTGCTGACGACGTGGGGCAAGCCGTGGAAGTGGGCGGGCGCCGCCGCGGCTGCCGTGCTGGCGCTGTACTTTGGGATGCTGATGGCCGAGACGCGATTGATGAGCGCGACCGCGGTGGATCTGAAGCAGGCGAGTTTGGTGTTGTACCGGCAGCACTTTTCGGAGCAGGAGCCGCTCACCAATTTGCGCACCCAAGTCGGGCGGCGCATGGAGCAGGTCAAGGGCGGCGTCGTCCGGCGTGAAACAAGCCCGTGGCAGACGCTGGTGCTGGTCGAGCCGGTGATCTCGTCGTGCAAGGCGTGCCGCGTCGAGGAAGTCAAGTTTGAGCGCTCCTCGGTGTTGCTGCTCGTCAGTTCCTCGGTGGAATTCGACGGGTTGTTGCGGCAAATCAGCGAACTTGGGCAGGTCAAGGTCAATCTCAAACCGTTGCCGGACGTCAAGGAAAGAAAGCGGCTGCGCCTGGAACTGACGCTGGAGAAGGCGGCATGACGCTGCCCGAGCCGCTGCTCGCGTGGTGGAGCGCACGCGAAAGCAGGGAGCAGAGGATGCTGCTGGTCGGCGCCGCGTTTGCGGTCGCCGCCGCCGCGTACGCGCTGGTGTATCCGGTGTTTGAAATGCACGCGACCGCGGGCCGGGAGTTTCAGGCCGCCGACGGCGACTATCACTGGCTTAAACAACAGGTGCGCGCGCTCGGGGAGATGCGCTCCGAGGCCGGCGGCGCGTTGCCGGTGTCGCTGCCGCTCGACGAGGCCAAGGCGAAGATCGAAAGCGATCTCAAGAAGCGGAAGATGAAGGCCACGGTCGCGGTCAGGAACGCCGACGGCGCCAAGCACATCGAGGTTGAATTTGAAAGCAGCAGCGGCCGGGAAGTGATGCGTTGGCTCGAGGCACTCACCAACGGCGGCTATACGGTGTCGGGGCTTGACCTGAGCAACAGCGGCGGACGCCTGTCGGGTACCGTCGTTATCGAGGTGTAAGGACGTGAGCGTCTGGTTCAAGTATCTTTTATACGTGCTGCTGCCGGCGGCGGCGCTGGTGGGCATGGTGTTTGCGACGATGCCGGTGCAGTTCATGGTGGTGCAGTTTGGCCTGCCCGAAAACCTGCGCGTGGGCCACTTGACCGGAACGGTGTGGTCGGGGCGCGCGACCGAGGTCGAGTATCAGGGCCAACTCGGCAGGATCGCGCCCAAAGACGTGCTCGCGGATCTGGTTTGGGCGTGGTGTCCGGGGTGGCATCAGGGGCTTGCGGCGATGTGCGTGCGCCTGGAGTCGCCGCTGCTCAAAGCCGAAGGCACGTTCGCGTACTCGCTTCTCGGCGGCGGTTTCGAAGCGTTCAACACGCGCTTGCTCGCACAGGTCCAAGGCTACCCCCTCAATATCGGCCCGGTGGAATCCGGGCTCAAGGGCATCGGCGAGGTCAATCTTGAGCGGTTGTCGCTTGACCCCGCGAGCGCGCAGTTGCTGACCGGGTTGCACGCGAGCGGCGAAGTGCGCGACCTGCAAGCCGGCGGGTTTGTGCTCGGCGATTATCGGTGGCGGGCCGATCTTGAGCAGGGCACCGCCGGCCTGACGTCCGATTTCGGCGGCGGCAACGACAGGTTCCGCCTCAAGGGGCAGGCCGCGCTCGATCTCAGCGACCGCAGTTACCACTATACCGCGAACCTCGAGACCGAAGATCAGGGACTGATGGAAATGCTGAGGAGAAGCGCCACCCAATCCGGCGAAAAATCACTGACTTTTTCCGGCAGCGGCAAACTCGGTTCATGATTTTTGCGCGTGCGGGAACGCCGTATAGTGTTATGCTGAGTGCCCGATAAATCCGGAGAACGTTTATGAAAACGCGTAAAAGTTTCAAGGACTTTCTGGCGGAAGCCCAGAATACGGTGGACGTCGTCGAGGTGTCCCGGGCGATGGGGATGGTCGGCGACCCCGGCGTTCAGTTCATTGACGTGCGCGACCGCCAGGAGTTGGTCGCGCTGGGCCGCATCCCCGGCGCCGAGCACGCTTCGCGCGGGATGCTTGAGTTTCTGGTTGACCCCGAAAGCCCGTATCACAATGAGGTCTTCGCCGCCGACGCGAAATTCGTGCTGTATTGCATGAGCGGCGGGCGCTCGCTGCTCGCTGCGCGCCGGATGCAGGAGATGGGCGTCGAGAACGTCTGCAGCCTGTCCGGCGGCTTGAAAGCCTGGCTCGAAGCGGGCGGCGAAACCGAGTCCGTCGAAGAGTAGGGTCTTTCCGTGGGACGGAGTTGGGTGCCCGGCCGCGCGGGCGCGTTCATCCGGGGCTTGGCGCAACAAGCAACGGCCGTGGTCGTGGTCGCTATATGCCTGGCTTTGTTCACCGACGCCGCGCGCGACCTTTTCATCTACCGCCGCGACGGGTTTCTCGCCGGTGAATACTGGCGCATCGTCAGCGGCCATTTTGTCCATATCACCGCGCCGCACCTGCTGCTTAACCTCGCGGCGTGGCTGCTGATCTGGGTGTACGGGCGGTCGGTATGCGCCGGTCCGACGTGGGCGGCGCTGCTGTTTTTCTGTGCTTTGGGGAGCGGCGCCGGCTTGGTTGCATTTTCACCGGAAGTCGAATGGTACACGGGTCTGTCGGGCGTGCTTCACGGTTTGTTAATCGCCGTGGCGGTGTTGCGTTTGTCGGCGTGCCGCGGTGATTACGCGGGGTGGTTCATCCTTGCCGTGGTCGCGGTCAAACTCGGCTACGAGCATTTCCAGGGGCCGACGCCGGTGACCGCCGATTGGGTCGGCTTGCGGGTTATTTTCGAGGCTCATTGGTACGGTGCGGTCAGCGGGGTGCTGGTCGTGACCGCAATCGGCCTGATTCGGGCCGCCCGCCGCCGCCGCGCGATTGCACGGGCGTAAAAAAACCCGGCCTGCGATGCAAGCCGGGTTTTGTCCGCAGTCAGTTGACCGCCGGTTGGCGCCGTTGCTTAAGTGCGGCGGCGACGCCGTTTGGTCGTGCGGCGCTTTTTGGGCGCAGCCCGCTTCTTCGTCGTACGGCGCTTTTTGACGGTGCGGCGCTTTTTGGGCGCAGCCCGCTTCTTCGTCGTGCGGCGCTTTTTAACGGTGCGGCGCTTTTTCGTCGTGCGACGTTTCTTGACGGTGCGGCGCTTTTTGACGATGCGGCGTTTCTTCGTCGTGCGACGCTTTTTAACGGTGCGGCGCTTTTTGGGCGCAGCCCGTTTCTTCGTCGTGCGACGCTTCTTCGGCGCAGCGCGTTTCTTGGATGCCGCCCGTTTTTTCGTCGTGCGGCGCTTGACCGGAGCGCGTTTGCCCGTGGCCTTTTTTTTCTTGGTACGTCGTTTGACAGCCATCAAACTACCTCCCAGTGTTGTGAAACATGGTCGCTGAAGGCCTCCACTCCGGCGCCCCTTGCAAGGGGGTTTCGGGGTGTTTTGGGGAATCAATGGCGTACTTTTGCTTGGTAACTAATAACAGGGATACAAGCGTGTCAAAAGTGTCCATTTTCCTTCTCCGGCCGTCGGTTAATTTGAAACAACTCCGCAATGCCGTTGTCGCCTTTGACCTTGGGCTGGTATGTCCAAGGCGGAACTTGTTGAATAACGCATCAGGCTTTCCACTCGGGGGTGGACTTGCACAACAGCGTTTTTTTCAGTTCCATTTAACATTTTAAATACGCTCAAGGTTCTCACGGCTACTCTCGAACATTACAGAGTTGCTTCAAAACTGGTACAGTCGCCCGGCTTGCGGACGGCGCGAATCTTGTTGCAGCACGTTTGCGTCAAGGCGCTCTTTTATGGTCTGCAGGCGCGCGTGAATTTTGTCGCCGTCGCTTTGGCGGCGCTGCTGTTCACGCTGTTGCTCCAGCAGATCGTGTGCCAAGTTCAAGGCGGTGATCGCCGCGGTCTGCTCCGTGCCGAGGCCCGCGCTTGAGTCTTTCATTTCCTGGATGCGCCGGTTCAGGAAGTCCGTCGCTTCCGCCAGCCGGGTTTCCTGACCGTCGGGGCAGGCAACGCGGTATTCCTTGTTGAATATCGTCACTTCCATCTGGCTGGGGGGCAGTCCGCTCATTGCTGTTCCAGCGTTTTAAGCCGCATGAGCATGGCTTCTATCTTGGAGTGGATCTGGCGGTGTTTTTCGTGCAGCCCCGCTTTTTCCAGTGCAAGTTTCTCTTGCTGCTGTTTCAGCAATTGGTTTTCCTCCGTCAGCCGACCGTGATCTTCAAGCAAAGTGGAAATGCGCTGCTCGAGTTCGATCAGCAGGTGCAGGTTTCGGCCTTGATTCGGTTCCGTTTCCATATAGGGATTGGATTATGCTTATTTAATGATTGCGGTCAACACTTTAAACTCGCCGCTTTGCATTCGATCTTGCGCGGCGTACGCCGTCGGTTGTGCCGTGGTTGCGCGAGTCGTGTAAAATGCGTACACTCGAAATCATTTAAATTACTGAAAAGTCAAAGAAAAATGTCATATAAACAACTTTGCAACGCACTCGATAAATACCGCGTGTTGTGCAGTTGCCACGAACTTCACGGCTTATTGTGCGGCATGTTAACTGTGGATATCTCAACCAAGTTTCAGTACTGGGCGCAGGAAATGGAGCAACTCGGCGTTGATCGGAATTGTCTCGCCGGAGATTCGGCCGCGGTTTGGCGGACGTTGTTTGACGGCACCGTCGCGCAACTCAAGGGCGGTGATTTGCGTTTCAAGCCGCTGCTGTACGAAGGTGAGGCGGGCGATTACGCCGCGCGTATGCGCGCGCTGACCGAATGGTGCCACGGCTTTAACTACGCGATCGGCGTCACCGGCTGCAATCTTGCAAGCAGCCTTTCCGACGCGAGCAGAAAGTTTCTTGCGGACATCGGCGAGATCGGCGCGGCCGACTGCGTCGCGCTGTCCGGCGACGGGCAGGCCGCCAACGAGGCCGCCTACAACAGCATCGCCGGCTATCTCGGCGTCGGCGTGGTGATGATGTGCGATGAAGTCATCTCAAAGAACGAAAGCCGCCGCCTGCACTAAAGGCGGCGTCGAAACCGCGCGCCGCCGCCGCGCACTGATGCGTGCGCTCGGGCGTGACTGCGCGGCGGTGGTGCCCGCGGCCGCGGTCGTCAACCGCAGCGGCGGCGTCGCTTACCCCTACCGGCAGAACAGCGACTTCGCCTACCTGACCGGGTTTTGCGAACCCGCCGCGATCGCGGTGTTCACGCCCGGGCGTCGTGACGGGGAATACGTTCTGTTTTGTCTGCCGCGTGACGAACAGCGCGAACTTTGGGACGGCCCCCGCGCCGGTTGCCGCGGCGCAGTGCGCGATTTCGGCGCCGACAAAGCGTTCCCGATCGAGGACTTCGACGCAGTCTTTCCACGGCTGATCAAGGGGCGCACCCGCATTTGCCTGCCCCTGGACGACCCGGCCGACGGCGCGGTGGATGACCCGCTGGACGACGCCGAAACGCCGCACCGGCGCCTGTTCAGCCGGCTGCGGCGCTTGGGCCTGCGCCGCCGCAGCCGGTTCGCGCTCGAGGGACTGACCCACGAAATGCGCCTGCGCAAGTCGCGCGCCGAGATCGCGCTGATGAGAAAGGCGGCGGTGATTGCGGCGGCGGCGCACCGGCGCGCAATGCGTGCGTGCCGTCCCGGGATGTTCGAGTACCAACTCGCGGCTGAGATCCACTGTGAATTCGAGGGCGCCGCCGCGGTGCCCGCGTACCCGTCCATCGTCGGCGGCGGTGCCAACGCCTGCGTTCTGCACTACACCCGCAACGCCGACGTGCTCAACGACGGCGACCTCGTGCTGATTGACGCCGGCGCCGAATACCAACTCTACGCAAGCGACGTCACCCGCACTTTCCCGGTCGGCGGACGCTTCAAGCCGGCGCAACGCGAACTGTACGAACTGGTATTGGAGGCGCAGCGTGCGGCAATCGGGAAAGTGCGCGCGGGCAACACCTGGAACGACGTGCACGGCGCGGCGGTGCGGGCGCTGACCACGGGGCTGGTCGCGCTCGGGCTGCTCAAGGGGCGGGTGCAGCGCCTGATCCGCGATGGCGAATACCGGCGCTTTTACATGCACCACACCGGCCACTGGCTGGGCATGGACGTGCATGACGTCGGTGGCGTGAGCGACGGTGCACGCGCGCGCCGGTTCGAGCCCGGCATGGTGCTGACCGTCGAGCCGGGGCTGTATATACGCCCCGGCGCCGGCGTCGCGCGGCGCTGGCGCAACCTCGGCATCCGCATTGAAGACGACGTTGCGGTGACCGCCGACGGCGCCCGCGTACTCAGCGACGGCGTGCCGAAGGAGCCCGACGAGATCGAAGCACTGGCATCGGCGGGCGGATAATGAAGACCTTTGACGCGATGATCGGCGGCGCTGGCCTCAGCGGCGGGGTGCCGAATAAGCCCGATGGGATCGAAGCGTCGGTGTCTGCCGGCGGATAATGAAAATCTTTGACGCGACGATCATCGGCGGCGCTGGCCTCAGCGGCGGGGTGCCGAATAAGCCCGACGGGATCGAAGCGCCGGCGACTGCGGGCGGATGATGAAGACTTTTGACGCGGCGATCATCGGCGGCGGCCTCGCGGGTGCGAGCCTCGCGGCGGCGTTGCGCGGCTACCCCGGGCGCATCGCGCTGGTCGAGGCGCGCCCCCCCGATGCTTTGCGGCGCGACACGTTTGACGAGCGCAGCATCGCGCTCGCCGACGTCAGCCGACGCATCTTAGACACCCTCAAACTGTGGGACGCGCTCGTGACACACGCGCACCCGATCCGCGAGATCCGCGTGTCTGAGAAAGGCGCGTTCGGCGCGACCCGCATTTGCGCCGCGCACGAGGGCCTGGACGCGCTCGCCTGGACGCTGCCGCATCACGCGCTCGGCGAGGTTCTGCACGCCAATCTGCACGCGGTCGAGCAGTTCGTGCCGGCGACCGCGACCGGTCTTTCGCAGCACGCCGACCGCGTGACGGTCACGCTTGAGCAGGCGGGCGTATGCAGCGAGATCGAAACCCGGCTGCTGGTTCTCGCCGACGGCGGCGGCGGCGGGTTGTGCGAAGCCGCCGGGTTCGACGTTGCGGTGTCGGATTACGGGCAGGCCGCGGTGGTCGTCAACGTCGAGACCGAGTTCGCCGCCGGTGAGGTCGCGTACGAGCGCTTCACGCCGCACGGCCCGCTCGCGGTGCTGCCTCTCGGCGGGACGCGTTGCGGCGTGGTTTGGACGCACGCCGAGGGGGAAGCCGACGCGGTTGCCGCGTGGCCCGACGCGCGCTTCATCAAAGCGCTGCAATCCGACTTCGGCCGCCGCCTCGGGCGCATCGTGCGCGTCGGTGCGCGCCGCGTGTTCCCGCTGCGTCTTGCGCAGGCTTCGCGGATGGTCGCAGGCCGCGTCGTCGCGCTCGGCAACGCCGTGCACACTTTGCACCCGGTCGCCGGGCAGAATTTCAACCTGACGCTGCGCGACGTCGCGGCGCTCGCCGAGGGCGTGTTCGCGGCGCGCGACGCGGGCGCGCCCGGGATGCTCGCCGCGTGGCAGACCGCCCGCCGCGCCGACGTCAGGCGGGTCGTGCGCTTCACCGATTTCCTCGCGCGCGCGTTTACCCGGCGTTGGTGCGCGCTCGCGCCGTTGCGCGGTGCGGCGCTGCTCGGCTTTGATCTGTGTCCGCCGCTGCGCCGCGCCGTCGTGCGCCGAAGCCTCGGCCTGTTGCCGCCGGCGTCGCGTCTCGCGAGCGGCCTGCCGTTGGCGCCGCGGTCTGAACAAGGGCAAGCGCGTGCCGGCTGAGCGCGTCGTCGTCGCCGGCAGCGGCGTTACCGGCCTCGCCTGCGCCGCCGGTTTCGCGCAACTCGGCTATCCGGTGACCCTGTGCGGCGACAAGGTCGCGCCTTATACGGGCGTTGCCGGCGACTACGACCTGCGCGTGTTCGCATTGAACGATACCTCCTGCGCGCTGCTTGCGCGCCTCGGCGCGTGGGACGCGATCACCGCGCAGCGGCTGTGCCCTTACGAGGCGATGGAAGTGTGGGCCGGGCGCGGGCGTTTGAAGTTTCATGCCACCGACGTCGCGCGCGCGCGGCTCGGGGTGATCGTCGAGAACCGGCTGTTGTGCGGCGTTTTGTTCGAGCATCTGCGCGCGCGCCGCGAAGTCGAGATCCGTTGCCCGGCGCGGTTTGAATCCATGCAGCCCATGACCGCCGGGCGCGGGCGGCGCGTCGCGTTTGACGACGGCGGCGAGGTCGAGGCGGCTTTGGTCATCGGCGCCGACGGCGCCGGCTCGCGGGTGCGTGCGCACGCCGGCGTCGGTTACCGCCGCCGCGCTTACGGGCAGGACGCGCTCGTCGCGACGGTCGCGTGTGAAGCGGCACACGGCAACGTCTGCTTGCAGCGCTTTTCCGACGAGGGGATTACGGCGTTTCTGCCGCTCGCGGACGCCGCGCGCAACCTGGGCTCGATCGTATGGTCGTGCGACAAGCCGCTCGCCGCCGACCTTGCGGCGCTGTCGCGCGAGGCTTTCGGCGCACGCCTTGCGCGGGCACTCGAGCACCGTCTCGGCGCGATGACGCCGGTGTCCGAACGCGCCGCTTTTCCTTTGTACGGTGCGCTCGCCGACGACTACGTCGCCGCAGGCGTCGCGCTGGTCGGCGACGCCGCGCACAGCGTCCACCCGCTCGCGGGGCAGGGCGCGAACATGGGGCTGGCCGACGTGCGCGTGCTGCTCGACCTCGCCGCTTCCGCCGCGGACGCCGGCGCGCACGTCGGCTGGTCGGCGCTGCGCCGCTATCAACGCAGCGTCAAGGGGCGCAATCTCGGCGTGAAGTGCGCGCTCGACGCAATCCGCCGCGGGTTTGCCGCCGGGCGGACGCCGGTGGGCGGGTTGCCGGCGGCGGGTTTGACGCTGGTGGATCGTTGTCTGCCGCTGAAGACCTGGTTCATCAACAAGGCGGCATGAAGTGCGCGCCTATCGCCGCTTCTGCTGGCGCAATGGCGCGCTTGCGTGCGCGATGACCGGAACGACGAACAAGACGGAGCAGCCAACTTCCAGCCCGAAGTGCAACCGAGGGAAGCAGCGCAGGCCGCTGAAAATCACTCTCCCTTGAGGGGGAATCGGCCGGGCGCGACCCGGTCGGCGGGGGGCATACGGAAGACGCCGCGGGCGGGCAACCAGAGGATGACGGGCAAACGCCGCGTTTCAGATTCGAATCCGGCCAGCGGCTAAATCTTACTCGGTGTCCTCGTGGGTCGCGGGCAGCGAGCTCAGCGCCTTGATCGCGGCTTCGTAATCGGGCTCGTTCGCAATCTCTTCCACCAGTTGGGCGTAGCGGATCACGTCGTTTTCGTCAATCACGATCACCGCCCGCGCGGTGATGCCCGCCAGCGGGCCGTCCTCGATCAGCACGCCGTAATCCTTGGCGAAAGTTCGCGCGCGCATCAACGACAGCGGGATGACATTGTTGAGGTTGTCGCTCGAACAAAAGCGCGACATCGCGAACGGCAGGTCCGACGAGATGATCAGGAACACCGCGTTGGGGTTGCGCTGCGCTGCTTCCTCGAATTTCTTTGTCGAAGTCGCGCACACCGGGGTATCGAGGCTCGGCACGACGCTCAGCAGTTTGTGTTTGCCGTGGAAACTCTTGAGGCTCACGTCTTCAAGGTCTTTGTTGACCAGCGTGAAGTCCGGCGCTTCGGTGTCCGGCGCCGGGAAAGTTCCATGCGTGTGTATTTTGTTGCCTTGTAAAGTAATTTCTGCCATCGCGGGCCTCCGCTTGGTTAACTTTGGGAGCGGCGCTTGCTTTCGGGGAGCGTGCGGGCTGCTATTTAACCTTAGAAGCGGGAGGCAGTCCACCCTCGAAAAAACCCGGACAAAGCCGCTGCGGCAGCGGGCTTCGCAGGCGCCTGCCGGCGGCAATGCGCTATGATTGAGCGTATGGGCGGCAACAATCACCGGGGGCGGGCGCCGACCGGCGGCGGGGTGCATGAACGATTTTAATCACGCTTTCAACGCCGCGATCGGAATGGTCGCGGCACTCGACCCCGGCTTGCTCGAGGTCATCGGTTTATCACTTAAAGTCAGCCTGACCGCGGTCGCCGCCGCCGCCGTGATCGGTTTGCCCGTCGGCGCGCTGCTCGCGGTCAAACGGTTCCCGACGCGCAATTTCTGGATCAGCCTGCTCACGGCTTTCATGGGGCTGCCGCCGGTCGTCGTCGGTTTGTTCGTTTATCTGATGCTGTCGCGTGCAGGGCCGCTCGGTGTGCTCGGCCTGCTGTACACGCCGACCGCGATGATCATCGCCCAAGTCGGGCTGATCTTCCCGATCGTCGCGGCGCTGACCCATCAAACCGTGCGCGATCTGCACTTTGAATACGGCGAGCAGTTGCGCTCGCTCGGGTGCAGCGCGCCGCACGCGGTGCGTACCCTGCTGTGGGAAGGGCGCTTCAGCCTACTGACCGCGGTGCTCGCAGGTTTCGGGCGCGCCGCCGCCGAGGTCGGCGCGGTGCTGATCGTCGGCGGCAACATCAATCACTCGACGCGCGTGATGACGACCGCGATTGCGCTCGAAACCAGCAAGGGCAATCTCGCGCTCGCGCTCGCGCTGGGCATGGTGCTGATCCTTTTGTCGCTGCTGATCACTTTCTCCGCGCAGGCGTTGCGCAACCTCGGCGAATTACGGCTGCATACCTGATGTTGGCGCACCCTCTGACGATGCGCGATCTGAGCGACGCCGTGCGCGGGTATGTATTGCGCGACGGTGCTTTCTTCGCGCAGGCGTTGCGTGCGGACTTGGCGAATTACGGCGGCGGATTACGGCGGTCTGCCTGATGTTGGCGCACCCTTTGACGATGCGTGATCTGAGTTACGCCGTGCGCGGGTACGTATTGCTCGACGGCGTCAGTCTTGTCAGTGCCGCCGACGTCTGCACCGCGCTGCTCGGCGCCAACGGCGCGGGCAAGACTACGCTGTTGCGGCTGTGTCACGGCTTGGTCGAGCCGAGCCGCGGCGAGGTGCGCTGGGGCGAAGCGAAGCCCGGCGACCTCGGCAGGCGTATCGCGATGGTGTTCCAAAAGCCCTGCCTGCTCAGGCGCAGCGCGCACGCCAACGTGGATTACGTCCTGCGCCTGCACGGGTTTGCCGGCGAGGAAAAGCGGCGGCGCAGCGACCGGGCGTTTGCGCTGGTCGGACTTGAACACCGCGCCGAACGCCAGGCCCTGTCGCTGTCGGGCGGCGAGCAGCAGCGCCTCGTGATCGCGCGTGCGTGTGCGCTCGACCCGGACGTCATCCTGATGGACGAGCCGACCGCGAGGCTCGACATGGAATCCACCGCGATGGTTGAGGACGTCATCGCCAACCTCAAGCGCGAGAGGGTCAAGGTTATTCTGGTTTCGCATAACCTCGCGCAGGTCAGGCGGCTGTGCGACGAAGTGATTTTTCTTGACCGCGGGCGCCTGGTTGCACACACTGACAGCGACAAGTTTTTCAATAATTCCCGCGATCCGCGCGTATGCGATTTCATCCGCTTGCAGGCCGCCTGCTGACGTTGGCGCTGGCGCTCGGCGCCGTCTTGGGCTGTATCCGGGGAGTCACCGCGGATACGCGCCCGCACGGCGAAGAAGCCTCCGCACCGCGCTCGATCGTGCTCGCCTCGACGACCTCGACCGACAACTCCGGGCTTTACGACGTCCTGCTGCCCGCGTTCACGCGCGACACCGGCATCGTGGTGCGCGTGATCGCGGTCGGCACCGGGCGCGCGTTGAGCATCGCGAGCCGCGGCGACGCCGACGTATTGATCGTGCACGACGCGGCGTCGGAACTCGAGTTCGTGCGCGCGGGATACGGCGTCGAGCGCAAGACGTTTATGTACAATGACTACGTGCTGGTCGGGCCAATCGCCGCCGCGGTGGAAGCGGGCGGTGTCTCCGAAACATTGCGCCGCATCGCGCAAAGCGGCGCGACTTTCGTCTCGCGCGGCGACGACAGCGGCACGCACAAGAAAGAACTGTCGCTTTGGTATGAAGTCCTGGGCGGCGCGCCGTCCGGGCGCATCTGGTACCGCGAAGTCGGTGCGGGGATGGGGACCGCGCTGAACATCGCCAACGAACTCGGCGCCTACACCCTCGCGGACCGCTCGACCTGGGTCAGTTTCAACAACCGCGCCAACCTGAAAGTCATCGTCGAGAACGAACCGCCGCTGCACAATCCCTACAGCGTGATCCTGGTGAACCCCGGACGCTACCCCGGAGTGCGGTTTGCCGCGGCGCGGGTTTTCTCCGACTGGCTGACTTCGGAACGGGGGTTTGTGCACATCCGCGGCTTCAAGGTGCGCGGGCGGCAGTTGTTCTTTCCTTATCTCCCGCGCACTTGAAGCGGCCTCAGCGCGCCGGTGCGGTCAACGTCAGTTCGCGCCCGGTCTGATTGAAGTCAAGGCGCTTCAGAAATTCCATGCCGAGCAGGACGCTGTCGCCCTCCATGTACGGGTTGATGCTGCCGTTTAAGTTCTCGAGGCGAATGTCGCCGAGTTCGACGCTGTCGAGGTGGGCGCGGTAAACCGTGATCGTGCCGTTCGCGGTGCGCGCGTAGAACGGTGCGCCGCGGATGAGGTTCAATTTGTTCGCCACCGTTTCGGGGATGTTGACGTCGCTCGCGCCGGTGTCCACCAGAAAGTCAACTGCGTGCTCGTTGATGCTGCCGGTTGCGACGTAATGGCCGTAGCGGTTGCGCAGCAGCACCACGCGCGTGCCGCCGTCTTCGAGGAACTGTGATACCGGTGCGGGGTTCGGGTTGTAAAGTTTGCTCAGGTGGTCGTCAAAGAACAGGAACAAAAGCGCCAGCACCGCGACCCAGGCCACCGCGATCATGCGCTTGCCGTAGCGGCGGCTGACCGGCGCTTCGCCGGGTGGACGCCCGTCGGGGTCGCGGTTCATTTTCCCGGCGCTCCCTGCCGGTTTTTGCTGTGTTCGGCGACCACCCGCGCGTGCGCTTTTTCCGCGAGTTGCTTGCGGTTGCCGTCGCCGGACAGACCGTCGGGGTAGCGCACGACCGCGTGGATGCGGCGCTCGCCGATGATCGCGAGGGCGTGGGTGAGAAATGGAACCTCTCTGGTGTACGGCGCTTTCGGATGAACGCCGCCCGCCGTGTTCCGGCGCGGGTCGGCGCACGGATAAGTGATCGAGACCGGCTGCACCGGCGCGCGCGTATTAATCGCGGCCATGAACAGGCGCGGGTGAAAGCGGTGTATCGTCGTGCCGTCCGAGGTCGTGCCTTCGGGGAAGAACGCGACGCCGGCGCCGGCGCGCAGGCGCGCGCCGATCAGTTGCGCCACGGCTTCCGCGCCCGCGCCCCGGTTTATGAACAAGGTGCCGGCTTTGCGCGCGAGATAGCCAATGACCGGCCAGCGCGCGATCTCGGCTTTCGACAGGAAACTGACCGGTTGCAGGCCGCCGACGATCACGACGTCCATCCACGAGACGTGGTTCGCGACGACCAGCGACGCGCCCGCGGCGGGCTTGCCGTGGAGGTGCACGCGGATGCCGATGAGGCGCGCACAGGTGCGCAGCCACCAGCGCACGATGCCGCGCTGCCATGCCGACCCGGCGTTGTTCCAATCGGACGGCAGCACAAAGACGCACAGCAATATGCCGATGATGATGTGCACGCCGATGAGCGGCAGTCTGACCGCGATGCGCAGGATGTTCATCTGCTCTGGGAGTTGTTGCAGGTGGGGCTTATTTTAACTTAACCCCGGCTCGCTTGCGTTTAGGCGTTCGTTGCGAGTTGGGACAAAAAGCATTGCGGATTTGTGCGCCGCTTTGCAAGCGCAAAAAAGACACGGGCGCGGGCCGGCGCCACCCTTAATTGCGATGTTGCAGATGCTACAATTTGTGCTCGTTATTGCACGGGGCATGAAGGATGCGTGTGGCGATCATCGGCGGCAGCGGCTTTGTCGGAACCGCGCTAAGCGCGCAACTGCGCGACCGCGGTTGCGGCGTGCGCATCATCAGCCGCGGCGCGGCGCGGCCCGGCTTGCCGCGCGGCGTCGAATGGCACAGTTGCCCGCGCCCGTCGGCCGCTGCGTTTGCAGGTTGCGACTGCGTCGTCAACCTCGTCGGTATTCTCAACAGCCGCGCGTTTCACGCCGATGACTTCAGGCGCGTCCACGTCAGATTTGTCGCCGCCGCGCTCGCGGCATGCAAGCAGGCCGGCGTGCGGCGCTTCTTGCAGATGAGCGCGCTCAACGCGTCACGCGACGGTCCGAGCGAATACCTGCGCACCAAAGGCGAAGCCGAAGACCTCGTGCACGCGGCGGCGGCGCTCGAGGCGACGAGTTTCCGCCCGTCGGTGATCTTCGGTCCCGGCGACGGATTTCTTAACCGCTTCGCGGTGTTGCTCAAGTTTGTCCCCGGCGTATTTCCGCTGGCCTGCGCCGCCGCGCTGTTTGCGCCGGTGTACGTCGGCGACGTTGCACGTGCGGTGACCGCGGCTGTTGTTGACGGTGCCGGCGCCGGCCGGCGCATCGCGCTGTGCGGGCCGCAACGCTATACGCTGCGCGAGATCGTCGAATACGTCGCGTCGCTGCTCGGCAAACACGTCACCGTCGTGCCGCTGCCGGACTTTGCGGCGCGGCTGCAAGCGCGGGTGTGCGAATACGTGCCGGGCAAACCGTTCAGCATGGATAACTACTTGTCGTTGCAGGTTGACAGCGTGTGCGATGAAGCCGAACCCGCACCGACCCGCCTGGAGGACGTCGCGCCGGAGTCTATCGGCGCCGGGAGGTGAGTCAGCACTGCCGTTTTCGCTTCCGGCGTGAAGCGGCCGATGCGCCTTAAAGGCGGGAACCGCTAACGCTCGAACGGCTTGCCGATGATCCGTGCACGCAACTCGTCGAACATTTTACCCAGCGCCCGTTTGGCGATCCGGGGAGCGCGGCGCACCGGCATGGTCGCGCGGAATAGGCCGCCGTCGTTGTGCGCGACGCGGAAACGAAACGGATAGACGCCGGTCGTGCCGATGCGCAGGTTGACCAGGTACACGCCGTCGTCGCGCTCTTCGTAGCGGTAGCAGTCTTTTGAGAAGCGGATCAGTTGCGCGTGCTCGGGGTTGTCGCGTGCGAGTGCGTCGAGCGCGTCGCGCTGCGGATGCGCCTCGGTGTGTTTGAAAACGGGTGGCGCGGCGGGGTTCAGCGCCGAATACCAGCCCGTCAGGTAGCCGTCGCCGGTCATCACCATCGCCCGGCGCAGGAAAATGTTGAGCGGCGTGTTGAGCGTCTCCAGCCGCCGGTAGTGCACGCCGTCGGCGGCGAGCACCTCCGCGAACACCCGGTCGGCGTGAACCTTCAAGGCAAAGCCCGCCGCGACGTAGGCGGTGGTCAGCGCCAACACGGTCGCGTTAATGCGCCGGCGCAGTCGCGGCTCGGGTTTGAACAGCAGCAGCCACGCGATACCGATGATCAGCGGCACGGTATAGAAGGGGTCAATGATGAACAGGCTCGACAGCGAGAACGGATGATCGCTCAGCGGGTAGAAGATCTGCGTGCCGTAGGCGGTGCACAGGTCGAGGGCGATGTGCGTCCCGAAGCACCATAAGAACAGCAGTAGCCAACGCCTTCGGTCGAGGCCGCCGTGCGGGAACGTGCGGCTGAGCACCTGCGCCAGCAGCCATGCCGCGACGGGCATGATCAGGATTGAATGTGTCAGGCCGCGGTGCGCGGTGAAGCGCGCGACGTCGCTCAGCAACGGCGTTGCGAGCACGTCGAGGTCGGGCAGGGTGCCCGCGACCGCGCCGAGCAGCAGCGCCTTGCCGCCGATGCGTTTACCCGCGACGGCTTCGCCGATTGCGGCGCCGAGTGCCGCCTGCGTGATCGAGTCCATGCGCGGGCGCCGTCCTCAAGCCTGTTCTTTGAGCGGCGTTGCGAGCACGTCGAGGTTAAGCGGGGTGCCCGCGACCGCGCCGAGCAGCAGCGCCTTGCCGCCGATGCGTTTACCCGCGACGGCTTCGCCGATTGCGGCGCCGAGTGCCGCCTGCGTGATCGAGTCCATGCGTGGGCGTCGTCCTCAAGCCTGTTCTTTGAGCGGTGTTGCGAGCACGTTGAGGTTAAACAGGGTGCCCGCGACCGCGCCGAGCAGCAGCGCCTTGCCGCCGATGCGTTTACCCGCGACGGCTTCGCCGATTGCGGCGCCGAGTGCCGCCTGCGTGATCGAGTCCATGCGTGGGCGTCGTCCTCAAGCCTGTTCTTTGAGCGGTGTTGCGAGCACGTTGAGGTTAAACAGGGTGCCCGCGACCGCGCCGAGCAGCAGCGCCTTGCCGCCGATGCGTTTACCCGCGACCGCTTCGCTGATTGCGGCGCCGAGTGCCGCCTGCGTGATCGAGTCCATGCGCGGGCGCCGTCCTCAAGCCTGTTCTTTGAGCGCCGCCGCGAACGCGTCGAGATCGTCAATCGGCGCGAGGCAGGTCGTGCCCCGGCACAGATAGGCGGCCGCGTCGCCGCGCACCGGCTTGTCACGCAAGGCGGGTGGCAGGTTTGCGGCGTCGGCGGGAATCGTGAAGCAAAAGCGCAGGGGCGAGTACTGTTCGGCGGCGGCGTGTTGCCAGCGTGCGAGTGC
This sequence comes from Candidatus Oxydemutatoraceae bacterium, assembly GCA_965211995.1. GTDB lineage: Bacteria > Pseudomonadota > Gammaproteobacteria > Poriferisulfidales > Oxydemutatoraceae > CAYFZO01. The sequence continues at coordinate 517,232 of OZ243040.1, forward strand.
ATCGCCCGGTGCATCACCGCGGGCGCGGATGATGACGATTTCCGGCGGTTCGTGCCGCTCGGCGAGCGCGTGCAGCAAGGTCGTGCAGCCGCTCGGTGCGTTGGCGATGGTCGGCGAAGCCTGCGCCAGCGCACGGTCGGCGCTCGCAAGATAGGCGTCGTTGCCGCACAGCAGTCCGAACCGCGCGAGTGCGAGCGTCGTGACGCCGTAGCCCGACGGCGTTGCTTCGTCGTGCAGCGTGCGCGGGCGCTCGATCAGCCGCTCGTGATCGTGCGCGGTGAAGTAGTAGCCGCCGTTGTCGGCGTCCTCGAAGCGTGCCAGGACGGCATCGGCGAGCGCGAGTGCGAACGCGAGGTCGTCGTCCCGCCAATGGCATTGCAGCAAGTGGAAGATCGCATCGAGCAGGAACGCGTAATCGTCTAAATATCCGTCCAGGCGCGCACGTCCGTCCTTGCAGGTCGCCGCCAGCCGCCCGTCGCGCCAGAGGGTGGCGCGCACGAAATCGAGCGCGCGCACCGCCGACTCGTAGCAGTCGTCGTCGCCGAGCAGCCGCGCCGCCTGCGCCATGCCCTTGATCATCAGCGCGTTCCAACTCGTCAGGATCTTGTCGTCGCGTCCGGGGCGCGGGCGCTGTTCGCGGTGTGCGAACAAGGTCTGTTTGACGCGCGCGATGCTCGTGTGCACGGCGGCGGCGTCTTTACCGAGCGCTTGGGCGACCGCGCCGGCGTCAGCCGCGGCGTGCAGGTGCCATTTGCCCTCGAAGTTTGGCACTTTGTCGAGGCCGAAGTGCCGCGCCGCGATTTCAAAGTCCTCGCTGTCCTTGCCGAGCAGCGACGCGACTTCGTCTGCGCGCCACGCGTAGAACGCGCCCTCGCCGCCTTCGGAGTCGGCGTCGAGCGTCGCGTAGTAGCCGCCCTCGGGTGCCTGCATCTCGCGCAGCACCCAGCGTGCAGTTTCGCGCGCGGCGGCGGCGAAGCGCGGCTTGCCGCTCACGCGCCACGCTCCGGCGCACAGCCCGAGCAGCGGGCCGTTGTCGTAGAGCATCTTCTCGAAATGCGGGATTTGCCACGCGGCGTCCACCGAGTAACGGTAAAAGCCGCCGCCGAGATGGTCGTACAAACCGCCGCCGCACATTTTCTCCAGCGTATAAAGCGCCGCGTACTCGGCGCGCGGGTCGCCGCCGCCGCTGCGTGCGGCGTGCGCGCTGCGGTGCAGCATGAACTCCATAAGTTCGCTGTGCGGGAACTTCGGTTCGTCGCCGAAACCGCCGTGCACCCGGTCGAATTGCTTTATCAGCGTCGCGTGCGCGGCGTCGGCCAGCGCCGGCGCCGGCGCCGCCGCGGTGTCGGCGGGGGCGTAGATCTTATGCAGCGTGTCTTTGAGCGTCCGGTTCTGTTTGCGGATGTCTTCGCGGTGTTCGGTGTAGTAGGCGTGCACGCGCTCGAGAATTTCCCTGAACGGCGGCAGATTGTGACGCGGTTCTTTGGGGAAGTAGGTGCCGCCGAAGAACGGGCAGCGATCCTGCGGGTCGAGGAACATCGTCAGCGGCCAGCCGCCGGTGCGCTGCGTGATCAGCGACTGCGAGGTCTGGTAGATCTTGTCGATGTCGGGACGCTCCTCGCGGTCGAGTTTGATATTCACAAACAGGCGGTTCATCAGGTTTGCGGTTGCCTCGTCCTCAAAAGACTCGTGCGCCATCACGTGGCACCAATGGCATGCCGAGTAGCCGACGGACAGCAGGATCGGCTTGTCTTCCGCGCGCGCTTGTGCAAACGCCTCTTCGTCCCAGGGATGCCAGTGCACCGGATTGTCGGCGTGCTGCAGCAGGTAGGGGCTGGTTTCCCGCGCGAGGCGGTTGGACGAGGGGACGGCGGGCATGGCGATGCGTGTTTTTCCAGAGTGGCGGGTGCTTATGTTAGCGCGTTCCATTCGCTTTGGGGGCGCTTGCTATAATTCCGCCGAATTCACCTGTGTTTGATTTTTTTCACCGGGTCTTTATCAGATTTTATCAGGGGAACTTCAGGACCGACCCCGCAGGCAATGCTGTATTACCCCGACATTGATCCCGTCGCTTTTTCCATCGCCGGCGTCAGCGTGCACTGGTACGGCCTGATGTACCTGCTCGGCTTCGCGGTCTTCATGGTGCTCGGGCGCGTGCGTGCGCGCAACCCCGATTTCGGCATGACGCCGCAGAGCGTGGATGACCTGCTGTTTTACGGCGTGCTCGGCGTGATCCTCGGCGGGCGCATGGGGTATATCGTGTTCTACAACTTCGAGCGCTTCGTCTATGACCCGTGGGTGATCTTCATGATCTGGGAGGGCGGCATGAGTTTTCACGGCGGCCTGCTCGGCGTGCTCGCCGCGCTGTGGCTGTTTGCGCGCAAGCACCGGGTGCCTTTTCTGCAGGTCACCGACTTCGTCGCGCCGCTGGTGCCGCTCGGCCTCGGCGCCGGGCGCTTCGGCAACTTCATCAACGGCGAACTGTGGGGGCGGGTGAGCGACGCGCCGTGGGCGATGGTGTTTCCGCACGCCGGCGCGTTGCCGCGGCATCCGACGCAGTTGTATGAAATGCTGATCGAGGGCGTGCTGCTGTTCGCCGTGTTGTGGATTTATTCGTCGAAACCGCGCGCGCTCGGCGTGGTGACCGGCCTGTTCGCTCTGCTGTACGCGCTCGGACGCATCGGCGTCGAGTTTCTGCGCGAGCCCGACGCGCACCTCGGCTTCGTCGCGTGGGACTGGCTGACGATGGGGCAGTTGCTGAGCCTGCCGTTGCTGTGCGTCGGCGCGTGGCTTGTGTATCAACCGCAGCGGGGGGCGCGGTGAAAGCGTATCTCGAGTTGCTGTCGCACGTGCTCGAACACGGCGTTGTGAAAGGTGACCGCACCGGCACCGGCACGCGCTCGCTGTTCGGATGGCAGTCGCGCTACGATCTCGCGCGGGGTTTTCCGCTGGTGACGACCAAGCGGGTGCATTTCAAGTCGGTGGTGCACGAGTTGCTGTGGTTCCTGCGCGGCGACACCAACGTTGCGTACCTCAACCGCCACGGCGTGACGATCTGGGACGAGTGGGCCGACGACGACGGCAATCTCGGGCCGATCTACGGCCGCCAGTGGCGTTCCTGGCCCGCGCCCGGCGGCATGACCTACGTTGACCAGATGCGGCGGGTGGTGGACGGCGTCCGCGCTGATCCCGATTCGCGCAGGCTGCTGGTGTGCGCGTGGAACGTCGGCGAACTCGAACTGATGCGCCTGCCGCCGTGCCACGTGCTGTTTCAGTTCTACGTCGCCGACGGGCGGCTGTCGTGCCAGTTGTACCAAAGAAGCGCCGACGTTTTTCTCGGGGTGCCGTTCAACGTCGCCTCCTACGCGCTGCTGACGCTGATGACGGCGCAGGCGTGCGGCCTCGCGCCGGGCGAATTCATCCATACTTTCGGCGACGTGCACTTGTACGACAACCACGTTGAGCAGGCCGCGGTGCAGTTGCAGCGCACGCCGCGTGCGCCGCCGCGCGTTGAACTCAACCCCGAAGTGCGGGAGTTGTTCTCCTTTCGCTACGACGACGTGCGCCTGCTCGACTACGACGCGCACCCGCCGATCACGGCGCCGGTCGCGGTGTGAGCAGGGGGTCCCCGCCGCTGAACGTTACTTTCATCGTCGCGCACGCGCGCAACCGCGTGATCGGCAAAGGCAACGCGATGCCGTGGCATCTGTCGGCGGATCTCAGGCGCTTTCGGCGGATCACGACCGGCAAGCCGGTGGTGATGGGACGCAGGACTTTTCAAACGCTGGCGCGCCCGCTGCCCGAGCGGCGCAATATCGTGCTGAGCCGCGACCCCGCGTTCGCCGCGTCCGGTTGCGAAGTCGCGCACGGCCTCGACGCACTGCACGCACTGGTCGGCGCCGAGGAATGTATGGTCATCGGCGGCGCCGAGATTTATCGCCGATGCCTGCCGCTGTGCCGGCGCATCCATCTGACACTGGTGCAGGCGGATCCCGACGGCGATGTGGTGTTTCCGGAATTGGATGCAAGCGAATGGCGGCGGGATAAGGTCGGCGAACATCCCGCCGATGAGAGGAATGATTACGGCATGGTGTTTTTTGAATTGAGGAAGCGGGATGCGGAATAGCGGTATTTACGACACGCTGTTTCCTCAACATGGCTTTGGTAAGTTGAGAGGTGGCGGCATGAACGATGTAGCCTTAATTCCTCTGAAATTATTAGCGAAAGTGATAATGCAAACTTATGGATAGTCTGCGCATTGACATAGCGTACCGCCCATTGCGAATAGGGTGGGCCATTCGTGCGGGTGATTTTGATGCTTTTCGGAGAGCGGTTCGGTACTCCTATGCGCTCTGGGGTGGGCCGTTCAATCCCATTCTGATTGTTGATCGTGAGGAGGAAGCGAATCATTTGATTGATCTGTTCAGAGTGGATGTCATTCTGCCCATTGGCGAGAGTGATGAGGTTAAGAACTTTCCAAATAACTACCCGTATCTAACCAATCCATTTTTCCATAATGACATTTTTATGAAAGGTGGTGAAGACACACCGCCCTATGCACAAGTGCTCGACATATATAATTTATTGACACACTTACAGGATAATTTAGAGTGGAAGTGGAAAGCGATTAAGGATAAAGGGGTACGGATTTATAAATGGCAACCGGACGATGTGCTGGCCAATGTGCTGTTAGTGCAACAAGGCGGGTACCCGTCTAAAGATGAAGTTGGTACGGACTACGCCTCTTCACTTTTAGAAGTCTCAAAAGGAAGACAATTTGAATTGGAGCCGACTACGCCAATACCACGCGACATATTTGAGTACCCCAGCATTTCGGATTTTTCTCGCTATGGTCTTATGCCTCACTATAGTGTGCCATCCGGGCGGGGTGGGCCTGGTTTTTTTGTCGGAAACGCAGAGAACTTCGATGATTTGGTGTGTTATTGGAATTTGCGGGCTAGTGACATTGATTTATGGTTCATTGATTTTCAGCATATTAAGCGTTGCGAGGGAGTAATTGCAGCAAGGGAAAAGCAAGTGCGAGAAATGGTTGACAATTATCGGTTCGAGTATGACCGTGTAGTAACAATCTGGACGCACCGTGAAGATTCTAGCAATGCTCGCAGTCTTTTTGATGAGGCAAGAAGGTTTTTCGGCGATAAAAAACTATCGCTGCACAATGTTTCCGGTGCTATTTGGAATGAGGGAGAGGTGTGCCCGCCGATGATGTATTTGGGAGAGACATCTGCGCTTGGAATAGTAGGGGGCATTGGTGGAAAAGTGCAAGTTTCTTTTTCTCTAAGCGAAAAACCTTTCTGTGACAATGCATGGTACTACCGCCAGCATTTGGTTGCATCAATCTCCATGATTGGGAAACTATACGATGACGAACAGCAAAGCTTTAGCGTTCCTTATATTCCAGAACTTAATGAATTCTACGCTCGTACAATGCACTTTGACCACAGCAAGATTCGTGTCGAACCAGAACGCATTGGTCTTATAGTCGCGGTAACCAATAACGACAAAGTTTTGCTCTCACTTCCTGTTAGTGAGTTGATGGAACGTGTGTTTGATCTGGCTGGTTACAGTGTTGATGTAAGTTCTGCTGGGTTGATTACACGCCAGTTGATTGCTCAGCTTGGAAGTATTCAAGGGGCAGCAGTTTTCAAAGTGCCGGGGGTGCGTCAGTTGCTCAAGACATTTGGCCCTAATAAATCTTTTACGAAGAATGCAGCTCTTCAAAAAATTGGGTCTGGAGACCCTGACCGGACGGAAGCAAGATTTAAAAACTACGAGAATTTGTATATTGAGACGCGAGATTACGGCCATAAACTCACCCCAAACGCTATATTTGGTTATCTTGTTGAGAAAAGATTATTCCGCATTGGTGTAAAGTTGGTTTGTCCTACATGTCGAATGGAAACATGGACTTCTCTTGATTCATTGAAACAACAACTTGTCTGCGACTTGTGTGGGCATAAATACGATGCAACTCGACAACTTGTTGACTCTAACGAATGGCATTATCGTAGGTCCGGAGTACTTGGACAGGAGAAAAACGCGTTGGGGGCAATTCCTGTGGTGCTGACGTTGCAGCAAATAGAATCTAATCTTTACAGTACGGGGCAAGACATGTATTCACCATCTTTGGAACTATCAGTTATAAAAGAGAAGAAAAATTTCGTATGTGAAGTGGATTTTGTTTGGGTTAGGCCGAGAGATTACCCTAGAAAAACAGAGATAATTCTTGGAGAATGCAAGGATTCAGGAGAGATTTCTGCTCAGAACATCAAAAATATGAAAGTTATAGCGGATTCTCTGCCAAGAAAGCGTTTCAAGGTTTTTTTGTGCTGTCTAAGCTTGTGCCTTTTTCAAAGGAGGAGATTCAGAACGCAAGAACACTCAACGATACATATCGTAAGCGTGTAATCTTGCTGACTGCGCGGGAATTAGAACCCGAATTTATCTATGAACATGTTACAGCCGAGTTAGATGTAGATAGATCTGCTAGTACACTAGAAGACATGGCGGATGCGACAGCAAAGATTTGGGGCTTATATACTTAATTAGTCGCGCCATCGGTCAATTAATTAGTGAGTAAAATGACCGTCAATTTCCACCAAGACAAAGTAGCCGTACGCTGGGAAGAGCGCGGCTTCGGTTGCGATTTGTGGGTGGACCCGCCCGGGCAATGTTGGGAGGATTTCACACACGCGACCGATGAATTGGTGATGGTGGTCGAAGGTGAAGTCGAATTTGAGATTGCAGGCGAGATGCATCGTCCCGCGCGCGGGGAGGAGTTGCTGATACCGGCGGGCGCCGTTCATTCGGTACGCAATATCGGCGACGGCATCGCCCGCTGGCTGTATGGTTATAAGCGTTGAATCCGCGTCAGCACATAAAATTAATCAAGTAATCTGAAAAAGATCAATGCTATAACCGGCCAACGCCTTTCCCGGGGGTGAGACAAAACGCAGCAAGGCCCGCCCCGGAAGCAGTTGGCATCGCGGTTCAGCACGCCACGCTGAATCGTTTCTCCCTCCCCGGGTCGAGGCGAAACGCGGTGAGGCTTCCGCCCCACACGCAGCCGGTGTCGAGGCTCAGCACGCCGTCGCGGCGGACGAAGCCGAGCGCCGCCCAGTGGCCGAATACCAGTGTGTATTGCGGGTCGCGGCGGTGGGGCAGTTCAAACCACGGGTGAAAGCCGTTCGGTTGCGTGCCGGGTTCGTGCTTGTATTCAAGCGCCATGCGTCCGCCGGTGTCGCAGAAGCGCAGATGCGTCATCACGGCGATGATCGTGCGCGCACGGTCGTCGCCGCGCAGATCTTCGCGCCAGTGTTCGGGGGCGTCGCCGTGGACGCTTTTAAGGAACTCCCGGTAGTCGTCCGCGCGCAGGCGCGTTTCGATCTCGCCGGCGAGCGCGGTCGCGGTCTCGATATCCCATGCGGGCATCAGGCCCGCGTGCACCATCGCGAGGCGGCGTTCGCGGTCCGTGATGAACAGCGGCTGCCGCCTCAGCCACTCGAGCAATTCCTCGCGGTCGGGGCTGGCGAGCACCGCGTCGAGCGTGCCGTCGGCGGGCGGTGGTTTGACGCCGGCGGCGGCGCGCAGCAGGTGCAAGTCGTGGTTGCCGAGCACGCAGCGCAGGCGCGCGCCGAGGCTTTTCAGGAAACGCAGGCTTGCGAGTGAGTCGGGGCCGCGGCTGACGAGGTCGCCGGTCAGCCACAGTTCGTCGTGCGTCGGATCAAACTCGATCTTATCGAGCAGTTTTTTCAGCGGGTTGAAGCAGCCTTGCAGATCGCCGACGGCGTATAGCGACATCGCTCAGTGAAGAACGCGCGGTGCGGCGAGCATGAATTCCTTGATCTCGGCGTCGAACTCCTCGCCGTCCTCGGTGAGCATCTGGTAACTGCCGCGCATCGTGCCGATCGGCGTGTCGATCAGCGTGCCGCTGGTGTAGCGGAAAGCTTCGCCGGGGCGCAGGAACGGCTGTTCGCCAACCACGCCTTCGCCGCGCACTTCCTGCACTTTCTGGTTGGAATCGGTGATCACCCAGTGCCGCGACAGCAGTTGCGCCGCAACGCGCCCGCGGTTGATGATCGTGATTGTGTAGGCGAATGCGTAGCGCTCGTTGTCTTCGTCGGACTGTTCTTCGAGGTATTCGGTCTGCACGTCGACGTCGATGACGTATCTGTTTTTTCTGGGACCTTTCATGGGTATCACTTCTCCCGTGTCGTTGTCGCCTTGCCGTCAAGCAAGTCTAACATGGCGAGGAAGTGTTTGACGCCGAGGGTTTCGGGGCGGGCGCTCGCGGATAGCCCGAGTTGTGCAAAATCGGCGGCGTCGAGCGTGCCCGCGAAGATCCGCCCGATGGTTTTGCGCCGTTGCGAGAAAGCCCGCCTGACGAGGCCGAAGAATGCCCGTCTGCGCCCGGGCTCCACCGGGCACGGTCGCGGCAGCAGCCGGATTAGCGATGAACTCACCTGGGGCGGCGGCGCGAACGCACTCGGGGCGACGTCGAACAGGTGTTGGATCCCGGCGAAGCACGCGGCGGCGACGCTGAGCCGCGAGTAGTTGCGCGTGCCGGGCGGGGCGGCGGCGCGCTCGGCGACTTCGGTTTGCAGCATCAGGTGCATATCGCGGATGTGTTCGCAGGCGTCGAACAGGTGCATCAGCAGCGGCGTCGAGACGTTGTAGGGCAGGTTGCCGATGACCCGGATTTTGCCGTGCGTGCCGAGCGCGGCGAAATCGAACTCGAGTGCGTCGCACCGGTGCAGCGTGAATGTTTTACTTTCACCGAACCGCTGCGTCAGCCGCTCGGCGAGTGCTGCGTCGATCTCGACCGCGTCCAGGCGCACGCCGCGCTCGAGCACCGGCGCCGTCAACGCGCCGAGGCCGGGGCCGATCTCGACAATCGCCTCGCCCGGGCGCGGCGCAATCGCCTCGACGAGGCTCGCGATCACCCGCTCGTCGGTGAGAAAGTGCTGACCGAGGTGTTTTTTTGGCTTGATTTTCATTGGCTTACACGCCACTGCCGCAAGTGCGACGGCGGCCGGGCTTGCTTTTGCTTCTGTGCTTAACCAAGGCGTCCGGGCTTTTGCTCAGCGAGGCGCGGGCGTTGCGAGCAGGCGATTTGCCGGGCGATTATGCCAGGCGCTTTGCCAGGCGGCTTGCCAGGCGGCTTGCATAAGCGACCGCGGCGCCGAGGCTTGCGGGCGACGCGCGTCCCGTGCCCGCGAGTTCCAGTGCGGTGCCGTGATCCACCGAGGTGCGCACAAAGGGCAGGCCGAGCGTGATGTTCACCGCGTTGTCAAAATCGGCGTACTTGATCACCGGCAGTCCCTGGTCGTGGTACATCGCAACGACGACGTCGCAGCCGCTCAGCTGTTGCGGCGTGAACGCGGTGTCGGCGGGCAGCGGTCCCGTCAGGTGCATCGTCGCGGCGAGTTGGTCGAGCACCGGCCGGATGACTTGCTCCTCTTCATGCCCAAGATACCCGTCTTCGCCGGCGTGGGGATTGAGTCCGCACACGGTAATCCGCGGCTTGCCGATGCCGAACAGGCGGCGCATATCCGCGTGGACGATGCGCAGCGTCCGTTCGAGGAGCGCGCGCGTCAGCGCCTGCGGGACGGCGCTCAGCGGCAGGTGCGTCGTTGCCGATGCGACGCGCAGTTTTTCGCAGGCGAGCAGCATCACCGTGTCGCAGCCGCAGGCGCGGGCGAGGTATTCGGTGTGGCCGGAAAAGGCGATGCCCGCTGCGTTGATTGCAGCCTTGTTGACCGGCCCGGTGACCAATGCGTCGAAGGTGCCGTCGCGGCAGCCGGCGATGCCGCGATCAATCTGTGCAAGCACGTGGCGCGCGTTGCGCGGATCGGCGGCGCCGGCGACGACCGGGGCGTCGGCTGCAACGTGTTCCACCGTGACTTGGGCGTTCGCCGAAACCGGTTCCGCGGACAAGGCTGGTTCACATTCCAGGCCCAGCGCCCCGGCGCGCTCGCACAGCGCCTTGCGGTCGCCGATGAAGACCAGTTGATCGGCGTGAGCGGGTTGTGTGCCGAGCCCTTGATCGGGAGCGAAAGCGTGCAGCAGGGCAACATCGGGGCCGATGCCGGCGGGGTCGCCCGTGGTGACGGCAATTTTCATTGTCGGTTGGGGAATCCGCCGTAGTCGTTCAGGTCCGCAGATTTTCGCAGATCAAGAGCGAATTTTTTGCGTTGAGTCATGAGCGTTGCAGAAGGTCTTCGGCGCGCACCGCAGTTGACCGGCTCCCTGCATTGTCGCGGGGATGACGGGCACGCTGTTCGGACAATGTCTTGATGCTTCCTCGAATCCCCGTGTTCGCGGGGATGACGGCGGGTCTCGCCGGTCCGGGATCGGGCGATGGTTCCAAAGCACCGTGCGCGCAGAAATAACGGGGCAACAGGCGCGACCCAAAGTGCATTTTCATGGCTTCTTCGCCGTCCGGCGGGGATCCGCCGCTCCCGTGCTTCCTTCGTCAGATCCGCACTTCGACGCGGCGGTTCTCCCTCAATTTCAGCAGCCACAGCCGGGTTTCCTCTTCGGACTTGCCCTTTCTGATCTCGGTGACCGCCTGCTGACGCATCGTGTCGTCGCCGACGTCGTGTTCGCGCGTGCCCAGCACTTCGAGGAGGTGCCAGCCGAAAGAAGTCCTGAACGGCCCGACGAGGTCGCCCTTGCCGCGCGCGCGCTTGACCGCTTCGGCGAATTCCGGCACGTAGCCGGCGGGATTCGACCAGCCGAGATCGCCGCCTTTCATCGAACTCAGCGGATCCTGCGAATGTTCGCAGGCGAGCGCGTCGAAGTCGGCGCCGTCTTCAAGTTGGCGCTTGATGCGCTCAAGCCGGCGCCTGATTTTTTCATCGTCGTCAATCGGGCTGGTTCTTATCAGGATGTGGCGCACGTGGTATTGCAACTGCATCATTTCCGGGCTGTCGCCGCGGGTCTTAAGCAGTTGGAACAGGTGCAGCCCTGCGTCGTTCGAGATCACCGGACTGGTGCCGACGTCGCGCAGCGAGTCAACGCGGCGGCGCACCGGGGCGGGCAGGTCTTCGGCGCGGCGCCAGTCGAGGTCTTTGACTTGATAGCGCAGTTCCTCGAGGTCGTCTTCGGCGGCCGCGGCTTTCCACAATTGTGCGAAGCGTTCGCGCAGGTCGTTGAGCGAGGAGAACGAGTCGCCGCGCAATTGCGGCTGCACCCGCGCGAAGTGCCGCTTCGCCGCGGCGAGCGCGTCGTCGTCGGCCGGCGGCGGCACCCGGATATGCACGAAACGGTATTCGATGCCGCGGTGGCGGTTGTCATCGAAATTCAGCAGGTTGTTTATTTCCTGGTCGCTGACTTCGATCCGGTTGATCACTTCGCGCTGCACCAGCCGCTGGATGGTCAGGTCGTCGCGTATTTTCAGGCGCAGTTCCTGAAAGTTTTCGTTGCCGCTTTCGACCTTGGCCTTGAACTCGGCGAGGGTCAGGTTGTTGCGCCCCGCCATACCCCCGACCGCGCGGTCGAGGGTGATGTCGTCTATCACGATGCCGAGTCTTTTTGCTTCCTGCAGTTGCAATTGCCGGATGATCATTTGCTGCAGCACCTGGGCGGTGAGTGTGCGCTCGTCGGGCAGCTTGCGGTTCTGCTGTTTCAACATGGCTTGCGCGCGCCGGATGTTTTTCACAAGTTGGCGCTCGGTGATCGCTTCGTTTTCGACCACCGCGATGATGCGGTCGAGCCCCCGGGGCGCCGCCGTGCACGGCAACGCGGCGATCAGCAGCGCGGCGCACAGCGCCGTCAGCCCGGGCCGGCTTGCGGCCGTCATTTCCGGTAGTCGGTGATCCATTTTTCGAGCAGGCGGTTGTCGGTGTTCGTCCCGAAACTGGTCAAGCCGCGCAGGCTGAACTCTATGCCGATCCTCGTATTGTAATCGAGCGAGCCGTTGGCGATGGACAGATCGGCGCCGTTGACGTCTTGCAGCAGGCGCTGTCCCGCCAGGCGCAGGCTCCAGCAGCAACTCTCGTAATTCAGCCCGGCCATCACGCCGATGTTCTCGCTCGCACCGAGGTCGTAGCGCCAGCCCCCGAACCAGGTCCAGCGCTCGCCGACCGGCAGGTACAGGTTGATCTCGCTTTGGTTGAAGCCTTCGTCGCCGCGCCGGTAGCGGTGCGACAGGTTGACGAGTTTGTCGCCGCCCGTGTTCAGCGACAGGCGCGTGGCATAGCGGCGCGGGCGGTCCTGCCGGGTGTCCCAGATCAGTGATGAGATGAATTTCACCTTGTCGTCGAGATTCAGCGCGAACTCCGAGGCCAGGTTGGAATGGCTGTAGCGATTGGCCGCGGTGTCCTCGTCCGGCAGGTTGACTTCGCGGTTTCTGAAGTAACTCGTGCGCCCGACGCTCAAGCGCAGCGTTTCCCTGCCGCTGCGCGAGTCGATCAGGCGGCTGCTCAGCGCCAGCGTCAGCCGGTCGGTGTCGCCGACGCGGTCGGCGCCGTTGTAGCGGTTGTGCTCGAACAACTGCGAGAAACGGAATTCTGAGACGCCGGTGTCGAACACCGGAAAGTCGTCCTGGTTTCTGCGCGGCACGTGCAGATAGAACAGTTCCGGCTCCAGCGTGTGGCGGTAGCGTTGCCGCCCGAGGTCTTTGTCAAACGTCCAGCCGGTGCGCAGGCTGAACCACGGCAACGTGCGGCTTTCATCGGCGCGGTCGTCGAGGTTGTAGTCGGTGTGGCGCAGCGCGACGCTCGGCGTGAAATGAAAGCCGGGGTGGCGGTACGGCCAGCGCAGGGTGATCTCGTTGTCGAAGCGGTCGCCCTCGGTGTTGCCGGGATCCTGCGACGCGTATTTGCGGTTGAAGCCGATCCATTCACTGTGCAGGCCGAGGTCGAGGTTCAGGTGCGGCGAGTGCCAGTTCTTCGACAGCGACACGCCGGGTTGCCTCTCGTACAACGCGCCTTCGCGCCGGGCGTCTGTGTCGGTGCGCTGGAAGTTTTCGGCGACGAAATTCAGATGCCAGCCGCGCCACACGTAGTCGGTGAGGATCCGGCTGTTCAGGTAGTTCTCGCCGATCAGGTCGAACGAGCCGCTCAGGTCTTCGATATAGTCCGTGTCCGATACTCGTTGCAGGTGCAGTTGCATCAGCAGCCGGTCTCCGGCTTCGGCGCGGTGGTTCAGCGAGTACGAATAGCGGTCGCTGTCGCCGTTGCGGTCGTTGTAGTCGCTGTCGTCGAGCCAGTCGCCTGCAAGCGTGCCGCGGTTGAAGCGGTGCAGGTAGCGGTATTTGCCGTCGAACTGCACGCCGCGTTTCGACAGCAGGCGCGGCTCGAAAGTCGCGTCGTGGTTGGGCGCGAGATTGAAGTAGTAGGGCAGGCCGAGTTCGATGCCGGTTTCGCTGCTGTCGCCGAGGTTGGGCGTGAGCAGGCCCGAGCGGCGCTCGTCTGAGAGCGAGACGCGGTAGCGCGGCAGGTACAGCAGCGGGACGTCGCCGACGACGAGCCACGCGCCTTTGGCAGTGCCGACGCCGCGTTCGAGGTCGAGCGTGAATGGTCGGCGGACAAAAACCAGGTCGGTTCTTTGGCGTTGCAGTTGGTGTAGCGCACGTTGCCGTGCGCCGTCAGGCGCCGGCTTTGCTGGTCGTAGTCTATGTGGTCAGCGCGGATGCGGTCGTCGCCCTGTGCGACTTGTACCTCTCCCGACAACTGCGTTTGTCCGTTGCCCTGCGCCGAGAACTGTTTCGCCGACGCCTCAATCGCGTCGGTGGCGGAGCGGTCCTGGTCCTGCTCCGGACACCGTTCCGCCGCCGGCAACGCGGCGGCGGCGAACAGCATCGCCGCGGCCAGACACTTCAATGCGGGCGCGTTCACCGCCGCTCGCGCTCAAATCGCCGTTGGCGGTTGAATACGTTGCACAGGATGCGGGCGGTGACGTCGGCGTCGTAGTCCGCCGAATGGGCTTTGTCGTTGTCCCATTCAAGCCCGACGGCTTCGGCGATTTTCGACAGCACCGTTTGTCCGTAAGCCAGCGCCCCGAGCGTTACGGTATCAATGCTGCTGAAGCCGTGGAACGGATTGTTCTTGAGGTTGTTGCGGGCGGCCGCGGCGTTGAGAAACTTCAGGTCGAACGCGGCGTTGTGGCCGACGAGAATCGCGCGTTTACATTTATTCTCCTCGAGCGCGCCGTGTACCCGCGAAAACAGTTGCTTCAGCACTTCCTTTTCGGGCTGGGCGCCGCGCGCGGGGTCAAACGGGTCTATGCAGTTGACCCTGAGCGAGGACTCTTCCATGTTCGAGCCGGAGAAAGGCTGCACCGCCCAGCACGTGCTGTCTTTTGGGTATAGCAGTTGTTGCTGGTCGAGGCCGATGAACACCGCCGCGATTTCGAGCAGCGCATCGGTTGTCTCGTTGAAGCCGCCGGTTTCAACGTCCACCACCACCGGCAGGAAGCCGCGCAAGAGATTTTTCATCAAGGGCATCACAACTTGAGGTTTTGCCGCTGGTCGAGGCCGATGAACACCGCCGCGATTTCGAGCAGTGCGTCGGTCGTCTCGTTGAAGCCGCCGGTTTCGACGTCCACCACCACCGGCAGGAAGCCGCGCAAGAGATTTTTCATCAGGGGCATCACAACTTGAGGTTTTGCCGCTGGCCGAGGCCGATGAACACCGCGGCGATTTCGAGCAGCGCATCGGTTGTTTCGTTGAAGCCGCCGGTTTCGACGTCCACCACCACCGGCAGGAAGCCGCGCAAGAGATTTTTCATCAAGGGCATCTTGACTTGAGGTTTTGCCGCGTCTGCGGATTGTGCGGATTTTCGCAGATTGCAGATCAATGTTTTGTCCCGCCGTCGTGCTTGCTGCGGATAGCCGCTGCCGCGCCGATCACGGCATCATTATCCTGCCGCTCGATACTCCCCTCTGCGTTCATCTGCGGGCTTGTCTTTCGGTTTTTGCGGTCGGCGGTGTTGATCGGGGGGCGACCCGCCAGGCAACGGTTTCGCCGGCACGGAACGGGACGACGCACAGCGCGCCCGCCTTGAGTTTTTCAGGCATACGCCACGGTTGCTTGACCAGCATTACGCGCTCTCGGTTCTGCGCGAGGCCGTAAAACGCGGCGCCGTTGACGCCGGTGAACGCTTCGAGTCGGTCGAGCGCGCCGGCCCGCTCAAAGACCTCAGCGTAGGTTTCCAACGCCGCAGGCGCGTTGAAAACCCCGGCGCAGCCGTAGTCGCAGTGCTTGTTTTCAAGCGGGTGCGGCGCCGAGTCGGTGCCGGCGAAAAAGCAGGCTTCGCCGCTCACCGCCGCGCCGACCAATGCTTCGCGGTCGCGTTCGCGCTGCGCCGGCGGCAGGCAGTGGCGGTGCGGGCGCAGGCCGCCGTCGAACAGTGCGTTGCGGTTGTACAGCAGGTGGTGCGGCGTGATCGTCGCGCCCGTGTGTTGCTCGTCTCGCACGAAATCAACCGCCTCGCGCGTCGTGACGTGCTCCAAGACGATCTTGAGTTCCGGGAAATGTTTTCTCAGCGGCGTCAGCGTCGTGCCGATGAACGTCTTTTCACGGTCGTAAAAATCCACTGCGGCGCCGGTGCTCTCGCCGTGCAGCAGCAGCGGCAGGCGGCGCTTTTGCATTTCCTCGAACACCGGATACAGCCCCGCGATATCGGCGACGCCGTGCTCGGCGCCGACGGTCGCGCCCCGCGGATACAGTTTCGCGCCGAAGATCCCGGCGTAGGCGCCGGCGTCGGGCTTGGCTTCCATGATCGTCGCCGGCGTGGTCGCATCGCTCAGATACAGCGTCACCAGCGGCTCGAAGTCCGCGTCCGCCGAGGCCGCGGCGAGGGCCGCGCGGTAGCGTGAACACGCCGCCGCGTCGGTCAGCGGCGCGGCGAGGTTGGGCATCGCGATGGCGCGGGCGAACACGCGCGTGGTGTGGGGCAGAACAAAGCGCATCATTTCGCTTTCTCTGAAATGCGCGTGCCAGTCGTCGGGGCGGATGATGCTGAGGCTGTTTGACGCTTCGTTCAATGCCCTTTATATTTTATTTCAGGCCGGTTTTCTGCCATCATATCACAGGGTACGGTTTCTACTTTATTCATGAGCGACGTTCACAAAGTTGTTCTCGCCTACTCCGGCGGGTTGGACACTTCGATCATTCTCAAGTGGTTGCAGACCGCTTACGGGTGTGAAGTGTGCACTTTCACCGCCGACGTCGGCCAAGGCGAAGGCCATGCGCCGGTGCGCGCGAAAGCCGCTACGCTTGGCGCGAGCGAGATCTTCATCGAAGACCTGCGCGAGGAGTTCGTGCGCGATTTTGTGTTCCCGATGTTCCGCGCGAACGCGCTGTACGAGGGCGAATACCTGCTCGGAACCGCGATCGCGCGGCCGCTGATCGCGAAGCGCCTGGTCGAGATTGCAGACGAGGTCGGCGCCGACGCGGTCGCACACGGCGCGACCGGCAAGGGCAACGACCAGGTGCGGTTTGAACTCGGCGCGTACGCGCTCAAGCCCGGCGTCAAAGTCATTGCGCCGTGGCGCGAGTGGGACTTGAACTCGCGCACGGCGCTGATGGCGTATGCCGAACAGCACGGCATCGAAATTGAGAAGCGCGCCGACGGCGGCTTGCCTTATTCGATCGACGCGAACTTGTTGCACGTCTCCTACGAGGGCGGTGTGCTCGAAGACCCGTGGGCGCCCGCCGACGAGACGATGTGGCAACGCACGGCCGCGCCTGAGCGCGCACCCGACGAGGCGGCGCACGTGGAGATCGCGTTCGAGCGCGGCGACGCGGTCGCGCTCGACGGCGAGCCGTTGTCGCCGGCGAACCTGCTCGCGGCGCTGAACGACCTCGCGGGGCGGCACGGCATCGGGCGTGTCGATATCGTCGAGAACCGCTACGTCGGCATCAAGTCGCGGGGCTGTTACGAGACGCCGGGCGGCACGGTGCTCGCGAAGGCGCACCGTGCGATCGAGTCGCTGACGCTCGACCGCGAGGCGCAGCACCTCAAGGACGAGTTGATGCCGCGTTACGCGACGCTCATTTATAACGGCTACTGGTGGAGCGACGAGCGAATGCTGCTGCAGAAGATGATTGATGAAAGCCAGAAGGCGGTCGCCGGCACGGTGCGGCTCAAGTTGTACAAAGGTGCGGTCTCGGTCGTCGGGCGGCGCTCGCCGAACGCTTTGTTCGACGCGAAAGTGGCGACCTTTGAAGCCGACGAAGGTGCTTACGCTCAGTCCGACGCGACGGGCTTCATCAAGTTGCACGCGTTGCGGCTTAAACTTGCGGCGAAGCGCAACGCTGGAGTAAAATAACGCATTGCGGGCCACGATCAAGGAGAGCGGCATGACGGACAAGGACGGCAAAATCCCCCACAAGATCACCCGGCGCGGCAGTGGCCGCCGCCTCGGGGCGCGTGCCGCCGCCGCGTGCCTGTCAATGCTGATATTGAGCGGCTGTGCGGTGAAACAGGCGGTCAACGACGACCCGCGCGACCCGTGGGAAGGCTACAACCGCCACGTGTTTGCTTTTAATGAGTCCGTTGACGCGGTGGTGCTGAAGCCGGTGGCTTCGGCCTACCACGTGGTATTGCCCGAATTCGCAAGGAACGGTATCGCCAACGTGTTTTCCAATATCGGCGATCTGCCGAGCGCGCTGAACAATCTGCTGCAGGGCGATCTGTCCGGCGGCGGCAGCGACGTCTTGCGGTTTCTGACCAACTCGACGCTTGGCGTTTTGGGGGTGTTCGACCCCGCGAGCATGATCGGCTTGATCAAACAGGAAGAGGACTTCGGGCAAACGCTTGGAGTTTGGGGCGTCGCGCCGGGACCCTATTTTATGCTGCCGTTGTTCGGCCCGAGCAGCGTGCGCGATTTTCCCGGCAAAGTGGTGGATTTCCTGATCTACCCGGTCAACCTGGCCGGTGACAGCAGTGTGCGCACCGCCATGCAGGTGACCAAAATCGTCAGCGACCGCGAGGGGTTTTTTGAGCAGGAGGAAATTCTGCGTGAACTGTCGCCGGATTTGTATCAGCAACTCAGGGGCTTTTATCTGGACCGCCGCAAGCATAAGGTCGAGGACGGTGCGGTCAGCGTGGATGATGAGTTGTATGAAGATCTCTTAGAGTAGGCGCAACCGGGGCGGGCGCACGCGGACTCAAGGTCACATCACACGGAGAACGACATGAGTAACGGTCAAGTCAAATTTATCGAAGACGCCGAAGGGCTGTCCGAACGCGACAAGAGCATCGCCGACGCCTTGCGCCGGATCATCCGCGAGGTCGGCGAGGATCCGGCCCGCGAGGGATTGGTAAAGACCCCGGCGCGTTTCGCCGGCGCCATTCGCTACCTCACCAGCGGCTACGGCATCAACGTCAGGGATGTGGTCAGCGACGCGCTGTTCGAGGTGGATTGCGAGGAGATGGTGATCGTCAAGGACATCGAGTTTTATTCATTGTGCGAGCACCACATCCTGCCGATCACCGGCAAGGTGCACGTCGGTTATCTGCCGGGCGGCAAGGTCATCGGCCTCAGCAAGATCGCGCGGGTGGTGGACATCTTTGCGCGCCGCCTGCAAGTGCAGGAAAGGATGACCAGCCAGATCGCCGAAGGTCTGATGGGCGTGCTCGGCGCGCTCGGCGTCGGCGTCGTGGTCGAGGCGGTGCATTACTGCATGGTCATGCGCGGCGTGCAAAAGCAAAGCAGCAAGACCGTCACCAGCGCGATGCTCGGCGCTTTCCGCGAGGATCAGCGCACCCGCGCCGAATTCATGGAACTCGTCAAGGGCACCTACGCCTGAGCGCAGCGCCGGTCGGCGCGGTTGTGCCGCACGGTCGAGCGCGGCGTGCAAAAGCAAAGCGGCAGGCCCGCCGCCGGCGCGATGCTCGGCGCTTTCCGGCGGTCAGCGCAGCGTCGGATTGAACGGCTTGACTTCGACTTTCTCGTAAACGCCCGACGCGAGGAAAGGCTCGTCGTCCGCCCACGCCTGTGCGTCTTCGAGTGAATCGAACTCGGCGACGATCAGACTGCCGGTGAAGCCGGCGTCTCCGGGGTCGGAGCAGTCCGTTGCGGGAAACGGTCCCGCGACCAGCAGCCGCCCGCTTTTTTGCAGCGCCTCAAGCCTTGCAAAATGCGCCGCTCTTGTCTGCTTGCGCTTTTCGAGACTGTTCGGAGTGTCTTTGCAGATGAATGCATACCACATAATAGATATTATTTTACTGCGTTTATCGGGGTGAATTGGGGCAAAAAAGAATCCCTCTCAGGTCTTAGCGTATCAGTCGCCGTTCGGTTTGCCAATCTTGGCGGGGCGATTAGAATACAACGAATAGCGACGCTGTTTTGGAGGGACTGTTATGACCGTCAGCACTAAGCTTCAAGCGCCCGAAGGGTATTCAATTCACCATGTGCCGTGCCCGCACGATTGCCCGGACACGTGTTCGACACTGGTGACGCGCAACGACAAGACCGGCAAGGCAATCCGCATTCAAGGCGACCCGACGCATCCGGTTACGAAAGGGTATCTGTGCAACAAGGTCAATCATTATCTGGAACTGGTTTACAACGACAACCGCGTGCTTTACCCGCACCGGCGGATTGGCCCGAAAGGGCCCGGCGCGAAGTTCGAGCGCATCGGCTGGGACGAAGCGCTCGACGTCGTCACCGACAATTTCAAGCAGACTATCGAGGAGTACGGCGCCGAGGCGGTGCAGCCGTATTCCTACTCGGGCACGCTCGGGATGCTCGGCTACTGGGGCATGGATCAGCGCTTCTGGAACAAAATGAACGCGGCGCGCCTCGAGCAGTCCATCTGCATCTACGCCGCGATGTGGGCCGGGATTTACACCTACGGCATCGCGAACGGCCCGGCTATCCACGAGGCCTGCGACGAGGCCGAACTGATCGTCCTGTGGGGCACGAACCTGGTCAGCACCGGCGTGCACGCGATCCCGTTCATCCAAAAAGCACGGGCGCGCGGCGCGCAGTTGATCGTCATTGACCCGCGCATCACCCGCACGACGATGATGGCCGACTGGCACCTTCAGCCGCGGCCCGGCACCGACGGCGCCCTCGCGCTCGGCATGATGAAGATCATCGTTGACGAGGGGCTGCACGACCTTGATTTCCTCAAGCAGCAGACCAACGGCTGGGAGCAGTTTCTCGAAACCAAACTGCCCGACTACCCGGTTGAGAAGGTCGCCGCGATCACCGGCCTCGCCGCGGACGAGATCACCCGGTTCGCGCACGCCTACGCCGCGACCAAAAAGACGTATATCCGTGCGAACTACGGCCTCAACCGGCATCAGAACGCGGGGCAGATGTGCCGCAGCATTCTGACGCTGCCGTGCATCACCGGCGCGTGGCGCGAAAAGTGCGGCGGCGCCGCTTTCGGCACGCTCGAAGAGATGTGGCTCAAGTTTCCGCTCGCCAAGTTGCAGCGCCCCGATCTCGGCCACCGCAGTGAATCGCGCATCGTCAATATGGTGCAGATCGGGCGCGCGCTCGCCGATGACGTCGGCGCCGACGAGCAGAAACTCGACCCGCCGATCAAGACCCTGTTTGTGTATAACTCAGATCCCGCGAACTGCGCGCCGAACACCAACAACGTGCGCAAGGGGCTGCTGCGCGATGACCTGTTCGTCGCGGTGCACGAGACGTTCTGGACCGACACCTGCAATTACGCGGACCTCGTGCTGCCGGCGGACACGCAACTCGAGCGCATGGATTTGCACGCGGCGTACGGCCACTACTACTTCAACATGAACAAGCCGGTGATCGAGCCGCTTGGCGAGAGCGTTCGCAACACCGAGTTGTTCCGCAAGATGGCGGCGAAGATGGGCTACGTCGAACCCGGCGACAACGCGTTCACCCAGACCGACGAGGAGATGATCCGCGAGATCGTTGACGGCGAGGAAAATCCGCTGATGGAGGGCGTCACTTACGAAGAACTCGAAAAAAACGGCTGGGCGCGCGGCAACGTCGAGTCGGAACGGCGCGATTTTCTCAACTGCGGCTGGCCGACGCCGAGCGGCAAGATTGATATCTACTGCGAGGCCCTCAAGGAGTTGGGGCAGGACCCGTTGCCGACGCACAACCCCGAGATCGAGGGGCAGGAGGACCACGAGCGGCGCAAGCGGTATCCGCTGCAAGTGCTGAGCAGCGCCACGCACTATTTCATCGGCGATTCATTTCAGTCGGTGCCGCGCCTGCAGGCGATGATGTCGCGTCCGACGGTCGAGTTGAGCATCGCGGACGCCGAGTCGCGCGGGATCAAGGAAGGCGACCTCGTGCGTTTGTACAACAACCGCGGCGAGACCTACTGCCACGCCGTGATCATAGACGGACTGCTGCCGGGCGTGTGTTCGACCCAGAAGCAGTTCAAGGGCAGCAGGACCTTGGGCGGCGTCAACGCGAACGCCCTGAACACCGAAATGCTGACCGATTTCGGCATGAGCCCGACTTTCTATTCGGTGCTGGTCGAAGCCGAAAAGGTCGAAGACCACAAACGCATGACGCCGCAGAGATGGACGCAGATCGGAGGCGACGAAGGTTACGTCCGCCAGTGGCGCGCCGACCCGCGCAACGCGGGCGCCGAAGTCACCGACGAGGAGATTCTGCGGTTTGCTAAGAGCAAGTATCCCGAAGCTTTTCAGCGCCGGCAAGCGTAAAGAGGGCCGAACAATGACAGACTTTTCACAGTTCAGCGATCCGCTCGACCGTCATTTCGAGCGCGCCGTGCCCAAGCCCAACGGCTCTCTGTACGGGCGCAACACCGTCATCAGCGAAGCGGTTATTTCCGCCATCAAGAAACTCACCCACGACACTTTTGCGTTGACGGTGACCTGTAAAGGCGAATGTGAAGGGCTCAAGCCGAAGGCGGGGCAGTATGCAACGCTCAAGCCCGATCATCTGTCCAAGCCGCGCGCTTACTCGTTTGCGCGCGCGCCTGACTCCGAGGAACCCGGCAAGCACACGTTTTTTATACGTCTGTTCGAAGGCGGGTTGTTTTCAGGCTGGTTGTTTGAACAAGACCGGGTGGGGGAGCCGCTGACGATCAGCGGGCCGCTCGGCAAGTTCACGCTGGACGGTTCGGGTAAACCGATGCTGTGCGTCGCCGGCGGCAGCGGCATGAGCGCGATTTTCTCGATCCTCGAGGACGCCGCGCTGCGCAAGGTCAAGCGCGACGCGGTGTTTCTGTACGGCGCGCGCACGCAGAAAGATCTGTATCTGCTCGACGAGATCAAGGGCTTTGCACAGCAGTGGCACCCCGATTACAAGTTTGAATTCGTGCCGGTGCTGTCGGAGGAGCCGGAAGACAGCGGCTGGCAGGGCGCCACCGGGTTTGTCACCGATTACATGAAGTCCGCGTACCTCGACAGCAGGCGCCTCAAAGTTGCCAACTGCGTCGCCTATTTCTGCGGGCCGCCGCCGATGATTGATCTCGGCATCAAGGTAATACGCAGCGCCGGCATGGGGGTCGCCGACGTTCGCTACGACAAGTTCGAAGACGCACGTTCGCCCGCGCCGGTGATAGATAACACCAAGTGCGTGCTGTGCGACGAATGTCTGATGGTGCGCCCCGCCGAGTACTGCATCAACGAGATCGTGCAATTGAAGAAGAACGGCAACGGCGTTCAATACGAAAGGCTGCAACCGGCCGATACCTCGGGGCTTTACTACAACGCCTTGTACATAGACGACGACGAGTGCATCCGCTGCTATGCCTGTGTGGACGTTTGTCCCGCCGGCGCAATTGACCCCGGATACGACAAGACGCCCAAGACCCTGCGCAATATGCAAATCTGACCGTTAAGTCCACCGTTGTCTTCCGGCTTGCCGCCCCTTACTCGCACGGCGGATGTTCCGAATCACATCGTCCCTGGCCTGCCCCTTAAGTCCCTGATTGTTTCCCGGCTTGCCGCCGCCATCGCTCACACGGCGGGCTTTAGTCTAAACCGGCGTCCGTTCGAACGGGGGGAGGTCACACCTGGAGATACGCAAAGTGAAGCGCAACGGCTACATCAAATGGCGAGGCCGGTGGATCTACACGAGTCGGTGGTTGGCGGGGGAGCCGGTGGGATTGGAGGAGATTGGTTCAGGGCAGTGGTGGTTGCATTTTGGCCGCCTGGCGCTGGGGGTGTGGATGAACGGACGGACGGGGTGCGACGCCCTGTAAAGTAAAGAGCGTCATCCGTGTGCCGATACTTTCACTGCGGTCTCCTTTACAATCCCTGCTGATCAGCCGCCCGGAGTGCCATAATGTTATGGACTCGCACATTGACTTGAAGCGGATTGAACTCAAAGTAAAATTTGATGCTATTACCTGAGAAAATATTTTGATGAATAAAAAATTAACATTTTCCAAAAATGATTTTATAGATTCTGGGTGCAGAATCTATAATGGCGATTGTATAGATATTCTAAAAAAACTGCCTGAAAAATCAGCAAAAGTTATTTTTGCAGACCCCCCCTATAACTTGCAACTTAAGCAAGACCTCTATCGTCCAAATCAAACTAAAGTTGATGGCGTTGACGATATATGGGACAAATTTGTATCGAATAAAGACTATGACGAATTCACGAAAAAATGGCTAATTGCCTGCCGTAGAGTTATGACTGATGACAGTACGATATGGGTTATTGGTTCTTATCATAATATCTTCAGGGTTGGGAAAATCATGATGGATTTGGGTTTTTGGATCTTAAACGACGTGCAGTGGTATAAAACGAATCCAATGCCTAATTTTAGAGGCGTACGATTTACCAATGCTACCGAAACTCTTATTTGGGCTAAGAAATCGGACGGCCAAAAGAAATACACGTTTAACCATCAAGTTATGAAACAACTAAATGACGGTAAGCAAATGACTTCAGTTTGGAGGATTCCTCTTTGCACCGGTCGTGAGCGCATCAAAAGCAAAAACGGGAAAAAAGCCCATTCCACTCAGAAGCCGGAGGAGTTACTGAGAAGAGTCATTTTATCCAGCAGCCACGAAGGTGATCTGATTTTGGACCCGTTTTCAGGAAGTGGAACCACCTGCGCGGTGGCTAAAAAATTAAACAGAAAGAGTATTGGTATAGAAAAAGAAGTGGAATATATAAAAATTTCAGAAAAACGACTTGCGGCAATAGAACCAAACGAATTTAAACATTTAAGAATTGCAGAGCCGGAAAAAACAAAAATTAAGCGGGTCAGCATGGGGCAACTGGTGAAGGCTGATTACATACAAGAAAATCAAACTATTTACACCAAAAACAAAAAACAATTAGCGACTGTCTTGTCAGATGGCAGGATAAAAAATGGTGTTGGTTCAGGGTCAATACACAAAATAGGAGCAATCACGAAAGGTGCCAAAAGTTGTAATGGTTGGGTGTTTTGGTACTATGAAGAATCTGGTGAACTGAAATTAATCGATGAACAGCGGAAAAAATATCGCGAACAACATGAACTGATCTCCCCCTGATTATTCCTCGGCCCTCCGCCGCCATCGTTCACACGGCGGGCTGTCCCAACCCGCTAAGTCCCTCATTGTTTCCCGGTCCTCCGCCGCCGGCGTTCACACGGCGGGCTGTCCCAACCCGTTAAGTCCCTGATTGCTTCCCGGCCCTCCGCCGCCATCGTTCACACGGCGGGCTGTCCCAACCCGTTAAGTCCCTGATTGCTTCCCGGCCCTCCGCCGCCGTCGCTCACACGGCGGGCTGTCCCAACCCGTTAAGTCCCTCATTGTTTCCCGGCTCTGCCGCCGCCGCCGCTCACACGGCGGGCTGTCCCAATCCATGCCGATTGATAAATCTTAGGCCGGGATTTCACTTTAGGGCAGGGTTTTGGCATAGTATCGGGTTAATCACGTTGTCTGCGCCCGTAGCTCAGTCTGGATAGAGTACCTGGCTACGAACCGTTAAGTCCCTCATCAGTTTCCCGGCTCTGCCGCCGCCATCGTTCACACGGCGGGCTGTCCCAACCCATGCGATTGATAAATCTTAGGCCGGGATTTCACATTTAGTTGAGGTTTTGGCATAGTACTGAGTTGAGCATGTTGTCTGCGCCCGTAGCTCAGTCTGGATAGAGTACCTGGCTACGAACCGTTAAGTCCCTCATCAGTTTCCCGGCTCTGCCGCCGCCATCGTTCACACGGCGGGCTGTCCCAATCCATGCCGATTGATAAATCTTAGGCCGGGATTTCACTTTAGGGCAGGGTTTTGGCATAGTATCGGGTTAATCACGTTGTCTGCGCCCGTAGCTCAGTCTGGATAGAGTACCTGGCTACGAACCGTTAAGTCCCTCATTGTTTCCCGGCTCTGCCGCCGCCATCGTTCACACGGCGGGCTGTCCCAATCCATGCCGATTGATAAATCTTAGGCCGGGATTTCACATTTAGTTGAGGTTTTGGCATAGTACTGAGTTGAGCATGTTGTCTGCGCCCGTAGCTCAGTCTGGATAGAGTACCTGGCTACGAACCAGGTGGTCGGAGGTTCGAATCCTTCCGGGCGCGCCACCACACGATTAAGATGCCACTGCCCCCCAGCCTGCTGCTCGCCGTATTATTCGGCTTGTTCCCCGGCACGGTCGCGTTTGCCGCGCCGCTCGACGAAGCCGTCGAGGAGTCGGTGCGCGGCGTACGTGAGGGAGCGGCCTCGCAGCAGCGCGTCGAAGACCTCGACGACGACACCCGCGCCTTGCTCGCCGAGTACCGCGGAGTCGTCCGCCAAATCGAAACGCTTGAGACTTACGTCGAGCGCCTGCGCGAGTTGGTCGCCGACCAGGAGAACGACGTGCGCCGCCGCGAGGCGGACATCGCGAGCGTCGAAACTTTCGAGCGCGAACTGTTCCCCGCGATGACGCGCATGACCGACGCGCTCAGCAAGTTCATCGGCGCCGATCTGCCGTTTCTGCCCGCCGAGCGCCGCCGCCGCGTCGAGCGCCTTGACGGCCTGATGTCGCGCTCCGACGTCACCGCGTCCGAGAAGTTCCGTCAATTGATGGAGGCGTATCAGGTCGAAAGCGACTACGGCCGCACGATTGAGGCATACCGCGGCACGGTCGGCGAGGGCGAAGGGCGGGTTGTGGACTTCCTGCGCATCGGGCGCAACCTGCTCGCGTATCAGACGCTTGACGGCGAGGAGACCGCGATGTGGGACGCCGCGAGCAACGCCTGGCGGCCGCTCGGCGACGCCTACCGCGCCGACGTCCGCCGCGGCCTGCGCATCGCGCGCAAGCAAGCCGCGCCCGATTTGCTGATCCTGCCATTTACGACGCCGATCGAGTTAGAGAGTTCGCGGTGACGCATTTTGCGCCCGTTGCCCGCCGCATTGCCGGCGTTGCCGGTGTTGCAATCGCTGCCGCCTTGTGTTCGCCGGTCACCGCCACTGAGCACGCATCGGCGCTGAGCGATTTGCTCGAGCAAGTGCGTGCCGCGCGCGCGGCCGATGGCGCCATCAATCGCCGCCGCGAGCAGGCGTTTCTGGAGCGCTACGACGAACGCCGCCGCCTGCTTGACGAAGCCGGCAGCCGCTTGGAGCAGTTGACCGCCGAAAGCGAGCGCCTCGAGTTGCAGTTCAACGCCAACGAACTCAAACTTGCCGAACTCGAGACGCTGTACCGTCAGCGCGCCGGCAACTTTGAAGAGTTGTCCGGCGTGTTCCGCCGCGTCGCCGCGGATCTGGAAGCGCAATTCGCCCATTCACTCGCCGCCGTCGGCGTGGATGGCTGGCGCGCACCGCTCGCCGAGATGCGCTCGCAAAAGAGCCTGCCGACGTCGGCGCAACTCGACGGCTTGCTGTTGTTGTTCCTTGAACTGATGGTGATGCAGGCCGCAAACGTCAGTTTTGAAAGCGAAGTCGTCTCGCCCGCGGGCGACGCCGAGCACCGCCGCGTCGTCCGCGTCGGGCCGTTCACGATGACCGCCGGCGGTGATTTTCTTTCTTATCAGCCCGGGCAGAGCCTCGAGGAAGCGGGGCGGCTGTTCCAACTGGCGCGCCGTCCGGTGTCGCGCTACGTCAACGCCGCGGAGTCTTTTGCAAGCGCCGCGCCGGGGATCGCCGCCGCGCCGATAGACCCTTCGCGCGGCTCGGTGTTGTCCTTGCTGGTGCGTACGCCGACGCTCGCCGAGCGCATCGAGCAGGGCGGACTCGTCGGTTACTTTATTTTGCTGATCGGCGCCGCCGGCCTGCTGCTTGGCGGCGAACGGCTGTGGACGTTGAGCACCATACGCCGCGCGGTGGACCGGCAAAGTTCGGACGTCGGTCACCCCGGCGACAATCCGCTCGGACGGGTGCTGGCCGCCGGTGACGCCGAACGTATCACCGCCGATGACGTCGAGCACGAAGTGCTGGAGTTGAAACTCGACGACGCGGTGATGAAGGAGATTCCGCCGCTGCAAAAAGGGCTCGGCGCAATGAAGGTGTTCGCCGCGATCGCGCCGCTGCTCGGTCTGCTCGGCACGGTGACCGGCATGATCGAAACCTTCCAGGCGATCACGCTGTTCGGCACCGGCGACCCCAAGTTGATGGCGGGCGGGATCAGCCAGGCGTTGGTGACGACCGCGCTCGGGCTGATCGTCGCGGTGCCGATCCTGCTGCTGCACACGCTCGCGAGTGCGCGCAGCCGCACGATCCGGGAGGTTCTGGAAACCCAAAGCGCGGGCCTGCTCGCGCAGTACGCCGAGCGTCGGCGGCAATGATGATCGCCGGCATCCACCGCGCGCTCACCGACCTGCTCGCAAGCGGCGGCCCGGTGCTGACGGTTCTCCTCGTAGTGACTTTCGTCATCTGGCTGCTGATTCTTGAGCGCTACTGGTATTTCACGCTGCAGCAGCGCGTGGTCGCCGACGAGGTTGCGTCGCGCTGGAAGGTGCGCAGCGACCGGCGCTCGCGTGCATCGCGCATGATCCGCGCCTGCTGGCTCTCGCAGTTCCACCGCCGCCTTGAACAGCGCCTCGGCCTGATCCGGGTGCTGGTCGGCACGAGCCTGCTGCTCGGCCTGCTCGGCACGGTGACCGGCATGATCGGCGTATTCGAAAGCATGTCGGCGTTCGGCGCGGGCGGGCCGGGCGGTATCCGCGCGGTCGCCGACGGCGTCACCGGTGCGACGATACCCGCGATGGCCGGCATGGTCGCCGCGCTGTCGGGGGTTTACTTCTCGGCGCAACTGCAAAAGCGCGCCGCGCATGAAGTGCGCGGACTGCGCGACCGCCTCGCGCTGGGCTGAGGGACGCGATGAGAAAGCATCAGGACTACGAACCGACCGAAGACGACGCCGGGATCAACCTGACGCCGATGATAGACATCGTGTTCATCATGCTGATCTTCTTCATCGTCACCGCGTCGTTCATCAAGGAGTCCGGTATCGCGGTGGATCGTCCGGTCGCGCAGACCGCGACGGTGCAGGAACAC
This sequence comes from Candidatus Oxydemutatoraceae bacterium, assembly GCA_965211995.1. Taxonomy (GTDB): domain Bacteria; phylum Pseudomonadota; class Gammaproteobacteria; order Poriferisulfidales; family Oxydemutatoraceae; genus CAYFZO01. The sequence continues at coordinate 545,603 of OZ243040.1, forward strand.
GCCGCGATCATCGTCGCGATCGGCCCCACCGGCGAGGTGTGGATAGACCGCCGCCGCGTGGATATCCGCGCGGTGCGTGCAAACATCGAGCGGCTGCATCTTGATAACCCGCAGGGCGCGGTGGTGATCCAGGCCGACAAGCGCTCCGACAGCGGCGTGTTTGTCGAAGTTCTCGACCAGGTGCGTCTCGCGGGCGTCGAGAAGATCGCAATCGCCGCCGCCGCCGCGCAGTGACGTCGGCCCGGCGCGCTGCGGGTGCCTCCAAGCCGTACAGATGAACCTCTTCCGTCATTGGCGCTGGCCGGGTGCCGCAATGCTCGCCGCGGTGGTCACCTGCGCGCTGTTTGTGCTGATGCACTACCTGACCGCCGCCGACAACGGCGAGGCGTACGCCGCCTCGCAACACCCGCTGTCGCTGGACTTTGTGCGCATTGAACGCGAACGGACGCTGATCGAGAAAACGCGCTTTCTGCCGCCGAAGCCCAAAGCCACCGAACCGCAGCAGCGCCCTCCGGCGCCGCCGCAGCCGGAGCCGCCGCCTGCGCAGGCGCCGCCGCCGGACGTTCGGGCGTGGTCTTATGTGCCGACGCTCGACGCCGCGCTCGGTGCGATCGGCTTTGCGCGCACGCGCGAGATTGCGCCGCTCGCGAGGGTCAGCCCGGTCTATCCGCCGAGCGCCGAGCGCCGCGGCATCGAGGGCTGGGTCAGAGTCGTGTTCACGATCTCAGAAGAAGGCGTCGTGATCGAGCCGCGCATCGTCGAGGCCGACCCCGAAAACGTGTTCGACCGTGCCGCGCTAAGTGCGATCTCCAAATGGCGCTACCAGCCGCAGGTGATTGACGGGCAGGCGATCCGGCGCGCCGGCGTCGAAGTCACCATCGAGTTCCAACTGCAGGAATGAACGTGCGCCGGGGGCTTTTTTTGACGTTGCTGACGCTCGCTGCGGCGGCGGGCGCCAACAATTTCCTCGTGTCCGAAAGCGCCTACCGCACGCTTTCCAAAGCCGAGGAGCAGATCCACAAGCAGCAGTACGCGCGCGCCGTCGAGATCCTGGACGGCGCGCTCGGCAAGCGCAGACTGAACGACTACGAGCGTGCGTTGTTCGAGCGTCTCGCGGGCAACGCGCTGATCGGCGCCGGCGATCACGCGGCGGCGGTGGCGCGATTTGAAGCGGCGCTCGCGGGCGCGGCCTTGCCCGACGCCGTGCGCACGCAGTTGCGCTACACGCTCGCGCAGTTGTATGTGCACGAATCCCGCTACAACGACGTGCTCGCGCTGCTCAGGGAAGACATGGACGGGGACGTGCAACTGTCCGCCGCGGCGTGTTTCCTGATCGCGTCGGCCTACGCCGCGCTCGAGCGCCTGCCGGAAGCGCTCGAATGGGGCGAGCGCGGCCTTGAGCGCTCAGACGCGCCCGGCGAGCGCCGCTACGCGTTCGTCGCCAATCTCAACGTCGCATTGGAACGCTACCCGCGCGCCGCCGAATTGTTCGAGCAACTGATCGCTTTTTATCCGCAGACCGCGCAGCATTGGCGGCAACTGTCGGCGGTGTATATCGAACTTGAGCGCGACGACCGCGCGCTCGCCGTCGCCGAACTCGGCCATCTGCGAAGCGTGTTGACGACGGCCGGGGACGTCGAGCGCCTGGCGCGGCTGTATTTGCAGCATGAATTGCCGCACAAGGCCGCCGCGCTTTTGGAAGACGCCCTGCGCGCCGGCGCCAAGTTTGGCGTGACCCGCTACCGCCTGCTCGCCAACGCCTGGATCGGTGCACGCGAATACACCCGTGCGGTCACCCCGCTGGGGCAGGCGGCGAAACTGCTGCACGAGTCCGGCGATACCGGCAAGGAAGCCCGCGTCCGCCTGCGCAAGGGGATCGTCCATGCTCATCTGGAACAGCACGACCAAGCCGCGCGGGAGTTCAAGTATTGCCTTGAGTTTGAAGAAACCCGCGACGCTGCCGACAAGTGGCTGGATTATCTGGCGCAGGTCTGAGCGGCTGGTTTCAATTTCCTGTCGTTGCCGTTGCAACCCCAAGGTCAGGTGCTTTCTTCAGGGCTTCCCCGGTTTCCCTCAATACCATAAGTGGCCGGATTATTTAAATGGATAAATACGAGGCGAGTTTTATAACTGTTTCCATCTGTTGTAAAATATAGGGGCGAGGTTCAAGTGCGCTCGCTAGATGTATTAGTTCATTCAAAGTCTTTCATTTTGAATATCCGGGGAAGTGACATGGAAAAACGCCATTCAGTTTATCTAATAGCTTTAGGTGTGCTTATTTCAGGGGAGGTTATCGGAGGGGCGGTTGAGCGCGAAGTATCTTCCAGTTATTTGGGAGAAGTTGTTATGTTGATAATGGGGCTTACGACTTTGATTGCCGTGTCAATTAGTTTTTGGTTGTATGTATGGAGGAAACGTATTCTCTCTAATAATGAGACAAAAAGTTTGGAAGTATGTCCGGAAGTATGGGTACAGGGAATGCGTGACAACACACATGTTATTAAAGTCCAAAATGAACGAATTATTGAACAGCACTCAGACGGTATAGGGATTATACGAGAAACGCGTGAAATCTTTCAGAAGATTCTGAACACTTTAAGTAAAAGAGAGCAAGAAATTGAGAGGCTGAAAGAAGGATACGACGAGAAGATCTTCAAAAAATTCCTTCGCCGTTTTATCCAAGTGCATCAAGCGGTAGTAGAAGAATTACAAGCAGAGAAAAAAGATGAGAATCTTATTTTTATAGAGCGTCTTTTAAAAAATGCGCTCGGTGAATGTGGTATAACTATATTTAAACCTGAAATAGGATCAGATGGTCTCGCAAATCAAATAGAGGACTACCCCGAAGTAATTCCCACTGATAATAAAGAAAAAGATCTCAGAGTTGCGGAGGTGGTTTTTCCTGCTTATTTAATTGAGGCTGAGAGAGAAACCGTAGTAGTTCCTGCGAAAGTGAAGATATTTAAGTATGAAATGAACCAGGAGAACCAGCCATGAGTATTTATGTGGGCATAGACTTGGGAACAACCTTTTCCGCTATTGCATTTATTGATGAACTCGGGCGCCCTCAGATCATCCGTAGCAAACAAGGAGAAAATATTATTCCTTCTTGTATAACCGAGAAAGAGGGCAACATAGAAGTTGGTGAACACGCAAGAAGGATTTGGAATGTGGCCCCTGAAAGAGCGGCTGCATTTTTTAAAAGAGAGATGGGGACTTCCAAAGTTTTTAAGGTAAACGACAAGTCATTTTCCCCGACTGACCTGAGTGCGTTTATTCTGAGGAAGTTAAAGCAAGTAGCTGAAAAGGAAAAGGGGGATATTTTTGAAGCGGTAATAACTGTACCTGCAAATTTTGGAAACAAATCGCGTGAAGCGACCATGTCGTCTGCTGAGAAAGCAGGGCTGAAAGTGAAATTTATCATCAATGAGCCTACTGCGGCAGCGCTCTATTATGCTTTTATAAGAGGGGAGGAATTGTCTGGTGTCTATGCGGTATATGACTTAGGCGGCGGGACATTTGATGTATCTATTATCCGCGTGGATGGACAAGATATAGAAGTAATATCTTCAAATGGAGTTCATAAACTTGGAGGCTATGATTTTGATAAGGCGTTTTTCAATATTGTTTCAAAAAAATATAAAGAAGAAACAGGAGAAGAACATGATTCGGCATATTATGGAATGGTTAATGCAGAACAGGATAAAAAGACTCTTTCAGATCGAAAAGAAGTAGAACCAACGGTTGGGAAAAAATTCATTAAGGTGTCCAGAAAAGAATTTGAGGACGAAATATCCCCCTTAATTGCTCAAGCGGAAATGCTCTGCGAATCTATATTAGATGAGGTTGGCATTGAGCCGAGTGGTTTAAAGGCGGTTTTTTTAGCGGGAGGCAGCACTAGAATTCCTGCTGTCAGAGAGAGTGTTCAGCGTGTATTTCAGCAAGAGCCCATAGCCAGTGTAAATGTGGATGAGGTTGTCGCTCTTGGGGCAGCTCTATATGCCGCTTTCAAAAGCGATAAAAGCAAACTTTCCGGTGCCCAAAAGGAGGCTCTTAAAAAAATAAAGGTAACGGAATCCACAGGGAAATGCTACGGAACTATTGCGCGTTTTTACAATGAGGAACGTGAAAAGTATGAGCTGGAAAATACGGTTTTAATAAAGAAGGGAGATAAAATTCCTTGTTCCATGACTAAGCAATTCTTTACTGTTGAAGAAGATCAAAGAATAGTTAGATGCATGGTTACAGAATCGTCATCTCCGGAGTCTGACCCCAAATTTGTTGAAATTATTTGGGAGGGGAACCTTGAGGTTCCTCCGGGGCGCCCTCAAGGTCAAAAAGTCGAAGTAACTTTTTCTTATGACGACAATCAGATAATGCATTGTAAATTTCTTGATGTTGAATCTGGAAAGGATATGGGGGTTTCTTTGTCGATGACTTCTTCTGATGGAAAAAACAAAGAAGATATTGATAAGTTCGCAGTGGAATAATGGAGAATATATTTATATATCTTTTTGTGTTTTTTGTGTTATGGGGAATAGCTGCATCCGTAAAGAACTCTATAAAAAATACCGACTCTCAATCAATGGGAAATATTGAGGCTCGTTTACAAAGTAAGGTTAATGAGGATGGGATAGAAATTATAGAAGTTCAGGCTCAAGGGCTTTTGCCTGTAAAGAAAAATACTCGGGTCGGATTTGCCACTTTCATATTTGACACGACTGACGGCCAACCTGAGCCAATTATTTCAATGCTGAATGCATTCCAGGAACCCAACAGTCTGTTTTTTCGTTTCTTAAAAGAGGCTGGAGAGTGCTCTCTAGGGTATGGCTTTGTCCATTGGGCACCGGTAGGTATCATTGTTCCTGGTGCTGTTTGCCCTCCTTATAGTGGCAAGCGTTCGATAGAAGTCATTCTTTGGCTTATAGATATTGACCGCATGCCAATAAATACAACGGATTTCAACTCCCAAAACTCTAGCGGAATAATTTGGAAGACCCGATTGAATTTCAGTTATGACTTTAAAGAAAAAGGGTATAAGGAAGTTGTAGAACATCGGGATGAAGCCAAAGCTCTTTCAATACAATTTGGTGTCGCAGTTGCGATGGCAGATGGTAGTTTAGATGACCGGGAGGGGCTCGTGTTAAGAAACTGGATTGTCAAAGCAATAGCCCCTTATAATGGTGAAATGAAGTCGAAGATCAAAAATATATATAACATGGCATTGAAAGAATCTTTTTCGAAAGCAAAGAAGGGAAGGTTAAATTTATCCGGTTTAGCGGATAGACTCAATGAAATTGGAGAGAAAAACATAAAATATGAAGCTATTGAACTCTGCTATAAGGTTATGGTAGCGGATGGAAAGTTAGATCCAGAAGAGCAGCGTGTTATAAGAAACCTGGCTGCTTCTTTAGCCCTTGATTACGATGAAATTGAAAAAATAAGAGATCAAGAAATTACGAAGCTGGATCCCAACACCACAAAGCAGGCGACAGTAGAAGATCTATTGAACATAGACCCCAATTGGGATAAAAAGAGAATCAGGAAGCACTTGAGGGCCGAATTTCAAAAGTGGAATAACCGCATGAATGTGTTAAATGAAGGGGAGGAAAGAGACAATGCTCAAAAGATGCTGGATTTAATCTCAAAGGCTAGAAAGAAATATGCCTAATGACTTGGAAAAAGCAAAGAGTTATGCGGAACTAATCCGGTACTCCGGCGACACAAAGCATGATGGTTCTTTGGGAAATCTTTCTCCCGGGCGTCAAGTCAGAGATGCTCTTTATAAATCCGGGCTTTTAATCACGAAACATATAACCCCTTCTCTAGACTGCTCTCTTCGAAGAGTTTTTGACTGTCTGGAGTTGCCTTATCAATGTGCTGAAGCATTTGTTTATTCCTCTCCGGATATTCAGGCGGAATGTTTTGCAAGCTCAGTGCATGAGTGCACTATCCGTTTTTCCTCTTCTCTTATCAATTTATTGAGCGAAGAAGAATTGACTTTTGTTGCGGGACATGAACTGGGGCATTTTCTATTAGAGCACGGCATTGCGAGAGGAGAGTCTTCTACAAACAGCGTCGAGTACTTCGTTCAGCAAAGAGCTCAGGAGATATCCGCGGATAGGATCGGTTTGTTGGCGTGTGAAAATATTCAGGTGGCGATTAGGGCTCTGATGAAAATTATTTCCGGTCTTGGGGATAGCCATTTAAGATTTAACGTCGGCCAATTTATTTCTCAATTATCACATGTGCAAACCTCCGCGGGTAATGATAATTTAATTGATACTCATCCTTCAATTATTGTGCGATCTCGTTCTCTTTTATGGTTTTCAATGGGGGATACCCTTACAAAGTTTCCCGATGGCTTGCCGAGAGAAGACATTGACGTTTTAGACAAAAGGGTATCAACAGAATTGCATAAGTATGTAGATAGTTCCGCAAAGGCGGTTATTGAGCAATCTAAAAAGAATTTGGCGATGTGGCTTGCAGCAGGTTATTGTTTTGAAGATGGGAGGTTTGATAAGAAAGAGCAAAAGGCTTTCGCTGAAATGTTTAACGAAGAGTTGCTTCATAAAATGATAAATTTTATTTCTGATCTCAATGTCAATGAAGTGCGCGATATCATCCATAAAAGAATAGAATCAGCTAAAAGTGATCTGGAAAGTATTATTCCGGGGGCATTTGAGAGTGAGTGCCAAAAAATTAAAAACTCTGTAGATGCATTTTTTAGCAAGTAATTGACCAAATTGGCAGCATCCAGTATGCGGCCGTCTGCGGCTGACTGTGAGGTACAGTGTGAACCGACGCGGTTTCGGAAACGGATGTCAATGGGATAATCACCTTTAGGAAAGTAAAATACGGACTTGCAATTATTATTTGAAAGTTAAACGTCATTTAAGCCGCTTGCTTGAGCTTTTGTCGGCGGAGTAATCATCCCGCCGGTCGGTTGTCGGCGGGGATTTTGGCGCTTCCGGTTTTGCTTCGGTTTCGGGTTTTGCTTCGGTTTCAATCTCGCGCGGGAACGCCGTTGCGACGGGTTTTCTGTCGAATACGACGCGCAGGCCGATGGCGGGGGAGCGGTGGTTGGGGGGGACGGTGTTTTTGAAGTCCATGCGCGCGGTCGTCTCGCCGGGCAGCAGGTAGTTGCCGCCCTTGACGACGATGATGTAGCCGCCGTCGGCGATGTCGGTGCTTTGTGTCCACTCCGACACGTTGCCGCCCATGTCGCGCAGGCCGTCGGCGGTGACGTCGCCGGTGTCGGCGGCGGCCCGTGCTGAAGTCAGTCTTTGTTCACCGCCGGCCGCGTTGCCGTAGATGAATTCGTTGCCCCAGGGGTAGATGTTGCGTCCCCGCGACGAGGCCGCGGCGATCCATTCGTCGGCGGTCGGCAGGCGTCCGCCGGCCCACGCCGCGAACGCGTGTGCGCTCCACCAGTCCACGTTGATCACCGGCAGGTCGGGCCGGTCCATCTGCCGCCCCCAGTCGGCGGGGCGGTAGCGCTGATCTTTCGGTTCGTTCTTGTCGGCGTACAGACCGAGGTGCACGAGCGGGTCGCGCAGGAAACCGGCGTATTGCCTGCGCGTGACCTCGCGCTCCATCACGAACAGCGTCTTGGCGTCGCGTTGCCGCTGGCTTCGGAACAATCGCTTGAGCAGGTAGATCTTGTCGCGCGGCAGGTTGGTCAGCAGCGACGGCAGCCGTGCACCGGGCGGGATGCCGGTTTCGTACTCGCCGGGTTTGATCCTGGCGGTGTCGAGTGCGGTTTTCCACGGCGTCTTCTTCCGCCGTTTGCCGCCGTACACGCAGCGGAAGCCGACGTAAGGCGAGCGGTATTCCGGCGGCGCGTAGCGGTAAAAGCGGTTGATGCCGTAGATCTCGCGCGGCTGATTGTAGGCGTTGCCGCCGTGGATCGTCGGCTTCAGCGGGGATGCGCGGTTTTGCGTCCACTCCGAGACGACGCCGCCCAGGTTGCGCACGCCATCGGGGGTCGCGGTTTCCCGGTGCAGGCCGCAGCGTTGCGCCGCGTTCAGCAGCGGGTCAATGTAGGGCCAGTCGAACTCGTTGAATTCATCGCCCCACGGGTAAAGCCGCGCGTCGCGCCCGGCGGCGGCGGCGACCCATTCATCGCCGAACGGCAGGTGTCCGCCGGCGGCCTTGCAGTAGGCGTAGGCGTCGTAGTAGGTGACGCCGTTCGCGGGGGCTTTGAGGCGTCCGCTGATCGCGTGCTGCCGGTTGTTGCTGAGGTAGGCCCAGTTGCGCGGCTGCGCCGGGGCCGCGATGGGTTTGTTCCTGTTCTTTTTGCGCTTGCGCCATTGCACGAACTTGTAGAACTCGCCCTGGCGCACTTCGCAGCGGTCCATTCGCAGCGTCTTGACGCGGCTGTGCACCGACCCGCGTTCAAGCACGTGGTCGAACGACTTGACGTATTCAAAGGCGTCGATCTGATCGAGCAGGGCGCGGTCGAAGCGCTTGCCCGGCGTGTCCTGCTTGTCGGTGCCGCGGATCACGACCTCGCGCACGCCGAAGTCGTAGAACAAGGTGCGCAGACTGAACACCGCGACCGTGATGACCGCGATGAACAGCACGGTCAACGCTGCGGTTACCGCAACCGACGGCCCGCGCCGCGCCGAACCCCGGCGAGTCTTGGCCGAGTTTTGCATTGATCTTTGCGCCGGGCTTTGTGTCGGGCTTTGTGTTGAGCCTGTCGGGCTGTGCGCCGGGCTTTGTGTCGGGTCTTGCGCTGAGCCTTGCGCCGGGCCTTGTCGAGAGTTTTGTTCCGAACTTCGCACCGGGTCTTGCGCTGAGCTTTGTGTTTGGTTTTGTGTCGGGCTTTGCGGCGGACTTTGCGTCGAGCCTTGTCGCGGGTCTTGTTCCGAACCTCGCATCGGGTCTTGTTCAGAGCCTTGCGCTGAGCTTTGTGTTTGGCTTTGTGTCGAGCCTTGCGTTGAGTCTGCCGAACCTTGCACCGGACTTTGCGTTGAGCCTTGTCGCGGGTCTTGTTCCGAACCTCGCATCGGGTCTTGTTCAGAGCCTTGCACCGGGTCTTGTTCAGAGCTTTGCGCCGGGTCTTGTTCAGAGCTTTGCGCCGGATCTTGAACCGAGCCTTGTGTCGAGCCTTGCGTTGAGTCTGCCGAACCTTGCACCGAACTTTGCGTCGGGCCTTGTCGCGGGTTTTGTTCCGAACTTCGCACCGGGTCTTGTTCAGAGCCTTGCGCCGGGTCTTGAACCGAGCCTTGTGTCGAGTCCTGCGTTGAGCCTTGCGCCGGGCTTTGTGTCGAGCCTTGCGTTGAGTCTGCCGAACCTTGCACCGAACTTTGCGTCGGGCCTTGTCGCGGGTTTTGTTCCGAACTTCGCACCGGGTCTTGTTCAGAACCTTGCGCCGGGTCTTGAACCGAGCCTTGTGTCGAGTCCTGCGTTGAGCCTTGCGCCGGGTCTGCCGGGCCTTGCTCCGAGTCTTGCGGCGGGCCTTGTGGCGGCGCCGGCGTCATGCGGTTTTTTTGGAGCGGCGCAGCACGCCGAGTGCGATCAGCAGCACGAGGATGCCGTACATCAACAGCAGCCAGCGCTCGTTGCGAAACGGCAGCGCCGGGTAGTTCGTGGTGACGCGGAAGTCGGAGATGTTCAGCGCGTTCTCCTCGGAGGCCAGCAACAGCCGCCCGTCGTCGGCGAGCGCCGCGTACACGAACGCGGTCATAAAGTCATCGGCCGCGGGGCTTACCATCGTCACCACGCGCCAGCGGAACTCGTCGGGCGCCTGCTGGTCGGGCGGCATCAGTACCAGCGCGTCTTTCTTGATCGGTGCGCGCAAGCCTTGGTAGATCGTCGGATACAGGCCGAAGTGCAGCGTCGGGCGCACTTCGCCCGGCAGGTCGTCGCGGCGCGCCTGCGCTGTATTGCCGATCAGCGCGCCCGCCCGCACGCGCTGATTGACCTCGATTGCGAGCGCGCGTGCGCGCAGCCGCGCATCGGTGGTCTGCACCACTTCGATCAGCGCGTCGTCGTCTTCGGGGATGACGTTGAGCAGCGCGCCAAGTTTGTCGAACAACTCGCTCAGCTGCGCGTTGGAGCCGGTCTGCTTCATCTTTTGCAGCAGCGGCAGGATGTCGCTTTTGAAGTCGTACTCGGCGAGGCGCGTCGCGCCGCCCGCATCGGCCTCGGCCTGGATCCGGCGCATGAACTCGAACAGCGCCGGCAGCAGCACGCGCATGTTGTTGATCTTGAGCAGCGGCTGTCCCTGCCGGTCGCCCGGCAGTCCCCGCTGCGAGTCGTCAACGGCGCGCGCTGAGCGGAAACGGCTCAGGCGCGTTTGCGGCCGGCCGCTTTGGCCCGAAAGCCCCTGCAGCATCATCTGCGCGAGCGCGTTGAAGAACTCGTTGCTGGTCTGGTCGCGCTCGTTCGCGGGTTCGCTGACGCTGCCCGGCAGGTCTGCGGGCGCTTCCTGCTTTTCCACGCCGCCGCTTTTGAACGCGAGGTCGTCGTAGGGGTAGTTTTCCGAGCCGCCCGGGCGCGAGTCGAGCGCGGTGTCCTGCGGGATGCCGTGGCTGATGCCGCTGCGCGCGTCGCTCGTTTGCTTCTCCTTGCCGTTGTCGCTCTCGTTTTCGCCCGGCCCCCGCACCGGCGTCTCCTTGTCGGTGAAAAGTTTCTCGCCGCTGTGCGCGAGCCACGAGTCGCCGGGGCCGGGCACGCCGCCGCCGCCGCCTTCGGGGTAGCCGATAAAGTGCCAGTGGTTCGGGCGGTGGTTGTAGTCTTTCAGGATCGACATTACGACGTAGAACAGGCGGATGTTGTAGATGTCAACGCGCATACGCAGCAGTTGCCGGCGGTTGAGTCTTTTGAGGTAGCGGTCGAACACGTTGTCTTGCAGCAGCAGTTCGTCGCGCGTGACCTTCTCGCCGGTGTAGTAGTTGCGGACGTAGTCGGCGTGCAGTTCGATGACCGGCATGACCGCGTGCGTCGGGTTGCGGTCCAGCGGCGAGCGGGTGTAGTTGTGCAGGCGTGCGGGCGGGCTGGTCGGCAGCGCGTTCATCACCACCGAGGTCACAAGGTTGCGGCTCAGCAGCACCGACACGTCCTCGACCTGCTCGATGCGCTTTTCCTCCTGCTCGTGCTTGATCATGATCGTGATGACGATCATCATGATGATGATCGCGACGCTGTTCGCGAGGATGTCCGCGAGCGCGACGCCGGCGAAGCCCGGGAACAGCCGGTGCTGGACCTGTGCGTTCACTGGATAACCTTGTCGATGTAGGCGGGGATATCGTCGAGCGTCACCGATTTGAGCAACTCCTCGTTGGCCATGATCCAGCCGATCGTGAGTTGCTTGCCCGGCATGATCCTGAGCATGCAGTTGCGCGCTTCCGCCATCGTCGTGGTGCTGTTTTCGAGCAGCGTGAAGATCAACTGCCGCCGCTTCGCGTTATAGACCTTGCGCGCGTACTGGATGAACGCGCTGCCGGGCTTGCAGATCTTGCCCTTCTCGACGACCTCGCCGGTTTCGATGATGCGCAACTCGCCGGGGAAGGTGATGACAACGTAACCCGAGCCGTGCGCGCCCCAGCCGATTTTATACAGGCCCTCGTCGGACGAGGTTTCGAGGCGCTCCATCAGGGACGCCTGCGAGAACAGGTTGAACAGCAGGAACAGCACCATCAGCAGTGCGAACACCCCGCCGAAGATCTCCACCATCGGCGCGTTGTTGCGCTCCTGGTCGCGCAGCGAGTTGTTGGTTCTGACCATCGGCCGGCTGCTACAGGTTGCTCAGGGGGAGTTTGCGGATGCGGTGTTCGTAGTCGATCAGCAGGTTGTCTTCCCAGCGTTGCAGCATCGTCTGTGCCAGCGTCAGCACGACGCTCAGAGACAACGCGATCAGCGTGGTGTCGAACGCGATGCCGAGCGGCGTGATCGCCTGACCGAGGTCGCTCGACAGTTGCGTCAACCCCTGGTGCTTGCCGATGATGCGCTGGATGCCCTCGGCGGCGAGCGAGATGCCGAGCACCGTGCCGATGAAGCCGAGAATCGGGATCGCCCAGTTGATGTAGCGCGGCACGATGTAGAACTCCGACGACTTCTTCCACACCAGGTCGAGATACGTCTGCGGCGAAGACTGCCCCTGCTCCTGCAAGTTCTGAAAGTAGGTCTGCATCAGCACCGAGCGTTTGCGCTTGCGCTCCGAATTCAGAAACCGGCGCTCGCGCGAGAGGATCCAGAACTTGTTGATGAGCATCAGCAGCCCCCAGAAAAACAGCAGCACCGTGATCGGCGGAATGATGCCGCGGTCCAGGAACTTGTCGGCGTAGAACTCCCAGCCCGGGTAATTCAGGCGCAGGTAGTGCATGATCAGCAGCAGGTAGGTCGAGACCGTCACCGACATCACGAACGCGATCACCATCGGCGGGCCTGAGAACAGCAGCACCAGTTTGCCCATCAACGTCGGGTTGCGCACGCTGATTGCCGTGCGGTTGAGCAGCAGGTAATACACGTACAAAGCGACGGTGGACAGCAGCAGCGGCAGGTTCTGGATGATGTCAACCGTCTCGGCGTTGAGCAGCGGGAACAGGATCCGCGACGACACCGCGGCGCTGATCACGATCAGCAGCGCGAGGTTCAGCCACTCGGCGATTCTGATCGCCGCCGCCTTGCCCGGCAGCAGGTTCATCAGCGGCGGCATCAAGCCGAGTGCGAGACCCGTCGCGAGGCCGGTCTGCACCGGCAGGTTCAGCGTGTAAGCCAGGCTCGCGACGGCGGTCCCAAACAGGATGAGCGAAGTGATCGTTATGATGAATTGCATTATGGTTTTCCGTTGATGGAGCGGTGCGTGCGCCGGTTAATCCAGGGGGCGGTCAGGCGCCCCGTTAAACCTGCTATGGTATCCGATTGGAAGCGAGGTTGGAGACCGCCGATGTTTTTCAGGTTGGACAAACCGCCGATGCCTGAGGAGGCGCTGCCCGGCAGAGACGCGGCGATCCCAACCGCCGACCGTCACTTCGTCCTCGGTGTCCCGTTGCACCCGCCGTACCCCGGCGCCACGGCGCAGGCGCTGTTCGGCCTGGGCTGCTTCTGGGGCGCCGAACGCGGCTTCTGGACGCTCGACGGCGTGTATTCGACGATGGTCGGCTACGCCGGCGGTGCGACGCCGAACCCGACCTACCGGGAGGTCTGCACCGGGCGCACCGGCCACGCCGAAGTCGTGCGCGTGGTGTTTCACCCGGACGCCGTCGCATACAAGACCCTGCTCAAAATCTTCTGGCAGTCGCACGACCCCACGCAGGGGATGCGCCAGGGCAACGACGCCGGCACGCAGTACCGTTCCGGCATCTACGCCTGCGACGACGGGCAGATGGCGCAGGCGCTCGCGTCACGCGACGCATATCAGGCCGCGCTGACCACGGCCGGGCGCGGCGCGATCACCACCGAGATCATCGCCGCCCCTGAGTTTTACTACGCCGAGGACTATCACCAGCAGTATCTGGCAAAGAACCCCGGCGGCTACTGCGGCCTCGGCGGGACGGGGGTCAGGTTTGCGGGCTGAGTTGACATGACGCTCAGCAAATCAAAGATCAATCAATTCGGAGACCGGTTGCGGGAGTGCGATTACGACGACTACGATCTGAAAGCGCTTCAAGAATCCGAAAGGGAGGCGGAGTTAGTGCGGCGTTTTAAGAATTTGATTTCTAGATTGCAATGCAAGGGAGCGGGCGAGTGAAGATTTTCTTGATCCAATACAACCACCCTACGGGTAAATTGATGGTTTTTGAGGAGTTTGACGCCGCTGAACAACGCGAAGCGTATAAAAAAGCGCGCCAACTTGAATTGGCTATGAGCAGGGAAGAGGCGGATGATAATGAGGTGGTTTTGCTTGACGCCGAAAGCAGGGACAAGCTTAAAGTGACGCACGGGCGTTATTTCATGCGTCTGCGTGAATGGGAAGAGTCTGTTAAGCGGCAGGCCGCCGAGCGTCGGCACAAGGACAAGGCAAACCTGTAAATCCGTGCTCGCTTATCAAAACGACGGCGGTTTCTTGCGAGGAATCTCCGGGGCGCTTGGCCGGTGAACTTCTCAGTCCCGCAAATTGATCTCATTGATGTCTCCGAGTGGGAAAAAGAGGAAGGAAAGGATATGTTGGATAACTACCCGCATGGCTCATTGGATAAAGCGACTTATAAGCATGAAGGGGGCCGTTACCTTTTCCTTGAATGTTTGAACTCATGATCGTTCAGCACATAAAGACCCCTGAAAAGATTCATCTAATGTGGCAAGACGGCGAGTCTCATTGCTACCGCGTGGGCGAGTTGACCGAAAACTCCTTCCGTTATCTGCTCGACGACGAGGAGTTTGAGCAGGCGAAAGCATTGAATTTCAAAGGCTATCCGGCCTTTCCGCTTAATGACAAGAAATATAAGAATCCGGTTTCCGCATTTATTCGCCGCTGCCAACCTCGAAGCCGCACCGGGTTTCCGAAGTATCTCAAGTGTTTTGGCTTGGATCCGGAGCAGAAAGAAGTAAGAGAAATGTCGGATTTTCAGTTGCTGACCTATACGGGAGCAATTGTTCCGGGAGATCCCTTTAGCCTGGCCGGTTCGTTTAAGGGGATTGAGCCGCCGTTCGAGTTTTTATTGCAGATAGAGGGATTTAAGCGAAGCCAACATCCCGATTGGCTTGAATCCGGCGAATTCACGGGCAAAGAACTGAAAATTGTCAAAGAAAAGGATCATCCGAATGACAAAAACCCCCTCAAAGTAATATTGCAGGGAAATAAAGTCGGTTGTATTCCTAAAACCCATACCGATTCCTTCCGCTGCTGGATGGACAATGATCAATTGGAGAAAGTGCGCGTATTTAAGATGAGCGGCGCTAACAAGCCGCCTTATCTGCATGTCTTTGTCGCAGTAGTAATAACAACTAAAATCATGAAGGTCCCGGCAGACAAAGATATTGGCGGCAGGCATCCTCACTATTAATCCTGAGCGGCGGGATTTTTCTTAGAAGAGGATCCCAATGAACAAGTACCAATACGACTTCATCAACGGCCACATCATTGCCCGCAGCGGCGATAACCGTTTTCTCCTCGACACGGGCGCTCCTCAAAGCATCGGCACCGGCGTATTCAACTTTGAAAACCTGCAATTCCCCTTGCAGGATAGTTATATGGGACTCACGGTGAGCGCTTTGAGCGATCTGGTCGGGCATCCGTTTGAGGTTCTGATGGGGGCCGACGTCATCAGCCGGTTTGACTTGCAGATTGACCCGGTGGAGCAGTGCGTGAGTTTCGGTGCGGCAATTGAGGGCGCCGGGGAGGAGTTGAAAACAGGGGCCTTGATGGGCGTGCCGATTATTGAATGTTCCTTGCCGGCTCAATCCATCAAGGCGTTCTTTGACACCGGCGCCCGGCTGTCTTATTTAATTCCGGGCCTGCTCGAAAGTTTGGAACCCATTGGCAAGGAAGCGGACTTTTATCCCGGCATAGGAAAGTTTGAGACGGAGGTGTACGAATTGCCGGTGGCTTTCGCCGGCAGGGAGACGCGCATGAAATTCGGAATTCTCCCCGGCGTTCTTGCGCCGCTGCTGGGGCTGGCGGGCGTGCGGGGCATCGTCGGCACTCAACTGCTGGATGACTACTCCTGCGTGTTATCCATACGCAACAGCAGGCTGTTCCTGAAAGAATTATCATAGGCCACGCGCCCGCCGCCAATAACCATGAAACGCACTCTCATACTCGTGTCCGCGCTGCTCGCTTCGCCCGTTGCCGCCGCGGCCGGCGGCCCTGTTGCCTACGAGGTCAACGGGCAGTCCTATCAGGGGTATTTCACCGCGCCGTCCGCCGGTGCCCCGCTGGTGCTGCTGATCCACGACTGGGACGGCTTGACCGATTACGAAGTCCGCCGCGCCGAGATGCTCGCCGGGATGGGCTACGCGGTGTTCGCCGCCGACCTGTTCGGTGCGGGCGTCAGGCCGACGCGGCTGGAGGACAAACGTCAGCACACCGGCGAGTTGTATGCAGACCGCAAAAAGATGCGCGCCTTGATGCAGGGGGCGCTGACCGCCGCGAAGTCCAAAGGCGCGGACGCCGGCAACGCCGTGACGATGGGGTATTGCTTCGGGGGTGCCGCGGTGCTCGAACTGGCAAGGTCGGGCGCGGCCCTGAAAGGCTTTGTCACTTTCCACGGCGGGTTGAAAACGCCGGCGGGGCAGGACTACGCCGACGCCAAAGGCAGGCTGCTGATCCTGCACGGCACGGCGGATACGGCGATCACGATGGAGCAGTTCGCCGCGCTCGGCGACGAGTTGGAACAGGCGGGCGTCGCCCATGAAATGATCGCCTACGGCGGCGCGCCGCACGGGTTCACCGTGTTCGGCTCCGGCAGTTATCGGGAGGACGCCGACCGCAAGTCATGGCGGCGGTTCACCGGGTTTCTGGCCGACACGTTGAGATGACCGCGCCGGGCGGCTGTTGCGGGAGTGTTTGGTTGCCTTGACGCGGTCTGCGTCAGGCCGCGTAGATTTGCGCTAGAACGTCGCATCCAGGCGGATGCTCCACAGTCTGCCATTGGAGCCGTAGGAGGCATCGGGGTTGTAGCGAAAGCCCCAGCCGAGAAATGAGTTCAGCACGTCGGCACAGGCCTGATTGATGCGGTTCGGGTAGTTGTTAAACAGATTATCGAGGCCGGCGGAGAGGCGCAGTTTGCCGAACGTATAGCCCGCACCGACATCGGTAAGCCAGGCGCTGTCGATCGGGCCGCAATCACTAAAGCCGAGCCAGAACGGTTTGGTCTTGCCAAAGTAATTGAACGCCAGATGCGTGTCCCATGGTCCGCGCTGCCAATCCGCCGCAAAACTGCGCCGTTGTTTGGGGTTGCCGTCCTCAATATAAGAGCGTGTTTCGGGCTCGATCACGCCATGCACGTCTTTGATGCGGGTTTTGTTGAGATGCAATGCGCCGGTCAGCGTCAGATCGCCTGCCAGCCAGCCGCGTTGATAGCGTGCCACGAGGTCACCGCCTTCGGTGGTGGTGTCGGCGATATTGTCGTAGTAACTGACGTTGCTGATTGTCTGCGGGAGATTGCGGTCGTTAGCCAGCCGCGTGCAACTGTCGCGATGGATGCCCGTGCAATCCGCGGTGAAGCCGGTGAGTGCGATGCGGTCGTCCAGTGCGATGTGGTAAAGGTCGAACGACAGCGAAAAGTCCGGCGTCGGCTGCCACACCAGGCCGGCCGCCAGATTTTTGGAGGTCTCATGGTCGAGGCTGCTGGGGCCGGCGTTAAAGTAGTCGTGTGCGGCACCGTCTTCCAAATGAGCCGTGACCGACAGGCCCGCCGCATCGCCGCCGCTGAAGAGCACCGTGTTGAAACCTTTTTGCGGCAGGCTGGGTGCGCGAAATCCGGTGGAAGCGGAAAGGCGCATGGATACACGGGCACCGAGTTCGGCTTGGAAACCAATCTTGCCGGTCAGTTGAGTGCCGGCGTCGCTGTAATCCTCCCAGCGCAGCGCCGTTTCCCACGTCCCGCCGTGAAACAGGCCGTGATCCAGTTGGAAGTCCGCGTACAGGGCGCGGCTGTTGCGTTCGGTGCGGCTGAGCTGGGCGTTCAACGGTGAATAGCCCGGATAACCCTGATGACCGCACGTGGCGCTGCCGGTGTGTTGGCCGACGACCCCGTTGTTAAAGGTCACCGCCGGAAAGCCCCGGTTGCCTTCTCTCAACGGGTCGTTGTCGCCGTCAAAATCAACCTCGGCAGAGCCGCAACCGTAGGATGCAAAATCACCGGCGCGGATGCGAAACCGCTGATCGCGGTATTCCGCGCCGAACGCCGCGTTGACCGCTTCCCCCCACCAATCGAATGTGCCCGCCGTGTCAAAGTTAAAGACCCGGTCTTCCAGTTTGGTGCCGCCGCTGTCGCCTGAGTTGGGACCCGAATTGGCGATCACTTCATCGGCGGTGACCGTGGCGATATTGCGGCCGGTTTGCAGTTCGTTGGCCAGCCATTCGGCAGCCCACGAGGCGTTGGCGCTGCTGCCGGCGCCGAAATCAAACTCATTGGCGCCGGTTTGAAAACTGACGTCGTGCACCCAGCCGCCACGGTCGGTGCGCAAGCCCAGCGTGAGCGCGACGTCTTCCGTGTCTGAGATCTCAAGCGGCAGAAATCCATCGGGGTGTAAAGGCCCGACAATGCGCTCGGTTGCCCACACCGGATCACGCCACGCGCCGGATGAGACGCCGTGGCGCTGTGAATAGCCGCCGAAGGCATAGAGTTCGTGCGCCTCGGTGACGGGAATTTCCATATTGACAAACAGCGTTTTGTTGTAGTGTTCAGGTTCACCGTGGATGTTTTTGCGCGGCCCGATCTGATCAAGGCCTTGACCGTCGGGGTCCAGTGGGCGCGTGTCGAAGGCGCGGTCAATGCGGTTTTGATCGGTGTATTCAGAGGTGACGTTGGCAAACCCGCCGCGAGCGCCGATCTCCAGGCCGAAATTAAGCGCCGTGGTGTGGCGATCACCATCGCCTTCGGTGGTGCCGCCGGCGGAGACGGTGGCGACGGACTCACGGGTATTGCCTTTCAGCACGATATTGATGACGCCGCCGATGGCATCGGAGCCGTATTGGGAGGCCGCGCCGTCGCGCAACACTTCAATGCGCTCGATGGAGGCCACCGGAATAGCACGCAAGTCGGTGCCGGTTGTGCCTTGTCCCGTGGCATCCAGCGGGCGCGGAAAAGAAATGCCGTGCCGGCGCTTGCCGTTGATCAGCACCAGCGTGTGGTCGGGGTTCATCCCCCGCAGGACGGCGGTGTGGAACAGGCCGCCGTCGCCAAGGACGTTGCGCTTGGAATTGAACGAAGGTGCGATCCTTTGCAGGATGAGGGCCAGGTCATCGTTGCCGGCGTTGCGGATCTGAGTCGCGTCATAGACGTCAACCGCCACCGACAAGTCGTCATACGCCAGTCCGCGCACGCGGGTGCCGATGACGGTGATCACCTCATTCTCGGCGCGGCTGTTGCTGCTTTGGGCCGCCGCCGGTGCGGGCGCGAGGAGCAAAGCCAGCGCCAGCATGATCGCCGGGGACGGCACGAACCAGGATGGGGAAGCGGTCATTGTGATGTTACAGCGGGGGGTGTGCCGCCCGGTTCAGCGTCCGTCTTTTTGCAGCGCCCTGCATATAAACGCATACGCCAATGCAATCTCTTGCAGATAATCAAAACGTCCCGAGGCGCCGCCGTGCCCCGCCGACAGGCTGGTTTTCAGCAGCAGTTGCCGGGTGTCGGTTTTCATCGCTCTGAGTTTGGCCACCCATTTAACCGGCTCCCAGTAGGTGACCCGCGGGTCGCTGACGCCCGCTGTGACTAAGGTATGCGGATAGGCCTGCGCCTTGACGTTGTCGTAGGGTGAATACGCCGCGATCGTGCGGTACGCCGCCTCGTCCTCGAGCGGGTTGCCCCACTCCGGCCATTCCGGCGGCGTCAACGGCAGTTGGTCGTCACACATCGTGTTGAGGACATCCACGAACGGCACATCGGCAACCGCGGCCCCGAACAGTTCCGGGCGCATATTGAGCACCGCACCGATCAGCATACCACCTGCCGAGCCGCCATGAATGGCGATGCGGCCGGCCTGTGTGAATTGATTGTGTATAAGGTACTCGGCCGCGGCGATGAAGTCCGAGAACGTGTTCGGCTTGTGCGCGAGTTTGCCGTTGCGGTACCAGGCGTAGCCTTTCTCCATGCCGCCGCGCACGTGCGCGATCGCGTAGATGAAGCCGCGGTCCACCAGCGACAGGCGGTTGGCTGAGAACGCCGCCGGCATCGAGTTGCCGTAGGCGCCGTAGCCGTACAGCAGCACCGGCGCGGTGCCGTCGAGCGGCGTGTCCGCGGCGTGCAGCAGGCTCAGCGGGACGGTCTCGCCGTCCGGGGCGGGTGCGCTGAGGCGGCGCGTCGCGTAGCGGTCGGGGCGGTGCCCCGGCACGTGCTTCTCCTTTTGCAGCGTGCGCGCGCGCGTGCGCACGTCGTAGTCGTAGATGCGCGGCGGCGTAGTCATCGAAGTGTAAGCGAAGCGCAGGACGTCGCTTGCGGCATCAAGCGTATCCACGATGCTTAATTCATACGCCTGCTCGTCGAACGCGATTGCGTGTTCGTCCGCCGCCCGGCCGTTGTCGTCGAGTGCGGTGACGACGAGACGCGGCAGGCCCTGCTCGCGCTCGGCGCGCACGAGGAAGCCGCGCGCGACCAGAAGGTCCTCGAGCAGCACGCCCGCGCCCGGCACGACCAGGTCGCGCCACGCCGCACGGGCGGGCGAGGCGAGCGGGGCGGTGACCAGTTTGTAGTCCTCGGCGCCGTCGGCGTTGGTTACGATCAGCAATGCGCCCGCGCGTTCCTCGACCGCGTATTCAACGCCGGTTTCGCGGGCGGCGACGAGTTGTGCCGCGCCCGCGCCGCCGCTTGCATCGAGCAGGCGCACCTCCGAGGTGACGTGATCGTGCGCGGTGATCACGATGAGGCGCCTGAGGCGCGTCTTGCCGAGGCCGACGAAGAACCCCGCATCGCGCTCGCGGTACACCACCCGGTCGGCGTCCGCCGCGTCGCCGAGGCGGTGCAGTGCGACGCGCTCGGGGCGGTGGTTGTCGTCCTGCGCGACGTACGCGAGGGCGCGGCTGTCGTTGGTCCATACGACGTCGGGCTGGACGCGCTCGATGCGCTCGTCGAGCAGCCGCCCGCGGGCGAGGTCGCGGATGCGCAGCGTGTGGAACTCCGAGCCGCTGGTGTCAACGCAGTACGCAAGGTAGCGGTGGTCGGGGCTGTGCACGCACGCGCCGACGTGGAAGTAGTCGAGACCGCGCGCCTCACGGTTGGCGTCGAGCAGCACCTCCTCGCCCGCGATTTCGGCCTTGGGCGAGTAGCGCGCGTGGCGTGCGGGGCAGCGGCAGAACACCGGGTACTGCGCGTCGCCCGCCTGGCGCGTGTAGTAGGCAAAGTCGCCGTCGCGGTCGGGCACCGACATGTCGTCGTCGGTGAAGCGTGCGCGCATTTCGCGGTAGAGGTTGTCCATGAGCGGCTGCGCCGGCGCCATCACCGCCTCGGTGTGCGCGTTCTCGGCCTGGAGGTGCGCGCGGATCTCGGGTGCGAGCAGTGCCGGGTCTTTCAGCACCTCGCGCCAGTTTGCATCGCGCAGCCATGCGTAATCGTCGCGGCGCTCGGTGTTGTGCACGACGGTGATCCGCGGTTGCTTTTTGGCGCGGGGGGGGGCGTCATTCATGGCGATACTCCTCGATCGGCCTATACACCACGCCGTTTCCCCGCTGCACCGACTCCATCAGGAAGAACCGGTCAACGCGCCACTCCACCGCCGTCGCCTCATCGGGGGCGGTCAACTCCGCCGCCTTGCGGAACAGCGTTACGTGCGGCTTGAACTCGCGCCGGTCGTGATCACCGCACGGCGCGAGCGCCCGGCGCAAACGCTTGTGCAAAGTCCTCAACTCCACCGGGATCACCGACGGCCCCAGCCAGCACAGCGGGCGCTTGCTGAAATAGCCGAAGCGGTCGAGCGTGATGCTGAACCGCGGGATCTCGACCGTCTCCGCCGCCCGCGCATAGCACTCGCGCCCGCCCGCCGGCACCTCGCCGAGAAACACCAGCGTCAGGTGGAAGTTGTCGGGTGCGACCGCGCGCGCCGTGTGCGTCTCGAACCCCGTCTGCACCCACGCCAGATGCTCGCGCATTTCATCGTCCGGCCGCAACGCGAAGAACAGCCGCGCCAACGCACTGCTAGTGGAATGTTTGAGGGTGATTCTCATCGGGGGGACGCCTGCGGGGTGTTGTCTGCGCTGTATAATACCCTCGCCGTTGCCAGGGCGGCGGCCTATCATCAGACTCTGGCAGTCATTGGGGCGGTAGCTCAGTTGGGAGAGCGTCGCGTTCGCAATGCGAAGGTCGGGAGTTCGAGCCTCCTCCGCTCCACCAAAGGTTGGTTTGCAAATTATAATCAGGAGAATTAATCATGCCAAATTATTGGGTTGTTGGTGCTTCATTTAAAAGAAAATAACCCGATGGGTTTTTGGCATATTGATGGGGTAAAGACGTGGAATATAAAGTATTAGCATCTCTTTACAATGAATTAAGCCAAGGATGTGTTTGGGTTTCAGATTTTAAGGGGGCATCTCGTTCCATAGTGAAAATAAAAGTAAAAGAAAAAGACAACGGAAAATTTATCTATTGCGAATGTCTTTCTATAGACGAAAATTTCAGGTCTAGGTATAACGATCCCCCTAAAAATGATCTCCCTAAAAGAGTACACATTGATGAAAATCAAAGCGTGATAATTGTTAATGGTTGGTATAGAGATAAATTAGGAGGGATCAAGACAAAAAACTGCTATGAGTTAGAAATTGAATATAAAGAAGGTTGGCGGGGAAAATTATGGGCTATATGTGCTAATTTGGATCATCCACAGGTGGTGGTGAGATTGACAACGTGTATTGCTTTATTAAGTTTATTGCTTGGAGCAATTGGTCTAGCACTTGGGATTTTCAGCATGATAATTTCTTAAAGCGTTTGGTGATGTTATGGAATTAGTTGGCTTTATAGTATTCATAATCCTCTTGCTAATGCTCGCTAAGTGGATGGGGGATAAGCCGGATGACAGCGACAACTTTAAGAAAACGGCATCTGACGCCTCGCCGTTCTACTCAAATAAGGTGCCTCAGCAGACTTTAGAAAAAAGCTTCTGATGATATAGCGGGCGCGTTTGCAAAGGGCACATACGGGAAACAATTCAATACCAATCTGTTGCTGAAAAAGGGCGAACACCTGGTTTTTGATGTGCCCGATGTTTCTCTATGCGAAGAAAGAAGCGTAGGCCTGAAAGGCGGTTATCAAGGCTTCTCCGTTAGAATAATGAAAGGCGTATCTTATCGGTTTGGCGGTTTCCGAGGGGGCGCTGAACGAAGAGTTACGGAGATTGACAGGGGTAACCTTACTCTGACTAATAAGCGGATGGTTTTCAGTGGTGCAAAGATGTCAAAGGACATATCCCTATCAAAGTTAAACACCATCCAAAGTTTGGAGGATGGCGTTTCAATCACCCGGAGTGGAAAGCAGAAAGCCGAATACTATGTCGGCACGGATGTATTGGAGATTAATACGACTGTTAAACCTGAGGAGGGAGATACCTTTGAGGCGGAAGATGTAAAGTGGAGGATGTCCGGGGCGGCCCTGAAATCCATAATCCAAAAACTCTTGCAAGAGTAACTGATGAACCTGCTCTAAACGCATGGAGATAAAAAAATGCTTTGGACCAAAGAAAATATATACCATGAAGATCCATTCGAGTATGAGAAGGATCTTGAAGCGGCCATGGCGCCTCGCTATGCGAATTTTGAGAGATTGAGAAGTGCGAAAACATTGGATGATGTTTTCTAGAGTGATTTTATTAGCACAGAATCTCTAGCCTCTAAGGGATCAAGCGGGTGATGGCGTTGGCTTCAAGCCGCCGGCGATAGTCGTGCGAGGCCTGTTGACTGCCGCGGTCGGAGTGCGGCAACAGTTCTTTGGTTTTGCCGCGCCGCCACAGCCGTCCTCCTCAAGGCCTCGCCCGTCAGTTGCCGCGTCATGCGCTGCCCCGAAATCAGGGGGAGGCCAGTTCCCCTCAAGCAGCATAGTATAATATATTTTACATTTATCATATCAAATATATTATACTTTTTGAGCGGGGGAATACGGCTATGGCGACCATACAAGAAAAGTTGCGCTCACTGCGTCGGCAGCAGGGCCTGTCTCAGGCAACCGTGGCAAAGGTGTTGGGAATGACACGCGCCACCTATCTCCAGATAGAGAAGGGCGCAAGGGACTTAAAAGTTTCGGAACTTGAGACGCTGTGTGCTTTTTTCGGAGTCGGTATCAGCGCATTTTTAAGTATGGAAAAACCGCAGGGGAAGATCTACGAGGTTCGTTTGGAAAAGAAAAAAGCGAAGTGTAAGCCCCGAAAGAGCGCGGTAAGAATATCGGTGCCTCAATCAAGGGTGGATATTTTCAAGGAAGTTCTTATCTATATTCTGAAAAGAGTGGGCGCGAAACCCAATATAGGGGAAACCGTCATCTATAAATTGCTCTACTTTATTGATTTTGATTATTACGAGAAATATGAAGAGCAGTTGATTGGAGCGGTTTACATCAAGAATCACTACGGCCCGACACCGGTTGAGTTTGACTGTATTGTTAAAAAAATGCTCGAAGACGGCGAGATTGTAAAAATCTCCAAAAAACATTTCAGTCATCATCAGAAGAAGTACATACCCGCAAGAGAACCTGATCTGGGTCTGCTGAGTGCAAGGCAGGTCAAACACATTGATGGTGTTTTAGATCGCCTTTCCGATATGAATGTTGCAGAGTTAAGGGATTACTCACACCGAGACGTTCCGTGGATAGCAGCCGCGCAAGGCGAACCTCTTGAATACGAGGCGGTTTTTTATCGCACGGCGGAGACTTCCGTCCGTTACTACGATGAAGCTTGAAATTATCTATGAGGCCAGTGGAGAATTTGAAAAAGATCTTGCAAAACTTCAAAAAAGATTTTCCACATTGCCGGAAGACCTGGAGATTGCAAAGAAAGCGGCCATTCAGACTTACCATTTGCACCAGCAGGATAGTGGTGGGATTTTTAGAGTTCCGGATTTTCACAGTGAGGAAATTGAAATGTATAAACTCAAGAAGTTTGCTTGCCGTGCCCTCAAAGGCAAAGGGGCAAAAAGCGGCATAAGAATTATTTACGCATTTTTGCGCGACCCCCCAAAAGTTGTTTTGATTGAGATGTATTTTAAGGAGGATAAAGTTACAGAAAATAGAAGGCGGATACGAAAGTTTTTAAAGGGGCGCCAATCATCAAGTGCTTGACAAACAATAATTCCAAGTGGTATATGGTTTTCCCGTGATGGCTGCAAACAACGATCAAGCAACTCCGGCCGAGAAGGAGCAGAGTTTCGCCAAGTGCAAACAGGCGAGGAACCCTGCCGATGGCCAGAGTGAACCCTCCTCATTTGAGTCCGAGAATGACCGGCTGAAAGCAGGGCAAAAGGCGCAATCCATCGAAACAGCGAAGACACAGGAGGGTGAACTTTCGGAGTCCGACAAGGATTTCTGGGATAACATCCCCTGCCCCGACTTGAATGATTACAAGGGGAACTTCCCTAATCACGAGAAGGATTACGACCTGTGGCTCAATGGAAAGCCGCTCATGCACAACCCGAAGGGTTACAAACCGCCTTCTGAAGGCGAGACGCAGACATCACCCGCCACTGAAAGCCAGTCTACCGAGGGGGAAGCCCCGGAGCAGGAATTTTCTGCGGAGAATCAGATACTGCAGATGCTGGTTGTCCCCGGGGACGATTTCGAAGAGATGCTGGATTCGAGCGACAGCATTGATGATGAAATCCGGGACAGCTTTCAGGAAATGGTGGATTCCGAAAAAATCCGGTTGACAAAAGATATGCTGGAATGGTTGATGGACAACCCTGACGATGCACCGATGGTTGTGAGCTACTTTGTGGAGAAACCCGTTGTGTCGCGCTACATTGTGCGAAAACCTGAATCGCAGAGATTGGCTATGCTTCAGGAAGTGGCTGATTTGGCGAAGGCCGAACCCGCCAAAAAGGAACAGAAATCGCAACCCAATTTCCCTGACACTCGCAGCAAGCCCGGAAGCAATCCGTCAATCGCGGCAGCCGCCGAAGACGACGGGGATATCATGGGCTATTTGAAACAAAGAGAAAAAGATCGCCCAAAGTACAATCTAAAAGGGGTCATAGGTATTTTTAAGAGTGAATTTTCTTTCATAGAGTCTAAATTCAAAGTTCACATCCTGGATATAGAAAAAGTAGAGAGCAGTACAATTCAAGAGCCAGGTGTTTATATATTTTGGCATCCGGAATTGGGGGTTATAAAAGTTGGCAAACGATCAGAAGGATCAGTCACTGAAAGAGCTTTAGACCATATAAGAGATAACACCCGGAATGATTTCTATGAAATGAAAAACATAAAGGATGACAAAGGTATCAAATTGATGTGCATCACCTTGAACATGCCTAGATACCTCACTATTTCTGACGCTGAAAAGAGACAATTTGAAGATTGGCGCCGTGATGATTCAGAAATGCATTACTACCGTGATGCACATTGGTTGTTGTCAATAGAAGCATATATGGAATGGTGGACTTATCCGCTTATACCTGCCGGACGGGTTGGATAGTTAAATTATTAAAAACGACATACTTGGCCTTGAAATCTCCCCCTGCGTTGTTTGCAATACGCATATTCCGCTTCAGAGATCTTTTTTTTGCAAGCCGCGCAGAAAAATCTTTCTAAAGTGAATTTCTTTGGATAAGCAGACATTTCAACATTAAACTTTCTCCAATAATCAAATTGCAGTGGTTTATGATAGGAAACAATCGCCCTTGCTAGTTTCTCCACGATGATTTCTTAAAGCGTTTGGTGATGTTGACCTTTCCCCTGTTGGGTAGCCATTTTCAGAGAGACTTTTCCGATAAAATCGACCATAAGGAGGTCTCATAATGAAAGGCAAGCGATACAGCACAGAGAAAATCATAGGCATACTCAAGGAGTATGAAGCTGGCATACCGGTGCAGGATGTCGTCCGCAAGCATGGTATCGCCAACGGCACGTTTTATCGGTGGAAATCGAAGTACGGCGGCATGGAGGTGTCGGAAGCAAAGCGGTTACGGGAACTGGAATCGGAAAACGCGAAGTTGAAGCGACTGCTGGCGGATACGTTGCTGGACAAGACCGCACTTGAGGACGTACTCGGAAAAAAGTGGTGAGGCCGACGCAGCGACGCGGCGCCGTCGTGTATCTGCAGTCGGCCTATCGCATGAGTCAACGCAGGGCGTGCCGGCTGGCGCTGCTCAGCCGCAAAGCGGCTGCTTACCAAGCCGTTGCACGCAATGACGGGGCACTAAAAAAGCGGCTCAAGGAACTGGCTGAACGCTACCCGCGATACGGGTATCTGATGCTGCACGCATTGCTCAAGGCCGAGGGCCTGGTGGTCAATCGCAAACGCACCTATCGCCTGTATACAGCGCTCGGCTTGCAACTCAGAACCCGGCGGCGTAAGAAACTGGTTCGGCCTCGGGTCCCGATGGCTTTACCTGCCCAAGTGAACGAACGTTGGTCATTGGACTTTGTGCACGACCAATTGGCGGATGGCCGGCGTATCCGGGTACTCAACGTTATTGATGACTTCTCCCGGAAATGTGTTGGCCAACTGGTTGACACGTCCATCTCCGGCGCTCGTCTGGCTCGGTATCTGGATGAACTCGCCCTGACCCGCTCACTGCCTGCCTCGCTCGTGCTGGACAATGGCCCGGAACTGACCAGCAAAGCCATGTTCTTCTGGGCACACAAAACCAAAGTAAAACTCTGCTTCATTCAGCCGGGGAAACCCACTCAGAATGCTTATGTTGAGAGCTTCAACGGACGCTTCCGTGACGGCTGCCTGAATCAACATTGGTTTAGGTCGCTCAATGATGCCAGGCAGATCATTAACGACTGGCGACATCACTACAACAATGTACGACCGCACAGCTCACTAGGCTATCGGGCACCGACCGTGTTCGAGGCAGAGGCTGCATGATATGATGTTTTGTCTCTCTTTGAATGGCTACCCAACAGGGGAAAGGTCAACAGGAGGGTTTAGTTTAAATCGGTGTTCGTTAAATTGGGGGAAGTTATAGGGGGGAAAATGCCCTTATAAAAGAAGAACAGTATGGCTAAGAAGTATTTTCTTTTAGATGCTAATGTAGTCGCTGGATATTATCTGCAGCGATGTTTAAGGTCAAAGGTGGCTTATAAAAGAATCACCGATATTTTTGATTCCGCAAGAAGTAAGAAATCAGATTTTTTCTTCTACTTACCTAATTTTTGCATAGCTGAAGTTTTTTCTGTATTCGCAAAATACACTTATGGTTATTGGAACCAACATGTTAAAAAAGGGACTTTGGATACTAGAGTGTATGATTCTTTAGTTAGACAGTTTCAAGATGATATCCATAATGGGAAATTCATTAATCAGTACGAGCTTTCTCGCTATCATATTCTTAACATAAACTACGTAGCCCCGGTTAATTCTTATTATAAAATTTCTCGAGGCAAAAAGAAAAATATTCGTCCTATGGGAACTCTTGATTGTTTGATTGTCGCGATGGGAATTCAGCTTGTGAGAATACACGGAGAAGAGAAAGTTGTGCTTCTTTCAGCGGATGATCGGTTAATAGATGTGGTTAGTAAATGCAAGGAGGGGTTGCCTAAAGAAACAATAAAAAAGCTAAAGCTGCACAAGGCTAAAGAATTAACGGGAATTGCTTTTGAGCCAAATATTTTTCCTAAGTATCTCAATTTAAAAATTTGTTCAGATAGCAGAGTAAGGGGGATTCTAGGAAGTTGGCCTTTAGAAGTTGGTCGTTTTCCTGGAGGGGCTCCATATAGGCGGACTGAAAGCGAGAGTTAATGGCACCCGGTTGTGGTAATCCCCTAGTGTGATGGCTGATATCGTTTCTGATCCGGTGTATCCAGCATATCCCCCCAAACCCACCCCCCGCGCCACTCATTGACCCCCACCCCCCCAAGGGGCTATAATGCCCGGCTTTGCGCTTGCCGGGAGGGGTACCCAAGCGGTCAACGGGGGCAGACTGTAAATCTGTTGGCTTTGCCTTCGTAGGTTCGAATCCTACCCCCTCCACCAAACAAATGGCGGAGGGAACACCGGAAGAAAATGTTGAGCGGATATCAAACAAGTGATCTGGCGGCTGGCCTGCGGTTCCCGCATCGCGGGCGTAGTTCAGTGGTAGAACCTCAGCCTTCCAAGCTGATGACGGCGGTTCGATTCCGCTCGCCCGCTCCATTCATATATGGGACAGGCTTTCGCCCATATAGCTCAGTGGTAGAGCACTTCCTTGGTAAGGAAGAGGTCACCGGTTCAATCCCGGTTATGGGCTCCATTGACGCCAGGCCCGCCGCTGCGTCTTCGATGCACGCTCACCAGTTGGAGAACCGCGATGTCTAAAGAGAAGTTTGAAAGAACCAAGCCGCATATCAACGTCGGCACAATCGGGCACGTGGATCACGGCAAGACAACGCTGACGGCGGCGTTGACGAAGGTGATGTCGGAGGAGCGCGGCGGCGAGTTCAAGGCGTATGAGGACATAGACAACGCACCGGAGGAGCGCGAGCGGGGGATAACGATTGCGACGGCGCACGTGGAGTATGAGTCGGACAAGCGTCATTACGCGCACGTGGATTGTCCGGGCCACGCGGACTACGTAAAGAACATGATCACGGGGGCGGCGCAGATGGACGGTGCGATTTTGGTGGTGAGCGCGGCGGACGGGCCGATGCCGCAGACGCGGGAGCACATTTTGCTGGCGCGCCAGGTGGGGGTGCCGTATATCGTGGTGTATTTGAACAAGACGGACATGGTGGACGACGCGGAGTTGATGGAGTTGGTGGAGATGGAGGTGCGCGAGTTATTGACGAGTTACGAGTTTCCGGGGGAGAAGACGCCGGTGATAGCGGGGTCGGCGTTGAAGGCGCTGGAGGGGGACACGGCGGAGACGGGGGTCGCGTCGGTCAAGAAGTTGCTGGCGGAGATGGACGCGTATATACCGGAGCCGGAGCGGGCGATAGACGGGGATTTTCTGATGCCGGTGGAGGACGTATTTTCGATCTCGGGACGCGGGACGGTGGTGACGGGTCGGATCGAGCGAGGGGTGGTGAAGGTGAACGAGGAGGTGGAGATCGTGGGGATCAGGGAGACGACGAAGACGACGTGCACGGGGGTGGAGATGTTTCGCAAGTTGCTGGACGAGGGGCGCGCGGGGGACAACGTAGGGGTGTTGCTGCGGGGGACGAAGCGCGAGGAGGTCGAGCGGGGTCAGGTGCTGTGCAAGCCGGGGTCAATCACGCCGCACACGCAGTTCGAGGCGGAGGTGTATGTGCTGTCGAAGGAGGAAGGGGGGCGGCACACGCCGTTTTTCAAGGGGTATCGCCCGCAGTTTTACTTTCGCACGACGGACGTGACGGGATCGGTGAGTTTGCCTAAGGACGTGGAGATGGTGATGCCGGGGGACAACATCAAGATGGAAGTGGAGTTGATTGCGCCGATTGCGATGGAGGAGGGTTTGCGGTTTGCGATCAGGGAGGGCGGGCGCACGGTGGGTGCGGGCGTCGTCGCCAGGGTCATTGAATGAGCGGATTGTCCGCGCCGCCGCCCGCCGCCGCCGCATTGTCGCGGGCGGCACAGGGTCGGCAGACAGCGGCGGGCAGACCGGGTTTGAAGTGTGGGTCGGCGCTTTCGGCGCGCCGGCGGTCCGGGCGCGCAGGGCTCGCCCGCACACGACTCGATGCCGACAAGGTTTTGCGCGTAGGCCAGTAGCTCAATTGGCAGAGCAGCGGTCTCCAAAACCGCAGGTTGGGGGTTCGAGTCCCTCCTGGCCTGCCAACTTCCGGCCCGTGCGGGTGGGACGCGACGGAGCTTGAACATGGCGAAAGCGGCGAAAGAAGCCGGTCCGCAAGCGGCGGCGAACGACAAGTCGAAGGTGATGGCGGCGGGCGCGGTGATCGCCTTGTCGCTGTTCCTCTTCTATTACTTCTCGGAAGGGTCGTTCTTCTACCGCGTGCTCGGCTTCGTCGGCGGCCTGCTCGTTGCGGCGGGGTTGTTCTTCACCACCACGCAGGGGCGGGCGACGAGCGCTTTCCTCGCCACCGCGCGCGTCGAGTTGCGCAAGATGGTGTGGCCGACCAAGGCGGAGACCTTGCAGACCACGTTGATCGTGTTCATCGTGGTGATGATCGTCGCGGTGTTTCTGTGGATGCTGGACCGGCTGTTGAGTTTGTTCATGCAGTGGCTGCTCGGCTAGAGGGGTGTGCGGTGTCTCTGGAATGGTACGTGGTGTATGCATATTCGGGCTGCGAAAAGCAGGTGATGAACTCGCTCAAGGAGCGCATCGAGCGCCACGGCATGCAGGACAAGTTCGGCGAGATCCTGGTGCCGATGGAAGAGGTGGTCGAGATGCGCGCGGGGCAGAAGCGGCGCAGCGCGCGCAAGTTCTTCCCCGGCTACGTGCTGGTGCAGATGGAGATGAACGACGACACCTGGCATCTGGTCAAGAGCGCGCCGAAGGTGCGCGGCTTCATCGGCGGCACGCCCAACAAGCCGACGCCGATCAGCGAGCGCGAGGCGAACGAGATCCTCGACCGCATGAAGGAGGGCGTCGAGAAGCCCAGGCCGAAAGTGCTGTTCGAGACCGGCGAGGTGGTGCGCGTCACCGACGGGCCGTTCAACGACTTCAACGCGGTGGTCGAGGAAGTCAACTACGACAAGAACCGCATGCTGGTGTCGGTGCAGATCTTCGGGCGCTCGACGCCGGTCGAACTCGAATTCGGCCAGGTCGCCAAGGTCTGAGGCGCACGCGGATACAAGGAACGCGACGATGGCAAAGAAAATAACAACCTACATCAAACTGCAAGTCCCCGCGGGTGGCGCAACCCCGGCCCCGCCGGTCGGCCCCGCGCTCGGTCAGCACGGGCTGAACCTGCAGAACTTCTGCAAGGAATTCAACGACCGCACCGGGGAACTCGAAAAGAATATGCCGATGCCGGTGGTGATCACCGTCTATGATGACCGCAGTTTCACGTTCGTGGTCAAGACGCCGCCGGCGGCGGTGCTGCTGAAGAAGGCCGCGGGCATAGACAAAGGCAGCGGCGAGCCGAACAAGGACAAGGTCGGCAAGGTCACGCGCGCGCAGTTGGAGGAGATCGCCAAAGCCAAGGAGCCGGATCTCAACGCCGCGGACCTCGAGGCCGGGGTCAAGATCATCGCGGGCAGTGCGCGCAGCATGGGCATCGAAGTCGAGGGGCTGTGACGATGGCGGCGGCGGGCAAGCGTTTAAGCGCGGCAAAAGAGCAGGCCGGCGGCGACCGGGTGTATGACCCGGCCGAGGCGTTCGAGTTGCTCAAGAAGTTGCCGCGGGCGAAGTTCACGGAGTCGGTGGACGTCAGCGTGCGTCTCGGCATAAACCCCAAGAAGGGCGACCAGGCGGTGCGCGGCGCGTCCAATCTGCCGCACGGCCTCGGCAAGGAAGTGCGCGTTGCGGTGTTCGCCCTGGGCGATCAGGCGCAGGCCGCCGAGGACGCGGGTGCCGACGCGGTCGGCATGGACGATCTCGCCGAACGCGCGCAGAAGGGCGACTTCGGCTTCGACGTCGTGATCGCGGCGCCGGACGCGATGCCGACGGTCGGCAAACTCGGGCCGCTGCTCGGCCCCAAGGGCCTGATGCCGAACCCCAAGACCGGCACGGTCACCGCCAACGTCGCCGCCGCGGTCAAGAACGCCAAAGCCGGGCAGGCGCGCTTCCGCGCCGACAAGGGCGGCATCGTGCACTCGTCCATCGGGCGCATTGAATTCGAGGTGTCGCAGTTGCAGGAGAACTTTGCAGCCCTCGTCACCGACCTCGTCAAGGCGAAGCCCGCGACGGCGAAGGGCGTGTATTTCAAAAGCGTCACCGTGTCCTCGACGATGGGGCCGGGGCTGCGCATAGACGTCGGTGCGCTGAATGTCTGAGCGCAGGCCTGAGCGAGGCGCCCGGAGAGGCCTGTGGAGGGCTGCGCCGCGCGCAACAGCGAATGGAGGGCCGCCGGCCGCGGCCGCCTTGATTGCGCGGCCGAGAACGAGCCCGAAGGCGCTGCCGGCGAGCAACGAACGGAAAGCAATGAAGATGAAGACGATGACAGGTTTTGACGGCGGAGCAAAGTCTCCGGCATTGTCAAAGACCGCGGGAACGCCGGGCGCCGGCTTTCGGGCCGGGGCGTCGGGGTTTAAAGCCTTTCCCGCGCAGGCGGTGTGTCTCCCCGGGGACGGGGTGAAGCATAAGACGGGGCAGACAAGCCTTCTTGTTGCAGGCGCATCGTTGACGGGTGCGGCGCCGCTGCGTGCGGCCGGTGCCGCCTCAGTGGCGGCAAGCGGAAGCGATTCCGCGTCTCAAGGGTGGCCGCAATGGTTCTGAATCTCGACACCAAGAAGCAGATCGTCTCGGAGGTCGCCGCGGTCGCATCCGACGCGCCGTCGGCGATCGCCGCGTACTACCACGGCCTGAACGTGGCCGCGATGACCGACTTGCGCAGGCGTGCGCGGCAACACGGCGTTTATCTGCGCGTTGTCAAGAACACGCTGGCGCGGCGCGCACTGGAGAACACGAGTTTCGAGTGCATGCGCGACGGTCTCTCCGGCCCGCTGATCCTCGCGTTCTCGCGGGACGACCCGACGAGCGTCGCGAGACTGTTCAAGGAGTTTTCCGACGAGCAGGCCGGGGTCGAGGTCGTGGTCAAGATGGTGGCGCTCGACGGCGAGTTGCTCGACGTGTCCGAGGTCAAGCGGCTCGCGACGCTGCCGACCTACGACCGGGCGGTGGCGATGCTGATGGGCGTGATGCAAGCGCCGGTCGCGAAGTTCGCGCGCACGCTGGCGGAGGTGCCGTCGAAGTTCGCGCGCGTGCTCGCGGCGGTCAGGGATCAGAAACAGGCCGGTGCCTGAGAGACTGCAAACCCAATCAATCAACCACAACAAGAAGATTAAACGGAGAAAATCATGGCTGCATCAAAAGAGGAAATTCTCGACGCGGTCTCCAACATGTCGGTGCTGGATCTGGTCGATCTGATCTCGGCGATGGAGGAGAAGTTTGGGGTGTCCGCGGCGGCGGCGGTCGCGCCGGTGCCGGCGGCGGGTGCCGGCGAAGCCGCGGCGGAGGAAGAGAAAACCGCTTTCGACGTCGTGATGGGCGCTTTCGGCGACAACAAGGTCGCGGTCATCAAGGTCGTGCGCACGATCACCAGCCTCGGCCTCAAGGATGCCAAGGATATGGTCGAGGGCGTGCCTTCGACGGTCAAGGAAGGCGTCGCCAAAGCCGAAGCCGAGGAGTTCAAAAAGCAACTCGAAGAAGCCGGTGCCACGGTTGCACTCAAGTAACCGTTGCGGCGATCCGCGCGCGCAGGCACGGCGGGGCCTGCGTCGCCGGGGTGCGCTTTCCCGCCCGGCGTCGAGCGGAGAGTAATCCAATGGCCTACACCTTTACCGAAAAGAAGAGAATCCGGAAGAACTTCGGCAAGCGCGTTGACAAGTTGAAGATCCCGTACATGCTGCAGATGCAGTTGGATTCGTACTCGCGCTTCCTGCAAGCCGACAAGACGCCCGCCGAGCGCAAAAAGAGCGGCCTGCACGGCGCGTTCGAGTCGGTGTTCCCGATTGCGAGCCACTCCGGGCACATCGAATTGCAGTACGGCGGCTACGCGCTGGGCCGCCCGCTGTTCGACGTCAGGGAATGTAAGTTGCGCGGCATCACCTACGCCGCGCCGTTGCGCGTGCAGTTGCGCATGGTTGTCTTCGAGAAGCGCTCCAGCGGCAAGGTCGATACCGGCAAGCCCAAGGAGATCAAGGAACAGGAAGTCTATTTCGGCGAGTTGCCGCTGATGACCAACACCGGCACTTTCGTGATCAACGGCACCGAGCGCGTCGTCGTCTCGCAGTTGCACCGCTCGCCGGGCGTGTTCTTCGAGCACGACAAGGGCAAGACCCACTCGTCCGGCAAGTTGCTGTATTCGTCGCGCATCATCCCCTACCGCGGCTCGTGGATCGACTTCGAGTTCGACCCCAAGGACCACCTTTACGTGCGCATAGACCGCCGCCGCAAATTGCCGGCGACGGTGCTGCTGCGCGCGCTCGGCATGGATAACAACATGATCCTTGCCACTTTCTTCAACACCGAGACGGTCAAGTTCAAGTCCAGGGACACTTATGAGATGAGTCTGGTGCCCGACCGCCTGCGCGGCGAGGTCGCGAGGTTCGACATCGAGGTCAAGGGCAAGGGCGGCAAAAGCAGGGTCGTGGTCGAGGCCGGGCGCAGGATCACCGCGCGCCACGTCAAGAAGATCGAGGACGCCGGCATCAAGTCGCTCGAAGTGCCGGCCGAATATCTCGACGGCAAGGTGCTCGCCAAGGACCTCATAGACACCAAGACCGGCGAGTTGCTCGCGCCCGCGAACGCGAAGGTCAACGAGGAAATGCTCGGACGCCTGTACTCGAGCGGCGTCAAAAGTTTCAAGACGATCTATACCAACGAGGTCAACTGCGGCCCCTACATCTCCTCGACGCTCGAGATAGACCCGTCCTCGGACGATTTCGAGGCGCAGGTCGAGATCTACCGCGTGATGCGCCCCGGCGAGCCGCCGACCCGGGACTCGGCGAAAAAACTTTTCGAAAACCTGTTCCAGAATTCCGAACGCTACGACCTGTCGGCGTGCGGGCGCATGAAGTTCAACCGCGCCGTCGGCCGCAAGGGGACCGAAGGCTCCGACACGCTCGACATGCAGGACATTATAGACGTGGTCAAAGTGATGCTCGGCATCCGCAACGGCGAAGGCACGGTGGACGACATTGACCATCTCGGCAACCGCCGCGTGCGCAGCGTCGGCGAGATGACCGAGAACATCTACCGCGGCGGCCTCGTGCGCGTCGAGCGTGCGGTGCGCGAAAGACTGTCGCAGAGCGAGGCGTACGAACTCACGCCGCAGGATCTGATTAATTCCAAGCCGATGTCGGCGGTGGTCAGGGAGTTCTTCGGCTCGAGTCAATTGTCGCAATTCATGGATCAGAATAACCCGCTGTCGGAGATCACCCACAAGCGGCGCATCTCGGCGCTCGGCCCGGGCGGGCTGACGCGCGAGCGCGCCGGCTTCGAGGTGCGCGACGTGCATCCGACGCATTACGGACGGGTGTGCCCGATCGAAACCCCCGAAGGGCCGAACATCGGCCTGATCAACTCGCTCGCGGTGTACGCGCGCACCAACGGCTACGGCTTTCTCGAAACCCCCTATATGAAGGTCGAGCGCGGCAAGACCACAAACAAGATCGTGTATCTGTCGGCGATTGAGGAGAGCGGCTTCGTGATCGCGCAGGCGAACGCGAGCATGGACGACAACGGCAAACTGAGCGATGAGTTGGTGTCGTGCCGCTGGCGCAACGAGTTCATGATGGCGCCCCCGGGCAAGATCGAGTACATGGACGTCTCGCCTAAGCAGATCGTTTCGGTCGCGGCGGCGCTGATCCCGTTCCTCGAGCACGACGACGCCAACCGCGCGCTGATGGGGGCGAACATGCAGCGCCAGGCGGTGCCGACGCTGCGCGCCGAAAAGCCCCTGGTCGGCACCGGCATCGAAGGCGAGGTCGCCGCCGACTCGGGCGCGACGCTGACCGCGCACCGCGGCGGCACGGTGGACACGGTGGACGCGAGCCGCATCGTCGTGCGCGTCAGCGACAAGGAAACCGAAGCCGAAGGCTCCGGGGTGGACATCTATCAGTTGACCAAATACACGCGCTCCAACCAGGACACCTGCATCAATCAGCACCCGCTGGTCAAGCCCGGCGACGTCATCAGGCCCGGCGACGTGCTCGCCGACGGGCCCTCGACCGACATGGGCGAACTCGCGCTCGGGCAGAACATGCTGGTCGCGTTCATGCCCTGGCACGGCTACAACTTTGAAGACTCGATCCTGATTTCCGAGCGCGTGGTCAAGGAAGACCGCTTCACCACCATCCACATCGAGGAACTCACCTGCATCGCGCGCGACACCAAACTGGGCGCCGAGGAGATCACCGCCGACATCCCCAACGTCAGCGAGGGCGTGCTGTCCAAACTCGACGCCTCGGGCATCGTCTATATCGGCGCCGAAGTGGAGTCCGGCAACATCCTCGTCGGCAAGGTGACGCCCAAGAGCGAAACCCAGTTGACGCCGGAGGAGAAATTGCTGCGCGCAATTTTCGGCGAGAAGGCGTCGGACGTAAAGGACAACTCGCTCAAGGTGCCGCTCGGGATGCAGGGCACGGTGATCGACGTGCGCGTGTTCACCCGCGAGGACGAGCCCAAGGACGAGCGCGCGCTGAGCATCGAGAAAGCCGAGATCGAGCGCTTCGAGAAAGACCTCAACGACCAGTTGCGCATCTACGAGGACGACATCTTCAACCGCATCGAAAGGCTGCTGATCGGCAAGGTCGCCGGCGGCGGGCCGAACGGCCTCAGGTCCGGCACCCGGATCACCGCCGACTACCTGCACGGCATGGAGCGCGACCAGTGGCTCAAGATCCGTATGCGCACCGACGACGTCAGCAAGCAATTCGAAACGCTCGCGCAGCGCCTCAAGCAGCAGCGCACGCGCTTCGACAAGCGCTTCGAGGAGCAGCGCGAGAAAGTCCAGGCCGGCGACAACCTGCCGCCGGGCGTGATCAAGACCGTCAAGGTCTATCTCGCGGTCAAGCGGCGTATGCAGCCGGGCGACAAACTCGCGGGCCGTCACGGCAACAAAGGCGTGGTCTCGATGATCGTGCCGGTCGAGGACATGCCGTACATGGAGGACGGCACGCCGGTGGACGTCGTGCTCAACCCGCTCGGCGTGCCTTCGCGCATGAACGTCGGACAGGTGCTCGAAACCCACCTCGGGTGGGCGTCGAAGTGCCTCGGGCGCCAAATCGGGCGCCTGCTCGACGAAGGCGCGGACGCCGCCGCCCTGCGCCGCAAGCTCGCCGACGTTTACAACGCCGGCGAAGGGCGGCAATACCCGCTGGACCGGGAGGCGCTCGGCGACGGTGAACTGCGCGAACTCGCGGGCAATCTCCGCGATGGCGTGCCGATGGCGACGCCGGTGTTCGACGGCGTGCACGAAAGCGAGATCAAAAAGATGCTCAAGTTGGCCGGGCTGCCGGCCTCGGGCAAGACGCGCCTGCGCGACGGGCGCACCGGCGAACTGTTCGACAGCGAGGTGACGGTCGGCTACATGTACATCGTTAAACTCAACCACCTCGTGGACGACAAGATGCACGCGCGCTCGACCGGGCCGTACAGCATGATTACGCAGCAGCCGCTCGGCGGCAAGGCGCAGTTCGGCGGGCAGCGCTTCGGCGAGATGGAGGTGTGGGCACTCGAGGCGTACGGCGCCGCGCACGTGCTGCAGGAGATCCTGACGGTGAAGTCCGACGACGTCAACGGGCGCAACAAGATGTACAAAAACATCATCAACGGCGAATACCAAATGGAAACGAACGTGCCGGAATCCTTCAGGGTGCTGACCAAGGAGATCCGCTCGCTCGGCATCAACATTTCTCTCGAAAGCGATTAGGGGGGCGGACGCCATGAAAGACTTGATGAGCTTTTTCAAACACCCGTCGCAAAGCGGCGACTTCGATTACATCAAGATCGGCCTCGCGTCGCCCGAGGAGATCAAGTCGTGGTCGTTCGGCGAGGTCAGAAAGCCGGAGACGATCAACTACCGCACGTTCAAGCCTGAACGCGACGGCCTGTTCTGCGCCAAGATCTTCGGGCCGGTCAAGGACTACGAGTGCCTGTGCGGCAAGTACAAGCGCCTCAAGCACCGCGGCGTGGTGTGCGAGAAGTGCGGGGTCGAAGTGACGCTGACCAAGATCCGCCGCGAGCGCATGGGCCACATTGATCTCGCAAGCCCGGTCGCGCACATCTGGTTTCTGAAGTCGCTGCCCTCGCGCATCGGGCTGCTGCTCAATATGACCTTGCGCCAGATCGAGCGCGTTTTGTATTTCGAAAGTTACGTGGTGGTTGATCCGGGCATGGCCGAGTCTCTCGAAAAAGGGCAGTTGCTGACCGACGAGGAGTACTACGAAGCGCTCGAGCAACACGGCGACGAGTTCGTCGCAAAGATGGGCGCCGAGGCGATCCTCGACCTGCTGCTCGAAGTCGATCTCGAGAAAGAATCGGCCAGCCTGCGCGAGCAGATCACCGAGACCAAGTCCGACGTCAAACTCAAGAAATTCGCCAAGCGGCTCAAACTGGTCGAATCGTTCATCCACTCGAGCAATAAGCCCGAGTGGATGATCCTCAAGGTGCTGCCGGTGCTGCCGCCGGACCTGCGCCCGCTGGTGCCGCTCGACGGCGGGCGTTTCGCCACCTCCGATCTGAACGACCTCTACCGCCGGGTCATCAACCGCAACAACCGCCTCAAGCGCCTGCTCGAACTCAGCGCGCCCGACATCATCGTGCGCAACGAAAAGCGGATGCTGCAGGAAGCGGTGGACGCGCTGCTCGACAACGGCCGGCGCGGGCGCGTTATCACCGGCAACAACAAGCGCCCGCTCAAGTCGCTCGCCGACATGATCAAGGGCAAGCAGGGGCGCTTCCGCCAGAACCTGCTCGGCAAGCGCGTGGACTACTCGGGACGCTCGGTGATCGTGGTCGGGCCGACTTTGAAACTCCATCAGTGCGGGCTGCCGAAGAAAATGGCGCTCGAATTGTTCAAGCCGTTCGTGCTCGGCAAGTTGTGCCAGCGCGAGTTGGCGACGACGATCAAGTTCTCGCGCAAACTGCTCGAGAAAGAAGGCCCCGAGGTGTGGGACGTGCTCGCAGAAGTGATCCGCGAGCACCCGGTGCTGCTCAACCGCGCGCCGACGCTGCACCGCCTCGGCATCCAGGCGTTCGAGCCGGTGCTGATCGAGGGCAAGGCGATCCAGTTGCACCCGCTGGTGTGCGCGGCGTTCAACGCCGACTTCGACGGCGACCAGATGGCGGTGCACGTGCCGCTGTCTTTGGAGGCGCAGATGGAGGCGCGCGCGCTGATGATGTCTTCCAACAACATTCTGTCACCGGCCAACGGCGACCCGATCATTGTGCCTTCGCAGGACATCGTGCTCGGCCTGTATTACATGACGCGCGAGAAGATCAACGCGCGCGGCGAAGGCATGAGATTCTCCGGTTTTGCCGAACTCGAGCGCGCCCACGACGCGGGCGCGGTCGAACTGCACGCAAAGATTGAACTCCGGCTCTCCGGCCACGGCGGCGACGACGACGAAGAGGGCGCGCTGCGGCGCGTCGAGACCACCGTCGGGCGCGGCCTGATGCTGAAGATCCTGCCCGCCAGCCTGCCGTTCGAACTCGTCAACCGCGTGCTCGACAAGCGCGGCGTCTCGGATCTGATCAACCGCAGTTACCGCCGTTGCGGCCTCAAGGAAACCGTGGTCTTCGCCGACCAGTTGATGTACATGGGTTTCGCCTACGCGACCCGGGCCGGCGTGTCTTTCGGCGTTGACGACATGGTCATCCCCGGGAACAAGCAGGACATTCTGCACGAGGCCGAGGAGCGCGTGAAGAAGATCGAAAGCCAGTACGCGTCGGGGTTCGTCACCGGCGGCGAGCGCTACAACAAAGTGGTGGACATCTGGTCGCACACCAACGACCGCGTCGCCAACGCGATGATGCAGGAACTCAGCACCGAAACGGTCACCGACCGCGAAGGCAAGAAAGTCGAACAGCCGTCGTTCAACCCGATCTTCATGATGGCCGACTCGGGCGCGCGCGGCTCGGCGGCGCAGATCAGGCAACTCGCCGGGATGCGCGGGCTGATGGCGAAGCCCGACGGCTCGATTATCGAAACGCCGATCACCGCGAACTTCCGCGAAGGCCTCAACGTATTGCAGTACTTCATCTCGACCCACGGCGCGCGCAAGGGCCTCGCCGACACCGCGCTCAAGACCGCCAATTCGGGTTACCTGACCCGGCGGCTGGTTGACGTCACGCAAAGCATGGTCATCACCGAGGACGACTGCGGCACCGGCAACGGCATGATGCTGAAGCCGAATATCGAAGGCGGCGACATCGTCGAGACGCTCAAGGAGCGCGTGCTCGGGCGGGTCGCCGCCGAGGACGTGCTGGTTCAAAAGACCGGCGAGGCGCTGATCCCCGCGGGCTCTTTGTTTGACGAGGAGGTGGTCAAGCGGCTCGAAGAGCACGGCGTTGACCGCGTCAAAGTGCGTTCGCCGATAAGTTGCGAGACGCGCAACGGCATCTGCGCGAAGTGCTACGGGCGCGATCTCGCGCGCGGCTATATGGTCAATTCCGGCGAAGCGGTCGGCGTGATCGCCGCGCAGTCAATCGGCGAACCCGGCACGCAGTTGACGATGCGCACTTTCCACATCGGCGGCGCCGCGAGCCGCTCGGCGGCGACCAGCAGCATCACGACCAAGGCCGGCGGGCGCGTGCGCCTGCACAACGTGCGGCTGATCAAGCGCCCCAAAGGTGCCGCGGTGGTGGTGTCGCGTTCGGGCGAGATCAGCCTCGCGGATGAGCACGGCAACGAGCGGGAGCGCTACAAACTCCCCTACGGCACCGACCTCGCGGTCGCCGACGGCGCCGAGGTCGCGGGCGGCAAATTGATCGCAAGTTGGAATCCGCACACCCACCCGATCGTCGCCGAAACTTCCGGGATCGTGCGGCTTAAGGACTTTATCGAGGGCCTGACCTCGACCCGCCAGACCGACGACGCCACCGGCCTGAGCTCCTATACCGTGCTCGGCTCGGTCGGCGAGCAGACGCCGACGGTCAGTTTGGTGGACAGCAAGGGCAAGGACAAATTGGTCAACGACCGTGCCGCGGTCTATCGCCTGACGCCGGAGACCAGCGTCATCCTGGGCGAAGGCGACAAGGTCGAGAAGGGCGACGTTGTCGCGCGCGTGCCGCAGGAGACCTCAAAGACGCGCGACATCACCGGCGGCCTACCGCGCGTCGCCGACCTGTTCGAGGCGCGCAAAGCCAAAGACCACGCGCTGCTCGCCGAAATATCCGGCACGGTGCACTTCGGCAAGGAAACCAAAGGCAAGCAACGCCTGGTGCTGATGGGCAAGGACGATGTGGAGCACGTGACCCTGATTCCGAAATGGCGCCGCATAGACGTGCTGGAGGGCGAGCAGGTCGAGAAGGGCGAAGTGATTTCGGAAGGCGAACTCAACCCGCACGATATCCTCAGGCTGCGCGGCATCAGCGCGCTCGCCGAGTATCTGGTCAAGGAAATTCA
Organism: Candidatus Oxydemutatoraceae bacterium; assembly: GCA_965211995.1. Classification (GTDB taxonomy): domain Bacteria; phylum Pseudomonadota; class Gammaproteobacteria; order Poriferisulfidales; family Oxydemutatoraceae; genus CAYFZO01. The sequence goes on from OZ243040.1 coordinate 587,503, forward strand.
GGACGTTTACCGCCTGCAAGGGGTGCGCATCAACGACAAGCACATCGAAGTCATCGTGCGCCAGATGCTGCGCAAGGTGCAGATTACCGACCCCGGCGACAGCAAGTTCCTCGAAGAAGAGATCGTCGAGCGTTCGCGGATGCTCGCAACCAACGAGGAGTTGGAGGAGCAGAAAAAAACGCCCGCGCAGTACGAGAACCTGCTGCTCGGCGTGACCAAATCGTCGCTCGTCACCGACTCGTTCATCTCCGCGGCCTCGTTCCAGGAAACTACGCGGGTGCTGACTGAAGCGGCCGTGACCGGCATGAGAGACGACCTCTACGGCCTCAAGGAAAACGTGATCGTAGGACGCCTGATCCCGGCGGGCACGGGCCGCGCCTACCGCGAGCACCTGCGCCAGCAAAGCCTGAGCGCCTCGCTGAGCGAAGAGATGACCGCCGTCGATCAGGAAGCCGGAGAGCAGTCCGGTGAACAAGCCGCGGAAGAAACCGGCGAACAAGCAGCAGCAGCGAAAGAACCCGCGGAAGAAACCGGCGAACAAGCAGCAACGGCGAAAGAACCCGCGGAAGAAACCGGCGAACAAGCAGCAGCGGCGAAAGAACCCGCGGAAGAAACCGGCGAACAAGCAGCATCTGCGAAAGAACCCGCCGCCGAGGAAACCGCCGCTGAAAAAGCCAGCCAGGAAGACGTCGGCGCAAGCGCCTGATCCGACTCCCCGCCACGGTTGCCGCGGGGTTAGTGCTTCATTATTGTTATTCGGGGTTCAAGAGAACTTAAGGGGCCTTTCAGATCAGTTTCAGCGGGCGCCCGCACCGGTTTTCATGGCGCCGATTGAACTGGATCCGCACTCTTTTATTCGATCTCGCCTGGCTCAAAGGGGCCGGCTGCATTGCACGGGCACGGGCGATTCGCTCTGATCCGGCAAACGACTTGTTCACCGAGGGGCGAGTCTTGCACTCGGCTGCTTTGCAGGCTCCAAAGTCGAGGCAAAACAGGCGCAGAATCCCCCTGAACGGCCTTTCCGAAATTCCGGAATGTTTCCTATTTTATTATATATAACAAATACTTAAATATACTATAACGACGCTTAAGTGATCTTGAACCTCTTTTTTCCGCGCCGCGGCCGTTGTTTCCGCGGGCAAGGCAGAGAGAATTTATCGCTCTTTGAAGCGACGGTTTGACCACCGCGAAGATCAGGTTTGCGACCGATGCCGCGGTCGGCGCTTCATTAAACCGGCGGCACTCAACGCAGCCGTGCCGCCTTGCGCCTTGCGCAAAGCCCCTGACCCGCCGTTATTTTTTACCGCCGCCGTACCCGTTGCCGCGGGAATGACGGGGGACTTTGCGGTTCGTTACGGCCCCGTTGCCGCGGGCAAGGCAGAGAGAATTTATCGCTCTTTGAAGTTAAGGTTTGACCACCGCGAGGATTACGATCGCGATCAAGGCCGCGGTCGGTGCTTCATTAAACCAGCGGTACCAAACGTGGCCGTGCCGCCTCACGCCTTGCGCAAAGTCCCCGACCAGTTTTCCGCACCACACGTGGTAGCCGGCGAGCGCCGCGACCAGCACGAGTTTGACGAGCATCCACGTCTGCTGCAGATAGGCGTCCCAGGCCGCCGCGAGCATCCACGCGCCGAACACCGCGGTCAGCACCGCGCCCGGCGTCATGATGCCCCAGAACAACTTGCGTTCCATGATCTTGAAACGTGCGTCGCCCGCGGCGTCGGTCGCGTTGATCCGGCTGTGATAGACGAACAGCCGCGGCAGGTAGAACAGCCCGGCGAACCAGGTGACCATGAAGATAACGTGAAGTGATTTAAGCCAGAGCAAAGGATTGTTAAGCGTGCCGCGTGAAAGTCATTCGATAATACCATAGACGCGGTGCACGCCGGCGCGTGCGTCGGCGATTACGACCGCGACCGTGCCGGTCGCGTCGGCGTGGGGCTGCGCGCAGTCCGTCAGCGTGAACGCGCACGGCGCCGGCGAGCCGGTCGCGCGCAAGACTTTGCTGCATTGATCAACCTTGCCTTGCCGCGTCGAGATCAGGTAGTCCGCGTCCGCCGGCGGCACCGGGTCTGCGGCCGCGGCGTCAACCACGGCGACGCGCCGGTTCAGCCGCCGTGCGGCGATGCCGAGACCCGGCGCGGGCGCTGCGTAGCGGATGCCGTCGTCGGCGAGCAACGCCTGGAAGATCGAGCCCGCCGTGCCGACGCCGGCAAGCAGGCGGCGCGTGACCTGCGCCGACGCGACCGCGGCGGCGCCGGGGATCAGGATGGACGGCTCGTAGGAGGCGAGTTCGAAGATGAGCGCAAGCGAAGTCAGCGGCGCGTTGATCACCGCGCCGACCATCGCACCCATGCACACCAGGGTGTACAGCGTCGTCGCCGCCGCCGCTTCCGGCGAGACCGCGGTGACGATGATCGCCGCGGCGGCGCCGATCGTCGCGCCGATGATCATGCACGGCGCGATCAGCCCGGCCGGCACGCCGCAACCGACGCACACCGCCGTAGCGAGGAACTTGAGCGCGAGGAACAGCAGCACCATGAACAAGCCGATCGAGGTGGGCACCAGCGTGTCGAGGCCCGCGCTGTAAGTCATGATCTGCGGCATCAACAGGCCGCACCCGGCGACGACCACGCCCGCCGCGAACATCCGCGCCGCGAACGGCTGCCGCTTGACGGCGCGCAGCACTTGCAGGGCGCTGCGGTTGAACAGCACTGCGGCGGCGCCGGTGACGGCGCCGGCGATGAGCAGCGGCGGCAGTTGTTGCGCCAACTCGGCCGCGAACGGCGCGACCGGCGTCAGCGCCGGGATTTTATAGAGCGCGCCGGTGACGCCGGCGGCGGCAACCGCAGCGGCGCTCAGCGGCACGGCCGCGGCGACGGTGTAGCGCAGCAGGAACACTTCCATGCCGAACAACACGCCCGCGATCGGCGCGTCGAGCGACGCCGCGATGCCGGCGCCCGCGCCGCAGGCGGTGATCGCGCCGAGCGGCACGCGCAGTTGGTCGCGCGCAAATCCTGCGAGCAGCGCGCCGAGATACACTGCGGGTCCGCTCGGCCCGAGCGAATGGCCGCTCGCGACCGCGACCGTCGCGCCGACGTACTGCATCACGAAACTTCGCGCTTGCCCGTCGCTGCGGCGTTGCACGACGCGCCGCATCGCCTGCGCCGGGCCGTTCAGATGTTCGTCGCGCCGCACGCCGCCGAGGAACACCGCGGCGAGCAGCAAGCCGCCGATGATCGGCGCGATCGCGGTCCACGGCGCCGGCACGGTCTCGAACGCGCTCATCGGCGCGCCGAAGATCAGGGTCGCGATGAAGTCTATGCCGTGACGCAGCGCGGCGACCGCGACGCCGCAGGCGCCGCCGACCGCCGCCGCCGCGAGCGCGGTGCGCACCTGTGTTTGCGGGTGCGCCGCCGCGAGACGCAACCGGTCGCGCAGCGTCAAGCGGGGCAGGCGCGAGATGTCGGCGGGCATATCGGGTTTGATTTAAGCGCGGGTTGCGCCATTGTAAAGGACTTTGTAAAGGGCTTTGCGCCTGCATGGCGCAGGTGTTTTTTGTTAAACTGCCGGGCTTCATGAACGTTCCTTGCCAACGTGTTTTATGATCCGCGCGGCCGTCATCGGGGGCACCGGTTACACCGGGTTGGAATTGATCCGTCTGCTGCTCGGGCATCCGCGGGTGGAACTCACGGCGGTGTGCTCGCGCAACGAAGCCGGGCGCGCCCTGTCCGAGGTATTTCCGAACTTCGAGGGTAAGAGCGCCCTGCGTTTCGAGGCCGGACTCGGCGCCGCCGCCGGTCTCGACGTCGTGTTTTTTGCAACCCCCAACGGCGTCGCGATGAAGCAGGCGCCGGGCCTGCTCGAGAGCGCGAACCTCAAGGTCATAGATCTCGCCGCCGATTTCAGGTTGCGCGACCCCGCAGTTTGGGAGGCATGGTACAAGGAGCCGCACGCGTGCCCGCAACTGCTCGAGGAAGCGGTGTACGGCCTGCCGGAGTTTTACCGCGAAGACGTTGCCGGCGCGCGCGTGATCGCGAACCCCGGCTGTTATCCGACCGCGGTGCTGCTCGGTTTTTATCCGCTGCTCAAAAGCGGTGAAGTCGCGTGCGACTGTCTGATCGCCGATGCGAAGTCCGGCGTCAGCGGCGCCGGCAGGCGCGCCGACCTCGGTCTCGCCGCGGCCGAACTCGACGGCAACTTCAAGGCGTACAAAGCCTCGGCGCACCGCCATTTCCCGGAAATCGAAGCGCATCTCGAGCGGGCCGCGGGCCGTGGTGTGGCGCTGAGCTTCACGCCGCACCTGCTGCCGGTCGCGCGCGGCATTTACGCGACGCTCTACTGCAAGACCGCGTTGTCGCAGGCGCGGATGCAGGCGCTGTTCGACGACGCCTACGCCGGCGAGCCTTTTGTCACGGTGCTCAAGGCCGGCTCGCACCCGGAGATGCGTGCGGTGCGCGGCGTCAACGACTGCCATATCGCGGTGCACAAACCGCAGGGGTCGGAGATTGCGAAAGTGCTGGTGGTGATTGACAACCTGATCAAGGGGGCGGCGGGGCAGGCGGTGCAGAATATGAACATTCTGTTCGGCCTCGCTGAAACCACCGGGCTCGCCGCGGTTGCCTCTTTGCCATGAAGCGGCTTGCGGGCAGGGCCGGGAAACTCGACTCCCGGATTGCCGCGTGGTCGAGCCTGTTGTGGTTTTACGTCCGTTCGAGCAAGTGGTTCACGCTGATGCTCGCGCTGGCGCTGGCGGCGCTGTGGACGGCGGCTTGCTTCGTCGGCGGCTATTACTATTCACAGCGCGATTTCAACCAACTGATGGCGGGTTTCGAGCAGATGAGCCGGCGTTATAACCTGCCGTACGAGGGGGTCACCTGGGCGGCGCGGTTTTCAGCCTTGCAGCGGCGCACCGAGGTTTCCGACAAGGCGGTCGAGGAGATCAAGCGGTATTTGTACGAAAAAAACGAACAACTCAAGGAACTCGAGGAGCATCTGTATTTCTACCGCACGGTGATCGCCCCCGAGGACGAAGAGAAAGGCCTCGCGGTGTTTTCGGTGAACCTGCGGCGGAGCGAGGATGCGCAGGCATATCCGGTCGAGGTGGTGCTGCGCAACCATCACAGCAAGAAAGGAGCGGTGAAGGGGCGCATTAAAATCCTGGTCGAGGGTGAAGCCGAAGCGCGCGGCCCGGCGCTGGTGCGCGACGACCTGCTCGAGGGCGAGATCAGATTCTCGTTCAAGTATTTTCAGCGGCTCAACGGAATCTTGCGCCTGCCCGAGCGGTTCAGCCCGCGCCGGCTCAGCGTGGTGATCGCTGCAGACCGGTTTGAGGAAACCGCCGAGACTTACGCCTGGGCGGCGCTGCTCGAACGCGGGCGGTGACCGGCTGGTGAGTTGGCTACGGAGAGAAGGAAGAACCGCAGCCGCAGGTCGTCGTGGCGTTGGGGTTGCGGACAGCGTGGTGATCGCTGCAAGACCGGTTTGAGGAAACCGCCGAGACTGACGCCTGGGCGGCGCTGCTCGAACGCGGGTGGTGACCGGCTGGTGAGTTTGGCTACGGAGAGAAGGAAGAACCGCAGCCGCAGGTCGTCGTGGCGTTGGGGTTGCGGACAGCGTGGTGATCGCTGCAAGACCGGTTTGAGGAAACCGCCGAGACTGATGCCTGGGCGGCGTTGCTCGAACGCGGGTGGTGACCGGCTGGTGAGTTGGCTACGGAGAGAAGGAAGAACCGCAGCCGCAGGTCGTCGTGGCGTTGGGGTTGCGGATAACGAACTGCGCGCCTTCGAGGCCTTCGGTGTAGTCTATCTCGGCGCCGACGAGGTACTGGAAACTCATCGGATCCACCAGCAGGGTGACGCCGCACTTTTCGATCCGGGTGTCGCCTTGCTGCTCTTTCTCGTCAAAAGTGAAGCCGTACTGAAATCCCGAACAGCCGCCGCCGCTGACGAAAACGCGCAACTTGAGTTTGTCGTTCTTTTCTTCCTCGATCAGCGTTTTGACCTTGGTGGCGGCCGAGTCGGTAAAGACCAGCGGCGCGGGCGGCGCCTGCGGTGCCGACTGTGCTTCTTGGGGTTCTGCGCTCATGTCTGCCTCTCCACGGTGGGTTGTGTATAAAGGTTGGATAATCCGTGGATTATAACACGGGCGGCGCCCGTTATTTCCGGTAGATCCTGCCGAGGACAACGGCTTCGCGCGCGCCGGTAACGCCCCGCAAGTCGGTTTTTTCGCCGGCGAGCCGCCGCTGCGCAAGATACGCAAAACCCGCGGCCTCGACCCACTCCGGCGCGAGTCCCGCCGCCTGCGTGTCCGCGACCGGCACGTCGAACAGTGCTTGCAGGCGCTCCATCAGGAAGCCGTTGTGCGCGCCGCCGCCGCAGACGAAGACGCGGGCGGGCGCGCAGCGGGCGGCGACCGCGTCGAAGATGCAGCGCGCGGTCAATTCGGCCAGCGTCGCCTGCACGTTTGCGGGGGCGGGTGCCGCGCCCGCGATCTTGTGCTCAAGCCACGCGCGGCCGAAGCCGGTCGCGCAGGCGCTTTTCGGCGGTGCGCGGTGGAAGAATTCATCATCGAGCAGGCGCGCAAGCAGCGCCTCGTCGCAAACTCCCGACCGCGCCCAGGCGCCGTCGCGGTCGTATGTTTCGCCGCGGTGGCGCTGCGTCCACGCGTCGAGCAGGACGTTGCCGGGGCCGCAGTCGAAGCCGGTGCAGCGACCGCCGCCCTCGAGCACGGTGACGTTCGCGATGCCGCCGACGTTGACGACCGCGCGGGTTTCGCCGGCCTCGGCGAAAAAGACCCGGTGGAAAACCGGCGCGAGCGGCGCGCCTTGCCCGCCCGCCGCGAGGTCGGACTGGCGGAAGTCCGAGACGACGGCGCAGCCGGTCCGCGCGGCGACGACGCCCGGGTCGCCGATCTGCAGCGTGAACGGCGGGTCGGCGTCGGGGCGGTGCAGCACGGTCTGCCCGTGCAGGCCGACGGCGCGCACGGTTTCGCCGTTGAGCAGTTTCTCGAGCAGCCGCGTGACCGCGCCCGCGAACAGCCGCCCGAGCGCGTAGTGCTCCGCCGCCGCTTGTTCGATCGTCGCCGCGTTTTCCCGTTGCAGCCGGCGGACGCAGTCGCGCAGATTTTCCGGGATTGCCTCGCTCGCGCAGGCGAGCAGTTCGACGCGCGCGCGCGCCTGCGGCGAGAACCGCACCGCGGCGACGTCGAGCGCGTCCATGCTGGTGCCGGACAGCGCACCGATGTACACGCTGCCGGTCATCGCGAGAATGGGCGCGGGATTATTGGGGCCGGCTTAGCGCGGCGTACGCTCTGCTCAGCGTGTCGAGTTTTGCGAGCACCGGGGAGACGGCCTGCCTGAAGTGTGCAATCTTGCTTCGCGGCAATGGTCTGGAGTCCGGCAACTTGACGGTCAGCGGATTTTTGTGCGCGCCGTTGACGCGGAATTCATAGTGCAGATGCGGGCCGGTCGCGTAGCCGGTCGCGCCGACGTAGCCGATGACCTGCTTCTGGCGCACCTGCGAATTGCGCCGCTGCCCGGCGGCGAATTTGGACAGATGGGCATACAGCGTCGAGTAAGTGCGCCCGTGCTGGACGATAACGACGTTGCCGTAGCCGGATTTTTTGCCGCGGAACTTAATTTTGCCGTCGCCCGAGGCGCGCACCGGCGTGCCGGTCGGTGCGGCGTAGTCCACGCCGCGGTGCGGGCGGACGGTTTTGAAGATCGGGTGCAGCCGCCGCGGGTTGAAATGCGAACTGACCCGCGCGTATTCGATCGGGTTTCTTAAGAACGGCTTGCGCATGCTCTTGCCGCCGGGCGTGAAGTAATCCGATTTGCCGGCGGCATCGGTGTAGCGCGCCGCGCGATAGATCTTGCCGTTGTTCACGAACTCGAGCGCGAGCACGTTGCCGTCGCGCAATTTGTTGCCGTTGAGGTATTGCTCCTCATAGACCACCGAGAAACGGTCGCCCGCGCGCACGTCGGTCACGAAGTCGAGATCCCACCCGAGCACGTCGGCGATCTTGATGATGATCCGGTCCGACAGCCCGGCTTCGAGCCCGGCCCGGTAGAACGAGTTTTTGATTGTGCCGAAGGCGTGGGCCTCGTGCTTTTCGAGCGGCAGGAGCCGGTCGGCGACCGCGTATTGGCCGCCGTCGCGCGTAATTTCAAAGTGCTCGGCGGGGCTGCGCTCATAGACCAGCGAGACCAGTTTGCCGCGCTCGATCACGAGGTGCATCGGGTTGCCCGGCTTCAGGTTCAGCAGCGGGGCGATCTGCTTTTTCATGCCGAGCAGGTCACCGAGCGCCGAGTGCACCTCGAAGCGGGCGAGGATGCCGGACAAGGTGTCGCCGCGACTGACGATGATCGTCTCGCGTTCGGCGGCGTCCGCGGGCGGCGCGTCCAGAGCCGCGCTGACGAAAGCGACGCTGTGCTCGAGCGGCGCCAGCGAGTCGGCGGGTGGCGCTTGCGTGTCTTCAGGCCGGGCGGCAGGTGGGGTGGCAGGTGGGGCGGCGGGTGGAGCGGCGGGCTGGACGACGTCCGCGGGTGCGGCGAGCGCGACCGCCGCCGGTGTGACCGCCGCCGGTGTGACCGTCGCCGGTGCGGGCGACGCCGCGGTCGGCGGCCGGGCCGACGGTCGGGTTTGACGCGCGTTGGCGAGCAGCACAAACACCACCAGCGCGGCGAGCAGCAGCAGGCTCCAGCGAAGTTTGAGCGTCTGGGTGTAACTTGTGCGGTTTGAGTTCACGGGGGGAGGTCGGGGTCGGGCCTGAAGTCTGGGGCCGACGCAATGCCGTCTATTATGCCAAAATTGAGCGCCGGTCTAAAAGCACCGGGCCGAAATACCGGTTTCGGCGCCGGGTTGCCAAGCGGCTTTCCGCAAATTTGCCCGGCTTAAGCGTTACTTCAACGACATTTAAAGCGCCCATGCAAGCACCATCGCGCAGCGACGTCAAAGAATTGCTGCGGGGCGCCGCAGAGGTTTTTCAGCGCGAGGAGTTGGAGCGGCGGTTGCGCGAGCGGCGCCCGCTGGTGATCAAGGCCGGCTTCGACCCGACCGCGCCGGATCTGCATCTCGGCCACACGGTCGTGATCAACAAACTGCGCGAGTTTCAACTTCGCGGGCACCGGATCAAGTTTTTGATCGGCGACTTCACCGGCATGATCGGCGACCCGAGCGGGCGCAACGTGATGCGTGCCCCGCTCAGCGCCGAGGAGATCAGGGACAACGCCAAAACCTACGCACGGCAGATCTACAAGATCCTCGACCCCGACGAAACCGAGATCTGCTTCAACTCCGAGTGGGCGTCGTGCCTGAGCGCAAAGGAATTGGTCGAACTGGCGTCGAAGTACACGGTCGCGCGGATGCTCGAGCGCGACGACTTCGGCAAGCGTTACGCCGGCGGGCAGCCGATCGCGGTGCACGAGTTTTTGTATCCGCTGATGCAGGGCTACGACTCGGTCGCAATGAAAGCCGACGTCGAACTCGGCGGCACCGACCAGAAATTCAACCTGCTGATCGGGCGCAAACTGCAAAAAGACTACGCTCAGGCGCCGCAGGTCATCATTACGATGCCGCTGCTCGAGGGGCTCGATGGCGTGCGGAAGATGTCGAAATCGCTCGACAACTGCATCGGCGTTGACGACCTCCCGCACGAGATGTTCGGCAAGATCATGTCGCTGTCCGACGAATTGATGTGGCGTTATTACGAGTTGCTGAGCTTCAAGCCGCACGCCGAGATCGCCGCCCTCAAACTCGCGGACAATCCGCGCGACGCGAAAGCCGCGCTCGCCGGGGAGATTGTCACGCGCTTCCACGATGCAAACGCGGCCGTGGCCGCGGCGCGGGATTTCGATACGCGCTTTCGCCGCGGCGGCGTGCCCGACGACGTGAAAACGTGCGAACTGGAAGCCGGCGAAGACGGTCTGGCTTTAGTCGCCGCGCTCAAGGCGAGCGGCTTGACGCCCTCGACCGCCGAAGCGGTGCGCATGGTCGGGCAGGGCGCGGTGCGGGTGGACGGTGCGCGCGTCGAAGACCGTCATCTTAAACTCGGCGCGGGCGGTTACGTCGTGCAGGTCGGCAAGCGGCGGTTTTGCCGGGTGGTCGTTAAACGGGGATAGCGTGCCGGGCGCCGTTTCCCGCTTGCGGCGCCGTCTTACAGGGTGCACCGCGCCAAGTTGAATTGCACGTCGCGGCGTGTCTGGCCGGGGCGCGTTTCGAGGTTGGCGATCTCGAAGAAATAAACGCTCAAATGGCGCGGTCCGGAGCTGACTTCGGGGTAGATCTCCGGCGTCGTGTCGGTCGCGATCCGGATCAGGCAGGCGTGCCTGTCGGACGGCGAGTTATTGAGATAACAGCCTTTTTCGGCGGTCTCGAGCGAGAATTCGGCGCTCGTGCGGGTCAGCGACAGGGTGCTTTTGAGCGCCGCCTTGATCGGGCGGAACGGCTTGAACCACGCTTCGAGTTCTTTGAGTTTCGTGTCGTCGCTGAAGTGCAGCCACGCGTGCAGTTGCGGCAGGTCGAAGTTGCACGTGCCCGCGGGCACGCTGAGTCGAAGTTTCGCCGAGTTCAGAAAGTGATTGTCGGCGTAGCGCGACAGCGGCAGACTGAAATCGTCGAGGCTTTTTATCATCTCCTGCTTTTCATGCACCGCCTGCGACAGTTTGTTCCGGTCAACCGACGAACTGTCCGAGAATTTCTGCAATTCCTGCTCCTGCCATCTGAGGTGGCGCAGCAATTCGCTTTTCACGTCGTTGTGGCGCAGCAGGTCAAGCAACTGGTGCAGTGAATGGATCGTCTCGACCGGGTGGTTGCGCCCGTTCATCGAGGTTTCGATCTTGTCGATCAGGTATTCAAAGCGCAAAAAGGAACGCATCCGGTTGGTGATCGGAAATTCATAGATGATGCGTGATTCGCTCATGCCTTCTTGCTTGCCGCCGCACGTATCAAGGTCTGGTGCAGCACGGTCAGCCGCTGTTTCAGCGCGTCCTCGCCGCCGCTGTTGTCAATCACAATATCAGCCGCCGCCAATCGCTGCCCGCGCGGCGCCTGTTTTTCAATGATTGCAAGAGTTTCCGCCGGACTGAGGCCGCTTCTGCCGCCGACGCGCTCGACCTGCGCCGACTCCGGGCAGTCGAGCACGACCGTCAGGTCCACCAGGCCGGTCATGCCGCTTTCGATCAGCAAGGGCACGCTGATGATGCAGTACGGCGTGTGCAACGCCGCGACCGCGGTTTGGATCGCGTCCCTGACCGCCGGATGCAGGAGGTCTTCGAGTTGCTTTCTTTTGGCGTCGTCGGAGAATACGACGCGCCTGAGTTTGGCGCGGTCGAGGACGCCCGCGGCGCTGACGCAGTCGCCGAAAGCGCCGCGCACCGCGGCGAGGCGGGCGCCGCCGGGCGCGGTCAATGCGCGCGCAATCTCGTCGGCGTCAACCACCGGCGCGCCGAGCGCGGCGAAGATCTCGCAGGCCAGGCTTTTGCCCGATCCGATGCCGCCGGTCAGTCCCACTTTGATCATTGCCGTTGCGCGCTCCCGTGACGCTGACGCCGCTCTCGCGTTTCAGAACAACGCCGCAAGCGTCCATTGGTCAATAAAGGCGTAGATGAAAAACAGCCACGCCGCCGCCGCCAGGTACGGCCCGAAAGGGAGCGGCTCGCCTTTTTTCATTCTGCGCGCGAGCAGCAGGCCCGCCGCCGCCGCCAGTCCCGCGACCGAGGCCGCGAGCACGACGAAGGGCAGGGCCTGCCAGCCGCACCAGGCGCCGATCGCGGCGAGCAGTTTCATGTCGCCGTAGCCGAGGCCCTCGCGCCCGGTCGCGAGCCGCATGCCGTGGTAGATCAGCCACAGCGCGCAGTAGCCCGCGGCGGCACCGAGCACCGCCGCGGCCGCAGTGGTGAACAGCCCGAAGGCGTTGACGATGAGGCCGCCCCACAGCAGCCCGAGGGTGAGTTCGTCGGGCAGCAGCCGCGTGTTGTGATCAATCAGCGCGAGCGCGATCAAGGTCCAACTGAACGCCAGCGCCGCGAGGCTTTGAAGGCTCGCGCCGAAATGCGCGACGATGACCACCGCGGCGCTCAGCGCCAGCAATTCGACCGCCGGGTACTGCGCGCTGATCGGTGCTTTGCAAAACCCGCAGCGTCCGCGCAGCAGCAGGTAGCTCAGCACCGGGATCTTGTGCCGTGCTTTCAAGGTTTGTTCGCACGCGAGGCAGCGTGAAGGCGGCAGCGCGAGCGACAACGGCGCGCCGGTCCCGCCCGGCGTCTCGCCCGACTCCCGCAGCCAGCGGCGTTCCAGGATTACCGGCAGGCGCCGGATCACGACGTTCAGAAAACTGCCGACCACAAGCCCGAGCACGCCGGCGCCGGCCAGAAGCGTTGCGGTTGAAAGGTCGGTCGCGGTCATCGTGGCAGTTGGCACCAACGGCCGGGGTCGGGGTCCGCGGCGTCGCGGGGCATGGATCGGCCGGAATTATAAAACAAAACCGAGGTTGAACATCGGCAGATACATCGCGATCACCAGCGCGCCGATGATCAGCGACAGCACCGCGATCAGCAGCGGTTCGAACAGTTTGACCAATTTGTCGGCGGTGTTTTCAATCGCTTCGTCGTAGAACCGCTCGATGCGCTCGAACGCCTGCTCGAGCGCGCCGCTGTTCTCGCCGATGCGCACCGTCTGCACGATGAACGGCGAGAAGAAGCGCGTCGCGGCCAGCGCCTCGTTCAGACTGCGGCCGCGGCTGACGCTCGCGCAGACCTGTTCGAGCGCGTCGCAGTAATGCAGATGCGTGCTGGTGGACGGCAGCCAGTTCAGCGCCTCGCTGAGCGGCATGCCGGCGCGGTAGATCAGGTTCATGTCGGCTGCGAACCGGCGGTAGAAGCGGATGCGCAGCAGGTGTCCGGCCAGCGGCAGGTGCAACTGCGCGCGCGAGAGAAACCTTCGCAGCGCGATGCTTGTCCGCCGCAGCGCGAACAACGCGCCGGTCGCCGCCGCAAGCCATGCGGCGAGCGCCGGGCCGTGTGCGACCACGAGTTCGGAAAACGCGACGACCGCGAGCGTATAGGCCGGCAGCGCCGCGCCGAAGTCGGCGTAGATGCGGTTAAATTCGGGCACCACCCAGATCATCATCAGCAATATCACGGCGGTCGAGACCGACACGAGCACCGCCGGATACACCGCCGCGCGCGTCAGTTGCACGTGTGCGTGCACGGCTTTTTTGCGCTGCGCCAGCAGGCGTGCGAGCACCTCGTCGAATTTGCCGCTGCGTTCGCCGAGTGTCAGCGTCTGCACGATGATCCGGTCGCGGCGGGCGAGGAACGGGGCGAGGCTCTCGGACAGTACCAGCCCGGACTTGACGTTTTCAAGCACCCCGCGGACCACCGCTTCAAACCCGCGCGAAGTTTTGTCTTGCCCGATCAATTCAAGCGCGTCGAGGATCGGCACGCCCGCGTTCAGCAGCGACGCGAGTTGCTCGAGCAGGTGGTACGCCGCCGCGGTCGCAAGCCGCGCGCGGCGTTGTTGGCGCGCGCCGAGCAGCGTGACGCCGTCGTCGGCGAGACGCTGCGACAATTCCTCGGGGTCGCGCGCGGTTGACCAGCCCGCGCGCGGCAGGCCGTCGCCGGCGATCCCGCGCCAGCGGAACAGCGGCCTGTGTGAATCCGGGCGCACCGTCAGCGGCAGTTCGCGGGCAGGTACCTGCCCGCAACGCCGTCGTTATCAGCCGCGGCGCAACTCCACTTGAGCAGCGCGCCGCCGCTGTCGGGCACGGTCTCGACGACGACTTTCTTGCCGCCCGCGTCGCCGCCGATGCCGGCGGCGAGCGTCATCGTGATTTTCCCGCCGGCGGCGTTCCCGGCGTATTCGATGGCCGCGACGTAGTCGGTGCTGAAACTCGGGATGCCCGCCTCGTCGAGAGTGGCCGGAAATTTGCCTTCGCTGATGTAGTATTCCGTGATCGAGACTTTTGCGGACGCGGCCAGGTTCAACGCTTCGCTGATCTTGGCGCGCACCGTGTAATCCCGGTAAGTCGGCACCGCAATCGAAGCGAGGATGCTGATGACCGCCACCGCGATCATCAGTTCGATCAGCGTGAAGCCGTGGTTTCGCTGTTTGTGTTTCATGATCTTTCTCGTTTTGGTTAAAGGGTTGTGGCCGGTTGGATCGAGAAACAAGCCCGCACCGGCCGGGACTTGTCCGCCCGGATTTGCCGGGCGCGCGGCCGCACTCTAAAATGAATTTCAAGCAGCGGAGGCAATCAGGGGATGAGCGGGCGTTTGGGCGGGATAAGCGGTCGCGCATGGCTCCGCAGGCGCGTTTGGGTGCTGTTGCGACCGTTGTCCGCCCGATTCGGGCCGGAGTGCGGCAAGCGCGACAAAGGGCGGCAGCCCCGCCCGAGCGCCGCAGAGACTGCAAAGTCAGCCCGCAGATGACGCCTGGATGCTTGGCTTGGGGCTTGGGGCGCGTGGGGCGCAGATGACGCAGATGAGCGCGGATGAGGTTTGGGGGCGCTTCGCGGTGCGCCCCGTCCTTAAACGGGGCGGGTGTGATCTGCGAGAATCTGCGCCGTTGGCATGGGCGGCGGGGCGGCGGATGACGGGACCAAAGACGGAAATGACGAGAGCAGGGACTGCGGGAGCGCCGCCGTGAGCGCGCGGCTTCGCATCGCCGCCGCGCAGTTGAATTTTCTGGTCGGGGACGTTCAGGGCAACGCCGCGAAAATGATCCGGGCCGCGCGCGTCGCCGCGCGCAAAGGCGCGACCCTCGTGGTTTTCTCCGAACTCGCGGTCACCGGCTATCCGCCCGAGGATCTGCTGTTGCGCGCCGACTTCCTGGACGAGGCCGCGCACGTCCTGGCGCGACTCGCGGCGCGTGCGGACGAGGCGGCGCCGGGGGTCGGTCTCGTCGTCGGCGCGCCGCGCCGCGCACACGGGAAGTTGTTCAATTCGGCGTTTTATCTCGCCGGCGGAAAAGTGCTCGCGCATTACGACAAGGCGGTGTTGCCGAATTACTCGGTGTTCGACGAGAAGCGCTATTTTGACGCGGGCGCGGCCGCGTGCGTGATCCGGGTCGGCGGCGTGCGCGCGGGGTTGACCGTGTGCGAGGACCTCTGGTGCGCCGGCGGGCCGGCGCTGCGCGCGCAACAGGCCGGCGCCGAGTTGCTGATCAACGTCACCGCGTCGCCGTTCCACCTCGGCAAAGACCGGCAGCGCAGTGCGATGCTGCAATCTCGCGCGGCGGAGACCGGCCTGCCGATCCTCTACGTCAATCAGGTCGGGGGGCAGGACGAACTCGTGTTCGACGGCGACTCGCGCGTGGTCGCGGCGGACGGGACCGTGCTGTGGTCGGCGCCGCTGTTCGACGAAGACGTCTGCTGCTGCGACTGGGTGGACGGGCGCCTCGCATCCGCGCACGCGCCGCGCGCCGCGATGTCGGCGACCGAGACGGTCTGGCGCGCGTTGGTGACGGGGTTGCGCGACTATGTCGGCAAGAACGGTTTTGGCGGCGCGGTGATCGGGTTGTCGGGCGGCGTGGATTCGGCGCTGACGCTCGCGCTCACGGTCGCGGCGCTCGGCGCGGCGCAGGTGCGCGCGGTGATGATGCCGTCGCGCTACACCGCCGACATCAGTATTGAAGACGCCCGCACACTCGCCGCAAATTTCGGTGTCGCGCTGCACGAGATCGGCATCGAGCCGGTCTTCCGGGCGATGGCGCGCCAACTCGAGCCGGTTTTCGCCGGCGCCCCGGCCGATGTCACCGAGGAGAATATGCAGGCGCGCGTGCGCGGCAACCTGCTGATGGCAATCGCCAACAAGCACCGCCTCGCGGTGATCGCGACCGGCAACAAGAGCGAGATGGCGGTCGGCTACGCAACTTTGTACGGCGACATGGCGGGTGCGTACGCGCCGCTCAAGGACGTGGTCAAAACCCGCGTCTATGAACTCGCCGCATGGTGCAACCGGAAGCGCGAGGCCATTCCGCGGCGCGTGCTCGAAAGGCCCCCTTCGGCCGAACTCGCGCCGGGGCAGGTGGACCAGGACCGCCTGCCGCCGTACGCGACGCTCGACGCGATCATCGAGGAATTTATTGAGGCCGATGCGTCCTGCGAAGACATGGTTGCGCGCGGTTTGTCCGCGGCTACGGTGCGCCAGGTCCGGGCAATGGTGCTTAGGAACGAGTACAAGCGCCGTCAGGCCCCGCCCGGCGTCAGGATCACCGAAAAGGCGTTCGGCAGGGACCGGCGCTATCCGATCACTTCGGGTTTCGGTTGACCGCGGCACAAGACGTCTTTGATCCGGGCGGCCGTCCTTGCGCCGCGGAGATAAGGCGTATCCGCGAGCGGCGCGGCGGGGAGCGGGCGGCTTGCGCTCCGAAGTGCGGCAAAAGGAAGAGGGGCGGGCGCTTCGCGGCGTCGTCCGATGCTCAAACGAGACCGCCCTGAGCGGCGAAAATTCGTGTCATCCATGGCTCCAAAAGATCGCGCCGCAGACGACGCGGATGGAGGCAAAAGAATCACGGCGAACGCGGCACTTCAGACTTGAATCCGGCCGGATTCAAAGCGGGAATCTCAGTAGCGCGGCTTGAGGCGCAGGCGTTCTAAAAGGGTGTCGGCCAGATCCTTGAGGTTTGACCGCCAGTTCTTGCGGTCTTTCCCGGACACGCGGCCGAAGCCGCCGGCTTTCGGGACGAACCCGGGGTAATTCAGTTCGAGCACCGCGAGCGTGTCTTGCGCAAGGTCGGGCGAGGCGGTGCGGCGGTACGCTTCCGCGAGCAAAGTCAGCGCTTCGGGCGTGTGTTGTGCGCCCGGGTAATTTTCAAGCACGTATTTGCAGCGGTTGATCACCGCGAGGTAGGCGCGGCGGCGCATATAGTAGTCGGCGATGCGGATGTCGTGCACCGCCAGCATGTTCCTGAGCGCGACGATCCGCAGCCACGCGTCGTCGCCGTAGCGGCTGTCCGGGTAATTCTGCCGCAGTTGCTTGAACGCGGTGAAAGACTCGATCATCGGCGTCGGGTCCTTGTTGGTGCGGTCTCTTTTGAGGATCCAATTGAGCGGCCCCCGCGCGTAGTTGTAGTACGCGAGGCCCTTGAGGTAATAGACGTAATCAATGACCGGGTGGGTCGGATTGAGTTTGATGAACTGGTCGAGGAGCGCGATCGTTTCCTCGTATTGGTGGCTCTTGTAGTGCGCGAACGCCCGCTCCACCGCCGCGTTTTGCGCATGGGGGCTGAACGGGAAAGACGCCTCGAGTTGTTTGTATTTTTCGAGGGCGTCAACGTAGTTGCGCTGCCGCAGTGCGTTTTTCGCGCGGAAATACAGGTCGTCGGCGCGTTGTTCCTGGTCATTTTCGCCGGTGAGTCCGGCGCAGCCCGTGAGTTGCGCCGCAAGCAGCATGGCGGCGGTCAGTCGGCCTGTCGTCGTGGGCATGGCGTGATGGGTGTCGGGCCAAATAGGTAGAATTCCGAGTCGGGCCCGGGATCCGGCTTGGAATCCGGCCCGAATCGGACGCAACGGATTATAGCGCGGCGGCGGTCATTGATCTTACCGTTGATCTCCCCGCCAACTTGCGGGAGGCGGCGAGACGACGATGCAGGAACAAAACTTGAACATTGTGATAGACGAAGAATACGCGGGCGCGCGTCTCGATAAAGCGCTCGCCGAACTGTTCCCGGCTTTCTCGCGCGCGTTTTTACAGCGCTGCATCAAACAGGGACGGGTGCGGGTGGACGGCGCCGCCGCGCGCCCGCGCGATCTTGTCGGCGGCGGTGAGCGGGTGGACCTTGAATTGACCGAAGCGGACCTGCCGGGAACCGGGTTCGAGGGCGCGCTCGCGGGCGAGGACCTTCCGCTGTCGGTGCTGCACGAGGACGACGCGCTGCTGGTGCTCGACAAACCCGTCGGCATGGTGGTGCATCCGGGGGCCGGGCGCCCCGGCGGGACTTTGGTCAACGCGCTGGTGTTTTGCCGCCCGGCGCTGAAGTTTCTGCCGCGCGCGGGCCTCGTCCACCGCCTGGATAAAGACACCAGCGGACTGCTGGTCGTCGCCAAAACCCGCGCTGCGCACAAGTCGCTGGCCGGGCAGATGCAGGCACGCACGATCCGCCGCGAGTACCTGTGCCTCGTGCACGGGGAGGTGATCTCAGGCGGGCGTGTCGCTGCGCCGCTCGGGCGCCACCCGCGCGACCGCAAGCGCATGGCGGTCGTCGCCGGTGCGCGCGCGGCGGTGACGCATTACCGCGTGCTCGCGCGCTTCCGCCGTCACACTTTGCTGAGCGTGCGTCTGGAGACCGGGCGCACGCATCAGATCCGGGTGCATCTGGCGCATATTCGCCATCCGGTCGTCGGCGACGCGGTTTACGGCGGTCACCGGCGCACGCCGGCGGTCGCCGGCGCCGTGGTGATCGAAGCCTTGCGCGAGTTCGGACATCAGGCCCTGCACGCGCACCGCCTGAGATTGGCGCACCCCGTCACCGGCGAGGTCCGCGAATGGCGCAGCGAGCCGCCGCCGGATCTGCGCGCTTTGCTCGATCTGTTGTCGGCGCACGAGCAGGGTCCGGCGCGGCCTGCAACCTGGCCGTTGTCGCTCGAAAGCGATGACTAAGCGGAGGGGAATTGAACTGATCCAGGCCGGGTGGCCGGCGCCCGCGAACGTTGTCGCCGTCACCACCGCGCGGACGGGCGGCGCGAGTCCCGCGCCGTATGAGAGTTTCAATCTGGCGGTGCACGTCGGTGACGATTCCGGATGCGTCGCCGCCAACCGTCGCGCCTTGCGTGAACATCTGGGGCTTGACGCCGAGCCGCGCTGGCTGCGCCAGGTGCACGGCGCGGAGGTGGCCGACGCCGGTCGCGTTGGCGGCGCGGCCGTCCCCGCCGCCGACGCCTGGGTGTGTTTCGAGCCGGGCCGGCCGTGCGGGGTGCTCACGGCCGACTGTCTGCCGGTGTTCTTCTGCGACCGCGCCGGCACGCGCGCGGGAGTCGCGCACGCCGGCTGGCGCGGTTTGGCGGCCGGTGTGCTCGAGGCGACGGTCGCCGCGCTCGCTTGCGCGCCGTCGGAGTTGCTCGCGTGGCTCGGGCCTGCGATCAGCGCGCACGCGTATCAGGTCGGCGACGAGGTGCGCGATGTTTTTGCCGATGCCTGCGACGCAGATGCGCTCGCGTTCACGCCGGATAACACCGGCGCATGGCGCGCCGATTTGTACATGCTCGCCGCCAACCGCCTGCGCCGTCTCGGCGTCGCTTTTTCGGGCGGCGGCCGTTGCACTTTTTACGACGCCGGGCGTTTTTATTCCCACCGCCGGGACGGGCGCACCGGGCGCATGGCAAGCGTGATCCGGCTGCTCAAGGCGTGACGGCGGGTTTGCGAAAACACCGCCCGGCGGGTGTGAAACCCGCGCCCGCGTCTGCGGCGGGCTGCCGCTGCCCGCGGCGTTGAAAACGCCGTATCGAACTCCATATAGGAAGGTGTCGCGACGGCGCAACCGTCAAGGGGGAAATACGATATGCAGCCGGACAAGTTCACCAATACGCTCAGGGACGCCCTGGGTGAGGCGCAGTCTTACGCGCTCGGCCACGACCATCAGATGGTCGAGCCGGCGCACGTGCTGTACGCGCTGCTCACCGACGCCGGCGGCTCGGCGGCGCAGATCGTGCGTCTCGCGGGCGGCGATTCGCGGCGCCTGGTCAAACTGGCCGAGGACGCGCTGGCGCGGCTGGCGCGCGTCGAGGGAGCGCCCGGCGAGGTGCATATCTCCAACGACCTCGCCAAGGTGATCAACGTGTGCGACAAACTCGCGCAGCAAAGGGGCGACCGCTACGTCTCCTCGGAATTGTTCCTGCTCGCGCTGTTCAAGCACAAGGGCGCGGCGGACTTGTTCAAGCAGGCCGGCGTCGCCGAGCAAAGTCTCGCGCAGGCGGTCGAGTCGGTGCGCGGCGGCGAGAACGTGTCTGCGGCGGACGGCGAGGACCACCGCCAGGCGCTGCGGAAGTACACCCTTGATCTGACCGAACGTGCGGCGCGCGGCGAACTCGACCCGGTGATCGGGCGCGACGACGAGGTGCGGCGCGTAATCCAGGTGCTGCAAAGGCGCACCAAGAACAACCCGGTGATCATCGGCGAACCCGGCGTCGGTAAAACCGCAATCGTCGAGGGACTCGCGCAGCGCATCGTCAACAAGGAAGTGCCCGACGGCCTGCTCGACAAGCGCCTGCTCGCGCTCGACATGGGCGCGCTGATCGCGGGCGCGAAATACCGCGGTGAATTTGAGGAGCGTCTCAAGGCGCTGCTCAAGGAAATCGCCAAGCAGTCGGGGCGGGTGATTTTATTCATAGACGAGGTGCATACGATGGTCGGCGCCGGCAGGAGCGAAGGCTCGATGGACGCGGGCAACATGCTCAAGCCCGCGCTCGCGCGCGGCGAGTTGCGCTGCCTCGGTGCGACGACACTCGACGAGTACCGCCGCTACCTCGAGAAAGACGCCGCGCTCGAGCGTCGTTTCCAGAAAATACTGGTGGACGAGCCGACAGTCGAGGACACGGTCGCGATTCTGCGCGGACTCAAGGAGCGTTACGAAGTGCACCACGGCGTCGAGATCACCGACCCCGCGATCGTCGCCGCGGCGCGCCTGTCGCACCGCTACATCAGCGACCGGCAGTTGCCGGACAAGGCGATAGACCTGATCGACGAGGCGGCCTCGCGCATCCGCATGGAAATCGATTCCAAGCCCGAGAAGATGGACAAACTCGAGCGCCGCCTGATCCAACTCAAGATCGAGCGCGAGGCGCTCAAGGAGGAAAGCGATGAAGCGTCGCGCCGGCGTCTCGCCGACCTCGAGCGCGATATCGCAGCGCTCGAGAAAGACTACGCCGACCTCGAGGAGGTGTGGAAGTCGGAGAAAGCCGCGATGCAGAGTGCGACGCTGTTGAAAGAGGAATTGGAGCAGGCGCGCATCGAGATGGACGCCGCGAAGCGCGAGGGTGATCTGGCGAAAATGTCGGAGTTGCAGTACGGGCGCATCCCGGAACTCGAGAAGCGCCAGGCCGAGACCCTGGATGAAACCGCGGGCGAGGCTTCGCGGCAGGCACCGGACGAGGCCGGGGAGCGGCACGCGGACCGGGAGAGATTGTTGCGCAACCGCGTCACCGAGCACGAGGTCGTCGAGGTGGTGTCGCGCTGGACCGGGATCCCGGTCGGGCGCATGCTGCGCGGCGAGAAAGACCGGCTGCTCGCGATGGAGCGGGAGATTGGCGCGCGCGTGATCGGTCAGCGTGAGCCGATTGCGGCGGTGGCCGACGCGATCCGGCGCGCGCGCGCGGGCTTGTCCGACCCGGGCCGCCCCAACGGCTCGTTCATGTTCCTCGGGCCGACCGGCGTCGGCAAAACCGAATTGTGCAAGGCGCTCGCTGCTTTCCTGTTCGACAGCGAGGACGCGCTGGTGCGGGTGGATATGTCGGAGTTCATGGAGAGACATTCGGTCGCGCGGCTGATCGGCGCGCCGCCCGGCTACGTCGGCTATGAGGAGGGCGGCTACCTGACCGAGAAAGTGCGCCGCCGGCCGTATTCGGTGATCCTGCTCGACGAGATCGAAAAGGCGCACGCCGACGTTTTCAACGTGCTGCTGCAAGTGCTCGACGACGGGCGCCTCACCGACGGCCACGGCAGAACCGTGGACTTTCGCAATACCGTGGTGGTAATGACGTCGAATCTCGGCAACGAATTGATCCAGGAAACGCCGGCGCAGTCGTCGTATAAAGAGATAAAAGACAAAGTCCTGGAGATCGTGCGCGGGCGTTTCCGCCCCGAGTTCATCAACCGCATAGACGAGGTGATGGTGTTCCGCGCGCTCGGCAGGCGCGAGATCTGCGGCATCTGCCGGATCCAACTGCGGCTGCTGGACGAGCGGCTGCGCCAGCAGGGATTGTCCCTGCAAGCGAGCGACGCAGCGGTCGAATTCCTGGCCGACCACGGTTTCGATCCGGTGTACGGCGCGCGTCCGCTCAAGCGCGCAATTCAGCACGAACTCGAAAAGCCGCTGTCGGAAAAGATCCTCAAAGGCGAATTTGTGTCCGGCGATGCGATCGCGGTGGAGATGAAGGCGGGGCGTTTGGAGTTGTCCGTCACAAGATAAATCCGCGGCTGGCGAGAATCGGCCGGAAATAAAACAAGGCGCGTTGTTGCGCGGCGGATTCTTGTTTTTTCTCACCTCGGGCCGCAAGCCGCGGCACCGCGCTCGTCTGCGGCATCGTTAGGTCTGCGGCGGCGTCGAGTTTGTGGCGTTGTCGAGTTTGTGGCGTTGTCGAGTTTGTGGCGTTGTCGAGTTTGTGGCGTTGTCGGGTCTGCGGCGTTGTCGGGTCTGCGGCGTCGTTAGGTCTGCGGCGTTGTCGGGTCTGCGGCGTTGTCGGGTCTGCGGCGGTGTTAGGTCTGCGGCGGTGTTAGGTCTGCGGCGGTGTTAGGTCTGCGGCGGTGTTAGGTCTGCGGCGGTGTTAGGTCTGCGGCGTCGTTAGATCTGCTGCGGCGTCGTTAAGTTTGCGGCGTTGTCGGGTCTGTGGCGTTGTCGAGTTTGTGGCGTTGTCGGGTCTGCGGCGTTGTCGGGTCTGCGGCGTTGTCGGGTCTGCGGCGTTGTCGGGTCTGCGGCGTTGTCGGGTCTGCGGTGGCGCGGATCGCTCAGAGGCCCGTGGCAGTGATCGTTCGGTTTGAGGAAAAGCCGTGCGGATATCGAACTTTACAACTGCGCCGGGTGTATGGCATGAACGGCGGTGCGCCGGATCGGACGTCCGGGAAAGCGTGTGCGGTGGTTGCACCTGAGTTTTGCGGGCACGCAAGGGGCCCGGGAATGGCTCGTTGCGGGCGCCGTCGGATGCAAGTCCGAAGCGCAACGTTGCCCCGTCATTCTCTTGTGCCCGTCCGCGTCATCTGCGGGTTTTCACAAATTAAGGTTGTTTTGTTTGAGCCTCGGACGATGCCGCGAAGCGCCTGCTTGTCTTTCTTTTGCCGCACTTCGGACTGAAAGTGGCCGCCCCCTTATAATGGCCGCCCGTGAAACCCGCAGATCCCAAACCCGCCGCCAAGTCCATGGAGAGGTTGCTCGACGTAATGGCGCGCCTGCGCGATCCGGAAACGGGGTGCCCGTGGGACCGCGAGCAGAGTTTCGAGACGATCGCGCCTTATACGCTTGAGGAAGCCTACGAAGTCGCCGATGCCATTGAGCGCGGGGACCATCAGGACTTATGCGATGAATTGGGCGACCTGCTTTTGCAGGTGGTCTATCACGCCCAGATCGCGCGTGAGCGCGGCTTGTTTGATTTTGAGGACGTCGCCCGCGCGATCGTCGCCAAAATGGTGCGGCGCCATCCCCACGTTTTCGATGATTTCGAGGCCGCCGACGACGCCGAACTCGAGCGGCGCTGGGAGGCCGACAAGGCGCGCACGCGCGCGGCGCAGGGACGGCACGGCGTGTTCGACGGTGTTGCGCGCAATCTGCCGGCCCTGCGTGCCGCCTGCAAATTGCAAAGCCGCGCCGCGCACTGCGGTTTCGATTGGAAGAACCGCAGCGGCGTGTTCGGAAAACTGGACGAGGAACTCGCCGAAGTGCGCGAGGCGGCGGCCGGGAACGGCGGCCTCGCCGAGGAGATCGGCGACCTGCTGTTCACGGTGGTGAACCTGAGCCGGCGTTTTTCGATCAACGCCGAGGACGCGTTGCGCAAGGCCAACCGCAAGTTCGAGCGCCGCTGCGGGCGCGTCGAGGACAAACTCAAGGCGCGGGGGCGCACGCTCGCCGGCGCGACGCCCGGGGAGATGGACGAGTTGTGGGAGGAAGTGAAGGCCGAGGAGCGTTGAGCGCGCCGGCGGGCTTTCTACAGATACCCGAGGGATTCGAGTTTGGCGTAGATCCGGTCCACCGCTTCGTTAACGCTGAGGTCGGTCGTATCGACAACGATCTCCGGGTTGACCGGAGTCTCGTACGGGTCGGTGATGCCGGTGAAGTTGTGGGTCAGGTTTTCGCGCGCCCTCAGGTAAAAGCCTTTGGTATCGCGTTTTTCACAAACTTCCAGCGGGGTGCTGAGGTACACCTCGAGGTATCCGCCGCAGCCGGAGATCAGTTCACGGTTGGCTTTGCGGTCGTTTTCGTAGGGCGCAATCGGCGCGCAGATCGCGATGCCTCCGTTTTTCGTGATCTCGCTCGCGACGTAGCCGATGCGGCGCACGTTGATCGAGCGGTGTTCGTGCGAGAAGGTCAGTTCGCTCGACAGGTGGGTGCGCACGACGTCGCCGTCGAGCAAAGTGATGTTCGAGCGGCCGTGTTCGCACAACTTGATCTCGAGGGCTTTGGCGAGCGTGGATTTTCCGGAGCCCGACAGGCCGGTGAAGAACACCGTAAAGCCGCGCTGCTTGAGCGGCGGGTACGTTCGGTGCAGTTCTGCGGCGATTTGCGGCAGCGTGAACCATTCGGGGATTGCCTCTCCGCGCACGAGGATCTCGCGCAGGGCGGTGCCTGAGATCGAAAGCGTTTTCTCTCCGGGCTCGATTTCACTCATGAATACGTATTTTTTCTTTGCGGGCTGATAGATCATGTGATCGAACGGCACCGCTTCGATGCCGATCTCGGGCGCGTGCTTGACCAGCGCCCGCTGCGCTTCGAACTCGCCGTAGAACGGTTTGCCGAGGCTGTCCCTGCCGGGCCCGGCGTGGTCCCTGCCGACGATGATATGCGTGCAGCCGAAATTCTTTCTGATGATGCCGTGCCACAGCGCTTCGCGCGGGCCGCCCATGCGCATCGCGAGCGGCAGCAGCGACAGCATCACCGAGTCCTGCGGGTAATGGCCGAGAACGTGCTGGTAGCAGCGCACCCGCGTGTAGTGGTCGACGTCTCCGGGCTTGGTCATGCCGACGACCGGGTGCAGCAGCAGTTTGGCGTCGTGGTCGCGCATGGCTTTTTCGGTCAGTGCGATATGCGCGCGGTGCATCGGGTTGCGGGTCTGAAAAGCGACCACTTTTTTCCAGTTCCTGCGCTCGAATTCGGCGCGCAATTGCCGGGGCGTGTGGCGGTAGCGGCGGTAATCGGTGTGCAGGGTCGGATCGATGCTTTGCAATTGTCCGGCGACGTAGATCGGGTTGGACACGCCGGACAGGTAAGCGACCGCCGGATGCGCGCGGTCCTGCGTCGCGTACACAAGTTCCATTTCGCGCGTGCGGTCGGGCTCCCAGATCTCCGACAAGGTCATGGTCGCGATCGCAAAGCTTTCGTGGTTGCGCAGCGTGATCACGTCGCCTTCGGACAGCGGCGCGATGAATTTCTGTGAGACGTCGAGCGTCACCGGTATCGGGTAGAGGCTGCCGTCGGTGAGGCGCATGGTTTTCAGCACCGACTCGTAATCCGCCCGCCGCATGAAGTTCGACAGCGGCGCGAAGCCGCCGTTGAGCAGCAACTCGATATCGCAGATCTGACGGTCGCTCAGCGTCCAGAAAGGGTGCAGGGCCGCTTCGCGGAGCAGTTCCTTGTGCTCGTCCGTTGACGGCGGCAGGTCGGTTGCGGCTGCGGTCGTCCGCGGGTCTTGCGGGTCGCCGACCGGGTACAGTAAAGCCATCGCTATTCGGTTTTCGGATTGGCCCGGGATTTGGGTGCGGGCAAACGCTAATTATAGCATTGCCGGGGCGCTTCACCCGCGCATATTTCCGCCCCGTTCAGGTGCGCCCGGTCGCGGGGGGGGGCGGTCAACGAAGCAAGGCTTCACCCGCGCATATTTCCGCCCTGTTCAGGTGCGCCCGGTCGCGGGGAGGCCGGTCAACGAAGCAGGGTTTCACCCGCGCATGTTTCCATCCCGTTCAGGTGCGCCCGGTCGCGGGGAGGCCGGTCAACGAAGCAGGGCTTCACCCGCGCATATTTCCGCCCTGTTCAGGTGCGCCCGATTGCGGGGAGGCCGGTCAACGAAGCAGGGCTTCACCCGCGCATGTTTCCATCCCGTTCAGGTGCGCCCGGTCGCGGGGAGGCCGGTCAACGAAGCAGGGTTTCACCCGCGCATGTTTCCATCCCGTTCAGGTGCGCCCGGTCGCGGGGAGGCCGGTCAACGAAGCAGGGCTTCACCCGCGCATGTTTCCATCCCGTTCAGGTGCGCCCGATTGCGGGGAGGCCGGTCAACGAAGCAGGGTTTCACCCGCGCATGTTTCCATCCCGTTCAGGTGCGGGTCGGATCCAAGTCTGAAATGCGGCGTTTGCTCGTCGTCCGCTGGTGCCGTCCGCGTTATCTGCGGGTGTGCCTTTTCGGCTTCACGGGTGACGCGGATTTTCGCGGATTGAAAGGGTCTTGTTTGAGTCTCAGGCGAGGCCGCGAAGCACCGGCCTTTTTCCTTTTGCCGCACTTCGGGTTCCGCCCGGCCGCGGCGCGCCGCCTACAGCAGGAAGATTGTGGCGAGCCCGAGGAACGCGAGAATGCCGATGACGTCGGTGATCGTGGTCAGCACCACGCCGCCGGCGAGCGCGGGGTCGATGCCGAGTTTTTTCAAAAGCAGCGGGATCGACACGCCGGCGAGCGCCGCGCACAGCAGGTTGACGATCATCGCCGCGCCGATGATCAGCCCCATCGAGAAGTCTCCGAACCAGAAGATCGTCGCGATTGCGACAACCAGCGCCCAGGCGCCGCCGTTGAGCAGCCCCACCGCCAATTCCTTGAGCAGCAGCAGCAGCGAGTTGCCGCGCCCGACCTGCCCCGTCGCGAGGCCGCGGATGACCAGGGTCAGCGTCTGCCCGCCGGCGATGCCGCCCATGCTCGCGACCACCGGTATCAGCACCGCGAGCGCGATGATTTTCTCCAAAGTGCCCTGAAACAGGCTGATCACCCACGCCGCGAGAAACGCGGTCGCGAGATTGATGCCGAGCCACAGCGCGCGCCGGCGCGCCGACGCGGTCGCCGGGCTGAACAGGTTCTCGTCGAGGGGCAGCCCCGCGGCGCTGAATTCGGCCTGATGCGCCTCGCTGCGGATTACGTCAACCACGTCATCCACGGTGATGCGCCCGAGCAGCCGCCGGTGCTCGTCTATGACCGGCGCCGACACCAGGTCACGGTCCTCGAACAGCCGCGCGACCTCGGACGCGGGGGTCGCGGCGGCGATGCTTTCTCCGTCGGTGTCCATGACCTCGGACACCGGCGTGTCGGGGCTTCGGGTCAGCAGTTGCGATAATTGCAGCGTGCCGAGATAGCGGTTCGAGTGGTTCACGACGATCAGTTTGTTGGTATGGGGGGGCAGTTCGCGGCGCAGCCTCAGGTAGCGCAGCACGACGTCGAGCGTGACGTTCTCCCTGACGGTGACGGCGTCGAGGTCCATCAATCCGCCCGCGGTGTCTTTGGCGTAGGACAGCACTTGCTCGAGGCGCCGGCGGTTCTGAGCCTCCATGCCGGCGAGTGCGCGGTCGCTGACGGTCGCCGGCAGGTCGGCGAACAGGTCGGCGAGTTTGTCCACGTCGAGGCCCGCGAGCGCCGAGACGAGTTCCTCGGGGGCGGTGACGCCGATCAGGTCTTCGCGCACGCCGTCGCTGACTTCGTGCAGCACTGCGCCTTCGACTTCGGAGGTGAGCAGGCCCCACAGGATGCGCCGCTGCGGGATCGGCAGCGATTCGAGCAGATCGGCGATTTCCGCCGGGTGCAGGCCCTTGAGGTTCTGCTGGGTGCGCACCATCGCGCCCGAACGCAGCAGTTCGGTGAACCGCTCGAGCAGGGCCGGCTGGGAGTTTTCGGTCATCGGCTTCGGATGGCTGGCAAAGACGCCAAGTTTAACCTCAGGCGCCCGCTTACAGCGACGCCACCAGTTGCGAGATCTTTTTGTGGTCGGTGTGCTTGAGCACGGCGCGGCATTTCTTGCGCAGGGCCGAAACGTCGCTGGCGCGGATTATCTGCTTGACTTCGAGCAGCGCCGAAGGGTGCACGCTGTATTCCTTGAGTCCGAGTCCGAGCAGCAGGCGGGTGTAGCCGGTGTCGCCGGCCATTTCGCCGCACATCGAGACCGGTATGTTCGCGCGTTCGCCGGCTTCGATCACCATCGTGAGCAGTTTAAGGAAGCCGGGATGCAGCGGGTCGTACAGGTAACTCACTTCGTCGTCTATGCGGTCAATCGCAAGCGTGTACTGGATCAAATCGTTGGTGCCGATCGAAAGAAAGTCGAGACGTTTGGCCAGTTCCGACGACAACAGCGCCGCCGCCGGCACCTCGATCATGCCGCCGACCTCGATGCTCTTGTCGTAGCGCCGCTTGCGTTCGCGCAACTGCCGCTTCGCGGTTGCGAGCAGTTGCAGGGTCTGGCCGAGTTCGTGCGCGTTGGTCAGCATCGGGAACATGATGCGCACGCGCCCGTAAGCCGACGCGCGCAGGATCGCGCGCAGTTGCAGCAGGAAGATCTCGGGGTCTTTGAGCGAGCGCCTGATCGCGCGCAGCCCGAGCGCGGGATTCGGCACCAGCGGGCGTGCGTAATCGGGGTCGAATTCCTTTTCCGCGCCGAGGTCGAGCGTGCGGATGGTGACCGGCTTGCCCGTCATGGCGCGCAGGACTTTGCGGTAAACCCGAAACTGCTCGTCTTCGCCGGTCATCCGGTCCCGCCCGAGATACAAAAACTCGGTGCGGTACAGGCCGATGCCTTCGGCGCCGCTTTTTTTGAGACCGCGCACGTCTTCGGCGACGTCAACGTTGGCCATCAGTTTTATTCGGACCCGGTCTTTGGTCAGCGCGGCCTTGCTCTTCAGCAGCAGCAGTTCACGCCGCTGCCGTTTTTCTTCGCGCTGCTTCCTGCGGTACTCCTTGAGCAGTTTGTCATCGGCGCCCGCGACCACGGCGCCGGTGCGCCCGTCGAGGATGATCTCCTCGCCTTCGTGCAGCAGCGTCCTCGCGTTGTGCGCCGCGACGACCGCGGGGAGGCCGAGGTTGCGCGCGAGGATCGCGGTGTGCGAGGTCGTCCCGCCGAGTTCGGTGATGAAGCCGGCGACGTGCTGGTGTTGCAGCACGATAGTGTCGGCGGGCGTCAGATCGTCGGCGACGATGACCTGGTTCTTGCGGTCTATGCTATGGGTTTCCTCGCCGTAGTTGCGGTTCATCAAAAAGCCCTGGATCAGGCCGATCAGGTGCTCGATGTCGTTGCGGCGCGTGCGCAGGTAATCGTCGTGCATCTGGTCGAATACCGCCACCAGTTGTTCCTGCTGGAGTTTGAGCGCCCATTCGGCGTTGCAGCATTCGTGCTTGATGATGTCTATCGGCGCCTGTCCGAGCAGCGAGTCGTCGAGCATCAACAGATGGGAATCGATAAAACTCGCGATGTCCGCCGGCGCGTTTGCGGGGATCGTCTTGCGGATCTTGCGCAGGTGCCCGACCGCTTTCTTCTGCGCCGCCTTGAAGCGCGTGATCTCGGCTTTGACCCGGCCGGCGGGGATCCGGCGCTCCTCGATCTCGACCATGCCGCGGTACAGCACGTGCACCGTGCCGATGCTGATGCCGCGGGAGGCGCCGACGCCGTTGATCAGGACGCTCATCGTTCGGGCACTCTCTATTCGCTCTCGCCGAAGCGGTTTGCGATCAGCGCCGCGAGTCCGGCGACGGCTTCGTCTTCGTCCTCGCCGTCGGCGCTCAGCGTCAACTCGGTGCCGCGCGAGGCTGCGAGCATCATGATGCCCATAATGCTTTTGCCGTTGACCTTGTGCCGGTCTTTGGTCAGTTCGACGTGGCTGCTGAAGCCCGAGGCGAGTTCGACGAATTTCGATGCCGCGCGCGCGTGCAGCCCAAGTTTGTTGACGATTCTGAGGTTGCGCCGGATCATCTGCCACATTCCCTCACGCCGCCGCGGCCGCCGGCGAGCGCCTTTGCGGCCGGCGCCGCGAGTCCGGCTGCGTTCTCGCCGCCGGCGCTCAGCGTCCACTCGGTGGTGCGCGAGGCCGCGAGCATCATGCTGCCCATGAGGCTTTTGCCGTTGACCTTGTGCCGGTCTTTGGTCAGTTCGACGTGGCTGCTGAAGCCCGAGGCGAGTTCGACGAATTTCGACGCCGCGCGCGCGTGCAGCCCGAGTTTGTTGGCGATTCTGAGGTTGCGCCGGATCATCTGCCACATTCCCTCACGCCGCCGCGGCCGCCGGCGAGCGCCTTTGCGGCCGGCGCCGCGAGTCCGGCTGCGTTCTCGCCGTCGGCGCTCAGCGTCAACTCGGTGGTGCGCGAGGCCGCGAGCATCATGCTGCCCATAATGCTTTTGCCGTTGACCTTGTGCCGGTCTTTGGTCAGTTCGACGTGGCTGCTGAAGCCCGGGGCGAGTTCGACGAATTTCGACGCCGCGCGCGCGTGCAGCCCGAGTTTGTTGGCGATTCTGACGTTGCGCCGGATCATCTGCCACATTCCCTCACGCCGCCGCGGCCGCCGGCGAGCGCCTTTGCGGTCAGCGCCGCGAGATCGAGCGAGTGGTAGTTCATAACCTTGATCAGCATCGAGAGATTGACCCCGCTGACGACGTGGACGGCGCCGTCGCGGCGGCAGTCGGTGCTGACGTTGCACGGGGTCGAGCCGTAGAGGTCGGTCAGGATCAAAACACCGTCGCCGCGGTCGAGTTTGCGGCACAGGTCGCGCAGGTCGCGCGCGGTCGCATCGGGGTCGCAGGCGAGCGGAACCGAAAACGCGTCGGCCGCGAGCGGCAGTTCTCCGCCGAGCGTCGCGCGCGCCGCCTCGAGCAGCGCCCGGCCCGCGCCCGCGTGAGTCACCATCAGGATGCCGACGGCCACGTTCAGGACAACTCGCGGTGGTGCTTGCTCAGGCGGTACTTCGACTGCGCCGCCAGCGCCGCGTACAAGCGTTCGACCATGTACACCGAGCGGTGTTGCCCGCCGGTGCAGCCGACCGACAGCGTCAGGCAACTGCGCGGGTTTTTTGCAAACCGGTCGAACCAGGTTTCTATGAAATTGAGGAGTTGCTCGAACAGCGCGTTGCAGCCGGCGTCGGATTCGAGAAATTCCGACACCGCCGCGTCGCGGCCGGTCAACTCCCTCAATTGAGGCTCCCAGTAGGGGTTCAGCAGGCAGCGCACGTCGAACACGAAATCCGAATCCGGCGGCACGCCTTTTTTGTAGCCGAATGACTGCACCAGCAACGCCGGTTTGCCGCTTTCGCCGCACA
Organism: Candidatus Oxydemutatoraceae bacterium; assembly: GCA_965211995.1. GTDB lineage: Bacteria > Pseudomonadota > Gammaproteobacteria > Poriferisulfidales > Oxydemutatoraceae > CAYFZO01. Next base: position 618,627 of record OZ243040.1, read on the forward strand.
GGCGCGAGCGCACGTGCGCGCCGAGTTGGTGGTGGTTGAGATCGGTGGTGTTGATCTTGAGATCGGTATTCATCAGTATCTCGTCGAGGCAGGCGCGCTCGAGTTTGATCGCCTGTTCGAGCGTGTTGCCGGCGTGCGCCAGCGGATGCGGGCGGCGCACTTCGCCGTAACGCCGCAGCAGCGTCGCCGCGTCGGCCTCGATGAAGACCACGCCGGCGTCAACGCCGGCCCGCCTGAGGCGCGTCAGGATCGGCTTGAGATTGAACTTCACCGCGGCGTTCGGGGGGTGGCCGAGGCTGCGGATGTCCATACTCACCGCGATTTTGTCGCCGAGGTCGGATTCCCCGCGCGTCAATTTGTCGGCGAGCGCGTGCATGAACTCCGCCGGCAGGTTGTCGATGCAGTAAAAGCCCTCGTCCTCGAGCGCGTGCAGTGCGATTGACTTGCCGGCGCCCGACAGGCCGCTGACGATGATCAGCCTCATGTCTTTCGCATGACCTTTTGCTGGCGGTGCATGATGTCGAGGTCGGAGTAGTAATCGCCGAGCCTCAGCAAGTGGTTTCTGACCGCGGCTTCGACCAGCACCGCGAGGTTGCGTCCCGGCGCGACCGGCAGCGTGAACAGCGGGACCTCCATGCCGAGCACGTCGCTGGTCTTGGCCGGCGTGACCAGGCGATTTTCGCCGGTGGCTTTTTTGTGGTGCGATTGCAGGTCAATGATCAGTTTGAGGTATTTGCTCGGTTTGATCGCGCTGTCGCCGTACATCTGGCGGATGTTGAGGACGCCGAGGCCGCGCACTTCGAGAAAGTCCTGGATCACCGGCGGCGAAGTGCCGACGACGATGTCCGGCGCGATGCGGGCGAACAGCGGCGCGTCGTCGGCGATCAGGCGGTGTCCGCGCGTGAGCAGTTCGAGCGCGAGTTCGCTTTTGCCGACGCCGCTCGCACCGGTCAGTAGCACGCCGATGCTGATCACTTCCATGAACACGCCGTGCAGGGTGGTTTTCTGCGCGAGCAGCCGCGTCAGGTAGTAGCGCAGGTCGTTGCTCAGGCGCTCGCCGCTGAGTTCGGACTTGAACAGCCCGACTTTGTGCTCGTCGGCGAGCGCGGGCATCTCCGGCAGCGGCTTGAGGCCGTTCGCGATGATGATGACCAGGGACTCGCCGGAGAACAGTTTGGCGAGCGCGCTTTTGAGGTTGGCCGCGGTCAGCGATTTAAGGTGCTTGAGTTCGGTGTGCCCGACGATCTGGACCTGGCTCGAATGGATCAGGTTGAAGTAGCCGACGACGTCGGCTTTCGGGTTTTCCTCGTCCTTGGAAAATTTCCGGTCGCCGCCGCGCTTGCCCGCAATCCAGATCAGGCGCAGTTCCCCGCCGAGGGCCTCGTGCAGCGTGCGGACTGTCGGGTCTTCGTTCATTCTGCGGCGCTTGGCGCGTGGCGCTTACGCGGCGTGCGCGGACTTTTGCAGCGCGGCGACGACCTGCGCCGCGTCGGACGCCTTGCTCAGGCGCCGTATGCGCACGGGGTCGTCGAGTTTGCGCGCGAGTTCCGCGAGCAGTTGCAAGTGTTCGTCGGCGGCGTCTTCGGGCACCAGCAGCGCGAAGAACAAAGACACCGGCGCGCCGTCGGGCGCATCGTAGTCCACCGCGGTGGCGGTTCTGAGCAGGCACGCCAGCGGTTGCGCGATGCCGGCGACGCGGCAGTGCGGCACCGCGACGCCCTTGCCGAGCGCGGTGCTGCCGAGTTTTTCGCGCTCGCGCAGGCACGCAAACACCGTCTGCGGGTCGAGGCCGCTGTGCGCCGCGAACACGCCGGCGAGCGTTTCCAGGACTTTCTTTTTATTGTGCGCCGGATCCGCGAGGCGCACCGCGGCGGGAGACAGGCACGCACAAAAGTCCATCTGCTCGCCGGCGCTATTTGCGCAAGTTGTGGTGCACCACGTCTTTCTCGTGGTGGCTTTTGAGTTTTTCTTTGTGCTTGATGATCTGGCGGTCGAGTTTGCCGACCAGATCGTCTATCGCCGCGTACATGTCGGCGGCGCGGGCGACCGCGAATAAAGTGTGTCCGCGCACGTGGATGGTCGCTTCGGCGGTGTGGCTGAGTTTTTCCACCTTCAGAGTTACGTGGACGTCCACTACGTGGTCGAAATGCTTTTTGAGCCGGCCGATCTTTTCTTCGATGGAATTGCGGATGGCCGCGGTGATCTCGACGTGCTGTCCCGACATTTGAATGTTCATGGCTGGTCCTTATTATGTGCGCTGCGCGGCGGCTTCGGCGCGTGCGTGAACCGCCCCCGGGCATTCGTCCGCTGGTGCGCCGCCGGGCGTCGCGGAGCAACTGACGCAGGCCTTGCGGCCGCCGCCGGTTCCGTTATTTTATACTGCCTGCCTGAGGAATTCTCCGATGAACCGAACTCTCCAGCAACGCGCCGCCGCCGTCAGGCTGGTGGTTTTCGACGTGGACGGCGTGCTCACCGACGGGCGGCTGTATTACAGCGACGCCGGGTGCGAGAGCCGGGCGTTCAATATCCAGGACGGTCACGGCATTCGCCTGCTGCTGCATTACGGGGTGCAGGTCGCGGTGTTGTCGGGGCGTGAATCCGGCGCGGTCTCGCGGCGTCTGAGCGATCTCGGCGTCGCGCGGGTTTATCAGGGGTGCAGGGACAAGGGGCCGGCGTTCGAGCGCCTGCTCGAAGACTGCGGCGTCGCGGCGGCGCAGTCGGCCTACGTCGGCGACGACCTGCCCGACCTTGCGCCGCTGCGCCGCGCCGGTCTCGCGTGCGCGGTCGCCGATGCCTGCCCCGAGGTTATAGAATGTGCGCATTGGGTCGCGCGCGCCGGCGGCGGTCGCGGCGCGGCGCGTGAATTGTGCGATTTCCTGCTCAAGGAGCAGGGGCGATGGAGCGAGGTAGTCGAGTATTGTTTGACTTAAGCCGTTATGTTTTTCCGCTGTACTGCGCGGGCGTCGCCGTGCTCGCAGCGGTGCCGTACCTGCTGCCCGCGGCGGTCGCGCCGCCGGCCGCCGCGGCCCCGCCGGCCGTGGACAGCGCACTCAGCGGGGTCGTCTCGAGCGTGTACGCGCCGGACGGGCGCCGGCGTTACCGCGTCGAAAGCGCCCGCGTCAGGCGCCGCCGCGACGGCGTGCTGATGCTCGAGCCGGTCGCGATGCAATATTACTCGCACGGGGCGCGCACGCTGTCGCTCGAGTCCGAATCCGGCAGGATTTTGGAGAAAGGCAAGCGGGTCGAACTCGACGGCGCGGTTGAACTCGACCGTCCCGCCGCTGCGGGTCGCGCGCGCGAGATCGTGAGCACCCGCGACGTCGAAGTCAAAACCGAGGAGTGGATCGCGGTGACCGCGGAGGAAGTGGTGCTCAGGCGCGAACGGCAGGTGATGCGCGGCCGCGGCATGGTCGCCGACCTCAGGCGCGGCGAGATCAGCCTGCTCGGCGACGTGGAGGTGAACCATGCGCCGTAGCGCCGCCGCCGGCTTTAGCGCGTGCTGCCGCGTGCGCACCGCGGCGGGCCGGGTTGCGTGCGGCGTCCTGCTGGCGGCGGGTCTGACCTGGGGCGCGGCCGTGGCGCAGGACGCAGAGCCGCTCAATCTCGAGGCCGACAGCATTCGCTACGACAACAATACCGGCAACAGCCTGTACCGCGGCAACGTCGTCATCAGCCGCGCCGGCATGCGCCTGACCGGGGACGAGGTCGAAGTATTTTCCGAGAACGGCGAATTTTTGCGGATCGTGGCGCGCGCGCGTCCCGGCACTTTCCGAAACCGCTCCGCGGACGGCAACGTTGACGCCCGCGCCGATACGATCGAGTACGACATCAAGCGCCGCACGATCACGTTCACGGGCAACGCGGTGGTTGACGACGGCGAAAAAATGCTTCAGGGGGAGCGCATCATCTACGATCTCGGCAGGAAGGTGGTGAGCGCGACAAAAAGCAAGGGACGCGTGCGCCTGACCATCAATCCCGCCGGCTCCCCCTGAGGCGCGGCGATGCACCGGTTGATCGCGTCGGGGTTGAGCAAGAAATACCGCGCCCGCTACGCGGTGCAATCGGTGTCGCTGAACGTAAACAGCGGCGAGATCGTCGGCCTGCTGGGCCCCAACGGCGCCGGCAAGACGACGGTGTTTTACATGATCGTCGGTTTGGTCGAGCCCGACGCCGGGTGCATTTTGATGGACGGCGAGGATATTTCGCGCCTGTTCATGCACGCGCGCGCCGAGCGCGGCATCGGCTACCTGCCGCAGGAAGCGTCGGTGTTCCGCAAGCTCAGCGTCGAGGACAACCTGAGAGTGGCGCTCGAGGCGAGACGCAGCCTGAGCCGGTGCGAGCGCGAGGCAAAACTTGAGGAATTGCTCGACGAGTTCCAACTCAGGCGGGTGCGTTCGAGCCACGGTCTCGCGCTGTCGGGCGGTGAAAGGCGGCGGGTTGAGATCGCGCGCGCGTTCGCGGCCGAGCCGAGGTTCATTCTGCTCGACGAGCCTTTCGCCGGCGTCGATCCGATCTCGATCGCCGAGATCCAAAAACTGATGAAGCAGTTATGCGGTTACGGCATCGGTCTGTTGATCACCGACCACAGCGTCCGTGCGACGCTCGGCATTTGCGACCGCGCTTATATCGTGAACAAAGGGTGGGTCATCGCCGAAGGCGGCGCCGAAGACGTGATCGCCAACGAGCGGGTCAAGCAGGTGTATCTCGGCGAGGACTTTCGCATCTGAGTTTCCGGCGTGGTCAATGCAACGATGAACCGCGAATTTTGCAGCGGCGGGGCCGCCGAACGTCGGGTTGCGTCTCAAGCCCGCATTGCGGCGTCGCGTACCCGGCGCTAAGGAGATTGTGCCTTGAGCCGGTGCAAGATCCAGGTGCGGCACCCGGGGGGAATATAATTGTTGCCCCTATGCTCGGTTTAATGCGTCACCTATGTGCCGATACTTTCACGCACGGCACCCTCAGGTTGCGGCGGATGCGGACTCTGCGGGGTCTCGGTGCGGCGGGGCCTTGCGCGCAGCGCGGCGCCTGAACCGGAATACGCCATTTATTCGTTGGCGGATAAGATGAAGAGGAAACTTAAAATCGCGATTTTTGATGACCGTGGTGGGGAGCACCTGCTTAAGGACCACTATCTGCTGCACTTGCTCGATCGGGAATATGACGTGGAACTAAGCGACGCTCCGGAGTTGGTGTTCTTCTCAACGTTTCCGGGAACAGGGGGGAGGGGATATTCCGGTTATAAGTGTCTTACGGTTTTCTTCACGGGCGAGAACGTAAAGCCGGATTTCAGGTTGTGTGATTACGCTTTTACTTTTGAAGATACGGACGACCGAAATTTTCAGTTCCCCAATTTTGCAAGATTCAGTTTCTTTGAATTCTTGACGACCGGGAAATGCCGCGTAAGAGGACACAGAATGTGGCCCTCCGAAAATGAACTTAAGGAGTACGGGAAATTTCCCAAGTCGAAGTTCTGCGGATTTATTTACTCCAATGGCCGCGTCAAGAAAAGAATAGAGTTTTGCAAAAAACTGGGTTCCTACAAGAAAGTGGACTGCCCCGGGAAAGTGCTTAATAATATGCCGCCGATTGGCGATGGCTTGGTAAACGTGCCGGGTTTCTTTAAGCGGTATAAATTCGGGATTGCTTTTGAAAATACCAGCGCCGTCCACTATACGACGGAGAAGATCTGCTGGCCGCTGCTCGCGGGCAGCGTGCCGATCTACTGGGGCAACCCCGAAGTCGCCGAGTATTTCAACCCGGAAGCCTTTATCAACTGCCACGATTACGATAATTTTGACCAGGTTGTCAAGCGGGTGATCGAGGTGGACAACGACGATGCCTTGTATCAAAAGTACGTCAACGCGCCCGCCATACTTGAGGGATCTAAATTACACGCGGTCACGGAAGAGGCGGTACTGGAGCGGCTGAACAGGATCGTCGGCAGCATCGGGGTGGTGCGACCCGTTTCCGGAACTTTGGCGTTTGCTTTTTTGAGTTGGTATAAGCGCTGCCAGGGGTATTTCGGATACCATGAATGGCGCTTCAAAATGCGATTAAAGAGGCTTCTTGCAAAACCCCAATGATTGCCGCGGGAAAGCGGCAGTTCAGGATTGCGCGCGGGCGGTGATTGAAGAAGCCCCGAACCCCGCACGGGGCTGGTCGCCAAGTGCATTGGGGCGTTTATCTTGCCAAAAGAGCCGCGGAACCCGGCGCTGTCATGGTCCGGCAGCATGGCAAGCGAGATCAGCCCGCCGTGATTTGGCGCACCCGGCCTGCGAAATCCTAAAGAGCAACAGACCAAGCGCAGGTAAAAAATTACAACCGGCGCGCCCTACAGGCCGGCGCGCAGCAGCGTGTGCATATTGAGCGCACCCGCGAGTTCGCCGCGTGCGTCGAGCACCGGCATCGAATTGATTTTTTTCGACTCCATCAAGGCGAGCGCTTCGATCGCAAAGCCGCCCACCGTGATCGAGTGAAAGTCCGCGGTCATCACTGTCTCGACCGGCGTCGTGTGCACGTCGGTGCGCCGGTCCATCGCGCGGCGCAGGTCGCCGTCGGTGAAAATCCCCGCGATGCGGCCGTCGGTGCCGGTCACCAGCGTCATCCCCAGCCCTTTCGCCGACATCTCGCACAGCGCGTCCACCAGCAGCGTGCCGGCGGCAACCGTCGGGACCTCGCTGCCGGTGTGCATCAGGTTCTCAACGCGCAGGCTCAGGCGGCGGCCGAGCCGGCCGCTCGGGTGCGCACGCGCGAAGTCGTCCGGCGTGAAGCCTTTCGCTTGCAGCAGCGCGGTTGCAAGCGCGTCGCCCATCGCGAGCGCCGCGGTGGTGCTCGCCGTCGGCGCGAGTCCCAGCGGGCACGCTTCCTGCTCGATGCCGACGTCGAGGCAGACGCTCGCGGCTTTGCCGAGCGTCGAGTTCGGGCTGCCGGTAAGCGCGATGATCGGGATCTTGAGGCCTTTCAGCGGCGCGAGCAGCGCGTTGATCTCATCGGTTTCGCCCGAGTTCGAGACCACCACCGCGGCGTCGCCGCGGCACAGCATGCCGAAGTCGCCGTGGCCCGCCTCGGCCGGGTGGATGTAGAAGGCCGGACTGCCGGTGCTCGCGAGCGTCGAGGCGATCTTGTTCGCGACGTGCCCCGACTTGCCGATGCCCAGCAGCACGATGCGCCCGCTGCAAGCGTGCAGACGTTCGCAGGCTTTGAAGAAGCGCTCGTCAATGCGTGCTTTCAGCGCCGCGACCGCGCGCGCCTCGGTGTCGATCACCGCGCGCGCGAGCGCCAGAGTCTGGTCGTAATCCGGGGGCTTGTCGTGAGCGAGTGCCATGACGCTGCTTATTATGCCCGCCCGTGCGGCCCGCGTTTCAAGCGAATGCCTCGCGGTAAAGGATCGCCTGATAGGCGGCGAAACACGCAAGCAGCATCAGCCCTTTGCCGCGCCCGAGCGAGCGGCGCGGCGGCGCCAGCAGCAACAGCCACAGCAGCGCGGTCAGGCCGAGCACCACCGGGTAGTCGCGCAGCAGCACCGCGCCCGGCACTTGCATCGGCGCGATCAGTGCGGGCAGCCCGATCACCGCGAGGCTGTTGAACAGGTTCGAGCCGAGGATCACGCCGAGCGCGATCGCGTGCTGCTGGCGGTAGGTGCTGACCAAGGCCGCCGCGAGTTCGGGCAAACTGGTGCCGATCGCGATCACGGTCAAGCCGATGATGAGTTCGGATACGTCGAGCACCCGTGCGATATTCAGCGCCGACCACACCGCGGCGTAGGAAGCGGTGAGCATCAGTCCCGTCCACGCGATAAGCCGGATTTCAGGGCGCTTTTGCCGGGCCGCATGCCGCACCATGTCGTCGTCTTCGAACGCGCCGTCCTCGGCCTTGATCAGCAGGTAGATTGCGCCGGCGAGCGCGACGAGCAGCAGGGCGCCGTCGCCGCGTCCGAGGTAGTTCCGGTCAAGCAGCAGCAAACCCGGCAACGCGGTCGCGGCGAACACGATAAGGAATTTCAGCCGCGTGTCGGCCGGTGTCGCGTTGATGCCGAAACCCAGCGCCGCCGCTCCAAGCACCAGCGCGACGTTCGCGACGTTGGAACCGAGCGCGTTGCCGACCGCAATCTCGAGCGAGTCGTTGAACGCGGCGAGCGACGACACCACCAATTCCGGCGCGGACGTGCCGAAACCGATGATCACGGCGCCGACGATCAGCGGCGGGATGCGCAGGCGGTTCGCCGTCGCCACCGCGTTCAGCAGCATCCGGTCCGCCGTCCAGAAGACCGCGAGCAACGCCGCGATCAGCAATAATGCGAGAGTTGAAAGCGCCATGATTACCTGCGGCTATGATACAGACAATTAATACAACGACGCCTCCCCCCGAATCGTTTCCTCTTTGAGTCCGGTGTTTTCCGGCCGGCAAAGGCGACCGCTTCCTCCTTGAGGGGAGTCGGCGAGGCGGGGGTGCAAGTCCGCCGCCGCGCCGGTGAGGAGGTTGTTCACAATTGCAGTTCGGGTTTCCGCCACCCGCGTTGACACGGGCGGCGGTGCGGGTGATCTGAGCCATTGAGAGTCTCCGTGCCCCTGCGCGTCAGTTGGCGGCCGGGATCCTGCGATTGGGCGGGTTTCAGTCCGAAGTGCGCTGAGAGGAAGAGGGGCGGGCGCTTTGCGACGTCGTCTGAGGCTCAAACAAGACCGCCTCGATCTGCGAAAGTCCGCGTCATCCGTGGAGCCAAAAGAGCGCTCCGCAGATGATGCGGATCGGCGCAACGGGATGACGGACGGCGCCGCACTTCAGGCTTGAATCCGGCTTTTCCTCGAAAGGCGGCGCGGACTTCGTTATAATCGGCCGCTTATGGGCGTCAAAGTGATTTCGGTGACAGGTTCAAGGGACGTGAGGAAATTTTGCATATTGGCCGCCGCCGCCGCGTTGTCGGCGTGGGTCGGGCCGGCCGGTGCGGGCGATGACTACGCCGCGGCCCGCGCGGTGATGCAGCAGACCACCGAGCGGCTGCTCAAGCGCCTGCACGCCGAAGCCGACGTCTATCACACGGACGAGCAGCGCCTGTACAGGATGCTCGAAGAAGTGGTGGTGCCGGCGGTTGATATGCGGTTGATCAGCCGGTTGGTGCTCGGGGCGCACTGGGACGCCGCCGACGCACTTCAGCAACAGCGCTTCGTCAAGGTTTTTCAATCAATGCTGATGAAAAGTTACGGCAAGACCCTGCTGTTGATGTCCGATATACGGGTTGAATACGAACCGCCGCTGTCCGGTGAACCGCGCAAGAAATACCAAGTCGTGCGCACGAAAGTGATGGCCAGCAGCAACAAGCCGCCGCTGAGCATCAGTTATTCTCTGGTCGATCGCGAAGGCTGGAAAATATTCGACATCATCATTGACGGCGCGAGTATCGCCAGGCAGTTCCGCGTCGGATTTGACCGGGAGATCCGCGAAGTCGGCTTCGAGGCCCTGCTCGGTCGCCTCGGCAAGTTCGGTTCTTGACCCGGGCGTGCTCCGACCGCGACGGCCCCGTCTCGACCCAGGCGTGGCGCCCGCCCGCGCCGAGCGCCACGGGCTAATGGAGAAGTTGTACATCAAAGGCAGGCAGAGCCTCAACGGCGAGGTCTCTATTTCCGGCGCGAAAAACGCGGTGCTGCCGATTCTCGCGGCGACGCTGCTGACCGACCAGCGCATGGTGATCAACAACATCCCTCATCTGCACGACGTCACGACGACGATCGAGTTGTTGCGGCAGATGGGCGTTTTTATTTTGCTCAACGAGAACATGAGCATAGAAGTCGAGGCCGGCACCATAGACAACCTGTTCGCGCCGTACGACGTGGTCAAGACGATGCGTGCTTCAATTCTCGTGCTCGGGCCGATGCTCGCGCGGCACGGTCGTGCCGAAGTGTCGTTGCCGGGCGGCTGCGCGATCGGCTTGCGCCCGGTCAATATGCATCTCGACGGGCTGCGCGCGATGGGGGCTGAGATCGAGATTGCCGACGGTTATATCAAGGCGTACGCGAACGGGCGGCTCAAGGGCGCCGAGATCATGTTCGATACCGTCACCGTCACCGGCACCGAGAACCTGCTGATGGCGGCGGTATTGGCGCGGGGAACCACAACGATAGAAAACGCGGCGTGCGAACCGGAAGTCGTGGACCTGGCCAACTGCCTGAGCAAAATGGGGGCGCGGATCGAGGGGCAGGGCACGTCGGTGATCAAGGTGCACGGGTGCTCCGAGCTCAGCGGCTGCGCTTTTGACGTGCTGCCCGACCGCATCGAGACCGCGACGTTTCTGGTGGCGGGCGTGATCACCGGCGGCAACGTCAAGGTCAAGAAAACCCGCGCCGACTTGATCGACGCGGTGTTGATCAAACTCGAGGAGGCCGGCGCGCATATCAACGTCAGCGACAGCAGCATCGAATTGCGGATGGACGGGCGCAGGCCCAAGTGTACCGACGTGATGACCGCGCCGTATCCGGCTTTCCCGACCGACATGCAGGCGCAGTTCACAAGTTTGAACGCGGTCGGGCAAGGCATCGGCGTCATCACCGAGACGATTTTTGAAAACCGCTTTATGCACGTGTTGGAGATGCAGCGCATGGGTGCCGACATCAGCATGCGCGGCAACTGCGTGATCGTCAGGGGCAGGGAGCGCCTCAAAGGCGCGTCGGTGATGGCGACCGACCTGCGCGCCTCGGCCTCGCTGGTGCTCGCCGGCCTGGTCGCCGACGGCGAAACCGTGGTGGACCGGATCTATCACATAGACCGCGGTTACGAGTGCATCGAGGAGAAGTTGTCGCAACTCGGCGCCGACATACGGCGCGTATCGGCTTGATGCGTTCGTTGCCGGCGTGGCGGCGGGCGGCGCCCGTGCCGATTCGCTACAATTCCTTGCATCTTGGGATCGCCGCGAACCATGGACCGCCCGGTTAAAATCGCCCTCTCGAAAGGGCGCGTGATGAAGGAAGCGCTGCCGCTGCTCGCGCAACGCGGGCTTGCGCCCGCCGAATCGCTGCGCGGCAACCGCAAACTGATCCTCGCAAGCGAGTACCCCGGCGTCGAGATCGTGATCATTCGCGGCGCCGACGTGCCGACTTACGTCGAGTACGGCGCGGCCGAATTGGGCATCGTCGGCAAGGACGTGTTGATGGAGTACGCCGGCGCCGGCGTGTATGAATATATGGACCTCGGCGTCGCGTGCTGCCGCCTGATGGTGGCGGGCCGCGACGGCACCGGCCTGCCGGCGACGAGGCGCGTGCGCGTCGCCACCAAGTACGTCAACAGCGCCCGCGGGTATTTCGCGGCGCAGGGGCGGCAGGTCGAAGTGATCAAACTGTACGGCTCGATGGAACTCGCTCCGCTGACCGGCTTGTCCGACTTGATCGTTGACCTGGTGGACACCGGCGGCACACTCGCGGCGAACGGTCTGACCGCACGCGAGGAAATTGCGAAGATCAGCGCGCGGTTGATCGTCAATAAGGCGGCGATGAAGATGCGCAACCACACGCTGGCGCGGGTGACGGAGCTGTTTCGGCGCAGCGTTGACGCGGGCAAGGCCGGCGACGCCGCGGCGTGAGCGCCGCCGTCAGCCGAGCCGAACGGGGGAGCGACCGATGAAGTACCAAACCGACGATCTGAGGATCACCGAAACCCGCGAAGTCATCGCGCCGGCGGAGTTGATCGCGGAATTGCCGCCGAGTGAGCGCGCCGCAGAGTGCGTGCACTTCTCGCGGCAGGCGACGCGCGACATTCTGCACGGGGGCGACCCGAGGCTGGTGGCGGTGGTCGGGCCGTGTTCGATCCACAACGTTGACTCGGCGCTCGAGTACGCCGAAAAACTGCGCGCCTGCGCCGGTGACCTCAAGCACGAGTTGCATATCGTGATGCGCGTTTATTTTGAAAAGCCGCGCACGACGGTCGGCTGGAAAGGGCTGATCAACGACCCGAACCTCGACGACAGTTTTGAGATTGGCAAGGGGTTGCGGCTCGCGCGCGGGCTGCTGCTGCAACTCAACGAAATGGGCTTGCCGGCGGGCACCGAGTATCTCGACCCGATCAGCCCGCAGTACGTCGCCGACCTGATCAGTTGGGGCGCGATCGGCGCGCGCACGACCGAAAGCCAGGTTCACAGGGAACTCGCTTCCGGGTTGTCGTGCCCGGTCGGCTTCAAGAACGGCACCGACGGCAATCTGAAGATCGCGGTGGACGCGATCGGTTCGGCGTCGCGCCCGCATCATTTTCTGTCGGTGACCAAAGCCGGGCACTCGGCGATCTTCTCGACCTCGGGCAACGCCGATTGCCACGTAATCCTGCGCGGCGGCAAGCAGACCAATTACGACGCCGGCAGCGTCGAGCAGGCGGCGCGGGTGTTGACCGGCGCCGGGCAAAGGCCGTGCGTGATGATTGATTGCAGCCACGCCAACAGCCGCAAGCAGCACGAGCGTCAGAGCGAAGTCGCGCGGGTGGTCGCCGGGCAGGTCGCCGCCGGCGACGAGCGGATCGTCGGCGTGATGATCGAGAGCAACCTCGTTGCGGGGCGTCAGGATCTCGTGCCCGGGCGGGAACTCGTTTACGGGCAGAGCGTCACCGATGCGTGCATCGCCTGGGAAGACACCGTGCCGCTGCTCGAAGCGCTGGCCGCGGCGGTCGCGCAGGGCCGGCGCGCGCGCACCGCCGGCGGCAAGCCGCCGCAGCGTGACGCCGGGCACGACGTGGGCGTGATCCGGGCATGATCCGAATCGCCCGGTTCGACACCTCGGAGTCTGATTTCGAGCCGTGGCTGCGGCGGTTTATCGCCGCCGCCGCGGTGCCGGACGCCGCGGTGGCGGCGCGCGTGCGCGAAATCATCGCGCGCGTGCGCGAGCAGGGCGACGCCGCGGTGCTCGCGTACCTGCGCGAGTTCGACCGCGTTGAAGCCGCTTCATTGCAGCAGTTGAGAGTCCCTGAGGCGCGTATGCGCGCCGCGGTCAGAGCGATATCCTTCGAGGTGCGGGACGCGCTCGAGTACGCGGCCATGCGCATTCGCCGCTACGCCGAGCAGCAGAAGATCGGGGATTGGCAACTGCGGGACGACAACGGCACGGTGACCGGCCAGCGCGTGACGCCGCTCGATTCGGTCGGCCTGTACGTGCCGGGCGGCAAGGCCGCGTATCCGTCTTCGGTGCTGATGGCGGCGATCCCGGCCGCGGTCGCCGGGGTGTCGCGCGTCGCGATGGTGACGCCGGCGCCGGACGGCGAGGTCAATCCCGTGCTGCTCGCCGCCGCCGGGTTGTGCGACGTGCGCGAAATGTGGCTGGTCGGCGGTGCCCAGGCCGTCGCCGCGCTGGCGCTGGGCACGCAGACGCTCGCGCCGGTCAGCAAGATCGTCGGGCCGGGTGGCGCCTACGTCGCCGAGGCGAAACGCCAACTCCACGGGATCGTCGGTATAGACCTGCCGGCCGGGCCTTCGGAGGTTTTGATCATCTGCGACGGCACGACCGACCCCAAGTGGATCGCGGCCGATCTTCTGGCGCAGGCCGAGCACGACGAACGGGCGCGCGCGATGCTGCTGTGCCCCGACGCCGAGTTTATCGGCGCGGTTGCGAAGGCGGTGGAACACCTGTTGAGTGGCGCGCCGCGCGCCGCGATCATCGAACGCGCGCTTGCGTCACAGGGGTTGCTGCTGCGGGTGCGCGACCTCGACGAGGCGGTCGCCGTCGCCAATCGCATCGCGCCTGAGCACCTTGAACTGGCGGTCGCCGACCCCGACGCTTTGCTGCCGGCGGTCGTCAACGCCGGCGCCGTGTTCGTCGGCGAATATTCCGCGGAAGTTATCGGGGATTACTGCGCGGGACCCAACCATATCCTGCCGACCGGCGGCGCGGCGCGGTTTGCATCGCCGCTCGGCGTGTATGACTTTCAAAAACGCAGCAGCTTGATCCGTTGCTCCGCCGCGGGTGCGGACGCACTCGCCAAAGTCGCGGAGCACCTCGCTGCGGCCGAAGGGCTGTTTGCGCACGCCGACGCGGCACGCCGGCGGCAACTGCTCTTGGCGCCGCCGGAAGCGGGAAAGGGAACGTGGCGAAACTGGTAGTTCCGGTGCCGCCGGAAGCGGGGAAAGGAACGTGGCGAAACTGGCCGAACTGAGCGACTACCTCGACCGTTATCTCGAAGTGCGCCGTTTTCGCGACTACTGTCCGAACGGCTTGCAGGTCGAAGGGCGCGCGCAGGTGGTCTCGCTGGTGTCCGGGGTTACCGCCTGCCTCGAACTGGTCGAGGCGGCAATCGCCGCGGACGCCGACGCGGTGTTGGTGCACCACGGTTATTTCTGGAAAGGCGAGCCGGCGCCGCTGACCGGCATGAAGGCGCGCCGCCTGCGCCGCCTGCTCGAAACCGGCACGAGTCTGCTCGCTTATCACCTGCCGCTCGACGCGCATCCTGAAGTCGGCAACAACGTCTGCCTCGCGCGCGCACTCGGTCTGCACGCCGAAGGCGCGCTCGACGACGATCAAGCGGCGCCGCTTGCGCTGTTCGGCCGCACCGCCGCGCCGGTCAAAGCCGCCGAGTTTGCGCGCACGATCACCGCCGCGCTCGGGCGCGAGCCGTTGTGGATCGCCGGCGGCGCCGATACGATCCACACGGTCGGCTGGTGCACCGGCGCGGCGCAGGACTATATCCGCTACGCGGTCGCCGGAGGACTCGACGCGTTCGTCAGCGGCGAGGTGTCCGAGCGCACGACGCATATCGCGCGCGAGGAAGGCGTCCACTACTTCGCCGCCGGACATCACGCAACCGAGCGCTACGGCGTGCAGGCGCTCGGCGCGCATCTCGCCGCAAAGTTTGCGCTGAAACACCACTTCATCGAAGTCGAAAACCCGGTGTAGAAGAGACGCTCAGCCTTGCTTTTATCGCGCCTTGCTTGACTAAAAAGCCCGGTTCGGGGATACTATGCCGAATCAGTGCCGGGGGTTATGCCGCATTACAACATCAGGGCAGGACGGGCTGGGCGCACACGGGACTGCTCGAAAAATCACCCCTAAAGGGATAGGCGTGCGGCGGATTCACAGCGCGCCCCGCGATCATGTCAAACGATAAATCCGACAAGCCCGTTGATTTAACGCGCCGCCGCTTTTTGACCGCGGGCGCGAGCGTCGTCGGCGGCGTCGGTGCCGCAACGGCGGCGTGGCCGTTCGTCGCTTCGATGAATCCCAGCGCCCACGCGAAAGCGGTCGGCGCGCCGGTGACGGTGGATCTCGGCAAACTCAAGGAAGGCGAGATGCTGCGTGAAAAATGGCGCGGCAAGCCGATCTGGATCGTGCGCCGCACGCGCGCGATGATAGACAGCCTGAAGTCGGAGCACGACAAGTTGCGCGACCCGGAGTCGGGGCAGCCGCAGCAGCCCGCATACGCTCGCAACGAACACCGCTCGATCAAGCCCGAATACCTGGTGCTCGTCGGAATATGCACCCATCTCGGCTGTTCGCCGATGTTCCGCCCCGACCTCGCGCCCGACGACCTGGGGGCGTCGTGGCGCGGCGGCTTTTTCTGTGCGTGCCACGGTTCGCGGTTTGATCTCGCCGGGCGGGTGCACAAGAGCGTGCCGGCGCCCAAGAACCTTGAAGTGCCGCCGTACCGTTACAGCGGGGACCGGCGCATCGTGATTGGAGAGTCCGACGAAGAGAGCGCTTGATGGACAAAACGACACAGGCCGGTGGATTGCTCGGCTGGATAGACGCCCGCTTTCCGCTGACCAGGATCTTGCGGGAACATCTGGTCGAATATTACGCGCCGAAAAACTTCAACTTCTGGTATTTCTTCGGCTCCCTTGCGTTGCTGATGCTGGTGTTGCAGATCGTCACCGGCGTGTTCCTGACGATGCACTACAAGCCGGACGCGGCGCTGGCGTTCGCATCGGTCGAATACATCATGCGCGACGTTGATTGGGGCTGGCTCATTCGTTATATGCACTCGACCGGCGCGTCGGCTTTCTTCATCGTCATCTATTTGCATATGTTCAGGGCCTTGCTCTACGGCTCGTACAAGCAGCCGCGCGAGTTGCTGTGGATTATCGGCATGTTTTTGTACCTCGCGCTGATGGCCGAGGCGTTCATGGGGTATCTGCTGCCGTGGGGGCAGATGTCGTATTGGGGCGCGCAGGTGATCGTCAACCTGTTCGGGGCGATTCCGTATATCGGGCCGGACCTCGCGCTGTGGATCCGCGGCGACTACGTGATTTCCGACGCGACCTTGAACCGCTTTTTCGCCTTTCACGTGATCGCGGTGCCGTTGGCGCTGGTCGCGCTCGCTTTCATGCATATTATGGCGCTGCACGAAGTCGGCTCGAACAACCCCGACGGCGTCGAGATCAAAGACTGCAAGGACGGCGACGGCGTGCCCCGGGACGGCATTCCGTTTCATCCGTACTACACGGTTAAGGACCTCGTCGGCACGGTCGTGTTCCTGCTGCTGTTCGCGGCGGTTATTTTTTATTTTCCGGAGATGGGCGGCTATTTTCTCGAGGCTGCGAATTTCGTGCCGGCCAATCCGCTGCTGACACCGGAGCACATTGCGCCGCTTTGGTACTTCACGCCGTTTTACACGATCCTGCGCGCGATTCCGGATCCGTGGTACGGGGTGCTCGCGATGGGCGCGGCGATAGTGATTCTGTTCTTCCTGCCGTGGATCGACCGCAACCCGGTCAAGTCGGTGCGCTACCGCAGCACCTTGCACAAACTCAATCTGATGCTCTTTGCGGCGGTGTTCATCGTGCTGGGCTATCTCGGGACGCTGCCAGTGCGCCCGGTGTTCACCGAAATGGCGGTGCGTTTCAGCGAACTGTATTTTCTGTTTTTTTTCGTCTTGTGGTTTATGAGCCGTGAGCGCGGCAGCGCGGCGTGCTACGGCTGGTTCGGGTTTCTGCTCGGCCTGTTGACGCTGTACGATCTTTTGCGCGCGTCCCCCGACACTTCGACCCTGGTGACGTGGGGGTGGCTGATCCCCGCGGTGTATCTCGTGGTTTTCTTTCTGCTGCCGGTGTTCACGGTGCTGGCCGAGGACCGGCGGGTTCCGGACAGGCTCAGATGAATGCCGGGGGTGCGGCATTGCTGTTGTGTACGGCGGTTGCAGGCCCGGTATTCGCCGCCGGGTCGGCGTATCCGATCGCAGCGGCGGATATTTCACTGTCGAGCCGGGCCGCGTTGCAGCGCGGTGCAAAATACTTCGTGAATTACTGCCTGAGTTGCCATAGCGCGCGCTACAGCCGCTATAACCGCGTCGGCGAAGACCTGGGATTGAGCGAGGAGCAGGTGCGCGAGGAACTGATCTTCACCCGCCGGAAAGTCGGGGAGTTGATGACCGTGACGTTTCAGGACAAGAACGCGTTGCAGTGGTTCGGCGCAATCCCGCCGGATCTGACCTTGATCGCGCGCGCGCGCGGCACCGACTGGCTGTACACTTACCTGAAGACCTTTTATCTTGATGAGACGCGCCCGACGGGCGTGAACAACGCGTTGTTCAACAACGTCTCGATGCCGCACGTATTGTGGCAACTGCAGGGCTGGCAAAGACCGGTGTACAAAACGGTGATTTCCGCCGACGGTTCCGAAAAGCAGGTGCTGAAAGGCATGCGGCTGGTCGAGCCGGGGACGATGTCGGAGCGGGAATACGACCGGGTGGTGCGCGACCTCGTGACTTTCATGGCCTATCTGTCCGAGCCGGCCGCCTCGAAGCGCCGCGCCATGGGCATCTGGGTCTTGCTGTTTCTGCTCGTGCTGCTCGGTATCACTTATGCGTTGAAACGCGAATACTGGCGGGGCTTGCACTAGCCGCGTCTCTCGCCGCGCCGCGCCTCAGCCGACCGCAAATCCCGTGACCATCGACAAGAAAAAATTCGCAGGCGTCGAAGAGCACTCTTCGATGCTGCTGTTCTCAGGCCCGACCTGTCTCGAGAGCCACCGGGTGCGCCTCGTGCTTGCGGAGAAGGACGTGGCGTTCAGGGTGTTGCCGGTGACCAACCTCAGGAAGCCGCCGGACGACCTGATTGCGATCAACCCCAACGGCAGCGTGCCGACGCTCGCGGACCGCCAGTTGTCGCTGTACGAGGCGCGCATCATCAGCGAATATCTGGACGAGCGGTTTCCGCACCCGCCGCTGATGCCGGTCGAGCCGATGCCGCGCGCGCGCCTGCGGCTGGCGCTGCACCACGTGGAGCAGCAATGGTATCCGCGTCTCAAGCGCATCCTGAATTCGCATTTGAGCACCGCCGACAAGGCGCGCAAGGAACTCAGGGAGAACCTCCTCGCGCACGTTGACGCGTTCGGGATGAAGCGCTTTTTCATGAGCGACGAATTCAGTTTGGTGGATTGTGCCGTCGCGCCGCTGCTGTGGCGCCTTGCGGGCGTCGGCATTGAGTTGCCGCCAAAGCAGGCGCGCCCGCTCATCCGTTACCGCGAGTTGGTGTTCGCGCGCCCCGGTTTTATTCGCAGCCTTACCGCCGAAGAGCGGCAGATGCCTTTCGACTGAGCGGGCCGGGAGTTGCCTCCGCGGCCGGTGCGTCCGGACACGAAACTAAGCTTCCGCCCGGTCAGGCCGGGCGGGGACGGCCTTATCCGGATTCAAGATCCCGTGCGGGTCGAATGCCCGCATCACCGCGCGCGTGACGTCGAGTGTGTTGTGGGAAATTTCCCGTGCGACGTAGCCGCGTTTCATCAGGCCGACGCCGTGTTCGCCGGACAAAGTGCCGCCGAGCGCAAGCACCGTGTCGAACACTTCCGACAGGCAGTGCTTGCAAGCCTCCCGCTGTGCCGCGTCGTCCGGCCGGTATAGGACGTTGACGTGCAGGTTGCCGTTGCCGGCGTGGCCGAAGCTTGCAATCGTCAGCCGCCGCCGCGCCGCGATCTCTTCGATCTTCCGGATGAAAACCGCGAGCCGGGATACCGGCACCACCACGTCTTCGTTGATCTTGCCCGCCGCGACGGTTCTGAGTGCCGGCGACAGCGCTTTGCGCGCCGCCCACAACTTGCCGGCTTCACGCTCGTCGGCGGCGGCGGCGAAAGCCAATAAGCCGTCGTTGCGCGCGGCCTGCGCGAGCGCCCGCGCGGTTTCGCCGAGCGCCGCGGCGGTGCCGTCGGCTTCGATGATCAGCAGCGCCCGCGTCGCCGGGTCGAGACCGACGTCGGCGTGTTCGCGCACCAGGCGCACGCTGACCGCGTCCATCAATTCCAGCGCGCACGGGATCGCCGGCTGCGTCATGATCGCGGCGGCGGCGGCGGCGGCGTCCTCGGTCGAGCGGTAGCAGGCGCGCATGGTCTTTTTGCACGGCGGCAGCGGCGTCAGTTTGAGCGTCGCCTCGGTGATCAAAGCCAGCGTTCCCTCGGAGCCGATCAGCAAGCGGGTCAAGTCGAGGCCGACGACGCCTTTGGTGGTCTGCACGCCGGTGACGACGGTGCGTGCGTCGCCGGTGACGGCTTTCAGCCCGAGGGTGTTTTCCCTGGCGGTGCCGTATTTGACCGCCCTCGGCCCCGCCGCGTTGCACGCGAGGTTGCCGCCGAGCGTCGAGTAGTCGGCGCTGCCGGGGTCGGGCGGCCAGAACAAGCCGCAAGGCTTGCAGTGGTCCTGGATCATGCGGTTGGTCGCGCCGGGCTGAGCGCGCAATGTGCGGTTGGCGGGGTCGAGCGCGAGGATTCCGGTCATGCGCTCGAACGAGATCACGACGCCGCCGCGCACCGGCACCGCGGCGCCGGTGGTGCCGGTGCCGCGCCCGCGGGCGGTGACGGGTACGCGCCGGTCGCGGCACACGCGCACCGTCGCGACGACTTGCTCGTGGTCGCGCGCGAACACCACCGCGTCGGGGGCCGTGTGCAGGCGGCTGTTGTCGTAGCCGTACGGCCAGCAGTCCGCGGGCTGCGTCAGGATTTCAGCGGCCGTGGATTTTCGCAGACGGCTGATGAAGCCCTCGTCGAGCACGCGGCAGTCCGGGATCAGCGCCGGCTTAGCCGCCGGTCGATCAGATCGCACAGGCAGTGCACCACCAGCAGGTGCACTTCCTGTATGCGCGCGGTCGAGTTCGCGGGCACCCGGATTTCGACGTCGTCCGCGGCCAGCAGCGCGGCCATGCCGCCGCCGTCTTTGCCGCTGAGTGCGACCACCCGCAGGGCCTGCGCGTGCGCCTGCGCGACCGCTGCGTTGACGTTGGCCGAGTTGCCGCTGGTGCTGATCGCGAGCAGCACGTCGCCGGCGCGGCCGAGCGCCTCGACCTGGCGCGCGAAGACGCGATCGTAATGACTGTCGTTGGCGATCGACGTCAGCGTCGAGGTGTCGGTGGTCAACGCAATCGCGGCGAGACCGCGCCGGTTTTGCTCAAAACGATTGATCATCTCCGACGAGAAATGCTGCGCGTCGGCGGCGGAACCGCCGTTGCCGCAGCTCAGCACCTTGCAGCCGGCGTTGATCTGCGCCGCGAGCAATTCGCCCGCGCGCACGATCGGCGGCCCGAGGCGGATGCTTGCGAGGCGCTTGGTTTCAATGCCGCTTGCAAACAGTTCGTGTACGCGGTTCAGCAGGTCCATGACGTTTTTCGGAAAATTAAGCGGCGGATTGTAGCATTGCGCCACACCGGGAATTCCTGTTGCGGCGGCGGGTCACGCAGCAAAATAAAATACGGGCACGGGCGCGTGGTGCGGCGGCGAATGTACGCCGGCGATAGTCTTTCCCGTGCGTGTCGCTCGCGGCGTGACGGCGGCAGCGGTCGGTCGTCCTACCATTCGGCTTCAAACGCATTCTTGATCCACGTCGGCGCGCTGGGCGCGGGGCCGTCGAAAGCGACGACGTCGAACCGCAGCGGGCCGTCGTGGCGGTGCGTTTGCAGAAACTCCTGCGCGGCGCGGATGATCTTCCCCTGCTTGACGGAATCAACGCTTTCGGCGGCGCAGCCGAAGAACTTGCCGCGCCGGTGGCGGACCTCGATGAAAACCAGCGCGTCGCCGTCGCGCATGACCAGGTCAATCTCACCGCAGCGCGTGCGGTAGTTGGCGGCGACCACGTTCAGTTTGCGGCGTTCCAGAAAAGACCGCGCGCGTTTCTCGGCGGCGGCGCCCGCCGCGGGAGAGCGGCGGGCGTTCACGGCGCGTCGAGCGGGATCGGGCGGCCCCGCGAGAACCGCGCCCACGGCAGTTTGCGGAACAGGCGCCGGTTTTCCCCGATGGATATTTTCCCGGTCTGCCCGTTGAACGCGAAACGCGCGACTTCCATGTGCCTGAAACGCTTGACCAGGCGCCGGGCGTCGGCCCCGAGCGCGAACAGGCGCGCGTATTCGCCGGCCTTGGTATCGGTGAAATCCTCGCGCCGGATGATCGCGGGAATGTCGCAATAAATGAGCCCGTCGAGATCGCGCCCGCCTTTGAACACTCCCGGCTTGTAGATGTGCGAAGTCGCGTAGGTCGGCAATTTGTCCACGTAGTGAAACTTCATCTGCGGGAAGATCATGATCGCGCGGCGGTGGTCCGCGAACAGCATCGAGGCGCTGACGTCGTCGCGGATGCGCGGCGTGAACCGCGGTTTTTCGCCGAGCGCGGCCGCGACGAGCCGGTGGCGTTCGCGGCTGCGGTCGAGTTGGAACAGGGACTCGATGACGGTCGCGTAGTCAACGAAACTTGGGTCGTAGCGGCTGAGCGCACGGATGTTGCCGCCGAGCGCGGTGTAATGGTCTTCAAACACGCGGTAGAGGCGTTCGCCCCAGGGGTCGTCGGGGGTCAGCACCGCAATGAATTCGTGACCGTCGGTCCAGATTTTCTGCGCGGCCTGCAGGGCTTCGTTCTCGGGCAGCAGGCCGAACTGGAAAAAGTTGGCGCGCGCGCGGGTGTTCACGGTCGCATAATTGAGGCTGATGGTCGGGACGCCGGGGTCGCCGCGCGCGACCAGCGCGTCCACCTCCGGTTTCAGCAGCGGGCCGATGACCAGGTCGACGTCTTCGTCCGCGACCGCTTTTGCATAAATGCTCTCGATGTCCGTCGACTGGTCGGTGTTGTGAATGACGACGGTGAATTCCGGCGTCGTCGCGGTCTCAGGCACGTCGAAAAAGCCGCCTTTGACCGCCTTGCCGGCTTTTGCATAACTGCCCGTCAGCGGCAGCAGCAGCGAGATCTTTTGCGGGCGGTAGTCGAGGTAGTGCCAGCGCGCGTGCAGTTCTTCGACGATCGAATCCGGCAGCGGCCAGCGCCGGTTTCTTCTTTTCCACGCCGCGTATTTGCGTTCGAGTTTTTCGCGGTCCATTTCCAGCGGCGTCGCCAGCGCCGCGAGTTCGAGCCAGCGCCGCACGCCGCCGCCGGGCTTGCTTGCAAGCTCCCGGCTGACCTGCCACGGATCGAGATACAGCAACGCGCGCCACAGCGTGGCGACGTTTGCCGGGCGCCGCTCGCCGTCCAGCAGTTTGTGGAGTTCGAGGCGTAGTTTTATGCCGCGGACGAACTCGTCGCTCGACATCAGCGCGTCCGATGACAACTCGAACGCGGCTATTCTAGTTGGCCCGTCGCCTTGCCTGATCAGCGCCACCGGCAGCGCCGCGAGGATTCTTTCGGACTGGTCGGTTTGGCGGTAAAAACGGGCTTCCGCGACGCGCTTTCCGAGCAACGCCGCACCGTGGACGTCCGGCTCCGAGATCTGCAGCAGGTAGCGGTAGGCGTTGAGGGGGCGGTTCGCGTCGAGCAGAATTTCCGCCGCCCGCACCTGCATGTTCTGGCGGTGGGGAGGCGGCAGCCGGGGGGCGAACTGCCACAGCCGGGCGGCGGCCGCGACCGGCTGGTCTGTGAGCGCCAGCGCGTCGGCTTGTGCGTACGCGCTTTCCATGCGCGTGCGTTGCAACAGGTCGAGCGAGTCGAGTATTTTGCCGCCGCAGCCGGCCGCGAGCAGCGGCAACAGCGCCGCCGCCGGGATATTTTTCAGCGTTACGGGCAAGCGCATGAGGATAAACGTATAAAATGCGGCGTACGGGACAACGGGTTTTGATTATATCTCATGGGTGCGGTTTTACAGGCGGCTTCGCCGGGTAAATTATTCGTCGTGGCGACGCCGATAGGCAACCTCGGCGACCTCAGTTTGCGCGCGGCCAAAATATTGCGCGACGCCGATCTCGTGTTGTGCGAGGACACCCGCGTCAGCCGCAGATTGCTGGAGCGTCACGGTATCGGCGCGCGTCTTTCCAGTCTGCACGAGCACAACGAAGAACGGCGGGTCGCGCAGATTACGCGGCAACTGCGGGAAGGGCGCGTGATCGCGCTGGTCAGCGACGCCGGCACGCCGGCGGTCAGCGATCCGGGCCGGCGCCTGGTCGCCGCCGCGCACGCGGCCGGGGTCGAGGTCGTTTCGGTGCCCGGCGCGAACGCCGCGGTCGCGGCGCTGGCCGGAGCCGGCATGGACGCCGACCGCTTCCTGTTCGAGGGGTTTTTGCCGCCGCGCCGCGCCGCGCGCCGCGCACGCCTGGCGGCGTTGCAAGGCGAAGTCCGCACCGTGGTGTTTTACGAGGCGCCGCACCGCATCGCGGCGACGCTGGAGGATCTTGTGCTGGTTTTCGGCGCCGCGCGCGGCGCTTGTCTCGCCAAGGAGTTGACTAAAGTGCACGAGCGTTTCGTATGCGATTCTCTGGAACGGGTGCGGCGGTGGCTCGCGGGCGACGCGGGCCGGCGCAAGGGGGAGTTCGTTATCGTGGTCGCGGGGGCGGCGCGGGAACCGGAGGGCGGCGAGTTGAGGATCGCCCCGCTGAAACTGCTCGCGGCCCTGCTCGAGCATCTGCCGCCGCGCGCCGCGGCCGACGTCGTTGCGAAGCTCGGCGGCGGCAAACGCAACCGGCTTTATCGCGCGGCGGTGGAAGCGGCTTGCGGGCGTTGAACTTCGGCCTGTGAGCGCGCCGCCGTCAGCGCCATTTAATCGAGCAGCCGATGCCGGGTTTTTGCCGCGCCGGTCCCGCGCCGGCAGCGATGCTTTTCATCGCCTCGAACAGCTCCCTGTTTGCGGCGGGTGAATCTTCCATGCCGCGGTCGTCGAGGCGGCCCCGGTATTGCAATTTCAAGCCCTTGTCGTAGCCGAAGAAGTCGGGCGTGCAAACGGCGCCGTAGGCTTGTGCGGTTGCCTGGGTTTCGTCCAGCAGATACGGGAAGGGATAGCCGAACTGCACGGCTGCTTTCTGCATGTTCTCAAACGAGTCTTCGGCATAGGCGGTCGGGTCGTTGGGCATGATCGCGACCGCGCCGACGCCATATTCGCGCAACTCGGCCACGTCGCGGATGATCCTGCGCCGCGTCGCTTTGACGTACGGGCAGTGATTGCAAATAAACATCACCAGCGTGCCTTTTGTGCCGCGGCAATCGGCGAGCGTGTACGTCTTGCCGTCGGTTGCGGGCAAATTGAAATCAGGCGCCGCTTGTCCGAGGTCCGCGCCGGGTGTCAGAGTTTCCGCCATTTTGTTATTATATTCCGGATCTGATCCTGTGGGTTTATTCGTGATAAATAATAAGTATTTCGCGTTGCCGCCGGCCGGTTCCCGGTTGCTGGAAGTCAATCTGAATCTGCGCTTGGGTTTGGCGCTTTTGGCCGAGGAGATGGACGTTCCTTACGTATATACGCCGATTGAAAGTAATGCGGGTATCTGCGCGAGCGCATATCCCACCGACGTCCTTAACCGTAAATGGGAGGAATATTTTCGCCTGCTGGCGAAAGAATTCCGCTTGGTTGACGAACTGAAAGGTGAAGTATTGATGCTTGACGAGGAATGCGGAATAGGAGACGTCATATTTCTAGTGCACCCCGTATATCGGGATTCGTTACGCTTCGCCGATGCGATCGTGAACAGGATGAAAGCGTTTTACGGTAAGCGCCGGCATAAATTTTTGAAAAATCAAGGGGTGGTCGGTGAAGCGGCAATTCGCCGCTTCACCGAGAAAGCCCACCGGGCTTACGTCGAAACTTTCGCGCCGGAGACGCGCGCGCCTTTTGAGAACAATACGCTCAGAGCGGCGTTTTTGATCGAGAACGAAAAGTTCAGGATGCCTTTTATTTTAGACAAATTGACGCCGATGCTGGAGCTTGTCGCAGAGTGCGCGCGCCGCATTGGAAGTGATTTGGAAGTTCAGTTGTTCGATTCGCTTGAGTTCGAAGAGGAGTTGCCGGATGACCTGCAGCGGCAAAAGGAGGAGCAACTGGCCGCCGTGTGTTCGCGGCCTTGCGTCAGCCGGCATCAAAGCCCCTTGTTTGAGGAGCTGATAAACGGATGCGTCTCGGCTGATCTGGTATTTTTGACGGAAACGCATTACACCCAGTGCATCTTCGGATCTTTTCTGATGTTACTTTCCAACCCGAAACAAGTTCGCCTCGAAACGGCCGGCGGGTTGAATCAACTTGCTTTGAACAATTGTTTTCTGCTGTGGGATCGTGAAACTTTGATTTGCGAGCACGAAAAATTAATTAATATGCTCGCGGCGGCAAGCGCCGGAACCCCGTTTAAGCGGAAGAGGCCGGCGTCTTTCCAACAACGCCTCAAACGGTTGCCGTTGATTTCAAGAAAGAGCAATTCAACAAGCAATTTCAACGTTGCTTCAGGCGTGGTTGACGGCATGGGGTCGTATTTTATGAAATCGTTCTTGCTTCAGGCGATAGCCGATCATTACAATCTAACGTACGTTCACGTTGCCCCGGCTCATTTTGATCACGCTGCCGGCAATGACCCCGGGCGCAAAGAAAGTACGGAGGATTTTTTAATGTTAGGTCGCGGGTATCCCTCTTTTGAAGAAGTTTTCGGCGAGCGTTGCGTGCCTTTTCATTATTTTCGTTTGTTGCCGCCGCTTGCGGCCCTCCGGGCTTTGAACCTGACGCCCGCCGGACTCGTCGCGTCCAAAACCGCGAGTTTTGAGCATTGGCCGGTGCCGAAAAAGGTTTTGCAACAAAAAATTCTGAGTGCCCGAACGGCGTTTCAAGCGAAGCACAGGCACTATAAAGATTGCTTTGATGAAAAGGTGCTGAACCTGGCGGTGCATATCAGAAAGCGCGAAGCCTACGGCTTGCCGGAGATAGGTGGAAATCTGCGGTTGTTCAAGGGGGTAACTTTCTACGAGCAGGGTTTTTATTTTGATCTGGTCAATGCCGTGAGGGAATCGATGCACGAGTTGCAGGTGCCTTTTCAGTTGCATGTCTATTCCGATGATTCCCGGCAGACGATGCAGGCGCTGGGGCAAAAAGGCGTTCAATTGCATTTGGCGGAGGACGCGCAGGACCATAATTCGCATTGGATTGAAATGTCCCGCGCCGACGTGCTGTTTCTCTCGCCTAGTTCCATGGGTTATGCCGTTGCGTTATTGTCGCAGCCGGACCAGATAACGTTTATGACAAAAGGCGGGTACGAAGACGACGAATCCAATTGCTTGCTGTCCACTCGGGGCAAGGTCGAATTCGTGGATAGGATTGAAGAGTTGAGAGACGCTGAAACACTGAGGAGGATGCTCGGCTATGTTAATTGAGGCCCCGCCTGGAGCGGCTTCGGTGATGCGGTTTCGCGCCCGGTTGAGTGTGTGCGCGAACGTTCCGCGGCGTCCGCCGCACGCGCGCCGTTCTCCGGCGCCGGTGGTTGTTTCCGCCGACCCCGCATTTTCCGTGGGCGCCCGCACGGCAAGCAACAACTGCTTTGCTTGCAACGCACCGCGGGAATACGGGCATGTTTTCGCCGCACCGGCCCGCGCCGGGCGCACCGGCGTGAAAAATGCGGGTTAGGGCCGGGTCTCAATGAAAAGCGCTTTTGTATTTACTTCCGAATCGGTCTCGGAAGGGCATCCCGATAAGATTTGCGACCAGTTGTCCGATACCGTGCTGGACGCGGTTTTGACCGAGGACAAAAACGCGCGCGTCGCCTGCGAGGCGCTGATCAAAGACAACAGGGTCGTGCTGGCCGGCGAGATCACCGCGCACGCCAAAGCGGATTACGACGGCCTCGTCAGGGACACTTTGCGCAAGATCGGCTATGCCGACCCCGCGCTCGGCTGCTGCGCCGACACCTGCCGCGTCGAGAATCTGCTGGGCGGGCAATCGCCCGACATCGCGCAGGGGGTTGACCGCGATGAACGCGGCGAGCAGGGGGCCGGCGACCAGGGTTTGATGTTCGGTTACGCCACGGACGAAACCGACCGTTTGATGCCGGCGCCGATAGACTACGCGCATCGCCTGGTCAAAAGGCAGGCCGAGGTCAGGCGGAGCGGCGAGATTGCGTGGCTGCGGCCCGATGCAAAAAGCCAGGTGACTTTGCGCTATCACAACGGCCGCCCGGCGGTGATGGATAAGGTCGTGCTTTCAACTCAGCATGACGAAGGGGTCGCACAAAAAGAGATCGAGGAAGCCGTCATCGAGACGATCATCAAGCCGGTGGTGCCGGCCGAATGGTTGACGCGCGCGACGGATTATCTGATCAATCCGACCGGGGCGTTCGTGACCGGCGGGCCGGCCGGCGACTGCGGTCTCACCGGGCGCAAAATCATCGTGGACACTTACGGCGGGATGGCACGCCACGGCGGCGGCGCTTTTTCCGGCAAGGATCCGTCGAAGGTGGACCGTTCGGCGGCTTACGCGGCGCGCTATATCGCGAAAAACGTCGTCGCGGCGGGCCTCGCTGTGAAATGCGAGGTGCAGTTGTCATACGCGATCGGGGTCGCGGAGCCGACCTCGATCTACGTCGAGACTTTCGGCACCGCCCGCGGCGGCGCGTCCGATGAGCGCCTCGAGGAATGTATCCGCCGGCATTTTGATCTGAAGCCGCGCGGCATTATCGAGATGCTCGATTTGCTGCGGCCGATTTATGCCGACACCGCCGCTTACGGACACTTCGGCCGCGACGGTTTTCCGTGGGAGCGGTGTGATAAAGTGAATATTTTGAAAGCGGAGTTTGCAACATGAGCCGACCGGCAGTTGAGTTGCACGAAGACTACAGGGTCGCCGACATCGCGCTGGCCGACTGGGGGCGCAGGGAGATCGCGATTGCCGAAACCGAAATGCCGGGTCTGATGGCCCTGCGTGAGCGCCACCGCGGCGAGCAGCCGCTCGCGGGTGCGCGTATCGTCGGTTGCCTGCATACGACGGTGCAGACCGCGGTGCTGATCGAAACCTTGCTGGAACTCGGCGCCGAAGTGCGCTGGTCGTCGTGCAACGTTTTCTCGACGCAGGATCACGCGGCGGCGGCGCTGGCCGCGCGCGGCGTGCCCGTGTTTGCGTGGAAGGGCGAGAGCGAAAGCGAATACTGGTGGTGCATAGACCGAACGATCCACGGCGGCGGCGGGTGGCGCCCGAATATGCTCCTCGACGACGGCGGCGACCTGACCCGGGTCATGCACGACCGTTATCCGGAATTGCTCGCGCAGATCAAGGGCGTGTCCGAGGAAACCACGACCGGCGTGCAGCGTCTGCACGAAATGTTCCGCAAAGGCGAACTCAAGACCGTCGCTTTCAACGTCAACGACTCGGTGACCAAGTCCAAGTTCGACAATATCTACGGTTGCCGTGAGTCGCTGCTCGACGGCATCAAGCGCGCGACCGACGTGATGATCGCGGGCAAAACCGCGGTAGTGTGCGGCTACGGCGGCGTCGGCAAAGGGTGCGCGCAATCCCTGCGCGGGCAAGGTTGCATCGTGTGGGTCACCGAAATAGATCCGATCTGCGCGCTGCAGGCGGCGATGGAGGGGTACCGCGTGGTGACGATGGAATACGCCGCGGCTCAGGCCGATATTTTCGTCACCGCGACCGGCAATCTGCACGTGATCACGCACGCGCAGATGCGGCGCATGAAAAATCAGGCGATCGTCTGCAACATCGGCCACTTCGACAACGAGATAGACGTCGCGGGCCTCGCGGACTGCGCTTGGGAGAACATCAAGCCGCAGGTGGATCACGTCGTTTTCCCCGGCGGCAAACGCATCATTCTGCTCGCCGAGGGCCGGCTGGTGAACCTCGGCTGCGCGACCGGACACCCGAGTTTCGTTATGTCTAACTCTTTCACCAACCAGGTCCTGGCTCAACTCGAGTTATGGCAAAACGCCGAGCGTTATCCAATCGGGGTTCACGTGTTGCCGAAGCATCTCGACGAGGAGGTGGCGCGTTTGCATCTCGACAAGTTGGGCGTGCAGTTGACCGAACTGACCGAGGAGCAGGCGCGTTACATCGGGGTTGACGCCGCGGGGCCGTACAAGGCGGACGCGTATCGTTATTGAGCCGCGGCGGCGCGGCCCCTGTTGCGGAGCTGCAAGACCCCGCGGCGCGTCGGTGGCGAGTCAATGACGGGGCCGCGCATCCATTGCGACCTGCCGCTGGCCGTCGGCCGGGAAGTCAGCCTGCGCGGTGAACGCCATCATTACCTGGCGCACGTGTTGAGGCTCGCCGCCGGCAGCCCGGTTAACCTGTTCAATCACGACGGCGAGTTCTCCTGCCGCGTAGCATCGGTCGAGCGCCGCCTCAGCCGCGTGTTATGCGCACGCGCGGTCGTGCCGCTGCCGCGCTCGCGTCTGCACGCGGCGCTTTACGTTTCCGTGGCGAAAGGCCGGAGCATGGATCTCGCGATGCAAAAGGCGGCGGAACTCGGCGCCGCATCGGTGCAGCCGGTGCTCGCCGCCCGCTCGGTCGCGGCACCCGCGGCGTGGGAACGCAAACTGCCGCATTGGCGGGGCATCGTGCGCAGCGCCTGCGAGCAGTGCGGTCGCGCCGACGTGCCGGAGGTCGCCGCGCCGATGTTGTTCGAGCGGCTCGAAGCGCCGCGGGACGCCGTCGCTTTCGTGCTCGACCCGGACGCCCGCCGCGGTCTGTCCGCGGCGGCCCGCGCGTTGCCGGGGGTTCGCGTCGCCGCGCTGTTCGGGCCCGAGGGAGGCCTCACCGAAGACGAGGTGCGGATGGCGCAGGCGCGGGGCTTTGTGCCGGCGTCTTTGGGGCCGCGCCTGCTGCGCGTTGAAACCGCGGTCACCGCCGCGTTGAGCGTGTTGCAGGCTTTCGCCGGCGATTTCGCCGCCACCCCCGATGACGCCGGCGCTTAGCGCGGCGTTCGGTAATGCGAGGCGACGTAGTCCTCGACCAAAGCCTTGAAGTCTGCGGCGATGGTGTCGCCTTTCAACGTGACGCTCTTTTTGCCGTCCACGTACACCGGCGCCGTCGGCTGCTCGCCGGAGCCCGGCAGACTGATGCCGATGTTGGCGTGCCGGCTTTCACCGGGGCCGTTGACGACGCATCCCATGACCGCCACCGTCATATTCTCGACGCCCGGGCGGCGGCGCTTCCATTCACCCATGCGCGCGTCCAGGTAAGTCCGGATCTCCTGCGCGAGTTCCCGGAAATACGAACTGTCGGTGCGTCCGCAGCCGGGGCAGGCGACGACGTCGGGGTTGAACGCGCGCAGCCCGAGGCTTTGCAGGATTTCCTGCGCGACCCGCACTTCCTCGGTGCGGTCGGCGCCGGGCTCCGGCGTCAGCGAGACGCGGAGCGTGTCGCCGAGGCCCCCGGCGAGCAGGATCGCCAGCGCCGAGGTCGAGGACACCGTGCCTTTGCGCCCCATGCCGGCTTCGGTCAGGCCGAGGTGCAGCGGGTAGTCGCAGGCGGCGGCGAGTTGGCGGTAAACCCGGATCAATTCCCCGACGTCGCTGAGTTTGCACGACACGACGATACGGTTGTGCGCGAGGCCGATCTCCTCGGCGCGCGCCGCGCTCGCCAGCGCTGATTCCACGAGCGTTTCGCGGGTGATCCGCGCCAGCGGCCGCGGCTTCGTGCGGGCGGCGTTTTCGTCGAGCCGGCGCGCGAGCAGATCTTGGTCGAGGCTGCCCCAGTTGACGCCGATGCGCACCGGTTTGTCCAAACGGCAGGCGCACTCGACCATGCGCGTGAATTGAGGGTCGCGCAATTTGCCCCTGCCGACGTTGCCCGGATTGATCCGCAGTTTGGCGAGCGCTGCGCCGCATTCGGGGTAGCGCTCGAGCAGGGTATGGCCGTTGAAATGAAAATCGCCGACCAGGGGCACGCTGATCCCGAGCACCGCGAGGCGTTCGGCGATCATCGGCACCGCCCGCGCCGCCGCCTTGTCATTGACCGTGACGCGCACGATTTCGGAGCCCGCGCGCGCAAGCGCCGCGATCTGGGCGGTGACCTCGGTGATCTTGGAGGTCGCGACGTCGGTCATGGACTGCACGACGATCGGGGCGTCGCCCCCGATGGTGACGCCGCCGACCGCGACCGCGACTGCGCGCCGCCGGGGTTTCAGAAATTCCTTGTCGTCCGAGGGGGTCATGGCGGATGATTATAATGCCTGCGATGCAGCATCTCGGCGGACTTTAATGGCGGTCGCGCAGCATACGCTCGAATGCCGGACCGAAGGGCGGGGGTTTTACGACCTGACCGCTCGCGTCCAGGCGTGTGTCCCGGGCGCCGCGGCCGGGTTGTGCAGCGTGTTCATTCACCATACCGGCGCCTCGCTGGTGATCACCGAAAACGCCGACCCCGAGGTGCACCGGGACCTCGAGCGCTTGCTCGCGCGCATCGCTCCCGACGGCGACCCGTTGTTTCGGCACATCGCCGAAGGGCCGGACGACATGCCCGCGCACGCGCGCGCGGTGCTGACGCAGAGCTCTTTGTCGGTTCCGTTCAAGGACGGGCGCCTGACGTTGGGGGTGTGGCAGGGGCTGTACTTGTGGGAACATCGGACGTCGCCGCATTCGCGGCGCGTGACGGTCGGCATACTGACGTGAAGCGTTTATGCGGCGTCCCTGACCGGCGCCAACCACAACCCGGGAGGTAATCATGCCGGAACCTGAATTTTCCGCTCAGATCAAACTTATGGAACGCAACTTACGAAGGATGCGGCTGGCGATTATCGTGATCGCGGCTTTTTTCGTGTACGAGGCGGTCGGAACGCTGCCTTTCGGCAGAGATCGGGTCGCGATTCAGGAGACGATCAAGGTAAGGGAGTTGTTCGTGGTGGACGGGCGCGGCGAGACGATTGC
Source organism: Candidatus Oxydemutatoraceae bacterium (assembly GCA_965211995.1). Lineage (GTDB taxonomy): Bacteria > Pseudomonadota > Gammaproteobacteria > Poriferisulfidales > Oxydemutatoraceae > CAYFZO01. The sequence continues at coordinate 650,591 of OZ243040.1, forward strand.
TTACTTGGGCGCAGACGGCGGCGGCGCGGGATTGATCCTCGACGACGCGGCCGGCAACCGCCTCGACGCAAGACCCGCCGCGCTCAGGTTGATGGCGCCGGGAGGCGGTCGGCACGTCGAGCGGCTGCGGATACAAGGAGAAAGCATCGCGGCGTACGACGGGAACGGGCGCGTGATCGGGACGTTTCCACACCGTTGATCACGGCGCGCGGCTTGATGATCTTGCCGCAGGGCGGCCCGCCGGGAGCGGTGGAGGCGAGCGTAGTGAAGCGGTCGCCGAGATTCGCCGAATCGGGGTGGCGGCAAAGACTATTTACGCGCCGCGCCGTTGATCACGGCGCACGGCTTGATGGTCTTGCCACAGGGGCGACCCGCCGGGAGCGGTCGAGGCGATCGTAGTGAAGCGGTCGTCGAGATCCACCGGATGGGGGTGGTAGTAAAGAATGTTCACGTACCGTTTGCAGATAAAGTGATCAACCGGCGGCAGCAGCTGCCGGCGCGCCGCTTCAACCAGCCTGCACGCACCCTCGGGGGCGATCGCGTAGCAGTGTGTGCCCATCAGGAAATTCCAGGGATGAAAGACCTCCCGCTGTTTGTGCGCGCCGATCGCTTTAATCAGGGCGAGTTTCGAGGGGTTGAGGAAGAGGGGTTTGCCGAGCATGATGACGTGCTTGAATCTCAGCGCCGGCAGGGGGGCGCGGAACACGGCGTCGTGTTCCAGCGCGACAATCGGCTCTCCCAGTTCCATGCAGCGCAGCCACAGTTTGAAATGCGACGAGAAACACCCCATCCCGGCAAGGGGATCGAAATTGGATGATCTGCGATTCCACGTCAGGCCATGGCGGGTGAAAAAGTCGCGTGACTGGAATTTGTCTATCGCGGGCACGATCTCCAGATCATGGTCTTCGCCATGCCGTTTTGCGGACTCGAGGCAGCGTTCGGCGGCTGCCACCGACAGCGGCAGCCCGGTCAGAGTGATCAGGAATTTTTTGGACGGCCTGACCGGCGCGATCATCCGCACGCGCACGCGCACGCCGGCGGTTTTTGCTCTTGCCTGCTGGGTGGTGATAAAAGACTTGATGAACCATTTCAGATTCTGCTTGAATTGATGCCGCAGTTTTTCTTCACCTGCGGGCGCCCCAAGCAGTTGGCCGGTCGCGGTCAGGCGGTCGCGCCAGCGCCGTGCTTTGCGGGTACGCAGCAATCTGCGGAAAACAACGCGCGCAACGAATTTCAGCATGGGTCAGGGGCTTCGTTTATAACTTTGCCAAACTTCTTCCGGCGTCGGGCTGTCGGGATGGCGTGCGTCGATCGTGGAAAATGCGGAATCGGAATCCGCCAAGTACGGGTGATAATAAAGGATATCCAATCTGGATTTGTTAATAAAGTCGTCCGCCGGTATCGTCAGTTGCCGCTGCGCCGCCGCCACGAGAATGCGCGCTCCGGCGGGCGTGATCGCGTAGCAGTGTGCGGCGGCGAGCCGCTCCAGTGGGTAGAAGATCTCCCGGCAGCGGAACGTTTTGAGCACGTCAACGTTGATGTGTTGCGGTCGAAAGTTGAGTTTCGACAGCAGAATCACGTGTTTGAATCTCAACGGGGGAATCGCAGAGCGGAGCACGGCGTCGTGCTCGAGTATGATAATCGGTTCTCCGAGTTCCACGCAGCGTTGCCACAGTTGGTAATGCGAAGCAAAGCAGCCCATTTCGGGCAGCGGGTCCTTGCCAAGTTCGGCGTTGCAGTCTAAGTGATACCAGGTGAATCCGTGCCGGACAAAGAAGTCCTGCGCTTGGAACTTGTCCACCGCGGGCGCAATTTCGAGTCCGCGGTGTTCGCCGTGACGTTTTGCCGACGCGATACAGCGTTCGGCCGCTTGCACCGAGCGCGGCAAGCGGGTCAGCGTGACGATGAATTTTCTGGCCGGCTTGACCGGCTTGATGGTTTGCACTCGGACGCGCACGCCCACGCTCCTGAATTTCACCCAGGCGTTGCGCCGGTACCAGCGCGTCAGCGGCGCCAGCCACAAAGTGGCGAAAGACGCCGATTGCCGCTTGAAGTGGTGCCACAGCTTTTCGTCGGTGACGGGTGCGCCGAGCAGCCTGCCGGGAGAATGCAGTTTGTCGTACCACTTGCGCGCTTTGGGGATCCACAGAAAGCGGCGAAACAGGGAATAGGGGGCGAATGCCGGCATCGGAGGATCGGTTCAATGGCACGCGGGCCGGGCTAAGGCGACAAGAGGCATCCGTTACGTGGCGCTCCGGGCTTGCTCAGGTTGGCGCCCCGGGCAGGATTTGAACCTGCAACCTTCCCCTTAGGAGGGGGACGCGCTATCCAATTGTGCCACCGGGGCCTAAGCAGAAAGTGTAGCACGCACGGCCTCGCCGGGCGTTTATCGGGAAATAGACGCCGTTCGTCCGATTTTGCCGCACATGGCTTGACATCCGTGAGATGTTGTGCGGCGCGTGCGGATTTTCGGGGTCGGGGGGCGTGGTACCGAGGGTGGGACTCGAACCCACACGGGTGTTACCCCACCGGATTTTGAGTCCGGCGCGTCTACCGGTTCCGCCACCTCGGCCGGGAACCGGCGCATTGTAAACCATCGCGATACGGAGCGGAAATGCAAACGTTGATGCAAAGAATTTCAGAATGTGCCGAGCGTCCGGGCTTGTCCGACGTGCACGTGCACAGCGGCTGCCCGGTTTATCTGCGCGTGAACGGGGAGATGGGTTTGCTGTCGGCGGACGTCGTGTCCGCGCGCGAAGTGTGGGCGTTTTGCGAGCGGTGCATGACGCCCGAATTGAAACAACGCTGGTTGAGCGAGAAGTCGCTCGACCTCGGCCTCGAGTGCGGCGGGCGCAGGTACCGGGCGAATTTCTATTTTGCAGCGAAGCAGCCGGCGGTGGTGTTGCGCCGGCTGGAAAAAGATGCGCCGACGCTGCAGGAACTCGCCGCGCCGCCCGCGGTAGGCGCGGCGCTCGCCGCGTCTTACGGGCTCATCCTGCTGACCGGCGCGACCGGGTCCGGCAAGTCCACCTCGCTGGCGGCGATGGTCAATCACATCCTGAGCACACGCGCGGCGCACGTGTTGACGATCGAGGATCCGATCGAGTTCCGTTTCCGTTCACAGCGTTCGCTGGTTTCTCAAAGGGAAGTCGGCGTTGATGCGTCTTGCTTTGCGTCGGCGTTGCGCGCGGCGTTCAGGGAAGACCCCGACGTGATTCTGATCGGGGAGTTGCGCGACTTCGAGACGATCTCGCTGGCTTTGACCGCCGCCGAAACCGGGCATCTGGTGCTCGCGACCTTGCATACCGCGAGTTGCGCCGGCGCGGTCAGCCGCGTCGTCGACGCGTTCCCGGTCGGGTCGCGCGGACCGGCGTGCGTGCAACTCGCGGACAGTTTGCGGATGGTGGTCAATCAGCGCCTGCTGCCCCGCGCCGGCGGCGGCGGTCGGGTCGCGGCGTTCGAAGTGCTGCTCGCGAACGACGCGGTGCGTAATTTGATACGCGAGAACAAGACTTACCAGTTGCCGGGCGTGATCGACACCGCCCGCGCGCAAGGCATGGTCTCGATGCGGGCGGCGCTGACGTCGCTGCGCGCCGCGGGTGTCATCGCCGGCGAACGAACCGCGGAGAGCCTGCCCGGAGGCGGTTCCGGGGCGGCGGCATGAAAGCGTTATCACCCGCCCGGTGGTGCGCGGTCGGCGTGTGTTTTGAGACCGCGGGCGTCAGTCTCGCGGTCCGGCGCAAGCGGCGGATCTGCCCGCCCGTGCGCCGCGAGTTCGTTCGCGCCGACGCGGGCGCTCCCGCGGCAGACGCCGCGAGCGACGCCGCGTTTGGGGCGAGCGCCGACGATTACCGCGCCGCGCTGTCGGCGCTGGTCGCCCAGGAAAAAGTTGCGGGCGCGCGCTGCACGGCGGCGTTGCCGGTCGCGCGTTGCCGCGTGCAGTGGACTTGCTTCACCGGGGCGCGCCTGCGTGATCTGCGCGCCGCCGCCGGCCGCTCGGCGTTCTGGCAGGCGCACCTCGGGGTGACGCTGGCAAGCCATCGCGTGTGGTGGCGGTTCATCCGCGCCGGCGGGCGGGTCAACGCGCTGCTCGCCGCCGCGCCGCGCGCAGACGTTGACCTGTGCGCCGGCGTCATCCGCGCGGCGGGGCTCAGCCTCGCCGCCGTCGGTGTTTCCTGTTTTGACTATTTCGACGGAGGGGTCGCGCCGGACGCCGCCAAAGTGACTTTGGTGCTCGATTGCGACGACGCTTGCGTGGTCGCCGCCGGTGCTTTCGGCGTGCGCGCGCGCGCCGTCGGTTTCAACGCGCACAGCGCCGCCGCGCTGCGCTCCGGCGACCCGCGGGTGCGCGACGGCGTCGTTGACGGTTTGGCGGTGTGCGTGCGGCGTTGCGTCGAGGACGCGCAGGCGGCGGCACACGCCGACGTGCGGGTGGTCGCTCCTCGCGCCGTTCAGGGTGATTGGCTGGCGCCGCTGAGAGCGCAGTTGCCCGGCTTTGTGGTCGAGACGGCCGACGGCTGGGCGGCGGCGGGACTCGCCGCACCGGACGGCGACCCGCAGGAGGAGGCGTGCGATGGGGCATGGCGGCTGCCGCGCGCGGCGGCGCGTCTTGCCCGCGCGACGCGCGGCGCCGGTCTGCGCCGCCGGGGGTTCGTGCCGGCGGTGAATTTTGCGCAAGAACGCACCGACGGCAAACGCCGCCTGCGCCGTCTGCTGCCCGCGGCGGTTGCCGCCGGCTGCTTGCTCGGCGTCGTTGTGGCTTACGCGCATTGGCTGCTGCTCGCCGAGCACCGGCGCTTGCAGCCGGACGCCGAGCGACACGCGCAACTGGTGGAAATCCGTGACCGCGCCCACGCGGAGATCAAAGCGCTGCAGAACCGTTTGTCGCACCGCGTCTTGTTCTATTCCGGTATTCAGCGTGTTTCATTCGAACGCAAACTGATGCCGCGCCTGCTCGCCTCGATCGAGCACGCGGCGTTGGAAGGCGTCTGGCTGAACGCGATCAATTTCAGGCAGTCCGGGTTCCTGCAGATCACCGGGAAATCGCTCGACGACGAACGGATCACCCGCTTCATCGGCCGCCTGCGCGCAGCGGACGAGATCACCGACGTGTTTTTGGAAAGCGCGACGGTCGAGGTGCGCCGCGGTGCGTCGCAGATTCTCGGTCGCCGCCTCAAGGACTTCGTGATCACTTGTCATTTGCAAGCGCCCGGGGAAGCGCGATGAAAGGCTTTGCCGGCGGCGTGTTTGAGCGGCGGCGTGCGCTGTTGCTGCGCGTCGCCGGTGCGGGCTTGGCGGCGGTGATGCTCGCGCCGGTGGTGTATGCGCTGCCGGTGTTGCAGCCGCTCGCCGCCGAGAACGAGGCGATGCGCGTGCGCGCCGCCGGTCTTGCGGCCCTGTCCGGGCAGGTGGCTTGTCATTTGCAAGCGCCCGGGGAAGCGCGATGAAAGGCTTTGCCGGCGGCGTATTTGAGCGGCGGCGTGCGCTGTTGCTGCGCGTCGCCGGTGCGGGCTTGGCGGCGGTGATGCTCGCGCCGGTGGTGTATGCGCTGCTGGTGTTGCAGCCGCTCGCCGCCGAGAACGAGGCGATGCGCGTGCGCGCCGCCGGTCTTGCGGCCCTGTCCGGACAGGTCGCCGAACTCGGCGAGTTGCTCGCTGCGCTCAGGCGCGACGTTGACGGGGAGGCGCCGTCGTACCGGGATATGCTTCACGATCTGCGCGGCTGGCGCGCGGGCGCGCACACTTTCGTCAGTCGCATCGCGGCTGACGCGGGTCTTGAAGTGACGGCGATGGAATGGACCGAAGCCGAGCCGGTGACGCCCGCGTTCGAGACCGACGAGCGTCTGCCGTGGCTGCGTACCGGCGTTGTGGTAAAACTCGCCGGCGCTTGGCGTGCACATCGTGATTTTGCCGGGCGGCTGTCGCGCTGCGACTGTCTGATCCAGATCGTCGAACAGAAAGTGGCCGCGTCCGCGCGGACGGGCGCGATCGAGGCGGCGATGTCGTTGCTCATTTACTACCCCGCGCAGGGCGCGCGTGTTTAGTCCGCGTTTTTTGCCGGGCTGCGGAGCGGTCAGCCGCAAGCGCTCTGCCGTCAATGCAGACCGGGCGGTGCGGGATGCGGGTTAAGCGTTGCGCGGTGTTTGCGTTGCTTGCCGGTTGCGCGGTCGGGGGGCACGCCGACCCGTTTGCGCCCGCGGCGCCTCAGGTCGCCGCGCCGCCGGCGGCGGACTACCGCGTGGTCGGTGCCGCGGTGTTGGGGGAGCGCGCAGTCGCGGCGGTGCGGGTCCCGAACGGGCGGTTTCGCATAGTGCGTCCCGGCGAGCGCCTCGGCGCCGCAACCGTGGTCACAATCACGCTCGACGCGGTGCACCTGCGAACCGCGTCCGGCGTCTTGCGCTTGGCGGTCGAGTGACGCCGGTTGAATGATGCGGCTGCTCCGCCATGTTGCAGCGGTGATCGCGGGATTTGCGGTGGCGGCGGGGTGCGCGCCGTCGCCGACGTTGAGCCTGGCGCAAGAGGACGGGCCGATGATCGAAGCCGGCGCGGTCGAGCGCGTGCAAGCCGATAATCGCGAGCACGTGGAAGCGAGCCGGCGCCGCGTAGGCGAGTATCGCGAGCGCAATCGTTTCGCGCCGGTCGCCGGGCAGACGCGCGCCGGCGCGGGCGGGCAACCCGGGCGCTTGCAGCGCACGCGCCTGCGCGCGGCGGTGGCGGAACGCGCCGCTTCCGGGTTTGCACCGGGCGGGGAAAACATCGCGGCGCGGTTCAGCGAGGCGCCGCTGCACGCCGTCGCCGAAATGTTTGCGGCGCTGACCACCTCGAATATCGTCGTCGCCGGGGAGATTGCCGCCGCAACCGTTACACTGCATATCGCGCGTGCGCCGTGGCGCGACGCGCTCTCCGCGATCGCGCAGACCCAGGGTTGGGTGGTGCGCGACGACGCAGGTTTTATCCGCATCCGCCGGCTTCGCGATGAAGACGACGCACGCACGGCGACCACAGCCGCAAGTCATGGTGTTGATCTGCTTCGGTTTTTTCACATCGCGCCCGATGACATGAAAAAGGCGGCGATGCCGCTGTTCGCCGGCGCCGCGCACAAGCCGGTGATGAGTGTTGATGAACGCACCGGCTCGCTCGTGGTGAAAGGGACGCCCGACGACGTCGCCTTGATCGCGGCGCTGGCCGGGAAACTCGACCGGCCGGTGCGGCAGATCCTGATCGAAACTTTCATCGTTGAGGCCGGCAGGGGACTCGAACGAAGTCTCGGCGCGCGGCTCGGCATCACCCGCTTTGACGTGGGCGGCGCGGTTCGCGTCGGCGGCGTCCTCGGTGCCGGCGCCGGCGAACAAACGGCGGTGAACCTGCCGGTCACGGCGCCCGCCGCCGGCATCGGCTTTTTATTCAACAGCGACCGGCTGAAACTCGAACTGACCGCGCTCGAGAAGGAAGGCAAGACCCGGATCGTCTCCAACCCCAGAATCTTTACGCTGAACGGACGCGAGGCGGTGATCTTCCAAGGCGATGAAGTGCCTTATTTCAGCGTCTCGGAGAACGGCACGCAGACCGAGTTCAAGGAAGCGGGCGTGCGGCTTGCGGTGACACCGGTGATCACCGGCAACGGCGATCTGATCCTCGACGTGACCGTCAACAAGGACACGGTGGATACGCGCGTGCAGAATCCGCCGATCACGCGCCGCCAGATCAAAACCAAACTGCTGGTTGCCGACGGCGCGATGGTCGTCATCGGCGGGATTTATTTCGACACGCAAGTCAGCGCCGAGACGCGGGTGCCCGTGCTCGGGCGCTTGCCGCTGATCGGGCGTTTGTTCAAGCGCTCGCAGAATACGCGGGATTTCAAGGAACTGCTGGTGTTCATCGCGCCGAAGATCGTCGAGGTCTCGTCGTGAGCGGTGCGCGCACGGGTCTGTCGCTGACGGGGTTTCCGCTTTCCGCCGTCGGTTTCGTTGATTGCGCGTTGTCGCAGGCGGTGCACACGGGCGCGAGCGACGTTCATCTCGAGCGCGGCCGCGCGGCCGCGCGACTGCGTTATCGTCTCGACGGCATGCTGGTGCGGGTCGAGAGCGGTTCGTTTTTGTTCGACGAGTATGCGGCCGTGGTGACGCGCATTCGGATACTTGCGTCGCTCGACATCGCCGAGCGGCGGCTGCCTCAGGACGGCAGGTTTTCATACGCCTGCGAGCACGGGACGGTGGACGTGCGCGTGTCGATCCTGCAGGCGGTGTCGGGAGAACGGGTGGTGCTGCGGCTCCTGAGCGCCGGCCCGAGCGACGCTGATTTCGAAGCGCTTGGGATGGCGCGGCGGGAAGCGGCCACGCTCGAACGTGCGGTGCACGCGAGCCAGGGGATGGTGCTTGTGACCGGGCCGACGGGCGGCGGCAAGACCACCACGCTGTATGCGGTGCTGAACCGCATCAATACCGACAAAATCAACGTGCTCGCGGTCGAGGACCCGGTCGAGCGCCGCCTCGACGGCGTCGGCCAGGTGCAGGTGTGCGAGCAGTTCGGGCTGGGGTTCGCCGATACGTTGCGCGCTTTCCTGCGGCAAGACCCCGAAGTGATCCTGGTCGGCGAGATCAGGGACGGCGAGACCGCCGACATCGCGTTCAAGGCGGCCCTGACCGGCCATCTCGTATTGAGCACTTTGCACACCAAGGACTCGGCGGCGACGATCACGCGGCTCGTGAACATCGGACTGTCTCCGTACCTGGTCGGCAGCGCACTGAGTCTGGTGGTGGCGCAAAGGCTCGTGCGCGTCCTGTGTCCGCGCTGCAAGACCGAAGACGGCGCACCCGACGAACTGATGAAGTCTCCGGAGATTGACGACCGCGAACTGGCTGCGGCACGGCTGTTCCGGGGCGACGGCTGCGCGCATTGCGCGTGGACCGGGTACCGCGGACGCCGCGGCGTTTTTGAGATGCTCAAGATAGACGGGCCGGTGCGCGACGCGATGCGGCGCGAAGCGCACGCCAATGAGATTGCGCAACTACTCGCCGCGCAGGGCGGCGTGAGTCTGACGCACAGTCTGCGTCGCCTGCTGCTGACGGGCGTTATCGGCTTCGCCGAGTATCAGCGTCACGTCTGACTCGGCCAACCGGGAAAACGCCGCCCGCGCAACAGGATCAAAGCGTGACGCCGGCTTCAAATCTGAAGTGTGGCGTTGGCCTGTCATTCTCCGGCGCCCGCCGGTGTCGTCTGCTGCATTCCCTCAAGGGTCGGGTCATTTTCAGCGGCCTGTTCTCCTGCCTTTTGTCGCGCTTCGGACCGGAAGTTGGCGCCCCGCATGAACGGCCGCGAAGCGCACCTTTTTGCCGCGCTTCGTTGCGCCTGGGGAGTCACAAAAGCCTGTTTCGGCGGTGCGGCTATCGCGTTGTTTTGCGGTTTTCATATCAGTGCCGCCCGCGCCGGTATGCGTGCACTTGCCGCTTGTTCGGTGCGCCGGGCAAGGTCAGGGTCTTGGCCCGGTTCGGTTTTCACAGTCGCCCGGCTTTGCCGTTAAGTTAAGTACGTCGCGCTGATGAAAGTGCCATCCGCAACGGTATTCGTGCGCTTGCCGTTTATCCGGCGTGCCGGACAAAGTTAAGGTCTTGGGCCGGTTCGATTTCCACAGTCGCGCGGCTTTGCCGCGAAGCTAAGCTCGCTGCGCTGATGCAGGTGCTGTCGGTGCCGGTAGGCGTGCGCCCGCCGCTTGTCCGAGGCGTCGAGTTCGGCCCATTGCCGTTCAAACAGCCGCCGGGCGCAGTCGTACAACTCAAGGTCCGCCCAGTTCAATTCTTCAAACCGCGCGATGATCTCCGGGGTCAGCCGTCCGGCGTAGCGGGCGGCGGAATGTCTTACATGCTGCGGCTTGCACAAGCGGAGTTTGAAACCCAGTTTTCGGTGCAGCACAAACAGGGAGTCGGCGAATCTTTCGGTCAGGCCGACGCACAGAAATTGCTCGCGCAGCAGAGACTTCACCTGCGCCAGCCCGGCGGGCGTGACCGGTTTCAAGTAGTGCGCCCGGTCAATGCCCAGCAGGAAGTTGCTCAGATGGTTGGAGACCCCGCTGCGCAGGAACCCTTTTTCTTCCGTCAGGAACGTCTCCGGCGTGACTTTTTCGGCAACCAGCCGCGGGTGCGCGAAGTGCGCCGTATCTTTCAGGATATGATGGTAAAGGGAGAGTCGCTGCGCCGGCGGGTCGCGCAGAAAGGTGAAGTACAGGCACGGACGCCGCACAGTCCGGTGGACGTTGGGCGGGAGATGTCCGCTGATGAAGTCGAATTGATTTTTTTCATGGGGGGGAAGGTTCAGGAATGTTTCGCGTTCTTGCGGGTTGTTGACCCGGAGTATTTTGGCTGCGGCGGTGTTGCGTTCATTGAGAAAAGTGTTCGCGAGGTGATGGTGGATTGACGTGCCGCCCGTTTTGGGGACGTGCATAAACACCAGGATCGGCTTCCGTTCGGGGGCGTTGTCGTTTTCCATGCTTTGCGGTTCTTTTTTTGCGTAACGGCGGCAGCGGGAAGCCGCTGCGGATGGCAGGATGCTTGATTTTTCCACATTGACACGGGGATATCTTAAGACCGCCCGCGCTTTGCACGCACTCCGTCTGCGCGGGGGCGGGTACACTGCCCGCTGCCGCACCCTGACAGGCCGGGGCTGATGAAAACGAGTGATTTCAATTTTGATCTGCCCGCGGAGTTGATCGCCGAGCATCCGTGCGAACACCGCAGTTCGTCGCGCTTGCTGCACGTATCCGCGCAGGGGAAGTTTTGCGACCGCATTTTCCGCGACGTCGCGTCGCTGCTGCGCCCCGGCGACCTCGTGGTGGTCAACGACAGCCGGGTTATTCGCGCGCGTGTTTTTGCGTGCAAGCAAAGCGGCGGCCGCGTCGAGATTCTGGTCGAGCGGCTGCTGTCCGAGCGGCGCGCGCTGGCGTTGGTGCGCGCGCGCAGGCCGCTGCGCGAGGGCGCGCGGCTGAGCGTCGGCGGCGAGAGCGTGCGCGTGCTCGGGCGGCGCGACGATCTGTTCGTGCTCGCGTCGGCGGGGAACTGTGCGTTTGCGGAACTGCTGGCGCGGTGCGGGGAAGTGCCGCTGCCGCCGTATATACGCCGCGCGGCGCAGGCGTCGGACGAGGAGCGCTACCAGACGGTGTACGCAAAGCACCCCGGTTCGGTCGCGGCGCCGACCGCCGGCCTGCACTTCGACGGGGCGCTGCTCGCACGGCTTAGGCGCCGCGGCGTTGAGGTCGCGGCGCTGACCCTGCACGTCGGTGCCGGCACGTTTCAGCCTGTGCGCGGTGCGCGGCTCGACGAGCACGTAATGCACCGCGAGCGGCTGCAAGTGGGCGCGCGGCTGTGCGCCGCGGCTGCGGCGTGCAGAAGCCGCGGCGGGCGCATCGTCGCCGTCGGCACCACCGTGGTGCGCGCGCTCGAGACCGCCGCCGACGCCGCCGGTAAAATTTGCCCGTACGACGATGAGACCGATCTGTTTATACGCCCCGGTTACCGCTTTCGCGCGCCCGACGTGATGATCACTAATTTTCATTTGCCGGAGACGACCTTGTTTGTCCTGGTCTGCGCTTTCGCCGGGCGGCGGCGAATGTTCGACGCGTACCGTCACGCGGTGGCGCGGGGCTACCGCTTTTTCAGTTACGGCGACGCGATGTGGCTGGAGAGAAGCGGTGCGGTTTGAAGTCGAGGCGCACGACGGTGCCGCGCGCGCCGGGGTACTGCAACTGCCGCACGGGCGGGTCGAAACGCCGGTGTTCATGCCGGTCGGCACCTGCGCGACGGTGAAGGCGATGACGCCGGCGATGTTGCGCGAGACCGGGGCGCGGATGATCCTCGGCAACGCCTGGCACCTGATGCTGCGCCCGGGCGTAGAAGTTATCGAGCGTCACGGCGGGCTGCACCGGTTCATGGGCTGGGAGCGGCCGATCTTGACCGATTCGGGGGGCTTTCAGGTGTTCAGCCTCGCCGCCGCGCGCGAGATCACCGAGGAGGGCGTGCGGTTTCGCGCGCCGTACGACGGCGCCGAAGTGTGGCTCGACGCCGAGCGCTCGATTGAAGTGCAGCGGCGTCTCGGCGTGGATATTGCGATGGCGTTCGACGAGTGCACGCCGTATCCGGTCACGCGGGAGCAGGCGCGCGAATCGATGCTGCGGTCAATGCGCTGGGCGCGGCGTTCGAAAGACGCGCACAGCGGCTCGGGTGCGTCGCTGTTCGGCATCGTGCAGGGGGGCGTTTATCCCGATTTGCGCGCGCGCTCGGCCGCAAGTTTGGTCGCGATCGGGTTTGACGGCTACGCGATCGGCGGACTCGCAGTCGGTGAAAGCGAGAGCGAGCGGATTTCGATGCTCGAGCAAACCGCGCCGCTGCTGCCGGCGGAGCGGCCGCGCTACCTGATGGGCGTCGGGCGTCCCGAGGACGTTGTCGCCGCGGTGCGCCGCGGCGTGGACATGTTCGACTGCGTGATCCCGACGCGCAACGCGCGCACCGGCTTCGTGTACACGCGCCGCGGCCTGCTGCGCCTCAGGCGCGCCGCGTACCGCGACGATGAGCGCCCGATCGACGCCGACTGCGGGTGTTACGCCTGCCGCGGCTTCAGCCGCGCCTATTTGCATCACCTCGACAAATGCGGGGAAATACTCGGCGCGAGCCTGAATACGATACACAACCTGCACTACTACGGGCAACTGATGCGGGAGTTGCGCGCAGCGATCCTTGCGGGCGGGCTTGAACGATACGCCGCTGCGTTTCACGCCGCACTGCGCGCCGGCTAAGGTCGCGGGTGCAAGTTCGACCGTGCCGTCCGCGGGCCCGTCTTTTTGCACGTGGCTCGGTGGCTTTGCCCGCGGAATATGCAATAATTCCCCTTAACTTAGTCGCGGGACTTCCCGCATAACCCCTGGATCAGGCGGATGGCGGACTTTTTCATCTCTCCGGCGTGGGCGCAGGCGGCGCCGACAGGCGGCGGCTTTGAACTGCTGGCCATGATCGGGATATTTTTCCTGATCATGTATTTTTTGCTGATCCGCCCGCAGCAAAAACGCGCCAAAGCGCATAAGGAACTGGTCGCGTCGCTGGCCAAAGGCGACGAAGTCGTCACTTCCGGCGGCATCCTCGGCAAGGTCGCGGAGATCGGCGACAGTTTTATCGCGCTCGAAGTGCAGAACGGCGTCAGAATCAAAGTGCAGAAACATTCGGTGTCTTCGATGATGCCGAAAGGGACGGTCAAAAGCGGCTGAACCGGCCTTTGCACTTTCCATGCCGAACCAATACCCGCTCTGGAAGTATCTGCTGATCGTCGCGGTGGTGATCGCGGCGGTGGTTTACGCGTTGCCGAACGTCTATCCGTCCGACCCCGCGGTGCAGGTTTCGAGCACCGCCGGCGCGGTCGGCGAGCGCGACCGCAACCGCCTCGTGCGCGCACTCGACGACGCGGGCCTGCCGTACAAGAGCGTCGAGATCGAGGCAAGCGGCGGCGTGCTGGCGCGTTTTGACCAAACCGAAACGCAGTTGCGCGCGGTGGACGTGCTCAAACGGGAGTTCGCCGGGGACTATACGGTCGCGCTCAATCTTGCGTCGGCGACCCCCGCCTGGCTCGCGTCTTTGAACGCGCGCCCGATGAACCTCGGGCTTGATCTCAGGGGCGGGGTTTATTTTCTGCTGTCGGTGGACGTCGAGGCGGGTCTTAAGAAGGCGCTGCAGGCTTATCTCGACGATTTTCGCGCCGAGTTCCGCGAACGCAAGATCGGCCATCGCGACCTTGAATTGAAAGACCACGCGCTGTTGCTGCACTTCGACGACGACGCGAGTTTGGAACAAGCGGGCGAATGGCTGCGGCGGCGCTATCAGGGGGAGTTGGAAATCGTCAAAGCCGGTGCGCGTCTCGAGGCCCGGTTGACCGAGCAGTACGCCAAAGAGGTCGCCGGTTACGCGGTGCAGCAGAACATCCTGACTTTGCGCAAGCGCGTGGATGAGTTGGGCGTCGCCGAGCCGGTGGTGACGCGCCAGGGCCGCGACCGCATCGCCGTGCAGTTGCCGGGCGTGCAGGACACCGCACGCGCGAAGGAGATACTCGGCGCGACCGCGACGCTCGAGTTCCGCATGGTCGCCGAAAGCGCCAACCCGGAGCGGGCGGAGAGAACCGGGCGCGCGCCTTTCGGGACGCGCCTGTACCGTCATCGCGACGGCTCGCCGGTGTTGCTCAAGCGCAGCGTGATGCTGACCGGCGACCGCATCATAGACGCGGCTTCGGGCATAGACGCCGAGCAAGGCGAGCCCGCGGTGTTCATCACTTTGGACGGCAAGGGCGCGCGCACTTTCAGCCGTGCGACCGGCGCCAACGTCAAGCGCCTGATGGCGGTGGTGTTCATAGAGAACAAGAGCGAAACCTATCTCGACGACGCCGGCGAACTCCAACGGCGCAGGCTGACCACCGAGGAAGTCATCAGCGTCGCGAGGATCCAGGAACAACTGAGCAAGCGCTTTCAGATCACCGGCCTCGACAGCACCCGCGGGGCGCGGCGCCTGGCGTTGCTGCTGCGCGCGGGCGCGCTCGCCGCGCCGCTCGAGATCATCGAGGAAAGGACGGTCGGTCCGAGCCTCGGGCGGGAAAACATCCGGCGCGGCACGCGCTCGATCATCTTTGCATTTTTGCTGGTGGTTTTGTTCATGGGCATCTACTACCGCGTGTTCGGCCTGCTCGCCGACTTTGCGCTGGCGTTGAACATCGTGCTGATCGTCGCGGTGATCTCGCTGATACCCGGTGCGACGCTGACGCTGCCCGGCATCGTCGGCATCGTGTTGACCGTCGGCATGGCGGTGGACGCGAACGTGCTGATCTTCGAGCGCATCCGCGAGGAGTTGAACGCGGGCGCCTCGGTGCAGGCGAGCATGGACTTGGGCTACCGCCAGGCGTTTTCGACCATCGCCGACGCCAACGTCACCACGTTGATCGCCGCGCTGGTGCTGTTTGCGTTCGGCACCGGGCCGATCAAGGGGTTTGCGGTGACTTTGTCGGTGGGCATTCTATGCTCGATGTTCACCGCGATCATGGGCACGCGGGCGGCGGCCAACCTGATCTACGGACGCAGGAAAGCCGCCGAGTTGGCGATCTGAGGCGCGGTGACGATCATGCGGCTGCTCGGCGAGACCAAACTGGAGTTCATGCAAAAGCGCAGGCTCGCGCTCGGGGTCTCGCTGGTGCTGGTGGTGCTGTCGCTGGTTTCGCTCGGGTTGCGCGGTTTGAATTTTGGCGTTGATTTCACCGGCGGGACGGTCATTGAGGTCGGCTACGAGGAAGCCGTCGCGCTCGATGACGTGCGTGAGCGCCTCGCGGCTGCGGGACTCGACGACGTGTCGGCGCAGCATTTCGGCAGCGTCAAAGACGTGCTGATCCGGGCGGCGCTCGACGGCGGCCGCACTCAGTCCGAACTCAGCAACCGGGTGCTCGAGGAGTTGCAGCGCGACGGCGGCGTCACGCTGCGCCGGGTGGAATTCGTCGGGCCCAGGGTCGGTGAAGAATTGCGCGAGGACGGCGGCCTCGCGATGCTGTACGCGCTGCTCGGCATTCTTTTGTACGTGGCGTTCCGGTTTGAATACCGCTTCGCTTTCGGCGCGGTGATCGCGCTGATCCACGACGTGCTGCTGACGATCGGCTTTTTCTCCGTGACCGGCGTCGAGTTTGATCTGAGCGTGCTCGCGGCGGTACTCGCGGTTATCGGCTATTCGCTGAACGACACGATCGTGGTGTACGACCGCATCCGCGAGAGTTTCATGAAAATCAGAAAACGGACCGGGGTCAGGGTGGACGCGGTGGTCAACTTCGCGATCAACAAGACGCTCGCGCGCACGCTCGTCACTTCGATGACAACGATGCTGGTTTTGATTGCCTTGTTCGCGCTCGGCAGCGAGGTCATCCGGGGGTTCACGGTCGCGATGATGATCGGCATCGTCGTCGGGACGTATTCCTCGATTTATATCGCGGGCGCGTCGCTGCTGTTTTTGGGATTGCGCGCCGAGAACATGATGCAAGTCAAAAAAGAAGGGGAGGAGTTCGGGCGGCCGTGAACGAACGGGTCACAGCGGGGGACGCGGCGCCGTTGGGAGAGGACGAGATGAGTTTTGTCAGCGGCGTCGCCGCGTTCGAGGCCAAACACTTCACGCGCGCGATGCAGTTGCTGCTCCCCCTGGCCGAGCGCGGCAACGCCGACGCGCAGCACCGTTGCGCGATCATGTACCAGAACGGCCTCGGCGCACACGTCAACGCCGCGGCCGCTTTTCAACTCATGCGGGGGGCGGCCGAGCAGGGGCACGCGCTGGCGCAGCACGGTTTGGGTTTCATGTTTCTCGAAGGCGACTGTGCCGAGCAAAACGGCGGGGAGGCGGTGAAGTGGTTCACCCGCGCTGCGGAACAGGGGCTCGCCGGTTCACGCACGACGTTGGCGATGATGTACGCAGAGGGCAAAGGCGTCGAGAAAAACGCGGAACTCGCGAGGCACTGGTACCGGAAAGCCGGGTTTTAACTCCGCGGCTTGCGGGCGGGGGCGCCGCAGGTACATGCGCGGATTACGCAAAATTATGGGACAGGTCTTTCGTTTTGCAATCTGCCGGGGGCGCGGCGGCGGCGCCGGAAGCGGTCGCGGGCGGCTGTCTTGGTGCGGGTTTCCGGGTGCAGGTCCGTGCTCCGGCGGTTGGTTTTTCATTGCTTTATCCGCGTGATCCGCGGACGATGAAGAACGTCTGCGCAGCGAGTGGCCGGGACACTTTGGGGGTTTAGCGATGGAGTTCTTTCCGCTGTTCATCAAATTGCGCGGGCGCGCGGTGACGGTCGTCGGCGGCGGCGCGGTTGCGGCGAGGAAGGTGCGGGGGCTGCTGCGCGCCGGTGCCCGCGTCAAGGTGATCGCGGTGCGCGCTTGCGACGAACTTCGAGCGGCGGCGCAGCGGCGGAGTCTGACGTTGGTCGAGCGCGCGTTTGAAGACGCGGACGTCGCGGACGCGGCGTTGACGGTCGCCGCGACCGACGACGCCGAAGTCAACCGGCGGATCGTCGGTTTGTGCCGCGCGCGCGGCGGTTACGTCAACAGCGCCGACGCCGCCGACGGCGACGTCGTTTTTCCCGCGTTGATACGGCGCGGTTCGGTGCAGATCGCGGTGTCCACCGGCGGCACCGCGCCGGCGCTCGCGCGCCTGCTGCGCGCGTATCTTGAAAATTGCACGCCGGCCGCGTACGCGCAACTCGCGGAGCTGAGCGGCCGCTACCGCGCGCGCGCGCGGCAAGCCTGCCCCGACCCCGCGCTGCGCAAGCGGCTCTGGGAGACCGTGATGGCGGGGCCGGTCGCCTCGATGACGTTCGCGGGACGCGCCGAGGCCGCCGAACGCGAACTGCTGCGCCTGCTCGAGAACCCCGCAACGCTGGAACACGAGACCGGGGAAGTGTACCTGGTCGGCGCGGGGCCCGGCGACCCGGAACTGCTGACGTTCAAGGCGCTGCGCCTGATGCAGCAGGCCGACGTCGTCGTCCATGACCGCTTGGTCTCGCCTGAGATCATGGCTTTGCTGCCCGCCGCCGCCGAGAAGATCTACGCCGGCAAGGAACGCAGCCACCACGCGATGCCGCAGGAAAACATCAACGACCTGCTGGTGCGCCGCGCGCGCGAAGGCCGCCGGGTGCTGCGCCTCAAGGGCGGCGATCCTTTTGTCTTTGGCCGCGGCGGCGAGGAGATCGAGACTCTGCTCGAGCAGCACATCCCGTTCCAGATCGTTCCCGGCATCACCGCCGCGTCGGGCTGCGCCGCTTATGCCGGCATACCGCTGACGCACCGCGACTTCGCCCATACCTGCGTGTTTGCAACCGGCCATTTGCGCGACGGCGACGTTGATCTCAATTGGGAAGCGCTGGCGCAGCCCCGGCAAACCCTGATCTTCTACATGGGGTTGCAGCGGCTCGCGCATATTTGCACGCAACTGATCGCGCACGGCCTGCCCGCGGCGACGCCGGCGGCGCTGATCACGCACGGCACGACACCCGCGCAGAAAGTGCTGGTCGCACGCCTCGACGGCATCGCGCGGACGGTCGCGGCCGCCGGCGTCACGGCGCCGACGCTGGTGATCATCGGCAAAGTGGTCGGTCTGCACGATAAATTGGATTGGTACAGGCGCTGGTAAGTTTTCCGCGGGGAGACGCAGAGCGGAGCCGGCGGCGGCTGACTTCCAGTCCGCAGCGCGGCAAAAGAAGAGCAGGCCGCTGAAGATCACTTCACTCTTGAGGGGAAATCGGCCGGGCCGGTGCCAACCGGGCCGGTGCCAACCAGGCACAGGGGCGGCACAATGGACCAGAGCACCCTCACCGGAGGGCGCTCCAATGACCCGGATACAAACCGCTTCGGTGTCCGCAGGAAAGTCATTCATCTAACGACCGGTTGCAAGGCGATTTCCCGGTCATGGCGTTGTGCGGACGCGATGGGATTTCGCGTAAAACGGCCTGCCAATGGAGCGAGGTCTTCCGGCAGGAGGGGATGAGCGGATTGCGGGGTCGGCGCCGCGCGCACCTTACCCGGGCGCACCGGCCCTCCGATGAAGTGACTGGGAGGTGCTGACGATCAAACCGCCGCATCCTCGTGGGGGGCCGAAACAAAAGGAGGTATCGGGATCACTGCGGGTGCGGCGTGCCGGCGGCGGTCACGCAAGGAAAGGCTTTGCGTATTCGCCCGCCCGCCGCGGCGGGTTCAAAGCGCAACGTTTAGAGTTGTCCGCGCCCGGCTGCGTGATCCGCGGCCGCGGCGGGTCACCGCGGCGGGGTCTTCCAGGTGCCGAGGATCACGTCCTTGTCGCGCATCTTTGAGAAAGTTTGGGCGCCGCCCGCAAGCGCGGCGGCCGCGTCGGGCAGTTGCAGTTGCCGCGTGACCTCCTCGATCTGCTCGCGGCCGGTTCGGCGGGGGTGTTGTGCGATTTCGTCGAGCAGCAGGTCGGTGACGGGGTTCAATACCATGAAGTTGATCTTGTCGCCGCGGTCGCGGCATACCACGAGGCGCGTAGGCTCGTCGCCCGGCCGCTCCGGGCGGAAGTCCGGGCCGATGCGGTGTACCGGCCAGCGGTACGCAAGGCGCCACGCGAGCGGCGACAACGCCGGCGGCGCCCGCATCGGGTCGCCGCCGGGGGCGATCGCCGCGAAGTCTATTTCCTCCTGCGCCAGCGCCAGCGCGAGTTCGACCCATTCGTAATGGGCGAGTTCAACGATGAAAGGCGGGTCGTCTTCACCCGCCCGGTACTCGTTTTCGAGATAGGCCAGAAACTCTTTTGAAACCTCCGCAAAGTACGGCGAATGGCTTGTGTGCCGTGCGTAGAACTTGCGGATCAGGGTGTGCCAGTCGTCTTCTCCGTAACAACTTTTTAATACCGGAAACGCGGTGGAGATGAAGCCGGCGATGTTGCTGAAGAACAGGTTGCGGTAAATCTCGAGCCGGCGATCCTCGAGTCCTGCGGGCGGCGGGTTGTTGCGCGGGTCGCGCAAATGGGCCGCGAATTGATATTGCAAAGTTTGGAAGTTTTTCCCCATGCGCGCACGGTGGATCAGGCGCAATTTTTCGCCGCTGCGGCCTGATGCCGCTGCTGATACTCCGAGATCACCCGCACTTCCCGCAGCAGTTGGTCCAGGCCCGGGAAATTGAAGTCTCTCTCCAGCAGGGTCGGGATGACGCCGAAAATCTCGTAGGCTTTATCGAGCAGTTCCCATACCGGTGGGATCACGTCGGCGCCGTGCGTATCCACGATCAGGTCGTCGTCCTCGCGGTAATGCCCCGCGATATGGCAGTAGGCGATGCGCTCCCCCGACAGTTGCCGCAGGTACTCGACCGGGTCAAAGTCGAAGTTGATCGAATTCACGTAAACGTTGTTCACGTCGAGCAGCAGTGCGCAGTCGGCTTCCTCGAGCACGCGGCGGATGAATTCGGTCTCCGTCATTTCCCGCCCGGGCGCGACGTAGGCCGAGGTGTTCTCGACCGCAATCCGGCGCTCGAGCAGTTCCTGTGTGCGCTTGATTCGGCCCGCGACGTAATGCGCCGCGTCTGCGGTGAACGGGATCGGCATCAGGTCGTATAGATGGCCGTCGTCGGAGCAGTAACTCAGATGCTCGCTGTAGCCGCGTATTTGGTGTTCGTCGAGAAAGGCTTTTATCCGCCCGAGCAAATCGGTGTCGAGCGGCGCGGGTCCGCCGAGCGACAGTGACAAGCCGTGGCACACGAAAGGGTAGCGCTCGGTGAGGTGCCGAAACCGCCTGCCGAGTGCGCCGCCCGCGCCGATCCAGTTCTCCGGCGCGACCTCCATGAAGTCCACGCCGGGGGCGGGGCCGGCCTCGAGTTCCGGCATCAGGTCACGCCTGAGGCCGAGGCCGCACCCCGTCAGCGGGAAATGCCGGTCTTCGCTCATCGCCTATTTATATTTAAGAGCGAACAGGTGATCGAGGCTGAGTTTGCCCGCGCCGCTCAACACCAGCGGAATCAGCATGATCAGGTACATCAACGGCAGTTGGTAGCCGTTGTCGCAGACGTTGTAGCCGTTGCCGGCGTGTACGCTCGCCCACGCGACGACGTCGAGGATGAGCAGGCCCGCGGCCCAGAAGCGCGTCGCCAGGCCGATCACCAGTGCGAGCGCGCCGATGATCTCGGTCCAGGTCGCCAGAAACCAACTCGCGCCGACCGGGATGACGTTGAACGGAAACGGGAAATCGCCGGAGATGCCGGCGAACCAGTTGTCGCCGTTGAATTTGTTGATGCCGGCCTCCCAGAATTCCCACGCCAGCAACAGGCGCAGCCCCAACAGGGAAAGCCACGCGCCGACCGAAGAAAGTCCGCGGTAGATGCCGTAGATGGCGGTGTCCGTGGTCATGGTTGGTCCCTCCTCATACCGGGAAATTGGGTTATTATTCCATGCTGACCGACCGACGCCGACCGGCGCGGGAATAATCGCCCATTCTACTGCAATGCAAGAAATCATTCTGCTCACGACCATCCCTGAGAAGCAATTCGGCTTTTCTGAAGAAATCCGGCGGGGAAGAGCCGCCGAATTCGAGCAGTGCCTGGCGAACAACTGCAAGACGGATATCAACCGGGTGATCGTGTTTTTTGAGGGGCGCGAGAAGGCGGTTTCCGGATATCCGAGTTTGGCGCATGAAAAAGTGAAAGTGATTCTGATCCGGGAACGGCCTGAGCTCAGCCTGTTTTTTGATTACGCCAATGAGCATCTGGCGGGCAATTTCGTAATCGTCGGCAACGCCGACATCTATTTTGATCCGAACACGCCGGTCAACCGGATCAGGGAGATCTCGCCCGGCTGTTTATGGGCTCTTTCCAGATATAATTCCGGTGGAAGATCGGGAGTATGGCAGTTGCAGCCGAGGAAGTTGGTCGGAAGTTATGACAGTTATATTTTTCATGCGCCGCTTAAAAGATTCAAAGCCGATTTTTCAGTCGGGATAATGGGATGCGACAGTTGTCTGGTGCGAGAGGCGGTAGATGCTTCGGTGCGGGTCTCCAACCCCTGTTTGTCACTGATGACCAAACATTGGGATCATTTTTTTTCGTCGGAATATGCCTTGGGCAATAGGGAATTCAAAACCGCTAATGCGTACTGGAAAAAGCCCGATTGGAAATTTCCCTGTTTCTATTATTGGCCCGCTTTTTCGCGTATCGAAGACGAAGATTACGTCGATAGGCGCAGTCTTAGGTTTATTGCAGCCACTGCGTTGTGCCGGAGGCTTGGCGACCGCCGCGTGCGGTCTTTGAATCTTGCGTGGATACGCCTTAGGGGGAAAGTGCCATCGTTCTATTATATTGCAGCCGTTGCGTTGTCCCGGGTGATTGGCAGACGGCGCACGCGGTCTTTGCGGCATGCGTGGGTGCGCCTCAGGCGGAAAATGCCACCGTTCTTTCGCAGGCGTTGATTTGGCTGATGCGGTGGTCCGGGAAGTCGCCGACAAGGTCGGTGAACCGGCTGTCGTTTTTGAGACGTTTGACTGACTGCAATGCAAGAGATCATTCTGCTCACGACCATTCCTGAGAAGCAATTCGGCTTTTCTGAAGAAATCCGGCGGGGAAGAGCCGCCGAATTCGAACAGTGCCTGGCGCACAACTGCAAGACGGATATCAACCGGGTTATCGTGTTTTTTGAGGGGCGCGAGGAGGCGGTTTCCGGATATCCGAGTTTGGCGCATGAAAAAGTGAAAGTAATTCTTATCCGGGAACGGCCTAAGTTAAGCCTGTTTTTTGATTACGCCAATGAGCATCTGGCGGGCAATTTCGTAATCGTCAGCAACGCCGACGTCTATTTTGATCCGAACACGCCGGTCAACCGGATCAGGGAGATCCAGCCCAATTGTTTATGGGCTCTTTCCAGGTATAAGCAGCCGAGTGAAACAGCGGGAGCAGGTGCAGAGGTCCCGCAGGGAGGGTGGTCCGGAAGTTATGACAGTTATATTTTTCATGCGCCGCTTAAAAAATTCAAAGCCGATTTTTTAATCGGGGTATCAGGAAGCGACAGTTATCTGGTGCAAAAGGCGGTAGAGGCTTCGGTGCGGGTCTCCAACCCTTGTTTGTCACTGATAACCCGACACGTGGATCATTTTTGGTTGCCGCACCATAGACCGGGTAAAAAGCCATTCAATCAAGCCAATGCGTACTGGAACATGCCCGATTATAGGGGATATCTTAGTTTCTATTATTGGCCCGTTCCTTCGCGCATCGAAGACGAAGATTACATCTATTATAAGCGCAGACCCAATCTTATTGCATTCGCTGCGTTGTCCCGGGTGATTGGCAGGCGATCCTCGCGGTTTTTGCTGCGTGCATTATGGCGCCTTAGGCGGAAAGTGCAGTCTTTTAAATAATGCGCCCCGCGGGCGCGGCTTGTTTCGCCGGGCGGGCGGGGCAACGCGGGGATTCATCGTCTCGCCGTCGCCGGCGTGCCTAATCCGGGCGGCACAGTCTGTCGCCACTGTTGCCGGAAGCGGTGGAGGACAGAGATAACGCCGGACTTGCGCCGCCGCCGGAAGTCCTCTTGGTTGCGTCCGTCGCTTGCGGGCGCTCGGAGGCTTTGGATGCAAAGGTCGCCCGCACGAACGCCGCCGTTGCGGCGGAAGCGGGGCCACAGCGAGGATAAAGCGGGGAACGGGGGTGAAGAGGGATTGGAGGCGGCGGGAATCGAACCCGCGTCCGCAAATTCTCCGCCTTCGGCACTACATGCTTAGTCCCGCGCTTTTTATTTAACCTGCCGCACCCGGCGGGACGGGGCGGTCGGCAGGCGATCCCGCTGAAAGTTCTGACGGCCCATCCGCGAGCAATCCGGTCCGCGAGCCTGCAAGAATGACCCTCGCTGCGAAGTCACAGGCACCCGTCGCGCGAGGGGCATAGCCGGTTTTTTAGGCCGCTAGTGCGTAGTTGTCGTTGTTGGCAACTATAGGTTCGCAGCAGGTTTTACGAGTACGCCGCAAACTCGGCATGCGCCTCAGGGTTCGCAATCCACGTCGAAACCGGATCGCCCCCAAAACATCGGGTGCAAATCTACCATACCGGGTGGTTTTTGGCTATCATAGCCGGCTTGATGCAGGTCTTTTTCGGCCCCCAAGTCCATTCGGAATCCGGCCGTCGCCGGTTGCTTGAGCGCATACGTGCGAGCGGTGCGCCGGTTGAAGTCCTGCACGCCCGCCTGTTGTATTGTCTTGACTTCAAGCGCCCGCCCGCCGCGGCCGACCTTGCGCGCCTGCGCCCCAAACTCGGTTTCCTGCTTGGGCGCATGGACGCCGCCGCGCCCGCGACGGGCACGCCTGTGCGGGTGCTGCCGAGAGTCGGCACGGTTTCGCCGTGGTCGAGCAAAGCGACCGATATTCTGCGCATCGCGGGTCTTGCCGAGGTCAGGCGGATCGAATGTGGCCGCCATTACGTCCTTGAAGGCGGCGCACTCGACGACGCCCAGTGCGCCGCCGCCGCCGCTTTGCTGCACGACCGCATGACTGAGCAGGTCTGCGGCAGCGACGCCGAAATGGCAGCCCTGTTCGCCGCGCGCACGCCGCGCCCCCCGGAGACGCTCGCGCTCGGCGACGACCCCGTGCGGGCGCTGACCGCCGCCGACCGCACGCTCGGCCTTGCCCTGTCCGGCGACGAGATCGCTTATCTCGCCGACCATTACCGCCGCCTCAAGCGCGCACCGACGGACGCCGAACTGATGACCTTTGCCCAAGTAAATTCTGAGCATTGCCGACATAAGACCTTCAACGCGGAATGGACACTGAATGGGCAAAAACAGCCGTCAAGCCTGTTTGACATGGTGCGGCACACCCACGCCTGTGCGCCCGCAGGCGTGCTGGTCGCCTACGACGACAACTCGGCGGTGATCGAGAGCGCCGGGACGTCTGCCAAGGGGTCTGCCGGGGAGCCTGCCGGGGAGCCTGCCGGGGAGCCTGCCGGGGAGCCTGCCGGGGAGGGGGTGCGCTGGCAGGCCGACCCGGCAACGCACGAGTATGGTTATATCGCCGAAGCATTGCCGATCCTAATGAAAGTCGAAACCCACAACCACCCGACCGCGATCTCGCCTTTTCCCGGCGCCGCGACCGGTGCGGGCGGCGAGATCCGCGACGAAGCCGCGACCGGCCGCGGCGGCCGCCCGAAAGCCGGGCTGTG
Source organism: Candidatus Oxydemutatoraceae bacterium (assembly GCA_965211995.1). GTDB lineage: Bacteria > Pseudomonadota > Gammaproteobacteria > Poriferisulfidales > Oxydemutatoraceae > CAYFZO01. The sequence continues at coordinate 675,263 of OZ243040.1, forward strand.
CGGTTTCAGCGTCTCCGACCTGCGCCTGCCCGACGCCCCGCGCGTCTGGGAAAGCGCCGAAAGCCGGCCGGCGTGGATCGCCTCGCCGCTGCAGATCATGCTTGAAGCGCCGCTCGGCGCGGCGGCGTTCAACAATGAATTCGGGCGGCCCTGTCTCAGCGGCTATTTCAGAACATTTGAACGCGGCGGCGGCGCGGTGCGGCACGGCTATCACAAGCCGATCATGGTCGCCGGCGGCTTCGGCAGCCTGCGCCGCGACCATGTGCGCAAGCAGGCGTTCGCACCGGGGACGCCGATCGTCGTGCTCGGCGGCCCGGCGATGCTGATCGGGCTGCGCGGCGGCACTGCGTCCTCGCAGAGCGGCGGCGACCGCGACGAAGCGCTTGATTTCGCGTCGGTGCAGCGCGACAACGCGGAGATGCAGCGCCGTTGCCAGGAAGTGATCGAGCAATGCACCGCGCTCGGGGTGCGCAACCCGATCCTCGCGATCCACGACGTCGGCGCAGGCGGGTTGTCGAACGCGGTGCCGGAACTGATCGCCGGGGCGGGCGTCGGCGGACGCTTTGAGTTGCGCGATATTCCAAGCGCCGACGCCGGCATGTCGCCGATGGAACTCTGGTGCAACGAAGCGCAGGAGCGTTACGTTGTCGCGGTCAACGCGGCGGCGCTGGAGCGCTTCAACGCAATCTGCGCGCGCGAGCGCTGCCCGGCGGCGGTGATCGGCGCGGCGGTCGCGGGCGAGCGGCTCGATCTCGGCGACCGCCTGCTCGGCGGCAAAGCGGTCTCAATGGCGCTGCCCATGCTGCTGGGGAAATCTCCGAAGGCACATAAGGAAATAGAGATAATCCATTGTAATAAAAAGGATATAGATACCGGCGAAATCACGGTGGAGGCCGCGGTCGAGCGTGTGCTTGCGCTGCCGGCGGTCGGCTCGAAGTCGTTTTTGATCACGATCGGCGACCGCACCGTCGGCGGCCTCGTCGTGCGTGATCAGATGGTCGGCCCGCGGCAGGTGCCGGTCGCGGACTGTGCGGTCTGCGCCGCGGACTTCGTGCACGATCGGGGTGAGGCGATGGCGATGGGCGAGCGTGCCCCGGCGGCTGTGGTTGACGCGCCCGCATCGGGACGCCTCGCGGTCGCCGAAGCCGTGACCAATCTGCTTGCCGCCGACGTGCGCGCGCTGTCGGATATCCGCCTGTCGGCGAACTGGATGGCGGCTTGCGGCGGCGACGAGGACGACTTCGCGCTGTTCAGCACGGTGCAGGCCGTTGCACAGGAGTTGTGCCCCGCGCTCGGTATCGCGATTCCGGTCGGCAAGGACTCGCTGTCGATGCAAACCACATGGCGCGGCGACGGCGGGGAGGAGCGGGTCAAAGCCCCGTTGTCGCTGATCGTGTCGGCGTTCGCGCCGGTCGCCGACGTGCGCCGAAGTTGGACGCCGGCGTTGCGCGAAGACGGCGCGTTGCTGCTGTTTGACTTGTCCGGCGGGCGGCACGCGCGGCTCGGCGGCTCGGCGCTGGCGCAGGTGTTCGGGCTCGACGGCGGCCCCTGTGCCGATCTCGACGACCCGGCGGCGCTCGTGCGTTTTTCTGAACTGCTCGCGGTGTTGCGGGCGAAAGACCTGGTGCTTGCGTATCACGACCGCTCGGACGGCGGCCTGTTCGTGACCCTGTGCGAGATGGCGTTCGCGGGCCATTGCGGCCTTGAGATCTCGCTCGACGCGCTCGCCGGCGACCCCCTGTCGGTGCTGTTCGCCGAGGAGCTCGGCGCAGTGGTGCAGGCCGCACCCGGCGCGGCGGACGAAATTGCGGCGTTGGCGCGGCGGCACGGCCTCGCCGGCGCCTGCTTCGCAATCGGCCGCGCGGGCGCCGGCACGAGCGTCCGCATCGGCAAGGACGGACGGACGTGGCATTGGGATTTGATGGCGCTCAAGCGCCGCTGGTGGGAGACCGGCTACCGCATCCAGGCGCTGCGCGACAATCCCGACTGTGCGCGCGAGGAATTCGAGCGCGTTTGCGACGCCGCCGCGCCCGGCCTGAGCGCGACGCTGACGTTTGACCTGGAGGCGGCGGCCCCGCGCATTGGCACGGGCGCACGCCCCCGGGTCGCGGTGCTCAGGGAGCAGGGCGTCAACGGGCAGATGGAAATGGCGGCGGCTTTCGACCGCGCCGGTTTTACCGCTGTGGATGTGCATATGAACGACCTGCTCGCGGGCACGGCGTCGCTCGCGCAGTTTCACGGCCTCGCCGCCTGCGGTGGCTTCTCCTACGGCGACGTGCTCGGCGCCGGCCGCGGCTGGGCCGCCTCGATCCTGTTTCACGACGCGGTGCGCGCCGAGTTCGAGGCGTTCTTTGCGCGCGACGACACGTTTACGCTCGGCGTGTGCAACGGCTGCCAGATGCTGTCATGGATCAAGGCGTTGATCCCCGGCGCGGCGCATTTCCCGACTTTCGGCGGCAACCGCTCCGACCGCTTTGAATCGCGCTTGTGCATGGTGGAAGTCATGGATTCGCCGTCGTTGCTGCTGCGCGGCATGGCAGGCTCGCATCTGCCGATCGTCATCGCCCACGGCGAGGGACGGGCGGAGTTCGACGACCCCGCGCAATCTGTCTCTCCTTACGTCTGCCTGCGCTACGCCGAGGCGCCGGGGCGCGCCGCCGAGACCTATCCGGCGAACCCCACCGGCAGCCCCGGCGGCGTCACCGCATTGTGCAGCGAGGACGGGCGGGTTACCGCGATGATGCCGCACCCGGAGCGGCTTTTCCGCAGTGTGCAGTATTCGTGGCGGCCCGCCGGGTGGAATGAGGCCGGCCCCTGGTTTAGACTGTTCCGAAACGCGCGCACCTGGCTCGCCGCATAGACGCCCGCCGCCCGCGCACAATTAATCTGAGGACTCGCCAATGCCGACCCCGATGTTGATCAAAGTGCCGCCGCCGTCGCAGCCCGCCGCTTCCGAGATCACGCCCGAGCGCATTTACCATGCGCGCCGGCGGTTCATCAAACGCACGGGCGGTTTCGCCGCCGGCAGCCTGCTCGCGGGCGGCGCCGAAGCCGTGCTCACGACGGATATGGGCGACCTGCCCGACAGCCGCTTCAACACCGAAGAGGCGCTTACCCCGCACGAAAGCGTCACGACCTACAACAACTTCTACGAACTCGGCAGCGGCAAGAGCGACCCGGTTAAAAACGCGCATCGTTTGATCACCGAGCCGTGGACGGTCGAGGTCGCCGGCGAATGTGAAAAGCCCGGCAAGTTCTCGGTCGAGGACTTCGTCAAGCCGCACCAACTCGAAGACCGGGTCTATCGCCTGCGCTGCGTCGAGGCCTGGTCCATGGTGATCCCGTGGGTCGGTTTCGAGGTCGGGGCGCTGCTCAAGCGCGTGCAGCCGACGTCGCGCGCGAAATACGTCGCGTTCCGATCGGTCATGGATCCCAAAAACCTGCCCGGACAGCGCCATACCGGCCTGTTCGGCTCGACGCTCGACTGGCCGTACAAGGAAGGTCTCAGGCTTGACGAAGCGATGAACCCGCTCGCGATTTTCGCGGTGGGGCTGTACGGCAAGGCGCTGCTGAACCAGAACGGTGCGCCGCTGCGTCTGGTCGTACCGTGGAAATACGGCTTCAAAAGCAGCAAATCAATCGTCAGGATCGAACTGGTCGAGCGGGAGCCGCCGACGGCGTGGGGCCGGCAGGCGCCGGGCGAATACGGCTTTTACTCGAACGTCAACCCGCAGGTTGATCATCCGCGCTGGTCGCAAAAACGCGAACGCCGGATCGGGGAGTTCTTTAAGCGCGAGACCCTGATGTTCAACGGCTACGCCGAAGAGGTCGCCCACCTGTATCAGGGCATGGATCTGAGCAAACACTTCTGACCCGGCGTGCCGTGACCGTCGTCAGGCCAGCCGTTCATTTCGCCTGCCTTATCCCGCTCGCGTGGCTGACTTGGCAGGTCGCGAGCGGCGGCGGCGGCGCCAACCCGATCGAGTATCTGACCCGCGGCATCGGCGACTGGGCCTTGCGGCTGCTGCTGGTCACGCTGGCGGTGAGTCCGCTGGCGCGGCTGCTGAAGCGCCCGGTGCTGCTGCGCTACCGCCGTGCGATCGGGCTGTACGTGTTCTTCTACGCGCTGTGCCACCTGACGACTTACCTGTGGTTCGATCAGTTCTTCGACTGGGGCGAGATCGTGAGCGACATCGCCAAGCGCCCGTTCATTCTGGCGGGCTTTGTGTCGTTTTTAATGTTGATCCCGCTCGCGGCGACCTCGAACCGCTTCGCGGTCGCGCGCCTGCAGCACCGCTGGAACCTGCTGCACAAATTGGTTTACGTGATCGCCTGCACCGCGCTGCTGCACTACTGGTGGCTGGTGCGCGCCGACTTCAGCAAAGCCTGGTTTTATTTCTCGATCCTCGCCGTGCTGTTCGGCTACCGCCTGTGGATCTACGCGCTGCGCGTGCGGCATGAAAGGATCTATTCTCGTTGAGCCGCAGCGGCAGAGAGTTAAGCGGTTTCACGTTTTGGCAAGTTTGCTGAGAAGGTCTTTATATTTATTTATGAAATCCGGGACTTTTTGTTCTTTCCCATAGAAGATGAATGAGGGATACCCATCGGCAGGCATAAGATTTAGTTCAGATCTGAGATGCCGCATTGTTTCTCTATCTACGTCATGGCCGTCGTTGCGTACAGAGATTTGAGTTCTTTTATTCCCTTTTTTTATATTCCAAGCATTGCCTGTGGTTGCGGCGCTGATTTCGCAACCATAGTGTCCCAGGATCTTTTGTAGTTGGCCCCATTTTAGAATAGGATCTTTCGCGCGAGTGTTTCTTAAGTTCGGTCTAAGCCAGTGGGCTACCCCTATGATTTCCCTGTCATTGTCATCATACGTCTCGTGATCTGAACGAAGTTTTTTGCTGGCGATATCGATTAAGGTTTGGTATATGTCATCCTCGCTTAGCTTTGTATAAAGAATATATTTATTCAAATCTAAAAAAGACAGCAATGAGACCAAAGCTGTTCGTTTGTTTCCATTGTGAAACGGATGATTACAAATGATGGAGTGTAGATAAGCGGCCCCAATATAAGGAATAGTTAGGTATTTGGCTTGCTTCCCAAGCGAAGTATGAGGCCTGCTAGCGGCGGACTCCAGTAAATTTTCGTCCCGAACTCCGGGAGGCTCAATCGGATCTTTTGAGGCGCTGAAATGCTTTACTAAAACTGCGTGAATTGATTTTATATCACGCGCTTCTAAATAATCTACATTTTCAATATTTACTATCGGGCCAATTTTCGGAAGTTCACTTTGGTAGCGTAATTTAGGCTCTTTAGTTGGTTTGGGAATATCCTTTTTATGTTCAAAAAGTTTCTTTTCGGATATCGCCGATGCTTCGCTGTCGTCTTTCCTTTGTTTGAGCACTGAATAAACAGCATCCCGCACTTCAGGCTCAAGAAGATCATTTTCTTTGGCGATGACGCCGCTCTCAGAACACGCTTTGATGATGTCTTGAATTTCTAGATCCAGTAATTTGGCTAATTGCCAAGGTCTTCGGTTAGATCTTTTTGGGTGTTTCCGCGTTTGCATGGTGTGAATATGGGAATTTTGGCAGGTGATTTGTAAGTGGCGTCCTGCTTGGTTTGCCTGGCTCATTATGTTTAATTTGCGTGAAAGAGTTTGATATGACCTCTCTTTGACTTTGCGGGCACTTCGAATCCTTGGGTGCGCGAAGAAGATAGTTAAGGGATGTGCTGAGGATACTTCTTTGCTTCTACGGGTCGCATAGCCGCCGTACAGTCCGCCCCTACAGCCGCGTAGGATTCGGTTTTCCCTTGTAAACCTTTTCCGGGTCGAACACTTTTTCTTTTTCGGTCTGCTTCAACGCAACGGTTTCGGGTTTCTTTCCGAGCGGGATTTCGCGGTAAAAGCACGAGCGGTAGCCGACGTGGCAACTCGCGCCGCCGGCGACTTCGACGCGCAGCCACACCGCGTCCTGGTCGTCGTCGATCAGCAGTTGCCGCACCCGCTGGGTCAGGCCGCTGGTCGCGCCCTTGCGCCACAGCGTCCGGCGGCTGCGGCTCCAGTAGTGGGCCTCGCCGGTTTCAATGGTCTTGAGCAGGGCGTCGCGGTTCATGTAGGCGTGCATCAGCACTTCGCCGCTGGCGTGGTCGGTGGTGATGACCGGGATCAACCCGTCTTCATCGAATTTCGGCGCGAGTTCCAGCCCTTCCTCGACCTGCTCGACGCTTTTGCGCGGTGCGAACGTCATAATCTTTATCTTACTTCCCATGGCCGCGCCGTTGATGCACCGGCGGCACCGGGTCAACGCCGGCGGCGGCGAATGGATGGCAGCGCGCGAGCCGCGACAGGGTCAGCCACAGGCCGCGCGCGGCGCCGTGCTTTTCAAGTGCTTCGAGCGCGTAGTCCGAGCAGGTCGGTTCAAAGCGGCAGTGGCGTCCGACCCAGGGGCGCAGCGTCCATTGGTAAGCCTTGACCGCGCCGGTGAGCAGGCGTTTCATGACGATGATTCCCGGGGTGACGCCCGGCGCCAGTGCGTTCCGCCGTCGCGGTCTTCGAGGATTACGCCCGCGTCGCTCAATTGCGCGCGGATCCTGTCGGCGGCGGCGAAGTCCTTGTTCAGGCGCGCCTGTTTGCGTTCGCGGATCAGTGCTTCGATGCGCTCATCGCCGAGCGCTTCGTCCGCGGCCGGCGTCCATTTGAACCACGCCTCGGGGTCTTCGCGCAGCAGGCCGAGCGGTGCCGCCGCAGCGCGCAGCGCGGCGCCGTTTCCGCGGTGCGCGAGTTTGTGCATTGCGGCGATCGCCCGCGGCGTGTTGAGGTCGTCGCCGAGCGCTTCCCATACTGCGTCGTCGGCCGCGTCGTCGGCTGCGCCGACGTCGCGCAGACCGCGGTACCATTTGTCGAGCGTTTGCTGCGCTTCGCGCAGGCCGTGCAGCGACCAGTCGAGTGGTTTGCGGTAATGCGTGCTCAGCAACGCAAACCGCACGACTTCGCCGTGAAAGCGGGTGAGCACGTCCCTGAGCGTCGTGAAATTGCCGAGCGACTTTGCCATTTTTTCTCCGTCCACCGTGATATAGCCGTTGTGCACCCAGTAGCGGGCGAAGTGCTCGTGCCCGTAGGCGCAGCGGCTTTGCGCGATCTCGTTCTCGTGGTGGGGGAACACCAGGTCTTGCCCGCCGCCGTGAATATCAATGACCTCGCCGAGGTGAGTGTATGCCATCGCCGAGCATTCGAGGTGCCAGCCCGGCCGGCCGCGTCCCCACGGGCTGTCCCAGCCCGGTTGCCGCTGCGACGACGGTTTCCACAGGACAAAGTCCGTCGGGTCTTTTTTGTAGGGCGCGACCTCGACGCGCGCGCCGGCGATCATGTCGTCGCGGTTGCGCTTGGACAGGCGTCCGTAGTCGGCCATCGCCGAGACTGCAAACAGCACGTGGCCTTCGGCCTCATACGCGCAGTTGTTTTCGATCAGGCGGGAGATCATCGTGATCATCTGCGGGATGTGGCCGGTCGCTTTCGGCTCGACGGTCGGTTCGAGCACGTTCAGTTTTGCGACGTCGTCGTGAAAGGCCCGGGTGTATTGCGCGGCGACTTCGGCGGCGTCGCGGCCGTCGGCGGCTGCGGCGTTGATGATCTTGTCGTCGATGTCGGTGACGTTGCGCGCGTAAACGACGTTCGCGTAGCGCAGTTTAAGCAGGCGGAACAGGGTGTCGAAAACGACAATCGGTCGCGCGTTGCCGACGTGGATATGGTTATAGACGGTCGGCCCGCATACGTACATCGTCACTTTGCCGGCGTCGAGCGGCGTGAACGTTTCGCGCTTGGCGGACAGGGTGTTGAACAACCGGATGTTCATCGGCTTCACCGTCGGGGCGGCGCGTCCCGCCTGGCTGCGCTTAATCCTGACCGTTCGGTGCGCTTTTGGTCTCGACCTGGGTCAGGTTGGCGGGCTTTGAAAAGCGCGGCGGCTGATAGGCGTCGGGCCGTACGCCGGGCGGGTCCCGTTTTTCTCCGGTGTCGCCGGGTTTTGCAGCGGGCGCCGGTGCGGGCACCGGTGCGGGGGTTGACGCAGGCGTCGGCGCGGACGTCGGTGGTGCAGTCCGGGCGGGGGTTGATGCGGGCATCGGCGTGGGCGCCGGTGCGGAGGCTGACGCAGGCATCGGCGCAGGCGTCGGCGGCGCAGTTCGGGCGGGGGCTTTGGCAAACCGGGTTCCCGCGCTCTTATTGTCGGCGTCACTCAGGTTGCCGCTTGCGGTTACGGCGTCGCGGGGTGGCGGCGGGTTTGTCGGCAGCGTCGGCATCGGCGGCGTAAAAACGGTGCGTCCGCCCGGCGCGCGGGGTTGGCCGACGGGAGGCGTGCTTGCCGCACGAGTGGTTTGTTCGCAGCGTCCCTCGGATCTGTCCGGCAGGGTTGTCGCGACAGGGGTCGGAGTTGACGCCGGGGCGGGTGTCGCCGCGGAAGCCGGGGGTCGCCGCCTCGGCGGCGGCCTGCCACTGCGCACGCGCCCCGAACTATGACGCTGGAAGGCGCCGCGTCCGGATTCCGCGGCGCTGTCGTTGCGCTCCATGCTGCGCTGGCGACTGTCCTGACCGCTTTCCTGCCGGCCGTCCTGCCGGCCGTCCTGCCGGCTGTCCTGCCGGCTGTCCTGCCGGCCGTCCTGCCGGCCGTCCTGCCGGCCGTCCTGCCGGCTGTCCTGCTGGCCGTTTTGCCGGCCGTCCTGCCGCCGGGCGGGCTCAAAGCGCCGGTCTTGCGGGCGGCTTCTGCGGCGGCCGCCGCGTCTGCGCCGGCGTCTGCCGGCGTCTTCTTCCCTTTCTTCCCGGACTTCGTCTTTGGTCTCTGCGGCCGGCTCTTTCTGGAACAGCGAAGAGAGGAACGTGCGAAGTTTGCCTTTCTTGTGCTCGCCGGCCGTTGCCTTCGGATCCATGAAATCGACCGCGGGGCCGACCGCCGGTTTCCCGCGTTCGCCGCCGCCGGTGCGCGCGTGCGCGCTCGGCAGCGCCGGTTTGCGCTCGGTCACCATCTGGTAACTGTATTTGCCGCGGTTTTCAGTGTCGTCGCTGCGGTACCGGCGTATCTGGAAATGCGGTATCTCCATCTGGGGGTCGGCTACGATCATCAGTTGTACGCCGTGGCGGGTTTCGATCTCGTTGATCTTTTCGCGCTTCTCGTTCAGCAGAAAACTGGTGACGTTGAGCGGCAGTTGCGCCACTACGCGGCCGCTTTTTTCTTTCATCGCTTCGTCTTCCATCATGCGCAGCGTCGCGAGCGCGCTCGATTCGAGCGTGCGGATCGAGCCTTTGCCGTTGCAGCGCGGGCAGACCATGTGACTCGATTCGCTGAGCGAGGGGCGCATGCGCTGGCGCGACATTTCGAGCAGGCCAAAGCGCGAGATGCGCTCGAACTGCACGCGCGCCTGATCCTGGCGCGTCACTTGATGCAGGCGGTTTTCGACCGTCCTGCGGTTGGACAGCGACAGCATGTCGATGAAATCAATTACGATCAACCCGCCGAGGTCGCGCAGGCGCAATTGCCGCGCAATCTCCTCCGCCGCTTCGAGGTTGGTGTTGAACGCGGTCTCTTCGATGTTGCTGCCGCGGGTCGCCCTGCCGGAATTGATGTCGATCGAGAGCAGGGCTTCGGTGCGGTCGAACACGACCGACCCGCCCGAAGGCAAGGTGATCTCGCGGTCGAACGCGGTTTCGATCTGGGCTTCGATGTGGTAGCGGCTGAACAGCGGCACCGGCTCCTGATACAGTTTGAGTTTGTCGAGGTGCTGCGGCATCACCAGTTTGATGAAGTCGCGGGCGTCGGTGAACACGTCCTGGTCGTCCACCATAATCTCTTCGGTGTCGTCGCTGAAGTGGTCGCGCAGCGCGCAGATCACGATGTTGCTTTCCTCGTACACCAGCAGCGGCGCGGGGCGGCTCTTGGCGGCGGTGACGATCGAGCCCCACAGTTCTCTGAGGTAATCAAGGTCGCGTTGCAGCAGTTGGATGTCGCAGCCGGCGCCTTTGGTGCGGATGATGACGCCTTCCTCGTCGCGGATGTCGAGTTGCGACAGGATCTGGCGCGTCGCGTTGCGTTCCTCGCCGTCCATGCGCCGCGACACACCGCCGGCGCGCGGGTTGTTCGGCATCAGCACCAGATAGCGTCCGGCGAGGCTCAGGAAAGTGGTCAGCGCGGCGCCTTTGCCGCCGTGGCCCTCGCGCTGCACCTGCACCAGCAACGCCTGCCCCTGATGCAGGGCGCGTGCAACCGCCTGAGAGTTATTGCGCCCGCCGGGCGTCTTGTTTTTGAAATAGGCCTGCGAGATTTCCCGGAACGGAAGAAACCCGTGCTTGGGGTCGCCGTAATCTACGAAGGCCGCGTCGAGTCCCGGCTCAATGCGGGTAATGACGCCCTTGTATATATTCCCTTTCTTCCGTCCCGCCGAGGGCGTTTCGATGTCGAGGTCTATGAGTTTCTGTCCATCTATGATGGCGACCCGCAACTCCTCTTCCTGGGTTGCGTTGATAAGTATTTTTTTCATTTCTTTCCCTGATAAGTTCGGTATTTCGAATGAGCGGGTGCATGGCCGGTTGCGGGGTTTGAGGCAAACCGACCCGCGCCGTGCGCGCACAGGCGCCGGCGAGCGGATAAAACGGATTGTGCGGAGCAGCCGTCATTCGAAAGTTAACCTGGTGCGTTTTTGTTCGCGCTCGCGGGCGTGTGCCCGGCTTGCGCGTTGCGTTCGATGCATTCATTCGGGAACCGGGTGCGTGAGTTTGCAAAAGGCGCGGTGCCAAGTTTCATCGCCGCGGGGTTATTGCCGCCAGCTTGTTTGCGTGAACCTGTCCGAGGCGGTCGTTGCCGGTTTCAGGCGGCATCGCTTCATCGCGGTTACCGCAGGCACGGGTTCCATGTATGCATTCTGTTGAGTATATCATTGATATGTTGGAAAAGTAAACGCTGTGTGCGAGTCCATAACCTAAAGGCGCCCGGGTGATCGGCAGGCCGCGCACGGAAGGTCGCGGCGACGGCGGCCGCTCGGCGCAGCCGCGTGGTTGAATTCGTCCACGCCGGTGCAAGGGGCGACTTCCGGCGGCGGCGTTGCGGCGTTCTTGAGCGGGAGAGTCATGGCAGCGGGCAGGGGGGGTGTTTTCGGGGGGCGGTGCCGGCGGCGCGGGAATAACGATAGATTGGATACCGACCGATCTTGCTAGGGCCGCCGGCTGCGCTACAACCAGCCGCTCATGCCGATAAGCCATTGCACATTCCCGGTGCCTGCACTTTCGCCACGTGCGTAATCAGCGGTATTACCGACTTTCTGTTCCCAATTGACGCCAATGTAAGGCCTGAGCTGCCTATTGACCGCATAATGCAGGCGCAGGCCAATTTCGATATTGGACAAGCCCGCCCCAGTCCCTGTGCGCCGGTCGTTGCGGCTGTGAAAATTCAGTTCTATCTCGGGTTCGAGGCTCAGTCTTTGGGTAAGCGGCAATTCGTGTCCGGCATTCACCCGAAAAGCGGCGCGGCCGCTGCCGCCGACGAACAAGGCGGCATCGGTTTCAATGAAGTACGGCGCCAAGCCTGCAAACCCGAGAGCCAGCCAATTGCGTTCCGGTTTGGGCAGCCAGTCTCTGCGCCAGCCTATTTGGAAATCCCAGTAAGGCGCCGTTCCCCGGCTATACAATATTTGCAGTTCGGCTCTTTCCGTGTTGCCGCCGGCGCGGGCGCCTTCGCTTTTAATCCATAATTTATGCAGATCTCTGCCGCTCCAGACATCGAGATCCCACGTCACGGGGTTGTCGCCGTCGCCGTTACGCGCTTCGAGTTCGTTAAACTGCAATTTCATCAGCACCGGATCGTCTTCCATGCGCGCCGCCGTCGGTGCGAGGTTCGGCAGGCCGCTCAGCACGACGACAGCCGCCGCCGCTTGCAATGCTTTATTCACTGCGCTCCCGTCAGGCGACGCGCACTTCGCGGAACATGCCCGGCATGTGATAGAGCAAATGGCAATGATAGGCCCAGCGTCCACGTGCATCGGCGGTAACCTGGTAACTGATTTTGGAACCCGGCTGCACCAACACCGTGTGCTTGCGCGGGAGATGTTGCTCATCCCCGGTTTCGATCTCGCTCCACATCCCGTGCAGGTGGATCGGGTGATTCATCATGGTGTCGTTGATCAGCGTAATGCGCAGCCGTTCTCCATGGTCGAATCGAAGCGGTTCGGCGTCGGCAAATTTAACGCCGTTGAATGACCACATATAACGTTCCATGTTGCCGGTGAGGTGCAGTTCGATTTCGCGTTGCGGTTCGCGCGGATCGAGTGTTTTGCGCAAGTTGCATAGATCGGCGTAGCTCAGTACCCGCCGCCCGTTGTTGCGCAAACCGACGCCGGGGTCGTCAAGGCGGTAACGGGCCGCGTCGGCGATCATATCCACTTGCGGACCGCGCCGGACCGCGGGGCGGCGCACCCGCAAGCCCGTTGCGTGCCGTCTGTCGCCGTGGGCGGCGTGCCGGTCACGTCCGGCGGGGCCTGCGCCGTGCGCCATGCCCAGGTCCTCGTGGCTGAGGGTTGGAGGCCGCTCCATGTGCGGCACCGCCGCGTGCAGGGCGGGGTCGGGCGTCAAGGTGCCCCGGGCGTAGCCGGAACGATCTATGGCCTGGGCGAACACCGTATAAGCGGTGTCGCTCTCAGGCTTGATGATTACGTCATAAGTCTCGGCGACACCGAGGCGAAATTCGTCAACGGAGATGGGTTCCACGTACTGCCCGTCGGCGGCGACCACGGTCATTTTCAAGCCCGGTATCCGCAGATCAAACAGCGTCATTGCCGCGGCGTTGATAACACGCAGCAGGATTGTTTCGCCGCTTTTGAACAGGCCGGTCCAGCCGGCGGCCGGCGTGCGCCCGTTCATCAGAAAAGTGTAGGTTGCACCGGTGACGTCGGACAGGTCGTTGTCGCGCATCCGCATTTGATTCCACATTGCGCGTTCGCGCCGGGTGGCGCCGGCGCCTTTTTCCCGGAGATCATGCCACCAATCGCCAAGCGTGCGGGCGTTGGTCCCGTAGTAATGGCTGAGTTTTTTGAGTTTGGCGTAAACTGTGCCGGGATTTTCGTTGGTCCAGTCCGACAGCACCACCACGTAGTCGCGGTCGTAACTAAAAGGCGCCGGCGCCTGCGGAGCAATCACGATCGCGCCATACATGCCGGTCTGTTCCTGAAAGCCGGAATGGCTGTGATACCAGTAGGTGCCGCTTTGTTTAACGTCAAACCAGTACTCAAAGGTCTCGCCCGGCTTAATGCCGGCGAAGCTCAGTTCAGGCACGCCGTCCATTGCGCTCGGCACAATCATGCCGTGCCAGTGGAGCGAACTGTCGTAGGCAAGATCATTGGTAACGCGCAGGCTGACACGGTCATTTTCTTTCCAGTACAGGGTCGGTGCGGGCAGGCTGCCGTTGATCGTAGTCGCCAGGCGTTCGGCGCCGGTGAAATTGACTTTTTGGTAGCCGATCCGCAGGTCGAAGCGATTGCCGTGCAAGCCCGGCACCGGGGTTTGAGAATCCTCGGAGGCCCACGACAAGCCCGGAGTAAACGCGGCCAAAGCGCTTGTCGAAACGGCGCCCAATACAAACTGCCTGCGGGTCTCGGATATGGGTTCCACTGCTTGTTTGAATCGTTTGTCAAACATATCAACCCCGTTCATGCCCGGATAAATTATTGATTTTCAGGTTACAGCGCACCTCAGCCGCTGTCAATCGAATGCAACAGTCCATAACGTAGTGCCGATACGCAACCGCCGCTCCGAAAAATCGCAAGGTGAGGCCGCACCGGCGCCGCGTGCGTCTGCAACGCGCAGCGGCGTGCGCCACGTCGAGGTTGCCGCCGACGACTGCGGGCGCCGGCTCGACAATTACCTGCTGACGCATTTCAAGGGCGTGCCCAAAAGCCGCATTTACCGAGCGATTCGCAGCGGGCAGGTGCGCGTCAACGGCGGGCGCGCGCGGCCGTCGCGGCGGGTCGAGGTCGGCGACGTAGTGCGGGTGCCGCCGCTGAGCGTCGCCGCGCCCGCCCTGCGCCGCGTCAGCGAGTCCGAGGCACGGCGCTTCGACCAAGCGGTGGTGTTTGAAGACGAGCACTTTATCGTGATCAACAAGCCGGGTGGGGTGGTCGTGCACGGCGGCAGCCGCCATAACTTCGGCGTGGTCGAGATGTCGCGCGTGCTGCGCGGCGGCCGCCGCTTTCCGGCGCTCGCGCACCGGCTCGACCGCGGCACCAGCGGTTGCCTGCTGCTCGCGAAGTCGCCGCGTGCGCTGTTTGAGGCGCAGCGCGTATTTCGTCTGCGCGCCGCCGCGAAAACTTACACCGCGCTGGTGGTCGGGGAATGGGACGAGACGGTGTCGCGGGTCTGCCTGCCGCTGGCCGTGACGTCGCGGGCGCAAGCAAAGGTCGTGGTGGACGAAGCCGCGGGCAAGCCCGCCGTAACGGGGTTTGAGATCGCCGGGCGTTTCGCGGCCCGTCCCTTGGTCTGCACGTTGCTGCGCGTGACGCCGCAGACCGGGCGGATGCACCAGATTCGCGTGCACGCGGCGGCGTGCGGTCACCCGGTCGCGGGCGACCGGCGTTACGGTGACTTCGCCGTCAACCGCGAATTCGCGCGGCGCGGCCTGCGGCGCCTGTGCCTGCACGCGAGCCGCCTGTCGCTCGAGTGCATGGGGCGCGAGTACGATTTCGAGTCGCCGTTGCCCGGCGACCTGGCCGCGGTGCTGCGGGAATTGCAGGGGCTTGTTTCAACCCCGTCCCTGCTTTGCGATAGCGTATAATCGCCCCCGGCTACCGTTCGTTAAGAGTAACTCATGGCAGACGCGGATCGCGAAGCGTTGACACAGATTTTACAGGCGCAACTGGCGGAACAGCGCAGGGCGCGCCGCTGGAAGATATTTTTCAGATTTGCTTTCTTCGGCCTGTTTGCGGTGTTCGTGCTGATCTTCGCATCGGTGCCGGGCGGCGGTTATACGCCGCAGGTTGGCGGTGAGCACGCGGCCTTGGTCAGGCTGGAAGGGCCGATTTTCTCAGGCCTGAATCCGGCGGTGGGCGGCGATGCGCGCGACATCGGCGAGGCGCTGCGCGATGCGTTTGCAAGCGAGGACGCGCGGGTGGTGATCCTCGAGATCAACACGCCCGGCGGCAGCCCGGTGCAGTCGGCGTACATCGCCGACGAGATCCTGCGCCTGCGCGAGAAACATCCCGACAAGCCGCTGTACGCGGTGGTCGCCGATATTTGCATGTCGGGCGGCATGTACGCGGCGGCCGCCGCCGACAAGGTGTATGCCAACCCGGCGAGCCTGATCGGCTCGGTCGGCGTCGTGTTCGGCGGCTTCGGTTTCGTCGAGGCGATAGACAAACTCGGCATCGAGCGCAGGCTGATGACCGCGGGCAGAAACAAGGCGATGCTCGACCCGTTCCTGCCTGAGAATCCGGAACAGGTCGCACACACGCAGGCGTTGCTGGATCAGGTGCACGCACAATTCATAGAGCGCGTCAGGGAAGGGCGCGCGGGCAAACTTGACGAAAGTTCGGAGTTGTTCGACGGGTTGTTCTGGACCGGCGAGCAGGCGCTGGAACTCGGACTCATAGACGGTTTCGGCGACGTGCGTTACGTCGCCGAGGAACTCAGCGAACTCGATGAGATCGTCGAGTACAAGGCGCACACCGCGTGGTGGAAGAACCTGTCCGGCGACCTGGGTTCGGCGATCGCCGCGCGTTTGTTCCGGCTGCTGACCCGGCCGGCGTTAAGCTAATCCCGTTAAGGCAATTCAAGCCCGGCTTGGCGCAGCATCGCGCACGTGGCGATCATCGGCAGTCCGAGCAGGGCGGTGGGGTCGTCGCTTTCAATGCGCTCGAACAAGGCGACGCCAAGCGCTTCGCTGCGGAAACTGCCGGCGCAGTCGAAAGGCTTTTCATGTTCAACGTAGCGCGCGATTTCGTCGTCGCTCAATTCGCGGAAGTACACCGTCGTCACCACGTCCTCGATCCAGTGACGGTCAGCGGCGGCGTCGAGCAGGCACACGCAGGTATGAAACTCGGAGGTGCCGCCCGAACACAGCGTCAGTTGCCGCCGCGCGGCGTCAGCGTTGGCGGGCTTGCCGAGGATCTCGCCGCGCACGCAGGTGGTCTGGTCGGAGCCGATGATCAACGCGTCGGGGTGCTTTGCGGCGACCGCGCGCGCTTTCGCCAGCGCGAGCCGCGTCACCAGCGGCGCGACGGTTTCGCCGTCCCGCGGCGTTTCGTCCACGCCTGAGACCTCGACTTTAAAGTCAAACTTGAGCCGCGCGAGCAGGGCGCGCCGCAACGGCGACGCCGAGGCGAGGACGATCGGTGGGGGCGTCGTTGCCATGGCTTAAAGATAACACGGGCGCAATGTGCCGCCGGCGCTTGCCTCGCGCGTGCCGTCGGCGATATGATAGTAAGATTATGCGCCGGTTTACGGTGCCCGACCAAGATCCCGGAGAGCCCATGGCCGTTCAACAAAACCGCAAAACGCCCGCGAAAAGGGGCATGCGCCGTGCACACGACGCGCTGAGCGCGCCGGCGCTGTCGGCGGACCCGACCACCGGCACGCGCCATCGGCGCCACCATCTCAGCCCCGACGGTTTCTACCGCGGGCGCGAGATCATTCCCGCCGAAGTGACCGCCGAGGAAGAGGAGCAGGAAGGGCAGGCGTAGCCGCCGCGTCGCGCGTTATTGCGCAGACGGCGGCCGGCGAATTGGAAACCGGCGCGCGGTGGATGGAAGATCCGCTAACTTATGGGCGCTGTCACTATCTCAATTGACGTCATGAGCGGCGACCACGGCCCCGACGTTGCGGTGCCCGCGGCGCTTGCCATGCTCAAGCGCTACGAGGACACTTCGCTGATCCTGGTCGGAGACGAGCAGCGGCTCCAATCCGCGCTCGCGGCGCACAACCCCCCTCAGGCGCGCCTGCGCTGCGTTCACGCGAGTCAGAAGGTCGAGATGGACGAGGAGCCGACCCACGCCTTGCGGGCCAAGAAGGACTCTTCGATGCGGGTCGCCGTGAACCTCGTGCGCGAGGGCGAGGCCGCGGCCTGCGTCAGCGCGGGCAACACCGGGGCGTTGATGGCCATTTCGCGCTACGTGTTGCGGATGCTCGCCGGGATCGAGCGCCCGGCGATCACCGCCGCGCTGCCGACTTCGTCGGGCCATACCCACATGCTCGACCTCGGCGCCAACGTGGACTGCAAGGCCGAGCATCTGTTCCAGTTCGCGATGATGGGCGCAGTGCTGGTGTCGGCGCTCGACAACGTCGCGAGGCCGCGCGTCGGGCTGCTTAACATCGGGCGAGAGGCGATCAAAGGCAATGACCAGGTCCGGGAAGCCGGCCGGCGGCTGCGCGAAAGCCCGTTGAATTACATCGGCTACGTCGAGGGCAACCACATCTACCGCGGCGTCGCCGACGTGGTCGTCGCCGACGGTTTTGTCGGCAATGTTTCGCTCAAGACCTCCGAGGGGGTCGCCGAGTTCATCACCGACACGCTGCGTGAAACGTTTTCGCGCAGCCACCTGGCGCGCCTGACCGGGCTGATCTCGGCGCCGCTGCTCAAATCCGTGCGCGAATTGATCGACCCCCGCCGCTATAATGGCGCGAGTCTGCTCGGTTTGCAGGGGGTCGTGATCAAAAGCCACGGCGGCGCAGACGTCGTCGCTTTCGGACACGCGATCGAAACCGCCCGGATCGAGGCCTTGAAGCAGGTGCCGCAATTGATAGACAAGCAACTCGAGGCGATTTTGGCGTAGCGCGATGGCGACGTTCTCCCGCATCGCCGGCACCGGCGCCTACCTGCCCGCAAAGGTTCTGAGCAACGCCGATCTTGAGAAACTCGTTGCGACTTCGGATGAATGGATCCGCGAGCGCACCGGCATCCGCGAGCGCCGCATCGCGGCCGACGACGAAAGCGCGTGCGACCTCGCGCTGCACGCCGCGGGCAAAGCGCTCGACATGGCCGGCGTCGCGGCTGACGCGGTTGACCTGATCGTCGTCGCGACGACCACCCCCGACAAAGTGTTTCCGAGCACCGCCTGCCGCCTGCAAGGCCGGCTCGGTGCGGGGGGGTGTCCGGCGTTCGACGTGCAGGCGGTGTGCACCGGTTTCATTTACGCGCTCGACGCCGCCGACCGTTTCGTGCGCGCCGGCGACGCGCGCAACGCGTTGGTCGTCGGCACCGAAGTGCTGTCGCGCATTCTCGACTGGAGTGACCGCGACACCTGCATCCTGTTCGGCGACGGCGCCGGCGCGGCGGTGCTGCAGCCGGCGTCGGAGCCGGGCGTTTACTCGACACATCTGCACGCCGACGGCCGCTACGAGGAGTTGCTGCACGCGCCGGGCGGGCCGGGCGCGGTCGCGTCCGAGGACGCCGACGGGCTGATCCGCATGAAAGGCAACGAAGTGTTCAAGGTCGCGGTGAACACGCTCGGAAGCATCGTGGATGAAACGCTTGCCGCCAACGGCTTTGACAAATCCGACGTGGACTGGCTGGTGCCGCACCAGGCGAACTACCGCATCATCGCGGCGACCGCAAAAAAACTGAAGATGCCGATGGAGCGGGTGGTGGTGACCGTGGACCGTCACGGCAACACCTCGGCGGCGTCGATCCCGCTCGCGCTCGACGAGGCGGTGCGCGACGGCCGCATCCGCCGCGGCGACTGCCTGATGCTCGAAGCGTTCGGCGGCGGCTTCACCTGGGGGTCGGCGCTGGTCAGGTTCTGACGGCGCCGGGCACGCAAAGGCGCAGCGGCGATGACCGGGCGACACGATGCCGGCGCGGGTTTCGACGCCCGCGACTTTCTGCGCACGCTCACGCACAAGCCCGGGGTTTACCGGATGCTCGGCGGCGGCAAGATTCTTTACGTCGGCAAAGCGAAAGACCTGAACAAGCGCGTCGCGACGTACTTTGGCCGGCGCTGGTCAGGTTCTGACGGCGCCGGGCACGCAAAGGCGCAGCGGCGATGACCGGGCGACACGACGCCGGCGCGGATTTCGACGCCCGCGACTTTCTGCGCACGCTCACGCACAAGCCCGGGGTTTACCGGATGCTCGGCGGCGGCGGCAAGATTCTTTACGTCGGCAAAGCGAAAGACCTGAACAAGCGCGTTGCGACGTACTTTGGCCGGCGCAGCCAGGGCGCCAAGACCCGGTTGCTGATGCAGCAGGTGCGCCGGGTCGAGGTGACGGTGACCGCGACCGAGGTCGAGGCGCTGCTGCTCGAAAACAACCTGATCAAGAAGCACCGCCCGCGCTACAACGTGTTGCTGCGCGACGACAAGAGTTATCCCTATATCCACGTCGGCGCCGGCGCGTTCCCTCGCATCGCTTTCTACCGCGGTGCGCGCAAGCAGCCGGGGGACTACTTCGGCCCGTACCCGAGCGTCGGCGCGGTGCGCGAGACCATGGACCTGCTGTTTAAACTGTTCCGGCTGCGCCAGTGCGACGATGCTTTTTTCAAGAACCGCACGCGCCCGTGCCTGCAGTACCAGATCAAGCGCTGCAGCGCGCCGTGCGTCGGGCTGATCAACGAAACCGCGTATCGCGACGATCTCGTGCTCGCGGCCGGGGTGCTGGCGGGCAACGGGCACAAGGTGATTGATACTTTGGTCGCACGCATGGACTGCGCTGCGAAGCGCCGCGACTACGAGCACGCGGGGCGCTGCCGCGACCGCATCCAGGCACTGCGGCGGATGTCCGAGCAGCAGCGCGTGAGCGCCGACAAGGGCGACTCCGACATCATCGCCTGCAGCATTAAAGGCGGCGGTGCGTGCGTGCAGGTATTCAACGTGCGCGGCGGGCTTAATATCGGCAACCGCGCGTACTACCCGAGCCTGCCGCACGCCGAGGTCGGCGAGGGCGAGTTGCTGACCGCGTTCATCGGCCAGTATTACCTGTCGCGCGAGGCGCCGCGTGAGTTGATCGTCAGCCACGTGCCCGACGACGTGCGGGTGCTGCAGGCGATGCTGGCGAGCCGATGCGGGCACAAGGTCGCGCTGGCCGGGGCGGTGCGCGGAACGCGGCGCAAATGGCTCGACTTCGCGCGCGACAACGCCGCGCTCGCGCTCGACGCATCATTGGCGTCGCGGGCCGGAATGCAAAAGCGCCTGATCGCGCTGCAAGACCTGCTCGACCTCGCCGAGCCGCCGACGCGCTTGGAGTGTTTCGATATCAGCCACACCCGGGGCGAGGCGACGGTCGCGTCGTGCGTGGTGTTCGGCGCCGACGGGCCGGTGAAGTCCGACTACCGCCGCTTCAACATCGAAGGCGTCACGGCGGGCGACGACTACGCTGCGATGCGCCAGGCGATCGAGCGGCGCTACCGGCGGCTGGTCACCGGCGAGGGCCGGCTGCCCGACGCTTTGTTCATAGACGGCGGCAAGGGGCAGGTCGCGCAGGCGCGCGAGGTGCTGCAGGAACTCGGCGTGATCGGCGTCGCGGTGGTCGGCGTCGCGAAAGGGCCGCAGCGCAGACCCGGCATGGAGACACTGCTGCTAGCCGACGGCACGCGGCTCGCCGCGCTCGATATCGACTCGGCGGCGCTGCACCTGGTGCAGCAGATACGCGACGAAGCGCATCGCTTTGCGCTCGCCGGACACCGCCGCCGCCGGGCAAAGCGGCGCCGCCGTTCGCCGCTCGAGGACCTCGCGGGTCTTGGGCCAAAGCGCCGCTGCCGGCTGCTTAAGCACTTCGGCGGCCTGCACGGCATCAGCCGCGCGAGCATCGCAGAACTCGGCGAGGTGCCGGGTATCAGCGGTCGCCTCGCCGAATCCATTTACGCAACGCTGCACGCCGGGGACGGGTGATGGTCAATCTGCCGACGGTGCTGACGCTGATGCGGATCGTGGTCATCCCGCTGCTGGTCGCGGGATTTTATCTGCCGGTGTGGTGGAACGGGCTGCTCGCCGCCGCGATTTTCGTGTTTGCCGCGGGTACCGATGCGGTTGACGGGTATCTCGCGCGGCGCACGCGCCAGACGACGCGCTTCGGTGCGTTTCTCGACCCGGTCGCCGATAAACTGATCGTCGCGGCGGCACTCGCGCTGGTTATCGAGCGCGCCGAGACCTGGGTGGTCACGGTGCCGGCGCTGGTGATCATCGCGCGCGAGATCACGGTGTCGGCGTTGCGTGAGTGGATGGCCGAGGTCGGCGGTGCACGCGCGGTCGCCGTAACCTTCCTCGGCAAACTCAAAACCACGGTGCAGATGGCGGCGATCACCGCTTTGCTGTTGCGCCAGCCGCTGTTCGGTCTGCCGGTGTTTGCAGTCGGGCTGGGACTGCTTTATTTGTCGGCGGTGCTGACCGTGTGGTCAATGTTCACGTATCTGCTCGCGGCGCGCCGGCATTTCCGCTGACGCGGTGATTTGGAGTGAGCGGGTTAGCGGTGCCGCCGCCTCGGTCGGCGGCGTCGCGGGCAGCGGCATGGGTGGCGGAGGGCCGGGATGTTCCGGTGGGTTTTATTGGAGCGGGAAACGGGATTCGAACCCGCGACCCCAACCTTGGCAAGGTTGTGCTCTACCACTGAGCTATTCCCGCGCACAAGTGTTGAATTGTAGGGAGTCGGCGGCGGCTGTCAATACACCGCCTGCATTGGCGCACCGCCGCAAGTCCGACCGGAGAGGCTATACTTTCAGCGTGGGGCTAGTTGGCAGAGTGGTGATGCAGCGGCCTGCAAAGCCGTGTACACCGGTTCGATTCCGGTACTAGCCTCCCTCGAGCGGTGATGTATCAGCGCAGAAACATAAGACACCTCTCCGGACCGAAGGAAAGACCTTGCAGGACCCACCCTATTGGCCACCGCATCGGGGGGTTTCACCGCGTCGTCCGGATCGGGCAGAGCGGGGAGATGAATGACCATGCACAACACCGGATCAACGTGCTTCGCTTCCGGGAAACCTGCGCCGCCGCTTGCGATGCGTTCGATCTCAGCCGGCGAATCTTGTGCCGCCGGCGCTAAACCCCCAAGTGAAACACGCCTTACCCGGCGGCATTAACCCCCTGAACGAAATCTAGCGGATATCGAATCGTTTGGTGCCAGGATTGAGGTAATGCCGTTTGACCAGATAGCGGCAAACCATTTTGGCCAAATCCGATCAGAATTACATCGTATTGGTATGCTGATTGGGCCTTACGATATGATGATAGCAGCGCAGGCGCGCGCCCATGGTTTGGTTTTGGGGAGCAATAATATAAAGGAGTTCAAGAGGGTTCCGGGATTGATGTTGGAGAACCGGATTTGATAATGACTTGTCAGTTTCCAATAGGCTTCCCTTGCTGCACCGAAGATACTTTCGTCCAATAACTTGTAGCCTAAATGCCGGCGACCATCATCCCAAAAGATAGCCCCGCTAACAAACGCCAGCGGGGCATACTTTTCGGCATTTCGCCTTATTGTAGAACCTCTGACTTTTTCTGGCTTTAAAAAATAAGGCGTTCAATACATCTTGTATAATGTATCATAATTGCGGGACAAGTTATACTAAAAGTTAATACCATGCAGAAGAAGATTTTAGGATTAGATGTCGGGCTAGCTTCGATTGGCTGGGCGGTCACAGAGATGGAGGAAAGTGACACGCGAATCCTGAACGGAGAAATTCTAGGTGCAGGCGTGCGTGTGTTCACCGCTGCCGAGGGGGAGAAAGGCGCGCCTCCCGCGCAGCCGCGCCGAATTGCACGCTCACAACGGCGACGATTGCGACGCCGCGGCTATCGTTTAGAGCGAATTCGACTATTGTTCGTGCGCCAAGGATTGTTACAGAAGTCGTGTTTGCGCACTGCAGACGGACATTTGCACATCGACAAGAATAAAATTGCCGAACTGCACCGTACGCAAAATCAAACAATTAATCCTTGGCAATTGCGCTTAGACGGTTTAACCCGCAAGTTAAAAAGAGAAGAATGGATCGCGGTACTAACCCATCTGGCGATTCGTCGTGGCTATAAATCCAACCGCAGAGAAATGGTAGAAATAGAGGTAGAAGAGATAAACTCGAAAGATGATAAAGAAATGAAAAAAGAAAAAGAAGAAAAGAAAGCAGTATTATCTGCCATCAAAGAAAACAAAGCCGCTTTCCAGGAAGGTGATTATGAAACCATCGGCGAAATGATGATGAAAGATTCACGGTTTCGATATGGCAAACGAAACAAAAAGGCTGATGGACAACCAGTGTATCGCGGTGTCGTTCCGCGCGAGTTGCTAGAGAGGGAAGTCATAACTTTATTCGAGAAGCAGCGGCAGTTGAAAAATCCGTTTACTAGTGACAAATTCCGTGATGAGTATCTATCTATTTGGTGCGGTCAGCGCTCTTTCGATCAAGGAGACATTGCCAAAATGGTTGGTGATTGCACTTTTGAGGAAGGCGAGAAACGGGCAGCGAGAGAATCATTCAGTTCAGAATATTTTTCACTTTTGCAAACCATCAGAAATCAGGCTGCCATCAGCTCAGATAGCGGTAATGAAATTTATGCAGACGAGGCTGCGATTTTTGAACTCGTGCGTTATAAAAAAGAAATCTCTTACAAGGACTTGCGAAAAATATGCAAACTCGGTTGCGGCGATAGATTCAAAGGGGTTTTTTATCGCGCCGAAAGCAAGCAATTTGAGAAGAAAATCCAATCTTTGCGTCTTATGCTCTCCAAATCCGGACAGCAAAGAGTGTTATCTCTAATTACTGATGAGACACGAAGAATTTCCTACAAACAAATTAAGAAATCTCTTGCATTGCCGGATTCAGTAACTTTGTCACACGTAAAGCACGCCACCACAAACAACGTGTTTTTCGAATTTTCCGGAGATGAAACAAATAATAAAGAAATCGAACAATTCAAAAAAGAGTTAAAAAACGCGCGGTTTTCCCCTACAGAGATTGGGCAGAAAAAGGCATCTGATCACGGTTCGCAGACCGCAGTGAAAGGACAAGTTATCACTTTTGAAAACATTCGACAGTGGTTATCGCTACCGGATTGGTTATGTTTTAAGAATGATGAAAAGAAAGTGAAATTTGACGAAAGGAAATCGTTTTTTAAGTTTGAACGGGTGATAAGAGTCCGAAAGGCGGTTGTTTCACATCTCTGCGAGAGTCGTTGGAATGAGGTCACTGCCAACGAATTGCAAAAAGAGTTGCTACTAGAAGCTGCTCTATTTGGACGCGATGAAAGTGACCGAAGGAAATTTTTACGTCGTCATAATGTCAATAATGATTTGGTTGATGCGGTCGCTAATTTGTCAATCCCAGATAAAGATGAAGAGGGGAAAAAATTCCACGGTATGCCGGGTTGGCACAAAGTCAAAAACGCATTTAAAGAAGATAATAACAGCATGGAAGTTTGGGAGCGACTACAAAATATATCTGATGAGGATGCAGTGCAGGCGTTGGACACAATTGCCATCGCAGCCACACTTCACAAAGATGAGAAAACAGTCTGCGAATATTTGGATGAACATCTGCCTGCGTCTTTTTCCGATTGCGCCGAGATAGTTAAACAAGCAACGCTAAAAATCAGCATGCGCGGCTTCAGCCCTTTGTCGTTAAAAGCACTGCGAAAAATCACTCCGTATTTGGAGAAAGGGGAAGCCTATGATGAAGCTTGTAAAAGTGCCGGATATAATCACAGCAGTCCGCAAATACCAGCCGCACGGAGTGGTAAGTTATCACCTGCCGCAATTGACGCATGCAACATTCGTAATCCACGCGTTATCCGTGCGCTGGCGCAGGCGCGCAAAGTAATCAATGCGGTAAACCGGCAATATGGACCATTTCATCGCATCCATATTGAGTTGTTGCGAGATTTAGCGCGCAACTGGAGTGATCGCCAGAAAATTAAGACCGGGCAAGCCGAATTTAGTGCGGCAAAAGACGACGCTTTGAAGTTATTTCACGAGCACTACGGCAAAAGCGCCACTCCAAGCGGTGGCGATTTAATAAAGATTCGTTTATGGAAAGAGCAAAGCGGCTTTTCGCCGTATTCGGACAACGATGGCTATATAGATATCCGTCGTTTGCATGAAGATGGATATGTGCAAATTGACCATATCCTGCCGAGATCACGTAGCATGGATAATAGTATGACCAACAAGGTTTTGTGTTTTTCTTGGGAAAACCAAGAAAAAGGCGACAGAATCCCCTATGAATGGTTTGGCAGAGACAGTGGGCGCTGGGAATCGTTTTGCGCCCGTACCAAGTATTATCGAACTGGGCGGCGTGAGAAACTGCATCGTCGCAGCTTTACTCAAGTTGAAGCACAAGAGCACCGGGAAAAATGGGTTGACGGCGCGGAAAGTAAATGGATTGCGCGTGAGTTGAAAAATTTGCTGGAACGCCATCTGCTTTTCGCAGAAGGCGATGATGGGGTTAAAGTGCAAACCCGTAATGGTGCATTTACCGGTTTTTTGCGTGCGCAGTGGGGATTACACAAAGATCGCAAAGACGATTTGCACCACGCTGTCGATGCAATGGTTTTGGCAGTTAGTACTCAGGCAATGGTCAAACAGGTGATGGATTGGTCGAAACAGAACGAACTTTGGGCTTCAAATAATGACGAAGCAGCGGAGACGGTTGACGAAGAAACCGGAGAAATTCAGAAAACAAAATATCGTGAGCGTCGCGATGATTTCAAACGATTTGAGTTGTGGGAGGGGTTTCGAGATCAAGTATTAGAACAAAAAAGAAAAGTTATTGTCTCACGCCCTCCGGTGTGCAAATTTTCCGGCAAAGCGCATGAAGCAACGATTAAAAGTGTCAAAAACCTAAAAAAATCAGACTTTGAAAAATTGGTGCGTGGCGGAGAACCGGGAGGCTGGAAAATCCTGCGCGCCGATGTGTTTTCTAAGAACGGGAAGTTTTATATCTCACTAGTGCGTCCTTATCACTATACACGCGGACAATTGCCGAACAAATTAATTTCGGAACATCCGTTGCCTGTGGATAAGAGTTTTTCTTTCAAATTTTCGCTGTTTTCAGGTGATGCGGTGATGATTCGCGCTAAGGCCAAACGTAAGTGGCTGCAACGGTTTCCACCGACGGAAAAATATGCCGGAGTGTTTTGGAGTGACGACAAAAAAGTGATTAGTGTCATAGGTTATTATCGGACAACGAATTCTAGGAATGGACAAATCACCATAGAAGCGCATGATCGGTCTTGGGGCAGGAGCGGAGATTTCCATCCTGGCATCAGATACTTGCTCGCTTTAGAAAAACTTTCCATTCCGATTTTAGGTGACATCAACTTGGACGAAATTATCAATAAAGGAAAATTTATCGTTCGCAAGGAAAAACGTCGTGAGTTGGCGAAACCTCGTAGTCGCAAACCCAACCGCACTTAGCCGCAAGAATGGGCAATTGCTCTGTCGACAAGAAGGTGAAAAAATACTTTCGATTCCATTGGAAGATATTGCCAGCATTACACTGGAAACGCCGCAAGCAACTGTTACATCCGCGCTGCTTGGCGAACTCTCGCGTTTGGGAATTGTTCTGATAACCTGTGATTCTCGCCACATGCCGAACGGTGCATTGTTGCCATTGGTATCGCATAGTCGGCCACTAGCGATAATAAAGCGGCAGATGACTTGGAGTTTACCTTTCAAAAAGCGTTTGTGGCAGGCGATTGTCCGTCGAAAAATTGAGAACCAAGACCAGGTGTTGGCCGATGCCGGATGCGAAACGACAGAATTGCCCGCGCTGGCACGGCGTGTGAGTTCGGGAGATGCTGAAAATCGCGAAGCACAAGCGGCGCGAATTTATTTTTCACGTTTGTTTACAGACTTTAAGCGCCACGCCGATGACAAACGAAACGCCGCATTGAATTACGGCTACGCCATCGTCCGTGCAGCATTGGCGCGTGAGTTGGCTCAGTTCGGTTTTCACCCGGCGCTCGGAATTCACCACTGTAACGAGCTTAATGCGTTTAACCTAGCCGATGATTTGCTGGAACCATTTCGCCCGTTGGTTGACGGCTGGATTTTAGCATCGCTGGATTTTTCTAACGAAAAAACTTTGTCGGTGGAAGACCGTGCGCGTATCACACAGGCACTGCAGATGTCCTGTGTTATTGACGGCCGCGAGCAGCGGCTTTTGCATTCAACGCATTTGTGTGTAAAAAGTTTAAGTTCTGCTACGGGTGGCGTGGACACCGGATTGTTACAACTGCCTGAATGGAGTGCGCCCGCTCGGTTGAAACCTTTGGAATGAGCCGATGCCGGACGGCGGACAAAGACTTATGAGGGTCTTGGTGTTTTTTGATTTACCGACCGTCACTAAAGCTGACAAGAAACGATATCAGGTGTTTCGGCGGTTTTTGATTCAGGACGGCTACGATATGCTTCAATTGTCAGTGTATAGTCGGATATGCAACGGCATGGATAGTGCGAACAAGCACATTCTACGTCTAGAGCAAAACACTCCAGTCAAGGGTTCGGTACGCTCAATTTGCATTACCGACCGGCAATATGCCCATATGCGGCATTGGTCGGGCAAGCCGACTGTTGCAGAAAAGATGTTGAAACCCCAACAACTAGTGTTAGTTTAATGCGGAAAATAATCCGAAATCCTGTTGACTCCGTAATGGAATCAACAGGATATTTCGGAGCGAGTATACACAACCAGAAAAAGTCAGAGGCCTACAACGCGAGCAGATTCAATTGCTGGTGAATTTCTAGTATACACAACCAGAAAAAGTCAGAGGCCTACAACATAGTTCGCAGGGTTATCGAGAGTGCTGCTAGTATACACAACCAGAAAAAGTCAGAGGCCTACAACGCTTGGGTGGAGCGCACCGCGGCGCCGGCCAGTATACACAACCAGAAAAAGTCAGAGGCCTACAACTTAGAACCTAAGCGCTCCCATGGATTCGTAAGTATACACAACCAGAAAAAGTCAGAGGCCTACAACGCTCAACTCTAGACGGTCTAAACATTATCTAGTATACACAACCAGAAAAAGTCAGAGGCCTACAACGCATCGTACGTTGAACACGCGGACGATCAGAGTATACACAACCAGAAAAAGTCAGAGGCCTACAACGTGCACATTGACGGGTCGACAGACATGACCAGTATACACAACCAGAAAAAGTCAGAGGCCTACAACGTTCGGGCAGTCGTTCCCGCAAGACCGCTCAGTATACACAACCAGAAAAAGTCAGAGGCCTACAACCCTCAAGCAGCGCAATGTCCCCATACCGTAAGTATACACAACCAGAAAAAGTCAGAGGCCTACAACATCACCGGCGACGTTACCGTGCGCATCAATAGTATACACAACCAGAAAAAGTCAGAGGCCTACAACCTCTCAAACCTTGACCCCGCTGAAGTGGAGAGTATACACAACCAGAAAAAGTCAGAGGCCTACAACTTATACCACAACGGCATGAACGGCCGCCAAAGTATACACAACCAGAAAAAGTCAGAGGCCTACAACCAGCCTCCGCCGTTCCCCTCCGCCATAGCAAGTATACACAACCAGAAAAAGTCAGAGGCCTACAACCCGCGAGGATTAACATCGTGACGTAGCCCAAGTATACACAACCAGAAAAAGTCAGAGGCCTACAACTGCCACTCCCAACTTGCGAGAAATTGCGCCAGTATACACAACCAGAAAAAGTCAGAGGCCTACAACCGCTACAACGAGGCCACCGCGAACATCGAGAGTATACACAACCAGAAAAAGTCAGAGGCCTACAACGTCCGTGCCCGTCGCACTCTCGAGATAATCAGTATACACAACCAGAAAAAGTCAGAGGCCTACAACAGAAGATACCGTGCGACACAATCCAATCGTAGTATACACAACCAGAAAAAGTCAGAGGCCTACAACTAGGGAAAGTTAGGAAGCGATTCCAGTCCCAGTATACACAACCAGAAAAAGTCAGAGGCCTACAACAGTGTGAGGATTCAATCATCCGTGATTACAAGTATACACAACCAGAAAAAGTCAGAGGCCTACAACCTACGATCCAACTTTACAAATTCCTTAGCAAGTATACACAACCAGAAAAAGTCAGAGGCCTACAACACGCTTTTCATGCTCGACGTTTAGCGACTTAGTATACACAACCAGAAAAAGTCAGAGGCCTACAACGACGCGCTTGCCGTTGAGACTCGCAACCCGAGTATACACAACCAGAAAAAGTCAGAGGCCTACAACGCTTCGGGAGTTGCAGCGGTGCTGGCGATCAGTATACACAACCAGAAAAAGTCAGAGGCCTACAACTCACGATCTATGAGAGTGAAAACCTCTCGAAGTATACACAACCAGAAAAAGTCAGAGGCCTACAACCCAAAGCTACGTCTCAAGAGGTAAAGATGGAGTATACACAACCAGAAAAAGTCAGAGGCCTACAACGATTGGGTGGAGCGCACCGCGGCGCCGGCCAGTATACACAACCAGAAAAAGTCAGAGGCCTACAACTGGCAAGGGAAAGCATAACCTCGCCGATGGAGTATACACAACCAGAAAAAGTCAGAGGCCTACAACTGGCAAGGGAAAGCATAACCTCGCCGATGGAGTATACACAACCAGAAAAAGTCAGAGGCCTACAACCGACGACGGGCAAGGGGCGAAACTTTTTCCAGTATACACAACCAGAAAAAGTCAGAGGCCTACAATTACTGCGATCCATTGTTCGCTTTGCTGGCTAAACAGAGCCATGGGATGAGCAAGGTCAACCTGGCACAGATCAAACATTGCGCCCGCGCCGTGCTCAGCCGCAACAAAAACGATCGGGTTGATGCCGAAGTCATCGCTCTTTAATGGCAAAAAATGCACTCCCGGCGGTATTTTCCGCCCACTTCGGGGCAGCGCCGCGCTTCATAAATTATGGAATTCGTACAGACTAAAACGATCTGCGGCGGTGCGGCTTATAATGGCGGGCGCAAAAACCTGACTTTGCCCGGGTGGCGGAATTGGAAGACGCAAGGGACTTAAAATCCCTTGGGCATGTTGCCCGTGCCGGTTCGAGTCCGGCCCCGGGTACCAATCCGCCCCCGCTGCCGACTGATTCTATCTGCGCGCTTGATACGGCAAAAGATCGCCGTCAACGTCTTGCCGACCGGCCTTCCGCCATGCGGTCTATAGGCTGCAGGATCCTCGTCAACGCTTTGCCGACCGGCCTTCCGCCATGCGCTTGATACGGCCTCCGCTTGCGCGAGGGCGTGCTGCGTGGAACGGCGGTGGAATTAAGCGGGGAGGAGAGGTGACGGCGGCGGGGGCGTTCACCCCCGCCGTCGCTGAAGGTTACGGCTGATAAGTGAACTGTGCGGCAAGGCCGACGGTGCCGGATTGCTCCCACTTTTGGCCGTGGTCGTTGTATTCGAGTTTTTCCGATTTGTGCACGATGATCGGATGGCCCGGCGCGACCGCGAGCGGGTGGTTGTTGACGGTGACGTCGCCGCCGTCCTCGCCTTCGATCGCGTCCATCTTGACGCTGCCGACGCCCTCGACCTTAAGTTCCTTGCGCTTGGGATCCATCTTGATCCGGATGTCGGCCGAGTGCACGCCCATGACTTCACCGACCAGGCTCGCGATCACCGCCGGGTGTCCGCCGACTTCGCCGCCGTAGATCTTGGTCAGGGCGTCTTTTTGCTGCTCGTTGGCGTCTCGGTCTATGTACAGCGCAAGCCGCCAGCCGCCGTCGGTGAGCAGGCCGGGCGCGTGCAGCCACGCGGCGACTTTCGTGCCCGACAGATCAAGGCCGTCCATGTGGCCGTTGTCTATCTGCCAGCATACGAACGCTTCACAAAAGCCTTTGCTCGGCGGTTGCAGAAAAATGCACGGACACACAAGGTCGCAAGTGCACGATTCAAAATATTTGCCTTCAATTTTCCAGTCGGACATGCCGTACCTCCTCCGGTCGGGTCAAATGGAATAATAGGCGTCATCGTAGTTTTTCCGGGCGTGGATAGCAAGCCTTTGGCGGCGTGGTTTGCAGCGCTTTATATAACGCGGTTCGCCGTGGCCGGTTTCATCGGCCCCCCGCTCCGGCGGAAGGGCAGTCTCCAGTCCGAAGTGCGGCAAAAAGAACGCTTGCGTGCGCCTGGGTTTTCGCGGGAAAGCGGTAGTGCAAGATGCGGGGGGCGGTTTTGGCGGTGCTAAAATAGCAACGGGGATGCGGGTAACGACACTGGGAACCGTCATCGCAGCGGCCGATGCTTGGATTGAACGTTGGGGTTCGCCCGGCGTTAATTTTGTTAATCGCCGGCGATGCAAGCGAATTCGGAAAAGATTGACACCTGAGATTAACGAAGCGCCGGAGCCGGGCAAGCCTATGGACGAGGTTGCGTTCGACCGCGACTTCATCGCAAGCATGCCGCCGCTTGCGAACAGCTAAAGCCTTGCACTACCGATACCCGATGCCCGGCGCCGCCACAATCCGCAGCACGTGGTCTGCCCTCGATCCCGGCGTGCGCCTGCCGGTGCTTGCGATGATCGCCGCGCTCGCCGCGGTCGGGTGGGGCTACATGATCTACATGGCGTGGGCGATGGAGCAGATGCACCTCGTGGACATGTGGATGCCGCCGCGGGCGGAGGTGCGGGCGTGGGGCGCTTACGACTTCGCTATGTTGTTCGTGATGTGGCTGCTGATGATGGTCGCGATGATGCTGCCGTCGTCGGCGCCGCTCGCGCTGCTGTTCGCGCAGGTGCAGCACAAGCGCGGCAGCGGCGAGCGGGTCATCGTGCCGACTTACATCCTGCTCGCGGGTTACGTCGCCGCGTGGGGCGTGTTCAGCGCGGTGATCACGCTGGCGCAGTGGCAATTGCACGTGCGCACGCTGCTGAATCCGATGATGGACAGCCGCAGTTATTTGCTGAGCGGCGCGGCGCTGCTGAGCGCGGGTGCGTATCAGTGGACGCCGTGGAAGGACACGTGCCTGCGTTACTGCCGCACGCCGATAAGTTTTCTGCTCGGCTCATGGCGCGAGGGCGCCGGCGGCGCGTTCGTGATGGGGTTGCACCACGGCATGTACTGCGTGCTGTGCTGCTGGGGGTTGATGCTGGTGATGTTCGCCGTGGGCGTGATGAACATGCTTTGGATGGTGGTGATCGCGCTGTTCATTCTGCTCGAGAAAACCGTGTTGCCGCCGCGCGCCGGCGCCGGCACCGTCGGCACGCTGCTGCTGCTGTGGGGCGGCTGGTGGCTGTCGCTGTATTTGTGGCCGTAGGCGCGGCCCGCCGATCGCGCTCCCCGTGGCCTCGGGGTTATCCCAGAATATTCGGAAACTGCTCCAGCGTTTCGGCGCGCAGTCGTTCGACCACCGCAGCCGTGCGCCCGCGGCCGTCGCTGCGCGCGGGTTGCAGCGAGCGGTCGGCAACCAGCGTCGCCGGGCGCTGGGACAGCAGCAGCAGGCGGTCGGCAAGAAACAGCGCCTCGCGCAAATTGTGCGTTACGAACAGCACCGTGCGCGGGGACGCTTGCAGTTGCGACAGCAGCAACTTGCGCAGGCGGATCGCGGTGCGCTCGTCTATGGACGAGAACGGCTCGTCCATGATCAGCAGCGGTGTTTCGACCGCGAACGCGCGCGCGAGTGCGGCGCGGCGGGCCATGCCCATGGACAGGGACGGCGGGTAATTGTCGGCGGCGTGCGACAGTTCCATGCCGTCGAGCAGCCACTCGATCCGGTCGCGCTGTTGCGCGGGCGGCAGCGCGGGCGGCAATACCAGTTGGACGTTTTCGCGCACCGTCCGCCACGGCAGCAGCCGGGGCTCCTGAAACATGCACGACAACGCGAGTTGGTCGCCGTGCGGCTGCGGCAGCGAAACGGCGCCGCGGTAGTCATGGTCCAAGCCCGCGATGAGTTTGAGCAGGGTGGTCTTGCCGCAGCCCGAGGGGCCGGTCAGCACCACCAATTCTTCGGCCTGCATTTCAAACGCGACGTCTTGCAGCACCGGCGTC
The DNA here is from genome assembly GCA_965211995.1 of Candidatus Oxydemutatoraceae bacterium. Taxonomy (GTDB): domain Bacteria; phylum Pseudomonadota; class Gammaproteobacteria; order Poriferisulfidales; family Oxydemutatoraceae; genus CAYFZO01. The sequence continues at coordinate 708,197 of OZ243040.1, forward strand.
TCGCCGCCGCCGCGCTGTGTGAAGCACTTGCGCTCGATCCTGACGCGCATCGGCGCCGCGCCGGAATTGGCGCCGGAGTTCGCGTCGGGGGGAGGCTCGGGGGTCATTCGCGCCACTTGTTGACGTGGGCTTCGAACGGCTGGATCAGCAGCAGTTCAACGAATTGCATGATGATCACGAAAGTCAGCCCCCAGGCGATGATCGAGGCGATATCGAACAGTTGGAAGTGCAGGTGCAACTGGAAGCCGACGCCGTTGCTGCGTCCGAGCAGTTCGACCACGAGCACGATTTTCCAGATCAACGCAATGCCCGAACGCGTCGCCGCCGCGATGTACGGCGCGAGTTCGGGGATGACGATGTGGCGCAGCCTGTTCCAGCGGCTGAAGCGGAACACCGTCGCCATCTCCTGCAGGTCGCGGTCCATCGCGCGCGCGCCTTCGCGGATCGTGACGACGACGTTCGGGATCTTGTTGATCGCGACCGCGGAGATTGCGGCGATCTCGGTCAGCCCCAGCCAGATGTAGGCGAGAATGATGATTACCAGCGCCGGGATGTTCAAAAAGAACAGCAGCCAGGGGTCGAGCGCGGTATCCACTTTCTTGAAACCGCCCATCAACAGGCCGACGGTGATGCCGACCGCCATTGAGATCGTAAAACTGGCGACCACCCGCCACAGCGTAAAACCCGTGTGCACGAACAGTTCGCCGCTGCCGGCTTCGCGCGCCATCACCGCGGCCACCGCTAACGGCGAAGGCAGCGACTCCGCGCCGATTGCGAGCGAGGCCAGGTACCACAGCAGGATCAGCGCCGAGATCGAGGCGACGGGAACGATCGGCAGACGCTGGATATTCATTGGAATCTGGACCTGCCGGCGCGCGCACGTGCAGGCGGGCTCGGGACGGCGTCGTTGCAGCGGGTTATTTCCAGAAAGTGCCCGCGCTGAGGCCGGAGTGGCCGCCGGTCAGTTTATCGCCGCCGATGTCCGCGAGCACTTGCATCAGCCGCGCCGCGGTGGCGGTGTCGCCGGCGTTCCAGGGTTGCGGCACGCCTTCGCGGTAACGCTCCCGCAGCGTGCGGAATGTCGCGTCGTCTTCGATCCGCATCAGCGGGCGCAGACGCTCCCATGTGGCGTCGTCTCGCAGCAACCGCGTGCGCGCCGCGTGGATCGCCGCGTTGAATTGGCGGACGACGCCGGGGCGGCGGCGCTCCCGGTCTTCGCTGAAAACGTAGCCGACCATCGGCACCGTGCCGCGTCCGGCGAGGTCGTTGCCGACCGTGCTTATTTCGAGCAGGCGGCGGTAGCCCTGCGCCTCCAGCCGCGCGCTGTAATGCCAGAAGTTCAGCACCGCGTCGAGGTTGCCGCGTTTGATCTGTCCGTTGAGCAGAGGCGGGGCGGCGTATTGCACTTCGATCTCGGCGAGCGGGTCGAAACGGTATTGCTTGCGCGCCCACGCGCGCAGCAGCAGCCAACTTTTATCGTACGCGCCGCCGGCGACGCCGAGGCGCAAGCCGCGCAGGTCGCGCAGGTCCTGCGCCGCGGAACCGGGGGGCACCATGATCGCGCCGAGTGCCGACGAGTAAGGAATGAAACGGTAGCGCTTGCCTTCGGCGCGCCGGCGCGACACCCACAGCCAGTCGGTGACGATCAAGTCCACTTCGTTGCTCTGGAACACGATGTGCGTCGCCTGCTTGTTCGCAAACGGCATGATTTCGATTGAGACGCCGTGTTTGCGGTCGAGTCCGTGGTGGATCGCGGTGTCGAGTTCCCAGTTGACCGTGCCGAATTTGAGCGTGCCGACGCGCACCGGCTCGAGCGCGTGCAACGGCTGCACGCCGAGCCATAAGCCGAGCAGCAGGGACGGCAAGGCAAGTGACTGTGTGTGTGGCATTGAGGGAAGCGGTGGGTGTTTGCCCGTGACGCGGTGATTATACCAGTCTGGTAAAGTGTTCCGCCGGTTGTTTGCATTATTGCGTTGTGCTTGCAATGAAGTATTTTCATATCGATCATTATCCGCGCTTATTGCCCCGGAGTATGTTGTTGCGAGGCTTAGTGCCGAAGGGGGACTGGCCGGCTTCCGGTCCGAAGTGCGGCAAAAGGCGGCAGGCCGCTGAAAATCACTCCACTCCTGACGGCAGCCGGCCGGGCGCAGCCCCGCTGGTGGGGAGAAATACGAAAGACGACACGGGAGGGCACCGAAAGATGACGGGCCGACGTCGCACTTCAGATTCGAATCCGGCCCGCCGCGTTCCGGGCGGCGTTCAATTTTTCGGCGTGGTTGCCGCGGTGCTGACGGCCGGTGCGGCGTGGGCGCAGCCGCCGTCCGCCGCGGCGCCCGAGGGCTGGCCTTGCGTTCAGCGGTATCAGCCTGAGATTTCAAGCGGCACGTTCTGGCCGCACGAGTTGCCCGGAAATGTTGACCGCGGCGCCGCTCCGCAAGCGTGGGAATTGGCCGACCGCGTCACCGGGCGCGTGGTGACGCTGGCACAGGCGCGCACGCAAACCCGCGCGTTTCTTGCAGCGCAGGACGAAGCGGCACAGGCCCTGCAGCGCACCGCGGGCCTGCTGGTCGCCGCGCTTCACGAATTGACCAACCGCAAACGCGACAGCGTGATCGCCGGCATCGCGCGGTTCAGTGCGCGTCAGCAGTTGATGATCAGGCGCATAGAGGAGCAGGCGAAGAAGATCGAAACGCTCAGGGCCGACGACCCCCCCGACTTTGAGGCGCTCGAAGATCTTCAGGCACGCCAGACTTGGGACGTGCGGGTGTTCGAGGAGCGCGAGGCGCTGGTGGACCACTTATGCGAGCAGCCGGTGCTGATGGAGCAGAAACTCTTCGCGGTCGGCCGCGACATCGCAGCCTATCTCGAAGAGCACGGCGGATCTCGCTGACGGCTACCTTTCGGCTTCGGTGCAGCCGAGGCCGTCGAACTCGGCCAGCAGCGTGTTGTAGGAGCGCGTCCTTAGCGGCACTCGATTGTGGCGCAGCCATTTGTACTGAACCCCGTACGCCTCCACTTCACGCGCTTTCCAGGTCTCGCAAGCGTTGTTCAGGCGCGGTTTTTCCTGATGGTCCTGAAGGTAATGCACGAGTTCGTGCAGCAGGATGCTGCGGTCGTACAGGTTGGTGTAAACGTCGTTGTCGAGCGCCATGTAGATCGCGCCGTCGTTATACGAAAACCAGCCGTGGACGTTGCCGCAGGAGGCGCCCCCGCAAGCCCGCGCTTCGAGTTGCACCTGGGGCAGGAACGTGACCGCGGGATTCGGGATTACGCCGATGATGCCGAGTTCCGCCTGAATATACAAGATCAGGGCGGTGATGATCTCCTGGAGCAGGGGGCCGGATTGCAACGGCTCGACCGTTGAAGATGGCTTGCGGTGGTTGCTTGCGGCGGTGGATTTTTTACGCCGCCGGCGGACACCGCGCCGCGCCGCGCCTCGCTCCGGCGCTCAGGCGGACGCGACCGGCCATTGTGATTCAAAGATCTTTTTGCGCGAGTCGGTCACCGTCACCGACAGCACGTCGTTTTGCCGCGGCGCGTAGTGAAAGCCGAAACTCGGGTTTTCACTGAAAGAAATGTCGCCGCTGACCGCGAACACCGTCTCGCCCTCGCGGTTTTTGATCGCGACGCTCTCGACGTAGTGAGGCGGGATGAACAGGTGGGTGAGTTGGTCTTTCTGCATGCCCGAGTAACTCGGATGGAGCACCGAGATATGGAATTTATGCGCGCCGCCCGCGGTTTCCCCCTCGTCCACCAGCGTCGCCTTGCCCATCGCCAGTTTCGCCAGCGGGTCTATTTTCAACGGCGCCGCCGAGCAGCCGCCCGAGGCTTTCACCAGAGTCGCATCCATGTACAGGCCGCCGTCGTTGGTCTCCGAGATCGCGCGCACGTTGCTGAAAGCGTTCACGCGGATGCGGGTGGTGACGTCCGCCGTGCCGCTGTGCGGCGACAGCGTGAACACGCTCGCGATCGGCGAGGGGTTTTCGTCAACCACGAGGTAGTGCTTCTTCACGAAACGTTCGGGGCTTTGCGGAAACAACGCCTCGACCCGCACCGTGACGTCGCCGCCGTTCGGCGGGCGGATTGGCGCGATGATCTTGACGACGCCGTCGCCGGGGAGGATCTTTTGGTGCCGGAACAAATGTTCGCGGATCGCGTCCCAGGCTTGCTCCTCGGCCTGCGCGTCCGCGGCGGACAGGCGCCCGCAGGCGAGCACGGCGCCCGCGGCGGCGGTTGAAATCAGAAACTTGCGGCGTGCAAGGGCAACGGTCATGGCGGTATTCCTCCGGCCGATGGACGGCGGCGCTTGTTCAGCGCCTGTTATCTTGGGCGGAATTATAGCAAGACGCCGGACGAGCCGGAAACGAAAAACACGCTTTTTAGCGGCTTATTTCCCCGGCGAACGGGTGGACAGAGATGGAACACGCTTGCATGATAGGGGTTTCGAGGCGCCGGCAGGCGGCTTGGTTTTAGGCGCCGTGCCGGGGTTGTGGCATATTATTGGATTGGCGGATGATTTCAGCTGGCGCAAACAGCCGGCGGGAGGCGGCAGTGTTCGGGGTATTCAAAGTGTTTAAGGAAAACAGAAAGTCGTTCGGGTTGGTGGCGGCTGTGTGGCTGTTCCCATGGCTGCTCTCCGCGTGTGGCGGCGGCGAGAGGGAAGTTCCGAATCTGGTTGGCGAGTGGCACGGCGTCAATAAGACGGTGTCCGATCTCAAGGGGTTTCAGGAATGGAAAAAGACGGTGCACATCACCGAGCAGCGCGACCGCCGCTTTCGCGGTCATTTTGAATACAGCGAAGGACGCAAGGACTTTTTCGGCGTGATCCACCCCGGCAACCGCCGCTTCTCCTGGGTTGCGAGCGACAGCAAGGGCTACAACTTCGGCCGCATCCATCGCCGCCGCAACAAGATCAGTTCGTGCTATATCGAGTCCCGGGAGGAGGCGACCGCCGGTTGCGCGGTCTTGACCCGGGTGGAGTCCGAGGAATAACGCCCGCCCGCCGCCTGATCGCCAACACCCGCCCGCGAACGGCGGGCCAATCCAAAACCCCAGCAGAACCGGAGTCTTAAATGCGTTTTATTCCGTTGCAATGCGTCGTGCCGGCGGCATTGGTCGTGTGCGGCGCACTTTTATCGGAGGCGGCCGCGGCCGACGTCGAAGCCGGCAAGAAAACTTTTATCAAATGCCAAGTGTGTCACGCCGTTGAAAAAGACGTCTCCAGGATCGGGCCGAGTTTGCACGGCGTGTTCGGGCGCAAAGCCGGGACGCTCGCGAGTTTTCCGAATTACTCGGATCAGATAAAAGCATCGGGCATCGTGTGGGACGAGAAAACCATCACCGAATTCGTCAAAAACCCGAGGTCGTTCATCCCGAACACGCGGATGTTGTTTCTCGGACTCAAAAATGACGCCGAGATCTCGAACTTGCTGGTTTATCTCAAGTCCGTACAGTAGAGCCGGTGGCGCCGCGGCCCCGGATAACCCCGGGACCGGCCCGGGATAGATCCGGGCGGGCCGGTGCCGCCTTACGCAGCCTTGCCTTTGCGCGCGCCGAGCAGCCGCTGCGACGGCGCGTAGCCGTACACCGCGAGCGCGATGAAGAACGCGGTGGTCGCGACCACCACGGTCATCGCGCCGGGGTTGAATTCCGAATACAGCGAGAAGCGGATCATCTCGACCGCGTGCGTGAAAGGGTTGTACAGGCAGACGTTGTACAGGAGCACGCTCGTCTCCTTGATGCGCCACAGCGGATACAGCGCCGACGAAGTAAAGAACATCGGGAAGATCACGAAGTTCATAATGCCCGCGAAGTTTTCGAGTTGCTTGATCACCGACGACAGGAACAGGCCGAGCGACCCGAGCATCAGCCCGGTCACGAGCAGCGTCGGCAGCAGCGCGAGATAGCCGCTCGGCGGCGGGCGCACTTCCCAGAACCACGCGATCAGCAGGAATACATAGACCTGCAGGATCGAGATCAACGCGCCCGACAGCAGTTTGCTGAGCAGCAGGTACCAGCGCGGCGCCGGACTCGTCAGCAACACTCTCATGCTGCCCATCTCGCGGTCATACACCATTGACAGCGAAGTCTGCATGCCGCTGAACAACTGGATCATGCCGATCAGCCCCGGCGTGATGTATTCCTCGTACAGCACGTAAGTTTCGTAAGGCGGGATGATCGAGACCCCGAGCACCGAGCGGAAGCCCGCGGCGAAGATAAACAGCCACACCAACGGCCTGACCAGCGCCGCGACGAAGCGCTCGCGCTGCTGAATAAAGCGCAGCATCTCGCGGCCCGCAATCGCCGCCAGGCAATGGTACAGAGCGCCGGCGCCGAACCCGTGCCGGGTTTGCCTTGAAGCGTCGGTTTTCATGGAGTTGCGGCGCCGCCGCCTGTGGCAGCCGTGCGCCGCGCCCTGATGTACGCCGGGTCGTCGCGGCCCGCAATCGCCGCCAGGCAATGGTACAGAGCGCCGGCGCCGAACCCGTGCCGGGTTTGCCTTGAAGCGTCGGTTTTCATGGGGTTGCGGCGGCGCCTACAGCAGCGTCGCGAGTTGCGTCCTGATGTGCGCCGGGTCGTCGCGGCCCGTGATCTCGCGGGCGCGGCCCTGCGCGGCCAATTCGCCCGTTTTGAGGATCAGCAGTTTATCGCCGGGTTCGACCTCTTCGAGCAGGTGCGTCGTCCACAGCGCCGACAGGCCGTCGCGGCACAGCGCGCGCACGTGTTGGGTGATTACGTCGCGGCTGCGGATATCGAGGCCGAAAGTCGGCTCGTCGAGGATCAGCAGGTCGGGCCGCTGCATCAGCGCGCGCACGATCTCAACGCGCCGCGCCTGGCCGCCGCTGAGTTTGCGGATCTTGTGGTGCATGTGGTCGAGCATGTCGAGGCGCTCCATTTCCTCGCGTGCACGCTGCTGCGCCTGCGCCGGCGACAGGCCGTAGAGCCCGGCGGAGTATTTGAGGTTCTGCCACGCGCTCAGGTCGAGGTCGAGCGAGCGCTGCTGGAATACGACGCCGAGATGCCGCAACGCCTGACGCGGCTGCTTTTTCATGTCGCAGCCGTTGATCAGGACGCTGCCCGCGCCGCTGTGATACAGGCCGGTGATCAGCGAGAACAAGGTGGTTTTGCCGGCGCCGTTGTGCCCGAGCAGGACCGTGAACTCGCCCGGCGCGATTGAGAATTCAACCTGTTTGAGCGCCTCGAACTTTCCGTACGCGTGGCTCAGCGCTCTCGCTTCGAGAGCGGGCGGGGTTTTCCGGGTCATGCAGGCGGGGCGGTCAACGATTTCTGACCGCGACGCCCCAAGGGTAGCGTCCCACGGGGATCGACTTGATCACGCGCAACTTTGCGGTGTCGATTACGGAGACGTCGTTGCTCACGCCGTTGGTTGAATACAGGCGGGCGCCGTCTTCGCTGAAAGCGAGTTGCCACACGCGCTGGCCGACCAGCAGGTATTTTTCGACCGCGTAGGTCTTGGCGTTGACCGCGGCGACGCGGCTCGCCGGCCCGAGCGCGATGAACGCACGCGCGTCATCGCGGGTGAGGCGCACGCCGACCGGTTGGATTGCTTCGGCCTTGATGCCGGGGATCTTGAACGTGATCTCCCTGATGATCTTGCGCGCGGCGCTGTCGATCACGTGCACCGTGCCGCCGACTTCGGCGGTGACCCACACGTGCTTGCCGTCGTGGGTGAACTCGGCGAAGCGCGGGCGGCTGCCGACCAGCACGTTGTCGGTGATCTTGTTGGTCGCGGTGTCAATGAAGTGCGCCATATTGGTGGTTTCCGAGGTGTTGACCAGCGTCTTGCCGTCGGGGCTGATGCCCATGCCTTCGGGCTCGACGCCGACCGGGATCTCGCCCTTGATCCTGCGCTTTTCGACGTCCACGACGGTGACGATGTTGTCGTCCTCGTTGGCGACGTAGAGCAGTTTGCCGTCGGGGGACAGCGTGATCAGTTCGGGGTCGGGGCCCGAAGGCAGCACGTCGGCGAGTTTGAGCGTGTCGAGATCGAGAACCTGGATCTGGTCGTCGTCGCTCGCGCAGATGAAGAGGCGCTTGCGGTCTTTGCTCAGCGCGAGCCCGCGCGGGCGCTGACCGACTTTGATCAAAGCGGTGACTTCAAGCGCTTCGCCGTCGATCACGCTGAGCGTGTTGTCCTTCTCGTTCGACACGTAGATCGTGTGGGGCGCGGCGTGCGCGTTCAAGGCGCCGGCCAGCGCCGCCGCGGCGATCAGAGTGCGGCTTGGAGGTTTTACGTGCATTGGTCTGCGTGGGGCTGCGTGTCGGGGGTGGCGTTCAATTCGGCCGCTCGAGTTTGCAGCCGCTTTCCTGCTGATCGTAGCCCATTGTATCCAGCACCGAGCGTTCGTGCAGAAATTGCCTTTGCGGCGACACCGACACTAAAGACGTCGGCGACGCCAGCAGGATCGGCTGGCGCAGTTGCAGGTTCCACGGGCGGAACGACATTTTCCGCCCTTTGTAACCCGCGAGTTCAAACCGCGGGCTGCGGACGTAGTCGGCGATGTCGCCGTCGGCGGCTGAATTCGTGCGCGTCACGGCCTCGCCGACCGTGCGCACCGCCGACCACACGGCGTAGTCTTTCTCCGACATTTTGCGCCCGAAGTTTTTCACAAAGCGGCTTTGGATCTGCGCCGCGCCCCATTGCTCGTGGCTTTTGTGCCACGTCACCGGGATCAGCCCCTGGGTTCCGGCCACCGGGCGCGGCGTCCAGGTGCGGTGCATCAGGTACTCGCCGAACTCGCCGACGACGTCGGCGACGAACAGCACGTCGTAGTCGGCGTCCTGGGTGAACAGCGGCACGGTCGAGGCCGCGGTGCGGCGCATATCGGGGCCGTATTCCCACGGCTTCTCGGCGACGATCTTGCCGCCGAACTTCTTCGCCGCGCGGCGCACCGCCGCCGCGAAGCCGACGTCGGAAGCCCTGCGGCCGACGACCAAAAACCAGTTTCTCCATTTCTTGGCGACCAGGTATTGCGCGAGTGCATCGGCGCGCATCGAGTGGCTGGGTGCGAGGTGCAGCACGTTGCGCCGGCAGTCCGCGAGGCGCAGGCGGTCGTCGCCCGCGCCGACGTTGTAGAACCACGCGTGTGCGCCTTGCTCCGAATCCGCCGCCGCGAGCAGTTCGTCGGCGCCGACGTCGAGGATGAAATGGCGGATGCCGCGGGCGAACGCCCGGCGAACCGTCTCCCGCACGTCGCCTTCGACGCCGAGGATCGCGTTTTCCAGCGCGTAACGGTGGCCGAGAAATTGGCCGGTGGTGTTGTTGTCTTCTATGCCCTGGCGGCCGCCGAGCACGCCGTCGTCTGCGGCGGGCAGTTCCAGATTGGACAGCTTCGGCAGCACCTCGGCCGTGTGCTTAACGTAGATCATCCTGACCGATTGCTCGGTTTTCCCGGCGGCGTGCGCGGTGACCGTGAACAGCGCCGCCAGCAGCGCCGCGAGCGCGGCCGCGAACGGCAAGGGCGGGCGGTCGGCGCGGCGCATACTCTTTGCGGCGGGGAATTGCGCGGTTGCGGGCCGGGGCTGGGAGGGCGGTGCGGGGTTACAGCCGCGGGGACGTGCCGCGATGCCAGATTGCCGCGAGCGGTGTGCGCGCCGAAGGCCTTTCGTCCGCGTCCGGGTCGTGCGGTGCGTCGAGCACGCCGAGCGCGAAGCCGCAGATCACTTGGTGTTTTTCGGCGTCGAGGCCGAGCGCGGGATACACTTCGTCGCGCTTGATCCCGCCCATGCCGTGCGTGTAGAGGCCGAAGCGGCGCGCTTGCAGCGTCAGCGACAGCCACGCGGCGCCGCAGTCAAACGCCGCCGAATTGTTCGGCTTGCCGTTATGCCTGAAGTGCTTGCGCGCGACGATGAACCCGAGCAGCGACGCGTTCTTCGCCCATTGCTGATTGCCCGCGACCAGCAACTCGAGGAACGAGTCAAAATCGGCGGCGCCGACGTTGGTGATGAAGTGCCACGGTTGGTCGTTGTAGCACGACGGTGCCCAGCGCGCGGCGTCGAAGATCACGCGCAGGGTGTGCTCGGGCAGCGCGACTTTCTTGAACGAGCGCGGCGACCAGCGCCGGTGGAGCAGTTCGTCCACGCCGGCGGCCGGGTCGCGCCGTGAAAAGTCAACTTCGTAGGGTGGTTTGAATTGCTTCATTTGCCGGTCTCGCCGCGGGTGCCGCCGCCGTTGCCGCCGTTGCGCCGACGCGTTGGCGGCGTGGTCGCCGTGCCGGGTTTTGCGGCGGAAGCGGTGAGCGTAAATGATATTATAGCCGGGCTTTGCGGTAAAGCGGCTAGATTGACATGATTTATTTCGGAAGTTCGGCCGGCAAGCGCGAGACGTGTCCGCCTCATGCGTTGCTGATGCAGTGGCTGATCTTTGCGTCGGTGCTGGCGTTTGCGCTGTGGCTCGCGTGGCAGTACCGGCTGGTGCAGGAAATCATTCAGACCGACCCGACCGGGTTGTCGCTGGTGATTGCCGCGATTTTCTTCGGCGGCACCGCGCACTGCGGCGCGCGCAGTTTGTTTTTGTCCTCGCAACTGAACGAACTCGGTAGGATCGTCGCCGGCGCCGATACGTTGCGCGGCGACGGCGAGCGGCTGTATCTCGACGGGCGCCCGCTCGGGCCTTCGCTGGTCGGCGATTATCTCGACAGCGTTTTCCGCCGGCCTGCGTCCGGGGAACCCGACCGCCAAAAGTTGTCGCGCCTCGACGACGTGCTGGCCGAGAAGGCGACCGGCACGCACGAAACCGGATGGTTTTTCACCGGTCTGCTGATCAAACTCGGTCTGCTCGGCACGGTGATCGGCTTCATCCTGATGCTGACCTCGGTGTCGGGTTCCTTGTCCTTTGACCCTGCCGAAGTGCACACACTGTTCAGTGATATGACGCGCGGTATGCGCGTGGCGCTCAACACCACGCTGGTCGGACTGCTCGGCACCATGCTGCTGGGCTTTCAGTACCTGATGCTCGACCGCGGCGCCGACTGCCTGCTGTCGAATACGGTGCACTTCACCGAGAACCTGCGGCTGTAATCTCCCCCGGATTCAGGCACGGGTTCGAGGCGCGCGCGGCATGGCTTTCAGACGCACAACCCGCGCGAACGAAGTTGACCCGTTCACCGACCTGCTGTTCAACGCGCTGCTGATCTTCACCTTTCTGTTCCTGATCACGATCGTGTTTCTAAACCCGCCGGCGAAGACCGGCACGGTTGATCTCAAGGCCGAATACGTCGTTACGGTGAAGTGGCCCGACAACGTGCCCGACGACGTGGACACCTGGATCGAGGACCCCGACGGACGGATCGTGTGGTTCAGGAACACCGAAGAAGGTTTCATGCATCTCGACCGCGATGACCGCGGGCTGGCGAATGATACGATAGAGGTGGACGGCCGGGAGATCGTCAATCCGATCAACCAGGAAGTCGTGACGATACGCCAGATCGTCCCCGGGGAATACGTCGTGAACTTGCACTACTACAAGTCGAATACCCGGATGCCGGTGGTCGCCGAGGTCAGCCTGGTCAAGGTCAACCCGTCGCTTGAGATCCTGTACTACGGCAAAGTCGCGCTCGCCGCCCCCGGCGACGAACGCACGGCGCTGCGCTTTCAGATGAACCTCGACGGCAGCGTCGAGAACATCAACACTTTGCACAAGTCCCTGGTCAGAGTGGAGGCGGGATGAGCGGCGCGGCTCTCGGCATCACCGTCGCCTACGTCGCGCTCGCGGTGCTGCTGTTAAGCCTGAACGTGTATTCGCGCTGGCCGGCGTGGGTCAAATTGAGCGCGGTGGTCGTCACCGGCGCGCTGTACTACGTTACTTACGCGTCGTTCGAGGGCCTCAAGGGCTGGCCCGTGAAGGCCGCTTTGCCGGAGAAGTTCGTGATGCTGTCGGGCTACGTCGAGGAACCCGACAAGCGCACCGGTAGCGCGGGGCAGGTCTATCTGTGGACGCTGTCGCTGGGAGAAGACCACGCGAGCGACACGCCGCGCGCCTACCGCCTGCCTTACTCGCCGCGTCTGCACAAGGAAGTCGGCGACGCCGGCAAACGCCTGCGCCGGGGCGTCGCGCAGATCGGCAGGGTCGAGGAAACCAGGACGCGGCTGCAGCCGGGGGAGCAGACCTGGCTCGACGAGCGCAGCGAGCGCATCGTCATCTACGACCTGCACGACCCCGAACTGCCGGAAAAATGAACTCGGCCGGGAGGTGCCCGGTGGCCGCGCTCGCGGCGTGCCTGCTGCTCGCGGCGTGCCGCGGCGAAGCGCCGCAGGGCTACTTTCCTTTGCAGCCGAGCCTGTCCTGGCATTACCTCGTTGCCACGGTGACGCCGCAGGCGCGCAGCGAGAGGCGGCTGCAGATCACCAATCTCGGCGTCCGCGAGTTCGACGGCAAGGCGTATCACGTGCGCAAGACCGGCAACGGCAATTTTTATTACCTGGAGCAGCGTCACGACGGCATCGTGCGCGTGTCGAAACGCTCGATCATCGAGCCTTATCCGCGGGCGAACGTACAGGAGCGCCCGGTATTCAGGCTGCCTCCCGAGGTTGGCGCCGAATGGTCGTACTTCGTCAAGCCGCATCTGGTCAAGCGCACGTTTGCGACCAGCAAGATCCTCAAGCGTGAGATTGATTACCGGATGACCTGGCGCATCGAGGCGGCCGACGCCGAAGTCGAAGTGCCGGCGGGGCGGTTCGCGGGCTGTCTGCACGTGCGTGGCACCGCGAAGTTCGACGTGCCGCGCGTGCTGAGCTCCGCCAAGGACGTGATCACTTTCACCACCGACGAATGGTATGCGCCGAACGTCGGCCTGGTGCGGCTCGAACACACCGAAATGGTGGACTCGGACCAAATAGACGACGGCTCGATTACAATGGTGTTGACCGAGTTCGTGCATTGAGGAGAAAGGCGATGACTAAGTTGAGCGTGACGGCGGCGGGCGTGATCGCCGGCGCGCTGGCCGCGGGGGCGGCGGGCGCCGAGATGTCGCGGGCCGAAGCGCAGGCGCATCTCGAGCGGGCGTTCCCGAACGTCGCGGTGAGCGCGGTCCGGCCCGCGGCGCTGCCCGGCGTGTATGAAGTGATCTCCGACGGCAGCGTGTATTACCTGAGCGGGGACGGGCGGTTCATGCTCGCCGGCACCCTCTACGACCTCAAAGCGGGCGTCAACCTGACCGAGCGCACCCGCAGCGGCATGCGCCGCAACGCGGTCGAGAACATCGGAGACGACGAGACCATCGTTTACGCGCCGCGGGATTACCAGTACACGGTCAACGTCTTTTCCGACCCCGAGTGTCCTTATTGCCGGAAGTTTCACAGCCAGATTGAGCAGTACAACGAACGCGGTATCCGCGTCAGGTACCTGCTGCTGCCACTGCTCGGCGAGCGGGCGCGCAAGCAGGCAATCGGTGTGTGGTGTTCGCGCGACCGCCGCGCGGCGCTCGACCGCGCCAAACTCGACGCGCCGGTCGCCGCGGTCGGCGACTGCGACCACCCGATCGACAAAAACCTCGGCCTCGCTGAATTGCTCGGGGTGCACGCAACCCCCGCGCTGCTGCTCGAGAACGGCAAGTTGATCAACGGCTACCGCTCGCCGGTCGAGTTGCTGCAAGCGATCAAGAAAGAAGGCATCAAGCCCCGCGGTTAAGGCGGCGACTTCCCGGACGGCCGCATCAGCCAAATCAACGCCTGTGAAAGAACGGTTGTATTCTCCGCCTGCGGTACGTCCACGCAGCCCGCATCAGATTCACGATGAAAGGCGCACGTTTTTTGCCGAACACTCGGGACACTACAGCGGCTGCAATATACATGAGTCTGTGCTTAGTTATGTAATCTTCGTCTTCGATGCGCGAAGGAACGGGCCAATAAGGGAAACCAGGATATCCCCTATAATCGGGCATGTTCCAGTACGCATTGGCTTGATTGAATGGCTTTTTACCCGGTCTATGGTGCGGCAACCAAAAATGATCCACGTGTCGGGTTATCAGTGACAAACAAGGGTTGGAGACCCGCACCGAAGCCTCTACCGCCTTTTGCACCAGATAACTGTCGCTTCCTGTGACCCCGATTAAAAAACCGGCTTTGAATTTTTTAAGCGGCGCATGAAAAATATAACTGTCATAACTTCCGCTCCACCCTCCCTGCGGGACCTCTGCATCTGCTCCCGCTGCTTCACTCGGCTGCTTATACCTGGAAAGAGCCCATAAACAACCGGGCTGGATCTCCCTGATCCGGTTGACCGGCGTGTTCGGATCAAAATAGATGTCGGCGTTGCTGACGATTACGAAATTGCCCGCCAGATGCTCATTGGCGTAATCAAAAAACAGGCTTAACTTAGGCCGTTCCCGGATCAGGATCACTTGCACTTTTTCATGCGCCAGGCTCGGATACTTGGAAACCGCCTCCTCGCGCCCCTCAAAAAACACGATCACCCGGTTGATATCCGTCTTGCAGTTGTTCGCCAGGCACTGCTCGAATTCGGCGGCTCTTCCCCGCCGGACTTCTTCAGAAAAGCCGAATTGCTTCTCAGGAATGGTCGTGAGCAGAATGATCTCTTGCATTGCAGTAAGCCCCTACAGTTACGCGGGTCGTGCGCTGCGGTCGCCAAGCCCCCACAGTCGGTACCACGGGCTTTTGAGGCGAGCGCCGCACGCAGCGAGTTGTTTTTCATAAGTGCGCATGCGGCGGCGGATTTTTTTTGCGACGGCGGTCAGCCACGGCTTTTTCAAATAGTTTTTTTTGCGGTAGCCGCTCCAGCCTTCGTGGTAGGCGAGGTAGAGATTGTAGGCGTCGTTGGGCGAGATCCCGAGCGTGGTGACGCTTTTATGGTTGTACCAACCCATGAAATCCACCGCATCGCCGAAACTGTTGCGCCGGACAAACAGTTTACCGGTTTCCCGCTTGTATTGTTTCCAGGTGCTGTCGATCGCCTGCGCGTAGCCGTACGCGGTGCTCTTTCTTTTCCACGGAATGAAGCCGAACAGTTTGGTGCGCCCGGGTTTCGCGCCGGCCTTGAACGAAGACTCTTGGTGAATGAACGCCAGCGACAACGCCGCGGGCATGTTCCATTGCCGCTGCGCCTGGGCCGCCGCGTGATACCAGGATTTTCTGTCTTCCAGGATAACGCAGGCGTCGCTGACGTCGGGTGGTGGCGGCGCCGCGCAGCCTGCGGCGAACAGTGCCGCCGCACAGCCCAGCACAAAATTGGGCGCCCGGCGCGGCGCAAGACCCGGCACGGAGCGACGGGGGCGCACGCAAGCGTCGCGCGGACGGGGGAGGGGTGGCCGCCGCGCCGTCATGATGGGGGGGCGCAAAGATACAGCCGGAAGTTCTGCACGCCGTCGGTGATCTCGCCCGCGGGCACGACCGTATCGGCACCGATCTCGCTCGCAAGGTTGCGTGCTTTGACCAGCAGGTTTGCGGCGGCGCCGGCGTTTTTGTCGCCGAGGATCAGTTCCAATTTAACCGCCACTTGTGCGTTGCCGAGGTGGCGGCATTTTGCCGCGTCCTTCAGTTCCGCGCTCCGGGTGGACAGTTCTCCGTCGGTGGTCAGCGTTTGCGTACAGGCCGCGAGCAGCAGCAGCCCCGGCGCCAACGCGTGCGGGAGGAGGCTTTTCCGGGTGGCGCCGCTGCGGCCCATCGCTCAAACGGAACCGTCCGTCATGCGCGCGACGACGGCGTCGAGCGGCATTAATTCCGCTTCCTCGGCGCGTCTTTGCTTGCACTCGACCTGATTGCTCGCGAGACCGCGCGCGCTGACGACAAGGCGGCGGGGAATGCCGAGCAGGTCGGCGTCGGCGAACATCACGCCGGGACGCAGGTCGCGGTCGTCGAGCAGCACTTCGACGCCGGCCGCTTCGAGTTCGTCGTGGAGGCGCGCGGCCGCTTGCCGGACGGCGTCCGAGCGCCGGCCGTTGACCGGCGTGATCACGACCGTGAAAGGCGCCATCGGCACCGGCCAGACGATGCCGTCATCGTCGTGGTTTTGCTCGATTGCCGCTGCGACGATGCGCGATACGCCGATCCCGTAGCACCCCATCGTGACGGTCTGCGCTTTGCCGTTTTCGTCGAGCACGCTCGCTTTCATCAATGCGCTGTATTTTCTGCCGAGTTTGAAGATGTGCCCGACTTCGATGCCGCGCCTGATCCGGATGACGCCGCGGCCGTCGGGACTCGGTTCGCCGTCTTCGATGTTCCTGAGGTCGGCGGTGACCGGTTCGGGGGCGTCGCGTCCCCAGTTGGCGCCGGTGTAATGTACGCCCTCGCGGTTGGCGCCGCAGATGAAATCGCCCATCGCCGCCGCGGCGTGATCGGCGATGACCGGGGCTTCGAGACCGACCGGGCCGAGCGAGCCGGGGGGACAACCGGTGACCGCGGTGACCTGCGCTGCGCCGGCGAACTCGAACGGTGCCGCGATCAGCGGATGCTTCGCCGCTTTCACTGCGTTCAGGGTGTGATCGCCGCGCACGAACAGCGCGACGACGCCGTTGTCCGCGCCCTTGACGAACAGCGCCTTGAGGCACCGCGAAGCCGGCACTTTAAGCGCGTCGGCGAGGCCCTTGATCGTGGTGACGCCCGGCGTGTCGACCGCCGCCATGGTCTGCACCGGCGCCGGGCGTCGTCCCGCCGCCGGTGCCGGCGCGAGTTCGACGTTGGCCGCGTAGCCGCCGTCGCTCGAGAAAGCGATCGCGTCTTCGCCGGTGTCGGCGAGCACGTGGAATTCATGCGAGGCGTTGCCGCCAATCGCGCCGGTGTCGGCGAGCACCGCGCGGTAATCGAGGCCGAGTTGGCTGAAGACGCGGGCGTAGGCGTCGAACATCGCCTGATAAGTTTGATCCAGCGAGGCGTCGTCGAGGTGAAATGAATAAGCGTCCTTCATCAGGAATTCGCGCGCGCGCATGACGCCGAAACGCGGCCTGATCTCGTCCCTGAATTTGGTTTGGATCTGGTAATAGTTGACCGGCAGTTGCCGGTAACTCGTCAGCTCGTTGCGCGCGACGTGGGTGATGACCTCTTCGTGCGTCGGGCCGAATACGAAATCACGCCGGTGGCGGTCTTTGAGGCGCAGCAATTCGGGGCCGTAGTCGTCCCAGCGCCCGGACTCCCGCCACAGTTCGGCCGGCTGCACCGCCGGCATCAGCAGTTCGATCGCGCCCGCGGCCTCCATTTCCGCGCGTACCACGGCTTCGACTTTCCTGAGCGTGCGCAGGCCCGCCGGCATCCACACGTAAAGCCCGGCGGCGACCTTGCGGATCAGCCCCGCGCGCAGCATCAGGCGGTGGCTTGCGGTTTCCGCGTCGGCCGGGACTTCCCGGGCCGTGACAATCGGAAACTGGGAAACGCGCATCGTGTTGTTCTTGGTTTTGCCGGAGCCATTCTTCGGCGCCGGTTTGCCGCAGCGGGTCGAAGTGCCGCGACCCGTGCTCCGCGACGGCGTATTCTAACAGCACAACTCCGCAGTTTTACGCGCGCGCACGCTGCGGTCTTGGATTTTATTCGGCGCTGGTGCAATATCCGCTTTTGACTTTCCGACGGGGAACAAGCAAGTGAGCGTAATTCAGAGTTGGTGGACTCGGTATTTCTCCGACCCGCAAGTCGTTTTGTTGGTGCTGTTTTTGATCTTCGGGGTGGCAATCGTCACCGTGGTCGGGGACATTCTGGCGCCGGTGATCGCCGGCTTGGTAATCGCTTACGTGCTTGACGGAGGCATGCTGCTGTTGAAGCGGCGGGGCCTGCCGCGCGGCTGGTCGCTGCTGCTTATTTACGCCGCTTTCGTGGTCACCGTGATCGTTTTGATCTTTGGCATCTCGCCGCTGCTGTCGCAGCAGATCTCGTTGTTCCTGCAGGACCTGCCGCGCATCGTCGCGCGCGGGCAGAGTGTGTTGATGCAGTTGCCCGACAAGTATCCCGGGTATATTGAGCCCGACCACGTGCGGCAAGTGATCGGCAGTTTGAAAAGCGAAATCACCTCGCTTGCGCAGCGGATGTTGAGCGTGTCGCTGGCTTCGGTGGCCGGGTTCATTACGCTGCTGGTGTACGTGGTGCTGGTGCCGCTGTTGATCTTTTTCTTTCTCAAGGACAAGGAGCAGTTGATCGCGTGGTTCGCGCAATTGCTGCCGAAGAAAGAAAATCAGGCCCTGACCCGCGCCGTTTGGGCCGAGGTCAACGACGGCATCGCCGGCTACATCCGGGGCAAGTTGATTGAGATTGCGGTGGTGTGGGGCGTCAGTTGGCTGGTGTTTGAGTTGCTCGGGCTTAACTACGCGCCGCTGCTGTCGTTTCTCGTCGGCCTCTCGGTGATCGTGCCGTTTCTCGGCGCCGCGGTGGTGACCATTCCGGTCGCGATGGTCGCGTACGCGCAGTGGGCGTTCGACGGCCACTTCATGTACGTGATGATCGCCTACGTGGTGTTGCAGTTTCTCGACGGCAATATCCTGGTGCCGCTGCTGTTTTCCGAAGTCGTGAACCTGCACCCGATCGCGATCATCATTGCAGTGCTTGTGTTCGGCGGCGTGTGGGGACTGTGGGGTGTGTTTTTCGCGATTCCGCTCGCAACGCTGGTCAACGCGGTGCTCAAGGCGTGGCCGCGTTACGACGCCGCCGGTTGATTCCGTCAAAGCGGCGCCGCGAGGCACCCATTGCGGTCCGTTACAGGGCGGTCCGCTACAGGGATTTGACCGCGGCGAGCACTTCCTCGACGTGACCGGGCACTTTGACTTTGCGCCACTCGCGCCGGAGCACGCCTTTTTCATCAATCACGAAAGTGCTGCGTTCGATGCCGCGGTATTTTTTCCCGAACAGGCTCTTTAACTTGAGGACGCCGAAGATTTTGCACGCCGCTTCATCGGCGTCCGACAGCAGATCAAACGGGAATTTCTGCTTTTGCTTGAAGCGGTCGTGGGCGCTCAGGCCGTCGCGCGAGACGCCGAAGATCTTGGTTTTGGTGCGCGAGAAAGCGGCGATGCGGTCGCGAAAGCCGCGCCCTTCGAGCGTGCACCCCGGCGTGCTGTCCTTGGGGTAGAAATACAAAACGACGCGGCTGCCGGTCATCGCCGACAACTTGAAAGTGCCGCCGCCGGTGGCGGGCAGTTCAAAATCCGGCACTTTGTGTCCAACCTTGACCTGGCTCATGGGGTTATCGTATTTTTAGATTCTGTCCCTGTCAATGCTCCGCGCTTGTCAATTCGCGCCGGGCTGATTAGTATCTCCCGCGCCGGAGTGCAAGGAGTGAGGTGGCGGATGTTTCGCGGCAGCATGGCAGCGGTCGTGACGCCGATGGCGGCGGACGGCGGGATTGACTATCGGGCGCTCGAGCGGCTGGTTGAGTTTCACGTCGAAAGCGGCACCGACGCGCTGGTGCCCGCGGGCACGACCGGCGAGTCGGCGACTTTGACCTGCGACGAGCATTGCGAGGTCGTGCGCAGGACGGTGAAAGCCGCGCGCGGGCGGGTGCCGGTGATCGCCGGCACCGGCGCGAACTCGACACACGAGGCGCTTGAGTTGACCCGCGGCGCGCGCGAGTGCGGCGCCGACGCGTGCCTGCTGGTGACGCCGTACTACAATAAGCCGACGCAGGAAGGCTTGTACCGGCATTACAAATTGATCGCCGAAGGCGTGGACCTCCCGCAGTTGCTGTATAACGTTCCCGGGCGCACCGCCTGCGATATGCTGCCCGGCACCGTGCATCGCCTGAGTGAACTGAAAAACATCATCGGCATCAAGGAAGCGTCGGGTTCGCTCGAGCGCAGTTATGACATCATGCGCTTGTGCGGCGGGGACTTCGCGGTGTACAGCGGCGAGGATCCGGTGGCGGCTGAAATGATGCTGAACGGCGGGCGCGGCGTGATTTCGGTCACCGCCAACGTCGCGCCCGCGAAGATGCACGCGATGTGCGCAGCGGCGCTGGCGGGCGACCGTGAAACCGCGTTGCGTTTCGACCGGGAGTTGCGGGGCTTGCACCGGGAACTGTTTGTCGAATCGAACCCGATCCCCGCAAAATGGGCGTTATGCGAAATGGGGTTGATCCCGGACGGGATCCGCCTGCCGCTGACGCCGCTGTCGGCGCAGCATCACGCCCGCGTGCGCGAGGCGATGAACCGGGCCGGCGTCCTTTGAACAAGACGGTGCGTAAAAAAAAGCATAAAAAAGGTTTGGCGGCCGTCTTTGCGCTGGCTTGGTGCGCGCAGGGGTGCGGCCTCGAAAGCGGTTCGATCATGGAGGAACTCGAATTGCCGACTTTCGGGGGCGACCGCGGCGCCGGCGATCAAAGCCTCGAAGTGCCGCCCGATCTCGACTCGCCCGAAGCAAACGGCGAATATGACATCGCGAGCGCGCGGGAAACCGCATCGGGCGCGGCGCCGGCGGCGCGGGTGCTGCCGCCGCGTCTCGATATGCGTCTGCGCAGCGAGGGCAACGTGACGTGGCTTGCGGTCAGCGCGACCCCCGGCGGCCTGTGGCCGCACCTGATCGATTTTTGGCGAAGCCACGGCTTTGAAATAACCGGCGAGAGCGCGCTGCACGGGCGCCTCGAAACCGGTTGGCGCGAACAGCGGCCGAGCGGCGCTTTCGCGGCGCAGTTCCGCGTGCGCGACATGTTCCTGATGCGCCTCGAGCGCGCGCCCGACGCGGTCACGAACGTCTATCTTGCAAATCGCAAGGCGACGCTCGCCGGCGGAGACTGGCGGTTCGCTTTCAGCGACCATGAGACCGAAGTGGGCGTGTTGTACGACCTCAGGGATTACCTGGCCGCACTGCGCGAGGTCAGGCGCGTTGAAATGCCGCCGCTCGAGGACGTGCGGATCGCGCTCGACATCCGGAATCTCGACGGTGCGCCGGCGCTGACCGTCGGCCAGCCGTACAGCCGGGTATGGCGCCGTCTCGGCGTCGCTCTCGACCGCGCCGGACTGAGCGTGCGGCGCGCCGACCGCAGCCGCGGCGTGTACTTGATCCGTTATCTCCGGGCGAAAACGGATGACGACTTCGCTGAGGCGGCGGGTTCGCGGCTGTTGCAAGTGCGGTTGCTGTCGCGGGGAAACAGGACGCTGGTGACGGTGCACGTGAACCGCAAGCGCGGAGCGGCATTGTCTTACGAGACCGCGCATGAGGTATTACACCGCATCGTGCGGATGTATCAGGTTCATGCCTAAGGGCGGCCGGGTCGTGTTAAGGTCTGAAACCGGGGAGGAAATCTTATGAACGTATTCCGCAGAGAACTGATTTATGCAATTCCGCTGCTGCTCGCCGTCACCGCGTGCGGCGACCTGAGCGAAGTAGGCGGCCTGAGCGTCGAGCGCGACGTTGTCGTCAATCACGACGCCGCTCGCGTATGGGCGGTGGTGGGCGATTTTGCGGGGCTGCACCGCTGGCATCCGGCCGTGACCGCTACGCGCAGCGAAGAAGACGGCGAGGTGCGGATCCTGGTGCTCGGCGACGGCGCTGAGATCCGCGAACGGCTGTTGGCCTACGCGGACGGCGTCTCCTACCGTTACAAAATTCTCGCGGGACCATTGCCGGTCGCCGATTACGTATCGACGCTGAAAGTTTCGCCGCTCGGCGCCGGCGCGACCAAAGTGACCTGGTCTTCGACCTTCAACGCCGCGGGCGCCGCCGACGACGAGGCCGTGGAAGTGATCACTTCGGTGTATGACGCGGGGCTGGGCAATATCGCGCAAACGCTAAGGTAAACCGGGGCGGCAAGCGGCCGGGACTGAGATTGGAAGCGTTCTGCGCCGCGGGAACTGTGGCGACCGAAGAGAAAGAGGCTTGTGGATTGGCTGGCTCCCCGGGACGGGCTCGAACCGCCGACCTAGTGGTTAACAGCCACCCGCTCTACCGACTGAGCTACCGGGGAACGTCAGGGGGGCTATGGTAATGGCGCCGCCCGTGGCGGTCAATAGACGCGGTTCCTTAAAACGCATCGCGGATCCGGGCGAGGCCGGTTTCGATGCTCTTGAGGCCGGTGCTGAACGACATTCGCAAATGCCCGGGCCTGCCGAACGCGATGCCGGGCACCGTCGCGACGTGGATTTTTTCCAGCAGGTGTTCGGCGAGCGCCAGGTCGTCGCCGAGGTCGCGGCGCGCGGCGATGAACGCCGAGAAATCCGGGAAGATATAAAAACTGCCGGCCGCGGGCAGGCAATGGACACCCTCAAGGCCGCACACCAGTGCGTGGATGCGCGCGTGCCGCTCCTCGAACGAGCGGTTCAACTCCGCGACGAAATCCTGCGGGCCCGCGAGCGCCGCTTGCGCGGCTTCCTGCGCGATCGAGGTCGGGTTGGAAGTGCTGTGCGACTGGATTTTCTTGATTGCGTCTATGACTCGCGCGGGGCCGCAGGCGTAACCGATGCGCCAGCCGGTCATCGAATAGGCTTTGGAGACGCCGTTGACGATCAAACTGCGCTCATACAGGGCGGGACACACGTTGACGATATTGCTGAAGGCGCGGCCGCCGAAGAGCACGTGCTCGTAAATATCGTCGCTGATGATCGTAACTTCCGGGTGTTCGAGCAGCACCTCCGCCAGCGCGCGCAGTTCCGGTTCGTCGTACACCGCGCCCGACGGGTTGTTCGGGCTGTTGAGGATCAGCAGCCGGGTGCGCGGGGTGAGCGCGCGGCGCAGGTCGTCGGCGCCGAGTTTGAAGCGATGCGCAGGGGCGGCGGGCGCAAACACGGGTTTGCCGCCGGCGAGTTTGACCATCTCCGGGTACGACACCCAAAACGGCACCGGGATAATAGCCTCGTCGCCTTCATTGAGCAGCGCCTGGCACAGGTTATACAGGCTGTGTTTGGCGCCGCAGGACACCAGCACCTGTTGTTCCGGATCGTAGTCGAGGCCGTTCTCGCGTTTCATCTTGTCGGCGACCGCGTGTCTTAGCGAAGCGGTGCCGCCGATCGGCGTGTATTTGGTTTTGCCGGCGTGGATCGCCGCGATCGCGGCCTGCTTGACGTGGTCCGGCGTATCGTGGTCGGGCTGGCCCGCCGCCAGATTGATCACGTCTTCGCCGCGGGCGCGGATCTTTGCCGCCAGCGTGCCGATGCTGAGCGTCTGGGAAGGGCTGATCTTTCCTACGCGGCTCGCGAGGTCAATAGGCAATGTCGGACTTTTATCGTTGACGGCTCGGGGAAAATCTGCGCCATAATACTCGAAACACGGCACGGATTAAAGGCAATGGAGCGACATTTTCATCTCACAGCGGGATTTGAAGCCGCCGGCGATCAGCCCGCTGCGATCAGGCAGTTGACCACGGGGCTTGGCGACGGCTTGTCGCATCTGACCCTGCTCGGCGTGACCGGTTCCGGCAAGACTTTTACCGTCGCCAACGTCATTGCCCGGGTCCAGCGCCCGACGATCATCCTCGCGCCGAACAAAACGCTGGCGGCGCAATTGTACGGCGAGATGAAAGAGTTCTTCCCGCGCGCCGCGGTTGAATATTTCGTGTCCTATTACGACTACTACCAGCCCGAAGCCTACGTGCCGAGCAGCGACACCTACATCGAGAAAGATGCGTCGGTGAACGACCACATCGAGCAGATGCGGCTGTCGGCGACCAAAGCGCTGTTCGAACGCCCCGACACGATCATCGTCGCGACGGTGTCCTCGATCTACGGCCTCGGCAATCCGCGCAAGTACATGAACATGGTGATCCATCTCGATCGCGGCGACCGCCTCGACCAGCGCAAACTGCTGCACCGCCTCGCCGAATTGCAGTACCGACGCAACGACACCGAACTGCGCCGCGGCACTTTCCGCGTCCACGGCGACGCCGTGGACGTGCATCCGGCCGAGTCGGACCGCGAAGGCGTGCGCATCGAATTCTTCGACGACGAGATCGAGTCGCTCAGTTATTTCGACCCGCTGACCGGCGACGTGCTGCGCAAGGTGCCGCGCCTGACGATCTATCCCAAGTCCCATTACGTGATGCCGCGCGAGACAATCCTGTACGCAATCGGGGAGATCAGGAAGGAACTCAAGCAGCGTCTCGCGGAGTTGCGCAAACTCGACAAGTTGGTCGAAGCGCAGCGCCTTGAACAGCGCACGGTGTTCGACCTGGAAATGCTGACCGAACTCGGTTACTGCTCCGGCATCGAGAATTACTCGCGCTACCTCAGCGGGCGCAAGCCGGGCGAGCCGCCGCACTGCCTGCTCGATTACCTGCCCGCCGACGCGCTGATGGTGATGGACGAAAGCCACGTGTCGGCACCGCAATTCGGCGGCATGTACCGCGGCGACCGCTCGCGCAAGGAAACGCTGGTCGAGCACGGCTTCAGGCTGCCGTCGGCGCTCGACAACCGGCCGTTGAAATTCGAGGAGTTTGAGGAGCTGTCGCCGCAAACGATCTTTGTGTCGGCGACGCCGGGGCCGTACGAACGCAAGCGCAGCGGCGTGGTCGCCGACCAGGTCGTGCGGCCGACCGGTTTGACCGACCCCGCGGTCGAGGTCAGGCCGGCCTCGACCCAGGTGGACGACGTGCTGTCGGAGATCAACGCGCGCGCCGCGCGCAACGAGCGGGTGTTGATCACGACGCTGACCAAGCGCATGGCCGAGGATCTGACCGATTATCTGCTCGAACACGACGCCAGGGTGCGCTATCTGCATTCGGACATAGACACGGTCGAGCGCGTTGAGATCATCCGCGACCTGCGCATGGGCGTGTTCGACGTGCTCGTCGGCATCAACCTGCTGCGCGAGGGTCTCGACATTCCCGAAGTTTCGCTGGTCGCGGTGTTCGACGCCGACAAGGAAGGGTTCCTGCGCTCCGAGACCTCGCTGGTGCAGACCATCGGCCGCGCCGCACGGCATCTGCACGGCGCCGCGATTCTCTACGCCGATACGGTCACGCGCTCGATGCGGGCGGCGATCGACGAGACCGAGCGCCGGCGCGGCAAGCAGGTCGCCTTCAATCAGCGTCACGGGATCACGCCGAAAGGCATCGAGAAGGCGGTGATTGACGTGATGGAAGGCGCGTACGCGGGCGGCGCCGAGACGCGCGGCAAGCGCCGCCGCCGGGTCGCCGAGAAAAAACCGGCCGGAATTTTCGCCTTGTCGGCCGAGGAGGCGGTCAAGCGCATCAAGAAACTCGAAGACAAAATGTACCGCCACGCACGCAACCTGGAATTCGAAGAAGCCGCGCGCCTGCGCGACGAGGCCGGCGAGATCAGGCGGCAGGTGTTCGGCGAGAGCGGGCGGGTGCACGCCGGGTGAGACCGAACCTCTTGTATAATCGCGACCGGTCAACAGGCGCGTAGCTCAGTCGGTTAGAGCATCACCTTGACATGGTGGGGGTCGTTGGTTCGAATCCAATCGCGCCTATAGATTACGCGGCGTCCCGGTTATGCCGGCGCGGCCGGCCGCCGGCGCCGGTCGGGGATTGCAGCCGAAACTTAAATTTGCCCCGGGCCCCGGCTGCGGGCATAATCCGCAACCCGATGGAGGCTTGCGCTTGACTGATGCACCGATTGTCCGACAAGCGGCCCGGCAGGCAGTGGCGGGTATAAGCCACTGTCGGCGGCCACGTTCATGCCCGTAATCACGCTTCCCGACGGCTCCCAAAAGACGTTCGAGCATCCGGTCACCGTGATGCGGGTGGCCGAGTCCATCGGTCCGGGGCTCGCCCGGGCAACGCTCGCGGGCAAGGTCAACGGCCGCCTGGTGGACGCCTGCGTCGAGATCGCCGACGACGCCTCGCTCAGGCTCGTCACCGGCAAGGACCGGGAAGGCGTTGACATCATCCGCCATTCGTTCGCGCACTTGATGGGGCACGCGATCAAGCAACTTTACCCCGCAGCGCGCATGGCGATCGGGCCGGTCATAGAGGACGGCTTTTACTACGACGTCGCGTGCGCACCCCCGCTCACCCACGCCGACGTCGAACGCATAGAAGAGCGTATGCGGGAGTTGATTCGCAAGGACTACGACGTGGTGCGCGAAGTCGTCCCGCGCGCGCGCGCGCTCGAGGTTTTCAGCGCGCGCGGCGAGGACTACAAGGTGCGGATCGCGCGCGAGATCCCCGACGGGGAGATTATTGCGCTGTATCACCATGAGGAATATATCGATATGTGCCGCGGGCCGCACGTGCCGAACACGCGCCACCTGCGCGCATTCAAATTGACCAAACTCGCGGGCGCGTACTGGCGCGGCGACCACCGCAATGAGATGCTGCAGCGCATCTACGGTACCGCGTGGGCCGGTCGCGGGCAGTTGGACGCGTATCTCGAGCGCCTCGCCGAAGCCGAGAAGCGCGACCACCGCCGCCTCGGCCGGCAGATGGGGTTGTTTCACTTTCAGCAGGAAGCGCCCGGTATGGTGTTCTGGCACGAGCGCGGCTGGACGCTGTATCGCGTGATCGAGGACGCTATCCGCAAAGTCGCCGCCCGCGGCGGCTATCGGGAGGTCCACACGCCGCAGTTGATCGACCGCAGCCTGTGGGAGCGTTCGGGCCACTGGGACAAGTTCGGCGACATGATCTTCGTGACCGAGTCGGAAAAGCGCGACTACGCGATCAAGCCGATGAACTGCCCCGCGCACGTGCAGATCTTCAATCAGAGGCTCAGGAGTTACCGCGACCTGCCTTACCGCATCGCCGAATTCGGCATCGTCCACCGCAACGAGCCTTCGGGCACTTTGCATGGCCTGCTGCGCGCGCGCCGCTTCACCCAGGACGACGCGCACATCTTCTGCAGGGAGGAGCAGTTGCGGGAGGAGATCGTCGAGTTGATCCGCGTCACCTTCAAGGTGTACCGGGATTTCGGCTTTGACGACGTACTGGTTGCGTTCTCGACGCGGCCTGAACGGCGCATCGGCGACGACGCGCTGTGGGACAAGGCCGAGCGCGCGCTGCAGCGCGCGCTCGCACACAGCGGTCTGGAGTACAAAGAGAATCCGGGCGAGGGTGCGTTCTACGGTCCCAAGATCGAATTCACTCTCAAGGACAGCATTGGGCGCGAGTGGCAGTGCGGCACCGTGCAGGTGGACTTCTCGATGCCGGGCAGTCTCGGCGCCGAATACGTTGCCGAAGACGGCTCGCGCCGGGTGCCGGTGATGGTTCACCGGGCGATACTCGGGTCGCTCGAACGCTTTATCGGTATTCTGATCGAGCACTACGCCGGCAGGCTGCCGCTGTGGCTTGCACCGGTGCAGGGAGCGGTGCTGACCGTCACCGAAGCCGCCGCCGACAAAGCACGGGAAGTCGTCGAAACTCTGCGGGAGCAGGGCCTGAGAGTGGTGCCGGACTTGAGAAATGAGAAGATAGGCTATAAGATTCGCGAACACACGCTGGCGCGTGTCCCGTATTTGCTGGTCGTAGGCGAGCGTGAAGCGAAAGCCGACACCGTTGCCGTGCGCCGGCAAAGCGGCGAGGATCTCGGCGGGATGCCGCTCACCGATTTTTTGCAACAGATCGAGCCGGAGTTGAAAGCCGGTGGTTGACACTGGAGGTTATTTATTCGCGCGCTAAAGAGAAACCGCCTGAACGAGGAGATTACTTATCCTGAAGTTCGCCTTATCGGCGAGGACGGCGAGAACCATGGAGTCATGGTGCTGGACGACGCCAAGCGGGTCGCCGACGACAACGACCTCGATCTTGTCGTGCTGGTGCCGAACGCCGACCCTCCGGTGTGCCGAGTCATGGACTACGGCAAGTTCAAATTTAATCAGGAAAAGAAAGCTCAGCAGACCCGCAAAAAGCAAAAGCAGATCCAGGTCAAGGAGATCAAGTTCAGGCCGGGTACCGATGAACGCGATTACCAGACCAAGTTGAGGAACCTGGTCAGGTTTCTGAGCGACGGCGACAAGGCTAAAGTGACCGTGCGTTTCAGGGGCCGGGAGATGGCGCATCAGGGGCGGGGACTGGTGATGCTCCAGCGCGTGGAGACCGATCTGCAGGAGTACGGGGTGGTCGAACAGCATCCCAAGGCCGAGGGGCGGCAGATGGTGATGGTGCTGGCACCGAAGAAGTAGTTTGAAAAACAATAACCGGAACGAACGATGCCAAAGATGAAAACCAACCGCGGCGCGGCGAAACGCTTCCGCAAAACCGCTGCGGGAATGTTCCGCAGGCACCATTCCCACGCGAGCCATATCCTGACCAAGAAGAGCTCCAAGCGCAAGCGTAATTTGCGCTCGCCCGCGTTGATTCACGCCAGCGACGGCAAACAGGTGCGCAGATTGCTGCCGTACGCGTGACCGTTACGGAGGGTTGCACATGGCCAGAGTAAAACGCGGCACCACCGCCCACGCGCGGCACCGGAAAGTCAAAGCGCAAGCGAAGGGCTACTACGGTGCGCGCAGCAAAATTTTTCGGGTCGCCAAGCAGGCCGTCATCAAGGCCGGGCAATACGCCTACCGCGACCGGCGCCAACGCAAGCGCCAGTTCCGCGCGTTGTGGATCATTCGCATCAATGCCGCCGCGCGGCGTTTCGGGTTGTCGTATAGCCGCTTCATGAACGGCCTCGCCAGGCAGGGAATCGAACTCGACCGCAAAACTCTCGCCGACCTCGCGGTGCGCGACCCGGATTCGTTCGGCAAGCTGGCCGAAAAAGCGAAAACGGCCCTGTCTTAAGCGCAGCGCCGGGCGGGTCGCGCAAGCGCGCCGGCGCCGAGCGGATATTCGCCAATGAATGATCGGCGGGGGCAAGCGGCACGATGAGCGATGAACTCCAGGCATTGATCGAACAGGCGCTGGATCAAACGGCCGCGGCCGCCGACACTGAAGCACTCGCGCAATTGCGCGTGCGTTACCTCGGACGCAAGGGGCTGCTGAGCGCACGCCTGAAGTCGCTCGGCGAACTGCCGCGGGAACGGCGGCCCGCAGCCGGGCGCGTCGTCAACGCAGCCAAGCGCCGCCTCGAAGACGCGTTCGCAGCGCGCGAATCCGAACTCGCGGCCGCGGCGTCGCAGCACGCCGCCGACGATGAGATCGACGTCAGCCTGCCGGGCAGAGGACGGGACTGCGGCGCGCTGCATCCCGTGACGCTGACCCTGCGGCGCATCCGCCGCTTCTTTTTGCACGCCGGCTTTGAAGTCGCCGAAGGTCCCGAGATCGAGGACGACTTTCATAATTTTGAAGCGCTGAATATTCCGCCGCAGCATCCGGCGCGCGCGATGCACGACACGTTCTATCTCGAAGACGGCAGGCTGCTGCGCACGCACACTTCTCCGGTGCAGATCCGGGTGATGAAGGAGCGGCCGCCGCCGCTGCGGATTATCGCGCCGGGGCGGGTGTATCGCTGTGATTCGGACATAACCCACAGCCCGATGTTCCATCAGGTCGAAGGGCTCGCGGTGGATGAAAACACGTCGTTCGCCGAACTCAAGCGCGTCGTCGAGGCTTTTCTGCGCTCGTTTTTCGACGACCGGCGGCTGCGCATCCGCTTTCGCCCTTCGTACTTTCCATTCACCGAGCCGTCGGCCGAGGTGGATATCCGCGACCATGGCGGGCGCTGGCTCGAAGTCATGGGTTGCGGCATGGTGCACCCGAACGTGCTGCGCGCGGTGGGTTGCGACCACGCGAGATGGAGTGGTTACGCGTTCGGGCTCGGCATAGAGCGGCTGGCGATGCTGCGCCACGGCATCGGCGATCTGCGCCTGTTCTTTGAAAATGACCTGCGCTTTCTCGAACAGTTCAAGTGCGCGCAGTCGCGGCCGCGGGCGTTATGAAGTTTGGTCTGTCGTGGCTCGAGGAATGGCTCGGCGGGCGGCTCGAAGCCGGGCCGCTCGCCGAGGAATTGACGATGGCGGGCCTCGAGGTCGATAAATTAAGCCGCGTGACGGCGGTTTCGGGCGTCGTCGCCGGACAACTCCGCCGCGTCGAGCCGCATCCCGGCGCCGACCGGCTCAGGGTGTGCCGGGTTGACGCGGGCGGCAACCAATTACTGCAGGTCGTGTGCGGCGCCCCGAACGCGCGCGAAGGCCTGTACGCGCCGTTCGCCCCGGTGGGCGCGCGGCTCGGCGATCTGGAAATCGGCAAAGCCGAAATCCGCGGCGTGTCTTCGCACGGAATGTTGTGTTCCGCGGCCGAACTCGGTCTCGGGGAAGAAGCCGCAGGTCTGCTCGATCTCGGCGGCGGCGTCGCCGTGGGCACCGACTTGGTCGAGTATCTGAAACTCGACGACACGGTGTTCGAACTTGACCTGACGCCGAACCGTGCGGATTGTTTCAGCGTGCTCGGTCTCGCGCGCGAGATTGCGGCGCTGCACGGGGACAGTTTCAGCCTGCCGCGGTGCCGCGCGGTCGCGCCCGCTCACGCACGCAGATGTGAAGTGCGGGTCGCCGAGCCTGCGGCGTGTCCGCGTTATCTCGCCCGCGTCGTCAATCACGTCAACCCCGCGGCGCGCACGCCGCTGTGGATGAAAGAGCGTCTGCGGCGCGGCGGCGTGCGTGCGCTGCACCCGGTGGTGGACGTGATGAATTACGTGATGCTTGAACTCGGTCAGCCGCTGCACGCGTTCGATCTCGGCCGGATCAAGGGCCGCATCGAAGTGCGCCGTGCGCGCCGCGGCGAGCGCGTCAATTTGATCGGGGACGTGCCGGTCGAACTCGACGCAGGCACGTTGCTGATCGCCGATGAGCAAACGCCGCTCGCGCTCGCCGGCATCATGGGCGGCGCGGCCAGCGCGGTTTCCGCGGTGACCCGCGAGGTGTTGATCGAGTGCGCCTTTTTCACGCCCGCGGCGATCATGGGCCGGGCGCGGTCTTACGGTTTGCGCACCGACGCCGCGCTGCGCTTTGAACGCGGCGTTGACCCGACCCTGCAGCAGTACGCAATGGAACGCGCCTGTGAATTGCTGGAGGAGATCACCGGCGGCGAGTTCGGGCCGGTCACCGAAGTCGCGGCGCCCGCAAAGCCGGCTGCGGCGATCACGCTGCGTCACGCCGCGCTGCGCCGGTGTCTCGGCGTCGAGATTGACCGCAACGAGGCGTCGAAGATGCTGACGCGCCTGGGTTGCCGGATGAAACCGTGCCAGGGCGGCTGGCACTGCACGCCGCCGCCGCACCGGTTCGACCTCGCGATCGCAGAAGACCTGATCGAGGAAGTCGGGCGGCTGTACGGCTACGACAAAATCATTGCCGCCGATGGCGCCAACCCCGATGGCGCCGGCGCCGCGCAGACGCCGCTCGCAAGCCCGCACGAACGCCGGCGTGAACGCGATGACGCATGGTGCGACCGGCTGGTCGAGCGCGGATACTTTGAAGTCGTCACTTACAGTTTTGTCGAGCCCGGCCTGCTGGCCGAGATGAACGAGGCGCCCGCGCCGGCGCTGACCAACGCGGTGTCGCCCGCGACGTCGGTGATGCGCACCTCGCTGTGGCCGGGGCTGCTCAAGACCTTGCTTCACAATTTGAACAGGCAGAGGGAAAGGGTGCGGATTTTCGAACTCGGGCGGTGTTTCGGCGGGCGCGACGAGCGTCCGGTCATCGCGGGGCTTGCGTACGGAAACCTCGATCCCGAGCAATGGGGTTCGGCGCCGCGCGCGTGTGATTTTTATGACGTGAAAGGCGACGTTGAAAGCCTGCTCGGAACCGGCGCGGAAATTGCGTATGAACGCTCGGCGCAGCGGGGATTGCATCCGGGCCGGAGCACGGATATTTTGCTGAGCGGCCGGCGCGCCGGCTGTCTCGGGGCGCTCGATCCCGCGATCGCGCAACGACTTGGGATCGCGCGCGAGGTATTTTTGTTTGAGTTGGAACTCGACGCGGTTGAGGCGCCCGCGCCCGTGCGGGTGGCGCCGGTATCGCGTTATCCGTCGGCGCGGCGCGACGTCTCGGTGACGGCGCCCGCCGACGTGAGCGCCGGGCGGATCCTTGCGTGCATTCGGGGGCTCGGGATGGATTTGCTGCGCGAAATCGTGTTTTTCGACGTTTATGCGGATGAAAGGATCGAAAAAGGCAGAAAAAGCATTGCTTTGGGCTTGATTTTTCAGGATTTTTCGAACACCCTAAGCGACGAAACCTGCGCGAGTCTGGTGGACGAAGTGGTCGCCGCTCTCGCCGAGTCCTTGAACGTAAAACTGAGGGTTTGAACATGGCGGCGGTAACCAAAGCCGAACTGGCGGAGAATTTGTTTAACGAACTGGGCTTGAATAAAAGCGAGGCGAAGAGATTCGTCGAGGATTTTTTTGACGAGATCGGCGATACGCTGGAAACGGGAAAGGACGTCAAACTTTCCGGCTTTGGTAATTTCATGCTGCGCCATAAGGCCCGGCGTCCCGGCAGAAATCCGAAAACGGGCGAAGAGGTGGCCGTGTCCGCGCGCCGTGTCGTAGTCTTCCGGCCCGGGCAGAAACTCAGGGACCGGGTTGATGCGTATATCCCGTTGTCAAGTGAAGAACCCGTTGCTCCCGATTCCTGAAAAACATTACTTCACGATCGGGGAGGTGAGCCGGATTTGCGGCGTCGCACAACACGTTCTGCGCTATTGGGAGAAGGTCTTTCCCGAATTGAAACCCGCCAAGCGCCGCGGCGCCCGCCGCTATTACCAGCGTCAGGATATTTACCTGATCCGTCAGATCCACGATCTGCTGCACCGGCAGGGGTACACGATCAGCGGCGCCCGCCGGCAGTTGTCCCAGGGGACCGCCAAAGCCGAGCGGGTGTACAGCAAACAGTTGATCGCTCAGTTGAAGGCGGAACTCGAGGAAGTGATCACTTTGCTCAAAGAGTAGTTTTCAGCAAAGGCAACCGTTAGAATGTATTTCTCACTGTGCGGTATATTGGTTTCGGTCGGGGCGTGGCGCAGCCTGGTAGCGCACCGCAATGGGGTTGCGGTGGTCGGAGGTTCGAATCCTCTCGCCCCGACCATATTTTCCGCCGCGCCCGCGTCGCGCGGCACCGGTCATTGAACTGCGGGCACGCGGGCTATGAGTTTCAACCTGGAGATGTTCCTGGTGGTTTCGACGGCGGTCACCGGCGTCGTGCTGGTGCTGTACAGATTGTTGCGCGGGCGTCGCGCTGCGCAGAGCAAGCGGCCGTGGCCGGTGGAATTGTCCCATTCGTTTTTCCCGATCTTGCTGATCGTTTTGGTGTTTCGGTCTTTCCTGTTCGAGCCGTTCCGCATCCCGTCGGGCTCGATGTTGCCGACCCTTGAGATCGGCGATTTCATTTTGGTCAACAAGTTTTCCTACGGCCTGCGCCTGCCGGTGCTGCACCGTAATTTTCTGGACGTCGGCGCACCCGCACGCGGCGACGTCGTCGTGTTTCGTTTCCCGGACGACCCGTCGCAGAACTTCATCAAGCGATTGATCGGTTTGCCCGGAGACCGCATCGTTTACCGCGACAAGCGGCTTAGGGTCAACGGCGATGAGATCAAATTGACGCCGTTCGAGCCCGACGCACGGGAGCGCTCGCAGCCCGAAGACCGGATCTACGCGCGCGAGCGCCTGTCCGGCGCCGAGCACCTGATCCTGCTGCGCGACGGCGCGTACGCCCGCAGCGGCGAGTGGGAGGTGCCCGCCGGGCATTACTTCGTGATGGGCGATAACCGCGACAACAGCAACGACAGCCGCGTCTGGGGCTTTGTGCCCGAGGACCACCTCGCGGGCCGCGCCGGCCTGGTGTGGATGCATTGGAACTGGAGCGGCGGCGGGATTGATTTCTCGCGCATCGGGCGGCGTATTCTTTGAGGAACTATCGTGCCTCGTGATCTGCATGCGCTCCTCGGTCGCGAGTTGCTCGAACAGCCGCTGATGAAACAGGCGTTGACGCACCGCAGCGCCGGCCGCGACCATAACGAACGCCTCGAGTTTCTCGGCGACGCGGTGCTCGGCGTGGTTATTTCCAGCCTCGTGTATCACCGCTTTCCGTCCTTTGCCGAAGGCGAGTTGACGAAACTGCGCGCGTACCTGGTTAAGGAGGACACGCTGGCCGAGGTCGCGCGCACGCTTGACCTGGCGGCGCCGGTCATCGTCGGGCCCGGCGAATCCAAAAGCGGCGGGCGCCTACGCGACGCTTTGCTCGCGGATACGCTGGAAGCGGTGATCGGCGCTTTGTATCTGCTCGGGGGCCTCGGGCGCGCCGCTGAATTCATCGGCGAAACCTTCGGCGAACGGCTCGCGCACGCGCCCCCGCCCGACGCGTTGAAGGATTCCAAGACCCGGTTGCAGGAATACCTGCAGGCGCACGGGTACGCGCTGCCGGCGTATGAACTGCGTGAAAAAACCGACCGCGGTGCCTTTTGCATCGTCTGCAAAGTGGCGGAATTCGGGATTGAGGCTGCAAGCGAAGCCGCGTCAAAGCGCAAAGCCGAACAGCAGGCCGCCGCCGGCGTGCTCGAGCGATTGCCGCCGCTTGGCTAAGACATGCGGCAAAGCGAGCGCCGTTGCGGGTTTGTCGCACTGGTCGGACGACCTAACGTCGGCAAGTCCACGCTGTTCAACCGGCTGGTCGGCGCGCATCTTTCGCCGGTGACGCACAAGCCGCAGACCACGCGCTACAACATTCGCGGCGTGCTGACGCAACCGTCGCGGCAAATGATCTTTCTCGACACGCCGGGTCTGCACCGGCGCGCGCACCGCTCGCTGAACCGGATTTTGAACAACAACGTGCTGCGTGCGCTCACCGGCGTGGACGTCGTCGTGATGATGGCGGTGCACGATTGCTGGCTGCCCGCGGACGAAGCCGTGCTCGCGGCGGCCAAGCGCTGCGACAGGCCGGTTTTCCTGGTGCTGAACAAGGTTGACCGCGCGCGCGACAAAAGCGCGCTGCTCGCAATCCTCGCCGCCGCCGCACGCCGCCACGACTTCAAGGAGATCTTCCCGCTGTCGGCGTTGCGCGACGCCGATTTCGGCAAGTTCACGCGGACGCTGGCCGCGTATCTGCCGCAACGGGATTTCATCTTCGACGAAGACCAGTTGTCCGACCGCAGCGAGCGCTTCATCGTCGCCGAGTTGGTGCGCGAACAAGTCATGCTCGAACTGCATCAGGAACTGCCTTACGCCGCCCACGTCGAGATCGAGAAATTTGAGGAGCGTACGCCGGTGGTGCATATATCGGCGGTGATCTTCGTCGAGAAAAGCAACCAGCGCGCGATCGTGATCGGCCACGGCGGCGCCCGTCTCAAGCGCATCGGCACGCGGTCGCGGCGCGACGCCGAGCGCCTGCTCGGCAGGCGCGTGTACCTGCGGCTGTGGGTGAAAACCAAAAGCGCGTGGCAGCGCGACCCGGCGGTGGTCAACGCCTATTCGAGCGACGGGGCGGCGCTGTGATCACTTTCGACAAGGAGCCGGCCTACGTGCTGCACCGCAGGCCCTATCAGGAATGCAACAGTTTGGTGCAGTTTCTGACTCCGGGTTACGGGCGGATGACCGCGATCATCAGGCAGTCGTCGAAGATGATCGGCAAGAACGTGCAGCCTTTCATCCCGGTGCTGCTGGGTTGCAGCGGGCGCGGCGATCTGCTCAACGTGCGCGCGTTCGACCCGCAGAGCAAAGCGATACTGGCCAAGCCCGAGGAGCAGATGGTCGGCATGTACGTGAACGAACTGGTGACGCGGCTGATTCCGCAGCATGTGGCATCGCGCCGCTTGTTTGAACATTACGCGGGCACGCTCGCCGACGTCGCGCGCGGGGACGCTTGCGAGCCGGTGCTGCGGCGGTTTGAAGTCGCGCTGCTTGAGATCTCAGGCCGCGGCCTGCAACTCGATCATGATCACGTCACCCACGAGCCGCTCGTCGCCGATGCGGTGTACCGCTATGAACCCGGCGACGGACCGGTGCGTTGCGACGGCGGGGCGGGGCGGGGCGAGGTGCGGTGCCGGGGCGAAACCCTGCTCGATCTCGCGCGCGGGCTGCCCGGCGGCGACGCCCGCACCCTGCGTGAAGCCAAAGAGTTATTGCGCACGACGATCAATTATCATCTCCGTCACCGCGTGATGCACACCC
Source organism: Candidatus Oxydemutatoraceae bacterium (assembly GCA_965211995.1). GTDB lineage: Bacteria > Pseudomonadota > Gammaproteobacteria > Poriferisulfidales > Oxydemutatoraceae > CAYFZO01. The sequence goes on from OZ243040.1 coordinate 744,067, forward strand.
GTTCTCTGTTCCGTTACCTGAAAGAGATAACGTAAAGTGCCGGTCGCAACGTGCCGGCGCAGGGGCGTGCGGTTCACGCATTTTTGAAGGGGAGCGCATGCAATACCGGGCGCGACACGCGGATTAATACGGGTTGTCGTCAGCGCCGCCCGCACGGTTTGCCGCGGCGGGCGTGATACACTGAACAGCATAAAAGGATTTGCAATGCTTCCGCGTGAACGTTCTTTTGCCGAACGGCGGTCGCGGCGGTCATCGAAAAAATCTTTATTCAGCATGGATGAAGTCAGACTCGGCGTCAACCTCGATCACGTGACGACGCTGCGTCAGGCGCGGCGCACGCCGTACCCGGATTTCACGCGGGCGATTGGCGTCGCCGAGGGCGCCGGCGCCGACGGCATCACGATCCACCTGCGCGAGGACCGCCGCCACATTCAGGACGACGACGTCCGCGCCGCCCGCGCGGCGGTGACGACAACGCTGAACCTGGAGATGGCGGCGACCGGCGAGATGGTGGAGATTGCGCTCGCGGTGAAGCCCGATTTCTGCTGTATCGTGCCCGAGCGGCGTGAGGAGTTGACCACCGAAGGCGGCCTCGACGTGACCGCGCACGCGGCGCGCGTCGGCGAAATCTGCACGGCGCTCACCGCGGGGGGGATCCGGGCGTCGCTGTTCATCGAACCCGACGAGCGGGTGATTGACGCCGCGGTGCGGGCGGGCGCGCCGGTGGTCGAATTACACACCGGCGCGTACGCGAATGCCGCGGCTGAAACCGCACCGCGCGAACTCGAGCGTATCGTCCGCGCTGCGCGCTACGCCGCGCAATGCGGCTTGACGGTCAACGCCGGACACGGCCTGCACCGCGCCAACGTGCGCGCGGTCGCGGCGATTGCGCAGATGAACGAGTTGAACATCGGCCACGCGATCATCGCCGAGGCGGTGTTTATGGGGCTCGCGGGCGCGGTGCGCGCGATGAAGGAAGCAATGAGGGGGAAAGATTGATGGGGATTATCGGCATCGGCGTTGACATCGTCAGCGTCGCGCGCGTCAGAGGCGTTCTCGAACGCCACCCCGCGCGCTTCCCGCGGAAACTGCTGCACCCGCGGGAGCACGGCGAGTATCGCGGCCAACTCGATCCGCCGGGGTTTCTTGCGCGCCGATTCGCGGCGAAGGAAGCGGTCGTCAAAGCGCTCGGCCTGGGTTTTACAGGCGGCGCGTATGCGCGCAGAATATGGATCAGGCACGATGCGCGCGGTCGTCCGTCGGCGGTGCTGGACTTGCCGGCGCCGCACCGGCGGTGCACGACGTTGCTGAGCGTCGCCGACGAAAAGGATTACGCCGTGGCGCAGGCGGTCATATTGAGCGAAGAGAGTCCAGCGTGACGTATCCGACGATTGAGGATTTCATCGGCAATACGCCGCTGGTGCGCCTGCAGCGGCTGTACGCGGGCGACAACGCGCTGCTGGTCAAACTCGAAGGCAACAACCCCGCCGGTTCGGTCAAGGACCGCCCGGCGCTGAGCATGATCGCGCGCGCCGAGGAGCGTGGCGAAATCAAGCCCGGCGACGAATTGGTCGAGCCGACCAGCGGCAACACCGGCATCGCGCTGGCAATGGCGGCGGCGATCAGGGGTTACCGCCTGACTTTGGTCATGCCCGAAAACATGAGCGCCGAAAGGCGCGCGGCGATGAAGGCCTTCGGCGCCGAGATCGTGCTGACGCCGGCGGCCGGCGCGATGGAAGGCGCGCGCGACGTCGCGACGCAGATGGAAAAAGACGGCAAGGGCAAGATGCTCGACCAGTTCGCCAACCCCGACAACCCGTACGCGCATTACACCGGCACCGGCCCCGAGATCTGGCGCGACACCGAAGGCGGAGTGACGCATTTCGTCAGTTCGATGGGCACCACCGGCACGATCATGGGGGCCGGGCCTTTTCTGAAGGAGCGAAACCCGGCGATCGAGGTCATCGGCGTAACGCCCGCCGAAGGCTCAAAAATTCCCGGGATCCGCAAGTGGCCCGAAGCGTATCTGCCGAAGATCTACGACGCCGCCAAAGTGGATCGGGAAATCCAGGTAACGCAGGACGAGGCCGAGCGGATGATGCGCGAACTCGCGGCGCGCGAGGGCATCTTCTGCGGGATCTCGTCGGGCGGCTGCGTCAGCGCCGCGCTGCGGGTCGCGGCCGAAGTCAGCGACGCGGTGATCGTCGCGATCGTGTGCGACCGCGGCGACCGCTATATCTCGACCGGCCTGTTCCCGGCGTAACCGCGCGGCCCGTTTTGCTTTCGGTCTGTTTTTCTCGCTTAACGCTGAAATGTTACGCCGCACCGCGATAGAGGGCATTTCGGCATTGATCGTGGCGGGACGCAGCCGCGGACTGCGCCGATGGCCGCCGGCGAGGGTCTGAGAAACAACCGGCACGACGGTGCGGGGATGGCCGCGCGGCCCATTCGGTCGCGCCGGATAAAGCGATGAAAACCCTGGCTTTTGATATCGAGACGATCCCGGACACCGACGCGGGCCGGTTGCTGCACGGTCTTGAGGGCGTGTCCGACAAGGACGTCGCGACCGCGATGGAGCACTTGCAGAATCAAAAGACCGGCAGCGAGTTCCTGCCGCATTACCTGCACCGCATTGTCGCGATATCGGTGCTGCTCGCCGAGGATGACAAAGTCAAAATCTGGTCGCTCGGCGAAATTGGCGCCGGCGAGAAGGAACTGGTCGAGCGCTTTTTCGACGGCGTCGAGCGGCTCACGCCGGCGTTGGTCAGTTGGAACGGTTCGGGCTTTGACCTGCCGGTGCTGCATTACCGCGCGTTGCTGCACAAAGTCGCCGCGCCGCGGTATTGGGAGACCGGCGACAAAGAGCAATCGTTCCGCTGGAACAGTTATCTCGGACGCTTTCACTGGCGCCACGTTGACCTGATGGACGTACTGTCGGGGTATCAGCTGCGCGCCGCCGCACCGCTCGACCGGATCGCGAAAATGCTGGGCTTTCCCGGCAAGCAGGGAATGGACGGCAGCGGCGTATGGGAGGCCTGGCAGGAAGGGCGCCTCGAGGAGATCAGAAATTATTGCGAAACCGATGCGCTGAACACTTATCTGATCTATTTGAGGTTTGAGTTGATGCGCGGGCATATAGAGGCCGACGGCTATGCACGCGCCTGCGCGCAGGTCCGGGAGACACTGGCGGCGTCGGACGCGGCGCACCTCAGGCGGTTTCTTGAAACATGGAGTTAAGTGATTGTAAAACAAGTGCATTATCAGGCTTCAGCGGCCTGTTTCAGCGTTATAACGTTTTAATGCTACACTACGGACACCATGAGCACCGAAGCCAAACGAACGACCGTCTATTTTGACGCCGACCTGCACCGTGCGCTGCGGCTGAAAGCGGTCGGTATGAACCGCTCCGTCTCCGAACTGGTCAACGAGGCGGTTCAGCTCAGCTTCGCGGAGGACGCGGAAGATCTCAATGCGTTCGCCCAGCGGGTACGCGAGCCGAATTTGCTGTTTGAAGACGTGATAAAGGACTTGCAGCGGCGTGGCAAAGTATGAGGTTTTGATCAAGTCTTCCGCCGTGAAGGAAATCGAGGCGGTTCCGCAAAAGAAAACCCGCCGCCGGATCGTCGAGAAAATCCGGCAACTGTCCGAAGACCCGTATCCGCCGGGGGCCAAAAAACTACTGGGAAGCCGCCGCGACTGCTACCGCGTCCGGCAGGGGACGTATCGCATCGCCTACGCTGTTAAAGACGACAAACTGGTGGTGTACATCGTAAAAGTGGGGCACAGAAAAGAAATTTACCGCAACCTTTATTGGTAGCGGAAGACCGAACCGGGGAATTGCATCCGGGACCATCTGCCTTGCGCTATCCGGAACGAATAACCCATGAAGACCACGGGGTATTTTGATGGTTTGGCTAACAGGCCTGAAATGGTCAGGCTCAGGATTGAATGGATTCGGCGGGCAATCAATTACCCGGAACAGGAAATGATTCAGGAAGATGACCGCATAAGAAAATGGGGGGAAATTCCGGAGATGGAAAATCGTTATTTGAGGGTTATACGTCTTGAAGACGGTGAAACAGTGCGCAACGCATTCCAAAGAGGGTTATAGGCAGTTGCGGTGCGGCCCTGGGCCAATTGGGTAAAACCACCGAGCCGTCACGCAAGCAACTTCTCCATCACTCGTTGATAGATCCGCGTTAGCGTTTCCAAATCCTCGGCTTTCACGTGCTCGTTCACGCTGTGGATGCTTGCGTTCACCGGGCCGATCTCGACCACCTCGGCGCCGGTCGGCGCGATGAAGCGGCCGTCGGAGGTGCCGCCGGCGGTTGAGCATTGCGGCGTGATGCCGGTGATTTCCGCCGCCGCCTGTTGCGCGGTTGTGACGAGCACCGCATCGGCGGGCGTCAGGAACGGCGCTCCCGACAAATGCCATTCGAGTGCGTAGTCGAGCCCTGCCGCGGCGAGTATCTTTTCGGTGCGCGCGCGCAGTGCGGCGTCATCGGTTGCGGTCGAGAATCTGAAATTGAAGCGCACCTCGAGCGTGCCGGGGATCACGTTGTCGGCGCCGATGCCGGCGCTGATCTGCGCAATCTGCAGCGCGGTCGGCGGAAAGTCGGCGTTGCCCGCGTCCCAGGTTTCGTTGCACAGCACCGACAATGCCGGGGCGAAAGCGTGGATCGGGTTCAGCGCATTGTGCGGATACGCGACGTGCCCCTGTTTGCCTGTTACCGCGAGCCGGCCGGTCAGCGAGCCGCGGCGGCCGTGTTTGATGACGTCGCCGAGTTGGGTTTCGGAGGAGGGCTCGCCGAGCACGCACCAATCAATCGTCTCCCCGCGTGCGGCGAGTTGCTCGACGGCGTGGCGGGTGCCGTTGACCGCAAGTCCCTCCTCGTCGCTGGTGAGCAGCAGCGCGAGTGAGCCGCTGTGATCCGGGTGCGCCTCGGCGAAGCGCCGGCAGGCGATGACGATTGCGGCGACGCCGCCTTTCATGTCGGCGGCGCCGCGGCCGTAGAGCAGGCCGTTTTCCTCGGTTGGCGTGAACGGCGGATGCCGCCACGCCGCCTCATCGCCGGGCGGAACGACGTCGGTGTGGCCCGCAAACGTGAGCAGTGGTGCGGCGCCGCCGCGGCGCAGCCACAGGTTGGATACGCCTTTGCAGTCAAACCGCTCCGCCGCAAACCCCAGCGGGAGCAATTCTTCGGCGATCAAATCCTGACAGCCCGCATCGTCGGGCGTCACCGAATGGCGCTCGATCAGGGCCTTGGTCAGCGTCAAAGTGTCGGTCATCGCAATGCCGGCTCGGAGCGGGGGCTTGCTGCGTCAAGCGCCACCGAAAGGTGTTTGTTCGGAGCCTTCACCGGCGTCGGTGCAGCGTTCATCGCAACGCCGGTTCGGAGCCGGAAGTCTCGGCGTCGGGCGTCACCGGGTGTTCTGCCGCAGCAGCTCGTTGATGCCGACCTTGCTGCGCGTCTTCTCGTCCACCTGTTTGACGATCACCGCGCAATACAGGCTGTGCGAGCCGTCTTTCGCCGGCAGGCTGCCGGAGACGACGACCGAGCCCGCCGGGATGCGGCCGTAGGTGATGGTGCCGGTTTCGCGGTTGAAGATGCGCGTGCTCTGACCGATATAGACCCCCATCGAGATCACCGAGCCGGCCTCGACAATAACGCCTTCGACGACTTCCGATCGCGCGCCGATGAAGCAGTCGTCTTCGATGATCGTCGGCGCGGCTTGCAGCGGTTCGAGCACGCCGCCGATGCCGACGCCACCCGACAAATGCACGTTTTTGCCGATCTGCGCGCACGAGCCGACCGTCGCCCAGGTGTCCACCATCGTGCCGGCGTCCACGTAGGCGCCGATGTTGATATAGCACGGCATCAGCACGACGCCGGGCGCCTGATACGAGCCGCGGCGCGCGATTGCCGCGGGCACGACCCTGACGCCGCTGAACGCGAAGCCGCCCGCGTCGAGGTGTGCGTACTTGAGCGGCGCCTTGTCGTAGAAGCGGGTGTAACCGGCGTCGATCACTTGATTGCTGTTCAATCTGAACGACAGCAGCACGGCTTGTTTAAGCCATTGGTTCACGCGCCATTCGCCGCCGCTCTTTTCGGCTACGCGCCATTCGCCCGAGTCGAGGCCGCCGAGGCAGCGCGCGACCGCCCGCCGGATTTCGGGCGCGGCGGTGGACGGCGACAGCGAGGCGCGCTCCTCGAAGGCTTGCTCGATGATCCGGATCAGGTCCTGCATGGTCTCTCCGCGTCAGTTTTCGGCGTCAAGAAAGTCGCGCAGCCGGCGCGCGCCTTCCGCGCAGACTTCGGGTGCGGCGACGAGCGCGATGCGCACGCGGCTGCGTCCCGGGTTGACGCCGTTGAATTCTCTCGCGAGGTAGGCGCCCGGCAGGGTTTCGAGGTTTTGCCGCTGATACAGCAAGCGCGCAAATTCTTCGCTGTCCGCACCGACGTCCGGCCACAGGTAAAAGCCCGCGGCGGGCATTTGCAGCGGCATTTTATCACCGACGACCTCGATGAACCGCTCAAACTTCGCGCGGTACAGGCGGCGGTTTTCGACGACGTGCCGTTCGTCGCGCCACGCGCCGATGCTCGCCTGCTGCAGCGGCGGCGGCATCGAGCAGCCGTGATAAATGCGGTAATTCAAGAATTGTGCAAGCAACCCGGCGTCGCCGGCGACGAAACCCGAGCGCAGGCCGGGCAGGTTCGAGCGCTTCGACAGGCTGTAGAAAGCGAGGCAGCGCGCATGGCCGGCGTTGCCGAGCGCCTGCGAGGCCGCGAGCAGCCCCTGCGGCGGCTCCGCTTCGTCGCGGTAGATCTCGCAGTAGCACTCGTCCGAGACGACGGTGAAATCGTGATGGTGTGCGCGTTCGATCAGGCTTTGTAGCGCCGCCTGCGGCATCACTGCGCCGCTCGGGTTGTCGGGCGTGCACAGGTACACCAATTGACAGCGCCGCCACACCGCGTCGGGCACCGCGCCGAAGTCGGGGAGGAAGCCGTGCTCCTCGGTGCAGTTCAAATAATACGGTTCGGCGCCCGCGAGCAGCGCCGAACCTTCGTAGATCTGGTACAGCGGATTGGGCATCAGCACGATTGGTTCGTCGGCGCGGTTGATCAGGCATTGCCCGACCGAGAACAAGCCTTCGCGCGTACCATTGAGCGGCAGCACGTGGCGGCCGGGGTCGAGCGCCGCGGCCTCGAGGCCGAAGCGCCGGCACAGCCATTCGAGGCAGGCTTCGCGCAGTGCGTCCGCGCCGCGCGCCACCGGGTATTTGCCGAACCCTGCGATGTTTTCAACGATGCTTTGCAGCGCCGCCGGCGGCGGCGGGTGTTGCGGTTCGCCGACCGACAACTTGATCGGGGCAAGATGCGCGGGCGCCGTATCCGCGAGCAGCGCCTGCAACCGGTCAAACGGATAGGCGTGCAGGCGTTCGAGGTCGGCGTTCATGCGTCGTCCGCCCACGCCGCGGATTCATCGGAGCGCAGCGTCAGGATCTCGTGCCCGCAAGCGGTGACGAGCACGGTGTGCTCCCACTGCGCCGACAGCGAGTGATCCCCGGTCACGACCGTCCAGCCGTCGTTCAGCAATTTCACGTGGCGCTTGCCGGCGTTGATCATCGGCTCGACCGTGAACGTCATGCCGGGCCGCAGTTCGAGGCCGGTGCCGGGTTTGCCGTAATGGAGCACCTGCGGTTCCTCGTGGAATTCACGCCCGATGCCGTGGCCGCAGTATTCGCGCACGACGCTGTAGCGCCGCCGCTCGACAAACTGCTGGATCGTATGACCGACGTCGCCGAGGCGCACGCCGGGCTTGATCGCCGCAATCCCCCGGCGCATCGCGGCGTAAGTCGTGTCGATCAGGCGCAGCGCCTGCACGCCGGGTTTGCCGAGCGCGAACATCCGGCTCGAATCACCGTGGTAGCCGTCCTTGATCACGGTTACGTCGAGGTTGAGTATGTCGCCGCCCTTGAGTTTGCGTTCGCCCGGGATGCCGTGGCAGACCTGATGGTTCAGCGAGGTGCAGATGGACTTCGGAAAACCTTTGTAATTCTTCGGCGCCGGGATGCAGCCGAGTTCGCCGGTGATGTAGTCGTCGCAGAGGCGGTCGAGTTCTTCGGTGGTGACGCCGATGTGCACGTGTGCGGCGATCATTTCGAGCACCTGCGCGGCGGCGCGGCCCGCCGCGCGCATTTTCTCGATCTCCTCGCCGCTTTTGATCAGGGATTCCATCGGGCTCCGGGGTCGTTCAGTTGAGTATTATCGTGCTATTTTCGGCGCAAGGCATATTTTGCGCCCGCGGCGGGGCTTATGGTATAAAGGCGCACCCGCGGGAAGCCCGGCGTCGTTGACCCGGTGCTTCCCTAAAACGATCACGTGCCGCAAATCGCCCGTCGGGTGCCGCAAGGTCAACGGGCGGGGCGCGTGAGAGCTGCAACCCGGCAACCAGGAGGCTTGCGATGGCGGAGCCCAATATCCGTCAGATGTTCGAGGCCGGTGTCCATTTCGGCCACCAGGCGCGATTCTGGAACCCCAAGATGGCTCCCTATATTTATGGGGAGCGCAACAAGATCCATATCATAGATCTGGACACGGTGCTGCCGATGTTCAAGTCGGCGCTCGACTACCTCAAGAAAGTCGGCGCGTCCGGCGGCAAGATCCTGTTCGTCGGCACCAAGCGCGCGGCCAGAGACTCGATCGTAAAACACGCCCAACGCTGCGGCATGCCCTACGTCAACCACCGCTGGCTCGGCGGCATGCTGACCAATTTCAAAACCGTCAGGCTGTCGGTCAAGCGCTACACCAGCCTCGAAGAAGAACGCGAGAAAGGCGGGTTCGCGAAGCTCAGCAAGAAGCAGGCGCTGCGCCGCGACCGCGAGATCATAAAACTGAGCAGGAACATCGAAGGCATCAAGGACATGGTGCGGCTGCCCGACGCGATGTTCGTGATCGACGTCAGGCACGAGAAGATTGCGGTCAGCGAGGCCGCCAAACTCAACATCCCGATCATCGCGATGGTGGATACGAACAACTTTTTTGAAAACATCGACTATATGGTGCCCGGCAACGACGACGCGATCCGCGCGGTTGATCTGTACGTCTCGGCGGCCGCCGATGCGGTGCTCGCGGGCGTCGAGAAAAAAGAAGCCCGGGTGATTGAGATGAGGACCAAGGAGACGATCAAAGGCGTGATCAAAGTGTCGTCCAAAGCCCCCCGCAAAACCGGGGAGCAGACGGAAGAAAAAGCGAAGGAGAAATCCGCGCAAACACCCGCGGAACCGGCGCGCAGCACGCTCAGGAAAACCACGGACAAAAACGCCGGCAAGGAAGGCAAGGCGAAGCCGAAAGTGAGGATGCGCGGCTTCGGCCTGCTCAAGAGACCCAAGGAGAATCAAGCCGGGGAGAAACAAGCCGGGGAGAAACAGCAGGGCCAGAAGGAAGACGGCGGTGCGGCAAAACAAACCTCAGCCGACGCCGAGCCGGATAAGAACTGAACGGGAGGCGGGGTTATGCGGATAACGGCGGCGATGGTCAGGGAACTGCGCGAGAGAACCGGCGTCGGCATGATGGAATGCAAGCGCTTTCTGGTCGAGGCCGGGGGCGATATCGAGCGTGCGCTCGAGTTGCTGCGCAAGTCCGGGCGGGGCAGGGCCGACAGGAAAGCGGGCCGCACCGCCGCCGAAGGCGTGATCCTCATCGAGACCGGCGGCAGGACGCACGTGCTGGTCGAGATCAACTGCGAAACCGACTTCGTCGCGCGCGACGAGCAGTTTCAGGCTTTCGCCAAGGCGGTCGCGCAGGCGATATTGGAACACGCGCCCGCCGGACTCGAGGAGGTCGCCGCACTTGAAACCGCAGGCGGCAGCGTCGAGCAGAGGCGGCTTGAATTGGTCGGCAAGATTGGCGAGAACGTTCAGGTGCGCCGCTTCGAGCGCGTATCCCTGCACGGCGACGTGGCGGCGGTGTACCTGCACAGCGGCAGGATCGGCGTGCTGGTGGACCTGAGCGGCGGCGACGAGGCGCTTGCGCGCGATGTCGCGATGCACGTTGCCGCAAGCCGGCCGCTGTGCGTGTCGGAAAAAGACGTCCCCGCCGGCGTGCTCGACAAGGAGCGGGCGGTGCTGCGGACTCAGGCTGAGGCAAGCGGCAAGCCGCCCGAGATCGTCGAGAAGATGGTGCAAGGCAGACTGCGCAAGTTCCTGTCCGAAGTGACTTTGCTGGGGCAGCCGTTCGTCAAGGACCCGGACCAATCGGTCGCGGAATTGCTGAAGCCGCGCGCCGCCGTGGTCAACGCGTTTTACCGCTTTGAGGTCGGCGAGGGGATCGAGAAGAAGCAGGAGGACTTCGCCGCGGAGGTCGAGGCGCAGGTCAAAGCCGCCGGGGCTTAAGCGGGGTCTGAGTGCGTGCGGCGCCCGCGGCCGTTGCCGCAGCAAGGTTGAGTTCGGAGTTGAGAGCGGAAGTCGAGAGTGGAGGTCGGGAGCGGATGGGAAGGCAGGCGTATCGGCGGGTGTTGTTGAAGTTGAGCGGGGAAGCCCTGGCCGGCGAGTCCGCCGCCGGCATGGATTCCGACATGCTGCGTTTCATTGCCGCGGAGATCGCCGCGGTCAACGCGCTCGAGGTCGCAATCGCGGTGGTCATCGGCGGCGGCAATCTGGTGCGCGGACAAACGCTCGCGGATTCCGGCATGGACCGGGTCACCGGCGATCAGATGGGCATGCTCGCGACAATCATCAACGCGCTGGCTTTGCAGGATGCGTTTGAAAAGGCCGGCCTCGAGGTGCGCGTGATGTCGGCGGTGCGGGTGAACGGCGTGTGCGAGGGGTACATCCGCCGCCGCGCGCTCAGGCACCTCGAGAAAGGACGCGTGGTCGTATTCTCAGGCGGCACGGGCAGTCCTTTTTTTACCACCGACACCGCCGCCGGCCTGCGCGCCAGCGAGATCGGCGCGGAGTTGATGCTCAAGGCGACCAAAGTGGACGGGGTGTACGACCGCGACCCGGTCAAGCAGCCGCACGCGAAACTCTACCGGCGGCTGTCGTACGACCGGGTCTTGTCGCAGCACCTCGCGGTGATGGACGCGACCGCGGTGGTGATATGCCGCGACAACGATATTCCGGTCAGGGTGTTCAATATTTTCCAACCCGGCGGCTTTGAGCGTATCGTGCGCGGCGGGGAAATCGGCACCCTGGTTGCGGCGGGAGACGGTGATGATTGACAAAATAGAACAGCACGCCGCAAGCAGAATGAAGAAAAGCATCGCGGCATTGAAGAGCGAACTCGCGAAGATCAGAACCGGGCGGGCGCATCCGAGTTTGCTCGACCACGTCACGGTCGAATACTACGGCGCCAAAGTGCCGCTTGAGCAGGTGGCGAGCATCACCGCCGAGGACGCGACGACCCTGAAGCTCAGCGTGTGGGAGAAGCAAAGCATCGAAGCGGTCGAAAAAGCGATCATCAACTCCGACCTCGGACTCAATCCGGTGGTCAGCGGCGTGGTGGTGCGCGTGCCGGTGCCGCCGCTGACCGAGGAGCGGCGCAAGAGCCTGGTCAAGGTCGTGCGCCGGCACGGCGAGGCGGCCAGGGTGTCGCTCAGGAACATTCGCAGAGACGCGAATCAACACTTCAAAGACGCGTTGAAAGCAAAGGAAATATCCCAGGACGAGGAAAAGGCGGGGGAGAAGAACATGCAGAAGATGACCGACCGCTACGTTGTCGAAGTGGACGCGGTGCTCTCCGACAAAGAAAAAGACCTGATGACCGTTTGATCTCGCCGGTTTCGATCTGCGGACCCCCGCGTGACCCGCGGAGTTAACGGCCATTGCACTTAAATTTAAATCCGGTATGAACTCGCAGCAGGCTGAACACGTCGCCGTGATTATGGACGGCAACGGGCGGTGGGCGCGGGAGCGCGGCAAAGCCCGGATTTCCGGCCACCGCCGCGGCGTCGAAGTCGCGCGCGCGATTGTGCGCGCGAGTCCCGGTCTCGGCGTCTCGACCCTGACCCTGTTCGCTTTCAGCACCGAGAACCGGCGGCGGCCCCGGGCCGAAGTGTCCGCGCTGATCGAATTGTTCGCCGAGGCCCTGCGCAAGGAAATTGACGAACTGGTTGAAAACGGCGTGCGCTTGAAGTTTCTCGGCGACCGGTCGTTTTTCAGCAAGAGTTTTCTGAACGGCGTGCGCGAAGCCGAAGCGCGGACCGCAAACCTCGGCGGCCTGCGCCTGAACGTCGCGGTCAATTACAGCGGCCGCCGGGATATCGCAAACGCGGTGCTGGGTGCGCTTGCCGCGGGTGCGTTCGACGCCGGCGCCGACGGCGACACCGTCGAACGGGCGCTGTCGCGCGGCCTCGACACCGGCGACGCCGACCTGCTGATCAGAACCGGCGGCGAATGCCGGCTCAGCAATTTTCTGCTGTGGCAGAGTGCATACGCCGAACTGTATTTCACCGACGCGCTGTGGCCCGACTTCGGTGAGGAGCAATACGCCGCCGCGCTCGCCTGGTACGCCAACCGCGAACGTCGCTTCGGGCGGACTTCCGGGCAGTTGCGGCGGGCGGCTTCGGTGAACGTTGCCGGGAACGCCGAATGAGCGCGCGCGGCGCACACGCGCAGGAGCGTCTGCGCGTCGTCACCGGCCTCGCGCTGACGGTCGCGGTGATCGCGGTCGTGCTGTTGTTCGCCACCGCTTGGCTGGCGCTGGCTTTCGGCGTTGTCGCCGCGGTCGCGGCGTGGGAATGGGAGTATTTGCTGAGCACGCGCGACCGGGCGGCCGCGGTCGCGGCCGCGGTGCTGGCCGCGCTGCTCGCGGCGCTGTGGTCGGCCGCGGCCGCGCCGTTGTTCGAAGCCGCGGTGTACGCCGCCGCGGTCTGGTGGCTTTTTCTATTCGTGCTGATCTCGGCCTACCGCGAAAGTTGGCGCGGCGGCGCCTGGCTGCACCACTGCCTCCGCGCCGGCTTGCCGGTGGCGTTGGCGGGCGCGTGGACGGCGCTGGTGCTACTGCACCAGATCAGTGCCGCGTGGTTGCTGTACCTGCTGCTGCTGGTCGCGGTGTCGGACGTCGGCGCCTATTACGTCGGCCGCCGCTGGGGCCGGCGCAAACTCGCGCCTGAGCTGAGCGCCGGCAAGACCGTCGCGGGGCTGTGGGGCGGACTCGCGTGCGCGGTGCTGCTGGCCGCCGCCGCGGGGTCGGCGGCGATGGATTCATGGCTCGGCACGCTCGAACTGGTGCTGCTGAGCCTGTTCACGGTGCTGGTCGGGGTCGTCGGGGATCTCGGCGTCAGTCTGCTCAAGCGCCACGCCGGGCGCAAGGACAGCGGCTCGCTGCTGCCCGGACACGGCGGCGTGCTCGACCGCATAGACAGCACGCTCGCGGCGGCGCCGATGTTTTTGCTGGCGTTGCGCTGGTAGCCGCCGCGGCGAAGGAGCGAGGCATGAAACAGCGCGCGATCACCGTACTCGGAGCGACCGGCAGTGTCGGCGTCAGCACGCTCGACGTGATCGCGCGTCACCCCGGGCGTTACCGCGTGTTCGCGCTGACCGCGCATACGAACGTGGCTCTGCTCGGCGAGCAATGCGCGCGTTTCAAGCCCGACTACGCCGTCGTCGCCGACGCCACACGGGTTGACGCGCTGCGCCGGCGCCTCGGCAAACTCAGGACGCAGGTGCTCGGCGGCGCCGACGCACTCACTCAGGTCGCGGCCGACGAGCGTTGCTCCACCGTGCTCGCGGGCATCGTCGGTTCGGTCGGGCTCGCGCCGACGCTCGCCGCGGTGCGCGCGGGCAAGCGCGTGCTGCTTGCGAACAAGGAGGCGCTGGTCATGGCGGGGCCGTTGTTCATGCGCGCGGTGCGCGAAAACAACGCGGTTCTGCTGCCGGTGGACAGCGAGCACAACGGCGTGTTTCAGTGCCTCGCTCAATGCGCGGGGCGGGATTCGGGGCAGCCGCTGAGTCAGGCGGTCGCCAAGATCGTGCTGACCGCGTCGGGCGGCCCGTTTCTCGACGCGCCGCCGGACTCGCTCGCGGCTGTGACGCCTGAGCAGGCGTGCGCGCATCCGAACTGGGACATGGGCGCGAAGATCTCGGTGGATTCCGCGACGATGATGAACAAGGGGTTGGAAGTGATCGAAGCGTGCCGGCTGTTCGAACTCCCGCCCGCGCAGGTCGAGGTGGTCATACACCCGCAAAGCGTGCTGCACGCGATGGTCGCGTTCAAGGACGGCAGCGTCGTCGCGCAGATGGCGCAGCCGGATATGCGCGTCCCGATCGCGTGCGCGCTGGCGTGGCCCGAACGGATCGAAAGCGGCGTCGGCGCGCTGGACCTCGCGCGCTGCAATGCGCTGCATCTGCGCGAGGTGGATGAGCAGCGGTTCCCGTGTCTGGCGCTGGCCTACCGGGCGATGCACGCGGGCGACGCCGCGGTGGTCGCGCTGAACGCGGCCAACGAGGTCGCGGTCGCGGAGTTTCTGGCGGGGCACCTGCGTTTCGACCGCATCTCCGGGGTTGTGCGCGAGACGCTCGACGCGACCGCGGTGCAGCCGGTGGACACCCTTGAAGCGGTGACCGCGGCGGACTCGGCGGCGCGCAAGAAGGCGCGGACGGCGGTGCGGGAACGGCAGTAGTATGATGACCGGTTTGAACCGGGCTTCCCGGCGGGCCTGCCGTTAAGCCGTTAAGTTTTTTGGAGGGGGAAGGCAATGACGCTGCTCGTCAGCCTGTTCGCTTTTATCGTCGCGATCGGCGTGATCGTGTCGTTCCACGAATTCGGCCATTTTTGGACCGCGCGGCGGTTCGGCGTGAAAGTGCTGCGCTATTCGATCGGCTTCGGCAAGCCGCTGTGGCGCAGGCGCGGCAGCGACGGCACCGAATACATGGTCGCGGCGATCCCGCTCGGCGGCTACGTCAAGATGCTCGACGAACGCGAAGGCGCGGTCGAGCCGCATGAATTGCATCGCGCTTTCAACCGCAAATCTCTCGGTGTGCGCAGCGCGGTCGTCGCGGCGGGGCCGGCGTTCAATTTCATCCTTGCTTTCCTGCTGTACTATTTGATGTTCATGGTCGGCGTCTCCGGCATCAAGCCGGTTGTCGGCGAGGTCTTTCCCGGCGGCATCGCCGCGCGGGCGGGGCTCGCGCCCGGCGACCGCTTCGTCGAGATTTCGGGCGAGCCGGTGCGGAGTTGGGAGCAAACCCTGTTTGAATTGCTCGACGCCGGTTTCAAGCAGTCGTCGTTTGAAGTCGCGGTGGCCGAGCCCGACGGGGGCGTGCAGCGCCTCGTGTTCGACGTCGGCGGAGTCAACATGCTCGAGGATGACGACCTGCTGAAGCGGATCGGCTTCGAGCCGTGGCGGCCTAAGCCCGCGGCCGTGATCGGCGAGGTGATGTCCGGCGCCGGCGCGGCGCGCGCGCGGCTGCAGCCGGGCGATCTGATCGTTTCGTTTGCCGGGGCGGAGGTCGGGGATTGGACGGCGCTGGTCGCATTGGCGCGCGCGCGTCCGGGAGAGAACGTTATCGTCGGCGTTGTCAGGGACGGTCTGCGGTTTGACGCCGAACTTGAGGTCGGCGTCAACGAGGACGACGGCGCCGGCTATATCGGCGTGCGCCCGCGCGCCCGCGACTGGGGGGAGTTCAACGAGCGCTACGGCTCGTTCGTGCGTTACGGCCCGCTCGATTCGCTGCGGCGCGCAGCCGACAAGACCTGGCAGGTCACGGTGCTGACGGCTGAGATCATCAAGCGGTTGCTGCTCGGCGAGGCTTCGCTCGACAATCTCAGCGGGCCGGTCGGCATCGCCGAATACGCCGGCTTTTCGCTGCGGCGGGGGTTCGGCGCCTTTCTCGGCCTGCTCGCGCTGCTCAGCGTCAGCATCGGCCTGCTGAACCTGCTGCCGGTGCCGATGCTCGACGGCGGGCACCTGCTGTATTACCTGATCGAATTCATCAAGGGGAAACCACTGTCTTTGCAGGCGCAATTGATCGGGCAGTGGGTCGGGATCTTCATGCTGGGCTGCCTGATGGCGCTGGCGCTGTATAACGATTTCAACCGCCTGTTCGGATGATGCGGTGCCGGAGCCTGTTCGCCCTGCTCCTGTGGTTGCCGTATGCGGTCTGCGCGCAAGAGTTCACGGTGCGCGATATCCGCGTGCACGGCCTTGAGCGCATCAGCGCGGGCACCGTGTTCACCGAGTTGCCGGTGACGGTCGGCGACCGCATGGAAGAGGGGCGGGCGGCGTCTTTGATCAACGCGCTGTACCGCACCGGATACTTTGACGACGTCTCGGTCGCGCGCGAGCGGGAGGTGCTGGTGATCACGGTGCGGGAGCGTCCGGGGATTGCGGGGATTACGCTTTCCGGCAATAAGGACGTCGACGACGAACAGTTGCTCGAGGGGCTGGCTCAGGCCGGGATCGCGGTCGGGCGGGTGTTCGACCGCCAACTGCTCGAACGCCTGGCCGAGGGATTGACCGAGCAGTACCAGGCGCTGGGCAAGTTCGGCGCGCGCATCAACCCCGAGGTTCAGGAACTTTCGGACAACCGGGTCAATATAGGAATCGCCATAGACGAAGGGGAAATTTCCAAGATCAGGGAATTCAGGATCGTCGGCAACCGCAAACTCTCCGACAAGGAATTGCTCGCCGGCATCGAGTCGGGCACCGCCCGGTGGTACGAGTTTTGGAGCGGCAAAAACAACTACTCGAGGGTCAAACTGGCGGGCGACCTCGAGGCTCTGCGCAGCGCCTACTACGACCGCGGTTATCTCGACTTCAAGGTCGAGGATACGCGCGTGTCGCTGAGTCCCGACAAGCGCGACATCTACGTGAAGATCGCGATCAAGGAGGGCGGGCAATACCGCATCGGCGACGTCAGCCTGTCGTGCCGCCTGGAGTTGGACCGCGCCGCGCTCAAGCGCCTGATCACGCTGCGCGAAGGCATGATCTTCTCGCGCGCCGAAACAATCCGCTCGAGCGAGGCGGTGGAGTTTCAGTTGAAGCACGTCGGTTACGCCCAGGCCAAGGTCAACGTGATCCCGAACACGGTCCCCGAAGAGGGCACGGTTGACGTCGCTTTCCTGGTTGAGCCCGGCCCCAAAACCTACGTGCGCCGGATCAATTTTCACGGCAACGACGGCACCGACGACGAGGTTTTCCGCCGGGAACTCAGGCAGTTGGAGGGCGCCGAGTATTCGTCGGGCAAACTGGAACTGTCGCGGCGGCGCTTGCAGCGGCTGCCGTATGTCCAGTCGGCGGAGATCAACAGCCGGCCGGTCGAAGGCAAGCAGGATCAGGTGGACGTGGACATAGATCTGATCGAGGCCAGGTCGGGGAACCTCAGGCTCGGCGCCGGCTTCTCCGACGCCGAGGGCGCGGTGCTTTCTCTGGGCTTGAATCAGGAGAATTTTCTGGGCACCGGCAACCGCGTCGGCTTCGCTTTCAACAACAGCAGAGCCAACACCAACTACACGGTTTCCTTTCTGGATCCCTTTTACACGATCAACGGCATCAGCCGCTCGTGGAGTATGTCGTACCGCTCCATCGACAACTCGGAGCGCGACATCAACAATACCGAGACCGACGAGGCGCGCGTCCGGCTCGGTTTCAGCATCCCGCTTTCGGAAAACGACACTTTAAGCGTCGGCGGGACGCTGCAGGACATCCGGGTTTCGCCCGGCACCAACACCGGCAGCCGCTTGCGCGAGTACTACCAGGATCAGTGCGGTTTTTCGCCGCCGGCGACGGCGGGCGGGACCCCGGTCATCAACGATTGCGATTTTCTGAATCTGGTGGCGACGACCGGCCTCGATTACGATACGCGCGACCGTTCGCTGTTCCCGACCGAGGGCACTCGGATCAGCGGCAACCTGCAGGTGTTTATCCCGCTCGACGGTCTTTCCTATTACAAGGCGGACTATTTTCACCGCCACTATCTTTCTTTCGACGACAACGCGGACTATGTTTTTGCGGGACGCGGCAGAGTGTCGTATGCTAGCGAGTATGGAGACACGGTCGGAGTCCCCCCCTACGACAGGTTCTTTGCCGGCGGCGCGAACAGTTTGCGCGGATATTCAAGCAATTCCCTGGGGCCGCAAGACGACAACGAAGATCCGCTGGGGGGGGATTTCAGGGTCTTGTTCGGCACCGACCTGTTTTTCCCCACCGACTTTTTATTTGACAGGCACAAACTTCGTATGAGCG
Source organism: Candidatus Oxydemutatoraceae bacterium (assembly GCA_965211995.1). GTDB lineage: Bacteria > Pseudomonadota > Gammaproteobacteria > Poriferisulfidales > Oxydemutatoraceae > CAYFZO01. The sequence goes on from OZ243040.1 coordinate 762,256, forward strand.
GGTTTATGGATTATGGTAATGTTTTCTCGGAAGTGGAGGATTTCTCAGTGAGCGATATGCGCGGGTCGTATGGTCTGCAGGTGAGATGGTTGACGGCCGTGGGAGGCATTTCGTTCAATTTCGCCTCGCATTTTCAAAACGAGTCCGGCGACAGCGTCGAATCTTTTCAGTTTGACCTCGGGGCATCGTTCTAAAGGGCCGATGCGGCGGCGACCGGCTAATTTCCGCGCACTGGTCGCGCTGGCCGCGGCGGCATTTCTGCCGGCGTGGCCGGTGTTCGCGGGCGCCGCCGACGCCGGGGTCGGCTTCGTCAATATCCCGGTGATCATGGACAAGGCGCCGCAGGCAAAAATCGCGCGCGAGAAGTTGCAGCGGGAGTTTTCGGGGCGCCGCAAACAACTCGATGACTGTCGCCGCGACATCGAAGACCTCGACCGCAAGTTGCGGCGCGAAGGCCGGGACATGGAAAAGAGCCGGCGCGACCGAATGATCGCCCGGATCAAGAGCAGGCGCAGGGAGTGCGGCGATCTGCGCGAGGAATTCGAGGCGGATTTCAACCGCCGCCGCGGCGAGGAACTCAATGAACTGCAAAAACAGATCTCCGGCGTGATCGAGAGGATCGCGGAGAAGCGCGAACTCAAGTTGATCGTGGGGCCGCCGGTCATCTACGTGGACGAGCAGAGGAATTTGACCGAAGAAGTGCTCGACGCGCTTGCGCGCGAAAGCAGATAGGTGGCGGCGTGGCGTACACGCTGGACGAATTGGCCGCGCACACGGGCGCGGAACTCAGCGGCGACCCGGACATTGCGATAGCCGGCATCGGCAGCCTCGCCGCGGCCGCGCCCGGGCAGATCGCTTGCTTGAACAATCCCCGTTACCGCGAGCAACTCAAACTCACCCGCGCTTCCGCGGTGCTGCTGCGGCGCGAGGACCGGGAATTATGCAAATTGCCGAGTTTGGTGTGCGCCGACCCGCACGTCGCTTTCGCCCGTCTGTCGCAACTCTTTTGGCAACGGCCGCGTCCCGAGCCGGGGGTGCACGCAAGCGCCGTCGTCGCCGACGATAGCCGCCTCGGCGCAGGCGTAGCGGTCGGTCCCGGTGCGGTCGTCGGCGCGGGCACGGTCGTCGGCGCCGACGGCGTGATCGGCCCCAACTGCACGCTCGGCGAAGGCTGCACGCTCGGCGAGCGTTGCCATCTGAGCGCCGGCGTCGTGCTCGCGCACGGCGTGCGTCTCGGCAACGACGTGCTGATCCATGCCGGCGCGGTGGTCGGCGCCGATGGTTTCGGTTTCGCCGACGACCACGGCGTTTGGGTTAAAATTCTGCAGCACGGCGGAGTCGTCGTCGGAGACAACGTCGAGATCGGAGCCAACACGACGATTGACCGCGGCGCGATAGACGACACCGTGATCGAGGAAGGCGTGAAAATAGACAACCAAGTGCAGATCGCCCACAACGTCCGCATCGGCGCGCATACCGCAATCGCCGGCTGCGTCGGCATCGCGGGCAGCACCACCGTCGGCCGCCACTGCCGCATCGGCGGGGCCGCGGGCCTCGGCGATCACCTGACAATCTGCGACCGCGTGACGATCGCCGGCATGACGGCGGTCAACGCGTCGATCCGCAAAGCCGGATTCTACGCTTCGAGCGCCCCGCTTGAACCCTATCGCGATTGGCTTAGGAACGCGGCGAGGATCAAGCAACTCGACCGGCTTGCAAGGCGCGTGCGGCGCCTCGAGAAGACGGCGGTGAAAGACGCGGGGCACGACGGCGATGACTGACGGCACCGCGAGCGGCAAAGGCGCGCAACTGCTCGAGCGGCTGCCGCACCGCTATCCGATGAGATTGGTGGACGCGGTGCTGGAACTGCGGGCCGACTACATCAAGGCGGTCAAGAACGTCACCGCCAACGAGCCTTTCTTTCCGGGGCATTTTCCCGGGATGCCGGTGATGCCGGGCGTGCTGATCGTCGAGGCGCTGGCGCAGGCTTCGATCGTGCTGGCGATGAACATGTCCGACGTAAGCAGCAGGCAAGGGCTGTATCTTCTGGTCGGGGTTGACAACGCGCGCTTCAAGCGCCAGGTGCTGCCGGGCGACCGCCTGATCCTCGAATCGCGGCGCGGCCGCATCAAGGGCAATTACTGCACTTTTGAAACCGTCGCGAGCGTCGGCGGTGAAACCGCGGCGTCGGCGCAGTTGAAAAGCATGTTCAAGGAAGGCTGACGCGCGGTGATGAGTTCCGGCGCCGATCATCCGTCCGGCGGCGCACCCGGCGACGGACTCATTCACGCCACCGCGGTCATCGCTCCGTCGGCGCGTCTGGGCCGCGGCGTCGAGGTCGGGCCATACAGCATCATCGAGTCGGACGTCGAGATCGGCGACGGCACCCGCGTCGGCCCCCACGTCGTGATCCGCGGGCGCACCCGCGTCGGGCGCGACAACCGCATCTATCAGTTCGCCTCGCTCGGCGACGAGCCGCAGGATAAAAAATACGCGGGCGAAGCGAGCGAATTGCTTGTCGGCGACCGCAACGTTGTCCGCGAATACTGCACCCTCAACCGCGGCACCGCCGACGGCGGCGGCAAAACCTTGATCGGGGACGACAATTGGATCATGGCTTACGTGCACGTCGCCCACGACTGCATCATCGGCAACCACGCAATCTTCGCCAACGGCTCGTCGCTCGCCGGGCACGTCGAAGTCGGCGACTACGCGATCCTCAGCGCTTTCGTGCTGGTGCACCAATTCTGCCGCATCGGCAGACATTCATTCACCGGGCCCGCGACCGTGCTGACGCAGGACCTGACGCCGTTCACGCTCGCGTCGGGCCAACCCGCAAAAACCTATTCACTCAACAAGGAAGGCCTCAAGCGCCGCGGTTTCGACGCCGAACTGGTTACCGCGCTGCGCTGCTGCTACCGGCAACTGGTCAGGCGCAACGGCGGCGGCAAAGTTCGGGACCTCGGCGAGTTGGCGCGGCAATACCCGGAAGTCGGGGAATTCATCCGCTTTGTCGAGACGAGTCGCCGCGGCATTCTGCGTTGATGCTTCGCGAATAACGGCCGCGGCACTCTGAAAGCACGTTATAATGACAAGCTTTGCCTTGAGAACAGTGGAACCGGCGGCGCCGGAATAACTATCGTGCAGTGGTCGGACTTGCTTGCGGCGGTTGCGCTGCTGCTGGTGTTTGAGGGGCTGGTGCCTTGCCTGAGGCCGTCGGCGGTACGCAGCTTCGCGCGCGCGCTCGAATCGCTCAACGACCGGCAGCTGAGGCTGGCGGGATTCCTGTCCATGCTCGGCGGTGCCATATTGCTCTCGGTCGTGCGCTGAAACCTCAGGTTCGTTATTGCATGAATGCTAAGCCCTGGCTGCTGCCCGTCGGGATCGAGGAAGATTCGCCGCCCGTCGCGCGGCGCATCGAGCGGTCGCGCCGGCGCGTGCTTGACCTGTTCGAAGCGTGGGGGTACGACCTCGTTATTCCGCCGCTGATCGAATATCTCGAGTCGCTGCTGATTACCGGCGACGAATCGCTCGAACTGCAAACCCTGAAACTCGTGGACCAATTGAACGGGCGCATGATGGGAGTGCGCGCGGATATGACGCCGCAGGTCGCGCGCATCGACGCGCGGATGCCGGGCGCGGGCGCGGTCAACCGCCTGTGCTACGCCGGCACGACGTTGAAAGCGCGTCCCGACGGGGTGCGCGGGACGCGCTCGCCGTTGCAGTTCGGCGCCGAGATCTACGGCGACGCAGGCCGCGACGGCGACGGCGAGATCATCCGCCTGATGCTCGAAACCCTCGCGACGCTCGGCGTGCGCGACGTCTATATTGATCTCGGCCACGTCGGCATCTGCTCGGCGCTGGCCGCCGCCGCGGGTCTCGACGAGCGCCGCGAGCACGAGTTGTCGGGTCTGCTCAACAGCAAGGCCGCGCACGAAATGCAGGTTTATCTCGACGCGCAGGGAATCACCGGCGGCGTGCGCGCGCAACTCGAGGCCTTGCTCGAACTGAACGGCGGGCCCGAGGTGCTCGACGAGGCGCGGGCTTTGTTCGGCGACGTGCCCGGCGCCGGCAAGGCGCTCGACGAACTCAGCGTGATCGCCGCGAGTCTGTCCGCGGCCGGCGTCGCACCGCATTACGATCTCGCCGAATTGCGCGGCTACCATTACAAGACCGGGATCGTATTTGCGGCGTTCACCCCCGGCGTCGGCCAGGAGATTGCGCGCGGCGGGCGTTACGACGACATCGGCAAGGTGTTCGGCCGCGCCCGTCCCGCGACCGGCTTCAGCGGCGACCTCAAACTGCTGGTCGAGATCGTCGCCGACGGCGGCGCGGAAAAGCGGGCGATTTTCTCGCCGCGGCCCGCGCCCGGCGAGAATGAAAGCGCCTTGAGCGAAACGGTCGCCGCGTTGCGCACACAAGGCGCGCGGGTGGTCCAGCAACTGCACGAGAGCGATACGCCCGCGCGCCTCGGCTGCCGCCGGGTATTGGTGCCGCAGGGCGGCGCCTGGGTCGTCAAGGAGGTTTGACGATGGCCGGGACGGTGGTATTGGGATTGCAGTGGGGCGACGAAGGCAAAGGCAAGATCGTGGACTGCCTCGCGCGGCACGCGGCGGCGGTGGTGCGTTTTCAAGGCGGGCACAACGCCGGACATACGATCATCGTTGACGGCAAGAAGATCGTCCTGCATCTGGTTCCGTCGGGCATTCTGCACCGGCGCGGCGCATGTCTGATCGGCAACGGCGTGGTCGTGTCGCCGGCGCATCTGCGCGAGGAGATCGCGATGCTGGAAGCGCGCGGCGTGCAAGTCCATCCGTACCTGAAAATTTCGTTCGAGTGCCCGTTGCTGCTGAGTTGTCACCGCCTGGTGGACCTCGCGCGCGAGCAAGCGAGCGGCGGCGCGGCGATCGGCACCACCGGCCGCGGCATCGGCCCCGCCTACGAAGACAAAGTTGCGCGGCGTGCGCTGCGCGTATCCGACCTGCTCGACGAGCGCCGTTTCGCCGAGCGCCTGGAGGCGTTGTTCGCCTATCACAATTTCGCGCTCGAGCATCAATATCACGCCGCGCCCGCGGATTGGCGCGCCGAACTCGACGCGATCCTCGGCTGGCGCGAGGCTTTGCTCGAGATGGCCGACGACGTGTCCGCGAGGCTCATGCGCCTGCGTGAACGGGGCGAGAAGGTCTTGTTCGAGGGCGCGCAGGGGACGATGTTGGATAACGACCACGGCACTTATCCGTACGTAACCTCATCGAACACTTCGATCGGCGCGGCGATCGTCGGCGCGGGCGTTCCGCCGTCGCACTTCGACCGGGTGCTCGGCGTGGTCAAGGCGTATACCACCCGCGTCGGCAACGGCCCGTTCCCGACCGAACTCGACAACGAGGCCGGCGTGCATCTGGCCGAGCAAGGCAATGAATTCGGCGCGACCACCCACCGCGAGCGCCGCTGCGGCTGGTTCGATGCGGTCGCGGTGCGCAAGGCGATTGCGGTCAACGGCGTCGACAGTTTGTGCCTGACCAAACTCGACGTGCTCGACGGTCTCGAAACGCTGCGCCTGTGCGTCGGCTACCGCGGTCTGGACGACGACGTGCGCGCGTACTCGGCGCCGCTGTGCGCGGCTTATGCGCCCGAGTACGAGGAAATGCCAGGGTGGCCGGGCGCCGAAGTAGCCGGCGTGACCGATTACGCACGGCTGCCGGCGGCGGCGAAGGACTACGTCGAGCGGATAGAAGAATTGGCCGGCGTGCCGGTGGGCGTGATCTCGACCAGTCCCGACAGGAACGGAAACGTTTTCAGGAGCGATGCTTTTGACAATTTACTATCGCGATGAGCCGGGCGGCTGCGGGTTTCGCGCGGTTTGCGCACGGCTGCCGGCGGCGGCGAAGGACTACGTCGAGCGGATAGAAGAATTGGCCGGCGTGCCGGTGGGCGTGATCTCGACCAGTCCCGACAGGAACGGAAACGTTTTCAGGAGCGATGCTTTTGACAATTTACTATCGCGATGAGCCGGGCGGCTGCGGGTTTTGCGCGGTTTTCAAACCGCGGCCGGTCAAGCCGCTTACCGCTGCGCTGCAATTTCAGCAGGGAGTGACTTAACGTGTTGCTTAGTTGTCGGCGCATAACCGGTACTCGCCGCAGGCGCGGCTTTCAATGCGCCCGCCATCCGGATGATGACGTCGTCCGACGCTTGCGCGCGTGCCGCCGCGACGGTCGCGTGCAGTTGTACGACGCCTGCGATCTTCGCGGCCGCACGGCGGCGGCGCCCGCAGCGGCCGCGGAGATGCGCGTATTCAGGGCGTTGCGCGGCGTGACCGGCAAGTGGGCGCCGGCCGTCCGCGCGGCTTGGCGAGACTTGCTCTTTTCCGGATTGAAACAGCGTTGGCGGCGCGCCGCGGCGGAATTCGGGCTTTCCGCCCGCCGGTATTTTGCCGGGCTGCGATTTGAAACCGGCGCTCGCTTCGCGTTCGGCCGGCGGTGGTTGCGGATGCGCCTGGGCGCGGCGGTCTTGCCGAGAAGAGGACTTGAACCTCCACGGGGTTTCCCCCACTGGCACCTGAAGCCAGCGCGTCTACCAATTCCGCCACCTCGGCATCGTTTTTGCACGAACGCGCGACTGTATAGCGACCGCCGATGCCTGTCAATCGCTTTATTTCACGGCGGTTGACTTGCAGATGATCATTCCCGAAAGACAGACGATCTGCGAAGCCGTGCAGTCCGAGAAAGACGGGCTGACGCTGGACCGGATCGCCGCATTGTTCAAACTCGACTCCGCTCAGACCGAGGCGATGCGCAACCGTTTGCGGGCGATGGTGCGCGACGGGCAGTTGGTGTGCGGCGCGCAGGATGCCTATCTGGCGGGGCGCGCGGCGCGGCGCGTGACCGGCGTCTTCATCACCTCCGACCGCAGTATGACGGTTGCGTTCGACTCGCCCGATGAAGCGGATCTGGAAATGCCCCGGCGATTGCTTGCGGGGCTGGTGGACGGCGACAAAGTGGCGGTGCACGTGCTCGGGGGCGGTGTGGGCGAGGCGGGTCTGCCGGTTGCGGTTGACGTGCTTGAAAGAAACCGTGAAGTCGTCGGCACCGTGACCGCGCAGGGTTACGTCGAGCCGCTGCACGAGATCGGCCCCGGCAAAATTTGGCGGGCCGGCGGCGGGCCGGTGACGGAGCTTGCGAGCGGCAGCGTCGTGATCATGCGCCTGTGCAAGCCCGGATCCCGCAGGGACGCGGTCTCGGGTGAGATCATCGAGGTGCTCGGCGACCGCCACAGTGCGGGGATGGAGGTTGATATCGTATTGCGCGCCTATGACGTCCCCAGCCGCTGGTGCCCCGAAGCGCTGGAGCAGGCCGCCCGCTGCAATCCCGTGTCCCGCCGCGACCTCGACGGGCGCGAAGACCTGCGCGGGATGAGTTTCGTCACGATAGACGGCGAGGACGCCAAGGACTTCGACGATGCGATCCTGTTTGAAAAAGACGGCGACGGCTGGTGCTTATGGGTCGCGATCGCCGACGTCGCGAGTTACGTAAAACCCGCGAGCGCGCTTGACGCGGCGGCGTTAGAACGCGGCAATTCGCTGTATTTCCCGGGGCGCGTCGTGCCGATGCTGCCGCCGCTGCTGTCGGAAGGCTTGTGTTCGCTGCGCCCCGACGAAGACCGCCTGGCCGTGGTGTGCCGCATCAACTTGTCGCGCAGCGGCGAGGTCGCCGGCTATGTGTTCATGCGCGCGGTGATCCGTTCGCGTGCGCGCATGACCTACACCGAGGTCGGGAAGTTTTTGCACAACGGCAAAAGCCCGCCCGAGCGCCCGCCCGAGGTCAGAGACATGCTGCGCGAGGGTGCGCGCGCCTTTGAGCAATTGCTGGCGCAAAGGCAAGCGCGTGGCGCGCTCGAACTCGACACGCTGGAGACGCGCATGCTGTTCAACGAGCAAGGCATGATCCGCCGGATCATTCCGTTCGAGCGCAACGACGCACACCGCTTGATCGAGGAATGCATGATCTGTGCGAACGTTTGCGCCGCGAAGTTTCTGACCGAGCACGGACACGGGTTGCTGTACCGCGTGCATACCGGGCTTAAACCGGGCGCGGTCGAGGATTTGAAGTTTTTTCTGCGCGAGCGCGGGCTCACGCTGCACGGAGAAAGCAATCACGAACTCGCGGCGCTGCTCGCGGAGATCGTCGGCCGCGACGACGCCTACGAGGTGCAAAGCGTGATCCTGCGCACCCTGGCGCGGGCGGTGTATCAGCCCGCAAATCTCGGGCATTACGGCCTCGCGCTCGGTCATTACGCGCATTTCACCTCGCCGATCCGGCGCTACCCCGACCTGCTGGTGCACCGCGCGATCCACGCGGTGCTCGCCGCCGGCGCGGTCCGGGACGCGGGTCAATCTCAAACCGAGAGCACACTGAAAGCCGTCGGCGAGCATTGCTCGATGACCGAAAAACGCGCCGACGACGCGACGCGCGACGTCACCAAATACTTTAAGTGCCTGTACGTCAGTGACCGGATCGGGGAGACTTTCACCGGTATCGTGGTCGGTGTGACCGGTTTCGGTTTGTTCATCGATCTCGACAAGGTTTACGTCGAAGGGCTTTTGCATATTTCATCGCTGGATTCCGACTATTATTTCTTTGACAGCCAGGGGCATCGCCTGGTCGGGGAGTCGAGCGGCAAAGTCTATCGCCTCGGCGACCAGCTCGAGGTCGTGCTGGCCCGCGTGGTGCCCGAAGAACGCAAAGTGGATTTTGTGTTGCCGGGGCAGGACGGCTCGAAGCGGTCGCGCCGCCGCGGACGGCGGTGATCGCATGGCGAATGCGCCGGTTTGGATCTACGGCATCAACAGCGTGCTCGCGATGGTCGAGGCGCATCCCGCGGCGGTGTATGAGATCCGCGTCGCCGAGCGAATCCGCAACGCGCGCGTGTTGCAACTTTGCGCCGCTGCGCGGGCGATGGATATTGTCTGCAGGGAGCAGCCCGCGCAAGCGTTCGAGCGGTTCGCCGCCGGCCGCGGCCATCAGGGCGTCGCGGCGTTGTGCAGATTGCCCGCGTATCTGGGCGAGCGCGACCTCGGGCCGCTGTGCGCTGAGCCGTGCAACGATGCGCCGGCGTTTCTGATACTCGACCGCGTCACCGACCCGGCCAATCTCGGCGCGTGCCTGCGCAGCGCCGAAGTGTGCGCGGCGACGGCGGTGATCGTGCCGTCGAGCAACGCGGCGGAATTGACGCCGGCGGCGGTCAAAGCCGCGTCGGGTGCGGTCGGGCGGGTGCCGCTGGCGCGCGTTCCGAACCTCGCGCGCGCGCTCGGCTTGCTGCAGCGGCGGGGCGTGTGGATCGTTGCCGCACAAACCGGCGCCGAGCGGCGCCTGTGCGAGGTCAACTGCCGCCGTCCGATTGCGTTCGTGCTCGGCGGCGAAGGCGCCGGCTTGCGCCGGCGCACCGTCGAACTGTGTGATTATTCCGCCGCGATCCCGATGCAAGGCAAAGTCGAAAGCCTCAACGTGTCAACCGCGGCGGCGATCTGCCTGTACGAGATGCGCCGCCAGCGCGACGGCATGGCATCGCCGGGTCCCGGCGGCAAGCAATAACTTCCGCGCCGGGGTGAGCGGCGGTTGCCGGGTGGCGTCACGCCAAAGTGAAAAAAAAAGCGTGAAAAGGGGCGCGCATTGACAAGTTATGCGGCGTGCCACTCACGCCCATCGCAGTCGCAACTGCCGCACGGTCGCCGGAGACGGCGGCCGCCGAATGCGAAGGCCGCGACGGTCGTCTGCCTGCAAAGCGCCGTCAAAATCAACCCCCCCCCCCCCCCCCCCCCCCCCCCCCAAACGATTAAGCGATGACCGGGAAGGCCGCCGCGGCGCGCAAAACGCGCAGCGTCGACTCGCGGGGCGGTTGCGGTGCTGTGCGTAACTTCGACACCGTTCACTCCTCACTTCGGTTTGCGTCCAATCCGGCCCCGCGCCGAAATCTTCGCCGCTTGCGTGCGGCCGGCCGGCGGCGGTGTCGCATGCCGGGGTTGGAACAGGCAGGATCCCGCGCGTGTCGACGGACCTGGCGGGCCGGATAGGCCGGCTGTCATCAGCCGCTGCGGGGCAATGTATTTAATTGCCCCGGATAACGCCGGCCCCCTCAATAAAGAAGCGCCCCCGCAGCGTACCCCGCCGATACTTTCGCTTGTCATGGATTTGCGCAGATCATTGTCAACAGGGATCAGACCGGTTATACTGAGAAGTTAACTTACTGAATAATCAGTTCCTTGCTGCCCGCGCCGCGGCGACAGCGAAACCCGGAAGGAGCGTTCGATGAGGCATTACGAAATCGTTTTTTTGGTCCATCCCGACCAAAGCGAACAAATTCCGACGATGATCGAACGTTACCGGACGATCGTCGAAGCCGGCAAAGAGCCGGATAAAAGCCCCGCCGACAAAGGACAAGTCCACCGCCTTGAAGATTGGGGGGTGCGTAAACTGGCGTACCCGATTCAGCGCGCCTACAAGGCGCATTACGTACTGATGAACGTCGAATGCAGCGAGGAGGCGCTGGCCGAACTGGACAGCGCTTTCCGTTTCAACGACACGGTGATACGCAGCATGATAATCCGCCGCGACGCCGCGACCACCGCGCCGTCGCCGCTGGCCGGCAACGGCAACGGCGCCGCCGACTCGAGCGAGACCGCCCGCGGCAAACCGGAAGCATCTCCGGCCGCTGCGGCCACCGCGCCGCCGCCGCCGGCCGGCAGCGGCAACGGTGCCGCCGATGCGAGCGAGGCCGCCCGCGACAAACCGGAAGCGCCTCCGGCCGCCGCGGCGCAGGAGTAAGTCATGGCGGGATATTACAAGCGCCGCAACTACGCCAAATTGGTGAAAAACAAGGTCGGGAAAATTGACTACAAGGATCTCGATTTTCTCAAGGAGTTCATCAGCGAGACCGGCAAGATCATTCCCAGCCGGGTGACCGGCATCAAAAGCCAGGATCAACGCCGCTTGGCGCGCGCGATCAAATACGCACGCTACCTGGCGCTGGTGCCGTACAGCGATAAGCACTGAGGGTTTCCCTGCGCGGCGCTTGCCGGCGAGGCCCGGGGATCAGCATGAAGAGGTTCGCCGCTTTTATTCTGACTAGTTACGGACGGGCGGTGCTGTGCGTCGCGGGTCTCGCGTGGTTCGCGATGTTCGTGCCGGTGGCCGGGATGATCAGCAGCGCCGCGCTGGCGCTGGTGGCGCTCAAATGGGGCCCGCAGCGCGCGGGGATCGTGCTGGCGCTGTCCACCGTGGCCTTGTCCGCGGTCGGGGGTTTGACCGCGGGGCTCGGCCTGACGACGGTCAGTTACGAAGGCTTGTTCCTGTTTGCCTTGCTGCAGTGGCTGCCGGTCGTGGTGGTCGCGCAACTGCTGCAGACGACGTCGCTGTCGTTCACGCTGAACGTGCTGATGGGCGTCGGCCTGAGCGTGGTGGCGCTGGCTTCGGTGCTGGTGCCGGAAAGCGCCGAATTGTGGGATCAATTCTTTAATTGGATGCTGCAGGGGACGGTGCGGCACCGCGAAACCGGCAACCCCGGTTTCAGCGAAGACTACCGCGCCTTCCTCGACGTAATGACCGGTGTCGCGATGGCGTCGCTGATCCTGGTGTGGATGGTTTCGCTGCTGCTCGCGCGCTGGTGGCAAAGCCTGCTGGATAAGCCCGGCGGTTTCCGCCCCGAATTCGTTGCGCTAAAATTAGGCAGGGTCACCGCCGCTGCCGGGTTCGTCGTGTTTGCGGCGATGAGTTTAAGCGGATTGCCGCTGATGCGTGAGTTGCTGCTCGTGATGATGTCCGCTTTCCTGTTTCAGGGCATCGCGACCGTGCATTGTTTGCTGTGTGTGCTCAAGGGTGCGGGCGGCTGGCTGCTCATTTTTTACGCGACGCTGGCGCTGTCGCCGATGGTGCCGCAAGTGCCGGGGATTTTGAGTATGCTGGGAGCGATTGAAAACCTGCTCGGGTTGCGCGTCCGGATGCTGTCGAAACTCAAGGATAAACAGGAGTGAACGCGCGATGAAAGTCATACTGACGACCAAGGTCGACAACCTCGGGGGACTCGGTGATAGCGTGAACGTCAAGCCGGGATATGCGCGTAACCATCTGATCCCCAGCGGAAAAGCTAAAGCCGCAACGCCCGGGAACATCGCGGAGTTTGAGCGGCGCAAGGCCGAACTCGAAAAATCCGAGGCCGTGCTGCTCGCGCAAGTCGAGGAGCGCAGGCAAAAAGTGGACGGTCTGTCCCTGACGATCGCGGTGAAAACCAGCGACGAGGGCACGCTGTTCGGTTCGGTCGGCACCACCGAGATTATGGAGGCGGTGACCAACGCCTGCGGGGAGCCAATTCAACGCAGCGACGTGCTGCTTGCGGACGGTGCGCTGCGTGAAATAGGCGAGCACGAAATCTCTTTGAAACTGCACCCCGGCGTCGTCGCCCGCGTGCGGTTGAACATCGTCGCCGAGGAGTGAGCCGCGGGATGGGCGGCGGAAGATGGAAGCGGCAATAGCGCCTTCGTCCGAGGGTTTCGAGCAGGCGGATACCGCCGGTCTGCGGACGCCGCCGAGTTCGACTTTCGCCGAGCAGGCGGTGATCGGCGGTTTGCTCATAGACAACGGCGCGTGGGACCGCATCGCCGGGATCGTCGGCGAGAGCGATTTCTACTTCAAAGAAAACCGGGCGTTGTTCAGGGAGATCAGCGCCCTCGCCGAAACCGACCAGCCGTTCGACGTGGTGACGCTGAGCGACCGCCTGCAGCAAGACCCAGCCGATTCCACCGGGGTGCTCGCGTATCTTGCGACCCTGGCCAACGAAACGCCGAGTGCCGCGAACATCACCGCTTACGCCGGGATCGTACGTGAGAAATCGGTGCGGCGGCGTTTGATCGGCGCCGCGACCGGGATCATCGAGAACGCCTACAAACGGGACGTTGACGAGGCGGTGCTGCTCGACCGCGCCGAGCAGTCGGTGTTCGAGATTGCGTCCGCCGGCAAAGGCGCGGGCAAAGGCGAACTCGAGTCGATGGCGCAGTTGAGCGTGGAGACTTACGACCGCATCGAGCACCTGCGCGAAAGCGGGCCGACCGGGCTCAAGACCGGCTTCTCCCAGATCGACGACAAGACTTTCGGCTTGGAAGCGGGCGAATTGGTGGTCATCGCCGGACGCCCGAGCATGGGCAAAACCAGTTTCGCGCTGAACATCGTCGAAAACGTGGTGCTCGGAGAAGACCAAAAGCCGGCCGCGATATTCAGCATGGAGATGTCGGCGCGCCAGATCGCGATGCGTTTTTTCTCTTCGCTCGGGCGCATCAGCCAGGGGCGCCTGCGCACCGGCAAATTGCACGACGAGGAATGGCCGCGGCTGACGAGCGCGATGAAGATGCTGCAAACCGCTCCGATCTACGTGGACGACACCAGCACCCTGACGCCGCTCGAGATCCACACCAAAGTCAGGCGCCTCAAGCGCCGCCACCAGACGCTCGGGTTGGTGATGGTGGACTACCTGCAGTTGATGCAGACCAGCGGCAGCAGCGACAACCGCACCGCCGAGATCTCCCAGATCTCGCGTTCGATGAAAGCGCTCGCGCGCGAGATAGAAGCGCCGGTGCTGGCGTTGTCTCAGTTGAACCGCGGCGTCGAGCAGCGCCAGGACAAGCGGCCGATGATGTCCGATCTGCGTGAGTCGGGCGCGATCGAACAGGACGCCGACCTGATCCTGCTGATCTACCGCGACGAGGTGTATCACGAAGACACCGCGGACAAGGGAATTGCCGAGATCAGGATCGCCAAGCAGCGCAACGGCCCGCTGTTCACTTCCAAACTGACTTTTCTGGGGCAGTTCATGCGGTTTGAGAACCTCGCTCCGGAGAGCGCAGTCGGCGGTGCGAGGCCGTCGCCGGAAAGTGCTTATGCGGACAACATCGGCCTTTGAGACGCGCCGGGGCCGGCTTGCGCCCGCCGAGGTTTGAGTGTGCGTCCCGCCCGAAAGTCGGTTGACGCCGGCGCGCTGGTTCATAACTACCGCTATCTGAAAAGCCGCAGCCCGCGCACGCGGGTGCTCGCGGTGGTTAAAGCCGACGCTTACGGACACGGGCTGCTGCGAGCGGCGCGGGCGCTGTCCGCCGGCGCCGAGGTTGACGGCTTCGCGGTGGCGGTCGTTGCCGAGGGGCTTGCGCTGCGCGCCGCCGCCACCGCTCAGCCCGGCGGCCGGGCGGGCGATGAAACAGCCGGGCAACTAGCCGGGCGCTTAGTCCTGGTGATGCAGGGAGCCGCGGGGCGGGACGAGTTGCGCGCCGCCGCCGCGCACGATCTGACGCTCGTCGTACATTCGCACGAGCAACTTGCGGCGCTCGAGCAGCACGGCGCCGAAGGTCTCGCGCTGTGGGTCAAGTTCGATACCGGAATGAACCGCCTCGGGTTTCCGGCCGCCACCGCGGCCGCGGTGCTCGCGCGCATAAAACGGCTGCGGGATTTGTCGCGGGCGCCGGTATTGATGTCGCATTTTGCGCACGCCGGTGAGCCCGCCGCGGCGGCCCAAGACGAGGCTCAGTGGCGCCGGTTCGAGCGTATCCGCGCCGGCGCCGGTCTCGCCGCGAGTATCGCAAACTCGGCCGGCGCGTTGTGCAGGCCGGACTCGCTGCTCGACTGGGCGCGGGTCGGCATCGCGCTGTACGGGGCGCCGCCGGCGTGCGCCGCGGCCGAACATCACCGCCGGCTCAAGCCGGTGATGCGCGTGGTCGCGCCCGTGATCGCCGTGCGCCGGTGCAAAGCCGGCGACGGCATTGGCTACGGCGGCGCCTACGTCTGTCCGCGCGATATGCGGGTCGCCATCGTCGGCATCGGCTACGGCGACGGCTACCCGCGCCACGCCCGCAACGCTACGCCGGTGTGGCTCGCCGGCGGCCCCCGTGAACTCGTCGGGCGCGTCTCGATGGACTTGATCGCGGTCGCGCTCGGCGACGCGGCGGTCGCCGTCGGCGACACCGCCGAACTGTGGGGGCCGCAGTTGCCCGTTGCCGAAGTCGCCATGCACTGCGGCACGCTCAGCTATGAATTGCTGTGCGCCGCGCGGGGGATAAAAGAACAGGTGCGTTGATTTTGGTAGAATTGCAACCGGCCTGAGTTAAGGCGGGTAGCACCGGAACAGCACCGGGCGCATCCGTTCACGCTTAAGAACCGCGAGGTGAAACGTGGGACTTTTCAGCAGAAAACCGAAAGACTTCAAGGCGACCGTCGCAGCGACCGGTCAAACTTTTGACGTGCCCGGCGGGATCAACCTGCTGCAGGCGGCGCTGAACGCCGGCATCCAATGGCCGCACGATTGCCGCGTCGGCAGTTGCGGCAGTTGCCGCTGCCTTATCAAGGAAGGCAAGATCAAGCCGTTGAACGACTTCTCCTACGTGCTCGACGGCGAGCAGTTGAAGTCCGGCATGGTGCTCGCGTGCCAGTCACGCCTGCAGTCGGACGTCGTCGTCGAAGTTGATTTCAAACAGGGGGCGCTGCGCTGACAACGGCGCGTCTGCGGCGCTCCGCGCTCGCGCTCATCGCCGCGGCAACGATCGCGGTCTTCGTTCTCGCAGCGTGCATCGGCGCGGTGCTGTTCTCCCCCGGTGAACTGTTCGCGATCATCGCTTTCGTGCTCGGCGTCACCGACGGCTGCGATTGCGACCCGGTGCACGCGACGATCTGGCTGTCGCTGCGGCTGCCGCGCCTGCTGCTCGCGATGCTTGCCGGGGCGGCGCTGGCCGCGGGCGGCGTGGTGATGCAGGGACTGTTCCGCAACCCGCTCGCCGACCCGTCGCTGATCGGCGTCTCGTCGGGCGGGGCGGTCGCCGCGGTCGCGGTGATCGTGCTCGGCGCGCCCGCGGCCGGGTTCGCCGGGCTTTCACTGCTGCCGGTTGCCGCTTTCGCCGGCAGTTTCGCGACGATGCTCGCGGCCTACCGCCTGGCGCGGCGTGCCGGGCGCGCGGACATGACTTCGCTGCTGCTCGCGGGGATTGCGTTCAACGCGCTCGCGACCGCCGCGCTCGGACTGCTCACGTTGATCTCCTCGCAGCAGGCTTTGCGCAGTTTCACGTTCTGGTTGCTCGGCGGTTTCGGCAACGCCGATTGGGCGCAGGTTGCGTCCGCCGCGGCGTTCATCACGCCGGCGCTGGCGGTGATGCTGGCGTCGGCGCGGGCCCTGAACGTGCTGGCGCTCGGTGAGCGCGACGCAATCTGGCTCGGCCTCGCGGTCGAGCGCTGGAAATTCCTGCTGCTCGCGACGGTCGCGCTCGGCGTCGGCGCGACGGTCGCGCTCGCCGGCATCATCGGTTTCGTCGGTCTCGTGGCGCCGCATCTCTTGCGCTTCATCGTCGGCCCGGACCACCGGCTGCTGCTGCCGTGCTCGGTGCTGCTCGGCGCGCTGATCGTGCTGCTCGCCGACCTGATCGCGCGCAGCGTGATCCTGCCGTCCGAATTGCCGGTCGGCATCCTGACCGCCTTGCTCGGGGTGCCGCTGTTTTTGCTATTGGTGTCAAAACGCCGCGAGACCGCGGCGTGAGTTTGCAGGCGCATCAGGTGGCATACGCCGTGGATGGGCGGTGCTTGATCGCGCGCTTTGATCTGACGGTGACCGCCGGGGAGATCCTGATGCTCGCGGGCGACAACGGCGCCGGTAAATCCACCTTGCTGAGTCTGCTCGCGGGCTGTCCGCCGCCGCACGCGGGCGAGGTCACGCTCGAGTCGCGCCCGCTTGCGGCGTGGCCGGCGTCGGAATTGGCCGCACGCCGCGCGATCCTGCCGCAGTCGCCGTCGCTTGCGTTCGACTTTCCGGTGTCCGAGGTCGTCAAACTTGGTGCCTTGCCGCACGCGGTGCGCGCGGATGAACTGGAGCGGCGCGCGCGTGAAGTGATGCAATGGATGGACGTTGCGCACCTCGCGGAGCGGGGGTGCTTCAGTCTGTCGGGCGGAGAACGTCAGCGCGTTCATCTGGCGCGGGTGCTGCTGCAGATCCGTCTCGCTTCAGCCGGGAGGCGTTATCTGCTGCTCGACGAGCCGCTCGCGGCGCTGGACCTGGCGCATCAGTACGCGCTGATGAATTGTCTGCGCCGCCTGGCGGGGTCGCGGCAACGGTCGGGGGAAGCGAGCGTCGGCGTCGTGCTGGTGACGCACGACCTCAATATCGCGTTGCGCTACGCCGACCGGATGTGCCTGCTCAAGGCGGGGCGCCGCCATGCGGCGGGTGGAACCGCCGAGGTTTTAACGCCTGCGAACATTCGCGCGGTCTTCGGCGTTGACGCGGAAGTCACGCGGCGGGCCGTGATAACGCGCCCCGTCGCGGATGAATAACGCGGTTGCATGGATCAGGAACATAAGGCGCTCGCGGATTGCAAGTTTGAAGTGCGGCGTTGGCCCGTCATTCGCCGGCGCCCGCCCGCATCGTCTTCGGTATTTCCCCGCCGTGCGAACTGCGCCCGGCCGACTCCCCCCTCAAGGGCGGGGCGATTTTCAGCGGCTTGCCGTTCTTTCTTTTACCGCAATTCAGGCCGGAAGCCGGTCTCCGCCGAATCGTCTTGAAAGACTTATAAATCAAATAGATAATCTACCGTAGCGGAGGGGTTTTAGCGCCTCGTCCGGATCGGGCGGAGTGGAGGAATGAATGACTCTGCACAACACCGGATCAACGTGCTGCACTATCCAATGACATTCATCCCCCGTTCGAGGACGGCGCAACGAGTTCCCGCACCGCCCGTCGCGGCAACGCGGCATTGACCTCCCGCTCGAGGACGCCGCAACGCCAACGCCGAGTGCCGGATGTTATGGGCTCCCGTACTGTGCCTCGTTGCGCGTTTGATTTCAGGTAAACTGCGTTGCGGTTCCGCGCTTTGGCGCGGGCGGAATGAAACCGGCGGTCAACCCCATTTCTCACCGGGCCGCGCATCGGGCAGCCGAGCAATTCTGTCAGCAGATGATCGGGCAAACGCCGGCTTTATCGGTTGCGCAAACCTGAAGCGATTGAAGCCGGACGAGCAGCCCCAGCGAGCCAATGCCGACCTCATTGATCTCATCAACCATGCCTGCCGCGCCCGCGCCGGTCTTTGCTCCGACGCGCGGTTGGCGCACTGCTCGGCAAGGGGTCAACGGCCAGCCCGAAGGGCGGCAAAGAGAAGCCGAGCAAGCCGCTGAAAACCACCGCGCGCTTGCGGAGGAGTCAGCCGGGTGCGGCCCCGCCGGCTGGAGGAAATACAAAAGACGACGCGGGCGGCCGCCGGAGGACGGCGGGCCGGCGCCGCGCTTCAGGCTTGAATCCGGCGGGACGCGGGCCGGATGCTGCGCATGGCTGCTGATGGCGCCGCTGGCGTGCGTCGCCGCGCCGCTCGATCTGCACGGAGAATTGGTGCAGGGCGGTCTTGTGCACGGGCAGACCGTGCCGGCGGCCGCGGTGTTTTTC
This sequence comes from Candidatus Oxydemutatoraceae bacterium, assembly GCA_965211995.1. Taxonomy (GTDB): domain Bacteria; phylum Pseudomonadota; class Gammaproteobacteria; order Poriferisulfidales; family Oxydemutatoraceae; genus CAYFZO01. Next base: position 780,698 of record OZ243040.1, read on the forward strand.
GACGGGCGGAGGCTGCGTGTGTCGCCGCAGGGGGTTTTCGTCTTCGGCTTCGGACGCGACGCGCCGTCACGCAAGGTCTTGCGTATCGAGCCGTCGGCCACCGGCGCCGGGGCGCTGAACCGGACGCTCGAGGTTCGCTCGCGCGAGTATGCCATTCAGCGGATTGACCGGCTCGACGCCCGCAAGGTCAATCCGCAGCCGCAGGATTTGGAACGCATCCGCAAGGAAGGCGCGCAAATCGCGCGTGTGCGTCTGCGCGACGACGCACGGACGGATTTCCTCGGAGGTTTTTCGTGGCCGCTGCACGGCGTTATCACCGGCGTGTACGGCAGCCGGCGCATTCTGAACGGGCAGCCGCGGCGGCCGCACTTCGGCGTTGATATCGCGTGCCGGGCGGGGACGCCGATAACGGCGCCGGCGGCGGGGGTCGCGACGTTCGTGCACGGCGATATGTTTTTTTCCGGTGCGACGCTGGTGCTCGACCACGGCCACGGCGTGTCTTCGACTTTTCTGCACTTGCAACGGGTTCTGGTCGCCGAGCAAGAGCGCGTCGAGCGCGGACAGGTGATCGCCGAAGTCGGCGCGAGCGGGCGCGTGACCGGCGCCCATCTTGATTGGCGCGTCAATTGGTTTGGAGAACGGCTGGATCCGGCGTTGCTGACGGGCGAGATGCCTGAGCCTTCTCCGGAATGTAAAAAACAGGAATAGGGGCCGGCCTTGAAGACGTGCGGATTGGCCCGCCGCGTGGCCCCGAATTCCTTGCTTCCAAACGACGCGGAGCCGGCTGGATCCGGCGGCCTTCCGCCGGGCACCGGCCGCGTCATGCCGGCCCGAAGGCCGGATGGCCAATCTGAAGCGCGGCTGAAGCGCGGCATTTGCTCATCACCCCCTGATGCCCGCCCGCGCCGTCTTTCGTATTGCATTCCACCGGCCGGGTTGCGAAAGAGGCAAGCGCAAACGGCGGTTATATAATGGCCCCGACGAGGCAGCGGGGAAGACCGCGGGACGCAAAGCGATGGCCGGCCAATTTCAATCGAAAGCACCGCTGGTGCGGTTGCGTGACGACGACGGCGTGCTCGACGTCGTCCATGCCCATCCGGAAGTCAAGCCGAAAATCAAAAAGCCGCGGATGTTCAAAGTGGTGCTGCTCAACGACGACTACACGCCGATGGACTTTGTGGTGCATATCCTGCAGCGGTTTTTCCATCTGCCCCGCGCAAGAGCCGATCACCTGATGCTTGAGATCCACACGACGGGCAGCGGCGTATGCGGGGTGTACTCGCGCGAGATCGCCGAAACCAGGGTCACGAACGTGAACGACTACTCGCGCACCCGCAAACACCCGCTGCTGTGTGTGATGGAGCCGGAGCGGCCATGCTGAACCGGGATCTCGAGCAGACGCTGCAGAGCACGTTCGACTGGGCGCGGCGGCGCGCACACGAATTTGTCACCGTCGAGCACCTGCTGTTGCTGCTGCTTGATAACGCCAGCGCCCGCGGCGTCCTGCGCGCCTGCGGCGCGGATCTTGAGAAACTCGCCGGCGACATCGAAGCGCACGTCAAGCACCACACGCCGAGGATCCATTCGGTCGGGCCGGTCGAGGTGCAGCCGACGCTCGGGTTTCAGCGCGTCCTGCAGCGCGCGGTGTTTCACGTGCAGATGGCTTCGAGCAGCGAGGGGGAAGTAACCGGCGCCGACGTGCTCGCCGCGCTGTTCGACGAGGAAGATTCGCAGGCGGTGTACCTGCTCGTGCAGCAGGACGTCGAGCGGCTCGACATCATCAACTATCTGGCGCACGGTTTGGTCAAAGCGCAGCAGGACCTGCCGTCCTACCGGGAAACCGGCGTCGGCGGGAAAAAAGATCAAGCCAATGCCGGGCCGTTGCACCGCTTCACCGAGAATCTCAACGCAAAAGCCCGCTCCGGCGGCATAGACCCGCTGATCGGACGCGCAGCCGAGATCGAACGCGCCGTCCATATCCTGTGCCGGCGGCGCAAGAACAACCCGTTGTTCGTCGGCGAGGCGGGCGTCGGCAAGACCGCGCTCGCCGAAGGACTGGCGCACAAGATCACCGAAGGCGAGGCGCCCGACGCGCTCAAAGACGCGGTGCTCTATGCGCTCGACCTCGGCGGGGTCATCGCCGGCGCCAAGTACCGCGGCGACTTTGAAAAACGCCTCAAGCAGATATTCAAGCAGTTGCTGAGCGAGCGCCATGCGATCCTGTTCATCGACGAGATCCACACGCTGATCGGTGCGGGCGCCGCTTCGGGCGGTGCGCTCGACGCCTCGAACCTGCTTAAGCCACTGTTGAGTTCAGGCCGTCTTAAATGCATCGGATCAACGACTTACAGTGAATATCGCAACGTTTTCGAGAAAGACAAGGCGCTGGCCCGGCGCTTTCAGAAGATCGACGTCGAAGAGCCTTCGGTGGAGGAAACCCGCCAAATCCTGATCGGTCTGAAATCGCGGTTCGAGGAATTCCACCGGGTCAAGTACCCGCCGCGCACGCTCAAAGCGGCGGCCGAGTTGGCCGACAAGCACCTGAACGACCGGGCGCTGCCGGACAAGGCGATTGATATTGTGGATGAGACCGGCGCCTATCTGCGGAGCAAGTCGTCGGGCGCCGCCGGGCGGGCGGGGCGGGTCGCGGTCACGGTCAGGGACATCGAGCGCACGGTGGCGCGGATGGCGCGGGTGCCGCCGCGCTACACCGACGCCGGCGCCGTCAGTTTGCTCAAGCGTCTCGAACGCGACCTGAAGAAGGTCATCTTCGGTCAGGACGAGGCGGTCGGGAAGATCGTCACCGCGATCAAGGTGTCGCGTTCGGGTCTCAAGGAGCCCGACAGCCCGGTCGGCAGTTTTCTGTGCGCCGGGCCGACCGGCGTCGGCAAGACCGAGGTCGCGCGGCAGTTGGCGCTACTTTCGGGCATTCGGCTGCTGCGTTTTGATATGTCGGAATACATGGAAAGGCATACGGTGTCGCGCCTGATCGGGGCGCCGCCCGGCTACGTCGGCTACGACCAGGGCGGTCTTTTGAGCGACGCGGTGCTGCAAGCACCGCACGCGGTGGTGCTGCTCGACGAGATCGAAAAGGCGCACCCGGACATCTTCAATCTGCTGCTGCAAGTGATGGATTACGGTGCGCTGACCGACGCCAACGGCCGCAGCGTCAGTTTCAGGAACGTAATTTTGATTATGACCACCAACGCGGGCGCCGCCGAAGCCGCCCGCGAGAACCTCGGCTTTACCGCGCAAGACCGCAGCCGCGACGGCACGCGGGAGGTCAAGCGCCTGTTCGCGCCCGAATTCCGCAACCGCCTCGACGCGATCGTCAACTTCAACGCGCTGAGCGAGGCCGCGGTGCTCGCAATCGTGGATAAATTCGCGGCCGGCCTGCAAGCGCAATTGGAATCGCGCCGGGTGCAACTCAAACTCGACGTCAAGGTGCGGCGCTGGCTGGCGCGGCGGGGGTTCAGCCACGCGCTCGGCGCGCGGCCGATGCAGCGGCTGATCGCCGAGCAGTTGAAGAAACCGCTCCTCGACGACTTGCTGTTCGGGCCGCTCAAAAAGGGCGGCGTCGTCAAGTTTACGGTCGCCGCCGACCGGATCGTTCACACCGTCGCGCCGCATACGCCGCGCACGCGGTGCGGCGGATCGCCGGTTGCGGTTGCGGCGGAGTAGGTTCCGTTATGAGCGCAGCGGCGACGCCGGTTATCTTGAGCGGTAGATGATGCGTCCCTTGGTCAGGTCGTAAGGCGTCATTTCGATCGTGACCTTGTCGCCCTGAAGAATGCGGATATAGTGCTTGCGCATACGCCCGGAGATATGCACGGTGATCACGTGGCCGTTCTCGAGCTTCACGCGAAACATCGTGTTCGGGAGCGTCTCGATGATGACGCCCTCCATCGTGAAATGTTCGCTTTTTGCCATATAAATTTCGGAAACTGTCTTGCAGCAAAGCGCAATTATCATTAAATGCGCGCATAACTCAAGCCGCGCCGTCCGGCGGGTGCGCGCCGCAGCCCGGCCAAAGACCGGAGAATCCGGATGAGTTTCGCATTTTTGTTCCCGGGACAGGGCTCCCAGACCGTCGGGATGTTCGCCGCCTACGCGGAAAAGCACAAGGAAATCAAACAGGCTTACGCGCAAGCCTCGGCGGTGTTGGCGCAGGATCTGTTCAAGTTGGTCAGCGCGGGGCCGGAGGCGGAATTGAACCTGACGGTCAATACGCAGCCGGCGATGCTGGCGGCGGGCGTCGGCGTCTGGCGCGCGTGGAAATCGCTGACCGGCGCAGCCCCCGGCGTGGTCAGTGGGCACAGCCTCGGGGAATACTCGGCGCTGACCTGCGCCGGGGTGTTCGAGTTCGAGGACGCGGTCCGGGTCGTGCGCAAGCGCGCGGAGTTGATGCAGGCGGCGGTGCCCGCCGCGCACGGCGCGATGGCGGTGGTGATCGGGCTGGACGCCGGGCGCGTCGCCGACCTGTGCGCCGCGGCGAGCGCGGGCGAGATTGTCGAGGCGGTCAACTTCAACACCGACACGCAGATCGTCGTCGCCGGTCACGCCGCCGCGGTCGAGCGTCTGAGCAAACTCGCGCCGGGCGCCGGTGCGCGCCGCTGCGTGGCGTTGCCGATCAGCGTGCCGGCACATTCGTCGCTGATGAAAGACGCCGCACGGGCGTTCGCCGAGTTCCTGTCGCAGGTGCCGATGCACGAGCCCGCGGTGCGGGTGCTGCACAATACCGACGTCGAGGCTCACGCCGGCGTCGGCGAGATACGCGCGGCGCTGGTCGCGCAACTGCATACGCCCGTGCGCTGGCTCGAGATCGTCAGGCGTCTGAGCGGCGGCGAAGGCGTGCGTACCGTGATCGAGGTCGGCCCGGGGCGCGTGCTCACCGGCTTGAACCGCCGCATTGATAAAACCTTGAGTGCGTTCAGCACCGACACGCCGGAAAGTCTCGCCGCCGCAGTGAACGAGGTAACGGCCTGATGGAAAAGAATCTGCAAGGAAAAAAAGCGCTGGTCACCGGCGCGTCGCGCGGGATCGGCCGCGCGGTCGCGCTGGCGCTCGGCGCGCACGGCGCCGAAGTGTACGGCACCGCGACGACCGCGGCGGGCGCCGCCGGCATCGGCGCCGCGCTCACCGGCGCGGGCGTCGCCGGTGCGGGCCTGGTCCTCGACTTCACGTCGCCCGGCGCGGTGAAAGCCCTGACCGCGGAGTTGGAGCGGCGCGCGGCGATGCCCGACGTGTTGGTCAACAATGCCGGCATCACCCGCGACGCTTTGCTGTTGCGCCTGAGCGAGGAGGATTGGGACGCGGTGATCGAGGTCAACCTCAAGTCGGTGTACCGGCTCAGCCAGGCCTGCGTGCGCAAAATGAGCAAGGCGAGATGGGGCCGGATCATCAACGTCACTTCGATCTCAGGCTTGATGGGCAACGCCGGGCAGTGCAACTACGCCGCGGCCAAAGCCGGCGTCGTCGGTTTCACCAAAAGCCTCGCCCGCGAACTCGCGGCGCGCGGCGTCACCGTCAACTGCGTCGCGCCGGGGTTTATTGACACCGACATGACCCGCGCCTTGTCCGACGAGCAGCGCCGCGCCCTGAACGGGCAGATCCCGGTCAAGCGCTTCGGTGCGCCCGCAGAAGTCGCGCACGCGGTTGTGATGCTCGCCGACCACGCCGCCGCCTACATCACCGGTGAGACGGTGTGCGTCAGCGGCGGGTTATCCATCTGATTCCGGCGTGATTTCGGCGGTGTCCGCCGCGCTGAAATCTGCTAAAATCGCGGCTTCCAATCACCCCCGCGTTCACTCAATCCAGCCATAACGGAGACCTGCAACCATGAGCGGAATAGAAGATAAAGTGCGAAAGATTATCGTCGAGCAACTTGGCGTCGAGGAAAGCCAGGTCAAGGACGATGCTTCGTTTGTCGAGGACTTAGGCGCGGATTCCCTCGATACCGTCGAATTGGTGATGACGCTTGAAGAGGAATTTGAATGTGAAATTCCCGACGAAGAGGCCGAGAAGATAACCACGGTAAAGCAGGCGATAGACTACGTGAAAAATCACGCCAACTGACCGCCGACCGCAGCCTCGGCAGGAGTCTTCCGGAGGCCGTACCTTGAAACAACGCAAAATCGTCGTCACCGGACTCGGGGCGGTCTGTCCCGTCGGTGCAACCGTCGCGGCGGCGTGGCGCGCGGTGGTCGCGGGGCACAGCGGCATCCGCAAGATCACCGCGTTCGATGCGTCCGCACTGCCGGTGCGGATCTCCGGGTCGGTGATTGATTTCAACGCCGACGACTACGTCGCGCCGAAAGAGCGCAAGAAGATGGACACGTTCATCTGCTACGGCATCGGCGCCGCGGTGCAGGCGCTGGGCGACGCCGGCCTCGAGATTACCGACGCGAACGCCGAACGGGTCGGGATCGCGATCGGCTCGGGCATCGGCGGCCTGCCGATGATCGAAGCCAACCATCAGAAATACCTGGACGGCGGCGCACGCAAGATCTCGCCGTTCTTCGTGCCGGGCAGCATCATCAACATGATCGCCGGCAACCTCTCAATTATGCACGGCATCAAAGGTCCGAGCGTTTCGATGGTTTCGGCGTGCTCGACCGGCACCCACAACATCGGCTACGCGGCGCGCATGATTGCCTGCGGCGACGCCGATGCGATGCTCGCGGGCGGTGCCGAGATGGCGACCTCGCCGCTCGGCGTCGGCGGTTTCGCGGCGGCGCGCGCACTATGTGATTCACACAACGACGACCCCGAGAAAGCGAGCCGTCCGTGGGATCTGAACCGCAACGGCTTCGTGCTCGGCGACGGGGCGGGCGTGCTGGTGCTCGAGGACTACGCGCACGCGCGCGCGCGCGGCGCCGAGATCTACTGCGAACTCGCGGGCTTCGGCGTGTCGAGCGACGCGCACCACATCACCCAGCCGAGTCCCGGCGGCGAAGGCCCCGCGCGTTGCATGAACAACGCGCTCGCCGACGCGGGTGCAGCGCCTTCCGAGGTGGATTACATCAACGCGCACGGCACTTCGACGCCGTTCGGCGACAAGGCTGAAACCGACGCAGTCAAAAAAGTCTTCGGCGCCGGCGCGGGCAAACTCGCGATCAGTTCCTCCAAGTCCATGATCGGGCACCTGCTCGGCGCGGCGGGCGGCGTCGAGGCGGTGTTCTCGGTGATGACCCTGCGCGAGCAGACGATTCACCCGACCATCAACCTCGACACACCGGACCCCGGGTGCGACCTCGATTACGTCCCCGGTGAATCTCGTCAAAGCAAGGTCGGGCTGGTGCTGTCCAACTCCTTCGGTTTCGGCGGCACCAATGCGACGCTGGCTTTCCGTGCGCTGTGACGCCCGCCCGCAATGCGCTGCCGCCGCCGCGCCGATAACGGCCTGTCTTGCCGTCTATCCCCCGTCTGCGTCCCTTTGCAGGTTGGTCTTTAAATGAGGAAATTCAGTGAGATCCCGCGCCTTTTTCGCCACGGCGTGAAGTCGGCGCAGTCGCTTCAGGCCGGCGCGGTGGATGGTTCGGGAGGCCGGTGGCGACCCGTTTCCGAAAAGCCCGGCTTGCCGCACACGTTCGAGCGATGGCCGCCGACCCGGATCGCGAGTTGCGTGTGCCCGGGGCGTTGATCCGCAAAAGCAACCGGGTGCGGGCCTCACAGCCACCATGAACCCCCCCGCAGGCGCCTGCACTGATCCAAAATCGCCCCTTAAGTGATCTTGGAACCCAATTTAATGACGCTGGTCAACGGTGAACGGCGTGAATACGTCGCCGCGTCCAACCGCGGCCTTGCTTATGGCGACGGCGTCTTCAGCACCGTCAAGATCGTCGAGCGCCGCCCGCGGCTGTGGCAAGCGCACCGGCGCAGGCTCGGGCACGATTGCGCGCGGCTTGCGCTGGAGGTTGACTGGGCCACGCTCGAGCGCGAGGTCGCGGCGCTGTGCGCCGACGCACCCGGCCCGGCGGCGCTCAAGATCATCGTCACCCGCGGCGGGGGAGAGCGCGGCTACCGCCCGCCGCCCGGTGAAGCCGTGCGCATCGTCCAACTTTTACCGTTCGAGCCGCCTCCCCGCGCTTATGCCGAACACGGGGTCGCCGTCACCGTCTGCCGGATGCGTTTATCGAGCACCCCCGCGCTCGCGGGCGTCAAGCACCTGAACCGCCTGGAGCAAGTGCTCGCACGCTCGGAATGGGGCGACGAATACCAGGAAGGCTTGATGCTCGATGCCGAGGGACACGTGATCGAAGGCACGATGAGCAATTTGTTTGCGGTCGCCGGGAATCAGTTGCTGACGCCGGTGCTCGACCGTTGCGGCGTCGCCGGTGTTATGCGCGGACACCTCATCACGGGCGCGGCAGCGGCCGGGTTCGACGTGCGCGAGACCCGGCTGACGCTCGCTGATTTGCACCGCGCCGACGGCGCGTTCGTCTGCAACGCGTTGATCGGCGCGTGGCCGATCGCGCGTATCGGCGAGCGTGACCGCGCCGCGGCTGAGTTCATCGCCGGGCGTTTCGGCGCAATTCTGGCGCTCGCCGAGAAGGAGCGGGCATGAAGCGCGCGCTGCGATGGATTGCCGCCGCCGCCGTGCTGGCGGCGCTCGCGCTGGCGTTTGACTTCTACCGCACGATCTACGTCGCCGCTGTCACCGGCGAGCCGTTCCATTTTGAGTTCGTGCAGGGGCGGACTTTCGACGAACTCAGCTTGGAACTCGCGCGCGCGGGGCTGATGCCGAACGCCGATCACCGGCGCCGCTACTGGCGGTTTTACGCACGCCTCAGGGGCGCCGACCGCCGGGTGCGGGCGGGGATGTACCGGATCGAGGCCAACACGACGCTGCATAAACTGCTCGACGATCTGGTCAGCGGCAACACGCTCCGCTACCGCTTTACGATCTACGAAGGCTGGAACTTGCGCGAGATCATCGCTGCGATGCGCGAACACCCGCAGATCAAACTGGAAATTACCGACCCCGATGTGATCCGCGAGCGGCTTGGAATCGCCGAAGCCTCGCCCGAGGGCTGGATCTACCCCGAAACCTACGTATTTGAAAAAAATGAGAATAATTTGAGATTATTGATGCAAGCCCATGAATTGATGAAGGAAAAATTAGATTCAGCATGGCGGGAGCGGACGACGGGGCTGCCAATCAAAAGCCCTTACGAGGCGCTGATCCTCGCATCAATCATCGAAAAGGAAACCGCGATCGAGGACGAGCGCGAGCGCATCGCCGGGGTTTTTATCTCGCGCCTGCGCCGGGGAATTGCGCTGCAGGCCGACCCGACCGTGATCTACGGCCTCGGCGAGGCGTTCGACGGTGATCTGCGCAAGCGCGACCTTCTCAACGACACCCCTTACAATAGTTACACCCGCAAGGGGCTGCCACCGACGCCGATCGCCATGCCGAGTGAAGAATCCATCGCCGCCGTGCTCGATCCCGACGTCACCGGCGACCTGTATTTCGTTGCCAAAGGCGACGGTTCGCACCATTTCTCGAAAACCTACGCCGAGCACCATGCCGCCGTGCGCCGCTATCAGTTGGGGAAATAAACGGTGAATGCAGCACGGCGCGGACGCCTGCTCACGATTGAGGGGATCGAAGGCGCCGGCAAGAGCACGCACGTCGAGGCCGTCTGCGCCGCGCTGCGTGAGCGCGGTCTCGCCGTCGTCGCAACGCGCGAACCCGGCGGCACGCCGCTCGGCGAGCGCTTGCGCGACTTGCTGTTGTCGAGTGCCAACGGCGCGATCACTGCCGACACCGAACTGCTGATGTTGTTCGCCGCGCGCGCCGCGCACGTTGCAACGGTGGTGCGTCCGGCGCTCGAGGCCGGGCGCTGGGTCGTCTCCGACCGCTTCACCGACGCGAGTTACGCCTATCAGGGAGGCGGGCGAGGCTGCGACCGCGAGTTGCTCGATATGCTCAAACGAGCCGTCTGCCGGGACACGCAGCCCGATCTGACGTTTCTGCTCGACGTCGCACCGGAGCAGGCCATTGCCCGCGTCGAGGCGCGCGGCGCGAGAGACCGGTTTGAAGCCGAGAGCCTCGGATTCTTCAACCGCGTGCGCGACGCCTACCTGGCGCTGGCCGCGGAAGACCCCGCGCGCTGGCGGGTGATCTCCGCGCAGGGGGCCATCGAACAGGTCGAAGCGGCGGTAATCGCCGCACTCGCAGCGTTTTTGGCGTCTGAGGGGGTTTGAGCGTGATGAAGCAGGACGATGCCGTGAGCCGGTCCGGAGTTTATCCGTGGCAGCGGACGCAGTGGGACGCCTGCGTTTCGCGGCTGGACCAGAACCGGCTGGCGCACGCGCTGCTGGTGCACGGTGAAGTCGGTGTCGGCGTCGGGCACTTCGCCGCGGAACTCGTGCGGGCGCTGCTGTGCGTCGGCGACGGTCGGGGAGAGGGGAAGCCCTGCGGTGAATGTCGTGGCTGCCGGCTGTACGCGGGCGGCAATCACCCCGACTTCCGCAAGGTCGCGGCGGAGAAAGAGGATGGCGAGATAAAAGTCGGTCAGATCCGCGACTTGCTGCCGTTTGTTCAGACTTCACGTCATTACGGCGCGTCCAAGGTCGTGCTGATCTGCGAGGCCGGCAGGATGAACCGCTCGGCTGCGAACGGCCTGCTCAAAATGCTCGAAGAGCCGCCTGCGGGCACCGTCATGGTGCTGAGCAGCCATCATCCGTTCCGTTTGCCGGCCACCGTGCGCAGCCGCTGTCAAACGGTGCGTCTGCACTGCACCGACGAGCATGAAGCGAGCGCCTGGGTGGCCGCGGCCGCCGGCGTCAACGAGGCGGAAGCCCAACGCCGCCTGATCGCCTGCAACCGGCGCCCGCTGCACGCCGCCGTTGCATCCGAAGCCGGCGCGCTCGGCAGGGAAGACTTCCGCGCTGATCTCGGCGGCTTGCTGCAGGGGCGGGCTGTGGTCGTCGAGATCTCGGAGAAATGGCAGGCGCAGCCCGTGGCCGCGGTGCATCAGTGGCTGCTTGAAGCGGCGGAAGAGACGATCCGCCGTGAATTTTCAGGGGCGGGGGCGGGGTTGTCTTTGCGCAAACTGTTCAGGTTTTACGATCGGCAGAAATATCGCTGCCTGTCGGCGAAAGTGCGGCTTAATCCGCGCCTGCTGCTCGAAAGCGCGCTGATCGAGTGGCAGTTGGTATGCGCCGTCAAATGATTTCCGCCGGCGTGCGTGCGGGTTGATTTTTTCTGCGGACACTCCGGCACGGCCGGATTCAAGGCCGAAAATGCGGCGTTGACCCGCCATCCTCTGCGCCTGCGTGCATCGTCGTTCTATGCTGCGCCCGGCCGGCTCCCTCTTTCTTTGAGGCAGGGTGATCTTCAGCAACCGGCTTTGGTCGCGCCTTGGACCGGGGATTGACCCTCGTCCTTAGCGCAGCCTTGATCACGGCGCATCGCAGCGTGCCGCTTAAGCCTTTTCATGCAGCAGTTCGAGCGCGCGGTCGAGGGTGGTTCGCGGCGTATAAAAATGCGGAGACAGGCGGATGCCGCCGGCGCGCCGGGCGCACAAAACCCCGTGCGCGGACAAGTGCGAAAACAGGGCTTGATCGCCGGCATCGCCGCGCACGGTCAAGATGCCGCCGCGTTGCTCCGGCGTTTCGGGCGTGACGATTTCAAATCTATTTTTATCCATATTATCAATTATATAAGATATATTTCTCATATTTATATCAAATATAGTCTCAAGCCCGGTTTCGTTAAGCAGGTCCAAACTCGCCGCCAGCGCCATGAAGCCGAGGTGATTGAGGCTGCCACATTCAAACCGTCTCGCATCGGGGGCGACGCGCCAATCGGGATTGTCGTAGTCGCCCGGCGCGGCGGTCATGCGCCAGCCGAATTGATTGAGCCTGAGCGTCTCGAGATGTTCGCGGCGGCAGTAGAAAATGCCGGTGCCCTCGGGGCTGAGCAGCCATTTGTGTCCGTCGGCGCAGACGAAATCGGCACCGACGGCCTGCGCGTTAAAAGGCGCCGCGCCGAGGCTTTGGATCGCATCAACGCAAAACAAACTGCCGTGGCGCTTGCAGGCTTGCCCGAGTTGCGCGAGATCCATGCGGTGGCCGCTCGCGTACTGGATCGAACTGACCGCGAGCAGCCGCGTGGTGTCGTCCATCTGCGCGATCAACGATTGCTCCGGGGCGCCGCCCGCGAGGTCGGCGAGGCGCACTGCGACGCCGTGGCGCTGCGCGAGCACCTCCCATGCAATGCGGTTCGAGGGGAATTCCTGATACCCGACGACGACGCTGTCGCCGGGCTGCCAATCAAGACCGCAAGCGACGATCGAGACCCCCTCGGAGGTGTTCTTGATCAGCGCGATCTCGTCCGCCGAAGCCGCGCCGATGAGCCGGCGCAACGACTCGCGCAGATGTGCGACGCGCCGCTCCCAGGCGGTGCAGTGCAAACTGCCGAACCGCATGTTTTCTTCGGCAAATTCGCGTATCGCCGCGACGGCGCGGCGCGGCCACGGCCCGACGCCTGCGTGATTCAAGTGCAATACGTCGGGCGCGAACTCAAATTCCCGTTTGTAGTCCATGCTATTATTCAGTGCAATACTGCGCTTGAATAGTATCTTAATCTCATGGCGGGAGGCTTCAATCCCGTGGAATTGACACCCCGATCCGTTTTTCCCGCACCGAAGTCCGTGGTTGCCGCGGGCGGGCGGGCACCCGTGCCCGGCATCACGGCGAGGCTGGCCGTGTCGGCGGCGCTGGCGCTGATGGGCGCTGCGGCGCAGGGCGCGACCGCTTTCCCGCTGGACCGCGGCAACTCCGTGGTCGGCGAAGTGCGGACGATCACCGCAAAGCACCAGGACACACTGCTCGCGATCGCCGAAGAGTTTGAACTGGGCTACGAAGAACTCGTCGCGGCGAACCCCAAACTCGATTCGTGGTTGCCCGGCGAAGGCAGTTCGGTCGTGCTGCCTTCAAGATTCATCGTGCCGAGAGGCATCGGCGAAGGCATTTACATCAATCTCGCCGAATACCGGCTGTATTATCTTCCGCCGAAAAGCAGCGAGGAGGAGGGCGGCACGGTGTTGACTTATCCGATCAGCATCGGGCGGGGCGATTGGAGCACCCCGGTCGGCAAGGCCCGCGTGACGCATAAGGTAATCAAGCCGGCCTGGTACCCGCCCGAGTCCATCCGGGACGAGCACGCGGCCGCGGGCGACCCGCTGCCGAAAATAGTGCCGCCGGGACCCGATAACCCGCTCGGCGACTACGCTTTGAAACTGAACCTGCCCGGTTACCTGATCCACGGCACCAACCGGCCGTACGGGATCGGCATGAAAGCGACGCACGGCTGCATCCGGCTGCGCCCCCCGAACATCGCCGACCTGTTCAAATTGGTGTCGGTCGAGACGCCGGTGCGGATCGACTGGCAGCCGTTCAAGGTCGGAGTCAAAGACGGCGTGATTTATTTTGAAGCGCATCCGGCCAGGAGCGAGGTCGAGGAGATATTGCAGGGGAAGAGCGCCGATGACAAAGAGCAGCGCGCCGCCGCGCTGACCGCCTCGATCCGTGAGGTGCTGGAACTGACCGATGAGACCGGCATCAAAGTGGATTGGCTGCGGTTCGCGGAGATTGTGCGCGAGGAGCGCGGCATACCGCTGCCGATCAGCCTGGCCGACGCGGCGGCGGATACGGGGGCGGTGCCGGTGCGGCGGCGTTCGACCCCCAGTGCAACGCAGCAGGCCGAAGCCTATTTGTTCTGACGGCGCCGCGCGCGCGAAAGCGCATAAAAAAAGGGCCTCCGAAGAAGCCCTTTTACGAGAATCAAAGCAGCGAAGCGGGTCACTTCATCATTTCGCCCATACCCATTTTTTTCATCATGTGATGGTTTTGAGTCAGCGCTTCGTCGGCCATCGTTTTGGCCTGGTTCGCTTGATAATCGGCCGTATTCGCGGTTCTCAACGCTTCCTCGGCGATCTCCTTAACCTCGCTCAACTGCTGCTGGGTCACGCTTGCGCAGCCGGACGCCAGGAAAGCTGCGCCGGCGACGGCTGACAGCAAGGCATACCTGCAATACTTGATCATGATCAAGACTCCTTTAGGGAATTGTTTGATTATTTGATGTGAATTCACACGCCGCTTGGGAAAGAAGCGACGCAAAACCTTACCCGTTTGGCCGTCCAAAAGCAAGAAAGCACGCGAATCCGGAGCATCGGATACTCCGGGCAATCAGCGGGGATTGTGCGGGAAGATGCAGCGGCGACAACTGGGGCGACACTGGCGGCGACACTGGGCGAGGCCGCCCGGTTATGTGCCTTTACCGGAGGGGTTGGCTGCGAAAGGCGAGCCTTTCGTGCGGACAACTTAGCAGAGATTGCGCGGAAGACCGCAACGGCGGCACCGCGAAGTGCTGGCGCAAGGAATCGGCCGACCCAGGTGATTCGAGTGAGAGCACCCATCAGGCCTGGCTCTGCCACGTCGGTGCGGCGGTTTGTACAAATGCGGGCGTGATCGAGGGGCGGTCAATGCAGGAAGCGGGTTCGCTGTATTCAGCCTATCAGGCTTTGAGCGGCCTGATAGGCTATTTAACATAATATACATTATGCGAACCTGCCTTATATGGAATATCGCCACTATCGGCGTGATCAATATCTCCGGACGCCTTGCTTTAATGCCCCTTTGGCAACTAACCTGGAGATTTTCCACCACTCGAACGCTGACGCCGGACGCAGTGCCGACGAATACCGGGCTCACTGCCGCGGCTGGTGAACATTCCCCTCCGGAAAGCCGTCGGCGGTGCGACCGGCCCGGACCGAGCACGATCGCAAAAACCCCCCTTATGCTGCGAACTTACGAAACCGCCGGCCTAAAGCGCCCGGGCACAGCCCGCACCCCGGGGTCGGTCTAAGGGATGGCTCCGGCTCTTGCTCTTATCCGCTTGCACAGGTCTGCGTGATCCGCGGATTTATCCTTGAGCAGTTCATCGCTCAGATAGCGCCGCCAGCGCCGTGCGCCGGGCTGTCCGCGGAACCAATTGACGAGATGCCGCGTAATCAGCGACGCCGGTACGCCGCGCGCGACTTCACGTTCGAGATAATCGAGATATCCCTCGATCACCCGGCGGCGCGAGACCTCCGCCGGCGCTTCGCCGTAAAACGCCGCGTCAACTCCGGCCAACAGCATCGGGTTCGCGTAGATCGAGCGCCCGAGCATAACGCCGTCGAGACCGCGGGCTGCGTGCCGCGCCTGCGTCGGCGTGCCGAGGCCGCCGTTGAGGATGATCTCGAGCCGCGGGAACTCGCGCTTGAGCGCCCGCACGAGGTCGTAGCGCAATTCGGGGATCTCGCGGTTCTGTTTCGGCGACAAACCGCCGAGGACCGCCTGGCGCGCATGGACGATAAACGTCCCGCATCCCGCCGCGGACACGGTCGCGACGAAGCGGCACAGATCGGCGAACACCGCCTCATCGCTTTGAGTCCGCCCGCCTTGCGCGACGCCGAGACGGCACTTGACCGTCACCGGCAGCGCAACGCGCGCCGCCGCCGCAGCGACGCAGTCGGCGACGAGCCGCGGCGACCGCATCAGGCACGCACCGAACGCCCCCGCCCTGACGCGCGAACTCGGACAGCCGGCGTTGAGGTTGATCTCGTCGTAGCCGAGTTGCTCGGCGACCCCGGCGCAGCGCGCCATCTCGCGCGGGTCGCTGCCGCCGACTTGCAGGCCGAGCGGATGCTGCGACGCCTCGAATTCCAGGCGGCGGCGGTCGCCGAACAGCACCGCGCCGCACACGGTCATCTCGGTGTAGAGCATCGCGCGCCGCGAGATCATCCGCAGCAGCTGACGGAAGTGCCGGTCGGTGCGCTCCATCATCGGCGCAACGCAGAATTTTCTATGCGGTGTCATGGTGGCGCAGGCAACGTTGGCGAACGGGTTTTCAGCTCCGGAAAGGTTGCGGCAATCCGCGCAGATCCGCGGATTTATCCCCGCTCCGTTGCATTATAATCTGCGCACCATGACACCCGCCGCACTCGAACTCCGGAACCTGGCCAAAACTTACGACAGCGGCGCCGAGGCCCTCAAAGGAATCAGCCTGCGGGTCGCCGCCGGCGACTTTTTCGCCTTGCTCGGCGCCAACGGCGCGGGCAAATCCACCACCATCGGCATCATTACCTCGCTGATCAACAAATCGTCCGGCAGCGTCAGCATTTTCGGTCTCGACATGGGTACGCACCCGTCCGAAGTCAAATCATTTCTCGGACTGGTGCCGCAGGAGTTCAACTTTCACCAGTTCGAGGCGGCGTTCGACGTGGTCGTCAACCAGGCCGGGTTTTACGGCATCGCGCGCAAATTGGCGTGCGCACGCACCCGCAAATATCTGACCAAACTCGGCTTGTGGGACAAGCGCCGCACGCCGATGCGTGAATTGTCGGGCGGCATGAAGCGGCGGCTGATGATCGCGCGCGCGCTCGTGCACCACCCGCGCCTGCTGATCCTCGACGAGCCGACCGCCGGCGTTGACATCGAGATCCGGCGCATGATGTGGAAGTTTCTGAGCGAACTCAACGCCGGCGGCACGACGATCATCCTGACTACGCACTATCTCGAGGAGGCCGAGCGGCTGTGCCGCAACATCGCGATCATTGACAATGGCGTAATCATCGAGAACTCCTCGATGCGGAGCCTGCTCGAAAAACTCGACAGCGAATATTTCACGCTCTATCTGCGCGAGCCGCTGACCGCGGCACCGACGCTCGCGAGCGCCGAGAGCCGGCTGGTCGATCCGAAAACCCTTGAAATCGAGGTCGGCCGCGACAACGATCTCAACGCAATCTTCATTGAACTCGACCGCCGCGGCATCAAATTGCTGAGTATGCGCAACAAGACCAACCGCCTGGAAGAACTTTTTCTCAAACTGACCGGGGACGCCTAAGCATGGAATGGCCGCAGCAGATCATCGCGTTCAACACCTTGCTGCGCAAGGAGATCAGCCGCTTCATGCGCATCTGGATACAAACGCTGCTGCCGCCCGCGATCATCACGGTGTTGTATTTCATCATCTTCGGCAAGTTGATCGGCGCGCAGCTCAGAAGCATCAACGGCTACAGTTACATAGACTACATCGTGCCGGGCCTGATCCTGATGTCGGTGATCACCAATTCCTACGCCAACGTCGTGTCCTCGTTCTTCAGCGCCAAGTTCCAGCGCAATATCGAGGAACTGCTGATCTCGCCGATGCCGAACTACATGATCCTCGCGGGCTTCATCGCCGGCGGCGTCGTGCGCGGGGTCGCGGTCGGCGTGGTGGTGTACGCGGTTTCAGCCTGTTTCACCACCCTGCCCTTCACCAACGCGGCGCTCGCGTTCGTGATCCTGGTTTTGACCGCCGTTTTATTTTCGCTCGCGGGCTTTATCAACGGCGTCTATGCGCGCACGTTCGACGACATCGCGGCGATTCCGACTTTCGTGCTGACGCCGCTGACCTACCTCGGCGGCATTTTCTATTCGGTCGAGATGCTGCCGCCCGCGTGGCGGGACGTCTCGCTGCTGAACCCGATCCTGTACATGATCAGCGGCTTTCGCCACGGTTTGCTCGGCGTCTCGGATATGAATCCCGGCGTGTCGGTGGCGATCACGCTGATGCTCGTCACGGCACTCACGGCCGCGGCGCTGTACCTGCTGCACCGGGGCACGCGGATCAAGAATTGAAAGACCACGGCGGGGTATGTTCACTTAGACACTGGGGCCACGGATAAATGACCCGCCGGCAACACCTCAACGGCCTGGTTGCTTTACCGAAAAGAATGCAAATGCGCGGCTTGCCCGGTGCTTAATCCCATTTAGCCGTCCGCTCCCGCGCTGTTGCGGCCGCCGCAGGCAGCGGCGCAGGCGGCTTTGAGAAAACGAAAACGGTGGCGTCCCCAGGGGGAGTCGAACCCCCGTTGCCGCCGTGAAAGGGCGATGTCCTAGGCCTCTAGACGATGGGGACAAGCAGCGAAACGGTGCATTCTTACGATACCGCCGCCGCTTGTCAATCAGCCCGCCGGTGAACCCGGTCAACGCAGCGGCACGTGCTTGAAATAGACCGGGTCGCCGACCGCCACGTTCGCGCCCGCCCCGGCCGGGATCTCCAGCACGTATTTTGCGGGCTTCGCGGGAACGAACGGCTTAGGGTAAGTGTCCGGATGAACGTTGCGCTCGACGTGCGCCACCGAACCGAAACGGCTGATCCAGATGATGTCGAGCGAAAAGCGCATATCCTTCATCCAGATCGAGTGGTGCCCGTCGCGTTCGAAGACAAACAACATGCCCCGGTCCTCGGCCAGCGGCGCGCTGCCCGACAGGCCGCGCACGCGGGTCTCGCCGGTGGCGGCGAGCGTCACCGTGAAGGTTTTGCCGCCGACACTGACCTGCGGCTGCGCCGCGCAGACGGCGGCGGCGTACATCAGCGCCGCCGGCAGCAACCGGTGCCGTGCGCTGATCTTCAAAAGACCCGGCCCCGCTTGCCGTCGGCCGCGACCGCGACGAACAGGGCCGATGCGATCATGCACACGGTCGTAATGATGAACACCGGCGCCATCCCCTGCCCCGCGGCTTGCCCGGCGGTCGCGACGGCGGCGAACAGCAGCGCGCCGAAGAAGTAGCCGGCGTCGCGCCAGAAGCGGTAGATCCCCATGACCGTACCGCGGCGCTCTTCGCTGCTGTGGTCGCTGACCGCGGCGCCGAGCGTCGGATACAGCATCGCCATGCCGGCGCCGATCAACGCGGCGTTCAACAGCCACCACCCCTGCTCCATGCTGAGCAGCGTGAGGGTGCACCCCGCGCCGCTCAAGATCATGCCCGCCACGATCAGCGGCTTGCGCCCGAAGCGGTCGGACGCGCCACCCATGAACACCTGCAACACGCCCCAGGTCGCCGCGTAAACGCCGGTGATCAAGCCGATCGAGATCAACTCCACGCCGTGACGGTACAAGAACACCGGGTAGATCAGCCAGATCAGCACATCAACAAATTTCTCGACCAGCCCCGCGAGGCACAATGCCATCGTCGGCAAACTGCGGAAACTGACTTCGACGAATAAACGGCGGCCGCCGTGCGCGGCGGCGCCTTTGGCCGCGGATGAATTTTGCGCGCGCGCCGTCCGCGGCAGGGTTTCATCGCAAAACAGCAGCGCGTCGGCGAGCGCCACCGCCGCGACCAGCGTGCCGAGCCATAAAATAGTCCGGTCGAGCCCGAAGTGCACGGTCAGCCACGCGCTGAAGTAACCCGCGAGCGCGACGCCGCAGTAGCCGAACATCTCGTTGAGTCCCATCGCGAGACCGTGGCGGCGGCGCTCGATCAAGTCCATTTTCATGATTTGCGACATGGACCAGCACAGACCCTGATTGACGCCGAGCAGGAAGGTGGCACCGATGACGCCCCACCAGTTGGAAGCGTAGGCGATGATCCACGGCACCGGCAACACGCTCAGCCAGCCGGCAACCAGAATGCGCTTGCGCCCGAACGAGTCCGAACAGCCGCTGGCGACGAAGTTGAAGACGCTTTTGACCAGCCCGAAGACGACGATGAAGTTCGCGAGCAGAAAAAAAGCGCCGGCGGGAACGCCGAACTCGCTTTCGGACAGCGCCGGGATCACCGTGCGGAACAAGCCGAGCATGACGCCGACGAAGAACACTTGCAGCAGCAATTGGCCGACCTGGGAATTCCTGTGACGTCTGAGACGGTGCATTGCCGTTTTCTCTTTACCCGGTCAATCGCTTACAATCGGGCGGCGGTGCGGCGGGCGCGCCCTGCAAACACGTATTGTGGATGATCTTTGCAAGAAACAGACGGCTGGTGGTGCTGGTGCTGGCGGTTGCAGCCGCGACGACATTCTACTTTCCGCAGGGCTGCTCATCCACCGCCGACGGCGGCGACGGGCTGTGGAGAGGCCGGTTCGATATCAACGGCAACGGGAACTACGAGTTTATCGCGTTGTATATGAACGGCCGGGTCGTCGGCCACAGCAGCGACGCGAAAGTGATCTACCGCGGCAACGTGTCGCTCAAAGACGGGCGCTACCGCTCCGACATGGAGATGTTCTTCATGGCCGGCAGCCCGCTCGATACGGTCACTTTGGAAGGCACCCGGCCCGAACCCGGGCGCATCGAGGCGCGTTATCGCACCCACGGCGCCGGCGACGAGGGCCATTTGAAACTCAACCGCGACGCCTCCCCCGGCAAACAGACGTCGCTCGCGGCGCTCGCCGGCTCCTGGATCCTGTACCGCGGCTTCAGCATCCTCAAACTCGACCTCAACGACGCCGGGGTCATCAGCGGCGGCAACACCTCGGGCTGTGCCTACGACGGAGCGATCAAGCCGATAGACCCCGCATATAACGCCTATGACGTGAACATCGCGGTCACTTCGTGCGACAACGTTGACGGCACCTGGGCGGGCATGGCGTATCTGTCGGACGGCATCGCGCCCGACGACACGCTCAATCTGCACCTGTTTGAGCAAGACTGGGCGATGCTGCTGCCGGTCGTGCGCAACCGCGACACCCGCCTGATCGACGAACGCAAGGAATGGAGCCCCTGAGGGCGCCCCCGCGTTTTCACTTCACGCCATAAAACCCGCAAAGAGGACGACTTGCCCTCAGACAAAGCCGTGAACGTCGCGTGCGTCCCTCAGCGCAGCCCGTTCAGGTATCCGGGCGGCAAGACCTGGTTTGTCCCCCGCCTGAGGGCGTGGCTGAGCCGCCGAAAGAGAAAGCCGCAAACTTTTATCGAGCCGTTCGCCGGCGGCGGCGTTCTTTCCCTGACTTCCGTCTGCGAAGACCTGGCCGGCTGCGCATTAATGGCCGAGTTGGACGACGACGTCGCCGCCGTCTGGAAAGTCCTGACTCGCGGGGACGCGGCATGGCTCGCCGGCAGGATTCTGGGTTTCAGGATGAACCGTAAAAACGCCGCCGCGGTGATCAACGGCAAACCCGATTCCGTCCGGGAGCGCGCGTTCAGGACCATCGTCAGGAACCGCTGTCTTCACGGCGGCATTCTGGCCGCCGGTTGCGGCTTCCTGAAAAACGGGGAATCCGGGAAAGGGATCCTCTCCCGGTGGTACCCGGAAACCTTGGCAAAAAGACTGATGGAGATCCACCGGGTGCGCTCAAAACTGGCGTTCAGGCACACCGATGCGTTTGAGGTGCTGAACCGGCACCGCGCGGATGCAACCGCCGTCTTCTTCATTGACCCTCCGTACACGGCCGGCGGCAAACAAGCGGGAAAGCGGCTATATACGCACTGCGACTTGGACCACGACCTGCTCTTTCATCTATGCGCCCACTTGCGCGGCGATTTCATCATGACCTACGACAACGCCGAAGAAGTGAAGGCGCTCGCCGGCAAATATGCCTTGCAATCCAGGCCGATACCGATGAAGAACACGCACCACGCCGACATGACGGAATTGGTGATCGGCCGAAACCTGGACTGGATGGAGCGCGCCGGCGGCGTCCCGAAAGAGACGGGCCGGCGCGTGGTGCGGGCAGTAAGAAAACCGGCGCTGTGTTTGCCGCCGTTGCCTACCGGATAAACCGGGGCGGATAGATCAGGGCTTCGTTTGGCGGGTGCGTGGAACCACCTCGGTCGCTGCCGGACGACCCCGCCTTGTCGCTCGACCGGCACCGAAAAACAGGCGGGCCAGCGCCGGCAGCAGCAGCACCGCGCCGGCCATGTTGGTGAGAAACATGAAGGTCAGGAGGATGCCCATGTCGGCCTGGAACTGGAGGTCGGAGAAGATCCAGGTCGAGACGCCGACGGCGAGAGCGAGGGCGGCGACCAGGACGGCGTTGCCGGTGACCTGCACCGCCTGGTAATAGGCTTCGGGCAGATCGGCGCCGGCGTCGAGGGCGCGCTTCATGTGGTTGAAGACGTAGATGCCGTAGTCAACGCCGATGCCGACGCCGAGAGCGGCGATCGGCAAGGTCGAGAGTTTGAGGCCAATCTCCAGTTGCGCCATGAGTGCGTAGGTCAGCGTCGAGACAAGCGCCAGCGGCAGCACGACGCAAAGCGTGCCGCGCAGCGAGCGGAAGGTCAGCAGGCACAGCGCGATCACCGCACCGTACACCCACAGCAGCATCCCGACCCTGGTATCCCGCACCAGATCGTTGGTCGCCCCCATGACGCCGAGGTTGCCGGTCGCCAGGCGGAAGCGCAGCGCCTGCGTTTCATGTTCCGCCGCGTATTCACGCACCGCGGCCACGACGCCGTCAATCGTCTCCGCCCGGTGATTGTCGGTGAAGATAAGTACCGGCATCACCGAGCAATCACCGTTCAGCAGGCCGGTTCCGGTCGCCACCGGCGCGACGGACAGAGCCAGTGCCGCCCGGGTGCGCAGCAGGACTCCCCATCCCGGATGGCCTTCGTTGTATCCGGCGCTCAGCCGCCGTGCGGTTTGCGGCAGCGACAGCGTTGACTGTACGCCGGCGACCTGGGCCATCCGGAACGCGAAGTCGTCAACCCGGTCGAGCAGCGCGAAATCAACGCAGGCGTCCGGTTCGGTCTCGACGATCACGGTCAGCACGTCAAGTCCGACGGCGAACCGCTCGGTGATGATTGCGCTGTCGCGGTTGTAACGGCCGTCCGGGCGCAGTTCGGGCACACCGTCATGGAGGTCGCCGACGGCGAGGCCGCGCGCACCGCTCAAGCCGACGCCGGCGATGATCAGCGCCACAAGCACCACCACCCCGGCGGCCGGCCACGTGGCGAGCCGGGCCAGCAATCGCCAGATCGGCTGTTTGGCGGCGGCGGCAGCCCGCACCCGGCGCTGATAGTTGCGCCCGGGCGGGAAATAGGAGATCAGTACCGGCAGCAGCAGCAGATTGGTGAACAGGATTGCCGCGACACCCAGGCTTGCGGTCACCGCCAGTTCGCGGATGACCTGCACGTCAATCAGGAGAATCGTCAGGAATCCGATGCCGTCGCTCGCCAGCGCCGCCGTCCCCGGCACAAGGATCCGGCGAAATGCAACTCGCGCCGCCTCCTCGGGAGCGGCACCGTCGCAGAACGCGGCGGCGGCGGCGTTGACCACCTGTACGCCGTGGGAGACGCCGATGGCAAAAGTCAGGAACGGCACCAGGATCAAGATCGGGTCAATGCCGTATCCGACGATCATCAGCAAGCCCAGCATCCAGCCGACCGCCAGCACCGAGCAGACCAGCAACAACACGGTGTAACGGGCCGACTGGGTGAACGCATAGACCAGCAGCCAGGACAGCGCCAGAGCCACGGCGAAGAAAGCCAGGACGCCGATCGCGCCGTCGGCGACGTCGCCGATGGCCTTGGCGAAACCGATGATGTGGACCGTCGTCGTGTCGTTGGTGAACGGCTCGCGCAGTTGCTCCTCCAGCAGGTGCGCGACCTCGACGTAGTCGAGCCGCTCGCCGGTCCGCGGATCAGCGTCAATCAACTCCGCCCGCACCATCGCCGCCGAGAAATCGCCGGCTACCAGATGCCCGACGATGCCGGCTTTCAGCACGTTGGCGCGGACCCGGGCGAGGTCGTCGTCGCTTCCCTGGTATTCGGCCGGCACCACGTTGCCGCCTGAGAAGCCGCCTTCGATGACCTCGATGAAGCGGGTGTTGGGGGTGAACAGCGACCGCACCGAGGCCTTGTTGACGCCGGGCAGGAAGAACACGGCGTCGGTCACGTCCTTCAGCGTCTTCATAAAGGGGGCGGTGTAGATGTCGCCGGCGTTCGCCTTGACCACCACCAGAACCCGGTTGACGCCCCCGAACTCACCCTGGTATCGGCCGAACACCTGCATAAAGGGATGGTCCCGGGGCAGACGTTTCTCAAACCCGGCGTCCACGCTGAGTTGGGTCGCCGTACCGATCAGCGCCACGCTGATTAACGCAAAGGCCGCCAGCACCGCCCGACGATGGGAGAACAGCCAGGTCTCCAGCAACTCTGTGGGTCGCCGAATCACGACCTTCCCGCGTTCAAATCCACGCGACCGATGCCGTTTTCCCCGAAGACCAGCAGCACTTCCGAATCAAGGAGCGCCGCCGCCATGATCGCCCCGCGCTTGCGCCACGGCACGTGCCGGAAGCCATCGCGGCCGGGCGTCTCCCGCAGTATCGTACCGCCGGCGCCGACCACTATCGCACGCCCCTGCCCGTCAAACACGACGTCATAGAGCGTCGCCGCAACCCCCGTTTCCCGCCGCCGCCAGAGGTCGCCGCCGTCGTCGCTTTGGTACAGGCGGCCGCGCAGGCCGTGCAACAGCAGCCGGCCGTCGGGACCCACCCGCAGATTGAAGAAGGAGCCGGCGTAGCCGGTGTCCAGCCGCGTCCAACTGCGCCCGTGGTCGCGCGACCGCAGCACGGTGCCGAACTCGCCGATTACGAACAGCGCGCCGTCCGCCGCCTCGCGCACCGCGTAGAAGTGAGGCTCGCCGGGGTCAATCTCACGCCGTGTCCAACTGCGCCCGTAATCCGCGGTCGCAAGCGCAAGCCCGTGAGCGCCGACCGCCAGTCCCCGGCCGTCGCGGCCGATCCACGCATCCAGAAGCGGCACGTTCAACCCGGCCTGACTGTGAACCACCGACCACGTCGCTCCCCCATCCGCGCTTTCCAGAATCAGCGCGTCGTGACCCACCGCCAGCAGGCGGCCATCGCCGGCGGCCACCAGTGCGGTCAGCATGCGGCGCACCGGCACCGCGGCCTGTTGCCAGGCGTTTGGCGTACCGCGTACGATCAAACCTCGTTCGCCCGCCGCGACGATCGCCGACGGCGTGACGATGACAGCGGTGAACAGGCCGTGCTCGGGTGTGGCGTGACGGGGCGCCGCCTCCTGCAGCGGGTCGGCGGCAAGCGGCGCCCCGAACAATGCCGCCAGCGCCGCCGCGGCTCCAAGCGCAAGCCGCATGATCAGGCGGTCGCCCGGGATCAGCGGCGACCTTTGCGACGCAATGATTCCGGCGTGAACCGATTGAGCGACAACGGCTGATTGTACCGGCGTGTCTCGTACTCGTTGGAAAGCCCGTTGACCAGGTAGCGGCCGTTCTGCACGTCGTACATGGTCAGCGCCGTATCCCAGGTCAGCGGCACCTCGTAGTAGTTCACCAGGTGTGCTTCGTTGACCCGCCAGATTGCGCCGCGGCCGTCGTACTGGTCAATGATGGACATCATCCAACTGTCCTCATCAAGGTAAAACGTCCGCCGCGCGTAAATGTGACTGGTGCCTTCCTTAAGCGTGGCATCAACCACCCATACCCGGTGCAGTTCGTATCGTGTCAGGTCGGGATTGATATGGCCCGGCTGAAGGATATCGTCGAAACGGTTGGTGTCGCTGTGCAGACGGTAACTGTTGTAGGGAATATACAGTTCCTGCTTGCCGACGAGTTTCCAGTGGTAGCGGTCCGGCGCGCCGTTGTACATATCGTACTGGTCGTTGGTGCGCTGACCGTCGGACGCCGTGCCGGGGTTGTCGTAGGCGACCTGGGGGGCGCGGCGCACGCGGCGGCTGCCGGTGCTGTAGGTCCACGCCTTGCGCGGTTCAAGCGCCTGGTTCAGCGTCTCGTGGACCAGCAACACGCTGCCGGCAAGCCGCGGCGGCGACCTTATCTCCTGCAGAAAATAACCGAGTTTGTTGTCAATGGTCTCGGTGGTGGCACCGGGGTGGGAATAACTCCACACCCAGTTTTCGATGATCTGCACCATGGTGTAGTTGCCGTCCACGGTGGGCACGGCCTGGCCGATTACGCGGTACACCGTATCGCCGCGATAACGCAGCAGGTGGTTCCAGATCGCCTCAAGCCCGCTCTGCGGAATCGGAAACGGCACGCCCTCGCCCGAGTTCAGCACGCCGTTGCCGTCCTCGTTCAGCCGCGCCGTGGTCGCATTGGCGATGGAGCGGTCGTAGATGCGTTGCGGCAGGGACGCGGTGCGGCGGGTGGGATAGACCGGCATCCGAAAGGTCTTCGGATAACGCTCAAACAGCGCCAACTGGCCCGGCGACAGTTGCGCCTTGTACTGGTCCACGTTGGCCGCGGTAATCGTGAACAACGGCCGGTCGTCGGCAAACGGGTCGGGGTGATGGGTGCCCGGTCGGTAGTCGGAAGGCGGACTGGTGATGCCGCCCTCCCAGGCCGGGATGGTGCCGTCCGCGTTGCCCGTGCGAATTGCACCGAGCGGCGTCAGTTCGGCCTCGAGTCGGGCCGCCTCCGCCGCCGACACTGCGGCCTGCGCGGAAGAGGTCCAGCACAGCAGCGCCAACAGCGCCGCCGGAATCGCTCGCATCGTCTTCATGGTTTTCATGGGTCGTTCCTCCCCTGCCTAAAAGAATTTACGGACCGTGAGTGATATGAAATCACGGTCGCTGCGAAGATTAAAGTCGCCGCCGCCAAAGAAGTCGGTGTAGGTAATGCCGGCTTCGAATGAAGACAGATAACTGGCGCGCAGCGACAGGGACACGCTCTTGCGGTCATCAACAAAGTTGCCGATCGGGCCCGGCGCGGTACCGTCAACATCGTGGCTGAACGCGATCTGCGGCGTCAGGCTGGCCGCACCAATGACGTTGTTGTAAGTGGCGCGGGCGAGAACGCGGTAGCCCCAGGAGAAGTCGTCGGCGAAGCCGCCGGCCTGCTGCTCCGGCTGACCCCCGGTACTACCGGGGTGGCCGCTGGTGTTGGTGCCCGGCCCGTTGTAGCGCAGTTCCGACTTGCTCTCCATGTCACGGACCTGGGTGGCTCCCACCTCGGTGAGCATGATCACCTGGCTGGAGCCGAGACCCGGGCCGAACGACTTGGTGAGCGCAACCTGGGCCTGGACGACGTCCTTGCGGCGGTAGCCCGGAATATCCTGATTGACGCCGAAAGCGGTACAGTCCCCGTCGGTATTGCGCTCGGTGCACAGTTGGCTGCTACTGTAACCCGGCGTTGCCTCCAAAGTATCCCGCAGGCCGATTTCCAGCGGCGACAACAGGGCAAACAGCAGTTCCACGTCGTCCACCTGCAACGGCTGGTCCACGCGGTAGGAGACCTCCCCTGCAAAGGCGAGTCCGGTCAAGCCGATTTCGGTGTTGAAACTCGCGCCGAACAGGTCAATATCCTCGGGGAACTCGCGGTAATAGCGCGTGGTGCCATCGTAAGCCCCCAGGGCGGCGCCGACGGTGCCGGCGGCGGCGGCAACATTCGCATCCCCGGTGCGCGCCGAGATCAGCGGCAGACGGCTGTGGATGCGGGCGTAGTAGAGGCCGAACTCGGTGTCGTTCAACTGCGGCGAGAAGTAACGCAGGGCGAAACCGAATTGGCCGCTGTCGCCGGCGTCGCGATCACCCGACCGGGGGATGGCCAACGCGCCTTCGGGGAGTTGGCCGTAACCCAGGTGAACCAGTTCGCCGCCGGGAGAGGCGAAGTCGTTGGTGGAGAAGTAGCTGCCCGACGGCTCGATTTCGGTGTGGTCCCACTCAACCTGATAAAACCCTTCAAACGAGAGGTTTCTGGTCAGTCCGACGTTGAAATCAAAGGCCGAAATCGGCACCAGCCCGTCGCGCAACTGGGCGCCGGCGATGCGGAACTGGGAGACGTCCACCGGGTTGACGGAACTCAGGCCGTTGCGGATGAACACGCTTTCACCCCAATTGATCACCTGCTTGCCAACGCGGAACGAGAGCGGCTGGCCGTTTATTTCGGCGTCACGGGCGACGTAGGCATCCAGCAATTCAAAGTCGCTGCCGATGTACTCATCGGCGTCGCTGGGCAGGCGCGTGCGGTCGGTATGGCCCCCCTTCCCGACGTCGTCGTAGAAATAGAGTACCCGGCTGAAGAAACTCCAGTCCCGCCAGTCCAGCGACAACTCGTGGGTCACCTTAACGTTGGCCGAGACCGTGTCGCCGCTGCCGTAGTTGAGGTTGCCGTCGTCGCCGTTGGCCGAAAACGCATTTCCGCCGTTGGTTACGGCGATCAGGTCGTCGTCCCGGCCGGTGGCGCGGAACGAAGCCCCGGTGCTGATCGTGGTGTCGAAGAAGCCGGTGACACCGTATTCGTTTTTGATCAGTTCGACCGCCCCGGCGGGTGCCGCCAGATTGAACACGAAAATGCCCGCAACCGCCCTGAAGAATCGGCCACGCCGTGCGGGGTGCCTCGTACTGCCCAAGGTGCTGTGTTTCATGCTGTCTCTCCGTTAAAGAGCAATTGATGACCGTCCAGGTTCATGGTGGAGCCAGGCGGGATCGAACCGCCGACCTCTTGCATGCCATGCAAGTGCTCTCCCAGCTGAGCTATAGCCCCATGCAGAAGCGGCCAAACTTTACTAGAGAGCCACCAACACTGTCAACCTTGTGTATGGATTCATACATATTTGGCAACTCCGGGTGGCTGAGCGGCAAACTTTTACAGAGAGCCGCCAACACTGTCAATCGGCCGGGGCGTCGTCCTGCTCGCCGGACTCGCCGGCCCAGTGCAGGGTCCTCGTCGGAAACGCGATCTCGCCGCCGCGGCGCGCGATGACTTCGGCGACTTTGAGCATAACGTCCTGCTTGACCTCGTGGTAGCGCACCCATTCGGTGGTCTTGGTATAGGTGTAGATCATGATGTCCACCGACGAGGCGTTGAACTCGTTGAGGTTCACGATCATCACCTGGTCGGTGTCTATGTCGGGGTGCGCTTGCAGCATCGCCCGGATGCCGGCGACGACGTCCGCGACTTTCGGTACGTCGTCGTAGCGCACGCCGACGACCTCGTGGATGCGCCGCGACTCCATGCGCGACGGGTTCTCGATTGTGACTTGGGTGAACACCGAATTCGGCACGTAAATCGGGTAGCGTGCAAAACTCCTGATCCGGGTCTGGCGCCAGCCGATATGCTCGACTGTGCCCTCGAGCTCGCGGTCGGGCGATTTTATCCAGTCGCCTTCGGTGAACGGGCGGTCCAGATAGACCATCAGCCCGCCGAAGAAATTCGCGAGCAGGTCTTTCGCCGCGAAGCCGACCGCGATGCCGCCGATGCCGCCGAAAGCGAGCACGCCCGAAATGCTGTAGCCCATCGTGTTCAGCACCATCAGCACGCCGGTGATGATGACCGACGCTTTCAGAATCTTGTTGACCGCGCGCACGCCGGTGTAATCCACCCGCTCGCCGCGCACTTCCTTGCGGCGCAGGAAAACGTTCTCCCCTCCGTTTAAGAAGCGCAGCAGGAACAGCACCAGGCAGAAGATGACGCCGAGCGCGCGCAAATTGTCCGCCACGACCAGCCGGTCGGCGCGGTCGGCGAGGTTCCAGGTCAGTTCGGCGGCGTAAGTCAGGCCGACGATCCAGACCAGCAGCGTCAGCGGCCGGCGCACGCTTTGGAGCAGCACGTCGTCCCAGTCGGTGGCGGTTTTCCTAGCTTGGGTGATCAGCCGCCCGACGATGAAGTTCAATATCGTTCCGGCGGTGACGATGACCGCGACGATAACAAAGAGCCTGAGCGTCCACTCCAGCGTCGAGGCGTCGCTGGTCGGCGCGAGCAGCGCCTGAACCGCGTCAAACCATTCGGCCATGGTGCTGTTCTCCGGTGCGGGCCGCCAATTCTTCCCGGGCGCCCTCCAGGTCCCAATTCACTTGATTTTTTTCGGAGGAAATCGCCATAACTCG
Organism: Candidatus Oxydemutatoraceae bacterium; assembly: GCA_965211995.1. GTDB lineage: Bacteria > Pseudomonadota > Gammaproteobacteria > Poriferisulfidales > Oxydemutatoraceae > CAYFZO01. The sequence goes on from OZ243040.1 coordinate 810,280, forward strand.
TTGATCTTGAAAACGTTGACCCAACCTTTCAGCGTAGCGTCGGATCTCCTCGTCGGATAGTTCGGCGAGCGCACGCCGCAGCAGACGCCGGTCGCGGCAGATCAAAACCATATCACAGCCGGCCTCCAACATTCGCCTGAGCGGTGCCGCCCCGCCGTGTGCACGCACCCCCCGCATCGCAAGATCGTCGCTGAAGACAAGACCGTCAAAGCCAATCTCATCGCGCAGGATCCGCTTGAGCCAGCGCTCGGACAAACCGGCGGGCTGCGTGTCCACTTGTGGATAGACCACGTGCGCGGCCATCACCGCCGCGAGTTCCGCCCGCGCGATCAACTCGCGGAACACGCTGAGATCCGCCGCTTCGATCTCAGCGTATTCGCGCCGGTCCTCGACCACCGTGTTATGCGTGTCGCCCGACACCGTGCCGTGCCCCGGGAAGTGCTTGCCGACCGGCAGCAGGCCGCCGTCACGCAAGCCCGCGATGAACTCGCGGCCGAGTTGCACGACGACGCCGGGGTCGGCGTGCAGCGCGCGGTCGCCGATGGCTTCGTTCGCACCGGCCAGGTCGAGCACCGGCGAGAAACCGGTATGGATGCCGATCTCGCTCAATTCCGTCGCCGCAAGCCGGGCGGCGGCGTAGCTCAGATGCAGCGCCCGTTCGGGTTCGCGCTCGAACATCCGCCCGAACCAGCGCATCGGCGGCAGGCGCGTGAAGCCCCGCCGCAGACGCTGCACCCGCCCGCCTTCGTGATCCACCGCGAGGATCAGGTGTTGAGCGACCTCTTTTATCTCATAAATAAAATTAGATAGTTGCTCCCTATCATTGTAATTTCGGGAGAAAAATATAACCCCGCCGACCGCCGGATGGCGCAGCAGGTCGCGCTCAGCGGCGGCGAGGCGCGTACCCTCAAGAAATACCATCAGCGGGCCGGTCGGCGTCATCACAATCCTCGCGCCTGATAATATCCGAAAATGCAACGCCCTTGTCTGAGCGCCGCCTACCAGCGCCATCTCGCAGCACACGGCTTTGACGCCGACCCCGCGCAACAGGCGCTGGTCGCGCGCTTGCAGCAACTGCTCGACGACCTCGTCCGCTGCGGCGACCGGCCGGGGCGCGCCCGTCTGCCCGGGAAACTGCCGCAAAAATTGTTGCGGGCCTGGAGCAAAGGCCGGCGCGCACCCGCGGTGCGGGGCGTTTATGTTTGGGGCGACGTCGGGCGCGGCAAAACCTTCCTGCTGAACCTGTTTTTCCGCAACTTGCCGAGCGTGCGCAAAACACGCGTGCATTTCCACCAATTCATGCGCGAGGTTCACGCCCTGCTCGCCGGGATCAAGCGCACCCAGGCACCTTTGCGGCAGGTCGCGCAGCGTCTCGCCGAGCGCTCCCGCCTGCTCTACCTCGACGAGTTTCACGTCGTGGATATCGGCGACGCGATGATCCTCGCGGAATTGCTCAGGCATCTGACCGAGCGCGGCGTCGTGCTCGCAATGACTTCCAATTGCGCGCCGGCGCAACTCTACGACGGCGGCCTGCAAAGACAGCGCTTCCTGCCGGCAATCGCCCTGATTGAGGAGCACCTCGACGTGCTTGAACTCGGCGCCCGCTGCGACTACCGCCTGCAATTCATGTGCAAGACCGATCTTTATCTCACCCCGGCGGACGCGGCCGCCGAACGCCTGCTGGAAGACAATTTCCGCCGGCTCATCACCGACTCCGACGCCGCCGACGTACGGCTGCGCGTCAACGGTCACGACGTTCTCGCGCGCCGCTGCGCCGGCGGCGTCGTGTGGTTCGATTTCGAGGTGATCTGCGGCGGCCCGCGCGCGGCCGCCGACTACCTCGAACTCGCGCATTGCTACGAAACCGTACTGGTATCGGGGATCCCGGCGTTCGAGGGGCACGACGACCTCGCGCGCCGGTTCATCAATATGATTGACACCTTTTACGACTGTCACGTTCGGTTTATCGCGTCCGCCGCCGCCGCGCCCGCGGACCTGTACCGCAGCGGCCGCCTCGCGCGGGAATTCCGCAGAACCGAGAGCCGCCTGAACGAGATGCAATCCCCGGGTTACATCACCCAGACCCATGCGTGATCTCTCCTGCGCGCGCACAACGTGGTTATATAATCAACGTGGCAACACGCGCCTGATAACTTGAACGATAACTTGAAAGACCCCGTCAAAATCGCCGTCACCGGCGCCGGCGGCGCCATCGGCTACGCCCTGCTCTTCCGCATCGCCGCGGGCGAGATGCTCGGGCCCGAGCAGCCGGTGGTGCTGCACTTGCTCGAAGTCGAGGCCGCGCGCAAAAGCGTCGAAGCCGTGATGATGGAACTCGACGACTGCGCTTTTCCGCTGCTGCGCGGAGCCGCCGCGTTCTTTGACCCGTTCGAGGGGTTTGCCGGCGTCAACTACGCGGTGCTGGTCGGCGCCCGCCCGCGCAGCCGCGGTATGGAGCGCAAGGATCTGCTGCACGTCAACGGCGAGATCTTCAGTCTTCAGGGGCGTGCGCTGAACGCGGCGGCGGCGCGCGACGTGCGCGTCACGGTCGTCGGCAACCCGGCCAACACCAACGCGCTGATCGCGATGCACAACGCGCCCGACCTCCCCCCTTCACGCTTCACCTGCATGCTGCGCCTCGACCATAACCGCGCAAAAGCCCTGCTCGCGCGGCACCTGCGCTGTTCGCTCGCCGAGGTGCGCAATATGACGGTTTGGGGAAACCACTCGGCGACCCAGTTCCCCGACCTGTCGCACTGCAAAGTGCGCGGCGAACCGGCGCTTGATCTGGTTGGGCGGGACTGGTTCGAGAATGAATTCATCCCCGCGGTGCAGCAGCGCGGCGCGCGCGTGATCGAGGCGCGCGGAGCATCGTCCGCGGCGTCCGCGGCGTCCGCGGCGATTGACCACGTCCGCACCTGGATGTCCGGCACGCCCGCGGACGACTGGACCAGCATGGGGGTTTTCGCCGCCCGCTACGGGGTTGAGCCGGGCGTGATGTTCTCGTACCCGATGACGACCGCAGGCGGTGAATGGCGCGTCGTCGAAGGCTTGGAACTCGACGAGTTCGCGCGCGCACGAATCGCCGACACCGGCCGCGAGTTGCACGAAGAACGCGCCGCGGTGCGCGACCTGCTCGGTGCCTGAAATTGGCCCCCTGACCCTGCCCCGTTTTAACGGACATCGGTTTAGACTGAGGCCTCCCGCTGTTCATACACAACGGCGGCGTATAATTGACAGCGGAATGTCTGCGCCGCTGATTACAAAAGGCCTCAACCTACCGCGGATTGCCGCCTGGCCGTCAAAATAATCCGTCGCAAAGAAAAGGATTCTCCCGCACGCCGGTGAAGCGGCGGCGTTCACCGCACCGGCGCAAAAGCGATATGAATTTACCCGCTACCAAGGCATTGTGGAAAGCCGTCAAATACCGGGTGGCGCGATTTATCGAGAGAGGGATGGCCGTCAAACGCCGGGCGGCCGGTTTTCTTGAAGACAAGAAAATACAACATCTGGAATTTCCCCGCGCTGCGGCTTATATGGAAACAATGGGCTTTGTCGAGCCGTGGGATTCTTTTAGTTTTTTGTCCTATGAGGAAAGTTATTTACAGGCAGTGGAGCAGATGATCGTCAACAAATTGCGCTTCCTTCAGTATGAGTTTTCTCAAGCAGAAAACGCCGGATATCTCCTGGTCACGGGAATTAACCCCGGGCTGGGATTTGGCTCTTATATGCACATCATAGAACGTACTCTCACGCTCGGATATTTGTACAACCGGACGGTCATCTATGATGATCGGAAGTTATCCTACGATTTTCCTTATGCACCGGTGACAAATCTTTCAATCAACGACATGGATGGAATTCTTTCCGGGAGCCCCTGTTTCAACCATCTTCCGCAACGAGAAAAGGTCGTCTATTGGAGTTATGAGTCAAGATTTAATCGCCACTGTCGAAGGTGGGAGGCGAAGCACAGGAGAAGAATTGGCTTTTGCCATGTTTTAGAGAACCTGCCTGCAAAGCCTCTGTATGATTTGGGGCTGGTCATGGAAAAGTTCCTGAAGTTAAGGGAAGAATACAGCATCCATATCGAGGAGCGCAGGCGTGCGCTGGGAGGGGGAAGCCCCAGGATCGGGGTTCATATACGGCAGGGTGACGTCATGTTTAATCCTGATTCCAGCGTGCAGCGCCGCCGTTTTGCCGCCGACAGTTATATTCGGGTGGTCGAGCAGGTGGCGGCGGCCACCGGCGTCAAGACGGTGTTCGTCGCGACCGACTCGGAGGCCGCGCTGCGCCAACTCCCCAAGGACTCGGGGCTTGATTTTATTTATGACGATGAGGAGCGGCGGTATGACAACTTCCTTGCAAAGATGCTGCGTAAAGAGCCGTCGCTGAGAAAGCAGGAAACCCTGACGGCGATCAGGAACATTTATCTGCTGGCCGATTGCGACTGCGTCGTTTACAGCAACAGCGCGCTTGCCCGGTGTGCCCTGGGGCTTTCCTATTACCGCAACAAGCGGCTTAACGCGGTCAGACTGGAGCAGCCCGGCCCGCCGGAGAGCGCCCGCGCGAAGCCCGCGTGCCTCAATGGGGTGAGTTTGGAAAACCCCGCGGATTGCCGCCTGGTCGTCAGAATAGTCCGTCGCGAAGAAAGGGATTCTCCCGCGCGCCGATGGAGCGGCGGCGTTCACCGTGCTGGCGCAAAAGCCATATGAATTTACCTGATACAAAGGCATTGTGGAAAGCCGCCAAATACCGGGTGGCGCGATTTATCGAGAGAGGGATGGCCGTCAAACGCCGGGCGGCCGATTTTCTTGAAGACAAGAAAATTCAATATCTGAAATTTCCCCGCGCTGCGGCTTATATGGAAACAATGGGCTTTGTCGAGTCGTGGAAGTTTTTCGATATTTTGTCCTATGAGGAAGGTTGTTTACTGGCGGTGGAACAGATGATCGTCAGCAAATTGCGCTTCCTTCAGTATGAGTTTTCTCAAGAGGAAAACGCCAGATATCTCCTGGTCACGGGAATTGGGCCCTGGATGGGGTTTGGCGCTTATATGAACATCATAGAACAGACTCTCACGCTCGGATATTTTTACAATCGGGCGGTCATCTATGATGATCGGGTTTTCTCCTACGATTTTCCTTATGCACCGGTGACAAATCTTTCAATCAACGACGTGGATGGAATCCTTTCCGGGAGCCCCTGTTTCAACTATCTTCCGCAACGGGAAAAAGTCGTCTATTGGGGTTTCAAGTCAAGGCTTAATCGCCACTATCGAATGTGGCAGGCGAAGCACGAGAGAAGAATTGGCTTTTGCCATGTTTTAGAGAACCTGCCTGTAAAGCATCTGTATAATTTGGGGCTGGTCATGGAAAAGTTCCTGAAGTTAAAGGAAGAATACAGCATCCATATTGAGGAGCGCAGGCGTGCGCTGGGAGGGACAGTCCCCAGGATCGGGGTTCATATACGGCAGGGTGAGCTGAGATCAAAATCTGATCCACGAGATGGGCAACACCGCTGTTTTGCCGCCGACAGTTATATCCGGGTGGTCGAGCAGGTGGCGGCGGCCACCGGCGTCAAGACGGTGTTCGTCGCGACCGACTCGGAAGCCGCGCTGCGCCAACTCCCCAAGGACTCGGGGCTTGATTTTATTTATGACGATGAGGAGCGGCGGTATGACAACTCCAATGCAGAGATGCTGGATAAAGAGCCGTCGCTGAGAAAGCAGGAAACCCTGACGGCGATCAGGAACATGTATCTGCTGGCCGATTGCGACTACCTCGTTTACAGCGACAGCGCGCTCGCCCGGTGTGCCCTGGGGCTTTCCTATTACCGCAACAAGCGGCTTAACGCGATCAAGTTGAATCAGCCCGGCCCGCCGGAGAGCGCCCGCGCGAAGCCCGCGTGCCTCAATGGGGTGAGTTTGGAAAACCCCGCGGATTGCCGCCTGGCCGTCAGAATAATTCGTCGCAAAAAAAAGGATTCTCCCACGCGCCGGTGAAGCGGCGGCGTTCACCGCGCCGGCGCAAAAGCGATATGAATTTACCCGCTGCCAAGGCATTGTGGAAAGTCGTCAAACGCCGGGCGGTCGGTTTTCTTGAAGACAAGAAAATTCAATATCTGAAATTTCCCCGCGCTGCGGCTTATATGGAAACAATGGGCTTTGTCGAGCCGTGGGATTCTTTTAGTTTTTTGTCCTATGAGGAAAGTTATTTACAGGCGGCGGAGCAGATGATCGTCAGCAAATTGCGCTTCCTTCAGTATGAGTTTTCTCAAGAAGAAAACGCCGGATATCTCCTGGTCACGAGAATTAGGCCTTGGCTGGGGTTTGGCGCTTATATGCTCATCATAGAACAGACTCTCACGCTCGGATATTTGTACAACCGGACGGTCATCTATGATAACCGGGGGTTACCCTACGATTTTCCTTATGCACCGGTGACAAATCTTTCAATCAACGACGTGGATGGAATCCTTTCCGGGAGCCCCTGTTTCAACTATCTTCCGCAACGGGAAAAGGTCGTCTATTGGAGTTATAGGTCAAGATTTGATCGCCACTATCGAATGTGGCAGATGCAGCACAGGAGAAGGATTGGCTTTTGCCATGTTTTAGAGAACCTGCCTGCAAAGCCTCTGTATGATTTGGGGCTGGTCATGGAAAAGTTCCTGAAGTTAAAGGAAGAATACAGCATCCATATCGAGGAGCGCAGGCGTGCGCTGGGAGGGGGAAGCCCCAGGATCGGGGTTCATATACGGCAGGGTGACGTCATGTTCAATCCTGATTACCACATGCAGCGCCGCCGTTTTGCCGCCGACAGTTATATCCGGGTGGTCGAGCAGGTGGCGGCGGCCACCGGCGTCAAGACGGTGTTCGTCGCGACCGACTCGGAGGCCGCGCTGCGCCAACTCCCCAAGGACTCGGGGCTTGATTTTGTTTATGACGATAAGGAGCGGCGGTATGACAACTTCCTTGCAGGGATGCTGCGTAAAGAGCCGTCGCTGAGAAAGCAGGAAACCCTGACGGCGATCAAGAACATTTATCTGCTGGCCGATTGCGACTACCTCGTTTACAGCGGCAGCGCATTCGCCTGGTGTGCCCTGGGGCTTTCCTATTACCGCAACAAGCGGCTTAACGCGGTCATGCTGGAGCAGCCCGGCCCGCCGGAGAGCGCCCGCGCGAAGCCCGCGTGCCTCAATGGGGTGAATTTGGAAAACCCCGCGGATTGCCGCCTGGCCGTCAGAATAATCCGTCGCAAAGAAAAGGATTCTCCCGCACGCCGGTGAAGCGGCGGCGTTCACCGCGCCGGCACAAGAGTGATATGAATTTACCCGCTCCCAAGTCATTGTGGAAAGCCGCCCAATACCGGGTGGCGCGATTTATCGAGAGACGGACGGCATATAATTGACGGCGGAATGTCTGCGCCGCTGATTATAAAAGGCCTCAACCTGCTCGAACACCGACACAATGCCCCGTTATGACGCACAGCCCCCTAACCCGCTGGCCGCAGGCGCCCGCAGACTCCGACCCCCGGCGGCGACCGGTGCTCGTTTTCAGTCATCTGCCCAAAGCCGGCGGTTCTACACTTTCACAGATCATTAGGCACAAAGTTGGCGGGCGTTCATATTGCTTCTATGAGGTCTTGTTTGCTTGGCTTAATCTAGAAAAAGAGAAAAGGTTTCTGCGTCGTTTTTTGACTTTGCCGCCACGGGAAAGGGACCGGTTCGACACCTTGATCGGGCATATGCCGACGGGCATTCATCGCATCCTGGCGCGCCCGTGCGCCTACATTACGCTGCTCCGTGACCCTTTGGAACGGTTGATTTCACAGTATTATCACGCAGCGCTTCGTGAATGGAATTATTCTTATGCGGCAATCGCAAGCGGGGAATTGAGTCTGGAGAAGTACTTGAAAGAAAAGTCTCGCAATTACATGACCAAACGGATCCTGGGTTTTGATCTGTTCGATGAAGCATGGGATTGGCGGCGGTTGGATGAGATCAAAGCCTCCGGGATGGAAATGCGGGATGCTATTGACCGGGCTTGGCGCAAACCGGTCACGCCCGCAATGCTGGAGCAGGCGAAAACCAAACTGCGCGAGCAGTTCATGCTGGTCGGCGTAACCGAAAGATTCAACGATTTCGTCTTTCTTCTGGCCCGGGAATTGGGCTGGGCACCCGCGCCGCACTACCGATTGAAAAACATCTCACCTCTGCGGCCGCGCGCGCTGCGGCCGGCGCCGGAAGTGATCGCACAATTTCGGGAGCACAACCGCATGGATATCGCGCTTTACGCTTACGCCAAGCAATTGTTCGAGCGGCGCTGGGCCGAACTCGGCGCAGTGGAGAAATCATGCGCGCGTTCTTACCGCTTCAAGCAGTTTTGCTATCAGAAACTTCACGCTCAAAAAGTGCCCGAAAAAGGCCCCCCGTGCGTCAGACTGCGACGCCGTCCCACTCGGTAATGAAATCGTCGAGGTTCTCCGCGACCGCGTCGGGGCGGTCTTCCGGCACGTAATGCCCGGCGCGTTCGATGAATTCGAGCCGCACCGGCCCTTTGATTTTCTGCTTGATCCGCACCGCGGCCGCCCGCGGCATCCACGCATCGTGCAGCGCCCAGCAGACCAGCGTCGGACAAGTGATGCCGTTGTAGTCGAGCGACAGCGTCTCCTCGTTGGTCGGTTCCGAACAGATCTTGACCAGCGACTTGAAGCCGGTCAGCCCCGGCCCCCTCGCCCAAAACCGCAGATAGTTCTGCTTTACGTTCTTGTCGGTGAACGCGATCTTGTCGAAACTGCCGGTCCTCATCAGCCCCGCGAAGCCCGCCGCCGCCTGCTGCATCGCCCCTTGCAGCACCTCGTCGGAGGCTCCGACCAAGCCGTTGAACGCCTCGACCTCGAGCACCGGCCAGTAGTCAAAACTCACCGGATTGATCAGCGCCAAACGGTGCAAGTGCCCGCAGTACTTCGACGCCATGATCTGCGCTGCGCCGCCGCCGTGATCGTGTCCGACCAGGATCACCTTGCCTTTCAAGTCCAGCGCCTCGATCACGGCTCGGATCGCCTCGGCCTGATTGCTCAGCGTGTGCTTGAAACCGTCGAGCGGCATATCGGACTCGCCGTAGCCGATCATGTCCATCGCGTAGGTCGTGTAGCGATCCTCCAACAGCGCCTGCACGTGCCGCCACAGTCGGGCGTTCGTCGGTATTCCGTGCACCAGCAGCAACGAAACCTCGCCGTCGCCCTGCTTTGCAACGTTGACGCCGAGTTCGAGGCCGTCAAGATTGATCTTTACTTCCATGGCTGTATTCCTCCGGGTTTTTCCCTGTCGTTGCCGCGCCGGGCGCCGGACCGCTACGCCGGATCAGGCGCGCGCCGCGGCGGCTGAACAGCGTCAGCACGCCGTTCAAAAACTTGTTGAGAGACCATCTGACTGCGATTGCGTCGGCCGCGGCGGTGCGCAAAGGCCGTGCGGGACGGAACAACTCGGCCTGACGCGCGTCGTGATAGACGCGGATCTTCAGCCGCACCGGCTGCGCCAGCGGGCGGCGCCGGCGGTCGAGCAAGCTGTAGCTCAGCAGCACGGTCGTGGTGTAAGGCCCCCGCTCGAGCAGCGAGGATTCAAGGCGGTAGCGCCGGTCGCGGCAGTCCACTGCGTGCACCGCGCCGGGGTCATGGTCGTCAAACAACTGTTTGAGCAGGATGTAATTACATTCGTAGAGTTCCATCAAACCCGCGAACGTCGCGGGACGCATCGGTGGAATCACCCGCGCGTGGGCGTATGGATGGATCATTTGCATTGGACTACCGCTCTACGGCGCATAATACGACTTTTGAGCGCCACCGGCAGTACGCAGGCGCCCCCACAACCTGACGCTCAGCGGAGCCCGATAAGGCGCGGCCTTTGCTTGCAGCAGGTATTTGCGCAGTCGCCTGAATGCATCGGCGCGGCAGAGGCCGGGCAGGATAAACACCGCCACAGTGCCGCCGTCCTCGAATTCCAGCGACAGTTCGGCGTAACCGAGCAACAGGCGCGGTACGCGGAAATCCCGCACCGCCTGTATGCGGCGGCGCCCGCCGCGGTCGCGGCAGACCGCCGACAAGCCGCCGTGCGGCTCAATCCGCAGCGCGCAGATCGCGGTGCCCGTTCGAGCGCCGCTTCTGAAACGACTGAGAAGCGGCAGCGCGGCGATGACCACCGCCGCGCAAGCGCCCGATTGCACCCAGGCCGGCAGCGCCAGCAACCACGGCAACCCCGCGAGCAGCGGGTAAAAGACGCCGAGCGCGATCGGCACGCGCGTTGCGTGCAACTCAATTTCCACAATGGTCACGGATCAAGCGCGCGATCTCGTCGGCGGTGTCGCCGCCGCTGGCTCTGCCGGTCAGGACGTCGTGCAGTTGGGGGTCGGGCAGTTGGAGCAGTGCCTCAAACGCACGACGGTGAGCCGCATCGGCGCCGTCGTAGTGGCGTTCGAGGTAATGCTGCGTCATGCGGTCGAGTTCGCGGGTGCCGCGGCGGCAGCGCCATGCGAGTTTTCTCTTCTTCTCTTGCGCAACCGCGGCGTTCATTTTCTGTGTGTTGAATTTATTTTAATATATAATTAAATCAACGGATTATAACATATATCTCAATACCTGAATAACTCGATCAGGCGAGATGCGCACGGTTGCCGCCGCGCCGACGGCGGCCCGCGTCCGGCGGCCGCCTGGATTTCCGTCCGTGCTGACCCGTCTCGTCCGCGCGCCCGGCCTCAAAGGCGGCGGCGGACGAGCAGTTGTTTGATCTCGGCGATGGCCTTGGCCGGGTTGAGGCCTTTGGGGCAGGCTTTGGCGCAGTTCATGATCGTGTGGCAGCGGTAGAGTTTGAACGGGTCTTCGAGTTCATCAAGGCGCTCCCCGGTCGCTTCGTCGCGGCTGTCGGCGATCCAGCGGTAGGCTTGCAACAGCGCCGCCGGCCCGAGGTAGCGCTCGCCGTTCCACCAGTAACTCGGACAACTGGTCGAGCAGCACGCGCACAGAATGCACTCCTCCAGCCCTTCGAGTTTGGCGCGGTCGTGCTTGGATTGCAGGCGCTCGGAGTCCGGCGGCGTCGCGCTGTGGGTGTGCAGCCACGGCTTGATCGAGGCGTACTGCGCGTAGAAGTGCGTCAGATCCGGCACCAGATCCTTGACCACTGCCATATGCGGCAGCGGGTAGATCTTGATATCGCCCTTGAGCGCGGTGATGTTCCGGGTGCACGCGAGCGTGTTCGTGCCGTTGACGTTCATCGAGCAAGACCCGCAGATCCCCTCGCGGCACGAACGCCGGAACGTCAGGGTCGAATCAATCTCGTTCTTGATCTTGATCAGCGCGTCGAGCACCATCGGCCCGCAACTTTTCAGGTGCACCTCGTAGGTATCGGTGCGCGGTCTTTCGCCGGTGTCCGGGTCGTAGCGGTAAACGATGAAGTTGCGCGTCTCGCCCGGGTGCGGACACTTGAACTTCCGCCCTTGTTTGACGATCGAAGCGGCCGGCAGAGTGAAATGTGCCATCGCGGTGTCCTGTCCTAATAGACCCTGGCTTGCGGCGAGACCACCTCGACCTCGTCGCTCAGCGTGTACAGGTGCACCGGACGATACACGATATCGGTGCGCCCGTTCGGGGCGACCGAGATCAGCGTGTGTTTCAGCCAATTCTTGTCGTCGCGTTCGGGGTAGTCGTCGCGGGCGTGCGCGCCGCGGCTCTCGGTGCGGTTGTGCGCCGACGCCACGGTCGCGATTGATTGCAGCAGCAGGTTGGACAGTTCAAGCGTTTCGGCCAGGTCGGTGTTCCAGATCAGTGAGCGGTCGCTGACGCCGACGTCGGAGAAGCGCTTGAACACCGCACCGATCTTGTCCACCCCCTGCGCGAGGCTGTCGCCGGTGCGGAACACCGCCGCGTGCTTCTGCATCGCTTTTTGCATGTCCAGGCGGATCTTCGCGGTCGGCTCGGCGCCGGCGGCGTGGCGCAGCGCGTCGAAACGGTCGAGGATCGCGTCCACCGCCGCCGCCGGCGCTTCGGGATAAGGCCGCCCCGGTTTCACCAGTTCGGCGGTGCGCTGTGCGGCGGCGCGCCCGAATACGATCAGGTCGAGCAGCGAGTTCGAGCCGAGGCGGTTCGCGCCGTGCACCGACACGCACGCCGCTTCCCCGATCGCGATCAGCCCCGGCACCACGTTGTGCGTATCGCTGACTTGCGGGTCGATCACCTCGCCGTAGTGGTTCGCCGGGATGCCGCCCATGTTGTAGTGCACCGTCGGCAGCACCGGGATTGGCTCTTTGGTCACGTCAACGCCCGCGAAAATGCGCGCCGACTCGCTGATGCCGGGCAGGCGTTCCCGAATGACTTCGGCGCCGAGGTGTTCGAGGTGCAGGTGGATATGATCATGGTCTTCGCCGACGCCGCGCCCTTCGTTGATCTCAATCGTCATCGAGCGGCTGACGACGTCGCGCGAGGCGAGATCCTTGGCGTTCGGGGCGTAGCGCTCCATGAAACGCTCGTCTTTTGAATTGGTCAGGTAACCGCCCTCGCCGCGCACGCCCTCGGTGATCAGACAGCCGGCGCCGTAGATCCCGGTCGGGTGGAACTGCACGAATTCCATGTCCTGCAAGTGCAGGCCGGCGCGCAGCACCATCGCATTGCCGTCGCCGGTGCAGGTGTGCGCCGAGGTGCACGAGAAATACGAGCGGCCGTAGCCGCCGGTCGCGATCACCGTCATCTTGGCGCGGAACAAGTGCAGTTCCCCGGTCGCGAGATCCCACGCGACGACGCCGACGCAGCGCCCGGCGTCCATGACCAGGTCGAGCGCGAAGTATTCGACGTAGAACTCGGCCTTGTGCTTGAGCGACTGCTGGTACAACGTGTGCAGGATCGCGTGGCCGGTGCGGTCGGCGGCGGCGCAGGTGCGCTGCGCGATGCCTTCGCCGTAGTGCGTCGTCATCCCCCCGAACGGGCGCTGGTAAATGCGCCCGTCTTCGGTGCGCGAAAACGGCACGCCGTAATGCTCAAGTTCGATCACCGACGCGGGCGCCTCCTTGCACATGTATTCGATCGCGTCCTGGTCGCCGAGCCAGTCCGAGCCTTTGATCGTGTCGTACATGTGCCAGCGCCAGTCGTCCTCGCTCATATTCGCGAGCGAGGCGCTGATGCCGCCCTGCGCCGCAACCGTGTGGCTGCGCGTCGGAAACACCTTGGTGACGCACGCGGTGGACAGGCCTTTTTCGGCCATGCCGAGCGTCGCTCTCAGGCCGGCGCCGCCGGCGCCGATCACGATGACGTCGTAAGCGTGCCCAATCGGCTCGTAGGCGCGCGGCATGGCTTAGAGAAACACCTTCAACGCCGCGACGACGCCGCTCAGCGCGAGCAGGAACGACCCGAGTTCGACTGCGACGATCAGGCCCACTCTGAGCGCCGCGGCGTGCACGTAGTCCTCGATGATGACCCGCAGTCCCAGCGCCATGTGGTAGCACCCGGCGAGCAGGAAGGCGATCAGCAGCACCGCCGTCGGCGGCTCGCGCATCCACGCCGCGACCGCGGCGTGGGAGAGATCGCCGAGACCCGCAAGCGCGAAGCCGAACCACAGGGCCAGCGGCGTCAGCGCCACCGAAGTGACGCGCTGCATCCACCAGTGGGCGGCGCCCTCCCCGGCCGCGCCGAGGCCGCGCGCACGCGCCAAGGGCGTTCTCACGCCGCCTCCGAAAACAGCCACCAGGTCAGCGCGGTCAGCGCCGCGGTGGCGGCCAGCGCCGCAACCGCGGTGACGTCCACGGTGCGCAATTCAAAGCCTTGTCCGGCGTCCCAGAACAGATGGCGCACGCCGTTGCATAAATGGAAGTACAGCATCGCGCTCCACGCGACCAGCAGACTCCGCCCGGGCACCGAAGCAAACCACGCGTGCACCGACGCATACACCGGATCGCCCGCGACCACGGCAACCAGCCATGCAACCAAGGCCACGTTGCCCAGGGCAAGCAGCACCCCGGTTATCCTGTGCGCGATCGACAGAACGGCGGTCAGCGGGAGGCGGTAGATCTGCAGATGAGGCGACAGCGGCCGGCGGTGTGCGTGCATGTTCGGGATAGAAAGTTGGCGATGTGTAACGCGGTATTTTGCGCGGCAAACCCGTTTTAATCTACTATGGCCGATTCAGATGCGTCCGGTGTGAAAAGTTGACGCCTCAATAATCCCCGAATACTACCATGAAAACCGCTACAGACAACGACGTTTCGGGGGGGATCCGCACCACTCTGACGGCGTTGCCTCGCCGCTTCGTCGGATATTTCTGGCGCAAAATCTTTTTGGATGCATCCCAGTTTTATAAAAATACTTTACTTTTTAAGTGCTATTTTGCGCAGCATGAAAATGCCCGGGCGGCGGCCGACGCACCGCCCTGCACGCAGGATCTGGCAGTCGCGTTAACTCAATCTCCCGGTTGCGCCTGCGTTGACTACGACAAAATCAAGTCCGTCGGCGGCGTCTCCCTTAAGTATTACGAAGCGGGCGCTTTTTACACCAGAAGGCAGCTTAATCCGGCGGAGTGGCGGCGCAATAAATCAAAGTTCGGCGCGCCGATCCACCCCGCTTCGTGGTCGCCCGCCCCCGCTCCGGACGGCGCCGATTCCGGGCCGGGAACGGATCATTCCGACGTCTGCCTGGCAATTTTCAGAAAAGTGCCCGCGAGTTTTGCGCTGCAACTGTTCCATGTCTTTATCTGCTTCCTCTACCTGCGCAGCCTGCGGCGGCAAGGCTACCGGGTCGAGTGCCTGCTGCTGGACAGCGCCCGCGACAAATTGAGCGAGTTGTACACCACCTGCCTGCCCAACTGTCATTTCCCGGAGGAACGCGCGGGTGTTCATCGTTTCCCGCATCTCCTCAACGCCGACCTCAGCGGCTGGGACGGCGTGCCCTGGCGGCAAATGCTTTACACCTGCGGCCTGCTCGGAGACTTTCACCGGTTCGTGCTGTCGGCTTTTGGCGTCGCGCCGCCCGCCCCGAGCCGGCACGTCGGGAGGATCACTTTGATACGCAGAGAACAACAC
The DNA here is from genome assembly GCA_965211995.1 of Candidatus Oxydemutatoraceae bacterium. Taxonomy (GTDB): domain Bacteria; phylum Pseudomonadota; class Gammaproteobacteria; order Poriferisulfidales; family Oxydemutatoraceae; genus CAYFZO01. The sequence goes on from OZ243040.1 coordinate 825,332, forward strand.
ACCGCAAGCGGCGGCAAGCCGTGCATAGACCGGGTGATCAAAAACGAGGAGGAAGTGATCGCCGCCCTGACCCGGCATTACCAGGGCGTCGAATTCCAAGCCGTTTACTTCGAGAGGCTGCCTCTGCGCGAGCAACTGAGGCTGTTTACCCGGTCGGACGTCATCGTGAGTATGCACGGCGCGGGCCTGATCGCCGGTGCGTGTTTTGCGCCGCCCAACGCCGGCATTGTGGAGTTGTTCCCCAAGTATTACCGCACCGCCAGTTCGGCGGTCACCTGCCGCGCAATCTCCCACGCCCGCGGACTGCATTACAGGCGCTGGCTGAATCATCGCCGCGCCAACGAATTTGGCTCCGACGCGCAACCGGCGCTGCGCCGGCACGAGCGCTACTACCGCAACCCCGTGCGTCAAAACTCACTGACGCGCGTGCCGCCCGCCGCCGTGATCAGGCGGATCAATCAATTGACCGGAAAGATCAAGCGTGCGCGCTGAGGCGTTATGCGGCGGCCTCGCCTTTGAGGCGCAGCAGCAAAGTCTGTTCCTGGCAAAAGAAAAGCAGGCTGAGCCGGTCCGGGGCGAACCTCCCGATGAACTCGTTGACGCCGCCGCCGGCACATTCGCGCGTAAAGAATTCGACCAGGTGCCGTGCCAGCGCCCGCCCGGCTTCTTCGCTTTCATCCGCGACGTTCACGCTGGCCAGAAACTTCAATCCGGATGCTTCGACCCGGGGCAGAATATCGGCTATCACCTCGCGGGGCTTGCCCGCAATGTCACAATTGAGCAAAATTCCGAGACATTCAAAATTATGCAGGATCCAGACATTGACCTCTCCGTATCCTTTCCCGCTGATAAACTCGCGCAATTTCTGATAAAAGGACTCGACCTCTATGACGTGGTTCATGCAAGTTTTCCGGCGGGGAACTTTAATCGAAGTAGTATATTAGGGGCTTCCCGTTGAATACAAGCACGCAATGAACAGTCCGGATCAAACTCCGTTGCAGCCGCATCCGCCGCCGCTCGGCGGCCTCGCGTGCGCCGACTGGTCGGCCCCGGCGCCGCCGTGGCTGTGTCCGCTCTCGGAGTTTCGCCTGATCCGGGTGGCGGGCAAGGACGCTTTCACCTTTCTGAACGATCAATTAAGCAATGACCTTCGCGCGGTGTCCGAGGAGGCGTCGCAACTCAGCGGCTACTGCAATCCCAAAGGGCGCCTGTATGCGGTGTTTCGGGTCTTTATGCGCGGCGCGGACTATTACCTGCGGGCGGCGGCGGACAACGCTACGATTGATCGTCTGCGCATGTTCGTGCTGCGAGCCCAAGTGACGCTAAGCGAAGACACGGCGCTCGGTGGCATCGGGTTGATCGGCGCCGACGCCGCCCGGCTGCTGAGCGCCGCCGCCCTGCCGGCGCCCGCCGCCGCGTCGGGCGCCGCACGGCACGGCGAATACAGCGTGATCCGCGCGCCCGGCGCGTGCGCACGTTACGAGATCCATGCACCGCACGCGCAACTCGCGGCGCTGTGGGAAACCCTGGCCGCGGACGCCGCGCCCGCCGGCGGAGTATGGCGGCTGTATGACGTCTTCTCAGGGATTCCGAACATCCATCCTCAAACCCGCGAATTGTTCGTGCCGCAGATGGTCAATCTCGATCTGGTCAACGCGCTGAGTTTCTCGAAAGGCTGCTACCCGGGCCAGGAAGTCGTCGCGCGCATGCATTACCGCGGCAAACTCAAGCGGCGCATGTACCGGTTCGCATCGAAGCAGTCGCGTGCGCGGCCCGCGCCGGGCGACGCGGTGTTCGTGCCGGCCTACAGCGCCGCACAGCCGAGCGGCGAGATCGTGGATGCCTGCGCGCTGCCCGGCGGCGCGCTCGCGGGCCTCGCGTCGCTGCGCATTCAGGGGCTTGAGCCGGGCGGCGAGATCCGGCTCGGCGCTCCCGATGGCGCCGTCGCGCGGATCGAACCCCTGCCCTACGACCTCAACGCCGATACGCACGCAAACGCCGGGGGCACGGCGTAATGCACCGCGGCCTGACACTGCTGCTCGGCGTGATCCTGCTGCTCGCATTGGCGGGCTACGTGCTGCACGAGCGCACACGCGGCGTGGCTTACCTGCTGTGGGGGGTCGCGGCCTTATTGACCGTGTTTCTGGTGCTTGTGGCCGTCGGCGTGTTTTAAGTTCGCCGCCGGCCCTGCGACATCAATGCCGATACGCACGCCGATGCCGGGGGCACGGCGTAATGCACCGCGGCCTGACACTGCTGCTCGGCGTGATCCTGCTGCTCGCATTGGCGGGCTACGTGCCGCGCGAGCGCATACGCGGCATGGCTTACCGACTGTGGGGGGTGCGGCCTTGTCGACCGCGTTTCCGTTGTCAGTGGCCGCCGGCGTGTTTTAAGTTCGCCGCCGGCCCTGCGACCTCAACGCCGATACGCACGCAAACGCCGGGGACACGGCTTAATGCACCGCGGCCTGACACTGCTCAGCGTGATCCTGCTACTCGCATTGGCGGGCTGTGTGCCGCGCGAGCGCATACGCGGCGTGGCTTACCGACTGTGGGGGGTCGCGCGGCCTTGTTGACCGCGTTTCCGTTGTCAGTGGCCGCCGGCGTGTTTTAAGTTCGCCGCCGGTCCGCGGTTCAGTTTGCGCAAGCGCTCGAGGTGCTCGCCGAGTGCGGCTTCGCTGCCGCGGTCGGTCGGCTTGTAATAGCGCGTGCCTGTGAGTTCTTCGGGGAAGTAGTTTTCGCCGGCGGCGAAAGCGCCCTTCTCGTCGTGCGCGTGGCGGTAACCCTTGCCGTGGCCGAGGTCTTTCATCAGCCGCGTTGGTGCGTTGCGCAAGTGCATCGGCACCTCCAAAGTGCCGTGTTCGCGCGCGTCCGCCGTCGCCGCCTTGAATGCGGTGTACACCGCATCGCTCTTCGGCGAGCACGCGAGATACACCGTCGCGTGCGCGAGCGCGAGTTCGCCTTCGGGGCTGCCGAGGCGCTCGTAGGTCGCCCACGCGTTGAGCGCGACTTCCCAGGCCCTGAGGTTGGCGTTGCCGACGTCCTCCGACGCGATCCGCACCAGCCGGCGCGCGACGTACAGCGGGTCGCAGCCGCCGTCCAGCATACGCGACAGCCAGTACAGCGCCGCGTCGGGATCGCTGCCGCGCACCGACTTGTGCAGCGCCGAGATCTGCTCGTAGAAAAGATCGCCGCCTTTGTCGAAACGGCGCAGGCTCTGCGCGCTTGCGAGGCGCACGGTCTGTTCGTCAATCCGGCGCACGGCGCCGTCCGCCGGCGCGAGGTCGGCGCAGATCTCGAGCAGGTTCAGCGCCTTGCGCGCATCGCCGTCGGCGATCTCCGCGATCATCTGTTTGCATTTCGCGCCGACGTGGAATTGCGTCTCCCGCAGGATCTCGTCGCGTGACAGCGCCTGGCCGAGCAGCGCCGTCAGGTCGCCGGTTGCGAGGCGCTTGAGCACGTAAACCCGCACCCGCGACAACAGCGCGTTGTTCAATTCAAACGACGGGTTCTCGGTGGTCGCGCCGATGAAAGTGAGCGTGCCGTCTTCGATGTGCGGCAAAAAAGCGTCCTGCTGCGCTTTGTTGAAACGATGGACTTCATCCACGAACAGCACCGTCGCGCGCGCGTTCACCGCCCGCGCCTGCTTCGCCCGCGCGACCGCGTCGCGCACTTCCTTGACGCCGGCAAGCACCGCCGATACCGCGATGAACTCGGCCGAACACAGGCGGCTCGCAATCCACGCGAGCGTAGTCTTGCCGCTGCCCGGCGGCCCCCACAGCACCATCGAATGAAGTTTGCCGTCCTCGAGCGCGCGCCGCAGCGGCCGCTGCGGTGCGAGCAGGTGCGCCTGACCCGCAAAACCGTCGAGGTCGTGCGGGCGCATACGCGCGGCCAGCGGCCGGTGCGCAGCGTCAACTGCGGCGTTAAACAAATCGTTGGCGGCGCCGGGTGCGTGCATCGCCGCGTTCACCGCGCGCGCGGCAAGGCGTACTGGCCGACGACGTCCACGCTTTGCGGCAGGTGCAGCCGGAACGCATCGGCGGCGACTTCGGGGCTCAACTGCGGGCGCAGAAAATTGATCACCGTCGTCTGTTCAAAATGGTCGAGCATCTCCATGCGCACGACTTTTTCGGCGTCCAGCCCGAGTTCGATGCGCGTGAATTCGAGGTCCTGCGACTTGGGCGTCAGGGACACCCATTCGAGCCCGTCTCTGCGCCCTCCGCGCTCGACTTCAAAGCGGTCGAAAACCGGGTAGCGCCCCATCAGCAGCGTGATCGGCGCATCGCCGAGGGCTTCAACCACCGGCTGCACGCTCGCCTGCCTCAGCTCCGGGTCGTACACGATCAGGTTCAGTCCGTCGCTGACAATGCTTTGCCGGTTCGGCGCGGTGTATTCCCAGCGGAACCGCCCCGGACGCGACAGGACCACGGTGCCGAGCGAGTTCACGATCACGTTTTGCTTGGTGTCATAGACGACTTGCGAGAACGCGGCCTTGAACGTTTTCATCTGCAGGAACTGGTGTAGCCGCACCAGCGGGTCGGCGGCTTCGAGACTGGAGTGCGACGCCGCCCCGTCATCTTCCGGCGCCCGCCCGCGTCGTTTCTTGTGTTTCTCCCCGCCGGCCGGGCGCAGCCCGACCCATTCCTCTTCGGCTTCCTTGACGGCCTGCTCTCCTTGCCGTATTTCAGATGGGAAGTCGGCGACCGCCGCGCCCGGCACCGACGCGCACAACAGCACGAGCAGGCACGACAGCGAGGTCGGGAGCGAGGTCGGGAGCGAAGATTCTCCATGTTTTTTTATATTAAAAATCATTTTATATCAATAGGATATAATATATATTTCATTCTATATAATAAGTCAGAGAACTAGGGTGGGGCAAGCACTTCACGGATCCCGTTCGACTGCACCGGACTGACGATGCCCGCCGCCTCCATGTCCTCGATCATCCGTGCCGCGCGGTTGTAGCCGATCCGGAACCGGCGCTGAACGTAGGAGATCGAAGCCTTGCGCGATTCGACCACGAGCGCCACCGCCTGATCGTACAGCGGGTCGGCTTCGCTCTGCCGCCCGTCGCCGGCCGCCGCCGTGGCGTCTTCCGCCGCGGCAAGGTCAACGTATTGCGGCGCGCCCTGCTCTTTCAGAAAATCCGTTACCTTTTGCACTTCCTGGTCGGACACGAACGCGCCGTGCACGCGCTCCGCGGTGGAGGTGCCGGGCGAGACGTAGAGCATGTCGCCCTGTCCGAGCAACTGCTCGGCGCCACCCTGGTCGAGGATTGTGCGCGAATCAATTTTCGATGAAACTTGAAACGCGATGCGCGCCGGAATGTTCGCCTTGATCAGGCCGGTGACCACGTCCACCGACGGCCGCTGGGTCGCGAGCAGCAGATGGATACCCGCCGCCCGCGCTTTCTGCGCGAGCCGCGCGATCAGTTCCTCGACGCGCTTGCCGACGATCATCAGCATATCGGCGAACTCGTCAATCACGACGACGATATACGGCATCGCCTCGAGCGGTGCGCCCTCCCCGTCCTGTGCGCCCTCGGGGTCGGTCAGCGGTTGGCCCGCGTGCCCGGCCTGCGCGACCTTGCGGTTGTAGCCGCCGATATTGCGCACCGCGAGCAACGACATCAGGCGGTAGCGCCGCTCCATTTCGGCGACCACCCAGCCGAGCGCGCCCGCCGCCTGCTGCATATCGGTAATCACCGGCGTCAGCAGATGCGGGATGCCATCGTAGGTGTTCAACTCGAGCATCTTGGGGTCGATCAGGATCAGGCGGACCTGGCGCGGCGAGGCTTTGAACAGGATGCTCATCAGCATCGAGTGGACCGCCACCGACTTGCCCGAACCGGTGGTGCCGGCGACCAGCAAGTGCGGCATGCGCTCGAGATCGATCAGCACCGGCGCCCCCGAAATATCCTTGCCGAGTCCGAGCGTCAGCGACGAAGCGGCTTTGTCGTACGCCTCGGAACTCAGTATTTCCTTGAGCAGCACCGTTTCACGCACCTCGTTCGGGACTTCGAGGCCGACCGTTGATTTGCCCGGAATGACCTCGACGATGCGCACGCTCGGCACCGACAACGCGCGCGCAAGGTCTTTCTCCAAACTGCTGATGCGGCTGGCTTTGGTGCCGGGCGCGGGCGCGAGTTCAAAGCGCGTGATCACCGGCCCCGACTGAGCCCCGGTGACCTCGGCTTCGACGCCGAAATCGGCGAGTTTGCTTTCGAGTTGTCCGGCGATCACGCCGATTGCCTTGTCCGACAGGCCTTTGGCCTGCTCGCCGGGACGGTCGAGGCTGTTGAGCGGCGGCAACTCGCTCTGAGACCCGCCGCGGGTGTCGCCGGTGAACAACGGCGGCTGTTTTTCCTTTTTCTCGCGCGTGCTCTCCCGGATCGTGTCAACCCGCGGCTCTATGCGCTGCATTGTTCGCCTGATTCTGCCGGGCTTGCCGCCGAGCCGCTTGCGCGCGGGCGACGCCGCGTACCGCTGCTTCAGGCGGCGCACCCCTTCCGCACTCCATTTCATGATGAACTCGCTCGCCCGCAATACCGCGGCGCCGGTCAGATCCATGATCTTCAGCCACGACAGCGTCGTGACCAGGTGCACGCTGCCGATCAGCACCGCCAGCATCAGCAAGGTCGCGCCGGCCGGGCCGAATACCGCGATGAACCCCTGCGCGATCAATTCGCCGAGGCGCCCGCCGGCCGACGCCGGCATCGTCGCAGGCGCGAAATGCATCGAGATCAGCCCGCACAGCGCCAGCAGCGCGAGCAGATAACCGATGGCCTGGGTCAGATGCACCGCCATCCGCTCGCCGCGGTGCATGAACGCGCGCGCGGCGGCGGTGAACATAATGAGCGGCAGCAGAAACGCCGCGTATCCGGCGAGGAAGTACAAACTGTAAGCAGTCCAGGCGCCGACCAGCCCGCCGAGGTTTTGAACGTCGTGCCGGGACTGCGTGTTCGCCCAGGAAGGATCGCCGGCGTAATAACTGAACAGCGACAACAGCCAATACAAGCCGAAGGCGATGAGCAGCACCGCGCCCGCCTCCTGCAGGCGGTTCCTGAAACGCTCGTTGAGCACGCCGGCTTCGGCCGGGCGGGGGCCGGGGCGGTTGCTGTTTTTGGAGTATCTGCGTGCCAACGTTGTTTCCTCAAATACGCGAAAATCCGCGGCTTGCCGCGCCCGCGCCGCCGGGTGCCGCCGGCGCCGCGCAGCCCGTTCTGCGTGATCTCAACCGGGCATTTTAGCAAGAGAATACCGCATCGTGCCGGATACGCTCTGAACAAAGTTGCCTTTTGAGAGTGCGGCTTCGCCGCGTCTGCCGCAGGTCTCCGCTTTCGCGCAGAGCGGGGATTAAGTAAAATCGCGGTTTGGAAAGCGCCGATGAGTACCCCCCGACACAGCCGGCTCATTATTTTAGGTTCCGGCCCCGCCGGTTATACCGCCGGGATTTACGCCGCGCGCGCGAATCTCGAGCCGCTGCTGATCAGCGGCCTCGAACAAGGCGGACAACTGATGACCACCACCGACGTGGATAACTGGCCGGGCGACGTTGCGGGGCTGCAGGGGCCGGCGCTGATGGAGCGGATGCTCAAGCACGTCGAACGCTATCAGATCGAAGTGGTCAACGATCAGATCGGCCGCGCCGAACTCGGCGGGCGCCCGTTCACGCTGCACGGCGACTTTGAAGCGTACACCTGCGACGCGCTGATCATCGCGACCGGCGCGTCCGCCAAGTACCTGGGCCTCGAATCCGAGGAGAAATACAAAGGCAAAGGCGTGTCGGCTTGCGCGACCTGCGACGGTTTCTTTCACAAGGACAAGGAAGTCGCGGTCATCGGCGGCGGCAACACCGCGGTCGAGGAAGCGATCTACCTGTCGAACATCGCGAGCAAGGTGACGCTGGTGCATCGCCGCGACGCCCTGCGCGCCGAAAAGATCCTGCAGGACAAATTGTTCGAGCGGGTCGCAAGCGGCAAAGCGGCGCTGGTCTGGGACAGCGAACTCGCCGAGGTGCTCGGCGACGACAACGGCGTCACCGGCATGCGCGTGCGCAACAAGAAAACCGGCGAGGAAAGCGAATTTACGCTGTCGGGCGTGTTCATCTCGATCGGCCACCACCCCAACACCGGGATCTTCGAGGGACAACTCGAGATGCACGGCGGCTACATCCGCACCCGCAGCGGCCTCGACGGCAACGCGACGGCGGCCGACGTCCCCGGCGTGTTCGCGGCCGGCGACGTGATGGACCACGTTTACCGCCAGGCGGTCACTTCGGCGGGAACCGGCTGCATGGCCGCGCTCGACGCCGAGCAGTATCTCGACGACGCCGCACCGAAAGGCGCATGAGACCCGTCGCCCGCGCGGTCCGAACCTTAACAGCAGGTTCAAGATAATTTGTCGTGAAAATAAACCATGAAAATTAAAGTCACTCAAAAGCACATGAAATCGGGCCTAAGGTGTTCCCACCGTGATTGCCCGGTTGCCGAGGCAATCAAGAAGTAGTTTCGCCGGCGCGGAATTCGTTTTCGTCAGGGAAAGCGATGTCACCATCAACTTCACTGATAATTCCACTGCCGGAAGCCGCGCAGGCGTTCATAAAGTATTTCGACAACGGAATAAAATCGCTTGATTCCAGTGGAGTTTGATCTTGACTATGACTTTTTGAAGCGGACGTGCGCAGAACTGAATAAAAGGATTATGGCCAGACAGGATAGATGGAAGGAGTCTTTTTTCAAGGCCTGCAAACAGCCGGTAATCCAACCGCAGCATGCCCGCCAAAGGGGTGATTTTGGATCGATTTCAGCGGGCGCCCGTCTCCTGTTTTGATGGCGCCGCCTGAACCGAACCCTCCTCCCGCATTTTCGGCCTCGCCTTGCTCAAGGGGGCTCGTTGTATTCACGGTCGCGGCAATCCGCTCTGATTCGGCAGACGACTGAGTCACCGAGGGTCAAACCACTTCCGAGGTGCGATAAAAAAAGAGCAGGCCGCTGAAAATCATTCCGCCTTTGAGGAGAAGTCGGCCGGGTGCGGCGTCCTGCAAAATAAAAATATCACTGAAGCGCCCGGTTCAAGGTGCCGCCTGTCCGCCGATACTTTCACGCAGCCCGGCCGGTGGATGGAAATACCGAAGACGGCACCGGCGGGTACCAAGACATCACGGGCCGACGCCGCGCTTCAGATTGGGAGTTGGCCGCGGCGATGCGGCGCGGGTTCAGCGCGCGCCGGAGCGGTGCAGCGGCAGCGTCAGTAACACGCCCGCCAAACTGACCGCGCCCGCGAGAAAAAACACCTCGGCGCCGCCGAGCGCGCCCCACAACCGTCCCGCAAGCAAACTGCCCAGGCCGCCGCCGAGACCGAAACTCACGCCCGAATACATCGCCTGCCCCCGCCCCTGCAAACCGCCCGGAAACCAGCGGTCGATCAGGTGGATCGCCGCTGCGTGATACACGCCGAAAGTCACCGCGTGCAGCGTTTGCGCAAATAATATGACCGGCAACTGCTGCGGGAATTGCGCGATCAGCCCCCAGCGGAGCGCGCTGACCACGAGACTGAAACTGAGCAAAGCCGGCGCGCCCCATTTCGGCAAGAGCCGGGGCGCCAGCACGAAAATGCCGACTTCGGCGATCACGCCGAGCGCCCACAACTGCCCGATCATAATCTCGCCGTAGCCGGCGTCGCGCAGGTAAATGCTGAAAAAACCGTAATACGGGCTGTGCGTCAGTTGCATCGTGAAGCAGACCGCCATCAGGCACAGCACTTCGGGGCGCAGCAGCCGCCGCAGTATCGGCGCGGGACTCGGCGACGGCATGCGCCGGTCAATGCTGCGCAGCGACACCAGCCACATCGCGGCCAGCACACAAAAGATCAGGTACGGCGTGATGCCGACGCCGAAATGCCCGACCATCGGCGCAAACCCCATCGCGCAGACGATGAAGCCGACCGAACCCCACAGTCTGATCCGGCCGTAGTGACGCGACGCGTGCCCGAGGCTGTCCAGCGTGATGCTTTCCAACTGCGGCAGCAGCGCGTTCCAGAAAAAACTGAACAGGAACAGCGTCGCGGCGAGCCACGCGTAGCTGTCGTTCAGCAGCAGCAACGCGTAAAAGACGACGGTCAGACCCGCGGCGGTGCGCAACATGCGCAGGCGGCGGCTGGTGTGGTCGGTGATCCAGCCCCAGATGTACGGCGCAAACAGTTTGGTGCCCAGCGCAATCGCGAGCAACTCGCCGATCTCGGCGGCGTCAAAGCCGAGCGTGCGCAGATACGGCGCCCAATACGGCAGGTAGATGCCGAGGCTCGCGAAATAGAAGAAATATAAGGCCGCGAGTTTGAGGTGGCGCGGCGGCACGGGTCAGGCACAGTTCGCCGCGTCGGCGTTCTGTGCGCGCTGGCGCAGGGCGTGGTCCATCAGCACCAGCGCGAGCATCGCTTCGACGATCGGCACCGCGCGCAGGGCGACACAGGGGTCGTGGCGGCCGGTGGTGACGATTTCGGTATCGGCGCCTTGCAGGTTTATGGTTCTGCCCGGCAGGCGGATGCTTGAGGTCGGCTTGAACGCGACGTCCACCGTGACGTCCTGCCCGCTCGAGATGCCGCCGAGAATGCCGCCGGCGTGGTTGCTTTGAAAACCCTCGCCGGTCATCTCGTCGCGGTGTTCGGTGCCCTTCTGGCCGACGCAGTTGAAGCCGGCGCCGACGCCGACCCCCTTGACCGCGTTGATGCTCATCATCGCGTGCGCGACGTCGGCGTCGAGGCGGTCATAAACCGGCTCGCCGAGGCCTGCGGTCATGCCCTGCGCGACCACGTGAATCATCGCGCCGATTGAGTTGCCTGCCTTGCGCAGCGCGTCCATGTACGCTTCCACTTCCGCGACCACGCCGGGATCCGGGCAAAAGAACGGGTTGTTTTCAACTTCATCCCAGTCAACCTGCGCGTCGCAGCGGATCGGGCCGAGGCGCGCGAGATAGCCGCGAATCGAAATGCCGAGGCGCTCGTTCAGATACTTTTTCGCGATCGCGCCCGCCGCGACCCGCACCGCGGTCTCGCGCGCCGACGCGCGCCCGCCGCCGCGGTAGTCGCGGATGCCGTATTTTTTCTGATACGTGTAGTCGGCGTGACCGGGGCGGAACTTAGCCTTGATCTCGGAATAATCCTGCGGTCTTTGATCGACGTTCTCGATCAGCAGCGCAATCGGCGTCCCGGTCGTGCGCCCCTCGAAAATGCCTGACAGCAGTTGCACGCGGTCGGGTTCGCCGCGCTGCGTCGTATGGCGCGACTTGCCCGGCCGGCGCCGGTCGAGTTCGGGCTGAATATCGCGTTCCGACAAGGCAAGTCCGGGCGGACAGCCGTCCACCACGCCGCCGATGGCGGGCCCGTGGCTTTCACCGAAACTCGTGAGCGTGAACAGTTGACCGATGGAATTGCCGGGCATAATCCGCATAGTTTAACCGTCATTCGCGTGAAAGTGGCGCCGCCCCGCTTGCCTGCGAGCGCAACGCCAGCGGCGTTCCCCGCCCCGCCGCCGAATACCCTTAAAATGACGGTTTTGGAAAAACGCCATGACCCCCTCCACGCAAGCCACGCGCTGGGAGCGCTGCAAGGGCCTCGCGCTGCACTGGTTTCCGCATCACTGGCTGTCGCGCCTGACTTACCATCTCGCGCGCCTTGAAACGCCGCTGAAAAATCCGCTGGTGCGGGCTTATATCCGTTTCTTCAAAGTTGACATGCACGAGGCCGAAGCGTCTTACGCCGAGGATTATCCGAGTTTCAACGCGTTCTTCACGCGCGCGCTGAAACCCGGTGCGCGCAGCGTGTGCCGCACCCCGAACGGGCTGGCCTGCCCGTGCGACGGCACCGTGACCCAGATCGGCGAGATCGAGGAAGGCCTGCTGCTGCAGGCCAAAGGCCGCCGCTACGAGGTCGAAGAGTTGCTCGGCGGCGCCTGCCCGCCGGCCCGCGAAGACGCCCGCGCGTTCGCCCGCGGCAAGTTCTGTTCGATCTACCTGTCGCCGCGCGACTATCACCGCGTGCACGCGCCCGCGGAGGTTCGCCTGGAAACGATGACCCACGTCCCCGGGCGCCTGTTCAGCGTGGCAAGTTACGCTTTGAAGGTGATCCCCCGGCTGTACCTGCGCAACGAGCGGGTTGCGTGCACTTTCGAAAGCGCTCTCGGGCGCATCGCCGTGGTGATGGTCGGCGCGCTCAACGTCGGCTCGATTGAAACCGTCTGGAGCGGCCCGGTCACGCCGGGCGCGCTGGCGGTCACGCGCGCGAACTACACGGAGAACGCGCCCGCCGCGCACCGCGTCGTTCTCGAACCCGGCGAGGAACTGGGGCGCTTCAACCTCGGCTCGTGCGTGATCGTGCTCGCGGCCAACCCGGAACTGGCGTGGAGTCCCGCGCACGTGCCGGGCAAGCCGGTGCGGATGGGCGAAGAACTCGGCTGCCTGCTGCGCCCGGGCAACTTTCCGGAAACGGCGCCGCCGCCCCCCGCGGCCACTGCCGAAGACAACGCACCACCGTAACGCCGCTCAACGCACGGCGGCGGCGTTACTGCGTGTAATACCCGGAGCCGACGATGAATTCCCGGCCGTTCGGGAGCGTCGCCTTTTTGATATAGGTGTGCTTGTTTGCGACGTCCTCCGAATCCGGCCGCGCCCACTGGTATTCAACCCACGCCGAGTCCTGCGTTGCCAGCGCCGCGATGAACTCGTCTCCGAGCATTCTGCCGGGGTTGTGTTCCACCTCGCCCAGCGGTTGGCCGACCAGGTCGGGGCGGGTCGGATGCACCAGTATTTTTTTACGCATGCCCATTACAAAAACGTACTGCTCCCCCGAACGCCAGGACGCTTGTGTGAACTGCGGAAAGGCCTCGCGGCCTTCGCTTTCGACCAGCGCAACGGCGCGGTCAACCAGTGCCTCCGTCGCCTGCTTGTCCTTGTCCGCTCCCATCGAACAGGCGCTCAGGAGCACATTGAGAACCGCCACGGCGGTGACTTGCTTGATCATTTTGTTTTCCCTCCCGGGGTTTTCCGCGGCGTGCGGCGCTGCTTGCGGCCGCGCCGGCTTCAGACGCCGGCGACTGCGAGCATTTCCGCAACGCGGGTGTATTTTTCGCGCGGCTTGCCTTTAGGCTCGCCGCGTTCGACCTCCGCAGTGTCCACTTTTCCCCACTGCGGATAAGCGATGTATTTTACACCGCGCCGGTCGAGAATCTCGTACAAAGCCGGGGCGCCCGCACGCTCGGCGTCGAGGCCGCCGGCGTCGGCGAGCAGCGCCCGCACGGTCTCGACCGCGCAGGCGCGGTTGGTGCCGATAATCCCCGAAGGGCCGCGCTTGATCCACCCGGTGGCGTAAACGCCGGGAACGACCCGCCCGGCGTCGGTGACGCGCCCGCCGCGGTTCGAAAAAATTCCCCGCTGCGCGTCGAACGGCACCCCGGAGATTGCGACGCCGCGGTAACCGATGCTGCGGAACAGGACGCCGCAGTCGAGCGCGAAAGTTTGCCCGCCGCCGCGCGCGGATTGCGCAAAAGGCTCCCCGCTCAGTGCGTTGTTCTCGAAGATCACGCGCTCGAGGCGGCCGTCCCCCTCAAGGCGCACCGGGCTTTTGAGAAAGGTAAAGCGGCAAGTGCGCGGCTTGCCTGCGTCCGTGGTTTGAGAAAAACGCTTGAACAACTCCATGTTCTTGCCGGCGACCACGCCCGCCTTGGCGGCGATCTCGGCGGCGCTCGCCGGGTTGAGGTCGAGTTCGCCGGGGTCTATCAGCGCGCGGCAGTGCCCGAGGTCCGCAAACTCGCGCAGTTCCTTGGTCGTGAACTTGGCCTGCGCCGGCCCGCGCCGCCCGACGACGTGGACGTGCTCGATCCGGCTTTGCGCGAGCGCGGCGAGGGCGTGTTCGGCGATGTCGGTGTGCTTGAGGTCGTCCGCCGACTTGGCGAGTATGCGCGCGACGTCAATCGCGACGTTGCCCTGGCCGATGATCACCGCGGTTTTGCCAGACAGGTCGAACTCGCGGTCGCGGTAGTCGGGATGGCCGTTGTACCAGCCGACGAATTCGGTCGCGGTGTGGCTGCCCTTGAGGTCTTCGCCCTCGAGGCCGAGCCTGCGGTCGGTTTCGGCGCCGCAGGCGTAGATCACCGCGTGATGAGTGGCGCGCAATTCGGCGGGCTTGACGTCGCGACCGACTGCGACGTTGCCGAGGTAATTGCACGCGGGGTTTTGCGCGATCTTTTTATAAACCTCGATCGCCTGCTTGAGTTTGGGATGGTCGGGGGCGACCCCGTTGCGCACGAGGCCGAACGGCGCCGGCAGGCGCTCAATCAGGTCCACGTTGACCGCGAGGCCGGATTTGATCAGCGCCTCAGCCGCGTAAAAGCCGCTCGGACCGGCGCCGACGACCGCGACCCGCAGCGGCTTGCCCGGCGTCCCCGGATCAGTCATCGGCCGCTCGCGGCGCGGCGGGGTTGCGGCGGCGCAACGGCGTTCAAAACCCGAGTTCGGCCTTGCGTTCTTCGGCGCCGGGCAGCGGGTCGGTCTTGTCGCCGATCACCGGCAATTCGGCGGCGCGCCGGGCGTTGATCTCGATCCATTCCCGCTTGTCTTCGGGCAGATCGTCTTCCTCGTAAATCGCCTGCACCGGACATTCCGGAATGCACGCGCTGCAATCAATACACACGTCGGGATCAATATAGAGCATCTCGTCGTCGCAATGGAAACATTCCACCGGACACACCGAAACGCAATCGGTAAAACGACATCCTTTACAGTTGTCGGTTACAAGCGTGGTCATGAATTTTCTCCCAGTAAGTTGAGGGTGGGTTGACGGCGCGGAAAATTGCCGCAAAAGACGTCAACTGTCAAACAGCAGTATCTCTCCGCGGTTCAATTCTATGCCGTCCCCGCTCCAGCGTCTGTATTTTCCGCGGATCTGCGCATCCTCCACGGCAAACCCCAAAGCGCGCAAATACAGCAGATAACAGCGCAGAAACACCGGGTGATACGCGCACACGTACTCAAAGGTCGGCAGGATCTCCATCTGTCTGAAAGCGACGACGCTGCCGCGCTTCATGCCCGCGCCGGTGCGGATGCCGAGTTCGCCGAACACGACGACGGTGCCCGCGAGCATGTTCACGCCGGTGAAATCTCCGGTGTTCCCGCCGACGGCGATCAGGCCGCGGCGCATGCCGCCCCCGATTTCGTTCCCGGCGCTGCCGTGGATCAGGATCTCACCTCCGTGCATCCCGGCGGCCTGGCCACGGTAGGCGCTGCCGGCCAGATGACCCGCGTCACCCTTGACCACGATGCGCCCGCCGCTCATCGCGGGGCCGACCCAGTCCGACGCGTCGCCGTTGACGGTGATTTCGCCGCCGCTCATGCCGCAGCCGACGTGCATGCCGATATTGCCGTCGATCACGATCCGGCCCGCGGACATCTCCGAGCCAACCAGTTTGACCGCGCCGAGGTCGCCTTCGAGATGCACCTCGTCCTCGCAACTGCCGCTGACGCGGAAGAAGTCGCCGACCTTCACTTTGCGGTTGCCGTGCATAACTCCGAGGTTCTCGACTCCGTGCTCCGACAACCCCGCAAGACGCTGCGGCGTGATGCACTCGGCTTCGAGCGGCGCTTCGGGACGGGTATGCAAAGTTAAAGTGACGCGCATGGCTTTCACGGTCATGCCCCGACGAGGTCGCGCAAGTGGAATTTGTACTTGCCGAGGCTGCCGCCATAATTGGCCGCGGAGATGGTCTGCGCCCCCCCCTCGGCGGCGGCTTGCATGCCGCGGCGCATCGCGTCGGTAACCGCGGTTTGGTCGAGGCCGTTGACCACGATCTCATAGACCGACTCGACGCCCGCGGGCACTTGCGTGGCCGGCGCGACGCCGCGCAGGGTCGGGCAATACGCGTCGTTGGTCGAGGCGATCATGCCCTTGTACTTGGCGGAGCCGACCTTGCTGCCCGACCTGACGACCCCCTGCGGGAACGGCAGAAACACGCCGGCGACTTCGCGCATCGCTTCGACCGCTGCGGTCGCCGCGCACAAAGTTTCGCCGGCGGCACCGAACAGCAGCAGGTTACCGCCGCCGACGGTCGGCTGCATGCCGAACGAGTCCTCGACCAGAAACTCCCCCTCCATCACCGGGATCCGCCACAGCCTGCGCCCGCCGAGCCGCTTGGAGGACTGGTAGCCGTCGCCGAAGTAGCGCAGGCGGTTGCCGACCGGCGCGGTCTGCCCGGCCTCGAGGCCGTTGTAGCAGGCGGTGGTCGGACAGGTCATAACGCATTGTCCGACGCGCTCGACCAGCCGCGGGCCGAGGTCCTGAGCCTTCATCACAAACAGCAAAACGCTGACGCCCGGGCGGCGGTCGGGCGTGTCGGACTCGGGAATCTCGCACTCGATCGCGGCCTCGCATTTGCAGCGGATTACCGACGTCGCGAACCCGGTCATCGAGTCGGCGGCGGCGCGCGCCCAGTGCTGCGAATCCGCGGTGATGAGGACCCGCGCGCCCCACATCTCGAAAGCCTCGGAAAAGGTGTCGATCACCCGCGCCTTGCCGAGTTTGATCGCCGCCGCGCTCACCCGCCGCCGCCGCTCTTGCCGTCTTTGTTCCCCGCGCCGCCGGGCTTCGTCGCCACCGTCTCGTGACGGTGCAGATAATCGTCGGGCACGGCGTAGTTGTTGAATTTGACCGAGTAATAGTTGTCGAAAAACGGCTCGATCGCGCCTGTGATCGCGTCGTCGTAGCCCGGTTCGACGTGCAGCAGGCGGCCTTTATGGTCTTGCGCGAATTCGTGGTCCTTGATGATCAGTTTGCCATCCTTGATCACGTAGCGCGGCGCGTTGAACATTTTTTCGCGGTCCTCGTCCTCGGTGTAGATCGTGACGTCGGCGTCGGCGCCGGCGCCGAGGTGCCCTTTTCTGGCGTGCAGACCCAAAGCGCGCGCCGGCGCCGCGCGCGTGACGATTGCGATCTCCTGCATCGTGTATTCGCGGTCGAGGCCGGACAGGCCGGTTTTCGAGATCGCCTTGCTGTTCACGCGCTTGATCTCCTCGCGGCGGAACGCACGGTCCATCAGCAGCCTGATCAGGCGCGGATAGTGCATGAACGAGCCGCCGTTGGGGTGATCGGTCGAGAGCATCAATTGCCACGGATCTTGCGACAGCAGGAACAATTCAAGACCGATCGCCCATTGCAGCGCGTGCGTATAAACGTGCTCCTGATAACTGAACGGGATGATGCCGCAGCCGCTTTCACATTCGGTGTCGGCGTTGACCCATTTGTTCGACTTCACGTGGCGCAGCATCCACGCGAGCGGCGCGTCGGCGGTCATCGCGGTCGCCTTGCCGAACATCACCTGTCCAACGTCGGCGCTGAGGTTCGGGTGGCGGGCCAGATACTCAATGATCTTCTCGGCGGCGGAGCGGGGATTGCTGTTGACCTCGCCGCCGTAACTGTGGAACTGAATGTGCGCGATGTGCGCGCGCCGGCCCTCGGCGGCGTCCATCGTCGCAATTGTCGTGCGGTAATTGCCGCTGTGCCCGAGGTTGTTGCAGTGGATATGCGGCGGATGCGGCAGTCCGAGGTCGGCGCTCGCCTCGATGAATGCGCCGATCATCTGCAACGGCGTCAGGTTGAAGGGCTCGACTTTCTGATTGACGTCGTTGACGTTGGTGTTGCGCGCGCCTTTCCAGGTTTCATCGCTGCCGGGATTGACCAATTTGATCGCGTACGCCTTGGCCGCGTTGATCCACCACGCGACCGCTTCCTTGAAATCCTTGCGCCGCCCCTCTTTCAGCAATTGGTACAGGAAGACGTTGTTGCCGAGCAGCACGTAGAAGCCCTTGTCAATGACCGGCGTGTCGTCGAGTTCTTCGAGCACGTGGCGCGCGGCGAGCGGCGGCACCGCGGCCTCCATCGCCGTGGTGTAGCCGAGCGCGGCGTAGCGGTAGCCGGTCGTGAAGGTCGAGGGCACGATGCCGCCGGTGCCCGAGCGCATCACCGCGGTGCCCGGCTGCACGTCGAGGCGGTGGTCTTCGGGTTGCAACTTGCGCGCGAGATTGACCTTCGGGCCGGCGATATGGCAGTGGATATCAATGCCGCCGGGCATCACCACCATGCCGTGCGCGTCGATCTTGACCGCGCCGGGTGCGGCGTCGGCGGCGATCCTGCCGTCGCGGATACAGACGTCGCGCACCTCGCCGTCTATGCCGTTGGCGGGGTCATAGACGCGGCCGTTTACGATTCGAAGTTCGGACACTGTCTTGTTTTTTCCTCGCTGAGCCGCGTGCGCCGGTGCACCGAACCGATCATTCGGCAATGCCTTTCGAAATCGAACCGCTCACGCAGTGAAACACCCGCACGACGCAACGGACCAAAGCGCGCGGGTCAGGCGGCGGCTTTCTGCAATTCCCGCACCTGCGCATGGATGGCGGCAAGGACCTCTTCGTCGGTCGGGAACGGCGACGCGAACGCCGGGCGCAACGTGATCGGCACGTCGTCCATGCGATAAACCGTGCCGCCGGTGTTGATGCCGTAGGTCGCGACCGAGAACGCGACTTGCGCGAGGCGGCTGGTCGCGGTGGGTTTGACGTCGAGAGAGATCACCGGGATCCGGCGCAGGTGCTCGATCGCTTTCTTCGGGAAGTTTGACGCGGGGTCGGTCGCGATGATCAGCGCCGCGTCGGCTTCGCCGCGCGCGAGCACGTCCACGGTCGTGAACTCGCCGGGATTGAAGCGCGGGAAACCGCGGTTGAAATTCACCCCGAACGGATAGCCGGTCTGCCACGACAGCACGTTGTCGGCGCCGGTCACGTTGCCGTGGCCGCGCACCGGCTTGGCGACGAAGTGCGTGAATTCATTGAGGTCGGTCGCGAGCGCGAGGATTGCGCCCGAATTGAAATGCCGCCCGCGCGTCATCGTCAGCCCCATGCCGAAGAACAGCACGCCGTAGCGGCAGTTCTTCATCCGCCCGACGAGTTCGTCCAGCGTCTCGCGTGAAACCCCGGTGACGGCTGCGACGTCGGGCGAGATCTTCCGGCCCTTGACCAGCGCGCGCAAAGCCCACAGCAGTTCGAAGTCCTTCCCGGGCTTGACCTGAATGAAAGTATCCGCCACCGGAGTACTCGGCGTCTTGCGCACGTCCACGAGCACCACAGTGCGGTCCTTTTTGCCGTTCGGCACGTACATCCCTTTCGGTGTCACCGCGTAACGCGTGAAATGGCGCGGGTGCGACTCGGCCGGGTTGCCGCCCCAGTAGATCACCAGGTCGGCGCGGTTTTTGATCTCGCCGAGCGTCGCGGTGCTTTCGCCGATGCCCTGGAACGCGATGCCCGACGGCCCGTGGCACACCGACGTCGTCGTATCCACGTTGCCGCGCACCTGGTCGTTGATCGCCACCGCCACGCGCTGCGCTTCGCAGGTCGAATCGCTGAGTCCGTAGGTCACCGGAAATTTGGCTTCGACCAGGATGCGCGCCGCGGTTGCGACCGCTTGCTCGAACGTCGCTTCCCGGCCGTCCACCAGCGCCGCCGGGCGCTCCTCGATTGCATGCTCGGCGAACCAGGCGCGCCCGAGCACGCAGGCGTTTTTCGCCTTGATGATGCGCTTTGCGTCGAGATCGACCGTCAGTTCCATATCGTCGCAGACGCAGCCGCAGAAAGTGCAGGTCGCGTCCTTGACGACGGTGGTGCGGCGCTGGTTTTTTGGTTCCGCCGCCGCGGGCTTGGCGTCACTCATCGCGCGTTTCCTTCAGCGATCGGTTGGCGGCCGGGTGCTCACCGGCGCGACTTGCACTTCGATCAGTTTCGACAGCGGCATCCCGCTGCCGGCGGTGTCGCCGTCCATCAACTCGCTCGACGGCGGACCGTACGGAATAAATAAAACGCCGGCGGGCAAGTCCCCGGCTTTTTTCGGCGTGCAGGTGACGACGGTTTCGCCGGCCTTCGAGGTCAGGCGCACTTTATCGCCCGTTTGCAGGTTGAGGCGCCGCATGTCGTCTTCGTTCATCTCCACGGTGGAAGTGACGGCAAGATACTCGGCCTTTAATTTGCCGGCGTTCAGAGAAGTGCCTTGCTTGCCGGTCCTGCCGGGGATCAGCGTCATTGTCTCGGTCATTGCTTTATCCATTGTCCCGGTCTCGCGAATTTGCCTGCGGGGCGCCGCCGGTCTCGCGGAAACGCCGGCGCGGCGGCATTATACAAGCCCCCGCGCCGCCTGCGCCCCTCAACCGCGTATCTCCACCGGCCTGGCCGGCGCACGCCTCCGGCTTACTTGCGCAACTGCGATGCGTGCGCGAGGTACCAGTCGTAAGTCGAACGCAGGCCTTGTTCGAGGCCGATGCCCGGCACCCACCCGAGCCGCCGCAATTTGCCGACGTCGGTGACCTTTCTGGGGGTGCCGTCGGGCATCGCGGTGTCCCACTTGATCTCGCCCGGGTAAGCGACGACGCTTTTGATCTTGCCGGCGAGCGCCGCCAGCGTCAGGTCTTCGCCGGTGCCGACGTTAAGGTGGGAAGTCATCGGCGTAACCGCTTCATTCAGGCGCGCCTGCGGCAGGGACATCACAAACACCGTGGCCGACGCCAGGTCGTCCACGTGCAGGAATTCCCGATAGACCTTGCCGCTGCCCCATAATTCGACCGGCGAGCGCCCGGCAATCCGGGCTTCATGGAATTTGCGGAGCATCGCCGGGATTACGTGGCTGCCGGCCAGGTTGAAGTTATCGCCCGGGCCGTACAGATTGCACGGCATCAGCGAGCGAAAGTCGGTGCCGTACTGGCGGTTGTACGACTCGCACAACTTAATGCCGGCGATCTTCGCGATCGCATAAGGCTCGTTGGTCGGCTCCAACTTGCCTTCGAGCAAGGCCTCCTCGCGCATCGGCTGGTCTGCGTGCTTCGGGTAGATGCAGGAACTGCCTAAAAACAACAGCCCCGCGACGTCGTGCCCCCAGGCTGCGTGGATCAGATTGGCTTCGATCATCAGGTTCTGATAGATGAACTCGGCGGGATACGTGTTATTGGCGTTGATGCCCCCCACTTTCGCGGCGGCAATGAACACAAACTCAGGCCGGTGCGTTTTAAAAAACGCCGCTACGCTGTGCCGCTCGAGCAGGTCGAGTTCCTCGCGGGAAGGCGTGATCACGTTGGCGTATCCTTGCGCCTGCAATTCGCGGCAGATCGCGGAACCGACCATGCCGCGGGCGCCGGCGACGAAGATGCGAGCGTCCTTATCCATCTCGACTGTTGAGATTCTTCGCTTTATAAGTCATCAAGTCCTCAGTGTTGATCTTTTCCGGGGGCACGAGCCGGTAATGCTTCTCGGACGAGATCGTAATGCCCGCGTTTCCTTGTTCTAATTCGAAAATAGCAATAAGAGATTTAGATATAAACTGTGCGGCTATCGGTCTGCAAACGAGGCTTGGGAACTTGTGCCGGCACATTGCAGAATCCTGCTCTATCTGCACCACGTTGAGGCGGTCGTTCCCCGCTTTCGCCTGCACGGGGAAAATATAGTGTGCTCCGCGTTTGTCTATTCCGATATAGATTTCATCGGTCTCGATTTGTCCAAAGTTTGGGACCGTGGTGCGCAAATGACTTTGCAGCGGATAGCAAGTTACCCGCGTAAAAATGTCCACTAGTCTGTTGTAGCGTAATTTCGCAAGCAATGCTTGCTCGTCGCCCAAAGAATACATGGCGATCACACCCGGCGTTGCATCCGGTATTTTTGTTTCAGTCAGCCCTCTTTTCGGTTTGATATCAGCCAGAACAACGGCTGCAAACCGGTACTTTCCACGACCCGCCGGCCGAATAATCCAACTCCTGCCCCTTGGAGCCTTCTTCCTGATCGAATTCGGCAACGAGGTGCGATAGCGAAAGATATAAACCACGTCGCCGATATTTTTCGGCAAGTCAATTTTCAGGTCTTTGGCGGCCTTCTCAATATCGGTGCGGCTGAAAAGAACTTCTTCCTGGCCTTTTTTGTGAGTTGCAAGGAAAATGCGTTCAACAATTTGAGCATATCGGTTGCTTTTTTCCATGTTTTTGGTTTTTTGTTGCGTGTTATTTGTTGCCCGGCCACCGCATTACCAAAACCTCTTCGCGGAGTTGCTGCTTGGTTACTGTTGACAATCGCGTCCGGAATAAATCGATTCTTATTGGTTCGTACCCCAGTGACCCGGCAATATCAGCCAGGATTGTTCCGGTACGGATCATGACTTGCAGGTACGAAGCTTGATCCCCGACTACGTAAGCCAACATGGCACCCGGCTTCAGGATCGGCTTCAACATTTCCAAATGCCGCGCCATCCCGCCAAAGTACAATTTCATCACCCTGTGATACATCCGCTCAAAACCGGAGGTTTTGCCAAGTGCCTTGCGCCGCTCTTCAATCTCGCACGCGAGACGTTCAATTTCGGGGTGCCCTTTCACCCAAGTGTCGTCGTCATCAGCTTTATATGCGCCTCTTGTGTTGGAACGCAAGAGGGTTTGCTTGAATGATCGGAGTTCCTCCTTGTTACGTGCAAAACCCAGGAGCACGGTTTCGAGTCGTGTAGTTCGTGAGTAGTCTTTCTCATTCGGGTAAGGCGGAGAAGTAACCACGGCGTTGACTGATTGGGGTTCGAGCATCTTTGGCACTCTCCTGGAGTCAGCCAAGATAACTCGGGCCATAGTCCCATTTCGCTCGGAAAGCAAGCGTATGTCTTCGACGATGGAGTTGACGCGAGATAACCAAGCGTTCACAACCAAGGCGTCTTCTTTCCGCTTTCTGACCCCGACCTCCGGGCCAAAATGCAGATTGCTGATGTCGTCCACCAATGCCTTGGCTAAAGCCAGCCGCTCGTGTGCAAAAAATTGATTGTCACGTTCTTTGTCCAATGACTCCATAAGCACCAATACTTTGTGCAGGGGCAACGGGCTAATGGAATTTTTCAGAAGAATTTTTTCAGCGCACGGCGATAGTTTGAGCAGTTTATCTTCGGGAACGCAAGGCTTTGAAAAAAAAGAAATATCCTGAATGCCTTCTGCTTCTAAGCGGCACAATGCCCTGTCGGCTACACGCCGGGCGTGTTTGGCTAAGGCATCAGGCGAAAGCCCCCAGTCCGTTTTTATGCTGCTCGCAAAGTGGGCCATTGGCAACGCTTCGAGGCCGATACTGGAGATGCCGAGTTTTTTGCTCTCCACCATCGTGGTGCCGGTCCCACAAAACGGATCGAGTACCATCCCGTCGCTGTGAACCCCAAAATCATCGAGGTAGTTGCGAACCAAGTGTGGGGGGAAAGAAAGTACAAATCGATACCAGCGATGCGCTGCGCCGTCCGCTTTTTGAACTTTGTTGGAAATTCCATTGCCATACGCACAAGCCGGTCGCTCAAATGTTGTATCAATTTCTTTTAGCATTCTGAATTTCCTCTCCGAAATCCCAGAACGAGCAATGTCTTTGTTTTTCATGGGCGCACAAGGATTTAAACTTCATTATAGCCACCCTTTAAGTTGCCTTTAACCGTCTTTGATTCCGGCGACCGGCCGGGCTGTGGGCTTTACTGCGGGCGAGCGGCGCTCAGGGGCTTTGAGTGATTCGGCTTCTTGACCGTAGCCGATCTGCCCCCCCCCCCCCCCCCCAATCTCGGCAAGATCACTTTCGAACATCTCTTTGATCAATTCTTCAAAACTCGTCTTAGGTTTCCAGCCTAACTCTTTGCGGGCTTTGCTGTAATCCCCGGTCAAACTAAAAAGTTCAGTCGGGCGGAAGTAGCGGCGGTCCACCTTGACCCGCATTTTCCCGGTGCGTGCATCAATCCCGATTTCGTCTTCGCCCTCTCCCCGCCATGCGATCTCCACGCCCCCCAGTTCAAACGTCTTTTCGACAAACCGGCGGACCGTCTCCCTGCGGCCGGTCGCCAGCACGAAATCGTCCGGCTTCGAGTGCTGCATCATCAGCCACATACCGTAAACGTAATCTCTGGCGTGGCCCCAGTCCCTTGCGGAGTCGAGGTTGCCGAGATACAGGCAATCCTGCAGCCCCCGCGAGATCATCGCGACCGCCCGCGTGATTTTTTTGCTGACGAAAGTCTCGCCCCGGCGCGGGGACTCATGGTTGAACAGAATGCCGTTGCACGCGTACAGACCGTAGGCTTCGCGGTAGTTGACCGTTACCCAGTACGCGTACAACTTGGCGGCCGCATAAGGCGAAGTCGGCCAGAACGGCGTGTTTTCGTCTTTGGGTTCCTGCGGGAAGTTGCCGTACATTTCGCTGGTGGACGCCTGGTAGAAGCGGGTTTTGTCCGCCAGGCGGAGCAGGCGGATCGCTTCGAGCAGCCTCAGGGTTCCGAGTGCGTCGGCGTTGGCGGTGTACTCAGCCGTCTCGAACGACACGTGGACGTGGCTCTGCGCCGCCAGATGATAAATTTCGTCGGGCTGAATCTCCTGAACCAGGTGGATGAGGTTGGTCGCGTCGGTGACGTCGCCGTAATGCAGGATGAAATGCGTGTCCAACTGGTGCAGATCTTGATACAGGTGGTCAACGCGCTCGGTGTTGAACGACGAGGAACGGCGCTTGATCCCGTGCACGACGTAGCCTTTGCTGAGCAGCAGTTCGGCCAGGTACGCGCCATCCTGGCCGGTGACGCCGGTGATCAGGGCCACTTTGCCTGAGGCAACGCTGGGGGGTGGGGATTCGGCCATTAGCGGCGAGGGTTTGGATAAAACCGCGTATCCTACCCGATAACCATGTAAAATTCAGAAAGCCATTGTATTCGTTAGCATTCGCGACATGAAAAATACGCTCCGATCCGCTGTTTCAGCCGTGCACGAACCCGCCAAGCCCCGCTATACGAGGCCGCTCAACCGGAACGAGGAACGGCAACTTGATGCGCTGTACGCGCATTTGTCGAAGATGCGGGGGCACCACGCCGGCTACCCCTGCAATCAACTGTTCGACTATTCGGAGTTATATCGTTTCCTGGAATTTTCGATCAACAACGTCGGCGACCCGTTCCACGACACCAACTTCCGGCTCAACACCCACGACGTCGAACGCGAGATGATCCACACTTTCGCGCGGCTCACCCGGGCGCCCGCGGACGGCTACTGGGGATACGTCAACAACGGCGGCACCGAAGGCAATTTATACGGGCTGTACCTCGCGCGCGAACTGATGCGCAACGGCATCGTGTATTTCTCCGAAGACACCCACTACAGCGTCGCCAAGATCCTGCGGGTGCTCGACACCCGCAGCATTATGATCAAAAGCCGCCCCAGCGGCGCGATCGACTGCGACGACCTGCGCGAGAGCATCCGCGTCCACCGCGACGTGCCGCCGATTGTTATCGCCAACGCCGGCACGACAATGACCGGGGCGCTCGACGACGTCGCCGAGATCCGCGGCATCTTCGACGAGTTCGCGATCACCCGCGCCTACGTCCATTGCGACGCGGCGCTGAGCGGCATGCTCCTGCCGTTTCTCGACAACCCGCCCCCGTTCGGCTTTGAAACCGGCATCGACAGCATCGCGATCAGCGGCCACAAACTGATCGGCAGCCCGATTCCCTGCGGCGTGGTGCTGGCAAAGCGCGAGCACGTGAACCTGATCGCCCGCGGCATCGAATACGTCGGCGTGCTCGATACCACGATCACCGGCTCGCGCAACGCGTTCACCCCGCTGATCCTGTGGTACGCGTTCAGGCGCTACGGCAGGGAGGGACTCGCAAACATCGTCCGCGACGCGCTGGCTCTCGCGGATTACGCAATCGCGCGGTTCAAGCGCCGCGGCGTCGAGGCGTGGCGCAACGAGCACTCGATCACGGTGGTGTTCCCGCGCCCGTCCGGGGCGGTTATCAAAGCGTGGCAACTTGCGGCGAAGGACGGCATCGCGCATATCATCACGCTGCCGCACTTGGATTCGGAACGCATAGACCGCCTGGTGGACGACATCGCCGACGATTTGGACGCCGCCCCGGGCGCGGCAAAGGCCAAGCCATGAAACAGATCGTGGTCATCAGCGACAACCGCCCCGGGATCATCGCCGACATCAGCCGCGCGCTGTCGGAAAGGGGCATCAACATCGAGACCATCAACACCGCCACCGGCGGCACCCGCGGCGGCGCCGTCGTGATTCTCACCGCCGACGACTACGACGAAGCGCTCAAAGCCCTCAGAGACGCCGCTTTCACGGCGATCTCAGAAGACGCTTTTGTGATACGCCTGAAGAACGAGCCGGGCTCCCTCGCGAAAATCTCGGGACGCTTCAAGGACGCGGATATCAACATCCGCAGCATGCACATCGTCAAACGCGACGGCAACTGCTCCGTGGTCGCGCTGGTCACCGAGAAAACCGAACAGGCGCGCGCGCTGCTCAAAGACGTACTGATCGCCTGAAAGCGAAACGCGAAGGGCGCGGGACGAGTCCGCCGCCACCGCCCCCGTCCGCGCCCTGCTCAATCCGCCGCCCGGCCTTCGATCAAATCGTCCACCACCGATGGGTCGGCGAGCGTTGAAGTGTCCCCGAGATCATCGGTTTCGCCGTTGGCGATCTTGCGCAGGATGCGGCGCATGATCTTGCCCGAGCGCGTCTTCGGCAGGCTCGGCGCCCACTGGATCACGTCGGGCGCCGCAAACGCGCCGATGCCGCCGCGCACCATGTCCTTGAGTTCGCGCTGCAGCGCCGCGTCGCCGCGGACGCCTTCGAGCAATGTCACGTAAGCGTGGATCGCCTCGCCTTTGACGGCGTGCGGACGGCCGACGACCGCGGCTTCGGCCACCGCTGCGTGCAGCACCAGAGCGCTCTCGACCTCGGCGGTGCCTAAGCGGTGGCCCGAGACGTTCAGCACATCGTCCACCCGCCCGGTGATCCAGTAATACCCGTCCCCGTCGCGCCGGCAGCCGTCGCCCGTGAAATACTTGCCCGGGTAATCGCTGAAATAAGTCTCCACGAACCGCCGGTGGTCGCCGTACACGGTGCGCATCTGCCCCGGCCACGGGAAAGTGATCACGAGATTGCCCTCACATTCGCCCTCCAGTTCGTTGCCCTGCTGATCAACGACCGCCGGACGGATGCCGAAGAACGGGCGTGTCGCCGACCCCGGCTTGAGCGCGGTCGCGCCCGGCAGCGGCGTGATCAGATGCCCGCCGGTCTCGGTCTGCCACCAGGTGTCGATCACCGGACAGCGGCCGTCGCCGACCACGTGGTAATACCAGCGCCATGCCTCGGGGTTGATCGGCTCGCCGACCGTGCCGAGCACGCGCAGGCTTTTGCGCGAAGTCTTCGTCACCGGTGCGTCGCCGGCACGCATCAGTGCGCGGATTGCGGTCGGCGCGGTATAGAAGATGTTGACCCGGTGCTTGTCCACCACCCGCCAGAAGCGCGAGGCGTCGGGGTACGTCGGCACGCCCTCGAACATCAGGGTCACCGCGCCGTTCGCGAGCGGCCCGTAAACGATATAGGTGTGCCCCGTCACCCAGCCGACGTCGGCGGTGCACCAATACACGTCGCCGTCGTGATAATCGAAACTGTACTTGTGGGTGATCGCCGCGTACACGAGATAACCGCCGGTGGTGTGCAGCACGCCCTTGGGCTTGCCGGTGGAACCCGAGGTGTAGAGGATGAAGAACGGGTCTTCGGCCTCCATCGGCTCGGGCGGACAATCATCGGAGGCTGCGGCGACGACGTCGTGATACCACACGTCGCGCGCGTGCCATTCGACGGCGCCGCCGGTGTGCCTGACGACCACCACCCGCGTGACTTCGGGGCACCCTTTCAGCGCCTCGTCGGTGTTCGCCTTGAGCGGAATCACCTTGGCGCCGCGGACGCCCTCGTCGGCGGTGATCACGAAGCGGCAGTCGGAATCGAGGATCCGGCTCATCAGCGCCGCGGGCGAAAAGCCGCCGAACACCACCGAATGGATTGCGCCAATCCGTGCGCACGCGAGCATCGCAACCGCCGCTTCCGGAATCATCGGCAGGTAAATGCAGACCCGGTCGCCCTTGCGCACGCCGAGCGTTTTCAGCGCGTTTGCAAAGCGGCATACCGCGGCGTGCAACTCGCGGTAGGTCAGAGTCCTGCCGACGCCGGGCTCGTCGCCCTCCCAGATAATCGCGGTCTGATCTCCGCGTGTCTCGAGATGGCGGTCGAGGCAGTTGTACGCGGCGTTGGTGCGGGCGCCGTCAAACCAGCGGACGCGCCCCTCGCGGTAATCCCATTCAAGCACCCGCCGCCACGGCTTGAACCAAGTGATGAACGCGTGCGCCTGCTCGGCCCAGAAGCCTTCGGGGTCTTCGAGCGAGCGCTGATACAGGCGCGCGTAAGCGGCCGCGTCCAGGTGCGCGCGCGCCGCGACCGCCGCAGACACTTCGTAGCGTTCCTTCATGCGCGGACGAGGTTGGAAAAGAGCGTTAAAGAGGTTTGGCGGTCGGCTAATAAAACACCGGCGGGCGATCTCTCACCCGCCGGATATCGTCGGTCAAAGCGAGGCTGGAACGGCCTACAGCGCGACCGTCACCGCCTTGGTTTCAAGGTAGTTCTCGAGCACCGCTTCGCCCATCTCGCGGCCCCAGCCGGACTGCTTGTAGCCGCCGAACGGCAGCGCCGCGTCGAAGATGTTGTAGCAGTTGACCCAGACGGAACCGGCTCTGATCTCGGCGGCCAGTTGGTGTGCCTTCGAGATGTCCTTGGTCCACACGCCGGCGGCGAGGCCGTAGATCGAATCGTTGGCGTCCCGCACCACCTCGTCGTTCAACTCCTTGAACGGCCTGGCCGCGACCACCGGACCGAAGATCTCCTCCTGCATGATCTGCATGTCCTGTTCGGTCTCCACCAGCACGGTCGGCTCGATGAAATAGCCTTTGTCGCCTTTCTTCCCGCCGCCGATGGTGGCCTTGGCGCCTTCGCTCAGACCCGCATCCAGATAACCGCTGACGCGCTCGTACTGGATCTTCGACACCATCGGCCCCATCTCGGTTCTGGGGTCGAGCCCCGGCCCGACGTTGATGTTGCCGGCGAACTCGGAAATACCTTCCACGACCCGGTCAAAGACCTTGTCTTCGACGTACAGGCGTGAACCGGCGCAGCAGCACTGTCCGTGGTTGAAGAAGATTGCGTTGGCCGCACCGGGGATCGCGGTTTCGAGATCGGCGTCGTGCATCACGATATTCGGTGATTTTCCGCCGAGTTCGAGCGAAACCTTCTTGAGGTCAACCGCTGCGGCTTTGACGATTGAGCGCCCGACTTCGGTCGAGCCGGTGAACGCCACCTTGTCCACGTCGGGATGCGCCGCCAGCGCGGCGCCCGCGGTTTCGCCGAAACCGGTGACGATGTTGACCACGCCGTCGGGAAGCCCCGCCTCCTGCAGCAACTCTCCCAGCCGCAGCGCCGACAAAGGCGTTTCCTCCGCGACCTTGAGCACCACCGTGCAACCGGTCGCGAGCGCCGGCGCCAACTTCCACGCCGCCATCAGCAGCGGAAAGTTCCACGGGATGATCTGCCCGACCACGCCGACCGGTTCGAGGCGCGTGTAGGAATGATAGTGCACACCCGGCGTATAGAGCACCGACAGCGGGATCGTTTGCCCGTGCATCTTGGTGGTCCAGCCGGCCATGTAATGGAACATATCGGCGGCCAAAGGCACGTCCGCGACTTTAGCGACGGTAATCGGCTTGCCGTTGTCCAGCGACTCGATTTCCGCAAGTTCCTCGAGGTTCTCGAGGATCAGATCCCCGATCCTCCAGATCAGTTTGCCCCGCTCGGAAGGCGTCAGCGCCGGCCACGCGCCGGACTCAAACGCCTTGCGCGCCGCTTTGACGGCCAGCGCGACGTCCGCCTTGTCGCCCGCCGGCACTTTCGCGATCACTTCTTCGGTCGCGGGATTGAAAACGTCCAGCGTTTCACCGGACGCCGCTTCGACCCATTTGCCGCCGATCATCATCTTCGGGATTCTGCCAATGAAAGTAGTGACAGGCGGGGTCAGTTCCACTGCTTGAGCTAATGCACTCATGATTACCTCCGTCGTTGCTGTCGGTGCTCTTCCGAAAAAAAACACCGAGTAATCCGCTCTGCTGAATCGGGCCATGCCAATGGCCGCGATGGATATTTCAAACACCTTATAACAGCCCCAAAGAAAGTGTCAACGACGAACGGCGCGGCGGGGAAAACCGTTGTTTCAGGCGATCCCTGCAAGCCGCGCCCGCGCCTTCCTGCGCTTCAGCGCCCGGCGGGGCGCAAACGGGTTCATCAACGCCGCCGCCGGCGTTTGGCAGCGAGTCAACAGCGTCCCCGAGACCCACGAAGACCACGGAGAAAACCTGAACGGGCGGCGGCGCGGACGCCGTGAACACAAAAGGCGCAATGGCGACCGGAGGCCTGACCGAGTTGCGCAAATAAGGCAAAGTTATTCGAAGAGGCCGGGAAAATGAACGCGGCGGCCGGCGCTCGCCGGAGGACGAATACTCACGCCGCCGCGACGCGGCCTGAGACCGGTGCATTAACTATCTGAGAAGATGGCGGAGAGAGAGGGGCTGACTCGCGACGGCGCCGTCGCCCGCCCCGCGGGCGGTTCGCTGCGCTCACCGTCCAAACCGCAATCCCGCCGATTTACGAACCCGCGCGTTTTACCGGGGATTCAAATCCTGCGCCGGATATTTTCTTGTTGGGGGGCAAAAGCCCCGATAGGAAAACATGGCGGAGAGAGAGGGATTCGAACCCTCGATGGAGATACAAACCCCATACTCCCTTAGCAGGGGAGCGCTTTCAACCACTCAGCCATCTCTCCGCGGAACCTGCTGCGCGACCGTTCTTTCCTGTTTGACTTAACCGTTCACTATACCAAAAGGACGCGCCGGCAAAGACGTTTCCCAATGGGCGGAGAGCGCGGGACTGACTTGCGAAAGCCCCGTCGCCCGCCCTGCGGGCGGTTCGCTGCGCTCACCGTCCAAACCGCAGTCCCGGCCGATTTGGCAAACCCTTGATGGAGCCGCAAACCCCATACTCCTTCGGCGAAGGAGCGCTTTCAGCCGCTCACCCCCCTCTGCGCGGAGCATGTTTTCCCTTAGCCGGGCGACGACGTGCTATTCGCTTCTTCGCTTTTCTCTTTTCTTATTCTTTCGTAAATCTCTTCGCGGTGTACTGCGATGTCTTTGGGCGCGTTCACGCCCAGCCGCACCTGATTGCCCTTGACGCCAAGCACAGTCACCGTGATTTGATCGCCGATCATCAGAGTTTCCCCAATCTGTCTCGTCAAGATCAACATATCGCCCTCCCTTGGCGGAACGCGCCGCAATACGCCGCGGCCCGATCCTTCCTTGTGATATAACCTTTAATTATAGCGAAAGCGGGCGTCCCCGGCCGCAAGCCGTCCCCGGCTTGTCGCGGCGACCGCGGCGGTCAGGCCGTATTTTCCGGCCCCGCGCCGAGATCAAACGCCCGATGCAAGCAGCGCACGGCGAGTTCAAGGTTCTTTTCGTCCAGCACCACCGACACTTTAATCTCCGAAGTCGAGATCATGTGAATGTTCACTGCGTCGGCGGCCAGCGCGGAAAACATCTTCGCGGCAATGCCGGCGTGCGAGCGCATGCCGACGCCGACCAGCGACACTTTGACGATCTTGTCGTTGCCGAAGACGTCCCGGGCGTTGAGTTCGCCGGCGGTCTTGTTCAAGACCGCAAGCGCCGGCTCATAGTCGCGGCGATGCACGGTAAAGGTGAAGTCGGCGGTGTTGTCATAAACCCCGACGTTTTGCACGATCATATCCACCTCGATATTCGCGGCGGCAATCGCACCGAGGATCAACGCGGCGATTCCCGGTCTGTCGGGCACGCCGGTGATCGTCAACTGCGCCTCGTCGCGGTTGAACGCGACGCCGGAGATTTTTGCCTGCTCCAAAGCCGTTTCCTCGTAGGTAATCAACGTGCCTTCCCCTTCCCTGAAAGTCGAAAGCACGCGCAGCGGCACATTATACTTGCCGGCAAATTCGACCGCGCGTATTTGCAGCACCTTGGACCCGAGGCTCGCCATTTCGAGCATCTCCTCGAACGTGATCGAAGCGAGACGGCGCGCGTTCGGTTCGATCCGCGGATCGGTGGTATAGACGCCGTCCACGTCGGTATAAATGCGGCACTCCTGCGCGCCGAGCGCCGCGGCGATTGCCACCGCGGTGGTGTCGGAACCGCCGCGCCCGAGGGTGGTGACGCTGCCTTCGCGGTCGCGCCCCTGAAAGCCCGCGACGATGATCACCCTGTCCGCTTCCAGGTGCTTGCGCATCGCACCGGTTTCGATGTCGGTGATGCGCGCCTTGCTGAATTCGCTGTCGGTGCGGATGCCGGCCTGCGGCCCGGTCATCGAAACCGCTTCGACACGGTGCTTTTTCAAGGCGATCGCAAGCAGCGCAACGCTGACTTGCTCGCCGGTCGCAAGCAGCGCGTCGAGTTCGCGGCCGCGGTACGCGGGATCCACTTGCGCGGCCAGCCCTGCGAGGCGGTCGGTCTCGCCGCCCATCGCCGACACGACGACCGCGATGCCGCGGCTTTCGCTCTTTGCATCTGCGATCTTGTGCGCGACGTGTTCGATGCGCTCGATCGAGCCGACCGAAGTGCCGCCGTATTTATGCACGACCAGATTCATTTCCCGGCTGCTTCCAGCCGCGACCGCACCCAGTCGGGGACGCCGGCGAGCGCGGCGTCGAGCAGCGCGGGGTTGTCGCCGCCGGCCTCGGCCAGGTCCGCGCGGCCGCCGCCCTTGCCGCCGACCTGCGCGGCGACGAAGTTCACAAGTTCGCCGGCTTTGACGCGGCCGCAAAGCGCCGCGGTTACGCCCGCGACCAGCCGCACTTTTCCGTCCTCCACCGACGCCAGCACGATCGCGGCCCGGTCGAACTCGCTTTTCAGCCCGTCGAGCGCCGTGCGCAGCGAGCGGTGGTCACCGCCTGCGACGCGGGTTGCGAGCACTTGCACGCCGTTGATCTTTTGCGCCCGGCTTTTGAGGTTCCCGCCGGACTCATGCGGTTGCCGCGAGGCATTTTCCCGCGACCGCTTTTTAAGTTGCTTGTTGTCCTCGAGCAGTTGCCGGACTTTGCCGCTCAATTTCTCCCCGCTCACCTGAAGCAGGCCGCGGAGTTCCTCGAGGCGGTCGGCGGCGGCGCTCAGGTAAAGATACGCGGCCTCCCCGGTCAGCGCTTCAATGCGGCGCACGCCGGCGGCGACGCCGGTCTCGGCGATGATCTTGAATGTGCCGATGTCGCCGGTGCGCGCGACGTGCGTGCCGCCGCACAATTCCATCGAGAAATCCCCCAGCGTCAGCACCCGCACTTCGTCGCCGTATTTCTCGCCGAACAGCGCGACCGCGCCGCGCCTCTCGGCGTCTTTCCTCGCCATGATCTCGGCGGTCGCCGTGACGTTGGCGCGGATCTGCCCGTTGACCAGGCTCTCGATCGTGCGCAGTTCACCGACCTCGACCCGGCCGTCGTGGGAGAAATCGAAACGCAGGCGCTCTTCGGCCACCAGCGATCCCCTTTGACTTACGTGCGCGCCGAGCACTTGCTTGAGCGCGGCGTGCAGCAAATGGGTCGCGGAATGATTGAGCACGATGCGCGCGCGCCGGGCGGCGTCCACCCGCGCCTCCACGCGGTCGCCGACGGCGATGCGCCCGCGCACAACCGTGCCGATATGCTTATGCACGTCGCCCTGCTTGCGCGTGTCGGTCACTTTGAACTCGCCGCCGCCGCCGCTCAGCGTGCCGGTGTCGCCGACCTGCCCCCCGGACTCGGCGTAAAACGGCGTATCGTCAAGGATGACGACCGCGTCGGCGCCCGCGGCCGCCGCGCCCGCCGCGGCGCCGCCGACGAAGACCTGGCTCACGGTAGCCGGCTTGCGGGTTGCGTCGTAGCCGCTGAAACGCCCTGCGCCTGCGACCGCGAGCGCCTCGTCGGTCTGCATCGCAAAACGGTGCACGCTGCGCGCCCGCGTCCGCTGCCGCTGCATCAGCGCCTCGAAACCTTGCACGTCGAGTTTCAACCCGCGCTCGCGTGCGGCGTCGGCGGTCAGATCCACCGGAAAACCGTAGGTGTCGTACAGTTTGAACGCGACCTCGCCGCTGATCGTCCCGCCCGACGCGCGCGCGAGGTCGTCTTCGAGAATGCGCAGCCCGGCTTCGAGCGTATCGGCGAAACGCTCTTCCTCTTGTTTCAGCACCGCCGGTATCCGCGCTTCATGCAACTCGGGATAGGCTGCGCCCATCAATTGCCGCAACGGCTCGACCAGCCGGTAAAAGAACGGCTCGCGGATGCCGAGGCGGTGGCCGTGGCGCACGGCGCGGCGGATGATGCGCCGCAGTACGTAGCCGCGCCCCTCGTTTTCCGGACGCACGCCGTCGGCGACCAGAAAACTGCACGCACGGATGTGATCGGCGATCACTTTCAACGACGGTGAATCGGCGTCGCCGCGCCCGGCGATCTCAGTGACGCACTCGATCAATCCCAGGAACAGATCGGTGGCGTAATTGCTGTGCACGCCCTGCAGCACGGCGGCCATGCGCTCGAGCCCCATGCCGGTATCCACCGACGGTTGCGGCAGCGGCGTCGTCGTGCCGTCCCGCCCGCGTGCGTATTGCATGAACACGAGGTTCCAGATCTCGACGTAGCGGTCGCCTTCGGCGCCGCCCGAGCCGGGCGGCGCACCGGCGATGCCCTCGCCGTGGTCGTAGAAGATCTCGGTGCACGGCCCGCACGGGCCGACGTCGCCCATCGCCCAGAAGTTATCGCTCGCGCCGACGCGGTTGACGCGCTCGGCGGGAACGCCGATCTGCTTAAGCCAGATCTTCTCCGCTTCCTCGTCTTCCTCGAACACCGTCACCCACAGCCTGTCGGCGGGCAGCCCCGCGACTGCGGTGACGAACTCCCAGGCGTAGGCGATTGCGTCGCGCTTGAAGTAATCGCCGAAACTGAAGTTTCCGAGCATTTCAAAAAACGTGTGGTGGCGGGCGGTGTAACCGACGTTTTCAAGGTCGTTGTGCTTGCCGCCGGCGCGCACGCAGCGCTGGCTGCTGGTCGCCCGCGCGTAGTCTCTGCGCTCGCGCCCGAGGAATACATCCTTGAATTGCACCATGCCGGCGTTGGTGAACAGCAAGGTCGGGTCGTGCGCGGGCACCAGCGGGCTCGAGGGCACAACCGTGTGTCCGCGCCGCTTGAAAAATTGCAGAAATTGCTCTCTTATCTCGTTGCCGCTTCTCATTTTTTTTCATCCCGTGCCGGCGTTCGGCACGCACCTGAAAATCTCCGCTCCCTGACGCTCAAGCAAGCGCGGCAAATAACTCAGCGGCATAATTAATCGTCGGCGGACAGCGCGCCGCGGATAACGTCGCCTGAGAACCCGCGCCGGAATAAATAATTTCGGCGCTCGCAGTATTCCTTAGCGCCGGCCGGGGCTTCCTTGCCGAACTTCTTCCGGCAGCACCGGCGCGCGCACACGATCCAGTCCACGCCGCTGTCGGCGATGCCTTTTTCAGTTTCACCGTCGCCGAGCCGCTTGCGGTGTTTGAGTTCCCAGCGGATCCGCGCCGGGCCGTAGCCCTTGCGTTCGGCGCTTTTGATGTACTCGCCGATGAAACGCTCGTGCGACAACAGCGCTTTGTTTTCGAGTTTGTCCAGCGCCGCCGCGACGTCCGCACGCGGATACCCCTTGTTCAGCAATTTGCGCTCGAGTTCCGGCCGAAGATGCTCTCTGCGCGACAAGTAGGCAAGCGCTTGCCCCCAAACCGAAGGCGCTTCACGCTTGCCGCGCATTCTCTTGCGGCGCGTCCGCGGCCGCCGCGCCGCCGCCGCTGCGCGCAGGGAACAGGCTCTCGCGCAAAGCCGCTTCGATCTCGCCGGCCGCCGCCGGGTTCTCGTGCAAATACGCGCGCGCGTTGTCCTTGCCATGCCCGATGCGGTCGCTGCGGTACGAATACCACGCGCCCGATTTCTCGATCAAGCCGTGCGCGACGCCGAGATCAACCAGTTCGCTCATCTTGCTGATGCCTTCGCCGTAGCGGATCTCGAACTCGGCTTTGCGGAACGGCGGCGCCATTTTGTTCTTGACCACTTTGACGCGCGTATCGTTGCCGACGGCCTCCTCCCCTTTCTTGATCGTCCCGATGCGGCGGATGTCGAGACGCACCGACGCGTAGAACTTCAAAGCGTTGCCGCCGGTGGTGGTTTCGGGGTTGCCGAACATCACGCCGATCTTTATTCGGATCTGATTGATGAAGATCACCATCGTGTTCGACTTGGTGATGTTGGCGGTCAGTTTGCGCAACGCCTGGGACATCAGGCGCGCCTGCAGGCCGACGTGGCTGTCACCCATGTCGCCTTCGATCTCGGCGCGCGGCGTCAGCGCCGCCACCGAGTCGATCACGATCAGATCCACCGACCCCGAGCGCACCAGCATATCGGTGATCTCAAGCCCCTGTTCGCCGGTATCCGGCTGCGACAGCAGCAGGTCACCCACGTTGACGCCCAACTTCTCGGCGTAGGCCGGGTCGAGCGCGTGTTCGGCGTCTATAAACGCCGCGGTCCCGCCCGCTTTCTGACACTCGGCCGTCACCTGCAAGGTCAGCGTCGTCTTGCCGGACGCTTCGGGCCCGAAGACCTCGACCACCCTGCCGCGCGGCAGCCCGCCGATCCCGAGCGCCGCGTCGAGCGCGAGTGATCCGGTCGAAATCACTTCGACGTCGGCACGCGTTTGCACGTCGCCCATGCGCATAACCGCGCCTTTTCCGAATTGCTTCTCGATCTGAGACAACGCCGCTGATAAAGCTTTTTTCCTGTCGTTATCCACGCTTTTTCTCCTGGTAAATGATACTCGCGGGCGAGCGCCGAACACGGTTTGATTATCGCACACAACCCCCGTCCCATTGATAAAACCACCGGGGAAACCCCGCCGGAAATATCGGGTCGGCGCCAGTTTGACGCAACGGCGGACGCCGCGCTCGCCTGCCCCGACGAACGGTAGCAACGAGCCGATAAAACCCCCGAACGGTCGAATCAGAGGAATGAACGGTCAGGCGAGATAGGCGAGCAAGCCCGTCAAGGCCGCCTGCGCGGCGGCGAACCGCACCGCGTCGCGGCCGCCTGCAAAGTGAAAGCACCGCGCGGCGGGTGCCTCCCCGCGCCGGCACCACGCGATCCACACCGTGCCGGCGGGCTTGTCCGGCGTGCCCCCCGACGGGCCCGCAACGCCGCTGACCGCCACCGCGACGTCCGCGGCCGGCACGCGCTCAAGCACGCCGGCAGTCATCTCCAGCACCACCTCCTCGCTCACCGCGCCGCACCGCGAAAGCGTGCCGGCGCCGACGCCGAGCAGCGCCCGCTTCGCGTCGTTGCCGTAAGTCACGAGCGAGGCTTCAAACCAGGCCGAACTGCCGGGCCGGTCGCTGCACAGTTTGCCGACCCAGCCGCCGGTGCAGGACTCGGCGGCGGCGAGACGCAGCCTCCGCGCCTCGAGCCATTGGATCAGACGCGACAACTCCGATTCGAACTCAACCTCGCGCATTGCCGCCGCCGCCGCCTCCGTATAATAATGCGGCTCGAACTCCCGGCGGCAGGCGCCGCCGCCGCCACGCCAACACCATGCCGCGCACCAACATCACCCCCAGCATGCAGCAATATCTGCGGATCAAGTCCGAGCATCCGGATACCTTGCTGTTTTACCACATGGGGGACTTTTACGAACTGTTTTTTGACGACGCCAAAAAAGCCGCCAAATTGCTCGACCTCACGCTGACCACGCGCAGTCAGAGCAGCGCGAACCCGATTCCGATGGCGGGCGTGCCGGTGCACTCGGTCGAAGGGCATATCGCGAAACTGGTGCGTCTCGGTGAATCGGTGGCCATCTGCGACCAGGTCGGCGATTCCACCGCGCCGCGCGGGCCGGTCGAGCGCAAAGTCGTGCGCGTGCTGACTCCCGGCACCCTGATCGAAGACAACCTGCTCGACGCAGCGCGCGACAACCTGCTGGTCGCCGTATGCCTCGACGCAGGCACCGCGGGCGTCGCCGCGATCGAGTTGAGCACCGGCCGCTTCGTGGTCAAGGAAATTGAAAGCACCGCCGAGAAACTGCAAAGCGAATTGCACCGCTTGCAGCCCGCCGAGGTTCTGGCGCAGGAAGACCTGGCGCTGCCGTGCGACTGCCGCAACCTGCAGCGGCGTCCGCCGTGGGTGTTCGACTTTGAATCCTGCCGCCGGCTGCTGTGCGAGCAGCTGGAAGTGCAAAGCCTGAGCGGTTTCGGCTGCGACGGCATGACCGCGGGCGTGGCCGCGGCGGGCGCGCTGTTGCAGTACTTGAAAGAAACGCAAAAGTCACTGCTGCCGCACGTCAAAACGCTGAGCGTCGAACACGGCGGCGATCATTTATACCTCGACGCGGTCAGCCGCGCCTGCCTCGAGATTGACCGCCCGCTGTCGGGCGCGCCCGGCGATGCCGGCAACACGCTGGTCGCAATCCACGACCACACGGCAACCCCGATGGGCGCCCGCTGTCTGCGGCGCTGGTTTGCGCAGCCGCTGCGCAACCGCGCCGTGCTGCAACAACGCCACGACATGATCGAAGACCTGCTCACCGGCGCCGATCTCGGCGGGTTGCGCGATTCCCTGAAACAGTGCAACGACGTCGAACGCATCCTGTCGCGGCTCGCGCTCGACGGCGCCCGCCCGCGCGACTTGATTGGCTTGCGCGAAACCATGTGCCTCGTGCCCGCCATCAAGGCGCACCTCGCCCCGCTCGACTGCGAACTGGCACGCACGCTCGATCAGAAAATAGAACCCCGCCCCGATATCGTCGAACAACTCGAGCGTGCCGTGAACGACGCGCCGCCCGCCACGGTCCGCGACGGCGGCGTCATCAAAGACGGCTACGACAAGGAACTCGACGAACTGCGGGCGCTCAACCGCGGCGCCGACCGCTTTCTGCTTGAACTCGAGCAGCGCGAACGGGGCCGGGCGCACGCCGCGAACCTGAAAGTCGGTTATAACCGGGTGCACGGCTATTACATCGAGATGCCGAAGTCGCAGGCGCGGCACGTGCCGGAAGAGTACCGGCGCACGCAGACCTTGAAAAACGCGGAGCGTTTCACGACCCCCGAACTCAAACAATACGAACAAAAAGCGCTGGCCGCGCACGCACACGCGCTCGCCAGGGAAAAGCAACTCTATCAGGCGCTGGTCGCGAGTTTCCGCCCGCACCTGCCGGGGCTGCAAAGCGGCGCACAATCGCTGGCGGCGCTCGACGTGCTGGCGACGCTGGCCGTGTGCGCGAAACGCCACCGCTACAAACGGCCGACGCTCAGCGACGAACCCGGCATCCGCATCGTCGCCGGCCGCCACCCGGTGGTCGAACGCATTCCCGACGCCGAGTTTGTCCCCAACGATCTCACGCTCGGCAACGCCCGGCGCATGCTGATCGTCACCGGCCCCAACATGGGCGGCAAATCCACTTACATGCGCCAGACCGCGCACGTCGTGCTGCTCGCGCACGTCGGCGCTTACGTGCCGGCGGACGAAGCCGTGATCGGGCCTATCGACCGCATTTTCACGCGCATCGGCGCCTCCGACGACATCGCGTCGGGGCGCTCGACGTTCATGGTCGAGATGACCGAGGCCGCCAATATCCTGAACAACGCAAGCGCCGACAGCCTGGTGCTGATGGACGAAATCGGCCGCGGCACCGGCACTTTCGACGGACTCAGCCTCGCTTGGGCCTGCGCCGCTCGGCTCGCCGCCGTGAACCGCTCGTTCACCCTGTTCGCGACGCATTATTTTGAACTGACGGCGCTCGCCGACGTTCAGGCGACCGTGCACAACGTGCACATCGCCGCGATCGAGCACCGGGAAAAGATCGTCTTTCTGCACAAGATCAAGGAAGGTGCGGCCAACCGGAGTTACGGCATTCAGGTCGCGCATCTCGCGGGCATTCCCGGCGACGTGATAGACTGCGCGCAATCCAAACTCGAAGCGCTTGAAGCCCTGCAATCGGCGCGCGGGGATGACGCGGCGCAACTGCCGCTGTCATTCGGCCATAACCGGAGCGATGATGCACCGCCCGCGACGGAGCGCGACGCGGGCACGCCGGCGCCGTCCGTGCGGCCGCTGCTCGACGCCTTGCGTAAAATAGAGCCGGACGGCATGACGCCCAAAGAAGCGCTTGAAGCGCTGTATCAACTGAAGCGAACAAGCCTTGTGTAACCGGGTTTAAGGACTTTCCCGTGCGAAACTTTCTGAGAAGCATTCTGCCCTACAGATACCGGCACGCCTTGAAATGGGCCATACAGAGTCGCATTGAGAAAATAAAATACCCCATTTCCCGGCGGCGGGCGCTGGCGCATCTGAAAAAAATGAACTGCCTTATGCCGGAAGCGCCGCCGATGTCGGTGCCGTACACCGCAGACGAACTCGCGGCGTTGGATCGCATGATCCTCGACAAAGTCCGCCTGTTGCAGTTTGCAACCCCCGTCGAAGACGCCAGGTTTTTGATCGCTGTGCCGACTTCCAACGAGGCTCACTTCGCGGTGGGCGCCTCGTTGTCGTTCTTAACCAGAAGCCTCAGGCTGGGATATTTGTACGGCCGGACGGTGCTTTATGATGAAGGCCACTGGTTATACGATTTTTGCTTCAAGCCGATAGGCATTCACTCTCTGGAAAAGGCGGAACTGAAAGCGAAGAAGCACATATTCTTTAATCTGCGGTCGCAGCAAGATCGGACGGTAAGTTTTACCCACGATTATCCAAGCATGGCGTGGATGATAGAGAGTCAGACACGTATAAACATGAGATCCGGCCTACTACGACTGCCGGAAATCAATTATGCCGCGCCGTTGAACCGCCTGCCTTACGGTTATCTTTACATGGACGGCCTGCTGATGGACTCTTTTTTGGAACTCAAGGAGGAGTACAAGGAGCACATTCAAAGCCGCAAGCGCGACATGGGATTTGCAGGCCCCGTGATCGGCCTTCACGTACGGATGGGGGACCACGAGACTTACCGCGACCATTCCATTGAAAACTACCTGCAGGCGAGCGCACGGATGGTGTCCGAAACCGGCATCAAGACGGTGTTTGTCACCACCGATTCACCGGAATTTCTCCGGCAACTGCCGCGGGATTCAGGGATCACCTTCATCTACGACGAACGGGAGAAACGTTACAATAATTGTAATGTCGTGATGGTCAGGAAAAATCCGGAATTGAGGAAGCAGGAAACGATGACCGCGATCAAGAACGTGTATCTGCTGAGCGAATGCGACTACATCGTCGGAGCCTACAGCAATATCTCCGAATATGGGGCTGCGCTTTTCTATCACCGCAACAGAAAGATGAACAGGATACTCATGCGGCGCCGGGAAGACACCGGCTTTGATCTCGAGTACCTCACGGCCGGCGACGACAAGTTGCCGGCGAGCACCGCGCCGGTTGCGCCACGGCATGACGCCCAAAGAAGCGCTTGAAGCGCTGTATCAACTGAAGCGAACAAGCCTTGTGTAACCGGTTTTAAGGACTTTCCCGTGCGAAACTTTCTGAGAAGCATCCTGCCCTACAGATACCGGCACGCCTTGAAATGGGCCATTCCTTCCGCTAAAGCGAAAATTTCTTCTTCCGCCAGAGCGACA
Organism: Candidatus Oxydemutatoraceae bacterium; assembly: GCA_965211995.1. GTDB lineage: Bacteria > Pseudomonadota > Gammaproteobacteria > Poriferisulfidales > Oxydemutatoraceae > CAYFZO01. The sequence continues at coordinate 866,951 of OZ243040.1, forward strand.
ATTAAATACCCCATTTTCCGGCGGCGGACGCTGGCGCATCTGAAAAAAATGAACTGCCTTATGCCGGAAACGCCGCCGATGTCGGTGCCGTACACCGCAGACGAACTCGCGGCGTTGGATCGCATGATCCTCGACAAAGTCCGCCTGCTGCAGTTTGCAACCCCCGTCGAAGACGCCAGATTTTTGATCGCTGTGGCGAATTCAGCCGGGATGGGCTCTTCGTTGTCGGCATTAACCAAAGGCCTCAGGCTGGGATATTTGTACGGCCGGACGGTGCTTTATGATGAGGGCCGCTTGCTCTACGATTTTTGCTTCAAGCCGATAGGCATTCACTCTCTGGAAAAGGCGGAACTGAAAGCGAAGAAGCACATACCCTTTAATTTACGGTCGCAGCAAGAGCGGACGGTACGTTTTATCCTCGGGTATTCAAGCATGGCGTGGAGGCTAGAGAATGAGACACGTATGAACATGAGATCCGGCCTACAACTGCCGGAAATCAATTATGCCGCGCCGTTGAACCGCCTGCCTCACGGTTATCTTTACATGGAGGGCCTGCTGATGGACTCTTTTCTGGAACTCAAGGAGGAGTATAAGGAGCACATTCAAAACCGCAAGCGCGACATGGGATTTGCAGGGCCCGTGATCGGCCTTCACGCACGCATGGGGGACACAGATATTGGCCGCAAACATTCCATTGAAAACTACCTGCAGGCGAGCGCGCGGGTGGTGTCCGAAGCCGGCATCAAGACGGTGTTCATCACCACTGACTCTCCGGAATTTCTCCGGCAACTGCCGCGGGATTCCGAAGTCACTTTTATCTACGACGAGCAGGAAAAACGCTACGACAATAATAATGCCTGGATGGTCAGGGAAAATCCGAAATTGAGGAAGCAGGAAACGATGACCGCGATCAAGAACATGTATCTGCTGAGCGAATGCGACTATATTGTCGGAGCCAGCAGCAATCTCTCCCAATATGGGGCTGCGCTTTTCTATTACCGCAACAGAAAGATGAACAGGATACTCATGCGGCGCCGGGGAGACACCGGCTTTGATCTCGAGTACCTCACGACCGGCGACAACAAGTTGCCGGCGAGCACCGCGCCGGTTGCGCCACGGCATGACGCCCAGAGAAGCGCTTGAAGCGCTGTATCAACTGAAGCGAACAAGCCTTGTGTAACCGGTTTTAAGGACTTTCCCGTGCAAAACTTTCTGAGAAGCCCCCTGCCCCACAGATACCGGCACGCCTTGAAATGGGCCATTCCTTCCGCTAAAGCGAAAATTACAGGGGCCATACGGCGTCGCATTGAGAAAACAAAATACCGCATTTTCCAGCGGCGGGCGCTGGCGCATCTGAAAAAAATGAACTGCCTTATGCCGGAAGCGCCGCCGATGTCGGTGCCGTACGCCGCAGACGAACTCGCGGCGTTGGATCGCATGATCCTCGACAAAGTCCGCCTGCTGCAGTTTGCAACCCCCGTCGAAGACGCCAGATTTTTGATCGCTGTGGCGAATTCAGCCGGGGTGGGCGCCTCCGTGTTATCGGCATTAACCAAAGGCCTCAGGCTGGGATATTTGTACGGCCGGACGGTGCTTTATGATGAGGGCCGCTTGCTCTACGATTTTTGCTTCAAGCCGATAGGCATTCACTCTCTGGAAAAAGCGGAACTGAAAGCGAAGAAACACGTACCCTTTAATTTACAGTCGCAGCAAGAGCGGGCGGTAAGTTTTGGCCTCGGGCATTCAAGCATGGCGTGGAGGATAGAGAATGAGACACGTATGAACACGATATTCGGCCTACAACTGCCGGAAATCAATTATGCCGCGCCGTTGAACCGCCTGCCTCACGGTTATCTTTACATGGACGGCCTGCTGATGAACTCTTTTCTGGAACTCAAGGAGGAGTACAAGGAGCACATTCAAAACCGCAAGCGCGACATGGGATTTGCAGGCCCCGTGATCGGCCTTCACGCACGGATCGGGGACCACGAGACTTACCGCGACCATTCCATTGAAAACTACCTGCAGGCGAGCGCACGGATGGTGTCCGAAACCGGCATCAAGACGGTGTTTGTCACCACCGATTCACCGGAATTTCTCCGGCAACTGCCGCGAGATTCCGAAATCACTTTTATCTACGACGAGCAGGAAAAACGCTACGACAATCATAATGCCGGGATGGTCAGGAAAAATCCGGAATTGAGGAAGCAGGAAACGATGACCGCGATCAAGAACGTGTATCTGCTGAGCGAATGCGACTACATCGTCGGAGCCCACAGCAATATCTCCCAATATGGGGCTGCGCTTTTCTATTACCGCAACAGAAAGATGAACAGGATACTCATGCGGCGCCGGGGAGACACCGGCTTTGATCTCGAGTACCTCACGGCCGGCGACGACAAGTTGCCGGCGAGCACCGCGCCGGTTGTGCCGACGCCTCCCGCTATGAGGCGTAGGGGGGGCAGGGGGGAGCCCCCCCTTGGTTACGTTAAACCACCTCGGTTGCGGGCCGAACAAACCGAACCCCTCAAGTGAAATCAGGCAAAGTCAGGCGTATTTGACCGCGATGACCTCGTAATTTCGCGTCCCGCCCGGCGTCTCGACTTCAACGGCGTCGCCCGCGCGCTTCCCGATCACCGCGCGCGCAATCGGCGACGCGTAGGACAGCAAACCCTCGCTGACGTCGGCTTCATCCTCGCCGACGATGCGGCAACTCATCTCCTTTTCCGACTCTTCGTCGCACAGCGTCACGGTCGCGCCGAACACCACTTTCCCGTTGGCGTTGACCTTGGCGACGTCAATGATCTCGGCGACCGACAACTTGCCCTCAATCTCCTGGATCCGCCCCTCGATAAAGCTTTGCTGCTCACGCGCGGCGTGATATTCGGCGTTTTCCTTGAGGTCGCCGTGCGCCCTGGCTTCGGCGATTGCCTGCACGACGCGCGGACGCGCTCGGTTTTTAAGGTTCTCGAGTTCGGCGCGCAGTTTATCCGCGCCCGCAACGGTCATCGGCACCCGGCTGCTCATCGGGCGCCCGCTGGTCGGCTGAAGTGAAGCATGAGGACTGCGGTTATAACAAAAATCCGGGTCAGATGCCCGCGTCGGCGCCGACGTCGAACTCCGTGTCCGACAGCAGATCGGCCGCGCCGACGCCCAGGTAGGTCCGCGGGTCGCGGACGCCGGTCCCGGCGTGCAGATCGGCGAGGCTGTAAACCGCGCTCTGCTTGCAGCGCAAGGCGTCAATGATCGCGTAGGCGCCGGCGACGGTTGTCGTGTAGCAAACCTTATTCTGCACCGCTTCGCGCCGGATTGTCGCAGAGTCCGCGATTGCCCGCCGGCCTTCGGTCGTGTTGATCACCAAACTCAGTTCACCGGCTTTTATTTTATCCACGACGTGGGGGCGCTCGCCGTCCTTCACTTTATGCACCGGCGCACAGGCGATGCCGGCGGCGCGCAGAACTTCCGCGGTGCCGGCGGTCGCCAGGATCTCAAATCCCAGATCCAGCAGCGCGTGCGCGAGGTCCGCGCCGTCGTCCTTATCCGCGTCCCGCACACTGATCAATACCGCGCCGCCGCTCGGCAATACGCCGCCGGCGGCGCTCTGCGCCTTGCCGAAGGCTTCGCCGAAACTGCGCCCGACCCCCATGACTTCGCCGGTGGATTTCATCTCCGGCCCGAGCAGCGGATCGACCCCCGTGAACTTGATAAAAGGAAACACCGCTTCCTTGACGACAAAAAAGCCTGCGCCCGGCGACGCGACGCCCGGTGCGGCGACGCCCTGGTCGGCAAACGAGCGCCCGGCCATGCACAAGGCCGCGATCTTCGCGAGCGGCAAGCCGACCGCCTTGGACACGAACGGCACGGTGCGCGACGCGCGCGGATTCACTTCGAGCACGTAAACCTCATCGTCCTTGACCGCAAATTGAATGTTCATCAGACCGACGACGCCGAGCGCAAACGCGAGTTTGCCGGTCTGGGATATGATTTCGTGCCGCACGCTGTCGCTGAGCCGGTACGGCGGCAGCGCACACGCCGAGTCACCCGAATGAATGCCGGCCTGCTCGATATGCTGCATGATGCCGCCGATCAGCACCTGCTCGCCGTCGCAGACCGCGTCCACGTCAACCTCGACCGCGTCGCGCAAAAAGTGATCGAGCAACACCGGCGCGTCCTGCGTCGCCCGCACCGCCTCGCGCATGTAAACCTTGAGATCCCGGTGGTCGTGCACGATCGCCATCGCCCTGCCGCCGAGCACGTACGACGGGCGCACGACCAGCGGATAGCCGATCGCTTCGGCCGCGGCGAGCGCCTGCCCGACCGTGTGCGCGGTCGCGTTGCGCGGCTGCCTGAGACCGAGGTCGGCGATCAGGCGCTGAAACCGCTCGCGGTCTTCGGCGAGATCAATCGAATCCGGCGACGTGCCGATGATCGTCACGCCCGCGGCTTCGAGGCGGCGCGCGAGTTGCAACGGCGTCTGCCCCCCGTACTGCACGATCACGCCGTCGGGCTTTTCGGCGAACACGACCTCCATCACGTCCTCGAACGAAAGCGGTTCAAAATACAGGCGGTCGGAGGTGTCGTAGTCGGTCGAGACCGTCTCGGGATTGCAGTTCACCATGATCGTTTCGCAGCCGGCCTCGCGCAACGCCAGCGCCGCGTGAACGCAGCAATAATCAAACTCAATCCCCTGCCCGATGCGGTTCGGCCCGCCGCCGAGCACCGCGATCTTCCTGCGCGCGGTCGGCATGGCTTCACATTCTTCGTCGTAGCACGAATACAGGTACGCGGTGCCGGTATTGAATTCCGCGGCGCAGGTGTCAACCCGCTTATACACCGGGCGCACGCCGACCGTGCGCCGCCTTGCCGCGATTTCGTCCTCGCCGACGCCGAGCAACGCGGCGATGCGGCTGTCGGCGAAACCGCAGGATTTGAATTTTCGCCATTGCGCCCCGCTCAGCCGCTCGAGTTCGGCGCCCCCGATCTCCCGTTCCATCGCAACCAGTTGTTCGATCTGCGCCAGAAACCACGGATCTATGCCGCTTAAGCGGTGCAGTTCGGACACCGTCCAGCCAAGCCGGAAACCGTCGGCGACGTACCACAGGCGCTGCGAATGTGCATTGACGAGCGCGTCGCGCACGCGCTCCCCGGCCTGCGGCTCGTCGCCCGCGACCTGCGGCGTCAAGCCGTCAACGCCGGTCTCGAGGCCGCGCAGCGCCTTTTGCAGAGACTCCTTGAAAGTGCGCCCGATTGCCATCACTTCGCCGACCGACTGCATCTGGGTGCCGAGCCGGTTGCGCGCCTGGGGAAACTTCTCGAAAGTAAAGCGCGGAACCTTGGTCACGACGTAATCAATCGCCGGCTCAAACGACGCCGGCGTCACGCCCTGCGTGATGTCGTTTTTCAATTCGTCGAGCGTATAGCCGACCGCGAGTTTGGCCGCGACTTTCGCAATCGGAAAGCCGGTCGCTTTGGACGCGAGCGCCGATGAGCGCGACACCCGCGGATTCATCTCGATAACGATCAACCGCCCGTCGCGCGGGTTGACGGCGAACTGCACGTTCGAGCCGCCGGTATCAACGCCGATTCGGCGCAGCACCGCGATTGCCGCGTCGCGCATACGCTGATATTCCTTGTCGGTCAGCGTTTGCGCCGGCGCCACCGTGATCGAATCGCCCGTATGTACGCCCATCGGGTCGAGATTTTCGATCGCGCAGACAATAATGCAGTTGTCTTTCCTGTCGCGCACGACTTCCATCTCGAACTCTTTCCAGCCGAGCAGCGACTCCTCAAGCAGCACCTCGCTGGTCGGCGACAACTCCAGCCCGCGACGCACGGTGGCCTCGAACTCCGCGTGATTGCGCGCGATGCCGCCGCCGCTGCCGCCGAGCGTGAACGACGGCCGGATTATGGTCGGAAAACCGATCTCCGGCTGCGCCGCCGCCGCCTGATCGAAGTCGTGTGCGAGGCGGGATCTCGCCGATTCCAGGCCGATCTCGTCCATCGCCCGGCGGAACCGTTCGCGGTCTTCGGCGGTATCTATCGCCTCGCGGTTGGCACCGATCATCTCGACGCCGAAACGCTCGAGCACCCCGCGGCTCACCAGGTCGAGCGAGCAGTTCAGCGCGGTCTGCCCCCCCATCGTCGGCAGCAGTGCATCGGGCTTTTCACGCTCGATCACGCGCGCGACGGTGCGCCACTCGACCGGTTCGACGTAAATCGAGTCGGCGCTGTCGGGGTCGGTCATGATCGTCGCCGGGTTGGAATTGACCAGGATCACCCGGTAGCCCTCCTCGCGCAGTGCCTTGCACGCCTGCATGCCCGAGTAGTCGAATTCGCAGGCCTGCCCGATCACGATCGGGCCGGCGCCAATGATCAGGACGCTCTCGATATCCGTGCGCTTAGGCATGGGCGCGCATCAGGGCGATGAAATGGGAAAACAACGGCCGGATATCGTGCGGCCCGGGACTCGCTTCGGGATGCCCCTGAAAACCAAACGCGGGCTTAGCGACGTGGTGCACGCCCTGCAGGCTGTTGTCGAACAAGGAACGGTGCGTCGGGCGCAGGCACGCCGGCAGCGTCGCCTCATCAACGCAAAAGCCGTGATTCTGGCTGGTGATCAGCACCTGGCCGGTGGCGAGATCGAGCACCGGGTGATTGGCGCCGTGGTGGCCGAATTTCATCTTGACCGTGCGCGCACCGCACGCGAGACCGAGCAATTGGTGGCCTAAGCAAATGCCGAACGTCGGCACGCCGGCGTCAACGAAGCGGCGGACCGCGGCGATCGCGTAGTCGCAGGGTGCGGGGTCGCCGGGGCCGTTCGACAAAAATACGCCGTCGGGTTTGCTCTCGAGTACCGCGTCGGCGCCGGTTTTGGCCGGCACCACCGTGACCTCGCAGCCGGCGGCGGCCAAGATCCTCAGGATATTGCGCTTGACGCCAAAATCGTACGCAATCACCGACAAGCCCTCCCCCTCCGTTGAAGCCTCGCCGGCGCCGCCGCCAATGCGCCGGACGCCTTCATTCCAGACCCGGGCTTTGTCGGTGCCCGCGGCGGCGGCGAGATCGGCGCCGGCGAGTCCCTCGAACTCCGCCAGCGCGGCGCGCGCCCGCTCTGCGGAAACGTCGCAGTCGAAGATGACACCGTTCTTCGCGCCGTGCTCGCGCAGATGGCGCGTCAGGCGCCGCGTGTCAATGCAGGCGACGGCGACGGTGTCGTGCCGCTTCAGGTAGTCGCCGAGATCGTCTTCGCGGCGCCAGTTGCTCGCCGTCGCCGGGTAGTCGCGCACCACCAGGCCCGCCGCGTAAATCCCGCGCGACTCCTCGTCCTCGCGGTTGGCGCCGGTGTTGCCGATATGCGGATAAGTCAGCGTGACGATCTGTTGTGCGTAGGACGGGTCGGTCAGGATTTCCTGATAACCCGTCATCGCCGTATTGAAAACCACCTCGCCGACGCTGAAACCAGGCGCGCCAAATGACATTCCTCGAAAGAGCGTCCCGTCTTCGAGGAGCAGAGAAGTCGTCTTTTCCATGGTTCGCCGAAACGGCGGAAGAACCGCGGGCGCAATGTTATCATGCGGCGGCGGGAAGCGCATGGAAAAACACGCATGTCGGACACGATTTTCAGCAAGATCATCGCGCGTGAAATACCGGCGGATATCGTCTATGAAGACGATGTCTGCCTCGCGTTCAAGGACGTCAACCCGCAGGCGCCGATCCACGTGCTGATCATCCCGAAGAAGCCCGTCGCCAGGATCGCCGACGCCGACGCCGACGACCGGGCGATGCTCGGTCACCTGCTGCTCAAGGCCGGCGAGATTGCGCGCACGCTCGACTGCGAGGAAAACTTCCGCCTGATCGTCAACAACGGCGCCGAAGCGGGCCAAAGCGTTTTCCATCTGCATCTGCATTTGCTCGCAGGACGGCCGTTGGCGTGGCCGCCGGGCTGAATCTCCCCCGCCGCTTGCACCGACGACGGGTGCGCGATACCTTTGCAGCGGCGCGGCTTCCGCAACACCGTCGCATCATGGCCGGCAGCGCAATTCCGACGCGGAGGCAACCCCGCTCCGAAGTGCGGCAAAAGAACGCAGGCCGGGCGCTTTGCAGCGGCCTCTAATCCGCAAACAAACCCGTCTTAATTTGCGCAGATCCGCGTTATCCGTGGAACCCAAAGAACCCTCCGCAGACGAGCACGGACGGGCGGCGGCAAACACCGCACTTCAGATTTGAATTCGGCGCGGGCCTCCCCTCCGGCAACGGGAACACTAAAACCATGGTATGGCCCTCGCGCCATCCGCGGGTTTATTTTTGATTCAAGCCTCCGGCAACGGGATACACTAAGGCCATGGCATGGCTTCCCCACATCACGGTCGCCGCCGTCGTTGCGCGCGGCGGCAAATTTCTGCTGGTCGAGGAACTGGTCGCAGGCGCGCCGGTGTACAACCAGCCCGCCGGCCACCTCGAAGAGAACGAAAGCCTCACCGACGCGGCCGTGCGCGAAACGATCGAAGAGGCCGCGCTGCAATTCGTGCCGGAGCACCTGCTCGGCCTCTATCATTGGCAGCAGGCCGGCAGCCGTGAAACCTATCTCCGCGTTGCGTTCGCCGGGCGCATCGAAGACGGCGCGCAGCCGCGGGCGCTGAGCAAAGGCATCCTCGGCACGGCGTGGCTGAGCCGCGAGGAACTGGCCGCGCTGCCCGCGAACAGGCTGCGCGGCCCGATGGTGCTGCGCTGCATCGAAGACCACCTCGCGGGCGTGCGCCACCCCCTGTCGGCACTGTCCTATATCAACGACCGCGCATGAAAATCGCCGTCGGTATTTCGGGCGGCGTGGATTCCGCGGTCGCGGCGGCGTTGCTCAAGCACGCGGGCCACGACGTTTTCGGCCTGTTCATGAAGAACTGGGAAGAGGACGACGACGCGGCTTACTGCGCCGCCGCCGAGGACCTCGAATACGCCGAGGCGGTTTGCCGCCAACTCGCTATCCCCCTGCGCACGGTCAACTTCGCCGCCGAATACTGGGAGCAAGTGTTTGCGGTGTTTCTGAACGAATACCGCAGCGGCAGGACCCCGAACCCCGACGTGCTGTGCAACCGTGAAATCAAGTTCAAATTGTTCGTCGAGCACGCACGCACCCTCGCCGCCGACAAGGTCGCGACCGGCCATTACGCCGGGATCGAGCACGCCGGCTCTGAATGGCGTTTGCTTAAAGGCCGCGACGCCGGCAAGGATCAGTCCTATTTTCTGCACCTGCTCGAACCGGGTGTGCTCGCGCAAACTTTGTTTCCGCTGGCCGCGCTCAGCAAGCGCGAAGTGCGCGCGCGTGCGCGGCGCGAGGGTTTCGCAAACTGCGAGCGCAAGGACAGCACCGGGATCTGTTTTATCGGCGAGCGGCGCTTCCGCGATTTCCTCGCGCGCTACCTCGACGACAAACCGGGAGAGATCGTGGCTGAGTCGGGCACGGTGCTCGGCGCCCACCGCGGCGTTTGGTTTTATACGATCGGCCAGCGCGCCGGCGTCGGCGGCCTGCGCGGCGAAGCCGAAAACGCTTGGTACGTCGCCGCCAAAGACCCCGGGCGCAACCGCCTTCTCGCGGTGCAGGGACGGGACCACCCGGCGCTGTTCTCGCCGGGGCTGAGCGCCGTACGCGTGCATTGGATCAACGCCGCGCCCGCCGACGGCGCCCGCCTCGCGGCGAAGCTCCGCCATCGCCAGGCCGACCAGCCTTGCCGGCTGACGCACACCGGCGAGGGACGCGTTGAAGTGCGGTTTGAACAAGCTCAGCGTGCAATCGCACCCGGGCAGTCGGTGGTGTTTTACGACGGCCGCCATTGTCTCGGCGGCGGCGTGATCCAATCTGCGCTTGATGGATACGAAAAACCCGCCGCATGAACTCCGTCGAACCACCGGCTACCGGGTTTGTTCATAACAAGTGATGACCGCCACAGGCTGACCGGAAGCGTCATGCCGAACGTTGGCAGGGGCAACCATGCTCGGTGCCTGCCAGGATAATAGCAACTGCCCCGCTACGTCATAGATCTTTACGCCTTTATCTCAAGGAAAAAGTATCGAGATTGACGCAATCGGAGCCAAGCAAGTTATAATACTTTACCTTATGAGGCAAAGATAATGAGCGCCACCGCACTTTACAAAGCGTTCACTCAGACGGTGTGCTGAAGGGCGAAGCCGGGAAAATAGCCGCGGAATTAATCCCTTGCAGAACAATAGGAAAATGAATAATTTTAACGCTCTATTAAGCCTTGAAGTTGACGGCGGACAATACGATATTTTCAATTTCTCGCAACTGCCGCGAGCGGTCAAATCGGCTTACTTGCTGAAGAGAACGTTCGAAAACCCGCCATGCCGCGAGAACGGCGCGTCATTAGAAAGATTAGCGGATATAAGCCAACCCACCTCATATACTGTTGAACTTGTCTATCGGCACAATCACCGCTGCATGGACCGAAAAGAAGTCTTTGAACAAACTTTCTTAAGGACGTTGGAATCGGCAGTATGAATGAGTCTCATGATTCCCATGCGGGTGATTCCAAGTACTTGGAAATCATACTGAACAGTGTTCGCGTTTGTGCGAACTACAAGCCAAAATTTGGACGGGGACAGAGCGGCAGCTTGACGCTGCGGGAGTTTCAGGATTTGTATCGGAGTGATTCGTTCTATAACTGGTTTGGTCTCGATAACCCACTGATGTATGCTGCTCACAAGGCCGCGGGAGGCATGACAAGTATTTACCGACAAATCGGTATCGGTTGCGAGAAAGTTTTGCGCCAAGCGCTGAAAAACACTCTTGGGCTGAGCGAAGAAGACGTAATTTGGTCCTACGAAACCAGTGCACCGGGCGGGAAGATGCGGAAATTATCTCTGGATGCCCGGGTCCCGTTGGACGGTATCGCGGATAACGCAACGAAAGCACGGTTTCACGATTGGATGAAGCGCTCAGCAAATAACATAGGCGTCGAACCTCGTGTTTTCGATTCGCTTACGGGGACAGTGTTTGAATTTCGACAGGGGTACAAAAGCAAAGACAGCAAGCGTCAAAATGCAGATATTGCAAACGCTTCAGCAGCCTACATCAAAGCTTATCTGCCTTGCGCGGTAATCCTCTCCAACCAAATCGATGATGATATTTCGCGCCGTTATCGTGCAGAAAAATGGGTGCTCATCACCGGCGTAACCGACCAGGACAATCCTCTCACGTCCACTTATGATTTTATGCGAGATGTAGTCGGATACGATCTTGCCGGTTTTTTCGAACGAAATACAGAAGTCCTAAGAACCGAAGTTGATAAAGTGCTTCGAACGCTACTGGAGCCGGGTGGTCAATGACTCAACTCGTCAAAAAACGATTGCGGCAACGTGCCGACTACACGCACAAGTTCAATGCTAAAACAGGGCGGCATGGCTGGTTGCGTCTGACTCCCTCCTACTCGGTTAAGGTCGTTGAGGAGATTATGGCGCGCCACAGGGGCACGCGGAATATCTTCGATCCTTTTTGCGGCACCGGAACAACAGCGCTCAGCGCAGTCAATCATGGCCACAACGCCACCACAACCGACATCAATCCGTTTTTGATTTGGCTGGCTTGCTCCAAAACGGCACACTACTCGCCGACGGTGTCCGCCGAGACGAAAAAAGCGGGCTGCGTGACGCTTGACATTGCTCGCCGGGGAGCCGTGGAACCGGTACCGGAACCACCTATTCACAATATCGAGCGCTGGTGGACAAATCGGGAACGCTCTTTCCTATGCCATCTGCAAGCGGCAATTCAGAAAGTCGCGGGCGGTACGGGGCCAGTATCAGACTTGTTGAATATCGCGTTTTGTAGAACCCTTATCCGCTTGTCGAGCGCCGCATTTAACCATCAATCCATGTCGTTCAAGGATAATGTGCAGCACAAATTGAATCTTGAACCTGATATGGGCGGAGCTTTTCTCGATGACTTGAACTTAGTTCTCGGCGACGTGGCTGAAAATCCTTTAGGCAAGGCATCCGTTATGCTTGGGGATGCACGTAACTTATCAGCCTGTTTAGACACGAAGTTTGACGCGGTGGTTACGTCGCCACCCTACGCCAATCGTATGTCGTACATTCGGGAATTGCGCCCCTACATGTACTGGCTGGGGTATTTGATGAACGGTCGGGATGCGGGAGAGTTGGATTGGCTTGCCATTGGCGGGACCTGGGGAGTTGCCACCAGTCGGCTTTCAGAGTGGAAGATGAGCGGTAACTGTTGGATGCCCGATGACTTGCCACTGGTCCTGGAAGACATCGCGCACGACCACAACAAGAACGGTGCCTTGCTCGCAAACTATATTGCCAAGTATTGTGAAGATATGTCTCGGCATTTCGAAAATTTGCACTGGGTGCTCAATCCCGGAGCGCGGATTCACTACATTGTCGGGAATTCCACTTTTTATGGCGTGCTTGTATCCACCGAGCGGGTTTACGCTGCAATGATGCAGCAGTACGGTTTTACCAGTGTGGATATACGGGCTATCCGCAAGCGGAACTCGAAAAGGGAACTTATAGAATTTGACGTGTCTGCGACGTGGCCCGGTTAGTATAGAATTGAGCACACCAAGCGAATAATTCCTAAAACAAGAACCTCATGGATAGTTTTAATACGCGCTCGAACTTGGCCGTCGCGGGCAGGCAATACGAGATTTTCAACCCCGCGCGGCTGGCGCAAGCGGCGCAACTGCCCTACTCGCTCAAGATCCTGCTCGAAAACCTGTTGCGTCACGAGGACGGCGCAACGGTCACCCGCGACGATATAGAAGCGCTCCTCGCGCGCCGCGGCGGCAACGGCGACGTGCGCGAGATCGCGTACCGCCCGGCGCGCGTGCTGATGCAGGACTTCACCGGCATCCCGGCACTGGTTGACCTCGCGGCGATGCGCGCCGCGATGCGCACGCTCGACGCCGACCCCGCGCGCATCAACCCGCTGCAACCGGCCGAGTTGGTGATCGACCATTCATTGCAGGTGGACCGGTTCGGCAGCAACGACGCGTTCGACCTGAACAAGCGCATCGAATTCGGCCGCAACCGCGAGCGCTACGAGTTCCTCAAGTGGGGGCAGAAAGCCTTTTCCAATTTCAAGGTCGTCCCGCCCGGTCTCGGCATCGTGCATCAAGTCAATCTCGAGTTCCTCGCGCGCGTGATCTTCGCCGACGACGGCGTGCACGCCTACCCCGACACGCTGGTCGGCACCGACTCGCACACGACAATGGTCAACGGCATCGGCGTGCTCGGCTGGGGCGTCGGCGGGATCGAAGCCGAGGCTTCGATGCTCGGTCAGCCGATCTCGATGCTGGTGCCGCGCGTCGTCGGTTTCCACCTGCACAACGAGTTGCCCGAAGGCACGACCGCGACCGACCTGGTGCTGACCGTCGTGCAGATGCTGCGTGCGCACGGCGTCGTCGGCAAATTCGTTGAATTCCACGGCGCCGGTCTCGAGCACTTGTCGCCCGGTGACCGCGCGACGATCGCGAACATGGCGCCCGAGTACGGCGCGACCTGCGGCATTTTTGCGATTGACGAGCAAACCCTCGCCTACCTGCGCATGACCGGACGCCCCGCTGACCACGTCGCTCTGGTCGAAGCATACGCAAAGGAGACCGGGTTATGGCGCGCGCAGTGCGAAGGCGCGGTGTACGACGAAACGCTCGCACTCGACCTGTCCTCGGTGACGCCGAGCCTCGCCGGGCCGCGCCGCCCGCAGGATCGCGTCAGCCTGCGCGACATCAAGCCGGCGTTCAAGCGGGAACTGTCCGGGATCAGCGGCAGGGATACGCCGCAAACCGCCGCCGCCGAGATCGGCGGGCAGCCGACCGAACTCAAAGACGGCGCGGTGGTGATCGCCGCGATCACTTCCTGCACCAACACCTCGAACCCGTCGGTCATGCTGGCGGCGGGCCTGCTCGCAAAAAAAGCGGTCGAGCGCGGCCTCACCGTCAAGCCGTGGGTGAAGACCTCGCTCGCGCCCGGCTCGCGCGCGGTCACCGGCTACCTCGAACAGGCCGGCGTGATGGACGCATTGAAGTCGCTCGGCTTTCACCTGGTCGGCTACGGCTGCACCACCTGCATCGGCAACTCCGGCCCGCTGCCGGAGCCGGTCGCAACGGCGGTCACCGACAACGACCTGGTCGCGGTGGCGGTGCTGTCGGGCAACCGCAACTTCGAAGGCCGGGTGCACGCGCAAGTGCGCATGAACTACCTTGCGTCGCCGCCGCTGGTCGTCGCCTACGCGCTCGCCGGACGCATGGATTTCGACCCCTACGACGAGCCGCTGACCGAAGACGCCGGCGGCAACCCGGTGTACCTCAAGGACCTGTGGCCGGCGCGCGCCGAGATCATCGCCGCCGAGCGCACGGCGCTGTCGCCCGGGCAGTTCAGCGCCTCCTACGCCGACATCTACCGCGGCGACGACAACTGGCGGGCGCTCGACGTCGCTGAGGGGCAACTGTTCGGCTGGTCGGACTCGACTTACATCGCGCATCCGCCCTACTTCGAGAACTTCGATCACAACACCGCCGAGCGCGGCGACGTGCGCGGTGCGCGCGCACTCGCCTGGCTCGGCGATTCGGTGACCACCGACCATATTTCCCCCGCCGGCGCAATCGCGGCGGACAGCCCCGCCGGGCGCTATCTGCAGGAACTCGGCATCGCGCCGGTGGACTTCAATTCCTACGGCTCGCGCCGCGGCAACCATGAGGTCATGATGCGCGGCACCTTTGCGAATATCCGGCTGCGCAACCGGCTGGTGCCGGGCGTCGAGGGCGGCTACACGCTGCACCTGCCCGCCGGCGAGCAGATGACGATCTACGACGCGGCGATGCGCTACCGCGAGGAAGGCGTGCCGACGGTCATCCTCGCGGGCAAGGAATACGGCAGCGGCTCATCGCGCGACTGGGCCGCCAAGGGGCCGTATCTGCAAGGCGTCAAGGCGGTGATCGCCGAAAGTTTCGAGCGCATCCACCGCTCCAACCTCGTCGGCATGGGCATCCTGCCGTTGCAGTATGCGGACGGCGAAAACGCCGAATCACTCGCGCTCAGCGGACACGAAACGTTCGACGTCACCGACTTCGACGCCGACGACGCGAACACCGCGACGGTCACCGCGCGCAACGGCGACGCCGTCAAGACTTTCAAAGTCAAAGTGCGGATTGATACGCCGCGCGAAGCGGACTACTACCGCCACGGCGGCATTCTGCAGTACGTGCTGAGACAACTCGCCGCCGCTCAGTAACGGCGCGGGGCGGATTTTCAATTCAATCAGCCCGGCACGGGAACCCCGGCGGGGCTTATGCCAAACCACCGGGTGGCGGCAAAATCCATCCTAAACCGCCGCAGGGAGACGCCGGGGTTCCCGCAAACCTGTGCCTCTAAGTCCCGCGGGAAGATTGCTCCACGGCAGTGGCGGCAATAAATTTTGACGTCTCAGAAAACGCTGCATTACGTTGGAAAAGCAAGCACCGCCATCGGGCTATTTTCAGGCGGCGCTATGTGTCCGGCGGCCATTGCCAACTCCTCTTTCACGCGCCTCACCAGCCCTGAGGCAAGCGGCTTCAAGAAAAAGGTTGCTGATCTGTTCGGGGTTAAGCGGTGATGGGTTCCGCGAGAACCTCAGTGGATCATTGATTGATCATTTTCTAGGCCGCCGGTGCGTTCGCGCAAATCTTTTAATTCAAACCGCGCTTTTTCCATATCAAATCCGACCCCGTGAAACAGGCAACGAGACGCGGGCAGACTCACCTTATAACTCCCCCGCATAAAAATCATACTGCCAATGGGATCAACCGCTCCGAAACGAGGTGTTTTGATTGTTAACTGCGCGGCATCGCGTCATTCGGAGCACGTCAGCGTCTTCGGGTCGAGCAGCCTGCGCAGTTCTTCTTCGGGCAGTCCGCTTTCCTCGAGCGCGACTTCAAATACCGGGCGCTTTTCGGCGTACGCTTTCTTCGCGATCATCGCGCCCTTTTCGTAACCGATCACGCTGTTCAGCGCGGTGACGAGAATCGGGTTGCGCTCAAGCGCGGCATCCACCGCCTCGCGGTTCACCGCAAACCCCGCGACCGCTTTGTCGGCGAGCGCGCGCGCGCCGTTGGCGAGCAGCCGGATGCTCTGCAGCAGGTTATACGCGATGACCGGCAGCATCACGTTCAACTGAAAGTTGCCGCTTTGCCCCGCGACCGCGATCGTCGCGTCGTTGCCGGTCACCTGGGCGCAGATCATCGCGACCGCTTCCGGGATCACCGGATTGACCTTGCCCGGCATGATGCTGCTGCCCGGCTGCAGCGCCGGCAAAGTGACGTCGGCGATCCCCGACAGCGGCCCCGAATTCATCCACCGCAGGTCGTTGGAGATCTTCATCAGGCCGGCGGCGATCGTGCGCAACTGCCCGCTGATTTCGACCGCCGCGTCCTGCGCGCTCAACGCCTCGAACTTGTCGGGCTTGGGAGTGAACGCGAGACCTGTCAGCGCCGACAACGCCTTGCAGAATTCGTCCGCGAAGCGCGGATCGCAGTTGACGCCGGTGCCGACCGCGGTGCCCCCCTGCGCGAGTTCGAGCAGGCGCGGCAGTGACGCATCGAGGCGCGCGCAGCCATTGCGCATCTGCCGCGCCCAGCCGCCGAGTTCCTGCCCGAACGTCACGGGCATCGCGTCCATCAGGTGTGTGCGCCCGGTTTTGACTTCGCCGCCGAGTGCCGCGGCGCGGCCTTCAATCACGCCGGCGAGGTGCTCGAGCGCGGGCTTGAGAGCGGCGGTGATCTCGCGCGCGGCGCCGACGTGAATTGCGGTCGGGATCACGTCGTTCGAACTCTGGCTCAGATTGACGTGGTCGTTCGGGTGCACGTCGCAGCCGGCGCGCCCGGAAGCGAGACGCGCGATCACCTCGTTGGCGTTCATATTGGAACTCGTGCCCGAGCCGGTTTGGAACACGTCCACCGGGAATTGCGCGTCGTGATCGCCGCGGGCGACCGCGGCGGCGGCGGCGGCGATTGCGTCGGCGCGCGCCCGGTCGAGCAGGCCGAGGCCCGCGTTGCTCGTCGCGCAGCACTGCTTGATCTCGCCGAGCGCGCGGATGAACGCGCGCGGCATGGTCAGGCCGCTGAGCGGGAAGTTCTCGACCGCGCGCTGCGTCTGCGCGGCGTACAGCGCGTCAGCCGGAACCTGCACTTCCCCCATGCTGTCTTTTTCAATACGGTGTTTCATCGCGGCGAAACCAAAAGTGAACGGCGCGGGGATAGTATAATGAACCCCCGCAGCCGTCGGCGTTGATGACGAGTTAAGCCCCTGATGCCCGCCCCGCCCCTTGAATTGTCGCCGCTGACCGCGGTTTCCCCGGTGGACGGGCGCTACGCGGCGAAAACCGCGCCGCTGCGTGAATTATTCAGCGAATACGGCCTGATCCGCCGCCGCGTGCGGGTCGAGATCGAATGGCTCAAATGGCTCGCCGCCTGCGACGCGATCCCCGAAGCGACGCCGCTGTCGGCCCGGGCGCAGGCGGCACTCGAGCGCATCGCGGATACCTTCAGCCCGGCCGAGGCGCAGACGGTCAAGCGGCTCGAAACCGAGACTAATCACGACGTCAAGGCGGTTGAGTACTATTTGAGAGATTGCTTTAAGAATAATGAGGAACTTAATGGAATATCTCATTTTCTGCATTTTTCAGCGACTTCAGAAGATATCACCAATCTCGCCTGGGGGCTGATCCTCGAGGAAGCCCGCGATACGGTAGCGGTGGCTCGCCTGCAAGCCTTGAGCGAGCGCCTCGCCGACGTCGCGGAAGATTGGGCGGACGCGCCGCTGCTCGCGCGCACCCACGGCCAGCCCGCCTCCCCGACCACCACCGGCAAGGAGTTCGCGAATTTCGCCGAGCGGCTGCGCGGGCAGACGCGCACGCTTGCAGCAGTCGTGATCCCGGGCAAGTTCAGCGGCGCGGTCGGCAACTTCAACGCACACCACGCCGCTTACCCCGGCCTCGACTGGCCGCAACTCGCCGCCGGGTTCGTGACCTCGCTCGGCTTGGAGTACGCGCCCTGCACCACGCAGATCGAACCCCACGACCGCCTCGCGGAACTGCTCGATGCGCTCGCGCGCGTAAGCCGCATACTGCTCGACTTGTGCCGCGACGTCTGGGGCTACGTTGCGCTCGGGCACGTCGTGCAGCAAGTCAACGCAGCCGAGGTCGGCTCCTCGACGATGCCGCACAAGGTCAACCCGATTGATTTCGAGAACGCCGAAGGCAACTTCGGTCTCGCCGGCGCGCTCGCCCGGCACCTGTCGTCGAAGTTGCCGGTGTCGCGCTGGCAGCGCGACCTGTCGGACTCGACCGCGCTGCGCTCGCTCGGCTCGGTGTTCGCGCACTTCGTGATCGCGCTCGATTCGCTCGAACGCGGCCTCGCCAAGATCGGGATTGACCGCCGCGCGATGGCCGGCGAACTCGACGCGCATTGGGAAGTGCTCGGTGAAGCCCTGCAGACCGTGCTGCGCAAACACGGCGTCACCGACGCTTACGAGCAACTCAAGCGGCACACCCGCGGCAGGCGCATGAACGCCGCAGACTGGCGTGAACTGGTGGCGGCCGCGCCGCTGCCTGAGGCCGAAAAACAGCGGCTGCTCGCACTCACTCCCGCGACCTACGTCGGCCTCGCCGCGCGCCTGGCGCGGCGCCCGGCACAAGGCTCAGCGTAAAAAAAAGAAGCACCGTTTCTCATCCCTGCCGCGAACGCGGAGCCCGCGGCAGGCGCATGAACGCCGCAGACTGGCGTGAACTGGTGGCGGCCGCGCCGCTGCCCGAGGCCGAAAAACAGCGGCTGCTCGCACTCACTCCCGCGACCTGCGTCGGCCTCGCCGCGCGCCTGGCGCGGCGCCCGGCACAAGGCTCAGCGTAAGAAAAAGAAGCACCGTTTCTCATCCCTGCCGCGAACGCGGAGGGCACGGCGTTGCCGCCGCGCTTTGCTTACTTGGATTCAGCCTCGGACGCCGCTTCAGAACCGGATTCAACTTCGGCTTCGGGCGCAGTCTCCAGCCCGGGCTCAGCCCCGGCTTCGGATCCAACTTCGGCTTCGGGCGCAGTCTCCAGCCCGGGCTCAACTTTGGCTTCAATCTTGATCTCGGGGACAGATCCGGACTCAGGTTTGGCTTCGGCTTCGGCGCCAACTTCAGCCTCGGCCTCAACCTGCGCTTCAGGCGCGTCTTCCACCAAGTCGTCGCGGCGCTTGTCGAGGTTGTCATAAACCGTGGGCGAAACCTCATAAAGCCACTTGGAAAGGTGCGGCTTGAGTGCGTCGGCACGCTCGCCGGCACCGCCGGCGCCGAGGGTCAGGTAGGCGTCGCCGTCGTCGGTCTTGTAGGCGTTGAGCGTCAGTTCCAACTGATCCGACGCGGTCACCTGCGCGGTGATGTGCTTGTCGGGCAACTCGACCGAGTGATCGGCGCGCAGAAATACCCGCCTGAATTCCAGGTAATCGGTCGCAGCGACGATCTGCCTGAGCAGAAACCGGCTGCCGAGAACGCGGCCCTGCGGCAGATCACTAAGGCCGAGTGTGCCGTCGGCGCCGCGCGTGACGGTAAAAGATTCTTCGTCGTCGGGATGGGTCAGCGTCACCGTCATAACTTCGCTCGGTTCGATATGCACGATCTGCGTGTCGAGCCATTCGCCGGGATCGGTCGGCAACTGCAGATTGACGTCGATCAGCCAACTGACTTCCTCGTCCGCTGCTCTGACGTACTGCCCGCTCACCTGCCGGCTCGACTTGCCGACGATCAGCCGCCGCGTCTCGTGCGCGTCCTTGAACATCAGCAGTTTGCCGCCGCCGTCGCCGCCCGGGTCGGCGACGCCGAGCCGCGCGTAGTATTCGGGCGACGAGGTTTTCCGCTCGAGTTTGCGGGCGTCCTTGAGGTCGGACAACAGGCGGCGAATTTTGAGCACGTCCGCGGGATGGTCGTGGCGCTCGGCGACGCGCCATGCGCCGCCGTCGCGGTAAACGCTGACCACCGGGGTGTCGCTCGTGCCGATCTCGATGCGTTCGGCCTCGTCGAGTGCGTCAAACGTCAGTTCCGGAAACAGCGGCGGCGCGGCTTCCGGCGCCGGCTCGGAGATACTCAGCCATGCCGCGACCGCGGCGACCGCGAGCACCGCCGCAACGATGATCCAATGCGCGGACTTCACAACGCCGCGCTCTGCTTGCGCCGCCTGACCCTGACGAAACCCATGATCAACGCGGCGACGGTGACGATCAGTGGCATCGTGATGACGTTGATCAACTTGAGCCTGGCGCCGAGGTTTTCGATGTCCTTGACCAGTTGGTGGCGCACGTTGCGCAATTTCTTGCGGATCTCGACTTTCTTCTCCCGGAACTTGCGGACTTCCTGGCGCTGGGAAACCGTCAGCAGCGTGGATTGCCGGTCGTCGCGCTCCTGCTGCAATTCTTGCAGTTTGGTTTCGGTTTCCTTGAGTTCGTTCTGCAGGCTTTGCTCGGTGTCGCGGTACTTGCGGCTCGCTTCTTCCTCGATCTCCCGCACCCGGGTGAACGGGCGGGAATAACTGGCGCGGCTGCGGATGCTGATCAGGTCGGTGCTGCCGAACAGGTTGTCCACCAGGTTGATGACAAAATCACGGTTGCCCGCGAACGGCTGCACGATGGTGCGGCCAAAGAATTGCCGGCGTTGCGCCCACATGCGGTCGGTGAGCATATCGGCGTCGGCGACCACCGTCACGACCCCCGCGCCGGCCGCCTCAGGCAGGTGCGGGCCGAGCGCCGGGGGTGGTTCGGCGGCGGCGTCCCCGTCCTCCTCGCCGCTTTCCTCGGGCGGCGGCGGCCCGTCAAACGCGCTTTCAAAAGTGCCTTGGATGCGCGCCGCCAGCGGGTAACGCTCGCCGGTCGGGGTCAGGAGCCTGAGCAGTTCGCGCGGGCGCGGCAGAAAACGGAAGTGTTGTATCGGTATCGGCATCGCCCGCTTGCTGGTCCACACCAGCGGCGTCAATTCGGTATCGGCGCCCTCCTCGGCGCGCACGTACGAAGCCAGATAGAAGTTCAGGGACTCGAGCGCATCGGTCACGACGTCCTCGCGGTTGAAGTCGGGCGCACGCAGGCTCGGCACCGCGGGGTGCGCCTCCGAGCGCCCCTCCCCCTCGAACGACACCGTCAGCCCGCGCGCGGCGTCGCCGATGATCGCGTCTGCGTCAACGCTGAATCCCCACGCGCGGAACAGGCGGTTCAAATTGGAACTCTTGTCCTTGGGATTCTGCAGCGCCACGTTCGGGACCGGCGACACCTGCTCGGCGTCGGCGTGAGGGTCAATGAAGAACAACCCCTTGCCGCCGCGCATAATGAACTGGTCGATTGCGTACACCGTCTTCTCCGGCAGGTCTTTCGGGTGCACCACCATCAGCACTTCGATTTCGCGCGGGATTGTCGCGGCGTCGGTCTCAACCGACCGGACGTCGAACACCTGCTTCAACTGCGCGGTCATCAGCCACGGCTGACCGGGGTTCACGCCCGGGGGGGCGCCCCGTCCCGACGCCGGGTCCATCGGCAGCGTGCTCATCAATCCCAGCACCGGTTTCTTGACGTGGATCAGGCCGTAGATCAACTTGCCGAGGTCGTATTCCAAAAACGCTTCGCGGTCGGTTTGCAGGAACGGGATCACTTCGGTGGTGTCGAGCGTGTTGGTGCCGGCGACGCCGAAGTAAACCTTGTCGCCGCTCCTGACCGGCACCGCCTGCAGGCCCAACTGCGTCGCCCGGTCTTCTTCTTCCGAGAACGCCTCGGGGTTGACGTAGTGCAACTGCAAATTGCCGTCCGCGATCAGGCTGTACTCTTCGAGCACCTCCTTGACGCGGGCGTAGTAATTTCTGAGTTGCGGCAGGTCCTTGGTCTCTTTCTCCGAGAAGAACAGGTAGAGGTTGATCGGCTCCTCAATCTGCTCGAGGATGTTGCGGGTGCCCTCGGACAGGGTGTAAAGCCGGTTGCTCGTCAGATCCAGGCGCACGCCGCGCAGCAATTCGTTGTTAAGTATCATCAGCGCGAGGAACAGCACCGCCGACGCGGCGATCAGCCCCCCTTTTGAAAGGTTGAGATTCATCATCGCCGTATTGGCCTAGTCGCTTTTCTTCATCTCGATCACGATCGAGTTGACGCCGAGCCAGAAGCCGATCATCAAACCGAAGTAAACGAGATCGTTGAGATTGATGACGCCCTTGCTGAGCAGGCTGAAATGCCGGATGAAACTCAGCGAGGCGATGGTGTCGATCAGCAGTTGCGGCATCCACCCGCTCAGCGGGTCGAGCACCAGCGGGAAATCGCTGAGCATAAACAGGAAGCACACGACGACGCTGAGGATGAACGCGATCACCTGGTTTTTCGTCGTCGCCGAGATGCACGAGCCAATCGCGAGAAATCCCCCGGCCATCAGCAGGCTGCCGAGATACGCCGCGACGATCACGCCGTTGTCGGGGTCGCCGAGGTAATTCACCGTGATCCAGATCGGGAAAGTCAGCAGCAAGGCGACCGTGGTGAAGCTCCACGCCGCGAGGAACTTGCCGACCACCGCCTGCGGCGTCGTGACCGGCAGTGTCATCAGCAGTTCGAGGCTGCCGCTCTTGCGCTCCTCGGCCCACAGGCGCATCGAGATTGCGGGCACCAAAAACAGGTACAGCCACGGATGGTAAAGGAAAAACGCAAACAGGTTGGCCTGGCCGTTCTCGTAAAAACCGCCGAGATAAAAGGCCATGGTCGCGCTCAACGCGAGGAAGATAACGATGAACACGTAGGCAATCGGCGTCGAGAAATAACTGCTCAACTCCCTTCTGAAGATCGCGAGCGTTGCCTTCACGACGTCGCCCCTTTGGTCACTTCGCGGAACACTTCATCCAAGCGCCCCGCTTCAATGCGCAGGTCGCCGACCGGCAACTCGCGGTCTTTGATAAAGCGGTCAACCACCGGGTACAGCGGCTCGGAACCCGACGGAAACACGAACAGGCGGTCACCGGCCTCGACCGATTTGACCTGCGACAGCGAGCGCAACTGCGCCGCCGCGGCCTGCGGGTCCTGCGCGACCATGCTCACGGAGTTGTGAAAGCGCGAGCGCGCGAGCAGTTCGTCCGGGGTTGCGTCCACCAGCAGTTTGCCCGCCGAGATGATCAGCGTACGGGTGCATACCGCGGTGACCTCTTCGAGAATGTGGGTCGAGATCACCACAATCTTGTCGGCGGTCAGCGAGTTGATCAGCCGCCGCACCTGGTGCTTCTGGTTTGGATCGAGACCGTCGGTCGGCTCGTCCATAATCAATACCTCCGGGTCGTGGATCAGCGCCTGCGCCAGCCCCACCCGCCGCTTGAACCCCTTGGACAGCGTTTCTATCGGCTGGTGCAGAACCGGAGCGAGTTCAAGTTTTTCGATTACGTCAAAGAAACCCGCGCGCCCCTTTTCCGCGTCAACCTGCCTGACCATCAGGATGAATTTCAGGAACTCCCGCACCGTCATTTCGCCGTACGCCGGCGCGCCCTCGGGCGTGTAACCGATGATGCGCTTCGCCGCGATTGCCGCGCTTTCGATGTCGTGACCGCAGATCTCGACGCGCCCGGACGACGGCTTCATAAAACCGGTGATCATTTTCATCGTAGTGGACTTGCCCGCGCCGTTGGGGCCGAGAAAGCCAAGCACTTCGCCGGTCTTGACCTCGAAACTGAGGCCGTCAACCGCAACAAAGGCGCCGAAGCGTTTACTGAGATCGCTGACTTTAATCATGTTTTAGTCCGCCAAAACCGGAATCCAGCGCCTGACAGGAGAGGCGCGGCGGCATATTTAACCAGAAACGGCGCCTTTTTCAAGGGGTGTACGAGCCCATAGCCTACGGCACCCCGGACAATCGGCGGGGATTGCACGGGAAACCGCAACGATGGAGTGCGACGCCATAACATCACAGCACTCCGGGTGATTGGCCGGCAAGGGCCGGACCAAAAGCCGCAGCGACAGGGGCTGTAGGCCGCTCAGCGGTGCAAGGCATCAGCCAGCCGACCCCGGTCATCCCGGTGGACAAAGCGCCCGCGGACGTTGCCCGCCGCGCCGCGGGGATGTCGGCGAGACTGATAACTGCCGCCGATATCGGCATCACTTGAGAGCGTGTTGCAATAGGCTAAGCAATTCCGAATCCCTCCTTGAAGCGAAGAAAATGCCTTTCTTGTGAAACGCATCTTCGGACATCTGTACATCCGTGCCAATTTCATGAGACGGCGTTTGCGACCAGATATAGGAATGTAAAAAAAGTTCAGAATGTTTCCTTTGGATTTTTTCCTCTGTTTCCTTTATTCGTGTGTGCAACTCCACCTTGGAGCGAACCTTGGGATTAAAATTGACAAGCCCTTTGGGATCTATGAACAGGATATCCTGCCGGCTTAAGTCCTTTACCCAAAGAATAAAGTCGGGATAGAAAGAGTAGTCATCAAAGAAAGAAATGCCCTTCCCTCGGCTCAAATTACGCATCAAGTGTATTTTTTTGCCGCGGAGAAAATCAACATGGGCATTCTCCACAATATCTTGCAGATATTTAACAAACTCGTATTCTCCTTTGTTCAAGGGGAGCGGGGTGATTTGAACCACTTCTTGTTCGTTGGCGTACAGCAACGGTATGTAAGCGTGAAAATCCGGTTTCAAAAGCGATATTTGCACACCGTCCAAATCCAGCCCCTGATCGTAATCACCGCTATTCACCCGCTCCACTAATTGCTCAATATCTCGTAGCAAATTCTTCTCTTTCCTGTCAACCGAAAGTTCATATTCCTCAACATAGTTAGGATTTTCATCATCCAACGGCACAACGTCCAAATGTTTATGTTCCCATTTATTTCTCTCTGCGCGCCAATACTGATTCGCGTATTCGGAAATCAAATCAACCGCAAGATTTTCCCATTCGCGCACTCGTCCATATTCGGAAAACTCCAGTTTTTCCGGTGGAATGTAAAGGTTATACCAGCCTCTGTTTTCGAGTAGCGCGTCAACTGTTTCCCGGGAAATTCTCAGGTTATGCCAGGAAAACCTGCGCTTGCGTTCCAAAACTTTGTGATAGATGGTTTGTTTATTTAGCAAGTCCAGATGTTTTTTCTCAAGTTTGCGCTCTTGTCTTACGGATTCATTTGTTGTTTGATTTTTACCCGACTCAAGAACCTGCAAATGTTTATATCGGTCAAGCGTGATCCTATTTTTTATAGTGGGTTCCCCCGGCAAATCAAGGCGTATATCTGAATATTGAAACTCCCCCGCACTGTCCTGCCTTTTGAGAATTTTCAAATTTTTTATATCCCCGAACTGTTTTTTTGTCGGCAACGAAAAAGTAACCCGATCAACCTTGACGCCCTCTTTTTGCAGATACCCTTTGAATTTATCCATATAGTTGGCTTTGAGGCCAAAGATATTGAGCGTTTCAAGCAGTTTGAGTTGTCCGCCGTCTTGCGGACTTGCGCCTTCAAGCGCAGTATGACGTTTGAGCGACATATCGTATCCCTTGAGGCGGACACCGCGTCCGAATATCTGAATGATTTGCGACCCTTTGTCTTTTCCGACGTGCATAAGCCCCATCGTGCTGACGCGCCAGGAATTCCACCCCGCCGCAAACTTGCGGGCGCCGATAACGATATTTACCGGGGAATTGTTGTTATCCACTTGGTCAAAAAGCGGCTTGTTGAACGCGCTTTTGGAAACAGAGAAAAGACGGTTTTCAACGGATTCAAGTTTCGTGTAAAAACCGGATGCGTCGCCGACTTTGATAATCCCGAACGGGGTTCCGTCTCCCGCGCTTAGTTGAAGTTCATCCAGACCGGCAAGGTGGGCGATATGAAGTTGTCCCTTGCCGTGGAAAACGAGAGCACATAAATCATCATAAATGATTTTCGGGTCCATTGCCCCAATATAAAGAAAAGATTTGCTGAAAATATCCACCCCGTTCTCGTCATGAAGCCCCGTATCACCGCTTGTAAGTCGCTTAACAATCTCCGTTATCTGTTCCCGGTTGCTTTGCACCCAAGCGAGAAAATTGACAATTCTGATAACATCGGTTTCCGCGTCTTTGCTGAATTTGTAGCCCATAACGGTTTTTCCAAGAAAAACCCAAAGGGGCGGAGCAACATTGAAGTCCCGCCACTGCCCGCCTTTGTCCTCGTAAATCCGGCATTGCTGGTAAAAAATCAACAGGCAGGCAAGCAAATAACTGCGGTTCGTTTCGGTATCGTCGGTCTGTTGCAGGTTGGATATTTGATAATCTTTCCCGTAGCCGTCCTCGTAAAAAAACTTGTATGAATAATCAAACAAAATTGATTTCCCATACTCGTCGCGTAGTTTCTTGCTGTCCTCCGTTCTTCCGTCAACCGCTTCCTTGAATGTTGCAGAGTACTCAAAAGTGAAGCCGTTTTTCGCAAGTTGCTTGCGGTAATCTCTCCAAACTTTGCCACCGGTTCCCAGGTGACCTTCATCCACCAGAACAAGATTGTTTTCTTCAAATGATTCAAGGGCAACCCGCTTGATGCCTTTCTTCTCGGCCAGTTTATGGAGATCAATGATGTCCACCACGGCGCCACGGTGAGAAAATATCTCCGCTTCCTGATGGTCGGAGAAAAGTTGCGCCGGAATGTTGCTCGACTGCAATTCCCGTAAATGCTGACGGGAAAGCCCTTCATCCGGCGTTACCAGTATTATTTTGTTGAGTTTATACAGTCGTTTGTTTGCTTCAAGATAATGTTTGTATTGCAAGATGTTGGCGTGTAAAAGCAGCGTTTTCCCGGAACCGGTCGCGCTTTGAAAGGCGAGCGTGCGAATATCATCAGCCGTATATTCGGGGATATTGGTTGCGCTGTCTTTTTTTATCCATTGGTTTAGTTTTGCAATCAGGATTTCGGAATCTTGAAAATATAAATCAAGATAGCGTTCCGTAAAGAGCAAGGCTAGATATTGGAAAGGCTTCCATGATTTACCCTTATCATCGGTCATGCCCAAGGTTTGGCTATGGGCAATAATGTTTTCGTCATAGCGGGCAAGATCATCTTGAGTCGCTTCCTCCGGATACGGGTGCAAACCAGCGGAAAGCACTTGAAAAAAGCGGCTTGTGTTACCTCCCATAAATTCCTTTGGCAGTCCGTCCAGCCGGTTTAACATTTCACGCAGGGTTTTGTAGCCGAATTGGTCGCACATGAAGCGGTGCAGAACCATTCGTTTTTCAAGGGCGGTCATTAAGCATTCTCCTTATCTGAAATGCTACACATACTACTCATTAGGTTTATTTCTTAAATCAGAAAGAGCAGCTTTCAAAACTTGCAAACATATCTCTGCGGTATCTTTATCTGGCTTGAAATGAATAACCATTTGCTGATAGGGATGAATATAATTACGGAAGTCGCGCAGAGCATGACTAAATTTCTTTACGTCTTCACCTAAAATACCGATTTCCCTTCCGACATTTATCAATTGTGATAGTGTCCATTTGCCGAGTTGTTTTGGTTTGTTTGTTTCATCATCTTTAGGGCAAGAAGAGCTCTCATTAAATTGCCTTGGATATTTTTGGGCAGCACCAAGCATAACTCCTTCCAGTATGCTTCCTGCCATAAAGATAACAGCCAGATTTGCACCATGCTCTAGACAAATTTTTGCCTCAGAGAGACGATCTTTCAAAATAGGTTCCAGCTGGCCTTCAATCGGGAGTTTGGAAAAATTAAGTTCGCCAAAATCAACAGAAAGAAATTCATCTCTAGATTTTGGTATTTGGGGTCGTTTTATCTTCCCAGTTAACCTATTAGCGATATCCCGACAGTCAGCGATTAATTTTTTATCTGTTTCCGTCAATCTTTCCTCACTTTTACTTTTCAAGTATTCCGCATAATTAATTAGCTTTTCTATTGCTGTCCCTACCTTGTTATTGTTTTCTTGTTTCCAAAATCCGCGCAAACGTTTTGCTTTAGACTTGCTTGTTTGGTCATGGGTGTATTTAGGGTCATCAATGTTGATATGCATATCTTGGAAAAAACTTGCAAAGTTTGCATCCTTGAAGTCCAATACATAACCACCGCTCATACCGAACAGATCTTCTAACTTGTCTTTATCAATGAGTGTGAGTTCAGCCATTTTACTGTTTTTTTGCTACTCTGTCTTCTCAAACATCAATTCCCGAAAAACAGGTTCGGTAGTAACCACTTCCCACTTGTCGTTTGGTTTTCTGAGAGTGCCCAAGGTGTGATCGCCGTTGACATAAATCAAGTTTAAATCATCACCGAAAGCCTTATGGTGTTTGACAAACCATTTTTCCAGTTTGGGCGCATCCATTTTATTCAGATTACGCCAAAAAATAAGGCAGTTTTCGCCTTTGGAGTTTGTGCCGGTGATCGCCAGGACACCATCTATTTGCCGGCGGGTTGCAAGTCGTAGGCCGAGCAGGGAGTTAAACGTTTCTGCGAGGTCAACCTTTTGATCACGGCGGACGCCATCGCGCACAACGGACAAGGTGTAGTTGAACGGGTCTATAAAATCTTTTCCCACAAGTGATGCGCTTTCCGCTGTTTCTTCGCCGAGAGCGTAGCGAAGTTGGTAATCCTCAACCAATTTTTGGTTTTCTTCCGCATCAAAGAGATTGTTACGACCCTTGACCGTTAAACTGTCAAGGGTATCTTCGTAGGATTCAAGTCGTGTGTACTTGAATAACTGCCCAATTCCTTCTCTATCTTTTGGTTTTCCATCTTTCCATTCCCTGGAATAGACAACCTTTTTTATGCGAGGCAGAAGCACCGTCTCAAAATGGGATCCGATTTCCACGAGAATATATTTGCGGTCTCCACCATCCTCGCGGTTAAGATTGATGACCGCATGACCACTGGTGCCGGAACCGGCGAAATAGTCAAGTATATTCCCTGACGGTTGATTCAAATGGCACACATACTCAGAGATGGCCAAAGGCTTCATTGTTTCCAAAAATAATCCTAATCGCGATGCTTCATTATCTGCACTACCTCCGTATTCAAACACGGAAGGGATGTTTTCTGACATGTTTTCACGTAGCAGATATTTTCTTCTAGGCTGTGTCGTTTCATCGTCTCCGAAAACGATCAGTCCCTCACGCAGTAAATCTTTCATTTTAGCGGGTGAATTTCGCCATCCTCGCTTAGGCGTAGGGCAAGGCTTTTTAGTGATCGGATGAATTAGAGGTTCAAAGTACTCATCAGGCGCTTGTTTTACGTTAGGCCAGGCCATAGAAACTAACTGAAAAACTTCGCCCTTTTCATCTATTTCCTTATACGCCAGTTCTCCCCCGGAAAAAGGCTGTTGCCTAAGCCAGTTTTGAAAGCACTTCCTTGCTTCGTCAATATTTTCCGATTGTTTTATTACTTTATCTGCCATCTTGATAATTGCAGGGGCGTTTCTTTTGGGTCTGGAAAGTCCATTATTTTTATTCTGCAATAAATCTTTATCTTTAATTGCCCACACTAAACTCTCGTGCTGAATAGAAAGCCCCTTTGCATCCCCTTTAGGGTTCCGCTTATTCCACACCATTACCCCTAGGAAATTAGCGATCTCAAAAATATTCTTTATGACGCTTTGCAGGTAATAATCCTCATTTTCATCTATATGGGAAATGAATTGGCCATTCGGAGACATCATTTCTCGAGAGATTGCCACTCGGTCCGACATGGCAGACATCCAACTGGAATGCATGTAATTATCTTTATACGCAAAATCCCCATCGCCAGTGTTATACGGCGGATCAATATAAACACACTGCACCTGCCCCCGATATCTCTCCCGCATCAAATTCAACGCCTGAAAATTCTCCCCATGAACAAGCAACCCGTTCATTTGCTCATCAATCGGCCCGGCTTTCGATAAAGCGGCCAGCAGTTTGTCCGTAAATCCCTGAGCAAAATGCCGCGTATCCAAAACCAGATACGGATTTTCTTTTAGAAATCCAGGCTTCAACGGCTTGCTGTAAGCGGCCGCAGCGAGATCGCCATTTAGTTCATCAATGGCAAAGAGTTTCACCCATTCATCATGTTGCGCTTTGTTTTTGGCAATCTCCGCATAAAGCGATTCCGGCACTTTATCCAGCGTTACGCAGTACTGCGTTTCCAGCACAAACTTCTTTTTGAGCCAAAGTTGTTTCTGAAAATCTTCCAGTTGCGCCAGAAAATCTATAATTTTGTTACCGACTGCTTTGATCGCTTTGACTTGTGCCAGGCCGCGCATAAAAACGGCGGGGTCATCGGTCAGTTCCAGGTTTTCAATGGATATGACTTCGCTTTTGAGATAGGAGTCCAATTCACGACGCAGGAAGCCGCCCAAATCCTTGTGGATAAAATAATCAAAACTGTTCTTTGCCGTGTAGGCGGTCAGGTGTTTGCCAAGCAGCGTGCGATCTTCATCTTTTTCGGGGGAACAGAGGTTGCCTTTCAGTTTTTTGAGTATTCTCTGTACGGCGTCTTTGTTGATTTCGCCTTGCCGCCTGATGCCGTTTTGCGGATAGCGGGTTTTCTCCCCTTCGGTCAGCGGGCGATGATCAAAACGGATAATCAGTTCATTCTTTTCTTCCGCGATGAAATTTTTTGAGAGAACAAAGAAGCGCTGATTGCCGTTCGCTTCTTTGATGTTGTCTTTTTCGTTATTCGCATCCGCAATCTCAAGGCGCACACGGCGAGGTTTGTTGCCCTGTGCGACGATAAAAACATAAGAAGAGTAATTTTCCGTAGTTTTTATGTAGTACTGATCAGAATTCGCCCAATGGAGTTTGACTTCTTCGCCGCTGTAAGGAATTGAATACGCTTCCTTGCCCTCGCCTTTGTAGCGGCGAAGCGACATAAAGTCGCCTTCGTCATAGTAGCGTGAGAAGAAATTGTAAAGGTGGTTGTAGGTATCCGCTTCAGTTTGCTTGTTTTGTCCTGCTGCTTTTATCAGAGCGTTTAATTCTATGACCTTGCCGGCTTCCTCGATATTTTTAACACCCGCTTCTTTCAGATTGCTTCTAATTTTGTCCAATTGGGTTTGCAATCCCGATAAATCTGATTTTGCTATATCGCCAAGCGCTTCGGTAACCTGCGGCAACAGATCATTGTCCAGAAAATCGCCGACCTCGGCGCTTTTAAGCGCCATAACCCGATACAGGCCAAAATCCAGATCCCCGCGATCAAGTTGAAACAGTTCGCGCAGTTTCTGCCTGAGTTTGGAGACGTTTTCTTCCGTGACTTTGCTTAATTTCCTGGTGTTTTTAGGGTTGCTGCTCATTTTTGGATTCTAGCAAACAGCACGGCCAAACCATTAACTATTAAGCCCACGCCTAGATGGCGCTTGAGTTTTCGCCCCGGCGGCAAGCCCCTTGCCGCCCCGGACGCAGCGGTGTCTCCCCTGCCGGCAAACCACGCACTCACCCGCCCAGCAATTTCTCCGCTTCGCGCAGTTCGTCTTCGGTGTCTATGCCCAGCACAATCTCGGACGCCGCCGCGTCAACGCGGATTGAGTCGCCGTGATGCAAAGCGCGCAACTGCTCCAGCCGCTCGCGGCGCTCGGCATCCGGCGCCGGCCACTGCGTAAAGCGCCAAAGATAGCCGCAGCGGTAAGCGTAAATACCGAGATGGCGGCGGCAGACGTGGCCGTCGCGCGCAATCGGCGCACGGCTGAACGCCAGCGCCATGCCGCGGTCGTCGGCGATCACTTTGACGACGTTCGGGTCGTCCCGGTGCTCGGGTGCGAGCGGCGCCGACAGCGTCGCCATCGCGGCGCCGGGGAAGCGCACGAGCGCGTTTGCGACGGTGCGGACGTCCGCCGGCGCGAGAAACGGCTCGTCCCCCTGAACGTTGACGACGATGGCGTCCGCCGGCCATTGCATCGAGGCGACGGCCTCGGCGATGCGGTCGCTGCCCGACGCGCAGTCGGGTGAAGTCATCTGCGCTGTGCCGCCCGCGGCCCAGATGCACGCAGCGACCTTCTCGCTGTCGGTGGCGACGACGACGCACTCCGCGCCGCTGCGGCACGCGTTGTCATAGACGTGCCGGATCAGCGGCTTGGCGCCGATCATGCGCAGAGGTTTGCCCGGAAGCCTGTTTGAATCGCAGCGGGCGGGAATGACGACCCTGAACGCCTCAACGTTGCCGGTCGTAGCGTTCATATTCTTCCTGGGAGATCCGCCGCGCCTCGTCTTCGAGCATCACCGGCACCTCGTCGCGCACCGGGTACGCGAGCCGCGCCGACAGCGAGATCAACTCCTTGCGATCGCGGTCGTAGATCAGCGGCCCCTTGGTGACCGGGCAGACCAGAATATCGAGCAGTTCTTCGTTCATTTCAAGTGATCTTAAGCGTATCCGGGCGAACTGCCGCGGCGGTTTGCGCCAGGCGTTGATCCAGCGCCTGCCAAAACGCCGCCTCCGGCACCGCCTCCACTTGCAGACTCCATACGTCGCCGCCGGCAAGGTGGCGGCATTTTACAGCATCCTTTTCGGTGACAACGACCGGCGCATCCGGCTCAAAGCAAATATCCCGCGCGCGGTAACGGTGATGATCGGGGTAGGCGTGCGCGTGCACCGTTACGCCGAGTTTGGCGAGTGCGTCAAAAAACCGCTGCGGCTGCGCGATGCCCGCGCAGGCGTGCACCGCCCGGCCCGCGAAGCCGTCGGGCGCGAGCCGCTCGCCGGTGGCGAGATTTTCAAACGCGAGCGGCTGTGTCCGCATCGCGAATTGCTTTCCGGGCGCAATCTCGGCGGAATCGTCGGCGGAATCGTCGGCATTGGCGACGACGACGAGATCCACCGCGGCAAGACGCGAGCGCGGCTCGCGCAGCGGCCCCGCCGGCAGCAGCAGACCGTTGCCGAAGCGCCTGCGCCCATCCACCACCGCGATCTCAAGGTCACGGTGCAGGCGGTAGTGCTGCAAGCCGTCGTCGCAAATCGCGACGTCCACGTCGGCCTGCTCGGCGAGACCGGCGACGGCGCGGCGGCGGTCGGGATCAATGACGACCGGACAACCCGTCTTTTGCCGCAGCCACAGCGGCTCGTCGCCGACTTCGTTTGCATCGTCGTCCGCCCGCACCCGGCGCGGATACGACCGGCACCGTGCGCCGTAACCCCGGCTTGCGATGCCCGGCTTGCGTCCCCCGTCCCGGAGATGGCGCGCAATCGCGGCAACCAGCGGCGTCTTGCCGGTGCCGCCGACGGTCAGATTGCCGACGACGATCACCGGCAACGGCGCACGCGCGGGCTTCGCATAGCGAAAACGGACGCGGCGTGCGGCAACGGCAACGGCGGTCAGGGCCGACAGCGGCAGCAGCCCATAGCGCAACGGATGCGAGCCGTACCAAACCCGCTGCATCAAAGCAGAACAGGCCGCTTTCATCGGACAACCACCGGCAGCGGCGCACGCGCGGGCTTCGCATAGCGAAAACGGACGCGGCGTGCGGCAACGGCAACGGCGGTCAGGGCCGACAGCGGCAGCAGCCCATAGCGCAACGGATGCGAGCCGTACCAAACCCGCTGCATCAAAGCAGAACAGGCCGCTTTCATCGGACAACCACCGGCAACGGCGCACGCGCGGGCTTCGCATAGCGAAAGCGGACGCGGCGCGCGGCAACGGCAACGGCGGTCAGGGCCGACAGCGGCAACAGCCCATAGCGCAACGGATGCGAGCCGTACCAAACCCGTTGCATCAAAGCGGAACAGGCCGCTTTCATCGGACGCCGCTCACCGGTCGATCAGATCGCCTTTGCCGTGTCCGCGATAGAGGTCGGCATACACGCCGCCGCGCTCGATCAATTGCGCGTGCGTGCCCTGCTCGACGACCCGCCCGCGCTCTAAAACGACGATGCGCTTGATGTTCTCAATGGTCGAGAAGCGATGGGCGATGATGATCGCCGTGCGGTTTTTCAAAATCTCCGCAAGCGCCGCCTGGACGTAGCGCTCGGAGTCGGCGTCGAGCGACGAGGTCGCCTCGTCGAAGATCAGGATCGGCGCGTCCTTGAACAGCGCACGGGCGATTGCAAGGCGCTGTTTCTGGCCGTCGGACAGGACGCTGGCGTTGTTGTACAGCACGGTGTCGAACCCCTGCGGCAGTTGCTCGATGAACTCGAGCGCGTGCGCCCTGCGCGCGGCTACGGTCACTTCGTCGAGGTCGTAGTCGCCGCCGCAGGCGATGTTCCTCGCGACCGAACTGTTCGAGAGCACCGTGCGCTGGGGGACGTAAGTGATCCGCCGGCGCAGGTCGGCGAGCGCGAGTTCCGCAACGTCGCGCCCGTCGAGTTCGATCAAGCCCTGCGTCGGCTCGTACAGGCGCGGAATCAACTGCGTGAGGCTCGACTTGCCGGCGCCCGAGCGCCCGACCAATGCAACGGTCTCTCCGGGCTTGATCTCAAGGTCAACGTCCGTGAGCGCGGCCTGTTCATCAGTGTTGTAGCGCAAAGACACGTTCTTGAAGCGGAGATGACCTTTGCACTCCAACTGATTGACCTTGCGGGTGATTTCCTCCACCGGCTCGTCGAGAAATTGAAAGATGCTCGCGGCGGCGGCCAGCCCGTCCTGCATCACCGCGTTCAGCCGGATCAGGTTGCGCAACGGGCGAAACAGCAGCAGCACGGCGGTGATGAACGATACGAAAGTGCCCGGCGATATCGTCGTAGCAACCGTCTCCTGCATCGTGATGTAAATGACGGCGGCGAGCCCCAGCCCGGCGAGAAATATGGCGATTGGCGCGTTCAAGGCCCTCACCGCGGCCATGCGCATTCTCTCCTTGCGGTTCCGCTCGTTGCTGTTCTCGAAATTTTCGCGCTCGACGCCCTGGCTGCCGAAGATCTTGATCGCGAGATTGGCCTGTATCGCCTGCTGAATGTCTTCGGTCACGAGACCCATCGTATGCTGGATGCGGTGCGAAACCTTGCGCAGACGCCGCCCGGCGAGCATGGTCAGCCAGGCAATCAGCGGCGCGGAGACCAGAAACACCAGCGCGAGCAGCCATTCCAGGTAGAACAGCAAGGAGATCAGGCCGACGACGGTCAGCGTGTCCCTGACCAGAAAAGTCAGCGTCTTGGCGGACACCGACGCGGTTTTCTCAACGTTGAAAGTCAGTTTGGACACCATCGCGCCGTGTGGCGTCACGTCAAAATAAGGCGTCGGCAGGTGCAGCAGGTGATCGAACATATCGGAGCGCAGTTCCTTGGTGACCCAATTGCCGACGTGCTCCATGTAGTAAACCGACAGAAAACTGCCGGTGCCCCTCAGAAAGAGCACGAGGATGACCGCGGCGGGGATCAGCCAGGAGTGCATCCGCCATTCGCCGCCATTGATGTTTTCGTCGAGCAGCGGCTTCATCAGCGCCGCAAATCCCGTGTCGGTCGCCGAATACATGACCATGCCGATGACGGCGAGCAGCAGCGACCTGCGGTGGCGCAAGGCGTAGGTCAGCAGCCGCCCGTAAATCCCGGACGCAAACAGTTCGTTCAGTGTGATTTTTTTCGGCATGAAAAGCCGCATTATAAGCGCAGAGGCGGGTTTACTTCCCGCAGCGCCGCACCGAATAAGGCGCGAAATTGATGTGCCAGTACCGCCGCGCGTCGCGCCGGTGCAGATAAGGCTTGACTTCGCGTCCGGGCGCGAAGCGCATCAGCAAAGCGCCGGTTTCAGCCGTATTGAACACACGCGCGCACGCGTCAAGATACCTTTGCACGACTTTCTCTTGCGGCAGGCCGAAGCGGTTGCGGTAGCCGCTGGTCACGACCGCGACGTCGGGCTCCACGGCGGATACGAACGCGGCGGTGGATGAGGTCAGGCTGCCGTGGTGCGGGACCAGCGCAACCGACGCGGCGAGGCGTTCGCGCCCGCGCGCGAGCAACGCGCGCTCGGCCCGCTTTTCGACGTCCGCCGTCAGCAGCAGCGAGTGCTCGCCCGCAGTGACCTTGAGCACGCACGAGGCGTCGTTGCCGACGAAAGCGTCGGTGCCGCCGGGGTGGATGATTTCGAACAATACGCCGTCCCACGACCACGCCTGCCCGTCGCGGCAGGATTCAAAGCCGCTGCCGTGCGCGGCCGTATCGCCGCCGAGGCGGCGTCCGGTCTCAAAGCGCCCGGTCACCGCCGCCACGCCGCCGGCGTGATCGTTGTCGCCGTGCGAAACGACCAGCGCGTCGAGACGCCTGACGCCGCGCCAATGCAAGTACGGAATGACTACCGCCTCGGCGGCGCTGAAACCCGAATGGTACGCGGGACCGGTGTCAAACAACAGCGTGCGGCGGCGCGTCGCGACCACCACCGACAGCCCCTGCCCCACGTCGAGGAACGCGGCCTCGAACGCGCCTGCGGGCAGGCCGCGCCCGCCGCCGACAGCCAGCGGCAACAGCAGCACCGCGGCGGCGGCCTTGCGCCGCCACCCGCTCGCGAGCGTCACCGCCGCCACGCCGGCCAGCGCGAATACGTAACTCCACGCGGGCGGGCGGTGGAACCATTGCAGAAAATCCACTTGCGCGAGCCACGCCGCGCCGCGCCACATCAGACCGAGCAGGAAATCTGCGCACTGCACCAACAAACTGCACAATTCGGCGTTGAGCGGCGCGCACAAGACCGCGAGCAGCACACACGGCAGGATCAACAAACTGACGAGAGGCACCGCCGCCAGATTCGCAAGCGGCCCCGCCAGCGCGCCGTAACCAAAAAACCACAAACCCGCGGGAATGAGCGAAAGCGGCAGCGCAACCTGCAAATGCAGCCACGCGCGCGGCTTCGGCCACGGGTGCAGACCGAAGTAAAACGCGATAAAGCCGACCGCGACAAACGACAGCCAGAACGAGGCCGTCAAAGTGCTCAACGGATCGTACGCGATGACCGCGACCAGCGCGAGCGGCAAAGTCCCGGCGAGCGAGACGCGGCGCCTGAGCAGCACGCCGGCGACCACGCAGCCGAGCATGATCAAAGCGCGCTGCGTCGGGATCGTGAACCCCGCAAGCCAGGCGTAAATGCAGGCCGCGAACCACGCCGGCACCGTCGCGGCGCGCGCCGCGGGACACAGACTCCGCCCCAGCAGGCAGCGTGTCCATAACAGTCGGCAGATCAAGAAGATAAAGCCGAAAACTAAAGCGATATGCAGACCTGATATCGCGAACAGGTGGCCGATCCCGGTGGTGAACAGCAGCGTCCTGTGCGCCGGCTCCATCAGCCCCCGCTCGCCGAGCGCAAGCGCGATGACCGCGCCGACGTTGGGCGTCGCGCGCGATTTCAGGCTTTGATAAAGGCGGTGGCGCAGCACCGGCGGCGACCGCTCGCCGCTGCGGCCGATCAATTCAAAGCGGCGCACGTAGCCGCTTGCACCGATGCGGTGCGAGAACAGATAACGCTCGTAGTCAAACCCGCCGGGGTTCAGATAGCCGTGCGGGCGCTTGAGCCGCAGCGCTGCGTCGAGCCGGTCGCCCGGACGCAGCGCCGGTCGGGGCCGCTCGCCTTTCGCAGGGTACAGCGAAAGCCGCAGCCGCCGCGGCAGCGCCGTTTGCGAGTTCTCGACCTCGGCGTCGAACCGCAGCGAGCGCCCCTTGTCGGTCGGGATGGAAACGATTCGGATGACGGCCTCGACGTCGCGCCCTTCGAGTTCGGAAGACAGCACCGCCGCTTGATGGCCGTTGGCGACGATCAAGGTCCACAAAAACCCGGCGGCGGCGGCGCCGACGGCCTTTGCCAGCGCCGACCGCAGGCACAACAACGCGATCAGCGGCGCGAACACGACGCTCCCCCACCCCGGCAAGTCGGTGAAAAAATGCAGCGCGACGTTGCCGAGCACGAAACCTGCGGCGAAGATCAACATACGCCGCAGACTGCCCGATTTCGGCGCCGCCGGACGGCTCTCCTCTCCGAACGGTGGTATTTTCGGAATAAGCGGCGGCCGCCCCGCCGGATTCAAGCCTGAAGCGCGGCATTGGCCCGTTATCCTTTGGGGCCCGCCCGTGTTGTCTTCCGTATTTTCCCCCACCGGCCGGGCTGCTGAAAACATCGGCGCACAGGTGCCACGTGAAACCAGACCCGTCTGTGACGCGCTTGACTGCACGGGGCGCCGCCCCCAAGCGACTCCCCCTCGGGGGTCGAGCGATTTTCAGCGGCCTGCCCTTCCGCCTTTTACCGCACTCCGAAAGTTGGTCCGGGTGCACGAGGCGGGTGAATTAGCCGAGTGAATGAGAGACTAAATCGGGCTATAGTGCCCGCCGCCGCATCATCCCGGATAACTGCACGCGATGGCGAAAAAACTGATTCAACGATGGTTGCCGGATCTGCACCGCTACCGCCGCCACCTGCACTTGAACCGGGTGTTCGGCGGCGTCATGAAGCGCGACCACCTGTGGCACGTCAACCGGCGCTCGGTGTCGGTCGCGTTCGCCGCCGGGCTGTTTTGCGCGTTCATGCCGGTGCCGGTGCAGATGCTGCTCGCCGCCGGCTGCGCGATCGTGCTGCGCGGAAACCTGCCGATCGCGATAATCACCGTGTGGGTCACCAACCCATTCACGGTGACGCCAATCTTCTATTTTTGCTACAAGGCCGGTCAGCAGTTGCTGAGCTTGCTCGGCAAAGCGTTTTACTTTGAGCCGACTTTTGAATGGCTCAACACCGGGTTCTCCGGCGTATGGCAGCCGCTGCTGCTCGGCTGTCTGGTCGTTGGCTCGCTCGCCGCGATGCTCGGTTACACCACCGTGCGTTTCCTGTGGCGATATCACATCACCTTTCATTGGCTGCGCCGCAGAAAGAATAAAAACTAGAGGGGCGCCCCCTGGACCTCTACGAGGAAGAGTGAAGAGTGGATCTGACCCGTCGGGGCGGGCGGCCTCGGTCGCCCTGCCCTTGTGAACGCATCAGGGGCGGCTTTGGCCGCCCTTTTTTTTTACCGCGCTGCTCAAGCCGGGCTTGCATCCCCCCCCTCGGCGCGGGGCTAACATTCTCCCCGGTCTGAATCAGACGTTACAAGCCAGCCTTGGATTTATCCACGGTGTTGGGTGTGCGGGGTTGACGACCCGCCAAGTACCATCACTCCACGCGCTTCAATTTTCCTTTCAGTTTTTTCATGATATCGGCCGGGCGCTCATGCAGGGTCTTCAACTCCCAACTACCGCGCCATTGCCTGAAAGCGGCCATATAGTGCACGTTCCCCCGCACGATAAACCCCACCACGCCGCCGCGCTGATGATAAAGCGTCCCGTCCGGCATTTTCTGAACAAGCACACGCCGCTTTGATCAGAAAGCGACGGCCGCCGCAGGCGACCGGGGCCTACCCAGCGCCGGCAGGAGCAGCCACGCCGGGACCGTCGCGCCGATGCCGCCGGGCGGGTTGCCGCCGGGTGCCGGCGCGTTGGGTCGTGATAGCGGCACATTCCACGGTCGTCCCGGCCACGGTCGTCCCGGCGCGCAAGGAACACGCCTGAATGCAAAGGCCGTCCGTTGCGGCAGGACGGTTTCAGTGCCGATCTTCGTGCAAACGGCCGCCGCTGAGATGGATGACGCGGTCGCATTTTTGAGCGAGCGCCTCGTCGTGGGTCACGATCACCAGCGCCGCCTGCGCCTGGGTTTTGATGTCGAACATTACCTCGATAACTCGCTGCGCGGTATCGCGATCGAGGTTGCCGGTCGGTTCGTCGGCCAGAATGATGCGCGGCGACGACACCAGCGCACGGCAGATCGCGACCCGTTGGCGTTCGCCGCCGGACAGTTCGTGCGGCTTATGCAAAGCGCGCGCGGCGAGACCCGCGCGTTCGAGCAGCGCCGTCGCCCCGCCCCTGACTTCGGCGAGTTTGCGCCCCGTGATCAGCAGCGGCATCGCGACGTTCTCCAGCACCGTGAACTCGGCAAGCAGGTGATGGAATTGATAAACGAAGCCGACCTCGCGGTTGCGCCAGCGGCAACGCGCCCGCTCGCTCAGACGGTTGATCGCTTCGCCGCGCACCGTGATCTCGCCGCGGTCGGGCGCGTCCAGCCCGCCGAGCAGGTGCAGCAAGGTGCTCTTGCCGCTGCCTGAGGCGCCGATGATCGCGAGGTTCTCGCCGGCGCGCAGTGCAAGGTCGAGACCGTCCAGCACCGCCACCGCGAGAGCGCCTTTGCCGTAATGCTTGCTCACGCCGCAACACTCGATCAGCACTCTGTCCGCCGCCGAACTCATTCGCACCTCAACACCTCGGCGGGACGCACCGACGCCGCGCGCCACGCCGGGGCGAGACCGCCCGCCACCGCGAGAGCACCTTTGCCGTAATGCTTGCTCACGCCGCAACACTTGATCAGCACCCTGTCCGCCGCCGAACTCATTCGTACCTCAACACCTCGGCGGGACGCACCGACGCCGCGCGCCATGCCGGATACAAGGTCGCCGCGACCGTCAGGATGAAAGCGAGCGCCGCGGTGATCGCGACGTCGGACGCGAGCAGTTGCGACGGCACCTCGGAGATCGGATAGACTTCCGGCGACAGGAACTTGTAGCCGGCGGCTTGCTCGAGCCACGCCGCGATGTCGCTCAAGCACGACGCGAGCGCAACGCCGCCGAGCACGCCGAACAAAGTGCCGGCGCCGCCGATCACGCAACCCTGGGTGATGAAAATCCTGAGGATGCGCCGCGGCGTCATGCCCATGGTCTTCAGGATCGCGATATCGCCCTGCTTCTCGATAACCACCATAATCAGCGCCGAGACGATGTTGAACACCGCGACGACGATAATCAGCGTCATCACGATCATCAGAATGATCTTCTCCATCTCGATCGCACGGAAGAACGCCTTGTGCCGCTGCGTCCAGTCGCTGACCCAGTAGTCGGGTTCCAAATCACGGCGCAGCCGGTGCGTGACTGCGGGCGCATCGAGCAGGTCTTGCAGGCGCAGGTGCACGCCGCTGACGTTCCCGCCGAGTTGCACCAGCCGCTGCGCGTCGTCCAAATGCACGAACGCGACGTTGCGGTCGAACTGCGGCATCCCGATCTTGAACAGGCCGCTGACCGTGAAGCGCCGCAGCCGCGGGCGGATGCCGATCGGCGTCACCGCGACTTGCGGACTGATGACCGTGACCTTGTCGCCGACGCCGGCGTTAAGTTTCCGCGCGAGGGCTTCACCGAGAACGATGCGGAACTCGCCGCCCGCGAGCGAGTCGAGCGAGCCGGCAACCATGCGCTGCGCGACCTCGGACACCCCGGCCTCAAGTTCAGGCAGGATCCCGCGCAGATGCACGCCGTTCGCGCGGTCGTTGTAAACGAGCATCGTCTGGGCTTCGACGAAAGGCGCGAGCGCGAGCACCGCGGGCTCGTTTGCGACCAGGCGCTTGAGCGGACGCCAGTCGGCGAGTTCGCCGCTGAAACCGGTGACGGTCGCGTGCGCCGCGAAGTCGAGCATCTTCTCGCGCACTTCGACCTTGAAACCGTTCATCACCGACAGCACGGTGATCACGACGGTGACGCCGATCGCAACCCCCGCCACCGAGATCAGCGAAATGAAACCGATGAAGCGGTTGCGCTTCCTCGAGCGCGTATAACGCAACCCAATCGAATACTCGACTTTCATCGCTTGCTCGTCATTGAAGATAAAGCGGCGGCCCGCGGGTTAAGTTGACCCGGCAGCCAAGTAAGTTGACCCGGCAGCCAAGCCGGACTCAAGCCCGCAACCCGGCGCGTGTTCCCCCCCGCCCGTCTTAACCACACTGCTCTGCGTCATTTGCGGATTGCCTTGCATCATTTGATTACGTCCGAGATCTCGACCGCGACGCGCTCGCCGATGCCGACCGGCGACACCACGCCGATCAAATCGCCCGCGACAGGCGTCGCCTGCCCCTGCGGCGACACCCGTGCGACGACCTCGACCGGCCCGAACGCAGCGAGCGACAGCCCGGCGATCATCGCATTGCCGTCGTCGAGGCGCACCTCGGCGGGCAGGTCGGCGACGGTCAGGCGCACGATCGCGAGCGGCATCGGCGGCCCGGTGAGCGCACGCGCATAGACGAACACCGTATCGCCGGGTGCGGCTTGCAGCGCCCCGGACAGCGACACCGTCACCGTGATTGCGCCCACTTGAGCGGCTTCCTGCTGCGTATTTCCGGCCGTACTTGCGGCGGGGCGCATGGCGCGCGTTTGCGCACGGGCGATGAGCTCACTCAATTCATGCCGCGACTCGGCGGCGTCTGCGGGCAGCAGCGCAAGCAAGCGCCGCCAATAGTCGGTCGCACGCGCGTGCCCGCCGCGCTCGAACTCGAGCATCCCGGAGAAGAACAGCGCGCGCCGGTGGCCGGGTTCGGATGCGAGCGTTTTATCCAACGCCTCCAACACGCGCTCCCCCCGCACCGCGCCGCCGGTGCGCAGCAGCGCGTCGGCGTAGTTGAGCCATGCCTCGGTGTCCGCGAGCGCGCCAACTTCGTCGGCACGGCGGTATTCGGCGGCCGCGGCCGCGTACTCGCCGATCAGGTACTTCGCTTCGGCCAGGCGCAGGCGGGCTTCGGCATCGTGCGGCTGCTCAGCGAGGCGGCGTTCGAGCGCGGCCGTCACGGTGGCGAACTCTGCGGTGACCGAAGCCGCGTGCCGATAGGCGAACATCATCCGGTAACCGTCCGAGGAGTAGAAGTAAAACACCGCGGCGCCGAGCGTCGCCGCAACAACGAAAACGGCCGCGGCCGCCGGCGTGCGCTGCGCCGCTTCGCGGGGATCCCCAGCGTCATCGGCACACGCGCCGTAGGCGAGTTCGGTTTCGTGGCGCGCCTGCGCGTACTCGTCTTCGCCGATAAGACCGGCGATGCGCTCGCGCTTGAGTTCGGCGAGACGGTCGGCGAGCAAATTGCCGACCGCGCCGTGACCGCGGGTCCCACGCCGCTTCGCGGACGGGGACTTGTCGAGCAACGGCTTAAGCAACGCGAACAGTGTTACCAGCACCAGCAGCGCGTTCACAAACCACAAACTCACGCGGGCGGCTCCCGCTTGCGCGACTGCGCCGCGACGAACCGGAACAGCGCGGTAAGCAGGCCCGCCAGCAGCAACAGCGGCATCGCCCACAGCAGGTAAGTCCTGGGGTTGACCGGCGGGCGGTAGCGGATGAAGTCGCCGTAACGCTCAGTCATAAACGACAGGATCGCCTCGTCGCTCTCGCCGTCCTCGACCATTGTCAGCACCCGTCCGCGCAAATCGCCCGCGAGTTCGGCGTTGGATTCGGCGAGCGTCTGATTCTGGCAGACCAGGCAGCGCAGTTCTTCGAGCAAGGCGCGGTAGCGCGCTTCCTGCTCGCCGGACAACTCGGCCGCCGCGCAGGTTGTCAATACGATCAAAACGACGGCCGCTTTTATCAAGAACGCCGCCCCCGCGCGAGCGGAGAACCGGTGAAACACGGCGCGGCGAAACCACACGCCCCGAATCCGGCTCGCGCCGGCGCACCGCAAGCGCTCCTGATGACAGCGGCGGCGGAACTCACTGACGGCGCGGTCATCACGCCGCGCCCGCGGAAGTCCGCGCGCGCGGATGCAATCCGTTCTAAGCACCGCCGCCGTCCCCGCCCTCGAACAGCGGCAGGATCTCGTGTTGGAAAATTTCCTCGCGGAGAACGCCAACGTGCTTGTAGCGAACGATCCCGTCGGCGTCAACGACGAAAGTCTCGGGGGCGCCGTAAACGCCCCAGTCCAGACCGATCGTGGCGTCCTCGTCGTATATCACGAGTCGGTAAGGGTTGCCGTAGCGCGCGAGCCATGCGAGCGCCGCGCCACGCTCGTCGCGGTAATTCAAGCCGTAGATCGGGATCCCGTGCCGCCCGGCGACGTCCATCAGCAAGTCGTGTTCGGCGATGCAGCCCTGGCACCAGGTCGCCCAGACGTTGAGCAGCATCGGCCGCTCGGCGAGATCGTCCGCGCTGACGAAAACGCCCGGCTGCGCCAGGCGCTCGCCCGAAAACGCCGGCATCGGCAGCCCGACCAGCGGCGACGACACGCGCGACGGGTCGAGCGTCAGGCTCGTCGCGAGAAACACCACGAGCACGCCGAACAGCAGCAGCGGCAGCGTCGCTTTCATCCATTCACCCCCGCCGCGCCAAGCCGTGCGGGGCGGCGGTAACGGCGGTCGCAGGCGGCGATCAAGCCGCCGCAGGCGATCAACAGCGCGCCGAGCCAGATCCAGCGCATCAGCGGCCGGTAGTAGATACGCACGCCGCGCTTGCCGCCCGCAGGCTCGCCGAGCGCGACGTAAAGATCGCGCAACGAGGTCGTATTGATCGCGGCCTCGGTCATCGGGTTGGTCTGCACCGTGTAAGTGCGCTTTTGCGGAAACAGCGTCGCGACCGACCGCCCCCGCCGGGACACCTCAATGCGCCCCTCCTCCGCGACGTAGTTCGGCCCTGCCACCTGCGCGACGCCGTTGAACGTGAATTCATAGCCCGCGAGTTCGACCGTCTCGCCTTCGCCCATCAGCACCTCGCGCTCGGCGCTGTAACTTTCGTTGAAAGCGACGCCGATAACGAACACGCCGAGGCCGATATGCGCGCAGGTCATCCCCCACATCGCCGCGTGCGGACGTTGCACGCGGGCATGGCGGAACACGCCCCACACGGTCGCAAACACCGCCCACGCGCCGACCGCGACGCCCGCCGAAGTCAGCGGCGACCAGGCGTGCCCGGCGACCACCGGCGCGCCGACGCCAACGATCAGCGCTGCGGGCAACGCGAAGCGCGCGACCCGCAGCGCGCGTGCGCCGGTCGCGCGCCGCCACTGCAAAAACGGCCCGGCGCCCGCGAGAAACACCAACGGCAGAGACAACGGCACGAACACCGCAACGAAGTACGGCGGCCCGACCGAGATCTTCTCGAGCCCGAGCGCGTCGAGGA
The DNA here is from genome assembly GCA_965211995.1 of Candidatus Oxydemutatoraceae bacterium. GTDB lineage: Bacteria > Pseudomonadota > Gammaproteobacteria > Poriferisulfidales > Oxydemutatoraceae > CAYFZO01. Next base: position 911,762 of record OZ243040.1, read on the forward strand.
ACAGCGGGTACAAGGTCGCGGTCAGGATCGTCGCGGCGCTGACCAGCAGCAGCACGTTGTTGATCAGCAGAAAGTTCTCGCGCGAGACCAGCGCGAACGTGCCGCGGCTTTCGATCCGCGCCGCGCGCCACGCGTACAGCGCGAGCGACGCGCCGACGACGACGCCGAGAAACGCGAGGATGAAAACGCCGCGCTGCGGATCCGACGCGAACGCGTGCACCGACACCAGCACCCCCGACCGCACCAGGAAAGTGCCGAGCAGACTCAGCGAAAACACGAGAATCGCGAGCAGGATCGTCCAACTCTTGAACGTGTCGCGTTTTTCACTGACCGCGAGCGAATGGATCAGCGCGGTGCCGACCAGCCACGGCATGAACGACGCGTTCTCGACCGGGTCCCAGAACCACCAGCCGCCCCACCCGAGTTCGTGGTACGCCCACCAACTGCCGAGCGCGATCCCCAACGTCAAAAACACCCACGCGCTCAGCGCCCACGGCCGCGACCACCGCGCCCAGCGCACGTCGAGGCGCCCGTCGATCAGTGCGGTGACCGCGAACGCGAACGCAACCGCGAAGCCGACGTAGCCCATGTACAGCATCGGCGGGTGGATGACCAGCCCGGGGTCTTGCAGCAGCGGGTTGAGATCGCGCCCGTCGGCGGCGGGCGGGAACAACCGCTCGAACGGGCTTGAGACGCTGATCACGAACAATAAAAACCCGGTGCTGATAAAGCCCATCACCGACAAAACGCCCGCGACGAACGACTCGGGCAGCCCGCGGCTGAACACCGTCACCGCAACGGTCCACGCCGACAAGACCAGCAGCCACAACAGCAAAGAGCCTTCGTGCGCGCCCCACACCGCCGACAATTTGTACTGCAATGGCAGCAGCGAGTTCGAATGGTTCGCGACGTAGCGCACGCTGAAGTCATCCACCGCGAACGCGTAGCTCAGGCTCAGGTAGGCGACGAGTACCAGCCCCGCCTGGGTGCGTGCCGCGGGACGCGCAAAGCGCAGCAGTGCCGCGTTGCCCGAACGCGCCCCCGCGAACGGCAGCGCCGTTTGCAGCACCGCCACGGCCAGCGCGACCACCAGCGCGAAATGACCGACTTCGGGAATCACCGCGACGGCACGCCGAGCGGTTTGTCCGTGCGCTCCAGGACGTGCACCTCCCGCACCGCCGGCAATTTGTACTGCAATGGCAGCAGCGAGTTCGAATGGTTCGCGACGTAGCGCACGCTGAAGTCATTCACCGCGAACACGTAGCTCAGGCTCAGGCAGGCGACGAGCACCAGCCCCGCCCGGGTACGTGCCGCGGGACGCGCAAAGCGCAGCGCCGCCGCGTTGCCCGAACGCACCCCCGCGAACGGCAGCGCCGTTTGCAGCACCGCCACGGCCAGCGCGACCCCCCGCGCGAAATGACCGACTTCGGGAATCACCGCGACGGCACGCCGAGTGGTTTGCCCGCACGCTCCAAAGCCTCGGCAACTTCGGGCGGCATATAGTTTTCATCGTGCTTGGCGAGCACCCGCTCGGCGACGAACACGCCGTCGGCGCGCACGCGGCCGGTCGCGACGATGCCCTGTCCCTCACGGAACAGATCGGGCAGCAAGCCGGTATAAACCAGCGCGACGGTCTCGACCGTGTCGGTCAGCGCGAAGCGCACGGTCGGGCTGTCCATGGCGTGCTCGACGCTGTCCACGACGACGATGCCGCCGACGTTGACGCTGCGCTGCGCGGGCGCTTCGTGGTGCACAATCTGGCTCGGGGTGTAGAAATACAGCAGGTTCCGTTCGAGCGAATACAACACCAGCGCGGTCGCGGCCGCGACGCCGAGTGTGAGGATCGCGGCGAACGCGAGCCTTTGTTTCTGCCGCGGCGACATCGCGGCCTCAATCTCTCCCCGCCGCGCGGTCGGATGCAAAATGCGCGCGCAGGCGGCGGTGGCGGCGCAGCGGCAGCCACAGATTCAGCGCGACGACCAGCAGCCCGGCGGCGTACGACGGCCATACGTACCAGCCGTAGCCGCCCATCGCAAACCAGTCGGCGAGCGCGCTCATAACGTGTCCGTGAGCCACCGGCTGCCGCGGTGGCGCACGGCCAGCGCATTGCGCACGCGCGCGAGCAGCATGCACAGATAAAGCAGCATGAACACGCCCGCCATGAACAGCAGCGGCAGCAGGATGCTCACGTGCGCGGCGGGCGCGTCGAAGCGGGTCACGGTCGGCCCCTGGTGCAGGGTGCTCCACCACACCACCGAGTAGTGGATGATCGGGACGTTGACCGCGCCGATGACCGCCAACAGCCCCGCGGCGCGCGCCGCCTTGCGCGGGTCGGCAATCGCCGAATGCAGCGCGATCACGCCGAAGTACAAAAACAGCAGGATCAACTCGGAGGTCAGGCGCGCGTCCCATACCCAGTAAGCACCCCACATCGGCTTGCCCCAAAGCATCCCGGTAATCAGCGCAAGCGCGGTGAAAGACGCCCCGATCGGCGCGCTCTCGGTGCAGACGATCTCGACCAGTTTCACCCGCCACACCAATGCGGCGAACCCCGCCGCCGCCATCACCATATAAACGAACAGCGACATCCACGCCGCCGGCACGTGCATGTAAATGATGCGGTACGCCTCGCCCTGCTGATAGTCGGGCGGCGCCGCGTACAGCCCCCAGTACAAACCCGCGGCGAGCAGCACGAGGCTGGTGCCGAGTACCCACGGCAACAGCCGGTCAGCCCAGTAGTAACCCCATTCAGGAGAGGATAACCCCTTAAAAAACAAGATCATGGCAAATATTCTTAAAGCGGGGGTCAGTTTAGGGCAATGCCGCTTCAATCCAGTGTCACGCGCAAAGCGGCGGCGGCGGCTAACGGTGCGAGGACCAGCGCCAATATTAACATGGCGCCGAGCAGCGCGAGTTGTCCCGCGACCGCCAGACCGGCGGCGGCGGCGGCGGTTGCGTGTGCGCCGAACACCAACGTCGGAATGTACAGCGGGATCACGAGCAGTCCGCTCAGCAGGCTGCTGCGATGCAGCGTCACCACCAGCGCGGCACCCACCGCACCGATCAGGTTGACGGTCAGCGTGCCGATCGCGAGCGCCGCGGCCATCGCCCACGCGGCTTCAAGCGGCAAAAACAGCAGCAGCGCGTACACCGGCGCGAGCAGCGCCAGCGGCAGGCCGACGAGCAGCCAATACGCGAGCACTTTCGACAACACCGTAACCGCCGGCGGACACGGCAGCAGCAGCAGTTGCTCGAGCGAGCCGTCGTCGAAGTCCGGGCGCAGCAGCCGTTCGAGCGCGAGAAAATTCGCGAGCAGCACCGATACCCAGATTACCGCGGGCGCGGCGCGGCCCGCCGCTTCGGCGCCGTCCGCCGCGAGCGGGAACAACACCACGACGACGGTGAAGAACACGAACGGCTCGACCCACGTCGCGCGCCGGCGCATCGCCGCGAGCAGGTCGCGACGCAGCAGCACCCATGCCGTCCCTAGCATGGCGCGGTCGCGCACGCCGGCAGTTCAAGACGCCGCACCGCCGACGCTGCGGCGAGCGGCTGATGGGTCGCGACGACCGCGACGCCGCCCTGCGCGGCGTGTCCGGCAAGCAGCGCTTCAAGCGTCGCGACACCCGCGCGGTCAAGCGTCGCCGCAGGCTCGTCGAGCAGCCACGCCGCGGCGCCCTCGACCGGCAGCCGCGCAAGCGCGGCACGGCGGCGCTGGCCTTCGGACAACGCGGCGCAAGGCGCATCGGCGAACTCGGCGAGATCGAACCGCGCGAGCGCTGCCTCAATAACGACGTCGGCGTCAGCGGCGGCGCCATTCCCGGCGGCAAACTTGAGGCTTGCGTAGAACCGCAAGTTCTCGCGCGGGCTTAATTCCGGTTTGAGACCGGTCTTGTGCGCGATGTAAGTCAACTCGCTGAGGTATTGCTCGCGCGTCTCGTCGCGGCACCGGCCGCGCCATGCGACGTCGCCCGCGTGCGCGTCGGACAGCCCCGCGAGCACCCGCAGCAGCGAGGTTTTGCCGACGCCGTTCGCGCCGACAATCTCAAGCCGCTCGCCCGCGCCGACGGTGAACGTCAAGCCGGTGCAGACGCAACGCCCGCCCCGAAACAATTCGAGACCGCGCACGCCGAGAGCGGCACCGGAGCCGAAACTGGAAGTTGCGTGCATCTCAAAGTGCGGGGTCGCCCGCCCCCGCCGTTCTCTCCAAAAGTAGCCCCCAAAGATGGCAATGACAATATATAAAGCAGCCGAATATAATACTCCACCGTGATCTTCCGGCACCGAACGAACATCGACGCGCCTTGAAAAGGCGGCTGCGGTCAACCCTGAAAAACAACCCGCACAAAAACCGGCCACGCAGGGGCGCGCTCCTCTTTACCGCCCCGCCGCCTCAAAACCACCTGGCATGAAAAATCGCATCAGTCTGAGCCTCGCCGTCGTCGTCGCACTGGTCGCCGCGGGCTTCGTCGCCGCGGCCGGCTTCTCCGCCGCGCTTGAAACCACCAACAGCACCGAGTTCTGCACTTCCTGCCATTCGATGCAGTGGATCAAGGCCGAATGGATGGCGTCGTCGCACTATTCCAACCCGTCGGGCGTGCGCGCCGAGTGCCGCGACTGCCACGTGCCGCATCCGCTCGTGCCGAAACTCGGCGCCAAACTGCTCGCGGCTAAAGACGTGTGGCACGAGATCAAGGGCACCATAGACACCGAGGAGAAGTTTGAAGCGCACCGCTGGACGATGGCGAACCGGGTATGGGCGAAGATGACCGCGACCGACTCGCGCGAATGTCGCGGCTGCCACACCGCCGCGGCGATGGATCTTGAAGAGCAGTCGCGCACCGCGCGCAGAAAGCACCGCCGTGCGCAACGGGATGGCCGCACCTGCATTGAATGTCATCAGGGCGTCGCGCACAAGGAACCGGTCGAACCTTGACAATGCACCGTTGCGCGTCCCGCCGGGTGTGCCGCTTGCGGAGCGGGACTGTTCGGGTTTTGTCCGAAAGTTGGCGCGCAAGCCGCTTCGGCGTCATGGTATATTCGCCCGACTTGTGCCGGGGCGTTCCCGCACCGTCGGCACCGATGAAGCTGGCGCCATCCGTTCTTTCTGGGAGAGATTTATGTTTAAAAAACCGGTATTGCTGAGCGCCTTGCTGGCCGCCGGCTTGACGTGCGCGGGCGCCGCCGCGGCCGACAAGCACGCGAAGATGGCAACGGTCGGGATGTTGGTGAACACCTGCGTCGCGTGCCACGGCGCACAGGGCGTCAGCACAGGCCCGGCGATCCCTTCGCTCGCGGGGCTGACGCGCAACTACCTGATCGGTGCGATGCTTGCGTACAAGTTTCATGACGACGAAGATGCGCTCGAAGAAGCGATCGACAAAGGCGGTGCAGACTACGAAGACGTCCTCCCGTTCCCGCGTTACAGCACGATCATGTCGCGCATTGCGACGGGCTACACGCTCGAGGAGATCGAAGTGATGGCGGATTATTTCGCGGCGCAGCGGCCGCACACGGCGCGCCAGCGGGCGGATGCCGCGATGGCCGAGGAAGGCCGCAAACTGCACCAGGCGAAATGCGAGAAATGCCACGAGGACGGCGGGCGCTCACCCGAGGACGACGTCGGCATACTCGCCGGGCAGTGGATACCCTACCTGCAATACACGATGCAGGACTACCTTGACGGCAAACGGAAAATGCCGAAAAAAATGAGCACCAAACTCAAGGAATTGCATAAAGAACACGGCGCGCAAGGGGTTGAAAGCCTGATTCAATACTACGGCAACGCCCACTAATCCGGAGACACGCAGATGATTAAACTCAACAGACGTCATTTTCTCAAGGCCGCGGGCGCCTCGACGGCGGCGAGCCTTGCGTTCCCCTACGCCGCGTCCGGCGCTTCCAAAAAAGTGGTGGTGGTCGGCGCCGGCGCCGGCGGCGCAATCGCGGCCAAGTACATCAAAATGGGCGACAAGTCCATTGACGTGACCCTGATCGAGGCCGACCGCCATTACTACACCTGCTTTATGAGCAACGAAGTGGTCGGTGGCGAGCGCGACCTCAACACGCTCAAATTCGACTACCGCGGCCTGGCGGCACACGGCATCAACGTCGTGCACGACCGGGCGACCGGAGTGGACGCCGGCAAGAAAACCGTGACGACCGCGGACGGCGGCAAATTCAACTACGACCGGCTGGTGCTCTCGCCCGGCATAGACTTCCGCTGGGGCGCGATCGAGGGCTACGACGAGCAGGCCGCCGAGGTCATGCCGCACGCCTACAAAGCCGGCGCTCAGACCGCCCTGCTGTTCAAGCAACTCAAAGCGATGGACGACGGCGGACTCGTCATCATCGCGCCGCCGGCAAACCCTTTCCGCTGTCCGCCCGGGCCTTACGAAAGAGCCTGCCAGATCGCCCACTACCTTAAGACCCATAAACCGAAGTCCAAGATCATGGTGGTGGACGCGAAAGACAAGTTCTCGAAGCAGGGCCTGTTCACTCAGGCCTGGAAAGAGCTGTACGACGGCATGATCGAATGGCGTTCGGGTTCCGACACCGGCGGCGGCGCGGTCGGCGTGTCACCCCGGGAAAAACTCGTCTCCACCGAGATCGAAGACATCAAGGGCGACGTCGTCAACATCATTCCCCCGCAACAGGCGGGGCGGATTGCGCACGCGGCCGGCGTCACCGACGACAGCGGCTGGTGTCCGGTGCATCTCGACACGTTCGAGTCCACGCGGCATCCGGGTATTCACGTCGTCGGCGACGCGAGCATCGCCACCGGCCTGCCGAAATCGGGCTACGCCGCGAATTCGGAAGCCAAAGTCTGCGCCGCGGCGGTGGTGTCTTTGCTGCACGGCGAGCCGGTGGGCACGCCGTCCTACGTCAACACCTGCTACAGCATCGCGGCGCCCGGCTACGGCGTCTCAGTCGCTGCGGTGTACCGCCTTTCCGCGGACAAGAGCAAGATAGAAAAAGTCGCCGGCGGCCTGTCGCCGGCGGATGCGTCCCCGGCGGTGAAGCAACGCGAAGCCGAATACGCCTACAGTTGGTTCCACAACGTCACCGCCGACATGTTTGCGTAAACCCCGCGCCCGGCGGCGGCGCGGGGGGTGTTCCCTCCTGATAAGCGCCGGTACGCGGCCGCCGCCGGCGTCTGCGGCGCAGGCGTCCGACGTGTGCCGGCGAGACGGGGGAAAATCGTATAACCAATGTCTTGCCATCACTAAGAACAGCAGAACTAAAAACAGCGGCTTTACGAATATTTATGCGCCTCGAAACCATGTCCCCCCCTTGCAGCGGAACCTTTGGATTCCGCAACACGACCGACGGTTATTTTCGTTCACCTGAACAAAACCGGCGGCACTACGTTCAGATCATTCTTGAACAGGATTTTCCGGAAAACTTTATCCTTAGACCATGAACGTGTATTCAAGAATTTATCGAACTGCCGCCGGACGAAAGAGATCAATTTGACTGCATCTACGGACACGAGGTGAAACTCGTTCATCGTTTTGTTTCATGCCCGCGTCAAATCACCTTGCTGCGCCACCCCTTAGCGCACAGGATTTCTCTTTACAAGTACACTTTTCAATTAACGCCGGAATTTTTCCATAAGCAAGGCAAAACCGTCACGCTGGAAAAGTACTTGACGTGGGACCAGAATCCGAAAGGCAAAATCGCAACTAACCCGCTGCTTCGCACTCTTGCGAGTCGCGGCAGCCACTCACACCCGGACCCAAGGCTGGCAACGCCCGAGAGGCTGGAGCAAGTGAAAACCATGTTGCGCGACCAATTCCTGTTCGTCGGCCTGACCGAAAGATTTACCGACTCCGTTTTTCTTCTCTCCCGCAAACTCGGGTTCAGGCCGAGGTGCCATGGTGTTTACAATATAAGCACGCAGCCCGCGGCCCGCACCATGAAACTATCGCCTGAAGTGATCGCCCGCTTTGAAGAAAAGAACCGGCTGGATATCGAGTTGTATCACTACGCCGAGCAGTTGTTCGAGCGGCACTGGGGCGATCTCAGCAAGATGGGAAAACGCCACGCGGAAATATACCGGTTGATGCAGCATCTGTTCCAGGAAACAATCCACCCCCGGCTGACTGCGCTAAGAAAACGCTGTCCGCGTATTTACCGGCGCGCGTATCGTTATTACCACCGGGCGCGCGCAGTATCCCGCAGTTAAGCGCCGCACGCATCGGCGCCGCTACAACGGGCCGTGTCTGCCGCGCCCGCGTTATCGCGGAGCGGCGGGAGTTCGCAATGCGACGCCGGGCGGGTCACTCCGAAACCCGCCCGCGCAACTGAGTTATCATGCCCGGCTGTGGCCGCAAAGCCCGCAATCAGCCTGTCTCTGCCTGCGAGCAAAGGCCGGCGCGTCCGCTGGGGACGCCTGTACGCCTGCGCGCAGGCCGAGGCCGTGGTACGCACGGTCGCCGAAAACGACGTCCCCGCGCTGCTGATCGCGCCCGACATGACCGCCGCGCACCGGCTCGAAACCGAGTTGCATTTCTTCTCGCAGGGCCGCGTCGAAGTATTTCTGCTGCCCGATTGGGAAACCCTGCCCTACGATTTATTCTCCCCGCGTGAGGAGATCACCGCAAAACGCATCGCCGCGCTGCACCACCTGCCAACTCTGCGCCGCGGCGTTTGCGTCGTCGCCGCCGACACGCTGCTGCAGTACGTCGTGCCGCCCGAGTTCATCCGCGGCGCCGCGTTTGCATTGAAAGTCGGAGACGCGCTGGATTTCGACGGCTTCCGTCGCAAACTCGCCGACAACTGCTACACCGCGGTCTCGCAAGTCACCGTCCATGGCGAGTACGCCGTGCGCGGCTCGGTGATCGACTTCTATCCGCCGCACGACCCGGCGGGCGATGACCTGCCGGTGCGCGTGGACCTGTGCGGCGACCGTATCGAAAGCCTGCGGCTGTTCAACCCCGACGATCAAACCTCCGTCAGGCAGGCGGCTTCGGTGCTGATCCGCCCGGCACGGGAATTCGCGTTCGACGCAGCCGCCGTCAGCGAGTTCCGCCGCCGTTTTCGCGCGACGATCGAAGAACCCGACGCGCGCCTTTACCGTGACGTAAGCAACGGCATCGTCCCCGGCGGCATTGAATATTACCTGCCGCTGTTCTTCGAGCGGATGGCGACGCTGTTCGACCACCTGCCCGAGCACGCGGTCATTTTCCGTTCCGACGGCCTGTCCGCGCATATCGGGAAGCATTGGCAACTGATCACGCAGCGCTACGAGCAGGCGCAACTCGACCGCGAGCGCCCGCTGCTGCCGCCCGCCCGCCTGTTCCTGTCCGAACGGGCTTTGCACGGGCGGATGCGGCACTTCAGGAACGTCGAGATGCAATCGTTCGAGGACGCTTCGGGCAAGGCTCGCAACGGCCGCACCCGCCTGCTGCCGACGCTGTTCGTGCAGGAACACGTCAAGCGTCCGCTGGCGAATTTCACGCACTTCCTCGGCAATTTCGACGGCCGCGTTCTGATCGCCGCGAGGTCGCTCGGTTACCGCGAACAGTTGGAAGAGATGCTGCGCAAGGCGGGCGTGCGCACGCACTGCGTCGGCGGCTGGCGGGAGTTTTGCGCAGACACGGCGCCGCTGTGCATCTGCGTCGGCGACGTTCACACCGGCGTTGAATTCGAGCGCAGGCGGCTCGCGCTTGTCTCCGACAGCCAGATCCTCGGACGCAAAAGCGACCCGGCGCGGCGCACGCCGCGGCGCACCCCCGACGCCGACGCGATCATCCACAGCCTCGGCGACCTCACCGACGGCTGCCCGGTTGTGCACGAGGAACACGGCGTCGGCCGCTACCGCGGTCTCGAGCATCTCGACGTCGGCGGCTGCCCGTTCGAGTTCCTCGCGATCGCCTACGCCGGCGGCGATAAACTGTACGTGCCGATCTCCTCGCTGCACCTGGTCACCCGCTACACCGGCGGCGACGCCGACACCGCGCCGCTGCACGGCCTCAGCGACGAGCGTTGGCAGAAAGCGAAAAGGAAAGCCGCGCAGAAAGCTTTCGACGTCGCCGCCGAACTGCTCGACACCCAGGCGCGGCGCGCGGCGGCGCGCGGCATCGCGTTCAAAACCGGCGCCGGCGAGGACTTTGAATTCGCGCGCAAGTTTCCCTACGAGGAAACCCCGGATCAGTCGCGGGTGCTGGAGGAGATCTGCGCCGACATGAACCGCCCCCGGCCGATGGACCGGATCGTCTGCGGCGACGTCGGCTTCGGCAAGACCGAGGTCGCGATGCGCGCCGCGTTCATCGCCGTGAGCAACAACCGCCAGGTCGCGGTGCTGGTGCCGACGACCCTGCTCGCAACCCAGCATTTTGAAAGTTTCACTTCGCGCTTTGCCGACTGGCCGGTGAAGATCGAGATGCTGTCGCGCTTTGTCAGCCGCGGCAAGCAGCGCAGCGTCATCGCCGGCCTCGCCGACGGCACCGTTGACATCGTGATCGGCACGCACCGGCTGTTGACGCAGAAGTTGCCCTGCAAGCGGCTGGGGCTGATCGTCATCGACGAGGAGCAGCGCTTCGGCGTGCGCCACAAGGAGCGGCTGAAGTCACTGACGGCGGGCAGCGACGTCCTGACGCTGACCGCGACACCGATCCCGCGCACGCTGAATATGTCGTTGAGCGGCCTGCGCGACCTGTCGCTGATCACGACGCCGCCACCCGACCGGCGTGCGATCAAGACCTTCGTCAACGAATGGAGCAACGCGCTGGTGTCCGAAGTGTGCCAGCGCGAACTGCACCGCGGCGGACAGATCTACTTCCTGCACAACCGCATCGAAAACATCGAGGAGATGACCGCGCGCCTGCGCCGGTTGCTGCCCGGCATGGACATCCGTTTTGCACACGGCCGGATGCGCGAACACAACCTCGAAACCGTGATGCTCGACTTTTACCGGCACCGTTTCGATATGCTGGTCTGCACAACGATCATAGAAAGCGGCATAGACGTGCCTTCCGCCAACAGCATCATCATCAACGAGGCCGACCGCTTCGGCCTGGCGCAACTGCACCAACTGCGCGGGCGCGTCGGGCGCTCGCACTACCAGGCCTACGCCTACCTCGCACTGAGCGGGCCGCGCGCGCTGCTGCCGGGTGACGCACGCAAGCGGCTCGAAGCGGTCGAATCGCTGGAGGAACTCGGCACGGGTTTCACGCTCGCGGCGCACGACCTCGAAATACGCGGTGCCGGCGAGTTGCTCGGCGAGGGGCAGAGCGGACACATTCAGGAAGTCGGTTTCGTGATGTACAACGACCTGCTCAAGCGCGCGGTCGAGACGCTGCGCTCGGGACGGGTGCCCGACGCGAACAAGCCGCTGAACATCGTGACCGAAGTGGACCTCGGTGAACCGGCGTTGATCCCCGAGAATTACGTTCCCGACGTGAACCTGCGGCTGATCCTGTACCGCCGCATCGCCGCGGCGGCGAGCGACGCGGAACTTGCGGATCTCAAGAGAGAAATGATCGACCGCTTCGGCCTGATCCCCGACTACGCTTCCAATCTGTTCCGCAACGCCGAGATCCGGCTCAAATGCTTCGCGCTCGGCGTGCGCAAACTGGAACTGTCGGCGACCGGCGGCAGTTTGCACTTTGACGAACGGCCGCGAATTGATATAGAGCGCCTGATCGCCCTGGTGCGCAGCCGACCCGAAGCCTACCGCTTCAACGGCGGCGACAAACTGACGTTCGAGGCCGGAACGAGCGAGCCCGAACCGCGCCGCCGGGCCGCGCTCGATCTGCTCGAGCACCTCGGCTACCGGGAGGCGGCGTGAAGAAACTCGCGTCGGTGTTGTTGCTCGCGGCACTGTCGGCGGCGGCACAGGAGCCGGTGCCGGCATTGGTCCAAGTGGATCTGCTGCTGTTCCGCCACGCGACGACTTCGCCTGAGCAGGCCGGTGCCATCGCGGCCCTGCCGTCCCGCCCCGGCGACGTCATCCAGGCAAGCGTCGAACTGTTTGCACCCTCGACCGGCGCCGCCACCGCCGGCAATAAAGAAAACGCCGTCCGCCTCGTCGCAAGCCCCGGCAAATTAAATGCCGCGCTCAAAAAACTCGGCAACTCCGAAAACTTTGAACTGCTGCATCAGGTTTCGTGGCAACAGCCCGTGTACGACCCGCAGAACGCGCTGCACGTTGCGCTGGTGCCGGCGCGGCGCGGCGGGCTGCTCAAAGGCAGCGCCAAACTATCGTTCGACCGCTACTTTCAACTGGCGATGACGCTGCTCTACGAACCCGGCTTTCCCGATGCGGAACCGTCCGAGCAGAACTCGCCCGCAAGCGACACGGTGTTCATTCATCTCAAGGAAACCATGACCGACAATAAATTGTATTACCTCGACCACCCGTTGCTCGGCGTGCTCGCGCAGATCACCGTGCTGACCGCCGCGAGGCCCGGCGACGCCGGGCCCTAAACCGCCGCCTCAATCCATTCCAGTGCGCGCCTCAGGCGTGCGATGCAACGCTCGCGCCCGACCAACGTTGCGGTCGCCGCAAGTTCGGGGCTGGCGGCGCCGCCGGTCAACGCAAACCGCAGCGGCGGCCCGAGGCGCCCAACCTTGACGCCGCACGCGGTCAGCGTCGCCTCGAGCGCCTGGCGCACCGCGCCCTCGTCCCAGTCGTCGAGCGCTTCAAAGCGGCGCAGCGCCTCTTCGAGCAGCGGTTTTGCATCGGGTTTGAGACGCCGCGCCGCCTCGCCGGCGTCGAACGCAACGTCGGCGTAAACAAAAGCCGCACCGTCGGCCATGGCTTGCAAGGTGTCGTAGCGCGTGCGCAGGGATGCGAACACCCGCGCCGACGACGACGCGCAGTCGGTAAAACCCGCGCGCGCGAGTTGCGCTTCAAACAACGGCGTCAATTCCGCCGCCGGCAAGGTTTGCAAGTAATGCCGGTTCAGCCAGTTCAACTTGTCCGGGTTCAACGCCGCCGCCGACACGTTGACCGCTTCGAGCGTGAATTCCGCGGCCATCTCGTCGAGCGAGAAGATCTCGCGGTCACCCGCCGACCAGCCGAGCCGCACGAGATAGTTCAACACCGCCTGCGGCAGATAGCCGCGCTCGCGGTAAGCGCCGACCGCGGCCGCGCCACTGCGCTTCGACAATTTTGCACCGCCCTCGCCGAGGATCATCGGCAGATGCGCGTAGCGCGGCGGCGGCGCGCCGAGCGCCTCGAACACGTGGAGTTGCCTCGGGGTGTTGTTGATATGGTCGTCGCCACGGATCACGTGCGTGATCTCCGCGGCGGCGTCATCCACGACGACGGTCAGGTTGTAGGTCGGCGTGCCGTCCGAGCGCAGCAGCACCAGGTCGTCGAGTTCCGCGTTGGCGATTTTGATGCGCCCGTGCACGAGGTCGTCAAAAGCGACGGCGCCGGCGGTCGGCGCCATGAAGCGCACCACCGGCTCGACCCCCGGGCGCGGCACCTTGCGTGTGCGGCAGCGTCCGTCGTAGCGCGGCTTGCGCCCGTGCACCTGCTGCTCGCGGCGCAACTGCTCGAGTTCCTCGCGCGTGCAATAACAACGATACGCCCGGCCGCGGTCGAGCAGGCGTTCGACCGCGGCGCGGTACTGCCCGCCGCGTTCACTCTGGCGGACCGGGCCGAGGTCGTGCTTCAGGTCGAGCCACGCAAGATCATCGAGGATCGCGGCGGTCGCGGCTTCGGTCGAGCGCGCGCGGTCAGTGTCTTCGATGCGCAGGACGAACTCGCCGTGGTGCTTGCGCGCGTACAACCATGAGAATAACGCGGTGCGCGCGCCGCCGACGTGCAGAAAGCCGGTCGGACTCGGCGCAAAACGGGTGCGGACGCTCATTGCGGGTCAGGCGTTGCGGGTCAGGCGGTTACGTAATGCAGCAATTGCACGCAGACAAGCGTGTAGCCGCCCGCCAGCAAATCGTCGAGCATAATACCGAAACCGCCCGGCACGCGCTGATCCGCGAGACTGACCGGCCAGGGTTTGAAAATATCGAACCCCCGGAACAAAACGAACGCGACCAGCGGCCACGCCCATCCCGCCGGCAACCAGCACAGCGCGAGCAACATCCCCGCAATCTCGTCAATGACGATGCACGACGGGTCCTTGTCCTTAAGCAGACGCGCCGAGCGATGCGCGGCGACGATGCCGACGATGACCACGGCGGCGACGATGCCGAGGTACGCGGGCTGCGGCAAATCGCGCACGGCAAGGAACAGCAGCAGGCCGACCAGCGAACCGACGGTGCCGGGCAATCGCGGCGCAAGGCCGGCACCGAAGCCGAGCGCGATGAAATGTGCGGGGTCGGAGAACAGCAGTCCGATTGAAGGGCGCATGATTGGATAATCTCGCAGATAACAGTAGATAGCGTATTTTAACAGAATATAAACGATTTTAGAAGAAGTTATTATCAGGTGGCAGCGGCGGCCTGAGCAAAAGGGATGTAATTCAATAAACTCGGAGATAAGAGAAAATAAAGTATTTTAGAAGAAGATAATAGATTTTAATAACATTTATTGCCAGGCTCGAAATGGTCGAAGCCCAGAGGCTCCGGCAGCGGCCAAGGCGCTCTTTCAAACAAGCAACGCAGACGCTCGCCGCTCTCGCTCGCGGTTTGCCCGATACGAGTGATGGCCGCACAGCCCGGCTCGTTTGCGAGCGCGCGCTCCAACGCCGGGCGACGTTCATCGTCCATCGTGAACAACAGTTCATAATCATCGCCGCCGGTCAGCGGCAACGACCAATCCCCGGGCTTGCGGCACAGCGCGCGGCAACCCTCGCCGACCGGCACCTTGTCCACTTCAACCTGCGCGGTGACATTGCTCGCCTGAGCCAGACGGGACAGGTCGCACAGCAATCCGTCGGAAACATCGATCGCGGCCGAAGCAAAGCGCGCGATGACTGCTCCCTCCCGAACCCGCGGTTCGGGACGCTGCAATTTTGCAAGGCAATCAGCGGCAAGCGAAGACAACGCATCGGGACGCCGCCAAGCAAGACCCGCGTCGCCGACGGCGCCGGTCAGATAGACGCCGTCGCCCGGACGTGCGCCTGAACGCAGCAAGGCTTGCGAGGTGCCGACCGCGCCGCCGACCTGCACCGTCACAATGCGCGGGCCGCACACGAGGTCGCCGCCGACCAGCGCGACGCGCCAACGCCGCGCGAGCGCAAAGAAGCCGCGCGCGAAGCCCGCGATCCAATCTTCGGCCCCGTCGCCGGGCAGACTTAAGCACAACATCGCCCAGCGCGGCGAAGCCCCCATTGCAGCGAGGTCGCTGAGACCGACCGCGAGCGCCTTGTGACCGACGTCGCAGGCATCGATGTCGGTGCTGAAATGCCGCCCCTCGACCAGGGTGTCGGCGGTGAGCACCAGATGCTCCGCGCCGCTCATCTGCGAGGCGCTCCCCGCAAGCACCGCCGCATCGTCGCCGATTCCGACGACGACGCCCTCAGCCGCGTCCGCGGCGGCGGTGCGCATAAAGTAACGCTCGATCAATTGCTGCTCATTCACGGTTCAACACGTGCGCGACCCGAAGATTAAGCGATTGTAAAGGAAACCGGCCGCGTTTGAGAGGGAATATGCTGGATTTGGAATCCGGAATTCCAGCAGTATAATTGAGAGTCTGATCAATGAGTGAAAACAATTCAACGATGGACAGCAAAGAACAACTAGAGAATGATAGAGAAAGCCTGCTGTGGGGGGTGCAAAGATCCATTCGCTACCACGACAGGAGGTGCAGATTCTTTGAAAAGATGCACCGCTTCGTTATATTTGTAGGGATCGTGGGGTTTTCCAGTGTATGGACAACAATGGCTCAAAACATCAATGTAAATATTATGTTCTGGTTGGCCTTAATCGCGACGATACTTTTTGCGGCTGATCTTGTCATTAATTTCTCGAAATTAAGTCACCTTCACTTTGATCTGAAACAACGCTTCGGCGATCTTGAAAAATTCTTAATCGATAAAACGGACGCAGCATCATTAGGAGAAGGGAAAAGACAGCGCCTTACCATTGAACAGAACGAACCCCCCGTAATGCGGGCTTTAGATACACTCTGCCATAACGAATTACTTGTGGCTCAAGGTTACGATAAAGAGAAAGATTCCGAAGAGTACGCTTCTGTCCGCTGGTATGAACGCATAACTGCCAACTTTATCTCTTGGCCGAATATCGCTAATCGTTGAGCGGAGTACAACAGAAGTAAAGCGGCCCCCTTCCCTGCTCAATCAGAATCCCATAGGCCTCGCAAAGCAAACTTTAAAATAACGAGGACAGCATAAAGCAGATCGAACGAAGTTACAGAAAACTGCTGGCGGTGTTTCAAATTCAAATCACTGCTTTGGCAAACAGAGTTCATGACCAAAGTATGCGCGAAAAGTTAAGCGGCGACTGGCTTCAAGGCGCGAATTCCGTAATGAATACTTTAGCCCAAACAATGGCACAATCCCTTCATACGACTGGTGAACTCATACAAGACCTTGGTGGAAAGCCGAACGAATTCATGAAGCGCGGTTCGAAAGAATTTTCAAGCATGCACGAGAGCGCGAAATTAGCACTTTCCGAAGTTAACCAAAGCCTTGGCATTATGGGCCTTTTTGAGCGTTTGCTGGCACCAAATTTGATAAATGCCTCGGTTATGCCCGACACACAGGAGCTAGCTACCCTTAGTCAAAGATACTGCATCGGGCAGTGCGCCGGATGTCAAAAAAAACCGATAACGGGAAAGTCGGAAAACCCAAAATAGGACCCACAAAAAAACCTGAACAACCCGGCGAAAAGCTGCTTGAAAGAAATTTGATACGTCGGTTTCCAGCATCGGCCATAGGGAGTCCTAGTATAAAACATCAATATCAAACCGACCCCCCCGGAATAGCCATAGCAACCACATCCCGTGCGGAATGTAATGCGCATTGCCGATTCATGCGGCTATGGCGTGCCGCTCTATCACTACGAGGCCGACCGCGACACGCTCGATCAATGGGCGGCCAGCAAAACGCTCAAGGCACTCACCGACTATATCGCGCAAAACAACGCCGAGAGCATTGACGGCCTGCCCGGGCTATGATTAACTCTCAAGATTATGTATCAAGATCTGCATTTTCAGGAAAATCGCCTCGAAGTCATGCACGGTATTATCCGCGCCCACCCTTTAGCGACTCTGGTTTCACTCGAACAAGGCGCTTTATCAGCTAATCATCTGCCCTTTGTGCTCCATGCCGACCTTTCAGAAAAAGGAACCTTGCGCGGCCATGTCGCAAGAGCCAATCCGCTCTGGAAAAATTTTGACCCTTCCATTGAAGCGCTGGCGATATTTCAAGGCGCCCACCACTACATCACGCCGTCATGGTATCCGTCAAAAAAAGAACATGGCAAAGTCGTCCCCACATGGAATTATGTTGTCGTTCACGTCTACGGGCGGCTCAAGATCATCGAAGACCTCTCTCAGCTGCGCGCCCATTTAGACGAATTGACATCGCAGCAAGAAAATAAGCGGCAAGCGCCATGGGCGGTTTCTGATGCACCTGACAATTATATTGCAAGACAGTTAAAAGGCATTGTCGGCCTTGAAATTCCAATCTCCCGTCTGGAAGGAAAATGGAAAGTCAGTCAAAACAAAGGCGAGCAGGATAGGTTTGGCGTCGTTCGCGGCCTCGCGACCGAAAACAATGCGGCGGAAATGTTGAAACTCGTCAAAAACACGCCTTAAACTAACTGCAGGAATAGGGTTTAAGCCTATCTTAAGGCGCTTTTTTGTTATGTTTTTCGTCTGTTATCTATTATTAGAAAAGAAAGTTCAAGATACTTTAAGCGGCCGATTTCGCATAGATTTCAGCAAGTATTTATACATACTTTCGCCGCGCATATTTGACCTTTCCCCCGAAAAGGTAGCCATTTTCAGATGCATTTTTATGGATATTGATCTGTTCAAATCTTCCATCAACCGTGCTGACGACTTTTTCTTCCATATTACGCGCTTCACCTTTGCCTGTTTGACTCTGCGCTTGGCTCTCTCTGTTCAGAACGGGTTTGCTACCGCACAAGAAAACAAGTCCGGCCATTTCCTGACAGCGAAGACAATAATCTCCACTCAATCAAACCGCGTCGAGTTTGTCGAGCACGCCGTTGATGAAGCGATAACCTTCGCGGGCGCCGAATTTCCTGGCGAGGCGCACCGCTTCGGTGATCGCAACGGCTTTATCCACCTCGGGCAGGAACAGGATCTCGTAAGCGGCGTTGAGCAGAATCGCGCGCTCGACCGGGTCCACCAAGTCAAAGTCATAGCCGGTGATCGCCGCGACCTTCTCGGCGATCTCGCGCTCGCGTTCGGCGCCACCGTGCATCAATTGCATAAAGTACTCGTTGTCGGCCTTGACGAACGAATCGTCCTGCTCGAATTGGCTGATCACTTCTTCGATGCTCAGCTTGGCGACCCGCTGCTGATAAACCGCCTGCATCGCGAGGCGCCGCGCCCATTCGCGCGCACGCAAAAAATCGTGCCTGCCCTTGTCACCGGACTTAGCCATCGGTGCCGAGCCGTTTGAGCAGATTGGCGGACTCAATTGCCGCGAGCGCCGCTTCTTCGCCGCGGTTTGAAGCGCCGCCTGCGCGCGCACGCGCCTGCTCGATATTGTCCACCGCGAGCACGCCGAACGCGGCCGGCACGCGCGCGAGCGTCATCGCGTCCATCACGCCGCGGCTGCACTGATTGACCACTTGATCGAAATGCGCGGTCTCGCCGCGGATCACGCAGCCAAGCGCGATCTGCGCGTCGCAGTCGGCGGGGCTGCGCGCGAGCGCCAGCGGGATCTCAAACGCGCCGGGCACGCGCACGACGGTGACGTCCTGATCGCGGACGCCGTGCTCGCGCAGTGTCTTGAGCGCGCCTTCGAGCAATGCGTCAACGACGGCGCGGTTGTACTTGGAGGCGACGATGCGCACGCACAGGCCGCGCCCGTCGAGGTCGCCTGCGATCACCCGCGGGCTGTTGTTCGCCGTGTCACTCATTGCGATGAACGCACTCCTCAATAGATAAACCGAAACCGCCGAGACTGCGCCCGATGGGGTCGCCCTCAATCACCTTCATTTTGTCATTCATCGTCTTGTTCATGGACGCACTCCCCGATGGATAAACCGAAACTGCCGAAACCGCGCCCGCCGAGGTCGCCCTCAATCACCTTCACTTTGTCATTCATCGTCATGTTCATGGACGTACTCCCCGATGGATAAACCGAAACTGCCGAAACCGCGCCCGCCGAGGTCGCCCTCAATCACCTTCATTTTGTCATTCATCGTCATGTTCATGGACGTACTCCTCAATGGATAAACCGAAACCGCCGAGACCGTGAAAGCGCTGCGGCGAACTCATCAGGCGCATGCGCCCGACGCCGAGGTCGTTCAATATCTGCCCGCCGACGCCGAGCGTCCAGCGGTCCATCGGCGCACGCGGGTGGGCGCCGGCGGCGTCGAGCGTTTCGCCAATCTGCGCTTGCAGGCCCGAATACTTGTCGGGCAGTCTCAGCACCACCGCAACACCCTTCCCCTCGGCGACGATCCGGCCCAATGCATCGGGCAGCGGCCAGGACTTGCCGGCGACCCCGATCGTGTCGCTCAGCGTGTTCTCGATGTGCACCCGCACCAGCACCGGCTCGTCGCGGCGCACCTCGCCGCGGGTCAGCGCGAGATGCGTAGTGCGGTTGACGACGTCTTCGTACACGTGCAGTGTAAATTCGCCGTGCGCGGTTGTGACCTGCTTGCGCTTGACGAAGCGCACCGTGCGCTCGCGCCGGATGCGGTAGGCGATCAGATCCTCGATTGTTCCGACCCGGAGCCGGTGCTCGACGGCGAACGCCTCGATATCGCCGCGCCTTGCCATGCTGCCGTCGTCCTTGAGGATCTCGACGATCACCGCGGCGGGTTCAAGGCCCGCCAACTGCGCGAGGTCGCAACCGGCTTCGGTGTGCCCGGCGCGCGTCAGCACCCCGCCGGGCTGCGCCATCAGCGGAAAGACGTGTCCGGGGCGGGTGATGTCGCACGGCCGCGCGTCGGGTGCGACCGCCGTGAGGATCGTCCGGGCGCGATCCTGCGCCGAGATGCCGGTGGTGACGCCCGTGCCCGCGTCGATCGAAAGCGTGAAGTTGGTTGCGAGCCGGCGGTCGGTGTCGCTGACCATCAGCGGCAACTTCAATTGCTCGCAGCGTGCGCGCGTCAGCGTCAGACAGATCAGCCCGCGCCCGTACTTCGCCATGAAATTAATCGCCTCGGGCGTCGCTTTCGCGGCGGCGACGATCAGGTCGCCCTCGTTCTCGCGGTTCTCGTCGTCAACGACGACGACGATCCGTCCGGCGCGAACGTCCGCGACCATCTCCTGTACGCTTGAGGCCGGCATCCGCGAGGCTCAGCCGCGCTGCGCGAGGCGGCGCTCGACGTAGCGCGCGATCAGGTCGGCTTCGAGATTCACGGCGTCCCCGGGACGGCGCAATGAAAAGGTCGTGTGCTCGAGCGTGTAGGGGATCAGGTTGACGCCGAATTCGACGCCCTTCGCCGCGTCCCGGACGGCGTTGACGGTCAGGCTCACGCCGTCCACGCAGATCGAGCCTTTGTGCGCAATCAGCGGCGCGAGCGACGCCGGCGCCGCGATCCGGAAACGCTCGCTGCCGCCGTCGCCGCTGCGCTCATTCACGCGCCCGACCGCGTCCACGTGACCGCTGACAAGGTGTCCGCCGACTGCGTCGCCGAGTTGCAGCGCGCGTTCGAGATTGACCGTTTCGCCCCGGCCGGATTCAGGTCCGAGGTGCGACGCCACCTCGTTATCTTCCGGTGCCCACCCGCGTCGTCTTTGGTGTTTCTCCCCGCCGGCCAAACTGCGCCCGGCCGACTCTCCCTCCAGGGGGGAGCGATTTTCAGCGGTCGGCCCTGCTTCCTTCGGTCGCACTTCGGACTCGCGGTCGGCCCGGCCCCCGGCTTCGTCCCAGGCGCCGAGCGTCGTGCGCGCCAGGGTTTCGGCCGAGACATCCGCTGCAAACGACGCGCCCTCGAGCGCGGTGACGGTCAGGCACACCCCCGCGACCATCACGCTGTCGCCCGGCGCGAGCCGCCCGATGAATTCGCTGCCGGCCTCGACCGACACGTACAGGCCGCCGCTACAGCGCCGCGCGCGCACAACCCGCCCAAGCGTCTCGACGATGCCCGCGAACATAACGGCTCAGCGTTCCAACTCCAGCGTGTAGGCGGTGACCGGCGGCGCACTCGCGTTGTTGAACTCGATCCCGGCCGCGACCCCCGCGCGCGCAATCGCTTCGGCATCCAAACCGTCGCGGCCGTACAACGCCGACATCGCGCCGAGGGCGAAATCCCCGCCCGAACCGATCGCCCAGAACTTTGAATACTCGAACACTTCGCGCAACGCGAACACCCCGAACAGGCCGCTGCGGTTGATGATCAACGCGTCTATGCGGCTCGACTCGTAGGCGTCGTCGTTTTCCTCTTTCGGGTTGAGAAAATACTCGTCTTTCAGCAGCGGGTGCATCCGGCGCAGGGATTCAAAAATGTCCGGGCGCGAACTGAAGTCGTATTCCACGTTGGCGAGGAGGCTTTTCATCACCAATTCATGCGCGGCGCTGCCGACGATGCCGATGTAGTTCTCGCCGTCGCAGAAGATCTTGTCGCCGTTCCGGTCGTAACTGGCGTGCTGGCGCAACTCGCCGAAACTCGTCAGGGTGTCCGCCGCGATGCACGCCCGGTCGTTCTTTCTCACCATCACGATGGTTGACATCACCGCACCTCCCGGTTGTTCGCCGATCCATTCGCGCCATCCGCGGATTCCCGCGGCTTGATCTTTCTCCGTGTCATCTTTTTCTCCCCGCACCCCGCCCGCGAAGAACCGCGCCGGCCCGCCGACACCTTTTCTTTCACGGGTTCGTCGCCCGGCCGGCGCGGCGCATCAGGATTCTCATGTCGTCGCCGACCCTGCGCGCATCGCACCACGCGAGCGCCTCGCGCTGCCCGACTTCGACGATGCGGTCGAGGGCGGCGGGCGGCGTACCTTTGCCGCCGAGCAGGCACGGTGCGACGTAGAGCAAAATCTCATCATACAGCCCCCGCGCAATCAGCGCACCGGACAGCCCCGGCCCGGCTTCGACCTGCACTTCGTTGATCTCGCGCTCGGCGAGGCCTTCGAGCAACTGCGTCAACGGCACGTGACCGTGTTCGGACGCAAAGCACCGGACTTCGAGACCCGCATTTTTGAACGCCGCCGCGTCGGCGGCGCAAGTCGCGATCAGCGCATGTCCGGGCGGGCGGTAGATCCGCGCGTCGGGGGCGGTGCGCAACGCGCCGTCAACGACGACGCGCAGCGGCTGCGGCAACTCGCCCGCGACGTCCACGTCGGTGCCGCTCAGGCGCAGGTCGAGGCGCGGATCGTCGGCGAGCACCGTGTCGGCGCCCGTCAGCAGCGCCCCGCAGCGCGCGCGCTGCAACTGCACGTCGCGGCGCGCGTCTTCGCCGGTAATCCAGCGGCTGTCGCCCGACGCCGGCGCGACGCGCCCGTCGAGGCTCATGCCCCATTTGATCCGCACCCACGGACGGCGGTGCTGCATCCGCGAGAAAAAGCCGCGGTTCAAATCTCGCGCCGGCGCTTCGCAGGTGCCGACGCTGGTGTCGATCCCGGCGGACGCGAGCGCAGCGACGCCGGCGACTTGCGGGTTCGGATCGCGTACTGCGACCACCGCGCGCGCAATCCCGGCGGCAATCAGCGCCTCGCTGCACGGCGGCGTGCGGCCGTGGTGGGTGCAAGGCTCCAGCGTGAGGTAAGCGGTCGCACCGCGCGCCGCGGCGCCGGCGCGATCAAGCGCCACGGCCTCGGCGTGCGCGCCGCCGGTCGCCGCGTGCCAGCCTTCGCCGACGACGCGCCCGGCCGCGACGATCACGCAGCCGACGCACGGGTTTGGCGCCGCAGTGTAGAAACCGCGCCGGGCGAGTTGCAGCGCTCTCGCCATATAACGCGCATCGGCGTCACTCGCCATCGTTTTGATCGTTACCGCCCGGGCCGGCGTCTTCAACGACGGCGGCGCCCCGGCCGGCGGCACGCGCGGCGTTATCCTTGAAAACAATTTCGGTTTGCGCGCTGAGCACGTCCGGATGCGCGGCTTTCTCGAGGCGGTCGGCTTCGTCCTTGAACGCGCCCGCGTCCTTGAAGTTGCGATACACCGAAGCGAAACGGATATACGCAACGCGGTCGAGCAGCAGGAGTTCCCCGACCACGGCCTCGCCGACGCGGCGCGCTTCGATTTCTTTCCTGCCGGACTTTGCCAGGCGTTCGACGACCTTGTCGATCAGGCCGTCCACGTCTTCGGTGCTGACCGGCCGCTTGGCGACCGCGAGCAATACGCCTTGCCTGAGCTTGTCGCGGTCGAACGATTCGCGCCGGCCGTCGCGTTTGATCACCCGCGGCGGCGGCGAGTTGCTCAGCACTTCGAGCGTCATGAACGTCTCGCCGCAGTCCTTGCAACGGCGGCGGCGGCGCTTCTGCCCGGTCTGCGCCTTATAACGTGAATCCAGAACCGCGGACTTGAACGAACCGCAATCCGGGCACTGCATCGGAAGTCCCCCGTGTGCGCCGCCGTTTCACCCGTACACGGGAAACTTTCGGCACATCTCTTTGACTTTTTCCGCGACCTGAGCGCCCGTCTGCTCGCTGTTGATGTCGTCGAGCACGTCACAGATCAAGCCGGTCAGGTATTCGGTTTCCTCGTTGCCGAATCCGCGCGTAGTAATCGCCGGCGTGCCGAAGCGCAGGCCGCTGGTCACGAACGGCGACTGCGGATCGTTCGGAACACTGTTCTTGTTGACCGTGATGTGCGCCCTGCCGAGCGCGGCGTCGGCGTCCTTGCCGGTGAGTCCTTTCGCGATCAGGCTGACCAGCATCAAGTGGTTCTCGGTGCCGCCTGAGACGACTTCGTAGCCGCGCTCGATCAGGGTTTTCGCCATGGTCTTGGCGTTGCTCTTGACGCGGCGGATATAGTCCTTGAACTCGGGCTGCAGCGCCTCGTGAAACGCCACTGCCTTGGCCGCGATCACGTGCATCAGAGGCCCGCCCTGGGTGCCCGGAAACACCATTGAGTTGAATTTTTTGGTGATCTCGTCGTTCGCCCTGGCGACGATGAAGCCGCCGCGCGGCCCGCGCAGGCTTTTGTGCGTGGTCGAGGTCACGGCATCGGCGAAAGGCACCGGGTTCGGGTATTCGTCCACCGCGACCAGGCCCGACACGTGCGCCATGTCCACCACCAGGTAGGCGCCGACCTTGTCGGCAATCGTGCGCATACGCTCCCAATCCACCACCTGCGAGTAGGCGGAAAAGCCGCCGATCAGCATCTTCGGCTTGTGCGCGAGCGCCTGCGCCTCCATCTCGTCGTAATCAATCAGGCCGTTGTCGTCTATGCCGTACTGCACCGCGTTGAAGAGTTTCCCGGAGAAACTCACCTTCGCGCCGTGGGTCAGGTGGCCGCCGTGCGCAAGGCTCATCCCCATGATCGTGTCGCCCGGGGAGCACAGCGCCAGATACACCGCCGCGTTTGCCTGCGAACCCGAATGGGGCTGCACGTTCGCGTAGTCGGCGCCGTACAACTGCTTGAGCCGGTCTATCGCGAGTTGCTCGGCGACGTCCACGTTCTCGCAGCCGCCGTAATAACGCTTCGCCGGGTAGCCCTCGGCGTACTTGTTGGTCAGCACCGTTCCCTGCGCTTCGAGCACCCGCGGGCTCACGTAGTTCTCGGAAGCGATCAGTTCGACGTGCTCTTCCTGGCGCCTTATCTCGGCCGCGATGGCTGCTTCAAGATCGGGGTCAAACCCCGCGATGGTCATATTGGCGGAAAACATCATCCCCCTCGTCATTTTTGTTGGGAGAAACCGCCCATTGTATCACTTCGCCGAAAAGCGAACGGGCGGCGACCCCGTCGGATTCAAGTCTGAAGTGCGGCGTCGGCCCGTCATCCTCCGGTGCCCGTCCGCCTCGTCTTGTGTATTCCCCCCTGCAGGCCGAGTTGCGCCCGGCCGACTCCCTTGAGGGCGGAGTGATTCTCAGCGGTCCGCTCTGCTTTTTGGGGTCGCACTTCGGATTGCCGCCGGTGAACGGCATCGCCAGGTGCTCTATGCCGATGCCTTCGCCGGCGGTCGGCGCCGGGCAACACTCAAGCGCGGTAACGCAGTCTTCGCCGAACGGCATCGCTTCCTCGTCGCCGCGACTACGCTCTTTCGCTTGCCCTTCAAAGCGCCGGCGTTGGTCGTCGGCGTCGTTGAGTTCGGAAAAGCCGTTCGCAATCTCATGCCCGCCGATGAACAGTTCAAACCGGTCGGCAAGTTCCGGAGCGTCGTTGCTGCACCTTGTAATTGGCGACACCTCGGCGCGGAGGTTGTATTCAGCGGGAGGGCGCCGGCGCGCGAGTTCCGGCATGGAATAAAATTCTTTATTGTCAATGAAACGCGGGGGTTGCCTCATTGCAGCAACGGCTGTGCGAAGAGGCCAGATATTCCTAAAAAGGGGCATCCTGTTGTTCCTGTCGTTCAATTGTCCCGCACCGGCCGCGGCGTTTGAGTGTCTATATCGCATTGCCGGTTTATCCCGGCAAGTGATCCGGGGTTGTTTTGCAAAGATCGCCTGATCGGGGATTGCCGCGTGTGCCCGTTCACCAATTGAGATGCTCCGGCGGACGCGGTGTCCCGGCGCAGGCCTTAGGCCTCCCTTTTCGTCTGCGGAAACAGGATCACCTCGCGGATGGACTGCGCGCCGGTAAACAGCATCACCAGGCGGTCTATGCCGATGCCTTCGCCGGCGGTCGGCGGCAGGCCGTATTCGAGCGCGGTAACGTAGTCTTCGTCGAACGGCATCGCTTCCTCGTCGCCGCGGCTGCGCTCTTTCGCTTGCTCTTCAAAGCGCCGGCGCTGATCGTCGGCGTCGTTGAGTTCGGAAAAACCGTTGGCGATCTCGTGCCCGCCGATAAACAGTTCAAACCGGTCGGCGAGTTCCGGATTGGCATCGCTGCGCCTTGCAAGCGGCGACACTTCGGCGGGGTAGCCGGTGACGAACGTCGGCGCGCTGAGCGTGCGCTCGGCGGTTTTCTCGAACAGCGCCGTCAGCAGCCGCCCGCAGCCGGCGCCGGCGCCGGCCTCGACGCCTTTTGAGCGCGCAAATTCCGCGAGCGCATCACGGTCGGCGAGATCATCCGCGTTCAGTTCGGCGTTGTTGCGCAACACCGCGTCGGCGACGCTGACCCGCGCGAACGGCTTGCCGAAATCAAACCGCCGCCCGCCGCTTGCGAGCGTGGCGGCACCGCATAGTTCCACGCACAGGGCTTTCAATAGAGCCTCCGTCAACTCCATCAAGACGCGATAGTCGGCATACGCCTGATAAAACTCGAGCATCGTGAACTCGGGGTTGTGACGGCTCGACACGCCTTCGTTCCTGAAGTTGCGGTTGAGTTCATAGACTTTCTCGACGCCGCCGACCACCAGGCGCTTCAGATACAGTTCGGGCGCGACGCGCAAATAAAGATCCGCGTCCAGTGCGTTGTGGTGCGTGATAAACGGCTTCGCCTTGGCCCCGCCCGCAAGCGGCTGCATCATCGGCGTCTCGACTTCCAAAAAGCCGCGCTCGTCAAAGTAGCGGCGGATAAACGAAACGATCCGGGAGCGCTGCTTGAACACCGCGCGGGTCTCGTCATTCATTATCAGATCGAGATAGCGCCGGCGGTGGCGCGCCTCAACGTCGGTCAGGCCGTGGAATTTTTCGGGCAGCGGCCGCAGCGACTTGGTCAGCAGGCGCAGTTCGTCCACTGCAACGCTCAACTCTCCGGTCTTCGTCTTGACCATCAGCCCGCCCGCGCCGACTACGTCGCCGAGGTCCCAAGTCTTGAACGCCCGGTACGCGTCCGCGCCGACGTCGTCAATGCGCACGAACAACTGAACGTCGCCCGAGGCGTCGCGCAGTTTGACGAAACTGCTCTTGCCGATCACGCGCATCATCATTATGCGCCCCGCGACCGTCACCCGCGCGCGCTTGCCGCGCAACTCGTCGGCGCTCAGCCCGCCGTAGTCGCGGTGCAATGCCGCGGCGAGGTGTCCGCGCCGAAAATCATTCGGGAACGCGGCGCCCTCGCCGCGCGCCTCGGCCGCGCGCAGCGCGTCGAGTTTGGCGCGGCGGCGTTCACGCAGGCGTGCGCCCGAATGACCCGTGCCGTGCCCGGTCATTACAGCCCTCGCTTGAGGCTTTCTTCCATGAACGGATCAAGTTTGCCGTCGAGCACACTCTGGGTGTCGCCGACCTCGACCTGGGTGCGCAGATCCTTGATCCGCGACTGGTCGAGCACGTACGAGCGGATCTGGCTGCCCCAGCCGATGGCGTCCTTGGACGCCTCGATCTCGTCTCGTTCGCCCTTGCGCTTGCGCATCTCGAGTTCGTACAGTTTCGCCTTGATCTGCTTGATCGCGGTTTCCCGGTTCTTATGCTGCGACCTTTGGTTTTGGCACTGCACCACGGTCGCGGTCGGCAGGTGCGTGATCCTGACCGCCGACTCGGTTTTGTTCACGTGCTGCCCGCCCGCCCCGCTCGCGCGGTACACGTCGATGCGCAGTTCCTCCGGCTTGAGATCAATTTCAATGTCGTCCTCGACTTCGGGCGACACGAACACCGCGGCGAACGAGGTGTGCCTGCGGTTGCCGGAATCGAACGGCGACTTGCGCACCAGCCGGTGCACCCCGGTCTCGGTGCGCAGCCAGCCGTAGGCGTACTCGCCGCAGATCTTCACCGTCGCGCTCTTGACGCCCGCGACTTCGCCCGCGGATGCCTCGATCATCTCGGCCTTGAAGCCCCTGCTCTCCGCCCAGCGCAGGTACATCCGCAGCAGCATTTCGGCCCAATCCTGCGCTTCGGTTCCGCCCGAACCGGCGGTGACGTCGAGGAACGCGTTGTGCGAGTCCATCTCGCCCGCAAACATCCGCAGAAACTCGAACGCCGCGACCTCCCCGGCGAGTGTTTCGAGATCGGCGCCGGCGCCGTCCACCACTTCGGCGTCCTTTTCCTGCTCGGCGAGTTCGAGCAGTTCCCTGTTTTCATCGAGCCGGCGCCGCAGGCCGTCTATCCGCTCCAGCGTGCGTTCCAGTTGGGCTTTCTCGCGCCCGAGTTCGGCGGCTTCGGGGCGTTTCCAGATCGCGGGGTCTTCGAGACGGCGCGCAATCTCGTCGCGGCGCACGATTTTTGCGTCGCAGTCAAAGATACCCCCTCAACGCCCGCACGCGCTGCTCGAGTGCTTTCAAGGACTGCCTGACGGAAGTGATCTCAAACACGGTCTCGCGTCCCGCCGGGCTTACTCGATCACCTCGATATAGCGGATGTTCAGCATCGGCGCGCGCCGGCCATTGTATTCGTCCGGCGTCAGCAGGTACGCGATGCGGACCTTGCTCATGTCCGGAGCCACCGGGTATTTGTGCATATTGTATAAAATGCCGCGCACGTCCATGTCCGACCCGTCGGGACGCAGGGTCAACTGCAAGTGACGTTCGCCGACCACGCGGCTCTCCTTGATCTCAAACACGCCGTCGAAAACGGGTTCGGGAAAACTCGGCCCCCACGGCGCCGCGGTGCGCAATTCGACCGCGTTCTCGAACGAGAACTCCTCGGGTTCAAGCGCACCGTCGCTGAACAGGCGGCACTCGAGAATGTCGTCGTCCACCGCCTGCGCGACCTCTTCTTCAAACAGGGCTTTGAACTGCTCAAAGTTGTCGGCGTCGAGCGCCAGGCCCGCGGCCATCGCGTGACCGCCGAAGCGGGTGACCAGGTCGGGCGCGCGGATTGAAATGCGTTCCAGCAGATCGCGGATGTGCACGCCCGGCACCGACCGCACCGAGCCCTTGAACGCGCCGTCCGCGGCTTTGGTGAACACCGCCGACGGGCGGTGGAAGCGCTCCTTGAGGCGCGATGCGAGCAACCCGATCACGCCTTCGTGCCAGTCCTCGCCGTACAGGCAGATCGCCGTCGGCACCTGGCTCTCGTCAACCAGCACTTGTTCCATCAGCAGCAGCGCCTGCTCTTCCATGTCCTTTTCAACCCTGCGGCGCCGGTGGTTGATCTCATCGAGACGCGCCGCCAGTCTCATCGCGTCTCCCATCTTGTCGGCGAGCAGGCACGCGATGCCGGTGGACATGTCCTCCAGCCGTCCGGCGGCGTTGATGCGCGGCGCGACCGCGAAACCGAGGTCCGAGGTGGACACCTTGCGCAGGGGGCGGCGCGAAACCGACAGCAGCGCCTTGATGCCGGGGCTGCATTTGCCGCTGCGGATGCGCCGCAAGCCCTGTTCGACCAGGATCCGGTTGTTGTCGTCGAGCGGCACGATGTCGGCCACGGTCCCGACCGCGACCAGGTCGAGCAGTTCGGCGAGACGCGGCATTTTGCCGTAACCGAAGTGGCCGTTGTCGGCGAGGCGGCGGCGCAGCGAGGCGGCAACGTAAAACGCGACGCCGACGCCTGCGAGCGAGCGACTCGGAAAATTGGAGTCCGCGAGATTCGGATTGACGATCGCCGCGGCGGCGGGCAGCGTCGCGCCCGGCAGATGATGGTCGGTGATAATCACCTCGATGTTGTGATCTTTCGCGACTTCGACCCCCGCGACGCTCGCGATGCCGTTATCCACCGTAATGATCAGATCGGGCTGGTGGGCTTGGACCGCGCTCTCGACGATTTCGGGCGTCAGGCCGTAACCAAAGCGAAAGCGGTCCGGCACCATATAATCCACCCGCTCGAAGCCGAACATCTTGAACGCCTTGATCAGCAGCGCGGTGCTGGTTGCGCCGTCGGCGTCGTAGTCGCCGATGATGACGATGTGGCTGTCGTTCAGAAACGCCTGCTCCAACGCGTCCATCGCGGCTTCGATGCCCGGCATCTGCGCGTACGGCAACAGCCGGCTGAGGCTGAAGTCAAACGCCTCGAGCGAAGCGAGACCGCGCGCGCTCAGCACCCGCTTGAGCACCGGCGAGAACGGCGCCTCCGCAAACGCCGCGCCGTTGGCTTCTCGGCGCACCAGTTTGGGTGTGACAGGTTCCAACATTTTCAGCAGGCCTCGGCCCCCGGACAATTAAACATCGCAATTACGCGTGGTTCATGCAAACCGGGATAAAACCCGGAGCGACAATTCAAAACGGCGGCGAATCCCGCCGCGGTCAACCCTGTAAAATCGGCAATGCAGTATCATACAAGCAGTTTGCACGAACTCTGCCGCTTCATCCCGTCCTTGCGCGGTCATCCGCGACCTTGCCACGACCCACAACGCCGAACAGCACCATGAGCGAACGCGTTCTCTTCGTCACCGGAAAACTTGCCTACCGCAGTCTGTGCAAGGTACTCGAAGATATCCAACCGACCGATTTCACTTATATCATACACGAACTCGGCATTACTGTCGCGGCCCTGATGACGAGCAACCTGATCAAGCACAAATTAAAAGACACGGCGGGCGCCGACCGCATCATCCTCCCCGGCCGCTTCCGCGGCGACCTCGGCGAACTATCCGCGCATTTCGGCGTCCCGGTGGAGCGCGGCCCCGAGGAACTCAAAGACCTGCCGGCGTTCCTGGGCCGGCGGGCGCCGGCGCCCGACCTCAGCCGCTACGATATCCGGCTGTTCGGTGAGATCGTCAACGCGCCGGAATTGTCGCCGCCGCAGATTCTCGCGCTCGCCGAGCAGTACCGCAAAGACGGCGCCGACGTGATCGACATCGGCTGCCTGCCGGACACGCCGTTCCCGCATCTGCAAAGCAGCATCGCCTTACTCAAGGAACACGGCTTTGCAGTCAGCGTGGATACGCACAATCCCGACGTCTTGGTGCGGGCGGCGCGCTGGGGCGCCGATTATCTGTTCAGCCTGAAACAGGATACGCTGTGGGTCGCGGACGAAGTCGAGGCGACGCCGATCCTGATCCCCGACGTCCCGCAGCAACCGCAAACGCTCCACCGCGCGATTGACACGCTGCTCGAAAAAGGCCGGCACTTCATCGCCGACCCGATCCTGGACCCGATCCACTGCGGCTTCAGCGACTCGCTCGTGCGTTATTCGCAATTGCGGCGGCGCTACCCGACGATCGAGATCATGATGGGGATCGGCAACCTGACCGAACTCACCCACGCCGACAGCGCCGGGGTCAACGCCCTGCTGCTCGGTATCGCGTCGGAGATAGGCGTACGCCACGTGCTGACGACGCAAGTCAGCGAGCACTGCCGCAAGGCGATCAGGGAAGCCGACCTCGCGCGCCGCATTCTATTCCACGCGCGCGCCGAGAACATGCCGCCGACCGGCGTTGACGCCGGGCTGATGCCGCTGCACGAAAGAAAGCCTTTCCCCTACGGCGCCGAAGAAATCGCGGAATTTGCGCGCGGCGTCAAAGACCCGAATTTCCGCGTACAAGTCGCCGCAGACGGGGTGCACGTTTACAACCGCGACGTTCACAAGGTCGCGACCGACCCGTTCGATTTCTATGCCGACCTCGGCGTGTCCGACGACGGCGGCCACGCATTTTATCTCGGCGTCGAACTCGGGCGCGCGCAGATTGCGTGGCAACTCGGCAAACGCTACAGCCAGGACGAAGAACTCGCATGGGGCTGCGCGGTTGAAAAAGCCGCCGCAGACCTGAGCCGGCGCAAGGCAGCGGGCGTAACGCTCAAGAAAAAACGAGCCAAAGCAAAGACCGAGGCAAAGACCGAGGCAAAGACCGGAGCAAAGACCGGAGCAAAGACCGGAGCAAAGACCGGGGCAAAGACCGGGGCAAAGACCGGGACGAAGACCGGGGCAAAGACCGGGACGAAGACCGGGGCAAAGACCGGGACGAAGACCGGGGCAAAGACCGGGGCAAAGACCGAGGCAAAGACCGAGGCAAAGACCGGGGCAAAGACCGGGACGAAGACCGGGACGAAGACCAAAGCAAAGACCGGGACGAAGACCGGGACGAAGACCGAAGCAAAGACCGGGCCGAAGACCGAGGCAAAGACCGGAGCAAGCGCAAAACGGCGCGGGGCCGGGCGATGATCCGCGAGACCGTCGTCACTACGCGCGACGCCGACGGCGGCGACCATCTCGCGCCGCTGGGCATCCACCCGCACGGCGGCGACACATTCATCCTCGCGCCGTTCAAGCCGTCGGCGACGCTCGACAACCTGCTGCGCGAGCGCTGCGCCGTGATCAACTACAGCGACGACGTGCGCGTGTTCGCGGGCTGCCTGAGCGGGCGCCGGGACTGGCCGCTGACGGCCGCCGCGCGGGTCAACGCCAGGCGCCTGAGCGGCGCACTCGCGCACGTCGAGGTCAAAGTCACGCAGGTGCAAGACGACGAACTGCGTCCGCGCCTGACGTGCGCGGTCGTCCATCAGGAAACGCACGCGCCGTTCAAAGGGTTCAACCGCGCGCAAGCGGCTATAATAGAACTTGCGATACTCGTCAGCCGCCTGCATCTGCTGCCGTGGGAAAAGATAGAACGGGAAATCGCGTACTTGCAAATCGCCGTGGACAAGACCGCCGGAGCAAACGAGAAAACCGCGTGGGGCTGGCTGCTGGACAGGATCGAAGCGTTCAAACTGGAAAACAACATTCGATGAGCAAACTGCTCGCGAGCGTGCGCAGCGTCGCAGAAGCGCACGCGGCACTGGCCGCACCCGCCGACGTGCTCGACCTGAAAGAACCGCAAAGCGGCGTGCTCGGCGCACTCGACGTCGCGGTGGTGCGCGAGATCGTCGCTGTGTGCCGGGGGCGATGCCCCCTCAGCGCCACCGTCGGCGACCTGCCGCCCGACCCGCGGGCAATCGCGGAAAAAATAAAGGAACTCGCCGGCGCCGGCGTTGATTACATCAAAATCGGCTTCTTTGACGCACGTTATTTTGAAACCTGCGCGGGTGCGCTGGCTCCGCTCGCACGCCGCCACGCATTGATCGGCGTGCTGTTCGCCGACCGCCTGCGCGACTTTGAAGGCCCGTGCCGGTTACTGAAGCAAGCGAACTTTACCGGCGCGATGATAGACACCGCCGACAAAACCCGGGGCTCGGTGCGGGAATTCGCAACCGCACAAACGCTGCGCCGGTTCGTTGCCACCGCACGCGAACTGTCGCTGCTGTGCGGGATTGCGGGCTCTTTGAAGCGCGAAGACATCGAACCGTTGGCCCCGCTCGGCGCCGACTATCTGGGCTTCCGCACCGCGCTGTGCGAAAACAGCCGCCGGGAAAATCCGATCTCCGCAAAGACCGCCGCCGAGGTCGCCCGGACGTTAAGCGCCGCGTCGAAGTTGCCTGCGCCGGCCAAGCCGGTCAGCGCGGCCGCAACCCGCGCCCGCGACCGGCGGCCAATAAACCCATTGACAACGCCAGCAGCCACGCCCAATCCATCGCGCCGCCACCGCCGCCACTCCTGCCGCCCGTCACCGCGTTCGGGTCGTAGATCACGCCGTTGACCAAGCCGTCGGCGTCGTTCGGGCCGCCGTCCTGAATCTGCAACAGCAGACACTCGTCACCCGCTCTCAAGCCGCTTTCAGCCGGGCGCCAGGCGTTGTCTTCCCCATCGCCTCTCGCCGCGCCGAACGCAGGGCATAAACCCGCCGTTTTCGGCGCGCTCCATATTCTGTCGAAGAAACCACCCGCCGCAAACTCTGCGCCGGTCGTGAACGGGCGCCAGCCGAACACTCCGGCGGCGTCGGCGCCGTATTTCGACAACTGCGCGCCGGCGCGAACTTCTCCCAGCAACGGGATCAACACGGTTGCAACGTCGCCCGGATTATCCAGGCCGGTGACGCTGAAATCGAATACGCCGGCCCGGTTATACGCCGGCGGCGCCGGCAAAACGCCGGCCACGACGCCTTCCGGCGAGAACGCCGCCGAATACGCCGGCGGCGGCTCCAGATTCTCCGCCACATTCAACGCGTAAGCGCCGAGCACCGGCAAGCCGCCGCTGACCCGGATCGGCAAAGACAACACGCCCTGCTCGTCATAGACCTGCAAAGCGCCGCCGTCCCCGACCTGCCCGTCATCCGGCACGTTGTTGGCGTCCTCATCGGCGATACTCGCCGTGAAAAATGAAAACAACAGGCTGGCGCTCCGCGTAGCAGACGACCCTTCTGCGGGCGGCAGCGCCAACGTCAACTCAATAATGTCGCCGTCGCTCGGCGTCCCGAGAGTCACCATCAGATCATTCATATCGCCGTCACCGGACACCCTCGCGGCCGTCACCGAGGAAGCATCCGGATCTCCCAGGATGCCGGCTTCAACGTTGTCGTCCGTGATTACGCGGCGCACGGTCCCTTCCCGCACGACGAAATCGTTGATCGTGAACGACATCGTAACGACCCGCGGCGGCATGGTCTCGGATTCAAAACTGAGCAATCCGCCCTGCAAGTCGGCGATCCCGACCTCGCCGTTGCCCACCGCGTAGAGGTAATTGTCGGTATTGCCGGGGGCTTCGGGGGTCAGCCGCGCGTAGTTGGCGGGCGCGCTGCGCTGGGTGGATGCCACAAAGGCCAGTTCCAATGTGCCGGCCGCCGGCGCGGCGACGGCCACGCGCGTACTCATCATTTCACCATTGAACGTGACGGCGGCGCCGACGCCGGCGCCGGTGTCCGCCCTCCTTACCTGCACCGTGACGCTGCCCAGAGAAGCACCATCAGGCACCGCCGAAACGGACAGCCCGACGCTGAGCGACGCGGTGCTGCCGGCCGGCCTTATTTTGTTGAGCGTATCGAACCCGATCACCGGTGCGACGTAAAACCTCTGCTCCGCACTCGCCAGCACGGCGCCCGAGTCGTCGGCGACGACCCAAATGACGTCGCTGTACAACGCCGGCAACTCCAGCCGCCCGTCGCCGTCGGCGTCCGCCGAGGCGCACGTCCGCGGCAGCGCTTGCCTCAGGGACACGCCGCAAGCGGCGGCAAAGTACGGCCGCGGCGCGCGGCACCGCCGGCCTGCGCAATCCACCCCGCCCGGTGAAATCCGGCTCATCGCACCCGCCGCGGCCGCCACGACCAGCGTGCGCGCGATCTCGATCATGGGCAATGGCGGTTCGACTCTTAGAATAGCCGTCGTGCTCTCGTCCTCGCCTTGTTCCGGCGTCAGTCTCACCCTCAGCAGGAAATCGCCCGTAAAATCCGTGTCCGCCGGTACGGCGATTTGCATCGCCGCGATGACCGCCGATACGTCCGCCGCTGTCGGCACCGCGATACTCGTCATCCCCTCACCCGGTTCGGCGGAGAAAGTCACCGTCAGGCTGAACGTTGAATCCTCGTCCGGCGTCGGCGCTACGGTGCCGATCACGGGGTTGTCGCGGCTGCCGAGCCGGATCTCGCCGGTTGCGGCGTCTCCGAAGACGGTCCGCGTCCCGCCGTCCTGATCGCGCACCTCAACGCCGCCGTCGGCAGTGAACGCACTCGGAAATTCGACGGTCATCCCCGACTGTCGGAACGTTTCGCGCTCTTCTTCGTCGGCGGCAATAACGAATGTAATGCGCACTTCCAGCGTCGCTTCCTCATACGTCAACACTTGCGAGGTCGGCACCGTCACCGACAGAGACGTGGACTGCCCGGTAATCAGGAGATCGCCCGGCGCCGGAAAGTTGACGGCGAGCTCTTGCGCCGACGCCGGCCCCGCCAACAACAGCAGCAACAGGCCCGCGGCCGTTGCGCCCGGCGGCGTGCGTCCGCGCTTTTGCAATAGATGACCTAAAACACTCATATTGACAAAGACTAGCACAAGGCACGCCCGCGTAAACGGCCTAGCCGAGCGCGAAGCGATAAGCGGTGCGGGAAAAATCTTCGGTCAACCATTGCTCGGCGCCGACCAGCGCGCAACGCAAGCCGCCGGCGGCTTTGAGCGTTTTTACAAAAGCCGGGTCAACCAGTTTGAGCGGTGCTTTTGAGGGGGTGAACGGTACGGGTTTGACCAGCACCAGCCAATCGGCGCCGACCTCGCCGGCGAGCCACGCCGCAACCGAGTCGGACGTCACCTCCCAACTCGCCGTCACCCGCCCGGCGAGCGCAGCCTCGTCCGGCAACCACACCCGCGATGCGCCCTCCTCCGGCAACGCAATCCGCGCACTCGCCTCGAAGCCGCCGAGCGCCGCGAGCAGATAACCGTACTGGCGCATCCCCAACAACGCCATTGAATGTGCGCAACGATCGTCAAACCCCCACCTTTGCTGCGACGCGCGCACCTGATCGGCAAACGGCCCGCCGCCGGGCACCACCAACGCGGGCGAATTAAAATCACTCAAGCGCCGCACGACCCGCTTGAGCCGCGGCGAACCATGCAGGCCGCCGCCGATCTTGACGATCCATTTCATTTGAGGCCGCTCGAGGGTTTTGGAATTGCCCGGTGCAAGGTTTAACTGCGAGAAGTTTTGTGCTTTTGCTAAAGGTTGATCTTAACCCCCAACAGAAAGACATCGTAATCCACTGGCCTTGCCCTGATTTTTCAGACACTTTTTAAGCATAATACACACCATTAGGAGGTGTCTGATGAAAAACCGAAGAAAATTCAACCTTGAATTCAAGCACGAAGCCGTCGAACGGGTGCGCCGCAGCGGCAGAAGCGCCAGTCAGATTGCCCGGGAACCGGGAATCTCACAGACTTCTCTGAGCCGCCGGCTCAAGCAGTCGCAGGGCTGCGGCAACCCCCAGGTTTCCATTTTGGCTTGAGGAGTTTGCTGCGCCTTACTACCAAGCAGTCGCAAGGCTGCGGCACCCCCCGGATTTCCTTTTCCGTTCAGGAGGCAAACCGGCAACTGCGCAAGGATAATGAGCGCTTGAGAATGGAGCGTGAAATCCTAAAAAAAGCGACGGCCTTCTGCGCAAGGGAACGGTCGTAAGATACCGTTTCATCCATGCGGAGAAAGCGTTTTATCCGGTGGTCATGTGGTGTCGGATGCTGCACGTTTCACGCAGCGGCTACTACGACTGGCGCCTGCGCCGACCGAGCCGGCGCACGTGTGAAAATCACCGCCTGCCGGTCAAGATACGTGCGTTCCACCAAGCCAGTCGCAAGACCTGCGGCGCACCGCGCATTCATGCGGATTTGCGGGCTGACGGGGAGTATTGCGGCAGACACCGCGTGGCCCAATGCGGATCAACGGCATACAGGCCAGGCCCGTGCGCAGATTCAAGACCACTACCGACTCCGGACCTCAGTTTCCGGTGGCCGGGAATCTCCTCGCCCGACGGTTCACCGTCGCCGCGCCCAATCAGCGTTGGGTGTCGGACATCACTTAGCTGAAAACCGCCGAAGGCTGGCTGTATCTGGCCGTGGTGCTCGAGTTGTATTCACGGGCAGTGGTGGGGCCCGGGCGATGGCGAAGCGCATGACGCGGCAACTGACGGGCGAGGCCTTGAGGATGGCGCTGTGGCGGCGCGGCAAAGTCGAGGGACTGCTGCCGCACTCCGACCGCGGCAGTCAGTAGGCCTCGCACGACTATCGGCGGCTGCTTGAGTCCAACGGCATCACCTGTTCGATGTCGCGCCGCGGCAACTGCTACGACAATGCGGTGATGGAGAGCTTCTTCGCCACCCTGAAGCGGGAGCTGGTGCACCCCGAGCGCTATGCAACCCGCGAGCAGGCAAGGACTTCGGTGTTCGAGTAGATCGAGGTCTTTTATAATCAGCGGCGCCGGCATTCCGCCGTCAATTACACGCCGCCCGCCGTGTATGAACAGCAGGAGGCCTCAGTCTAAACCGGTGTCCGTTAAAATGGGGTAAGGCCACATCCGACTCGAAACATCACCCGCCAAACTTTCCGCCTTGGCCGACCGTTTCATCCGGAGTCCGTTTCGCGCGGGGCCGCACCGAACAGATCGAACATCGGCGAGACCTTGTCCATGCTCTCCTGGTACTCGCTTTCCCCGTCGGAATCGGCGACCAGGCCGCCGCCCGCAAAAAACGACAGACGACCGGCGCGGTGCACCGCCGTGCGAATTGCGATATTCAGATCCATGTCGCCGTGGCGGCTGATATAGCCGATTGCGCCGCAGTACACGCCGCGCCTGTGGGGTTCGAGTTCCTCGATGATCTCCATCGCGCGCAGTTTGGGCGCGCCCGTGATCGAACCGCCCGGGAAACACCCTGTGAGCAGGTCAAACGCATCTTTGCCTTCTTCAAGATCGCCTTCGACGGTACTCACCAGATGGTGCACGTTGGCGAAACTCTCGATATCGAACAGGTGGCTGACCTTGATCGAGCCCGGGCGGCAGTTCTTGCTCAGATCGTTGCGCAGCAGATCCACGATCATCAGGTTTTCAGCGCGGTCCTTGGCGCTGTTGCTCAACGCTTCGATCTCGGCGAGATCGTCATCCGGATCCGCACGCCGCGGGCGCGTGCCCTTGATCGGCTTGCTTTCGACGTGCCCCGCACGCGCGTGCAAAAAACGCTCGGGCGAGAAACTCAGCACTTGAAAGTCGCCGAAATCGAGATAGGCCGAAAAAGGCGCGGGGTTGATCGCGCGCAGGCGGCGGTAGGCGCTCCACAGATCGCCTGCGACCGCGACCGAGAACTTCTGGGCGAAATTGACCTGGTAGCAGTCGCCGTCGCGAATGTAGCGCTGGATGCGCTCAAACTTCTCGAGGTATTCGCGCTTGCTCATGTTGGCGCGCACGGCGTCGCGCGTGGTGAAAGAGCGCGCGGTGCGCCCGCCGCCTCCCCCCTCAAGCATCGCGCGCACGCCCTCGAACGTATTGTCGTCCAACTGCACGCCGCGCAAACCCAGCAGCGCAGTTTGACGCGCGTCGTGGTCCACCACCACCGCCCAGTCGTAGATGCCGAGCATCAATTCGGGCAGCCGCTCTTCGTCTGCGGCGATCTCGGGCAGCGTTTCGAGCCGCCGCCCGAGATCGTACGCAAAATAGCCGATCGCACCGGTCAGAAACGGGTAGGCCTCGAACATTTCGAGCGGCTCGAGGCAGCCGCGCACGACCGCAAACGGATCCAGGTCTTCGTAAACCCGCACTTCCCCCGCACCGCGCACTTCGGTGACGCCGCCGCGGCTGCTGATCCACGTCCGCGGCAGCGCCGCGAGCACGTCGAAGCGGCCGCGTGCGCTGCGGGGCCGGCCGCTGTCGAGAAACACGGCGCCCTGCAAACCGGCGATGCGGTTGAACAACTCGGCGCTGTCCGGCGCGTAAGGCAGCGATTGAATGAACAGGCGGTCCATCTCAGCGCGCCCGGTGCATCAGCGCAGCCAAACTGACGGCGCTCGCGCAATCACCCGCAAGCCGTGCGCCGCCGGCGGGTGCCGCGTCGAACAAGTCGGCGAAATCAATATAGACATGACCGGCGCGGTGCGCCAATTCCCGCGCCAGAAACCGCCCCGCCCCGGCGCCGACGACCGGCGCGGCGGCGTCAACGCGGCCGGTGCGGCGCACCGTGCGATACGCGGTTTCGATCTTGCGCATCTGACAGTCGGCGAGCGCACGCGCAGGCGCTCTCCAGTCGTCGCCGGCGGCGGCGTCGCAGCCGAACATTCGCGCCAGCCGCCGCGCGCTCGCCGCCGGCGTCTTGGCGGCGCCGTCGCAGGCGGGATACTGGTCGGCGTCCTCGGCGAGGCGACCGAGCACGCGATACACGTCGGCGGTCGTCGCGAACAACTCGGCGACGACGGGCAGGGATTCGCCACCGCACCGCACCACGTCGGCCAGCGCCATCACCGGCGTGCGCACAACGCCGGTATAGACGAGTTCACCCGCGCGCAGGCGCTCGTGGTCGCGGCAGGCCGACGCCGCCGCCCCCGCCGACGTGAACGGCACGACGTCGGTCGTGGTGCTGCCGATATCCACGAGCACCCCGGCGCCGAGCAATTTGCCGAGGCAGGCCGCGGTCGCGTGCCAGTTGGCCGATGCGGTCTGCTCGGCGCAGCGCACGGCAGCGGCGGCGTCGAGGAAATTCAAACTCCCCGCATAGACCTTGAAAGGTCTTTGAAGAGACCGCGATACCGCGGTCAGGATCTTTGCAACGCCTTCTTTGCGGCTCGCGAAGCAGTCGGCCAACTCACCCGTCATCGCAACCGCGTGCGCTGCGTGCGGAGCCGCCCCCAGCGCGGCTTCGCTCCGCCGCCACGCTG
Organism: Candidatus Oxydemutatoraceae bacterium; assembly: GCA_965211995.1. Classification (GTDB taxonomy): domain Bacteria; phylum Pseudomonadota; class Gammaproteobacteria; order Poriferisulfidales; family Oxydemutatoraceae; genus CAYFZO01. The sequence continues at coordinate 951,857 of OZ243040.1, forward strand.
CGTCGAGCGCCTCGACCCCCCGCCACAAAGGACACGGCACCTGCACCACCGCGGACAACGCGCCGGCGCTGAGCCGCGCCGCTTTCAGGTGCGCGCCGCCGACGTCCCAACCGACGCAATCGCCCTTCACGGCGCCACCCTGACTGCGGTTGCGGACTCGAGATCGAAGCGCGGCGCCGACGAGCGCGTCAACAGGGAAATCACGCAGGCGGCGGGATTGACGCCGAGCGAGCGGCGCAGGCCGACGTACGACGTCGTCAGCCTCGGGTTGACCTCGATAATGCAAACGCCGCCACCGTGCACGACGCAGTCAACGCCGACGTAACCCGCCAGACCGGGAATCGCCTGTCCGATCCGTTTCGCCATCGCGTCGAAATCATACGCCCGGCGCCGCAGCCCGTTCACGACGCAGGCGGTGAGCGAAAGTTTGTCGCCGCGGCGCTCGATCTCCTGTGCGTTCACGCCGGCGAGCCGGTGCTCGCCGCCGCCGTACAGAACGCTCAGGCTCGCGGCTTCGCCCGCGACGTGCGGCTGCACCACGTCGCCGTCACCGCTCAGCGCGGACGCACGCGCCGCAGCAACGACGCGCATATTCTCGCAACCAACGCCGTCGTCGGGCTTGAGCACGACCATCGCGTCCTCTCTCACCCGGTCGGCCCAGGCGTCGGCGGCGTCCCAAGTCTCGACGCACGGCAGGCCCGCTTGTGTGAGCGCGCGCGCGGTCAGGCGTTTGCTCGCGGCGCAACGCACGGCGGCGGCGGAGCTGTTCAGCAGCAACCGCCCGCTGCGTTCGCACAATTCGCACAACTCCGCCAGCGCGCCGCCGGTCTCGGGCGCGATCGGCCACAGCGCATCGGCTTCATCGAGCAGTTCACGCAAACGCGGCTCCCAGGATTCGTCTTCGCGGATAGCCCGCACCGCCACAACGCCGGCAACGTCCGGCGGCGGCAGACGCCGGTCGCGCGTCGTCGTCAGGCGCACGCCGGCGATTTCACCGAGATCGCGCGCAAGCGCGTGCAGCATCAGATCCCCTTCCCGGCGCAGTTCCCCGCTCGGGCCGGCGTGCGAGTTCCCCCCGCACAGGCCGCCGCCGGTAAAATACTCGACGATCAAAACGTTCAAACGAAACCCCGGCAGTCAAACGTTGCAAATTATTCCCGCGCTGGATCTGCAAGGCGGCCGCGTCGTGCGCGCCGCGGGCGGTGACCGGCGCTCATATCGGCCGCTCGGCAACGCGCGCTTTCCGTCGGCCGAACCCGCCGACGTCGTGCGGCGGCTGCTCGAGCGGCTTGAGCGTCCGGCATTTTACATCGCCGACCTCGACGCGATCACCGGCGGCGGCGACAACGCAGCGCAGATACGCAAGATCGCCCGTGAGTTTCCCGCTCTCGACTTATGGCTCGACTGCGGCGTCAGGGATCGAGTTGACTTTGAGCGGCTGCGCCGCGCTCATCCGGCGGCGACCGTGATCACAGCGACCGAAACCCTGGCCGACGCGCAACTGCCGGGCGCGTTGCGCTCAGCGCGGGAGCATTTCATCCTGTCGCTCGATTTCGACGCCGGCGGCCTGCTCGGCGACGCCGCCTTGCTCGAACGCACCGAAGACTGGCCGGACACGGTGATCGCATTGTCGCTGTTCGCCGTCGGGACGGCCGCCGGTCCCGACCTGGCCGCCGTATCGGCATTGCGGGAAAAGTGCGCCGGTCGGCGCCTCATCGCGGGCGGCGGCGTGCGCGACGAAAACGACCTCGCACAACTCGAACGCGCCGGCGCCGACGCCGCACTCGTCGCGAACGCACTGTACGCGGGCGTCATCCCGAAAGCAGATGAACCGTCTGTCTGATTAGCCCGACCCGCACCGATAACACCGGCGGCGGCGTGCGCGACGAAAACAGCCTCGCACAACTCGAACGCGCCGGCGCCGACGCCGCACTCGTCGCAAACGCACTGTACGCAGGCGTCATCCCGAAAGCAGATGAACCGTCTGTCTGAATAGCCCGACCCGCAACGGATAACACCGGCGGCGGCGTGCGCAACCCGCGCCGTGCGGCGCGTGTCGGGGGATCCCGACCCGGCCGGCGGATGCCCCATCCATCCCGCGAAGCCTCGGCCTGCGCGCCGGACGAGCCGACTCATTCTTCGCCGACGATCGTCAGATGCGGCGCAAGACGCTCTGCGGACAGCAGCCGGCGCAGGGTCGAGCGTCCGAGCGCCGCCGACTCAAAATGCGAGCCGTTCAGGCGCCCGAATTCGTGCATCTCGTCGAGCGCAGGCCCTTGGAAGCAGCAGTAAGACTGCGTTGTTTCATAAGTCTGCAACTCGTGCAGATTCGGCAGATATTCGATCAGGCGCCGCCAGATCAGCAGGTTGATTAATTCGGTGCTTGACCGCCACCCGAGGCCGGCGTCGGACAGGTTCAGATGCCGGTGGTCGAATTTCTCGATAACCTCGCGCTGCACGACCGCTTTCAAGTAGCCGTAATCCACCACGAAGCCGGTGTAGGGATCTATGCGGTCTTTGACTTTGACCACGAGGTTGTAGCGCCCGCCGTGCAGGTTCGCGCACTTGTCGGGATGGTCGGTAATGAAATGCGCCGAGTCAAACACCAATTCTTTCGCCACCAGCGCTTGCGGCGACGCCTCGGGGCCGTCCGCGTAGAAACGCTCGTGCGTGCACGGGATCTGCGACAACTGCGGGCGCAGCGCACCGAGCAGCGTGCGCGCGTCCGCCGACGTCAGCGTGCGCAGATACGCGCCCTCGCCCGCAACCGGCGCCAGCGCTTTCATAGTGACGCCGAGTTCGGCTTTGAGCCGCTGCGTGAACGCGCCCGCCGCAGTGCGGTCCGCGAGGTGTAAAAAAACATAGCCGCCGTACAAGTCCGAGCGCAGCGCGACCGCGACCGCCGCGAACAGCAGAAACTCCGACGCCGACAACTGTGCGAGCGCGACCGGAACGGTGCCGGCCAGGTTATCCCGCGGCGCCTGCAACCGGTTTGACGCCGTAACGCGGTGCGCGCGCGGGTCGAACCGGTAACTTTGCCGAAAGCGGAACCCGTAGTCCTGAAGAGACTGCGCCAGCGACAGCAATTGATCCAAGCGCCGGATCTCGCCCGGGATCACGCACCATCGGCGCCGCTCCTCGAACATTCCGACCGCGCGCACCGCCGCGAGCACGACCTGCGCCTTGCGCGGCACCCGCACCGCGCGTTTCGGGTAATCCGACAACGGCGATTCGTGATCGAGCAAAGCCCGCGGCACCACGATATCCAGCGGCAGGCCGTGGCGGATTGCGTATTCCTGCAACGTCAGGCCGCAGCACGCGGCGAGGTGTTCGTTATCAAGCCGCGCCGGCTCGGCGTTACATTCCAGGCACTTGTTCATCGCGTCACCCCGGAAGATCATTTGACGCCGCATTATACCGCGCCGTAAAACGCCGCCTCAAAAAAAACCCCGGCAAAAACAATGCCGGGGCTTTGCATACGGTGGCAAAGGAAAAGTCAGAATCCCTTGAACGGATGCTCCTCGCTGTCTTTTCTTGCGATGGCATCGGCCGCCGTCGGCACACCGTCAACGGCGTTCTTGAGCGCCATCTTCGTCGCCTTGTAGTTGTTTTCGTAAATGGCTTCGTTGCTGTCGGCTTCCCAATGGATGAACACGCCGACGCAGACGTACAGGTCATTGGCTTCGTGCTGGGAAATGACGCCTTCGGCGACGCTGTCCTGCACCGCCATGGCGACTGCCCTCTGCGCCGGGCCGAACATCTGAACCGCCTGCTTCGCACCCTTGATGGTCACTTTATTGAACATCATCGTGTTGGGCTTGCACTGCAGGTTCGGCGCGATCACGGCCAGCAGGGAAGTGAAACCGTCCTTGTTGTTGACGAGGCCGTTGCAAAAAGCGGTCTCGACGGCGGAACCGCGCGGACCGAGCAACAGGTCAATGTGAGCGATTTCCGCCATCGTTCCGGACGGGTCGTTGTCATTGACCAGGGCCTCCCCCACCATTACTTTGTCTATTGCCATCATTTTCTCCTTAAGAGTTGTATCTGTTTGTTAACAAACCGGGCCTCGCTCAAACATCCTTTTCCGGCAGCGGTTTCCCTCCCGCCCGATGCAAGGCCCTCAAACCGGCGACCACAAGGCCGGCTACGACCAGATCAGCCGTTGTCCCTGGGTTGACGCCGTTTCCTTTCAAGCGCCGGTCAAACTCAAGCAACTGCGGCTTGAACCGTTCGGGCTCGTCGGCGCCGGCAAAAGACTCGGACAATGACGCCGCCTCCGCGCTGACTTTTCGCGCTTCGTCGGCACCGTGTTTGCGAGTGATCAGGCTGTCCGGATACCTGCCGAGCAGTGTCAGATAAACACCGGCGGCAGACCAATCACTATACCCCCATCTCGCCTGAAACTCAAGCAGGCACGGCACGGCTTCATCGAATACAAGGCGGTAGCCGTCGGCGTATTGCGCCGCGATCAAGTCGCGCTCGCGCGCCAGCGCCATCGCACCGCGCAGACTGACCGCGGGCTCAGCCGCGAGGTCGGCTTCGCCCACCTTGCCCATGCCGCCCGCCCGCGCCGTGCGGATCGCGCGGTACGCAAGCACCGCATCGGCGACCGTCGTGCGCTCGAGCACGGCCGCCACCGCGCGCCGAAGATCTCCGCCGCCTGCCGGCGCCGCGGCGAGCGCCGCGTGTATCAACGGCGCGCACAGCAAAACGATGCCGAGGTTGGTATTGCAGTCAACCACCGTGCGCGTCGCCGTCACCGCGTCGAAGATGCGCTCGCCCAGCGTCGCGCCGCGGCGGCAGATTGCAGGCGCGCAGACGCGCGCGCTGCGGATGAAATCGTCGGCACACATTCCGTACGCCGCACCGTGCAGACCGACGTTGCCCGGCTTGAGCGCGCGCACGTCGGTCTCGCAGGCCTCAACGAACAGCGCCTGCACAGCGGCAGGCGCCACTTTGCACCGGGCCGTCACTGCGGCGCTTGCGCGGCGCCGGCGTCGCGGCGGCGCAGAAAGTCGCCGACCAGCATTTGCGCGATATCGGCGTCGGTGACGCCCTGCAATCCTTTCCACGCGGGAATGCTGTTGACTTCGGTCACCCACAAAGCGCCGGCGGCGTCTTGCATCAGATCGACACCGGCGTAAGCCATGCCGACCGCGGCGACCGCGGCGACCGCAAGTTGCCGCATCGCCGCGCCGGGCTCAACTGCGCGGCACTCGCTGCCTTGCGCGACGTTGTTGATCCAATGCCGCCCGATACGCTCCATCGCCGCAACCGTGCGCCCGCCGACAACGAGCAGCCGCCAGTCGTGCCACACGCCGCCGCCGCCGTCTATAAAGTCCTGCAGGTAATAAATACCGCCCTCGGACAACTCAGGCAAAGGCGCGCCGGGCGCGGCCAGTTGCAGACCCTTGCCCTGGGAGCCGAAAACCGGCTTGACGACCAGGCGCCGTCCGGCGCGCACCGCCGCGTCGAGGGCTTGCAGCGCGCGGTCGCGGTCACCGCCCGCGCAAGTGTGCGGCGCCGGCACACCGGCGCGCTTGAGCAGAAAACTCGTCATCACCTTGTCCACGCTGCGCTCGATCGCGCGCGCGTCGTTATAGACCGGCACGCCGAGGTGCTCCATCGCGTGCAGCACGTCGAGATAGAACACAACCTGCTCAAGCGTGCCGCCGGGAACGCCGCGCACGAACACGCCGTCGGGAATTGCGCCGTCGAAGCCGGGGATCAGCCAACTAGCGGGGTCGGCGCGCGTCGAAAATTCGCAGTCGGTCAGCGCCGCGACGCACACCTCGCAGCCGCTGCGCGTAAACGCCTCGACCACTTTGGAAGTGTGCCAACCAACACTGTCCGCGACCACGGCGATCTTCAAACCCGCCTCCGATGCTCTATCGCGTCCGCGGATTGCGCGGGTTTGCATGGGTTTGACAACGGCGCGGCTCGCCGTGGATTACGCGGATTTGCATGGACCAAAGACGGGTTGTGCATTGACGCCGCTGAGAATTGCGGTCGTGCTCGCCGTGCACCGCCATCGCCGCGCTGATAACGCCGCCACTCGCCGCGAATGACGCAGGCTTGCACGGATCAAAGGCGGATTGTGCATTGACGCCGCTGAGAATTGCGGTTGTGCTCGCCGCGCACGACCATCGCCGCGTTGATAACGCCGCCACTCGCCGCGAATGACGCAGGTTTGCACGGATCAAAGGCGGATTGTGCATTGACACCGCTGAGAGTTGCGGTTGTGCTCGCCGCGCACGACCATCGCCGCGTTGATAACGCCGCCACTCGCCGCGAATGACGCAGGCTTGCACGGATCAAAGGCGGATTGTGCATTGACACCGCTGAGAATTGCGGTCGTGCTCGCCGTGCACCGCCGTTGCCGCGTTGATCATCGTGCAACTCTTGTCCTTTGTCTTCATCCGTGTTCATTGGTGTCCATCCGCGGCTCTATTTTTCTTTTGAAAACGACTGCGCGAGCAGGTCGAGCGCGATCCCGCCGGCGTGGAAAGTGCGTCCGCTCGGTAAATGCGTCACCGCGACCTTGGCCGGACTGAACAGCAGCGGGTCAATCTTGAAGAAGTCACAGCCGTAGTCCTGGAACACCCGGGCGAACGGCCTGCCGTAATCTTTCGACGTGCCGCTCGGAAGGCGCTCGGCGAGGTCGCGCGCGTCGTCGGCCGCGCCTTCGACGAACAACTGCACTTGCCCCGCGAACAGGATTGCGTCGTTGGTGCGCCCCATCGCTTCGATGAAATCACCGGCCGGCGGCGCGAGCGGTGCGCTGCCCGCGCCATCTACGATGGTTGCCAATGCAAACCCGAGTTCGTGCGCCTTGTGCAGCGCGACCTCGAGTACGCGCGCGACCACCTGGGTCGCACCCGCGAGGCTGTGCGTCGGCGTCATAATCACCGTGACGCGGTCGGGCGCGAGGCCCGCGGACTCGGCGATATACGCGAGCACCTGATCCGGCGGCGGCCGATCGACTTCGAGCACCAGCACGCAGTCGTCGGCGTGATCTTGGTACTTGAGTTCCTCGAACAAAGGCTCCTTGCACGCGAGCGCGCGCCCCGGCCCCGAACCCAGCGCGTGAAAAGCGCCTTTGCCTGCGCCGTGCGACAGACTCCACCCGGCGTACTGCGAGCCGAGGCAGGCGAGCACCGGATTGGACGAATGGACGTGCAGGCTCAAAGGCCAGCCGGGCGCGACGCCGAGGTGCGTCAGCGACACTCGACCGAGCCCGCCGAGACAGATCTCGGCGATCAGGCGCCCCGCTTCAAGCCCGCCCGGCGCGTTGATGCCCGCATCGATCAACAACGCGCCGCCGGACGAGCGCGATGACTGCAAGCGCAACGCCGCCCGGTTGTCATGCAAAGTCTTGACCAACTCCATCGCGCCGCGGTTGACGCTGACTTCGGGGAATAAGTAGTTGGATCCCGTGCTCATGCCCCCGCTCCGTCGTTGATCGCCGGTGCAATGGGGCGCATCACGGAGCGCTCCCCGGGCGCCGCACGCCGCCGGGTGAATTGCGCGTTCAGCGAGCGGATCGAATGTTGCACGCGCCTGAGCGTTTCCGCCGCGGTCCGCGCGTGCGCCGTCAGCGTACACACCGGCTCGCCCGGCGCCCATGCGCGCGGGCGGTCAACGTTGGCGGGCAGATCGCGCGCGCCGGCGGGCCATGCGAAACCGCGCGAAATCGTGAGCGGGCGCGATGCGTACATCACGGCGTGCGCCCGCGGCGCCTGCGGCTCGGGCCGCGACGGTGCCAAAGAGGGCGAACGGCACGCGTCGAGGTGCGCCGTGAACAAAACGCCCGCCGGGTCATCGTGCAACTGCATCGTCGCGCTCACGCGCGGGTTGAGTTCGAGCAGAAACAACTCATCGCCGCAAACCACGTAATCGGCGCTATTGACGCCGACCAGCGAAAACTCCCGCGCAAGGCGTGCGGCGTAGTCTTCGGTTTGCGCACGCTGCGCGGCGGTGAGCGGGCTGCGGTTGATCGCGCCGCCGTAGCAGAACGCCGGCCCCTCGCCGTGGTGCGACTGCCACTGCGTGTTCCAGCCGACGCTCGCGACGGCGGTGCCTGCAATGAACAAGTGCGATACCGCGGTCCCGGGCTGATAAGACTGCCGATAAGACCGCCGGCAAGCCGCGGCCCGCGCCGGGGTGAAACGAACGTGCGCCCCGCCGCTCGCACCCGCGAGTTTTGCCAATGCCGGCGCCGGCGCAGCGGCGCCTTCGGGCGGATGAGGAATATCGAGACGACGCAGGCGCTCGGTGAAGCGGCGGCGGTCGCGGCACAGCGCAAAGACTTCGGCGGCGTTGGCGTAAACCGGCAACCGCGCGGACAGCCATGCGATCAGTTCCGGGCACGCGTCGAGTCCCGGCCCGACGACGACGCCTTCGAACCGCCGCTGCCCGAGCAGACGGGCGCAAGCCGCACGCGCGGCGGCGCAATCCGGACCGTTCGCGGCGGCCGCGGCGAACGGCACGCGCACGGCGCGGCGTGCGAGCGATCTCACCTCGACGTCGGTGAAACAGTCAATCGCGCTGAACGCGCGGCCGGCGGCGGCCGCGGCGGCGGCGAGAAAACGCGCGCTCGCGGCAATGATCAAAAGTTCGGGCGCCCCGCCCGGGGAGTCATTCGCCATGCTCTTTTATGTACTCGCGCGCGGCGTCGCAGGCGTGCTCAAAATGCAGATACAGCGGCTTGCCGGCGGCGCGCATTTTCTTCAGCAGCCGGTGCTGCGATTGATACTTGATGTTGCCGATCGCCAACGCGCCGATGCTGACGGCACCCGACGAGGAGTACGCGTTGGCGACCCCGTCGTGCTGCGCCTCAACCCCGACGATGCCCGGCGGCGGCACCGCGTTGACGTCGGCGGCGGCCTTGAGTCCGGCCGCGGCCTTGACCTCGTCCTCGCTCATCACTTGAACGCCCGCCGCGGCGACCGCGAGCGCGACGGCGGCGCCGGGCAATTCACGCGCTTTGGTGTCGTTGTCGCCGGCGTAGATCGTCCCGCCCGCGCTGAGCAGCGCAGCGCAGCGGTCAACCGCGGCCTGCGCCCTGGCCATCTTGCGGCTCAACAGGAACACTTCGGCGCCCGCGTTCGCGGCGAGCACCGCGACCGCCGTGCCGACCGGGCCGGTGCCGCCCATCACCAGCACCTTCTGTCCCGGCAAACCGGCCCGGTGCGCTTTCGCCAGATGTTTCTCGACCGCGACGATCATGCCCGCCGCCGTCGTAAAAGCGCCGCTGGGATCGGCAAACACCGAAATCTCAAACGGCGGCACCATGGACGCGCGCGCCGCTTCCAGCATCTCGAGCGCCGCAAACATATCGCGCCCGCCGATGAACAGCCCGGTGCGTTTCATCCTGCTCGGCCCGCGTGAAAAGATCGCGTCCTGCACCAGCGCTTGGATCTCGCCGGCCTCGACGCCGGTATAGGGGATCGTGCGTTCCCAACCGGCGTCAATCGCCATATTGACGTCAAACGGGCTGAGATTTTTTTCCGAAGTCAGCATATGCAGAATAAAAGGCTTTTCCATCGTCGCTCCTTAAAATTGCCGTGGAAGTTTCCAACCACTCGGGCGAGGCCGCCGGTGCGGCCGGGCATTATAAATTCATTCAGCGGCCCGGTTCAGGCGCTTTGCTCCGCGACGTCGGCGCCGCGGTTGTCGGCGCGGGTCACCGACAGCCCGACGCCCGCCTCATCCGCAAACGCCCGCCCGACCATCGCGATCAACTCTCGCGCACGTTCAGCGTCGGGCGCGAACACGAAGCCCGTCGGGCCCCACGAACTCTGCCCGATGCCCTTGACGCCGCGCTCGCGCAGGTATTCCAGCACTCGTCCGACTTTCAAACTCGCGTAGCGCCCCCCCTGCGCCGCCGCGAAGTAATCGCCGACGCAGTCTTGCAGCCGCATCGTCGCGTCGGCGAACGCCGCAAAATCGGACTCGGCGACGCCCGGCAGCAACTCCATCAGCAGCACGCGGCTCAGATAGCCCGCGCAACTCGACGAAAACCCCGGCAGATCGTCAAACGCGCCGGACTCTACCGCGCCGTGCATGCCGACGGCGGCTTCGTCGGTCACGAGCACCACGCGCCACGGCTCGGGCAACGCAAAGCGGGCCAGCAACGGCGGCGGCGCGTCGCCGGCACCTTTGCCGCCGTCAACGACGACGCCGCCGCGCTCGAACGCGGCGACGCCGACGCCCGAACGCCGCCCGCGCCCCATCACGCGCATAATCTCGCGGCTCGACGGTCGCACGCCGCTCAACCGCGCGAGTCCGTGCGCGACCGCCAGCGCCAACTGCGTCCCGGAACCGAAACCGCGGTGTTCGGGAATCGCTTGGCGCACTTCGATACGCGCCGCACGCACGTCCGCTCGCGCTTGCAAAAAACGCTCGCCCGCCGCGCGCGCGCGGTCGCACGCCGCACCGACCGCTTCCAACGCCGGCGCCGGACGCACGCTCAGTTCGAGGCAGGGTTCGGCGAGGGCTACGCCGACGCCGCCGAATTTACGCCCGAGACCGCCGTGCAGGTCGGCGAACCCGAGATGCAAGCGCGCCGGCGCCCGTACTCGGCAAATTCGTTGTGCAGACTTTGTCATGCGCTGAAAGACCGTTTGGAGCGGGTGCCCGCCGGATATATTCGGACATATAATGACGGAACAGCAGGCGGCGCCATTATATATTTCACGCCGTCAATTCCAATTGATCCGGGAGGGTGTCATGCCGAAATACATCATCGAGAGAGAAATTCCGGGCGCCGGCAACTTGTCGGCCGCCGAGATGAAAGGCATCTCGCAAAAATCATGCAGCGTGCTTAAGAACCTGGGGCCGCAGATCCAGTGGGTGGAAAGCTACGTGACCGACGACAAAGTTTACTGCGTCTATATCGCACCGAACGAAGCGATGATCCGGCAGCACGCGCAGGCGGGGGGCTTTCCGGCCAACAGCATCAGCCGGGTCAGAACCGTCATAGACCCGACGACTTCCGAATAACGGTCCCGGATAGCAGTCCCGAATAACAATCTCTAAGGGTCGCCGAAAATACAGCCGCTACCGGTCAGCGTGACCGGAAACCCGATGAGGTCGCGCATCACCGAAGCCACGCGGTTGTCTTCGAGCAACGCCACCGCGCCGTCGCGGTCGAGGCCGGCAACGACTTCGTCGAGCACGTTAAGCCGGTACTCACCGCCGTCGGCTTCTATCAGCAAAGCGGCGCCGCGACCGTCGCCGTCGAAAGGCGCAACTTCCTTGACCGCAACCTGCGCGAAGTGCCGCGCGAGATAAGCCGTCACCGCCGCGGTCAGAGTCGCCTGATCCATCGCCGCTAGCGCCCGCGTGCGGCGGCGCCCGCTTCCGCTTCCGCTTCCGCTTCCCGGGGGTGCTCCCACTCTCCGATCGGCGCCGCAAAAGCATCGGCGACCAGAACCGCGACGTTCGCCCCGTTCAGCGCCGCAAGCAACGCGCGCAGGTCCCGCTTCTCCGCCGCGGTCAGGCCGAGCGGGCGCAGCAGCGGGCTCAGGTTTTGATTGGCGACGCCGCCGCGGTCGTAGAACTCGATCACCTCGTCGAGCGTCAACAACGAGCCGTTGTGCATATACGGCGCGGTCAGTTCGACATTGCGCAAAGTCGGCGTCACGTACTTCCAGCGGTCAGCCGGGTCGAGGGTGACCTCATACAAACCGAGGTCGTTGCGCCGCGGCTGCTGCGTGACCCCGCGCACCGCTTCGCCGTCAACCTCGGTGAACACGCCCGGGGCCAACTGCACGCGCGTCCGCGGCGTGTCCTTGCGCATGGACTCGCGGTAGCCGATGCCGGTGTTGTGCCACCGGTTGTCGGTGAACAACGCGGAACTCTCCCCGGCCAGATGACACGCGGAGCACCCGCCCTTGCCGGTGAAAATCTTAAATCCGCGCTTTTGCCGGGCGCTCAGCGCGTCGGCCTTGCCCGCATAGCGCCAGCGGTCAAACGGCGAGTCCGCCGCGAGCAGCGTCCGCTGATACTGCGCAAACGCCTTGCCGACGGTCTCAATCGAGGCCCCTTCGCCGAAAGCCCGTTCAAACAAGCCGGCGTAATCCTCGAGTTTGTTGATCTTCTCGAGCACGTATCCGACCGACGGATTCGCCATTTCGTTGCGTGCGAGCAGCGGCGACCACACCTGGTTTTCCAAAGAGAATTCACGCCCGTCGTGAAACAGCCGGGCTTTATACGCAACGTTGAGCAACGTCGGCGCGTTGCGCCTGCCGCTGCGCCCTTCGAAGCCGATTGCCGTCTTGAGTTCGTTGTTGGTGAAGCCCATCTCCGGCACGTGGCAGATTGCGCACGACATCGTGTTGTTCAGCGACAGGCGCCGGTCGAAGAACAATTTGCGCCCGAGTTCAATGCCGTCCCCGGTCTCGGGGTTGTCCGCGGGCTGCGGCGGGGCGGGCAGTCCCAAAGGCGGCGCCCGGAAGACCGCGAGCAGGTCGGCTTTGTCGCCGCGCCTTTCGTTCAGGCTTCTGGTCTTGGTTTCGTAGTCGCCGGACTCGTAGCCGCGCCGGTCGTCGCCGGAACGCGGCGGCGCGGCGTCCGCAAAGGCGCCCGGCCCGAAGCAAAGCAAAATCGCGAAGAGAAAGACCGCCGCCGCCGGGCGCGGCGAGATCAGCGCAAGCAACCGGGAAAGTGGTTCAACCCTGGTCATCCATGAGCAGCAGACTTTTGACGTCCGCAAGCAAAATGTCGGGATGCAGAAAATCCGGGCTGTAGATGTTGCGCACCCGCCCCCGCCCGTCTATCAGAAAAACCCGCAGAAGGTGAGAGAATTTCCCGGTATTTTTGCTGCTTTCGTCGAATTCGGGAATGACGAACTGGCTGTATGATTTAAGCACCGGCGCCAGCGCCCGCTCGGACGCGGTCACCATAAACATCCATTCCGCACCGCCGTCGTGTGAACCGCCGTGTTCCTTTTCGTACTCGCTCAGCACCTCCGGCGTATCCTTCTCCGGATCAAAACTGAAACTGATCAGGCGCAAGCGCGCGGCGATTTCGGGTTCGTGCTTGAGGCGGTCCTGCAGCCGGTGCAGCACGAAAATCGAGAGCGGGCAGCCGTTGACGTCGTCGCAGGAAGTGTAGATAAAGCTCAGCACCGTGATCTTGCCGCGCAGAAAGTCGCGGAGGTCCGCGGCTTCACCGTCGGACTTGAGCACTGCACCGCCGCCGCCGGTGTGGATGACCGGCAGGTTGTAAGTCCCCGGCTGCGGCAACTCGTATTCAAGTTCGCCCCAGCCCGGAGCAAGCACCGGCGCTTCTTCGGTCGCCGCCCCGATGGCCGCCGCCGCGCCGACCAGGAAAAGCACCGCCGGAATTTGCCCGCACTTCATCGTTTGCACCCCGTTCAAGATCCACTCAACGCATTTTTTTCAGTATATCACGCCAATATCGAACTCTCCGGCGGCGGTCCCGGTCATCAGCGCAGGCGCACCGATGTCTCAGCCGTGTCTATTATTTCGAGGCCTGTTTATCTGCGGCGCCCCGGTCGCGTCGGCCCGGGCGACGCAGCACTGAGCGGGAGCGCGATGGCGGCGGGTGGACGACGGCCCGTCCGTGAGATTGAGCCACGTCAAGGTGCCGCGACGGACTTAAAAACGTCTTTTGCGTTGGAGCGGGCGAGGGGAATCGAACCCCCCTTGCCAGCTTGGGAAGCTGGAGTAATAACCTCTATACGACGCCCGCTGAGCGGCGTTCAGCATATCATTGCGGCAACGGCGCGGATAAATCACGCCCGCCGGTGCTTAATTCGGTCGCGCCCCCGCTTTCGCGGAAACCAATTTTTCCTTGATGCGCGCGGTTTTGCCGGTGAGCCCGCGCAGATAGTACAGTTTGGCTCTGCGCACTTTGCCCCGGCGCTTGATCTTGATCCCGGCGATCAGCGGGCTGTAGGTCTGAAACACGCGCTCGACCCCGACCCCGTACGAGATCTTTCTGACCGTAAAAGACGAATTAAAACCCCGGTTGCGCTTGGCGATAACGTTGCCTTCAAACGCCTGCAAGCGCTCGCGGTTGCCCTCTTTGACTTTGACCTGAACGATTACGGTGTCCCCCGGCGCAAACTCGGGGATCTCTTTCCGCATCATTTCAGATTCGATCTGTGATATGACGTCAGTCATCGCTGTCGCTCACTATTCTTGACGGAAAATCCAATCCGTTCTCTTTCGCGTATTCGGATAAAAGCGCTTTTTCCTCGGTGGTGAAAACGCGCCCCGCCAGCAGATCAACCCGCCTTTGCAGGGTTCTGCCCAGCGATTGCTTCAGACGCCAGCGCCTGATCACGTCGTGATTTCCTTCGAGCAGAACTTCGGGGACGGCTTTGCCTTCGTATGCGGCGGGACGAGTATAATGCGGGCAATCCAAAAGTCCAGTCATAAAGGAATCGAGCCTGGCCGAATCCTCGTCGCCGAGCACCCCTTCGCGCTGACGCGCAATCGCGTCTATCAGCACCATCGCCGCGGGTTCGCCGCCGCTGATTACATAGTCCCCGAGCGACCATTCCTCGTCCACTTCGAGTTCAACCGCGCGCTCGTCCACCCCCTTGTAGCGCCCCGACAGCAGCACCAGACCGTCCCCGGCCGCGAGGCGGTTGACGCCGTCCTGGTCGAGTCGGCGCCCCTGCGGGCTCAGGTAGATGGTGCGGAAATCGCCGCGCTGCCGCTCCTTGGCCGCGCGCAGCGCCTTGCACAGCGGCGCGGCCATCATCAACATGCCGGGGCCGCCGCCGTACGGCTTGTCGTCCACCGTGCGGTGATTGTCGCGGGTGAAATCGCGCGGGTTCCACGTCTTGACCGTCAGCAGTTTTTTTTCGAGCGCGCGCCCGAGCACGCCGTAGCGGACGAACGACTCGATCATTTCCGGAAACACCGTCACAACGTCAATTCTCACGTCCGCCACTCCCTCTTCCAATTAACTTTCATTCGCATCTCCTCCAAGTCAACGGCTTGCACGTAGTCGCCGTCCACGTACGGTATCAAGTGGCTCCCGTGGTCGCCCTCGACCACCAGCACGTCGTTGGCTCCGGTTTCAAGCAGACGCCTGACCACGCCGAGCGTCCGCCCTTCGGCGTTGACGACCTCGAGCCCGATCAACTCAAACCAGTAGTATTCGCTCGCCGGCAGCGGCGCGAACCGCGTCCGCTCAAGTGTGATCTCGCGTTCAAGCAGCGCGGCGGCGGCGGCGCGGTCGTCAACGCCCGCGAACTTTGCAATCACGCCGTCGCCGTGTGTGCGCGCCGACTCCAGCGGCGGAGATGCCGCCGGAGGGTGCGACGGCTCTGCGCCCGGCGTCAGACGCCACGCCGGGTAGTGCACGATGTTTTGCCGCGGCCGCGTGTAGGAGCGGACTTTGACCCAGCCCGCGACGCCGAACAAGCCGGCGACTTTGCCAATGGGAATGTGCCGGCCGCTCACGCCAACCGCCGGAAGCAAACTCAGGCGGCCGCCGCCTTATCGAATGTCTTGAGCAGCGCGGCGACCCGCTGCGACAATTTGACGCCCCGGCTCAGCCAATGGTCAACGCGGTCTTTATCAACGTGCAGCCGCGTCTCCCCCCCTTTCGCGATCGGGTTAAAATAACCGACGCGCTCAATAAAGCCGCTGTCACGCGGCTTGCGCGAATCGGTCACAACGATACTGTAAAATGAGCGCCGCTTCGCGCCCCTTCTTGAAAGGCGAATAACTACCATCTGTTCTCTCTTTGGGCTGGTTCCGTGGGGGTCGTATAATAAGCAAGGTTAACTGCTGACTATAACACCCTACGGTTCTTATGGCACCTGCAACGCTCAGCCTGCTCGCCTGCGCCCTGTATTTTGCCGCGGCGGGCGTGCTCGGGAGACGGCTCAAACGCGGCTCAATGTCGGTCGGCATTATCGCCGCGCTGCTGTGGTTCGCCGCGCTCATCAGCCACGCCGCCGGCCTCGTCGGCCTGGTCTTCACCGGCGCCGGCCTCAACCTCGCGTTGTTCAAGGCCGCTTCGGTCACGGCAGCGCTGCTCGCCGCGATCCTGCTGTTCAACTGCCTGCGCAAGCCGTTGTCCGCGCTCGCTCTGCCGATGCTGCCGATCATCTCGGTCCTGGTCGCGCTCGGCAACCTCGGCGAGCACCAGGTGATTACCGTTGCAACGCCCGGCATCCGCGTGCACATCCTGTCCTCGCTGCTCGCGTACAGCGTGCTGGGGCTGGGCGGCCTGCAAGCCGTGATGCTGCATTTCCAAAACCGCGAACTGCGCGGGCGCGCCGGGCCTTTGCTGCGGCTGCTGCCGCCGCTGGACGCGATGGAATCGTTTCTGTTTCACCTGCTGGCGCTCGGGCTCGCGCTGCTGACCTTGAGTCTCGCCACCGGCTGGCTCTACCACCACGACCTGTTCGCCCAGCACCTCGCGCACAAAACCTTCCTGAGCGGCGCCGCGTGGCTGCTGTTCGCGACCTTGCTGACGGGGCATCTGTTCGCCGGCTGGCGCGGCGAGCGCGCGGTACAACTGACGCTGGCCGGACTCGGCCTGCTGATCATCGGCTACTTCGGCTCCAAATTCGTGCTCGAATACGTCCTGCAGCGCGTGTGAAGACCGCTCCGAACATTACGCGGATCGGAAAGCTGATAAACAGCCGGGGCGCGTCGGCGCGGCCATGCTTGCACACGGCGGGCCGGGGCGCGGCGCCAAATCCCCCATGCAAAAACCGCCCCTGAACTGCGAAAATCCGCGGCGGCGCCGTGATCGGCCTCATCCCGCTAACCAACCATGATCCTGGAAAGCATCTCAACCGGCACGCTGGCCTTGCTGCTGTTCGTCCTGTTTGTCCTGTCGGCCTTTTTTTCCGGTTCGGAAACGGCGCTGATGAGCGTCAACCGCTACCGTCTCGCCCACCTTGCGCGGCAGGGCGACAAGCGCGCGCGCCGGGTGATGCAACTGCTCAAAAAGCCCGACCGGCTGATCGGCCTGATCCTGTTCGGCAACAACTTCACCAACGTTCTGATCGCGCAACTCGCGACGTTTCTCGGCTACCGCCTGTACGGCGACGCCGGCATCGCCGCCGCCACCGGGATCCTGACCTTCGTACTGCTGATCTTCGCCGAACTCGCGCCGAAAACGCTGAGCGCACTGCACCCCCAAGCCGTCGCGATGCCCGCCGCGCTGATCTACGCGCCGCTGATGATCTTGCTGTACCCGCTGGTGTGGTTCATCAATCTGCTCGCGAACACGCTGCTCAAAGCGTTCGGCGTATCGCACGCGACCGAAACCGTCAATCCCCTGAGCCGGGAGGAACTGCGCACGGTGCTCACGAGTTCGCGCCGGCGGATCAGCCGCCAATACCAGGATATGCTGCTCGGCATCCTCGATCTCGAGAACAAGACGGTCGAGGACATTATGATCCCGCGCAACGAAATCGTCGGCATAGACGTTGACGCCAACCTCGACGGGATCGAAAAGCAACTGACGAACGCCAACTACACGCGCATTCCGGTGTACCACGGCGACGTCAACAAGATCGCGGGCATCCTTCACGTCCGCGAAGTGCCGGCGATGATCCACGCGGACCTGATCACCAAAGAGGCGTTGATCAAAGCGGCGCGCGCCCCCTCCTATATCGCCGAGAACTCGACGCTGCTGCACGCATTGATGGACTTCAAGGACCGCCGCCGCCGCCTGAGCCTGGTGGTTGACGAATACGGCGACGTCCAGGGGCTGATCACGCTCGAAGACCTGCTCGAGGAAATAGTCGGGGAGTTCACCAGCGACCCCGCGACCTACGATCTCGAGATCGAGCGCCAGGCCGACGGCAGCGTCATCGCCGACGGCGGCTGCCACGTGCGTGAACTCAACCGCGTGCTCGGCTGGCGCCTGAACGAAAAAGGCCCGAAAACGATCAACGGCGTGGTACTCGAGTATCTCGAAGCGATGCCCGAAACCGGCACCTGCGTTTTGATCGACGGGCACCCGCTCGAAGTCATCAAAACCGGGCAGAACGCAATCAAGGCGGTGAAGATAAGCCCCAGGCTGCCCTCGGCGGACGCGCAGGAAAATGAATCCGAGTGAACCCGGCAACCCGGAGAAACCGGAAAGCGCCCGGCGGCGTGACCGGAGGCGGCGGTCACGGCCGTTGCGCACGCCGCCGATGCCTGAGCCGGCCCGTCTGTCAGGCGCCCGCGCCGTGCCGCTTTGCGGAGGCAGCAAATGAAACAACGGCTGTGGCAATTGTACGACTCCGCCGTGCTCGACCACCCGGCATTGTCTTTGCTCGGGCTCGCGCTCGTCGTCGCGTGCCTGGCGTCTTTCGCGCCGCGTTTCAAACTCGACGCGTCGGCCGACTCGCTGGTGCTCGAAAACGACGACGACCTCAAATACTACCGCGGCATCAGTTCGAAGTACGGCTCCGACGACTTTCTGGTCGTCACGTACACCCCGCCGCAAGAGTTGTTCACGCCGCACGCATTGTCAAACCTCAAAGCGCTGCAGGACGACCTCGCCGCGCTCGACGGCATCGCCCGCACCCTCAGCATTCTCAACGTGCCGCTGCTGAACAGCCCGCGCATCCCGCTGTCGGAGTTGTCCGGCGCCCCGCGCACACTCGAAACGCCGGGCGTTGACCTGCCACTGGCCAAGCGCGAGTTCACCGACAGCCCGCTGTACCGCGAACTGCTGCTGAGCCGCGACGGGCGCACCACCGCGCTGCTCGCCTATCTCAAGCCCGACCCGCGCTACCTGGAATTGCTGGCTCAGCGCGAGCGCCTGCGCGAACTCAAGCGCGCCGGACCACTCGGCGACGGGCCGGCGCGTGAACTTTCGCGGGTCGCGGCCGCCTTCAAGGCTTATCAGGCCGAACACACGGACCGCGCGCGCGCGCGCATCGCCGCGGTGCGGGCGGTGATGGACCGGCACCGTGCCGAAGCCGGCATGTTTTTGGGCGGAATCCCGATGATCGCCGCCGACATGATCGGCTTCATTCAAAGCGACCTCGTCAACTTCGGCGTGGCGGTGACGTTCTTTCTGATACTGACGCTGCTGATAATTTTCCGCCAACCGCGCTGGATCGTGATGCCGATGCTGTGCGCCGGGCTCGCAACGGCGGCGATGATCGGGCTGCTCGGATTGCTCGAACAGGCGGTCACCGTCATCTCGGCCAACTTCGTCGCGCTGCTGCTGGTGATCACGATGTCGATGACAATCCATCTGAGCGTGCGCTACCGTGAAACTCTGGCGCGCACCCCCGGCGCCGACAAACAGGCACTGGTGCGGCAAACCGTGCGCTTCATGTTCGAACCCTGCCTGTACACCTCGCTGACCACGATCGTCGCGTTCGCTTCGCTGCTGGTCAGCGGCATCCGCCCGGTAATAGATTTCGGCCAGATCATGGCGGTCGGGATCACCCTCGCGTTCGCCATCGTGTTCACGCTGTTCCCCGCGTTCCTGATGAGCCTGCCCAAAGGCTCGAGCAGGATCGAAAACGACTTCACCACGGCGCTGACCATGGGCCTCGCGCGCTTCACCCGCAAGCATCACCGCGCAATCGTATTCGCGGCCGCGGCCGCGGCCGCGGCCGCGGCGTTCGGCGCGGCGCAACTCAAAGTGGAAAACCGCTTCATAGATTACTTCAAGGAGAACACCGAAATTTACAAAGGCATGCTCGCGATCGACCGCAACCTCGGCGGCACCACGCCGCTCGACCTGATACTTGACGCCGCGCCGGAAGCGCCCGCCGGCGAGGCCCCGGCGCGAGGCGCGGAGGACGATCTGCTCGGGGATTATTTCGCCGATGCAGGCACCGGGGAAGAGCGCAGCGAGTATTGGCTGACGCCGCACCAACTCGAGCGGGTCAAGCGCCTGCACGACTACTTCGAGGCGCAGCCGGAAATCGGCAAAGTGCTGTCGCTGGCAACGCTGATCCGCCTCGCCGAGAGCCTCAACGACGACCGGCCTCTCGGCGACTTCGAAACCGGCTTCCTGCGAAAATTCCTGCCGCAGGACATCAAGCACATTCTGCTCGACCCCTACCTGTCCGCAGACGGCCGGCAACTGCGCTTCAATATGCGCGTCATAGACTCGGATCAAAAGTTAAGCCGCAAACAACTGCTCGCGCGTATTCGGGCCGACGTCGGCGATAACATGGGGTACGCCGACGACCGCTTCAGGCTGACCGGCATGCTGGTGCTGTACAACAACCTGCTGCAAAGCCTGTACGAGTCGCAGATCCTGACCCTGGGCATGGTGTTCCTCGCGATCACGCTGATGTTCATCGCGCTGTTCCGCTCGCTCGCGCTCGCCTTGATCGCGATCGTGCCGAACCTGCTCGCCGCGAGCCTGGTGCTCGGCTTCATGGGCTGGCGCGGCATCCCGCTCGACATGATGACGATCACGATTGCGGCGATCAGCATCGGCATCGCGGTGGACAACACGATCCACTACCTCATCCGCTTCAAGCGCGAGTTCGTTCACGACCGGCATTACACGCATGCCATCCGGCGCTGTCACGGCAGCATCGGCAAGGCGATGTACTACACCTCGGTCACAATCATCGCCGGCTTCTCGATACTGTCGCTGTCGAACTTCATTCCGACGGTTTACTTCGGCCTGCTGACCGGTCTCGCGATGTTCGCCGCACTGGTCGCGTCGCTGACGCTGCTGCCGTCGCTGCTGATGATCTTCAAGCCGCTCGGCCCCGGCACGGACGCCGGCGCGGACGCGGACAACGGCCGCGCCGGCGCATGAGCCGCACCCCGAAAATGAGCCGCCGCCGGCTGGCGCCGACTTTCGGCGTCACCGCCGGCGACCAGTTCGGGGATTCGCGCGCGGTGCGGATCGCGGGCGAGTCGGCGCTGACGCTGCTGGTTGACGGCCGGGAACTGGTGACGCTGATGACGCTCGGCACGTATCCCGAAGAACTCGCGCTCGGCTACCTGCGCAATCAGCGTCTGCTCGAGAACCTCGCTGAGGTCGCCTCGGTGACGGTGGACTGGGAGCGCGAGAGAGCGGATATCGTCACCCGCGGCGGGCGCGGCATCGCGCAGGAGCGGCTGGCGAAGCGCACCGTCACCACCGGCTGCGGCCAAGGCACGATCTTCAGTTGCACGCTCGACAAACTCTACGAGAACCGCCTGCCCGACGTCGCCGTGCACCAGTCCGTGATCTACGCGCTGCTGCGCGAGATCAGCCGCCGCAACGAGATCTACAAAGCCGCGGGCGCGGTCCACGGCTGCGCGCTGTGCCGCGGCGCCGAGATCGAGTTGTTCGTCGAGGACGTCGGGCGCCACAACGCCGCCGACGCGATCGCCGGCATGATGTGGCTCGCAGACACCGACGGCGCGGACAAGATCTTCTACACCACCGGGCGGCTGACCTCGGAGATCGTGATGAAAACCGCGTCCATGGGCATCCCGGTGCTGCTGTCGCGCTCGGGCGTGACCAACATGGGACTCGAACTCGCGCGCGACCTGAACGTGACCATGATCGCGCGCGCCAAAGGCAAGTCGTTTCTGGTTTACAACAACCGGGAAAATCTCAACTACGACGACAAACCCGCGCGCGCACCGCAGTGACGGCCCGCGCGGCGGCGCAGCGGGCCGTCTCAGCCGGCGGCCAGGTCGGACACCAGCGCTTCACGCACCGGGTCCGCAAGCGTCACCGCCCGCGTGTAACGCGGGTGGTCGCAGCCGGCACTAAGCGCGGCGCCTCCCGCCGCGGCCGCGGCCGCGGCCGCGGTGAGTTCGAAACGCAGAAAATGCACCGCCGAGGTCTTGTCCTCGGTCTCGCGCTCGAGATCCTCGTTGGAAACCGCGAAGACCTTGCCGCCGTCACCGACTTTGACCCAAGTCAGCCGATCGATGCCGATCAGTGCGGCCAGCCACGCGCGGCGGGCCTCGACGTCGGCGTATTCGATCATCATCGTCGCTTTCCAGTTGCACCCGTCGGGGATCAGCGGGTTGTAGGTCGCGAGTTCCTCGTTGATGCCGTCGGCCTGAAAGATCTTCTCGGCGCGCAGCATCTCCTGGATCTGGTAGCGGATCGTCAGGCGGTCCTCGAAATACAAAGCGACGTTCTCGCCCAGCGCGACAACGCGGTTTCTCTTATGCTCGATCACCCGCCGGCGGAACTGCGCGCGTTGCTCCTCGTAAACTTCCAGACTCAACAGGTCTGCGCGCGTCAACGGCTTCACGATGACCTCCGCTAAATGCCGTAAGCGGTCTTAAGCAGCGCCATCGGGTGCGCCGACGCGGTGCCTTCCCGCAGCGGCGACTTCATCAGCGACGCGATGTGACGCCGCGCGAGCGTGCAGTCGCCGGTGAAGTAGTCGGGCTCGCACTCGTCGGCCTTGCGCGCCGCGGGACGCGCGAGCCTGAGCGCCACGTCGCGGCACTCGGACTTGACCGCGTAGGTGCCGTCGTGCCCGGAACAGCGCTCGATCACGGTCACCTCGGTGCCGGGCACCAACTGCAGCAGTTCACGCGTTTTCAGGCCGACGTTCTGCACCCGCACGTGGCAGGCGGCGTGATACGCGACTTTGCCGAGGCTGCGCTTGAAGTCCGCGGCGAGCAGGCCTTCGCCGTGACGCAGCATCAGGTATTCGGCGGGATCGAAAATGTGCCGCTGCAGCCGCCGCACGCCGGCGTCGCGCGGAAACATCAGCGGCAACTCCTGCCGGAACATCAATACGCACGACGGCAACGGTGCGACGACGTCGCAGCCGTCGTCGAGCAATTTGACAAGCAAGCCAACGTTGGCGCGTTTCAACTTCTCGACCGCGGCCAAGTCGCCGAGTTCCAATTTCGGCATCCCGCAGCATTTCTCCCCCGCCACCGGCACGACCACGATGCGGTTGTGCTCGAACACGGCTGCGAGGTCGGCCGCCTCCCGCGGCGCGTGGTAGTTGCTGAAGCAGGTCGAGAACAAAGCCACTTTGCCGGTGGTGCGCTTGCCGGCAACCGGCTCCGCCGGAGCCGGCCTGCGGCGCAGCCGCCGGCGCTCGCCCAGCGGCGCGTAGCGCGGCAGGTTGGCTTCGGCGTGGATGCCGAGGCGCTGGTCGAGTTGCGCGCGCACGGGTTTCGAGGCCAGCGCGGCGTTGACCGCCCGGGTGACCACCGGAATGCCGGCGAGTTTGCCGACCGCGTCGGTCGCGGCGAGAAATTTGTCGCGCCGCCGCGCCTTGCCCTTGCGGAAAGCGACCGCCTTGGCCCTGAGCATCAGTTTGGGGAAATCCACCGCCCATTCGTGCGGCGGCACGTACGGGCATTTGGTCATGTAACACAAATCGCACAGGTAGCAATGCGCCGAAACTTTCGGATAGTCGTCCGCGCTGACGCCGTCCACTTCGAGCGTCGCGGAGCCGTCCACCAAGTCGAACAGCGTGGGGAACGCGTTGCACAGATTGACGCAGCGCCGGCATCCGTGGCAGATGTCGAATACGCGCGCGAGTTCCTTGTTCAACTCGTCCGCGTCATGGAACGCGGGATTTTTCCAGTCGAGAGGATGCCGGATCGGCGCCTCGAGCCCGCCTTCGCTTGTGCCTGCCGCAGCCATGCTATCCCGCCGCATACAACACCGCCGGCGCCCAGGGACGCCGGCGGCGAGCAGCGACCTTAGGCGCCGATCTCAATCAAGATTGTCGAGCGCCTTCTGAAAGCGGTTGGCGTGCGAGCGCTCCGCCTTCGCCAGCGTTTCGAACCAATCCGCCACTTCGTCGAAGCCTTCCTCGCGCGCGGTTTTCGCCATGCCCGGATACATGTCCGTGTATTCGTAGGTTTCACCGGCGATCGCGGCTTTCAGGTTGGCCTGCGTGCCGCCGATCGGAAGCCCGGTGGCCGGATCGCCACAGACTTCGAGATACTCGAGATGGCCGTGCGCGTGGCCGGTTTCACCTTCCGCCGTCGAGCGAAAGACGGTCGAGACGTCGTTGTATCCTTCGACGTCGGCCTTGCCCGCGAAGTACAGATAACGACGGTTCGCCTGCGATTCGCCGGCAAAAGCGTCTTTCAGGTTTTGCTCGGTTTTGCTGCCTTTCAATGACATAACTTGTTCCTCCGGCAACGGTCAAATTTAGTGAAGTGATGATACAATAAAAAGAAATAAACGACAACGCGATATTGATGAATAATACTCATGGATTTGATTGATTTTCCCGCGGCATCGCTGCAATATCCCATTGCCCGATGCGCGGCCCGACACGATGGAGGCGTTTGCAAACCATGAGCCCTTCACGCGAGAGCAAACAGGACGCTCGGCGAATTGATTTTGAAAAAACCCTTGAACAACTCGAGCGGGTAATCGCCGCGCTCGAGGCGGCCGACCTGCCGCTCGAGGAAGCGGTCAAGCAATTTGAGCACGGCATGGCGCTGCTCAAGGATTGCCGGCAAGCCCTGACTCAGGCCGAGCAGAAAGTCAAGGTTCTGACCCGCAAGAATCGGGACTTCGAGATGGAAGACTTTGAAGAACACGGAAAAAAATAAACCGCCGGAAGCCGAAGATTTCCTGCACTCCTGTTCCGCCAGAATCGAACGAAAACTTGAGGAGAAATTCCGCGGCCGGCGCGACCCCGGCGGCCTGCTGGACGCGATCCGCTACTCGAGTCTCGGCGGCGGCAAGAAAGTCAGGCCGGCGCTGACGTACGCGACCGCCGAGGCAATCGGCCTGGCGTTCGGGCAAGTTGACGACGCCGCGTGCTCGATCGAACTGATCCACGCCTATTCGCTGATCCACGACGACCTGCCGGCGATGGACGACGACGACGTGCGGCGCGGGCGCCCGACTCTGCACAAAGCATTCGACGAAGCGCTCGCGATTCTCGCCGGGGACGCGATGCAGACGATGGCGTTTGAAATACTTGTTTCGTCGGCGGCGCTCGACCTGCGCCGCAAAGCCGAAACGGTCAGGCTGCTCGCGGAAGTCGCCGGCACCGAGGGCATGGCCGGCGGGCAGACCATGGACGTCGCTTCGGTCGGCACGACGCCGGACATCGCCGAGGTCGAGACCATGCACCGGCTCAAAACCGGCAGTCTGATGTCGGCCTGCATCCGCATGGCGCTGATCTGCGGCGGCGACCAGCCCGCCGCGACCCGCAGCGCGCTCGGGTATTACGCGGCCCACGTCGGCCTGTGCTTTCAAATCCGCGATGACATCCTGGACCTGCGGAGCGACGCGTCGTGCGCAAACAAGCCGACCTACCCGGCGCTGCTCGGCCTCGACCGGGCCGACACGGAACTGCGGCGCATCGGCGACCTGTGCCTCGCGAGCCTGGCGCCGTTGAACGCATCGGCAAAGACGCTGCGCCTGCTCACGCGGTATATAGTCGAGCGCGAGATCTGACGCTAGCATCCCTCGGCCCGGCGGGGGCACAATGCGCTGTGAACACTTTGACTTGAGCGACAATGGCCGCAACTGCAAACACCCGATACCCGCTGCTCGATAAAGTCGAATACCCGGCGGATCTGCGCAAACTTCCGCACTCCGCGCTGCCGGAATTCTGCCGGCAAATGCGCGCATACCTGATCGAGTCGGTGGCGTCGTGCGGCGGCCATTTCGCGGCCGGTCTCGGCGTCATCGAACTGACCACGGCTTTGCATTACGTGTTCGACACCCCCGACGACCGCCTGGTGTGGGACGTCGGGCATCAGTCCTACCCGCACAAGATCCTGACCGGGCGCAAAAGCGCGATCACGACCGTGCGCACGCACGGAGGCCTCGCACCGTTTCCAAAGCGCGGCGAAAGCGAATACGACAGCTTCGGCGTCGGTCACTCGAGCACGTCGATCGGCGCCGCGACCGGCATGGCGCTCGCGGCGCGGCTGCAAGGCGAACGGCGCAAGGTCGTCGCGGTCATCGGCGACGGCGGTCTCACCGCCGGCATGGCCTACGAAGCGCTGAACCACCTCGGCGCGGTCGCGGCCGACGTGCTGGTGGTGCTGAACGACAATGAAATGTCGATCTCGCCCAACGTCGGCGCGATGACCAACTACCTGACGCGCATCCTGTCGAGCAAACTCTATACTTCGGTCGTCGCCGGCGGCAAGCGGCTGCTCGAACCGCTGCCGCCGGTCAAGGAATTCGCCCACAGAACCAAAGAGCACTTGAAAGGCATGATCGTCCCCGGCACTTTGTTTGAGGAACTCGGCGTCAGTTACTACGGCCCGATCGACGGACACGACGTCAACACCCTGGTCAAAACGCTCACCAACCTGAAGCGCCACGACGGGCCGCGCCTGCTGCACGCGGTGACGCGCAAAGGCAAGGGCTATGCGCTTGCGGAGCACGACCCGGTCGGCTACCACGCCGTCGGCCATTTCGACCCCGGCCGGGGGGTCGAGAAAAAACCCGCGCCGCGGCGGCCTTCGTACAGCGAGGTCTTTGGCCGCTGGGCTTGTGACACGGCCGCGAAAGACCGGCGTCTCGTCGCGATCACCCCGGCGATGCGCGAAGGATCGGGCTTGGTTGAATTTGAACGGCGCTTTCCGCAACGCTACTTCGACGTCGGCATCGCCGAGCAGCACGCGGTGACGCTGGCCGCGGGCCTCGCCTGCGAAGGCATGAAACCGGTGGTCGCGATCTACTCGACGTTCCTGCAGCGCGCGTACGACCAGTTGATCCACGACGTCGCGATCCAGAACCTGCCGGTGATCTTTGCAATCGACCGGGCCGGACTCGTCGGCCCGGACGGGCAGACCCACGCCGGCAGCTTCGACCTCAGCTACCTGCGCTGTATTCCGAATATGATCGTGATGGCGCCGCGCGACGAGAATAACGCACGCCGAATGCTGAACACCGCGTTTGAATGCGGCGCGCCCGCGGCGGTGCGCTACCCGCGCGGCGCCGGGCCGGGCGCCGCGGTGACGGCGGACTTCGACACCCTCGAGATCGGGCGCGCCGAAACGCTGCGGGAGGGGCGCGGCACCGCGATCCTCGCGTTCGGGAGCCCGGCCGCCGCCGCGATGCGGGCCGCCGAACGCCTCGACGCGGGCCTGATAGACATGCGCTTCGTCAAGCCGCTCGACCGCGACGCGATCACCGCGGCGGCCGGCGCCTACGCGCGTTTGGTCACGGTCGAGGACAACGCCAAAGACGGCGGCGGCGGCGGCGGCGTTAACGAATGTCTCGCGGAACAAGGGCTGCAACTCCCGGTTTTGAACCTCGGATTACCCGACCGCTTTCAATCCCACGGCAGCCGCGACGAACTGCTGCGCGAAGCCGGCCTCGACGCCGGCGGCATCGAAAACAGCATCGTGCAATGGCTGAGCCGGAAATAGAACATACGCCTTGACGGCGCACTTTCCCGATGAACGGGCAGACCGGACCTCCGCGCCGGCGCTTGCGGCTCTTAAAAGATCACACGCTAAGGTTCAAAATAACCTAAGGGTTGCCGGAAAGAAATTAAATCTTTGTTGCAGCGATGAAAAACAAGCACCTCCTCCGTGCCGAAACGTCGGAGAGGAAATTCAGGGAACACCCCGCGCCTGTTTCGCCTCGATATCGAAGCCTGCAAAGCGGCCGAAATCACAGGGATCAGCCGTCCCGCGGTGAGCAAGTTGTATGACAAGATCAGAGCAAATTGCTTGTGACTGCGAACACCGCGGCGCCGTTGAACAAGGCGAGGTCGAATGGGGTGCAAGCCGCTGTGGCGCCCGGCGGGCACGCGGCCTCCGCGGCCGGGGCGCCCGCGGCAAGGTGCCGTCGTGCGGCCTGCTCAAGCGCGGCGGCAAGGTCCATGCCCAAGCCGGCAGAAACTTGCTCGCCGGCTGAAATACCGCCGGTTATTGAGCGCAAAACCCCCAGCCACATGGCGCTCCATACCGGTGGCTTCAAGACCTGCGCCATCAAACAAGGTAACAACAAGTTTGCTGAAGGCTCTGAGCACCTTAACGGGATAGAGCACTTTTGGAGGCTGTGCAAGGTGAGATTGAATCGTTTTCGCGGCATCCACCGGCGCAGGTGTTATTGTCATTTGCAAAGGTGTGAGTTCAGGTTCGACAGGCGCGATGAAAACAGGCGGGGACACCTGCTGAAACCGATCCAAAATCCCCCCTTAAGTGATCTTTAACCAAAAATAAACCCGCGGATGACGCGCGCAAGCGCGGATAAAACGATCGCAAGCCCCACGCCGCCCCCGGCGGACCCAGATCCGGGAAATCACAATGAGCAAGCGGCCTAGGCCTTGAGATTGCGCAGGTAGTCGCAAAAAGCCGGCCCGACCTTCGGGTCGCGCATTCCCACTTCGACGTTGGCGGTGAGATAACCGAGTTTGCTGCCGCAGTCGTAGCGCCGGCCGCGGTAAAGACGCGCCATGACGCCCCCCCGCTTCACTTCCCTGATCAACGCGTCGGTCAACTGAATTTCGCCGCCGGTGCCGCGACCGGTGCCGCGCAGAGAATCGAAAATCTCAGGCTTCAGCAGGTAGCGCCCGATGATCGCCAGATTGCCGGGCGCCTCCTCCGGCTTCGGCTTTTCGACCAAGGTGTCGACGCGCCAGACGCCGTCCTGTACCGGCGCGCCGCCCAGGATCCCGTATTTTTCAAGGTCTTCGCGCGCCACTTCTTCGACCGCCACGACGCTGGCGTCATATTCGTTGTAAGTCTCGATCAGGCCGGCGATGCAGTTGTCGGTGTTGGCGATCAGATCATCCGCGAGCAATACCGCAAAAGGCTCGTCCCCGACCACCGGTTCCGCACACAGCACCGCGTGGCCCAAACCGAGCGGGTCCGCCTGGCGCAGGTAAACGCAGGATACGTGGCCGGGCAGAACGTCGCGCACCGCCTTGAGCATCTTGGTTTTGCCCTTTTCTTCAAGTTGGCGCTCGAGTTCCGGCGCTCTGTCAAAATGATCCTCTATCGCGCGCTTGCTTTTGCCGCTGATGAAAATGATCGAATCGATCCCCGCGTTCACCGCTTCCTCGACCGCGTACTGGATCAGCGGCTTATCCACAATTGGCATCATCTCTTTGGCGCTGGCTTTGGTCGCGGGCAAAAAGCGCGTCCCGAGACCGGCCACCGGAAAAACCGCTTTTCTGACTTTATTTTTCACTGCTGCGGATAAAAGCGTTGCGTTGCAAAGCGGGCGCGGCGCCCGCAAGCGGGGGCGCTATAATGCCGAATTGCAACGTCAAAGGCAATGACGCTGAGGCGGGCGAACGCCGGCCGCCGCACCGTTTCCCGCTTGCCCCGCTATTCATAGATGCTCACCCGCGCCCTTAAAAAAAGATACACAAACTATCTGGACCAGATTGGAATCACCTTGAACGGCGCCGCGCGCCGGGATCCAAAAATCCACGACGAGCGCCTGTACGCGCGCATATTCTTTCAGGGTACGCTGGGCCTCGGGGAAGCGTACATGGACGGCTGGTGGAGCGCCGAGGCGCTCGACGAATTTTTCACTTGCACGCTGCACCGCCGCGTACACGGCGGCGGCGGCCCGGTCGCGGCGGTTGGCCTCGCCGCTCGGCTGCGCGCCTCGTTATTCAATCCGCAAAGCCCATCACGCTCCTTGCAAGTCGGGAAAAGGCATTACAACGCCGGCAATAAATTGTTTGCGGCGATGCTCGACAGCCACATGAACTACAGTTGCGGCTACTGGAAAGACGCGCAAGACCTCGAAACCGCGCAACAGGCGAAAATGAAACTGGTCTGCGAAAAACTGAGGCTTGAGCCGGGCCTGAAGGTGCTCGACATCGGCTGCGGCTGGGGCGGTGTCGCAAAATACGCGGCGGAGAACTACGGGGTGTCGGTGACCGGCGTCACCGTCTCGGAGGAACAAACGCGCTACGCGCAACGCCTGTGCAAAGACCTGCCGGTGGAGATTCTGCTGCTCGACTACCGGCAACTGACGGGGCGGTTCGACAGGATCTACTCGATCGGAATGTTCGAGCACGTCGGCTATAAGAATTACAGAACCTATATGCGGATCGTGCGGCAACTGCTGGATGAAAGCGGGTTGTTCCTGCTGCATACGATCGGCTCCGACTTCACGGTCAAAACCGCCGACGCCTGGATCGGAAAATACATCTTTCCCAATTCGATGCTGCCTTCCGCGAGTCAGATTGCGCGCGCGTGCGACGGCCTGATGTTGATAGAAGACTGGCAGAATTTCGGGGCGTATTACGACCCGACACTGATGGCGTGGTTTGAAAACTTTGACTCGCGCTGGCCGGAATTGAAAAGCGACTACGACGAACGCTTCTACCGGATGTGGAAATACTATCTGATGGTCTGCGCCGGCGCTGCGCGGGCGCGTTCAAACCAATTGTGGCAGATCGTGATGTCGCCCTACGGCGTCAACGGCGGTTATCAGTCCCCGCGCTAGTTAAAAAGGCAGGCGGCGCCGGGCGCCGCCTGCGGGTTGGTTAAAGTTAGCGGGTGAATTGCTCAGAATCGGCCATATCGGACTTCCGCGAGCCGCCGGGATCGAGACCGGAAGCGGGCTTCGGATCACTCAAAGTGATCGAGTCCCGGTTCATCTCGATGGTGGCTTCACCGATGCCGTGTACTTGAACCAATTCATCCACGGATTTGAAAGCGCCGTGCATTTTCCTGTACTCAACGATGGCCGCGGCCTTGGCGGGGCCGACGTTCCTAAGCTCCTGCGCCAATTCCGACGCATTCGCCGTGTTGATATCGACCTCGGCCCAGGCGTTGCCCGCCATCAGGAAAAATGCCGACACGATGCAAAGCATCAATAGCCTCATGGCTAATACCTCCATTACAGGTTAAAGGAGGCGCCAACATACGGCGGCCGCAACCGGATTTGAGCGCGTTCGGAATAAACGGTAGTAAATAGCCGACGAAGCAAAAAAAACCTTTAAGATCAAGCGGCTGAAGCCTGCGCCGCACCGCCGTCAGCCTCGTCGTCCGGCGCCGCGCCGACCACGTCCCGCGGCTGCGCCGTGCCCCAGCGGCGGCAACTCGGGCACTGCCAATAGAGACGGTGCGCCTCGAACCCGCAATTTGAGCATTGATACGAATGATGCGTGCGCTCGTTGGCGAGCAGGCCTTGGATGACGCTGGTGATCAGCGTCTTGTCGGACACGCTGGTTCTTGCTTGGTACTCAAGATACAACCGCACCACCGGCAGCGGGACGCGGCGCTGTGCTATCAGTTCGGAAAAAAGCGCATCGACCTCGCGCGTGCGCCCGGCGTCGATCAAAGCTTCGCAGTAGGCCATCAGGTAGGAGGTGCTGGCGACTTTCGGTTCGATCTTTTTCAGGTAGTTTGGAAACTCCGACGCGCCGAGGCGCGTAAGCGCCTTGCGCATTTTCGGCAGCAGAAACTTCGCGTATTCCGGATGTTTCTCAAACGCCGTGACGTAGTGCCTCTCGGCCGCCGCGACCTCCCCGTATTCGAGGTCCAAGTCCCCGGCAAGCACCGCGACGCGCAGCGAGGCACCGGCGCTCGATTTCGCCTTGGCGAGCAACTTGCGGGCGCCGGCGTAGTCTTCCCGCTGCATCGCTTGCTCGGCGAGTTCGCAGTAGTAGTGGGAAACGCGGTGGTTGTAGCCGCTGACGCTGCGCCGCCTCAGTTTTTCCGCGGACTCGATCGCCTGCTCCCAACTTTTTTCCATTTCATAAATGGACACCAAGTGAAAGTACGCTTCCAGCCTGACTTGCTCGACCTTCATTGACAACACGTGGTTGAAAAACTTTTCCGCGCGGTCGAGCAGGCCCGCCGAAAAATAATCGCGCCCGAGTTCGAGCAGCGCCTGCGACCGGTGATAATCGCTGAGTCTCGGGCGCGCAATAATATTCTGATGTATGCGGATGGCCTTTTCGACTTCGCCCTTCTGGCGAAACAAATTGCCGAGCACAAGATGCGTTTCCACCGTATTCGAATCGACCTCGAACAGTTTTATGAAGATATCGGTCGCCTTGTCGTGGCGCTGGTCGATCAGAAAGCCCAAACCCCGAAGGTATTCGGGCGGAATGTCGCGCCCGGTCTTGACGGTCTTGTCGCCCGCGCCTTTTGCGGTCGCGGCGAGCCAGCCGCTCGCGGCCGCCACCGGCAGCAAAAACCACAGCCACTCGCTCATCGCCCGGTCCGTACTGTCGGCGCGAACGCATCCGGCGCAGACCGTAATGGCGGCGCCCCGTCCATAGTCCGGCGGTTCACTGGGAGCAAAGCGGGTGTTCCTGGCATGCGTGCCTTCGCGGGAAATGCGGGCTATTCCTGAATCACGTTGCGGCGCAGGTGAAAAACCTCCTGTTCCGCGACCGCGGCCTTGTCGCGCAATTCCTTCAGCCGCCTGCGGCAACTCAAGGCCGACCAGCCGGCAAAGAAAAACCCGCACGCGACGCCGGCGACAAAGCAAAGCGCCAGCACCGTATTCAACGGCGACCGGACTCCGAGCATCGGAAACTCGACGGCGACCGGATGTCCGTTAAGGCTGAACAGCACCAATATCAAGCCGCCGATTGCGGCTCCGACCAGCATGAAAATCGCGCGGTACACGGCTCCTCCGGCTTGCACAAACGTCAGGAAGCAATTCTACTCCGCTACGGCCCTCTGTGTAAAAACAGATTGGGGCTTTTAATGCGGTCGCGCAAAGGTTTGCCCGGCCTGAAGCACGGAATGCTTCTGCCGGTCATCGCGACCGCGGCGCCGGTCTTCGGATTTCTCGCTATCCACGCCTTTCTGTGGCGCAGCGAAAAGCTGCCGAAGCCGCGGATCTCGATCCGTCTGCCCCGGCTCAGGGACTTGCTCAGATATTCAAGTATGTTATTGACCGCGTACTCGACGTCTTTCATCGACAGATGCGACTGCTTCACCCCGAGCCGCTCGATCAACTGCGATTTGGTGATCGCCTGACCGTTGGATTTGTTACGCTCCGCCATGACCGCCTGCTCAGGCATCGTCGTTCTGCATCGCTTCTTTGACGAGATGCCCGAGCGACTCGGTCGCCCCCGTTTTGTCCGTGGTGTAGCTTTCTATGATCTTCTCCTGCTCTTCTTTCTCTTTGATTTTGACCGACAGATTGAGCACGTATTTTTTCTTGTCAAAGCCGACGAACTTGGCCTCGATCTCCCCGCCTTCCTGCAAGGTCGACTCATCGCCCGCAAACTCCTGCTTCGGGATCACCCCGGTCACGTGCGCGGCCAACGCCACCGAAATCTCGCGCTTGCCGACGGCCTCAATCCTGCCTTTCACCACCGTCCCCTTGGGGTGCTCGGCGATGTAATCCCCGATCGGGTTCGCTTCCAATTGCTTCACGTCGAGGGACACGCGCCCGCGCTCGACGTCCACCGCCGTCACCACCGCCGTCACCCGGTCTCCTTTCTTGTATTTGCGTATGGATTCCTCGTTCGACTCGGTCCACGACAAATCGCTCATGTGAACCAGGCCGTCTATTTTGAAATCATCCATCCCGACAAAGATCCCAAAATCCGTCAGCGACTTGACCACCCCCGTCACCTTGTCGCCTTTTTTGTACTTGTCGGCGAATTCCTGCCACGGGTTGGCCCGGCATTGTTTGATTCCGAGTGAAATGCGCCGGCGCTTATGGTCAATTTCGAGCACCATGACTTCCACTTCGCTGTCGAGCGACACAACTTTCGCCGGATGCACGTTCTTGCTGGTCCAGTCCATCTCCGATACGTGCACCAGACCTTCGACGCCTTCTTCGATTTGCACGAAACAGCCGTAATCGGCAATGTTCGTGATCCGGCCATTGACCTTGCAGCCTTGCGGGTAGCGCTTGTCGATGTCAACCCACGGATCATCGCCCAATTGCTTGAGCCCCAGCGACACCCGCCCTTTATCCTTGTCGTATTCGAGCACTTTGACCTCGATCTCGTCGCCGATCGAGACGACTTCCGACGGGTGCTTGACCCGCCGCCACGCCATATCGGTGATATGCAGCAGCCCGTCCACGCCGCCGAGATCGAGAAACGCGCCGTATTCGGTCAGGTTCTTGACGATCCCCTTGATCACCACGCCTTCCTTGAGATTCTTCAGCAGCGCTTCGCGCTCGACGCTGTACTCGACCTCGACCACCGCCCGCCTCGAGAGCACGATGTTGTTTCTGCGCTGGTCGAGTTTGATGACTTTGAAATCGAGCGGCTTGCCCTGCAGGTGGGAAGTGTTCCTGACCGGGCGCACGTCCACCAGCGAGCCCGGCAGAAAAGCGGTAATGCCGTCGAGATCAACGGTGAAACCGCCTTTCACTTTGTCCGTGATCACGCCGCTGATGATTTCGTCTTTTTCGTGGGTTTCCTTGAGTTTGTTCCATATTTTCGCGCGCTTCGCTTTCTCGCGCGACAGGCGGGTTTCACCGAAACCGTCTTCGAGCGCGTCGAGCGCGACTTCGACGGTGTCGCCCTCGCACACCTCGACCTTGCCTTTGTCGTCCTTGAACTGCTGAATCGGAATGATGCCTTCGGACTTGAGGCCGACGTTGACGATCACCACTTCACTTTGAACTTCGAGCACCTCGGCATCAATGATGCAGCCCGGCCTCAGGCGCACGCTTTGGCTCTGCTCGAAAAGCTCCGCAAAAGTTTCAGGCATAACAGTCACTCACAAGAGTTTCAATCTCTTTCATAACCTGGTTGAGCGATTTGCCCGTCGTGTCAACGGTCACCGCGTCGTCCGCAGGCTGTAA
Source organism: Candidatus Oxydemutatoraceae bacterium (assembly GCA_965211995.1). Lineage (GTDB taxonomy): Bacteria > Pseudomonadota > Gammaproteobacteria > Poriferisulfidales > Oxydemutatoraceae > CAYFZO01. The sequence goes on from OZ243040.1 coordinate 986,450, forward strand.
CGGAGCAATGGCACGGCTTTGATCGCGTTCGTCGCGAGCCGCCAACCGGGCATAAAGACTTTCAAGGCTATCATTTAACCCCCTATCACTCAACTGTTTAAGCCGTCTGCGGGCGCGCTCCTCAAGATCCGCGGTCAAAAACACCTTGACTTTCGCGCCGGGGAACACCACCGTCCCCATATCCCGCCCTTCGGCGACCAGCCCCGGAGCGCGTCTGAAGGCGTGCTGACGTTCGAGCAACGCGGCGCGCAGCCGCGGCGCCGCGGCGATGCGCGAAGCGAGCGCCGCGCAGTCCTCCCCGCCCAAAGCCCGAGTGACGTCCCTGCCGTCGAGCCGCACGCGCACCGCGCCGGCAGCGCTCGAGAATTCGACCCGCAGCGCCGGGATCAGTGCGGTCAGCACCTGCATATCTTCGGCGCTCAGCCGCTTTTCGATCGCGAGCAACGCCACCGCACGATACAACGAACCGCTGATCAACAAATGATAGCCGAATCGTTTCGCGGTCAGCACCGCGACGGTGCTTTTGCCGGACCCGGCGGGGCCGTCAATCGCGACCACCGGTACCACGCCGGCGTTCACCGGCTCTGCTCCAGGTCGAGACCGGCGGCGCGCGCGGTCGCCGCGAAGTCCGGGAACGAGGTGTCCATATATTCGCAGCCGTCTATCGCAACCCCGCGCCGCGAAACGGCGCCGGCGACCGCGAACGCCAGCGCGACGCGGTGGTCGCCGCGGCTGTCAACCCGCCCGCCTTCGATCCCGCCGCCCGTGACGGTCAAGCCGTCGGGCCGCGTTGCAACGGCGACACCGCAGGCGGCGAGACCGTCGGCCATCGCCTGAATGCGGTCGCTTTCCTTGAGCCTCAGTTCAGCGGCGGCGCTGAGTTCGGTGACGCCTTCGGCGCACGCCGCCGCAACGAACAACACCGGAAACTCGTCGATCGCGTTCGCGACCAACTCGCGCGGGATTGCGATGCCGTGCAAGCGCGAGGCACGCACCCGCAAGTCGGCGACGGCTTCACCGGCGCGGCCGCGCCCGGGCTGATCCCGGCGCCGCACGATCTCGACGTCGGCGCCCATCAGTTTCAAGATATCGATCACGCCGGTGCGGGTCGGGTTCACGCCGACGTTGTCGATCAGCAACTCGCCGGCGCCGGCGAGGCACGCGGCGACGATCAAGAAGGCCGCCGAAGACAGGTCGCCCGGCACGTCTATGCACGCTGCGCGCAACGGCGCTTTGCCCGCAAACTCGAGCCGGCCCCGCGCCGCCGACACCGGCGCGCCGAACGCCGCCAGCATTCGTTCGGTGTGATCGCGCGTCGGCGCCTCTTCGGTCAGGACGGTCACGCCTTCGGCGAACAAACTCGCGAGCAGCAGACACGACTTGACCTGCGCACTCGCGACGGGCGGGCGGTAGTCAATGCAGCGCAGTTTCGGCACCGGACGGATCTCGAGCGGCGGCGTGCCGGCGGCGCCGGTGCGCACGTCGGCGCCCATCAGCGCCAGCGGCTCGGCGATGCGCCGCATCGGGCGCCGGCGCAGCGACTCGTCTCCGGTCAGCACGCTCGCAAAACGCTGCCCGCAGAGCAGCCCGCTCAGCAGGCGCAGCGCGGTGCCCGAATTGCCGAAATCGAGCGCCGCCGCCGGCGCTTTGAACTTGCCCATGGCCCCGTTGATGCGCAGCCGGCCCGAAACCGCGTCCCAGTCGGCCTCAATCTTGACTCCCAACGCGGTGAGCGCGGCGAGCGTCGCGCGGCAATCCAAACTGTTCAGAAATCCGGTTACTTCGGTGACGCCTGCGGCGACCGCGCCGAGCATCGCCGCGCGGTGAGAAATGGACTTGTCGCCGGGCACACGCACGCGCCCGTACAGGCGCTCGACCGGGCGCGAGACGATCCGCATCCGTCAATCCACTGCATCCGGGGCGCAGTTGAGACGGCGGCGGTAATCGCCGGCGCGCTCGAAAAACGCGGCCAGCGCATCGGCGTCGCCCCGCTCCACCGCGTCGTACAGGCACCTGAACTCGGCTTCAAATCCGGCGAGCGCCTCGAGCAGGTTGTCGCGGTTCGCGAGGCAGACGTCGCGCCACATCACCGGGTCGCTCTCGGCGATGCGCGTGAAGTCGCGCAGACCGCCCGCCGCGTAATCCACCGCGAGGTCGCGGTGGCGCGACGCGGTCAGCGCCCCCATCAGCGCGTAAGCCAGCATATGCGGCAGGTGACTGGTCACGGCGAACAACGCATCGTGCTCGGCCGCGTCCATCCGTATCACTTCTTCGGCGCCGGCCTGCTTCCACAGGCGCGTTACCGCGTCGAGTGCGCGCGCATCGGTGCTTTCCAACGGCGTCAGCACAACTTTGCAGCCGCGGAACAGGTCGGTGCGCGCCGCGCCGGTGCCGCTTTTCTCACCGCCGGCGATCGGGTGTCCCGGCACCAAAGACGCAACATCGCCGCCGAACGCCTTACGCGCGGCGTTCAAAAACACCTGCTTGGTGCTGCCGACGTCGGTGATTACCGTCTGCGCCGAACACGACGGCGCGATCTCGGCAAGCAACCCGGCGGCGGCGGCCACCGGCGTCGCGATCACCACCACGTCACATTCGGCGGCCAGCGCCGCCGGCGAATCGCTCAGGCGGTCCGTAAAATGATCTTCGGGCGAAGCCGCACCCGCCCCGCGACCGACGGCGGGATCGCAGCCGACGATCTCGCCGCCGTAACCCGCCTGCTTCAACGCCAGCGCGAGCGAGCCGCCGATCAATCCGACGCCGATAATGCCGACTCTTCTCATCGCTCCAGCACCTGCTCCAACGCCTCCAGAAAGCGGCGGTTGTGCTCGGGCAGGCCGACCGTGACCCTGAGGCGGTGCGGCGGGCAACCCGCCTGCTCCAACGCGCGCGTGCCGCCGATCAATCCGACGCCGATAATGCCGACTCTTCTCATCGCTCCGGCACCTGCTCCAACGCCTCCGGAAAACGGCGGTTGTGCTCGGGCAGGCCGACCGTGACCCTGAGGCGGTGCGGCGGGCAACCCGCCTGCTCCAACGTGCGCGTGCCGCCGATCAATCCGACGCCGATAATGCCGACTCTTCTCATCGCTCCAGCACCTGCTCCAACGCCTCCAGAAAGCGGCGGTTGTGCTCAGGCAGGCCGACCGTGACCCTGAGGTGGCGCGGCAGACCGTAGTTGTCAACCGGACGCACGATCACGCCGCGGCCGATCAACCTGTGATAAATGCCGAGCGCGTCGTCGCCGGCCTCGATGCACAGAAAGTTCGCCGCCGACGGCAGCCACGGCAGCCCCAGCCGGTCACAGCCCGCCTGCAGTTGTGCGAGACCGGCGCGGTTCGTCGCAACGCTTTTTTCAATATGCCCGCGGTCTGCAAGCGCCGCGAGCGCGCCGCGCTGCGCGGGGACACCGACGTTGAACGGCTGGCGCACCCGGTCCATCAGTTCGGCGACGGCGGGGGAAGACAGCGCATAACCGACGCGCAGGCCCGCGAGCCCGAACGCCTTGGAGAAAGTGCGCGTCACGACCAAATTCGGGAAACGCCCGAGCCACGCCGCGGCCACGGGATAATCCGGCTGCGTTACGTACTCGGCGTACGCCTCGTCCACCACCGCCACCGCCGACGCGGGAACTTTCCGCAAGAACCCCGCGAGCGCCGCCGCGCCGTTCCAAGTGCCGGTCGGGTTGTTCGGGTTGGCCAGGAACACCACCCTGGTTGCGGCGTCGATCGCGGCGGCCATCGCGTCAAGGTCGTCGCCGTAGGGCATCGCGTCCGCCGCGGCGCGCGCCGGTGCGACGCGGCCGTCGGCGCCGCAGATCTGCGTGGTCAGCGCGTACACCGCGAACGCATGCCGCGAGTACACCGCGTTCTTCCCTGCGCCCAGAAAACAGCGCCCGACGAGTTCGAGCAGTTCGTTCGAGCCGTTGCCGAGCGTGATGCACTCGGGCGCGACGTCGTGGCGCGCGGCGAGCGCTTGCTTGAGTTTGCGCCCGCCACCGTCGGGGTACAGTCCCAGATCGGCGCCGCAGCCGGCGACCGCCGCGACCGCGCCCGGCGGCGGCCCCAGCATATTCTCGTTCGAGGCGAGTTTGATCATGTCCGCGACCCCGTATTCGTGTGCGAGGTCGGCGGCGGATTTGCCGGGGCGGTACGGCTCGACGCCGAGTACCGCGGGGCGGCAGCAATCGGCGGGGTCAAACCCGGGGGCGAATTGAGGCATCGGGCCGCGCTCTCCCGGACAGGCTAGTACAACGCCTTCGGATAAGAACCGAGCAGTTTGAAAAACCCGGCTTCCTCGGCGAGCGCCGCGAGCGCCGCCTTCAGCGGCTCCTCGCTGCAATGACCTTCCATGTCGATGAAGAACACGTACTGCCAGTTGGCCTGCCGCGCCGGGCGCGATTCGATGCGCGTCATGCTGACGTTGTGATCGGACAGCGGCTGCAACAGACGCATCAGCGCCCCCGGACGGTTGCGGGTCGAGACCAGAACACTGGTCTTGTCGTTGTCGGTCGGCGGCACCGGGTGGTCGCCGACGATCAAAAACCGCGTCGTGTTGCCGGGGTCGTCCTCAATGTTCTTCTCGAGCACGCGCAGGCCGTACGCCTCGGCGACGCCGGCGCCCGCGATCGCCGCGGCACCGGGGTTTTCCTGTGCGCGCCGCGCCGCGTCGGCGGTGCTGTTGACGCTGATCTGCTCGCACGCGGGCAGGTGCGCGGCGAACCAGCGCCGACATTGCTGAAAAGACTGCTGGTGCGAGTACACGGTGGTGATCGCGGCGCGGTCTTCGCCGCCTCCGAGCAGGCAGTGGTTGACGCGCAGTTCGACCTCGCCGGTGATCAGCAGCGGCGAACCCATCAGGCGGTCGAGGGTGTGGTTGACCGAGCCTTCGGTCGAGTTCTCGACCGGCACGACGCCGTACGCAACCGTCTTCGCTTCGGTCTCGCGGAACACTTCGTCAATGCTGTCGAGGCTTTTGAGCCGCACCGAACGCCCGAAATGCTTGAACGCGGCCGCGTGGGTGAAAGTCCCCTGCGGCCCGAGAAAGCCGATGCGCAACTCCTGCTCCAGCGCGAGGCACACCGACATGATCTCGCGGAACAATTTCGCCGCGTCGGCGTCGCTGAGCGGGCCGCGGTTGCGCTCGACGATGCGCTGCAGCAACGCGGCTTCGCGCTCGGGGCGATACACCGGCAGGTTCGGCGCGGTGTCTTGCTTGACTTGCGCGACGTCGGTGGCGAGGCGGGCGCGCCGGTTCAGAAGATCGAGCAAGTCGGCGTCGAGTTCGTCTATGCGCGCGCGCAACCGCTCCAGCGTGTTTTTTTCAGCCATGGCGGCGTCTCGTTTCGTTCACGTTCGAGTTCAAGCGCAACGCGCAATGGTCCGCGCCCGCCCGCGGATGCTCCGTTAGATCCGCAGATCTTCGCAAATTAAAACTGAATGTTCGCGTCACAGTTGTTGGGTACCGCAACCGGGCTCGCCGCACACCGCCATAACCGCGGCGATGATGACGTAGGCTGTTCTTATCCCTTATCTTTTTACCTGCGTCAATCTGCGCCGTCCGCGGGTTCATCTTGCGGCCGCATAAGCCCGCATGAAATCGGCGAGTGCGCGGACGCCCGCCGCCGGCATCCCGTTGTACAGGCTCGCGCGGATGCCGCCGACCGCGCGGTGCCCGCGCAGGCCGAACAGCCCCTCGCGCTCGGCGCGTTCGAGAAAATCCCGCTCCAGCGCGGCGGGCTTGATCCGAAAATGCACGTTCACGCGCGAACGGTAGCGGCGCGCGACCGGGTTTGCATATATTTCCGCAGCGTCTATACACGCGTACAGGTGTTCCGCCCTTGCGAGACTGCGCCGATACATCTCGCCCACGCCGCCTTCAAGTTCGATCCATGCAAGCATCAAACCGCATACGTACCACGCGAAAACCGGCGGCGTATTGTAGCGCGAACCGGCTTGCGCGTGCACCGCGTAACTGTACAAGGTTGGCGTGAACGGCAACTCGGCGCCGAGCAAATCTTCGCGCACGACCACCAGCGTAACGCCGGCGATGCCCGCGTTCTTCTGCGCGCCGGCGTAAACCACCCCGAAACGCCCGACGTCGAAAGGCCGGGTCAGGAAGTTCGAGGTCATGTCGGCGACCAGCGGACAGCCGGTGGCGACGTGGTCCGCCGGCAACTCGAAGCCCGTCAGCGTCTCGTTGTCAACCAAATGGCAATACGCGGCACGCTCCGAAAACCGCCAGTCCGCGGGCGGCGGCAACTCGAGTCCATCGCCCTCGCCGAGTCGCGCGACGACGTTGACCCGCCCGTAACGCCGCGCCTCGGCGATCGCGCACCGCGACCAGTGGCCGGTGTCGAGGTAGTCGAACGGGCGTGCGCCGCGCGCGAGGTTCAGCGGCACCATCGCGTATTGCGCGCGCGCGCCGCCCGGCAAAAACAACACCGCGTAATGCGACGGGATTTCGAGCAGGCGGCGCAGGGTTTGCTCGGCGCGTTCGGCGATTTGCGAGAACTCGTCGCCGCGGTGGCCGATCTCCAACAGCGGCACGCGCCCGCCCCGGTCGTCCCAGTCGTCTCGGATGCGTGCGTAAACCGCGCCGGGCAGCAGCGCAGGACCGGGTGAGAAGTTGTACAAATTCAGTTGAGGCTTAGGCCAAAAGTCCGGGGGCGGGCAACTGCCGCCGCGGCTCTCGCGGATCAAAGACGGTGGCTGTGCCGGTTTTTATGGTGTGCTCAGGTTCACTTCCACCACCGACACCGCGCCGATCGCGGTAACGGTGTTCCTTATTATCCCTCGCGGCACCTCCGCCATCCGCGGCACCGACCGCGCCCCGGCTGTCCGCCCGCCCGCCGGGGGAGTGTGCGGCTGAATTCCCACCACGAGCGCCACAGTTGCAGCGCCGCCGACACAAGGCCGGCATCCACCCCGGCGCCTGAGCCAATTGCATCGAGCCACCAGCCGGAACTTGTTCCAAGGTCTGCGTTCCCGGGGTCGGGCGGCCCGGCAGGCGCCCTTGGCCCCGCCCGCCGGGGGATCTGCCCTTGCAGGCAGGCTGAGCCGGCTCACTCGTCTGCGTCGCTCCGGTCGTCTGCGGGTTCATCTTGGGCCGGTTCGTCGGCTGAGCCGTTGATGCCCTCAATCGGCTCAACCTCAATCAACTGCTCTTTTTCGGACAGGCGGATCAGCCTGACCCCCTGGGTATTGCGTCCGACCACCGAGACGTCGCCGACGCGGGTTCTGACCAACTTGCCGCCGGTGGTGATCAGCATCACTTCGTCGCTCTCGTCCACGAGAATCGCGCTCGCGACCCGCCCGTTGCGCGTGGTCGTCTTTATCGAGATAACCCCCTGCCCGCCGCGCTTGCGCAGCGGGAACTGCTCCAGCACGGTGCGCTTGCCGTAGCCGTTCATCGTTGCAACCAACACGCAATCACCGCGTTCGGCGGCACCCGGCTCGATCACGAGCAGCGAAATCACCCGCTCCTTGCCCTTGAGGCGGATGCCGCGCACGCCCGCCGCGACCCGCCCGAGCACGCGCGTATCGCTTTCGCGGAAGCGCACGACTTTGCCCGCGTCGCTAAACAGCATGACGTGGTGGCCGCGGCCGATGATCTCGGTGCCGATCAATTCGTCGCCGGGTTTCAGGCGCACCGCGATAATGCCGTTGTTTCTGGGCCGCGAGAAGTTGACAAGTTCGGTTTTCTTGATCGTCCCTTGCGCCGTCGCCATGACGACGTAGCGGTCTTTGCCGTAGGTCCTGACCGGCAGCACCGACGAGATTCGCTCGCCGCTTGCGAGCGGCAGCATGTTCACAATCGGCCGCCCGCGCGCGATGCGCCCGGCTTCGGGCAGGCGATAGACCTTGAGCCAGTACACCTTGCCGCAGGTCGAGAAGCACAGCAGGGTGTCGTGCGTGCTTGCGATGAACAACTTGTCCACGAAGTCCTCTTCCTTAACCGACGTCGCGGCCTTGCCTTTGCCGCCGCGGCGCTGCGCGCGGTAGGTTTCGATTGCCTGGTACTTCGCGTAGCCTCCGTGCGACAGAGTCACAACCACGTCCTCCTCGGTGATCAGGTCTTCCATCTCGAAGTCGCCGGCCTCCTCGAGAATTTCGGTGCGCCGCTCGTCGCCGTAGCGCTCGCGGATCTCGACCAGTTCCTCGCGGATCACTTCGCCCAGGCGGTCGGGGCGCGACAGAATTTCGAGCAATTCGCCGATGCGCCCGATCAGCGCCTTATAGTCGGCGATGATCTTGTCCTGCTCAAGCGCGGTCAGGCGATTGAGGCGCAGGTCGAGGATCGCCTGCGCCTGCGCCGCCGACAAACGATAGCCGTCGTCGAACAGGCCGAATTCGGGCGCCAGGCCGTCGGGGCGCGTGAGGTGCTGCGCGCCGCCGTTGGTTTGATCCCGGTTCATGCTCTCGGCGCGCTGCAGCATCGCGGTGACTGCGCCCGGCGGCCACGCTTGCGCCATCAGCGCCCGCTTCGCGTCGGCCGGCGCGCGCGACGCCTTGATCAGCGCGATCACCTGATCGACGTTCGCGAGCGCGACCGCCTGGCCTTCGAGCACGTGTGCCTTGCCGCGCGCCTTGCACAGTTCGAACACCGAGCGGCGCGTCACCACGTCGCGGCGATGGCGGACGAAAGCCGCGAGCGCCTGCTTGAGATTCGCGAGCACCGGCCGCCCCTGCGACAACGCCACCATGTTCACGCCGAACACGCTTTGCAACTTGGTGTGCCGGTACAGGTTGTTCAGCATCACTTCGCCGACCTCGCCGCGCTTGAGGTCGATCGCGACGCGCATGCCGTCCTTGTCGGACTCGTCACGCAACTCGGCGATGCCTTCGATGCGTTTTTCCTTGACCAATTCGGCGATCTTCTCGAGCAGCGCCGCCTTGTTGACCATATAGGGCAACTCGTTGACGACGATGCGCTCGCGCCCGATCTTGTCGTATTTCTCCACGTTGCAGCGCGCCCGCATCACTACGCTGCCGCGACCGGTGTGATAGGCCTGCCGGATGCCGTAGCGGCCGCAGATAAAGCCGGCGGTTGGAAAATCCGGCCCCGGCAAGTGCTCGCTCAGCTCATCAATGCTGAGGTCGGGGTTGTCCATCAGCGCGAGCACCGCGGTGATTACTTCCGCGAGGTTGTGCGGCGGGATGTTGGTCGCCATGCCGACCGCGATGCCGGACGAGCCGTTGATCAAAAGGTTCGGCACCCGCGTCGGCAGCACCGTCGGCTCTTTTTCGGAGTTGTCGTAATTCGGGACGAAGTCAACCGTCTCTTTGTCGAGGTCGCTGAGCAACTCGTGCGCAAGCCGCGTCATGCGCACTTCGGTGTAGCGCATCGCGGCGGGTGCGTCGCCGTCTATCGAACCGAAGTTGCCTTGCCCGTCAACCAGCATATAGCGCAGCGAGAACGGCTGCGCCATGCGCACGATGGTGTCGTACACCGCGGTATCGCCGTGCGGGTGGTACTTTCCGATCACGTCCCCGACGATGCGCGCGGACTTTTTGTAAGGTTTGTTGTGGTCGTTCCCGAGTTCCGACATCGCGAACAGCACGCGCCGGTGCACCGGCTTGAGCCCGTCGCGGATATCCGGCAGCGCACGCCCTACGATCACGCTCATCGCGTAATCGAGATAGGATTTGCGCATCTCGTCTTCGAGCGTGACCGCAATAATTTCGCGGGCAAAACCCGCGACTGTGGATTTCTCCTCCGGCACCGATCAAATTTCCCGGGAATCTTAAAATAGGCACGCCTGAAGCAAAGTTTCAGGCCGCGTTCGGGGGCGAAAAACCGCCTTGAAAACGTTTGGATTTTATCACAGAACCGCCTGTCCCGCCGCCGCGGCGGCGCGGCCGACGCTCCGCCGCCATACGCATCCCCGAGCGGACTTTGAAACGCATGACTCGCCCGCGCCGGCGGCTGCGGACAATTCCCCTATAATTCACCGATGACCGCGTCTTACGATAACTTTTCAGAAGACGAATTACGCAAGTTCGAGTCCGCCGCGCACCGCTGGTGGGACCCGCACGGCGACTTCAAACCGCTGCACGAAATCAATCCTCTGCGCCTCGGATACATCGCAGCGCGCACGCGGATCGCCGGCAAATACGCGCTGGACGTCGGCTGCGGCGGGGGATTGCTGTGCGAAGCGATGACCCGCCGCGGCGCACAAGTAACGGGCATAGACCTCGGCGAAACCGCGCTCAGCGTCGCGCGCCTGCATCTGCGCGAATCAAGCCTGCACGTGAACTACCGGCGGTGCACCGCCGAGGCGCTTGCCGACACCGACGCCGGGCGCTACGACGTCGTCACCTGCCTCGAAATGCTCGAGCACGTCCCCGACCCCGCGGCCGTCGTCGCCGCGTGCGCACAACTCGCCAAAGGCGGCGGCGACGTGTTCTTTTCGACCATCAACCGCAACCCGAAGTCGTACCTGTTCGCGGTCATCGGCGCCGAATACGTGCTGCGCCTGCTGCCCAAGGGCACGCACGACTACCGCAAACTGATCAAGCCGTCGGAACTCGCGCGCGCGGCGCGCGCCGCCGGACTTGAACTGCAAGACCTGACCGGCCTCACCTACCGTCCGCTGTCGCGCACTTACGCGCTGACCCGCGACGTCGGCGTCAACTACCTCGCGCACTTTCGCAAGCCGCTGTGACAACCTCAGCCGTATTGTTCGACCTCGCCGGCACCGCACCGGATCTCGGCGACGCCCTGAACCGCCTGCTCGCAGAGGAAGGCCGCACCGCGCTGACCCGCAACCTCGGCGTCAACTGCCTCGCGCACTTTCGCAAGCCTTTGTGAAAGCCTCCGCAAAAGTCCCCGCGAAGGCGGTCCTGTTCGACCTCGACGGCACGCTCGCCGACACCGCACCGGATCTCGGCGACGCCCTGAACCGCCTGCTCGCAGAGGAAGGCCGCCCGCCGCTGCCGACTGAAGAGATACGCAAGCACGCCTCGTTCGGCGCCGCAGGTTTGGTCGCTTGCGGCTTCGGGGAATTGGCGGACGGCGAAAGACGGCGCCTGACGGAGCGTTTTCTGGCGCTCTATGCACAAAACCTGTGCGTCCGAACGCGGCTGTTTCCCGGCGCTGAAAAAACGCTTGGAACGCTGGCTGAACGCGGGATCGCATGGGGCGTCGTAACCAACAAAAGCCGGTGCTTTGCGGAACCCATACTGCGAAAACTCGGCCTGCACGACGCAGCGCGCTGCCTGGTTTACGGCGACACGGCACCACACAAAAAGCCCGCGCCGGACCTGCTGCTGCTCGCCGCAAAAGAGCTGAGGCTGGAGCCTGCGGACTGTCTCTATATCGGCGACAGCCAACGCGACGTTATCGCGGCAAAAGCGGCGAACATGCCGGTGCTGGCGGTCGCTTACGGTTATGAATCGCGGGACGCCGACATCGCTGCCTGGGGTTGCGACGGCGTGGTTAACAGCCTCAGTGATATTACGAAGATATGTGAAATTAAAGCACCCGAAGTTCCATAACTCCATCACCTAAAGCGTAAGTCTTTTTCACTCGAAAAATTAAAGAGAGAAAAGTTATAAAAAGAAGCAATCGTTATTACTTTCTACCGCAGTGCCTCTAATTGACATGAATATGTCCAAAAATCCCAGCTTCCATTAGCAACATGTGCACGGACTTGTACAACAGTATCACTGGAATCCGCTATCTCCCCCTTAAGCCGACAACCTGCTGGACATGACACAGATGTTTTTTTGCAACACTGTCGCCGACAGGTCATGTGGAGATAAAACTGGCTTTACCCCGTTTTAACGGACACCGGTTTAGACTGAGGCCTCCTGCTGTTCATACACGGCGGGCGGCGTGTAATTGACGGCGGAATGCCGGCGCCGCTGATTATAAAAGACCTCGATCTACTCGAACACCGAAGTCCTTGCCTGCTCGCGGGTTGCATAGCGTTCAGAGTGCACCAACTCCCGCTTCAGGGGGGCGAAGAAGCTCTCCATCACCGCATTGTCGTGGCAGTTGCCGCGGCGCGACATCGAACAGGTGATGCCGTTGGACTCAAGCAGCCGCCGATAGTCGTGCGAGGCCTACTGACTGCCGCGGTCGGAGTGCGGCAGCAGTCCCTCGACTTTGCCGCGCCGCCACAGCGCCATCCTCAAGGCCTCGCCCGTCAGTTGCCGCGTCATGCGCTTCGCCATCGCCCAGCCCACCACTGCCCGTGAATACAACTCGAGCACCACGGCCAGATACAGCCAGCCTTCGGCGGTTTTCAGCTAAGTGATGTCCGACACCCAACGCTGATTGGGCGCGGCGACGGTGAACCGCCGGGCGAGGAGATTCCCGGCCACCGGCAACTGAGGCCCGGAGTCGGTAGTGGTCTTGAATCTGCGCACGGTCCTGGCCTGTATGCCGTTGGTCCGCATTGGGCCACGCGGTGTCTGCCGCAATACTCCCCGTCAGCCCGCAAATCCGCATGAATGCGCGGTGCGCCGCAGGTCTTGCGACTGGCTTGGTGGAACGCACGTATCTTGACCGGCAGGCGGTGATTCTCACACGTGCGCCGGCTCGGTCGGCGCACGCGCCAGTCGTAGTAGCCGCTGCGTGAAACGTGCAGCACCCGGCACCACACAACCACCGGATAAAACGCCTTCTCCGCATGGATGAAATGGTATCTTACGACCGTTCCCTTGCGCAGAAGGCCGTCGCTTTTTTCAGGATTTCACGCTCCATTCTCAAGCGCTCATTCTCCTTGCGCAGTTTCCGGTTTGCCTCCTGAACGGAAAAGGAAACCAAGGGGTTGCCGCAGCCCTGCGACTGCTTGAGCCGGCGGCTCAGAGAAGTCTGTGAGATTCCCGGTTCCCGGGCAATCTGACTGGCGCTTCTGCCGCTGCGGCGCACCCGTTCGACGGCTTCGTGCTTGAATTCAAGGTTGAATTTTCTTCGGTTTTTCATCAGACACCTCCTAATGGTGTGTATTATGCTTAAAAAGTGTCCGAAAAATCAGGGCAAGGCCAGAGCTTCCTTGAGTGGCTCAACTAAATTTGTAATGGATTCCTGACGCTGTTGAAAGTCGACCCGAGATTGATGCTGCAAGTGTTTCGAAGTGTTCAGAAACGTCTCACTGATGTCTTTCTGAAACTTCGCAGACAATGCTTCGATCTGCATATTGACTGCCTCGGTATCCACCGAATGTTGCTTTTCCAAAAGTACACCGCTAGATCACCAACTAGACCACCAATAACAGCACCAACAATCAATGTTAATAAAATTTCCATGTGATTATGCCTGCCGTTTTTTGGCTTTTGTTTTTCTCCCGATCAGCACTTATCACTCGTGAGCAATCGGCTTGTCAGTGAACAGGTAGTCCTTCAGTCAGTTATTCTGACAACAAATTTTGCTCTTCACCCTCTTCCAGCAGTTCAAGACTTGTAATTTTCTCGCCGCGTGAGCAAATTTTACGGTTCGAGGTTTCAATCTGTTCAATATCCTTATTAGCCTGATCAAAATGAGAGCGCAACTTTTCAACACGCTCGTTCAGCCGCGAAACATCTGCCAGCAGTATATGCACTTCTTTTTGGATCAGCCCGGCCTGCTCGCGCATTTTCACGTCTCGCATAATAGCGCGCACCGTATTCAACACCAGTGACATTGTATTGGGAGAGACGGGATATACCCGCAAGGCACGGCATTTATCAACTATCTCAGGCAAACGTAAGTGCAACTCGTAAAACACGCTTTCAGACGGCAGAAACATTAAAGCGGCATCAGCTGTTTCACCTGGGAGAATATATTTGTTTGCAATATCCTGTGCATGTTTCAGCGCGTCCTTGCCCAGTTGCGCGAGTGCTATTTCCTTATGTTCCGTGTCACTTTCAGAAGCATGCAAACGCCTGAAGGCTTCCAGGGGAAATTTGCTGTCCACCACCATCGAACCGGGCGGATTCGGCAGGCGAATCAGGCAATCGGCGCGTTTACCATTGGATAATGTATGTTGCAGGCTAAATGCACTTTCCGGCAAGACATCCGTGACAATATTTTCAAGTTGGATTTCCCCAAATACACCACGGGCTTGTTTGTTATCCAAAATATGCTGCAACTCCACCACCTGCCCTGAAAGAGCGGTGATTCTTTGCTGTGCCTGGTCGATGATGGAGAGACGTTCGCCCAAATCGCCCAGGGTTTTTGAGGTTTTTTCGCCGCTTTCCTTCAAATTTTGAGTGATATTTCTGGAAATTGCGTCCAACCGGACGGACAAGGTGCGATTAAATTCCCCGCGTGCGGTTTCTTGCGCTGCGGAGAAGCTGGTGATGCTACCGCCCAATTCGGCTTGCCGCCGATTGATTTCGGACAGAGTTTGCTGAAGTTGATCGACCTGCTCCGTCCGGTTAGCATCTTTCTGATGACCTTTAAGATACATTCCGATAACCAGCCCCAAGACCAGCGCCAAGACCAGCGCCAAAACAAGAAAAATAAGCGTCATAGTATCCATTATGAGTTAAATGATCCGCGAGTAAAGCCTTGCCGTGCCAACTCTTGACGCACCTCTGGCAAATTCAATATTGAAACATCTCGGACAGCAGACTCGAGACCTTTTGAGCCCGGCTGACCGACAATTTGCCGATCTTTCTAATCAGCCTGCTTTTGTCAACGGTTCTGATCTGATCGAGCAGTATCAAACCGTTTTCCCCTTCAAATTTTATTTTTACCCGAAATATAAAACCAAAGCCTTTGGTCGTCATGGGAGCAATGATAACCCTCCCCATGTCGTTTATTTCATCCGGAGAGACAACAACAGCCGGTCTGGTTTTGCGGATCTCGGATCCCACCGCCGGGTTAAGTTTGACGAGAAAAACATCAAACCGCTCGACTTGGATCACCATTCCCAATCTTCCGCATCCGGGTCTTCGTCCAACAATTCCTCGACAACGCCTTCATCTTTCTGACTTCCGTGCCTAGACAACACCCTGTTGATCTGCTCTTGCCAATGCTCTCTTGGGCGTCTGGCAACAGGTTTGAGCAACAAACCGTCATCGACCACTTCAAATTCTATTTCCCGGCTCTCGAGGCGCGCTTGCCGAATAATCGGTTTGGGAATCCTGACACCTTGAGAGTTGCCAATTTTAATGAGCGTGCCCATAAGACATTGCGCCAAAGCC
This sequence comes from Candidatus Oxydemutatoraceae bacterium, assembly GCA_965211995.1. Taxonomy (GTDB): domain Bacteria; phylum Pseudomonadota; class Gammaproteobacteria; order Poriferisulfidales; family Oxydemutatoraceae; genus CAYFZO01. The sequence goes on from OZ243040.1 coordinate 1,001,586, forward strand.
GATGAAAAAAGTAATTATAATGTAATAACATCTAAAGTCAATTCCCCGGTGCGGCGCCAACACATTCCGGCTTTTTGGAAACTGCGCGGCTGTGTAGAACCGGAGAATATGCTGTGCCTGTACTACTTCAGAGGGCGACATAGATCATCGCTTTACTCGTGCGCAATCGGTTTGTCGGTGAACAGGTAGTCCTTCAATTCCTTGTCAAAAGCCGGGTCGCGCCTGCGGATCCACTCGAGCACCATTGCGGCGTGCTCCTTTTCCTCGTCGCGGTTGTGCTCGAGGATCGCTCTCAACTCGGGGTCCCTGCAGGCGTTGACGCGCTGGTTGTACCAGTCCACCGCCTCGAGTTCCTCCATCAGCGAAGCGACCGCACGGTGCATGTCGCGGGTTTCGTTGGACAGTTCCTGTATCGGCTCGTGATAGTTTTCGTTGGCCATGGTTTCCTCCTCTTTTTCGGATTCGCTTCGGGCAAGGGGCGAAATATAGCAGAAAAGGCAGCCGGCCCCGGGGCCAACGCCGGGATCGCGCGTGTGCGCGAATCAAAAGCTCAGCTTGACGCCGACCCACGCCGAGACCGGGGCGCCGGGCGCGTAGTAAAGCGCCCTGTCGTCGTCGAGTTCGAGCAAGTCGCCGTCGCTCCCGAGTTCCGGCGCCTCGCCGATCAGGCCGAAGTTTTCGTAGTCCTTGTCGAACAGGTTCTCGACAAGCACAAACGCCTCGACGTTGCCGATGCGGTAGTTCGCGCGCGCGTTGAACACCGCGTAACCGCCGACCTTGCCGAGTTGGTTGGATTCGTCGCCGCGCAGGTAACTGCCGGAAACCGCAATCATGTCGAGCCCGACCGAGAACCGGTCGGTGACCGCGTAATCGGCCGCGGCCTTGAACAGGTGATCCGGGATGCCGGGGATGTCGTCGCCTTTCTCGACGTCCGCGACGTCCGTCCCGCGCGCGTTCTCGCGCGTCTCGGCGCCGAGCGCTGCGTAATCCTCGCTGACCAGCACCTCGAAATCGTCCTCGAAGGTTGCCTCGACGTAGGTGTAGTTGAACATCCAGCTGAGCCGTTCGTGCGTGCCCGCGAGCGAGGCTTCGACGCCTCTGCGGCGGGTTTCATCCACGTTTCTGAATGAGCCGCGCGCACGGCTGGTCGTCTGCCAGACGATGTCGTCCTCGTTTTGCGTGTGGAACACGCCGAGCGACCAACTCCAGTCGTTCGGGGTCGTGCCGCGCACGCCGAACTCGACGCTGTTCGAGACGACTTCGTCGAGCGGCGGGTCGGCGAGAAACGCGTTGGGCAGGCGGCATTCCTCGTCGTCGCCCAGCACCTCGGGGCTGCACGCGAGTTCGATCGGCGTCGGCAGGCGGCTCGCTTCGCTGTAGCCGCCGTACACGTCGAGCCGCGGGTTGCGGTGATAGACCGCGCCAACGCTCCAGTTGAAACGGTCGTAATCGTGCTCGCCGTTCAACTCGGCCTGTTCGCCGCTGCGGTCGCGCAGATTGATCGTGCTGTCGTGGTAGAAGCCGGCAAGGCTGACCGTCCAGGCGTCGCCGACCGCCACAGTGTCGCCGGCGTAAATATAGACGCGCTCGACGCGCGTGCTGATATCGGTTCTGTCGTCGGGGTCGTCGCTGAACTCGCCGGTGACGGACTGCGGCCCCCGGGTCGAGCGCGTGTCCGGGTCCAGGCGGGCGAACTGCACCCGCGATGCGAACGCGCTGCGACCTTCGTAGTAGCCGGCGCCCGCGTTGAGGTCGTGATCCGCGCCGAACCGGCCGTCGAGCGGGAAATCAACCTCGAGCACGCCGCCGAGCGATTTCTGGCCGCGGCGGCTGAGGTTGTTGAGCGCATCGCATTCGTCCCCGCCGCACAGGGGGGCGGCGTCCCCGCCTGCGTCTTCGTCCTCGGCGGCGTCACCGTTGAACGAGTTGGTGTCGTTGTCGCGGTAATAAAGATTGCCGGACAGGCGCGTCTGCGCACCGACTCTGTAGTCACCCCTGAGCACCCACATAAACATATTGTTTTCGGTGATGTCGGGGGCGGTGAAAATCGCCTCCCGGTTGCCGTCGAGCAGCCCGATCGGCGACAGGCCGTTGCCGGTCAGGTCCGACGTGCCCCGGTGGTAGTTGAGCCCCAGCGTCGCTTCATCCCCGCGCCAGTCGAAACTTGCGTACAGATTCTCGGCCCAGGAGTTCGACAGGTCGCGCCAGCCCTCCTCGTAGAAGCGCTGTGCGTTGACGTAATAAGCAAAGTCGCCGCTGCTGCCGCCGCTTTCAAAGTTGCCGATGAAGCGGTCGTACGAGCCGCCCTCGGACTCGAGCGAATGTCCCGGGTGGGTGAAGCCGTTCTTCATCTCGAGCACCACCGCGCCGCCGAGCGTATTCAGCCCGTACAGCGGGTTGGAGCCGCTGAGCAAACTCATGCCGGCAACCGCGTTCAGCGGCACCAAGTCCCAGTTTACGGTGTCGCCGAGGGGTTCATTGAGACGCACGCCGTTTTGGTAAATCGCCATCCCTATCGGCAGACCAAGCAACGGCGACGCGGCGAAACCGCGATAGTAAAGATCCACTTGCAGCGGGTTGCCCTGCGCCGAGTTGACGTGCACGCCGCCGAAATAGCGGTTGAGATAACCGGAAACGTCGGGGCTGCCGCTGTTTGCGAGTTCTTCGCCGCCGACGCTTTGGATGCGTCCGGGAAAATCGCGCGCGTCAAGGTCGTCCGGGCGCACCGGCGTCGTGCCGATAACGATGACCTTCTCAACGTCGCCGGACTGTGCCGGAGCCGGCGGGGCAGCGCCGAGAAAAACCGCAAGCAGGACGCAGTACAGGGGCAACGCGGCCGCGGCCTTGCGTTGGTCAGGTGCTTTCATGATGGTTTCGGCCTCTTGTTTTCAGGAGGCGTCACTGTTCCTTAAAGGGCGGAAGTTTATTATCTCTCCCCTCAAAATAAAGCACCTGCGGGCGAGCAGGAACAGCCGGATACCGGCGCACAGGACGCGGGTGCCAGTGATGCCGACGGGTGTTGCGCGCGCGGCCTCGCAACGACCTTGAATTAAAAAGCCCGGCGGTGACCTACTCTCGCACGGGGAGACCCCGCACTACCATCGGCGATGCGCTGTTTCACTTCCGAGTTCGGAATGGGATCGGGTGGTTCAAACGCTCTGTGGCCGCCGGGCAAACCGGTACGCCCGCCACGGCGGCGGGCTTCGTTCATTTAAAAAAATAATCAGGGACACATCGGAAAAGCGCTTTGCGTCAAATTGCTTGAGTGTTATATGGTCAAGCCTCACGGGCAATTAGTACCGGTTAGCTTCATGCGTTACCGCACTTCCACACCCGGCCTATCAACCTTGTGGTCTACAAGGGCCCTTCAGGGACCTCGAGGGTCCGGTGAGACCTCATCTCGGGGTGGGCTTCCCGCTTAGATGCTTTCAGCGGTTATCCCTTCCGTACTTAGCTACCCGGCAATGCTACTGGCGTAACAACCGGCACACCAGAGGTACGTCCACTTCGGTCCTCTCGTACTAGAAGCAGCTCCCCTCAAGTCTCAAACGCCCACGGCAGATAGGGACCGAACTGTCTCACGACGTTCTAAACCCAGCTCGCGTACCACTTTAAATGGCGAACAGCCATACCCTTGGGACCTGCTTCAGCCCCAGGATGTGATGAGCCGACATCGAGGTGCCAAACACTGCCGTCGATATGGACTCTTGGGCAGTATCAGCCTGTTATCCCCGGAGTACCTTTTATCCGATGAGCGATGGCCCTTCCATACAGAACCACCGGATCACTAAGACCTGCTTTCGCACCTGCTCGACGTGTCCGTCTCGCAGTCAAGCATCCTTATGCCTTTGCACTAACCGCACGATTTCCGACCGTACTTAGGATACCTTCGCGCTCCTCCGTTACTCTTTAGGAGGAGACCGCCCCAGTCAAACTACCCACCATACATTGTTCCCGATCCGGATAACGGACCTAGGTTAGAACTCCAAATAGATCAGGGTGGTATTTCAAGGACGACTCCACGCAAACTTACGTTCGCGCTTCAAAGTCTCCCACCTATCCTACACAGACATACTCAAAGTTCAATGTAAAGCTGCAGTAAAGGTTCACGGGGTCTTTCCGTCTAGCCGCGGGTACACTGCATCTTAACAGCGATTTCAATTTCACTGAGTCTCGGGTGGAGACAGTGTGGCCATCGTTACGCCATTCGTGCAGGTCGGAACTTACCCGACAAGGAATTTCGCTACCTTAGGACCGTTATAGTTACGGCCGCCGTTCACCGGGGCTTCGGTCAAGAGCTTCGCCCGAGGGCTGACTCCATCACTTAACCTTCCGGCACCGGGCAGGCGTCACACCCTATACGTCCTCTTGCGAGTTTGCAGAGTGCTGTGTTTTTAGTAAACAGTCGCAGCCACCTGGTTTCTGCGGCCGGTCTCAGCTCCAAAAGCAAGTTTCTTCACCGAAACCGGCGCACCTTCTCCCGAAGTTACGGTGCGATTTTGCCTAGTTCCTTCACCCGAGTTCTCTCAAGCGCCTTGGGATTCTCTCCCCGCCCACCTGTGTCGGTTTGGGGTACGGTTTCACACTGTCTGAAGCTTAGAGGCTTTTCTTGGAAGCATGGCATAAGTCACTTCGTCCAAAAGAGGACTCGCCATCGTAGCTCGGAATTGCGCTTCCGGATTTGCCTGGAAGCGCTTCCTACATACTTGGACCGGGACAACCAACGCCCGGATGACCTAGCCTTCTCCGTTCCCCCGTCGCAACAGCGCGAAGTACAGGAATATTGACCTGTTCCCCATCGACTACGCCTTTCGGCCTCGCCTTAGGGGCCGACTAACCCTGCGCCGATTAACGTTGCGCAGGAACCCTTGGGCTTACGGCGTGCGGGTTTTTCACCCGCATTATCGTTACTTATGTCAGCATTCTCACTTCTGATACCTCCAGCACGCCTTACAGCGCACCTTCAGCGGCATACAGAACGCTCCCCTACCATGCCTTGCGGCATCCGCAGCTTCGGTACATGGCTTAAGCCCCGTTACATCTTCCGCGCAGGCCGACTCGACTAGTGAGCTATTACGCTTTCTTTAAAGGATGGCTGCTTCTAAGCCAACCTCCTAGCTGTCCGGGCCTTCCCACATCGTTTCCCACTGAGCCATGATTTAGGGACCTTAGCCGGCGGTCTGGGCTGTTTCCCTTTCCACGACGGACCTTAGCACCCGCCGTGTGTCTCCCGCGATTGCACTTTCAGGTATTCGGAGTTTGCAATGGTTTGGTAAGCCGGGATGACCCCCTAGCCATAACAGTGCTCTACCCCCTGAAGTGAAACGCGAGGCTCTACCTAAATAGATTTCGGGGAGAACCAGCTATCTCCGGGTTTGATTAGCCTTTCACTCCCAGCCACAGCTCATCCCCCCATTTTTCAACATAGGTGGGTTCGGGCCTCCAGTGAGTGTTACCCCACCTTCACCCTGGCCATGGCTAGATCACCCGGTTTCGGGTCTACTCCCGGCGACTGAACGCCCATTTAAGACTCGGTTTCCCTACGCCTCCCCTAGACGGTTAAGCTCGCCACCGAAAGTAAGTCGCTGACCCATTATACAAAAGGTACGCGGTCACCGGCCTAAGCCGGCTCCCACTGCTTGTACGCATACGGTTTCAGGTTCTATTTCACTCCCCTCCCGGGGTTCTTTTCACCTTTCCCTCACGGTACTGGTTCACTATCGGTCGCCAGAAGTATTTAGCCTTAGAGGATGGTCCCCCTATGTTCAAACAGGATTACACGTGTCCCGTTCTACTCGATTTCACTCGCGCGTCCCTTTTGTGTACGGGGCTTTCACCCTCTGTGGCGCGACTTTCCAGACGCTTCCACTAGAGACGTGCGGGCTTAAGGGCTGCTCCCGGTTCGCTCGCCGCTACTACGGGAATCTCGGTTGATTTCTTTTCCTCCGGGTACTTAGATGTTTCAGTTCCCCGGGTACGCCTCCGCGCCCTATATATTCAGGCGCGGATACCCCGCATAAGCGGGGCGGGTTTCCCCATTCGGAAATCCCCGGGTCGAAGCTTGTTTGTCAGCTCGCCGAGGCTTATCGCAGACTACCACGTCCTTCATCGCCTTCTGTCGCCAAGGCATCCACCATATGCGCTTATTCACTTGACCATATAACCTCAAGCAACCTGACGGCTGCGCGAGGCTCGTGATCGTTTCACGCCTATAAGCGCTTTTTCTCGATGCAGTCCCTGATTTTCAAAAAACGACCGCGGCATAGATCCGCGGCCTGGTGGAGCCAGGGAGGATCGAACTCCCGACCTCCTGCATGCAAAGCAGGCGCTCTCCCGGCTGAGCTATGGCCCCTTAAATCTCAATTCCAAGGTCCCGGCGGCGAGGTCCAAACTCGGGGGGCGACGCAGACATCGCCTCAACAACGAATCAGCGGCTCAGTCTGGTGGGTCTGGGTGGATTTGAACCACCGACCTCACCCTTATCAGGGGTGCGCTCTAACCAGCTGAGCTACAGACCCGTCTGAGCGGTTGCCTGCCGGGCACCTGTGCTCAATGAGAAGCGGACCTAAGTCCGCCCCAACACGGCATCTTAAAAAACGGCGTCGCAAACTCTTTCAGAGGCGGACACAAGAGGCGGATTGTAGCCTATCCGGACACCGCAGGTCAATTCCGTGTACGAGTCCATCACATACGGCACTCCCTGTAGCAGCAGAGATTGTGCGGCAGACCGCAGCGACCGCGCCGGGTGAAGCACCCGGTGTTGCAAAACACCACTCGACCGGTGCCCGGCTGAATCCGTCCACGCCGGTGAACGGCCACGCCTCGCGGCAGTCAACGAACGACGCCTGCGGTGTGCGGTTGAACCGCTCGCGCGGTGACCGGTATGCTGGATTTGCAAGGTCTCTCCTCCGGCCTGGAGAAGTGCCTCCTGCTTCTGAACTTCCACACGTGTCGTCCGGCGGACTTTCGCGAAAATGGCGGTCTTTCCCCGTTGCAGTTTGTTTTATCGGGCTGAAAGGCGCAATCCCGCCGCGTCATATTTCACTGATTTTCCGCTTCTGCGGGGACAGATTTTCGAGCAAGGCCGCACCCGCGTCGCTCCGGGCTTCGGCTTGAATGACGCGCCCGGCGTCGGCGAACAAAAAGCGCAAGGCGACGTCGGGCGCAGGCAATCTTGAAGCGTTTCCGGCCACGTTCTCGGGCCACTCGATCAGGCAGATGCTGCACTCGTCAAAGTAATCCGCGCCGAGCGCCTCGAATTCACGCGCGCCGCCGAGCCGGTACAGATCGAAATGCAGCACGTTGAACGCGCCTGCCTCGTAGGTTTCGAGCAAGGTGTAGGTCGGGCTTTTTACGTGCCCCCGATAGCCGAGAGCGCGGATGAAGCCGCGGCTGAAAGTGGTCTTGCCGCTGCCGAGATCGCCCGCAAGCCACAAGCTCAGCGGCGCCGACGCTTGCGCGGCGAACGCTGCGCCGACGACTTCGGTGTGCGCGGCGTCGTTGGCCTCGAACGAAAGCTTATTCAACGCCCTTTCGATCTTCAATCAATCGGCAGCCGGGGAGTTCACGCAGTCACGCACGTGCGGCATCAAATCGGCGGCGACAAGCCCGCGCGGCGCGGCGCCCGCGGCACGGTCGCCGGCTTCGGCATGGAGGCACGCGCCGAGTTCCGCCGCCGCACGCAGGGACAAGCCTTGCGCAAGCAGCGCCGCGACGATGCCGCTCAACACGTCGCCCATGCCCGCGGTCGCCATGCCCGCGTTGCCGCCGGCGCACACCGAAGTCCCCTCGCTCGAATGGATCAGAGTCCCGCTCCCCTTGAGAATGCACACGCCGCCGAAGCGCGCGACGATCCGCTCGGCGGCAGCGAAGCGGTCGGCGCCGACAGCGGCACCCAGAAGTTTCGCCGCTTCGCCCGGGTGCGGCGTCAGTATCCACCGCTCCGAGCGCGCAGGCTCGGCGGCGAGCAAGTTCAACGCGTCGGCGTCCACCACTTTCGGGCGGCGCGACTCGAGCACTTTCATCATCAGCGCCCGCCCCCAGCCGCCGCAACCGAGTCCCGGCCCGACCACGATGACGTCGGCACACTTGAGCAAAGCGTCGAGTTTGCCCCGCGCGGGGGCGTCCGTGGAAACGCCATGCGCCATTAACATCGGACAGCCCGCAACGATCGCAGCGACGTTTTCGGGCGCCGCCGCGACGCTGACTTTCCCGGCGCCGGCACGCAACGCCGCTTCGCCCGCGAGCCGTGCGGCGCCCGCCATACCGGAGGCGCCGCCGACCACGAGCACGTGGCCAAAGTCTCCCTTGTGCACGTTTGCGCGCCGCCGCGGCAAGCGCACGGGCAGACCGTCAAAACCGGCCAGCCGTGCGGCGGGCTCGATCTCGGCGAGCAAGTCGGAATTGGCGCCGAGGTCGTCGAATACGATCTCACCGCAGCAGTCGCGGCCCCAGCCTGTGTACATCCCGCGCTTGCGCGCAACGAAAGTGACGGTTGCATCGGCGCATACCGCTTGGGGGCGCATCGCACCGGTGTCGGCGTCGAGTCCCGAAGGCACATCCACCGCGAGCACCGGCGCCGGGCATTCGTTAATTGCAACGACCCAGCGGAGCGCTTCACCGCCGAGCGGGCGGCTCAGGCCGGTGCCGAACAAGGCGTCGACGACGACGTCGGCGGCGACGTCGGCAATGGCGGCGGCGTCCGCCGGGAGGGCGCCCGCCGCGGCGCCGGCGGCGGCGAGATAGTCCCGCTTCGCCTGCCCTGCATCGCTGCCGGCATCCCCTGCGGCCTCACCGCCGAGTTGCCGGACGCGCACCTCGTAGCCCGCACCAAGCAGCAGACGCGCGAGCACGTAGCCGTCGCCACCGTTGTTGCCCGCGCCGCACAACAGCGCGACCGACCTCGCCCGCGGCCACCGTGCAGCGAGCACGTCGCAGCAGGCGCGCCCCGCACGGCACATCAACTCATAGCCTGAAATCGGCGTGCGCTCGATCACCAGCGCATCAAGCGCCTTGGTTTGTCGTGAAGTGAACAGGTTCATCACTCAAAGCGTCGGGCGGATTATCACCGGGCTTTCACGGGATCTTTATAATGGCATAAACGCCCCGTTATTCCGATGCCGCCTCAACTCAATGCCCCTCAACTCAATGCCGATGAACCCCCCCGCCGCCCTCGATGGCCTTGCCGCGCGCATCGCCCGCTGGGCGAAACAACTGGGGTTTGACGCGACCGGCATCAGCCACACCGACCTCGGCGCACACGAAGCGCATCTGCTGCGTTGGCTCGGCGCAGGCATGCACGGAGACATGGACTACATGGAGCGCCACGGCACGAAACGCGCGCGCCCGCGGGAACTCGCGCCGGGTACGGCCAGCATTATCTCGGTGCGGATGCCGTATCTGTCCGCGGACGCCGCCGACGCCGAAGCAACAATCGCCGACCCCGACGCGGCTTATATCGCACGCTACGCATGCGGGCGCGACTACCACAAACTAATGCGCAAAAAACTGCAAAAACTCGCGGTGCGGATAGAGCGGGAGATCGGGCCGTTCGGCTATCGCGCATTCGTTGACAGCGCGCCGGTGCTCGAGAAAGCGGTCGCCGCACAGGCCGGACTGGGGTGGATCGGCAAACACACGGTGCTGATTGATCGCAACGCCGGCTCGTGGTTTTTCCTCGGGGAGTTGTTCACCGACCTGCCGCTTCCGGCGTCGGCGCCGGTGCAAAATCACTGCGGCGAATGCCAACGCTGCATCGAGGTGTGCCCGACCAATGCAATCGTCGCGCCGTACCGCCTCGACGCGCGGCGGTGCATCGCCTATCTGACGATCGAGTTAAAGGGAAGCATCCCGGTCGAACTGCGTCCGTTGATCGGCAACCGCGTGTTCGGTTGCGACGACTGCCAACTCTTCTGCCCGTGGAACCGGTTCGCGAAAACCGCCGAAGACCCCGACTTCAACCCGCGGCACGGACTGGACCGCGCTACTTTGCTCGAGTTGTTTGCGTGGAGCGAAGCCGACTTCGAGCGGCGTACCGCAGGTTCGGCAATCCGCCGGCTCGGCTACGAACGCTGGCTCAGGAATCTCGCGGTCGGCCTCGGCAACTGCGGCGGCGGCGGCCGCGTGACCGCGGCGCTGCGTGAAAGGGCCGACCACCCCTCGCCGCTGGTGCGCGAACACGTCGCATGGGCGCTGCAGCGCCACACCGCCTGCGGTTAAAGCGCCCGCTCAGGCCGTGCCTTGAGCCGTGTGCGAGGGCTGACCATCGCCGCCGCCAATGCGCGAACACATCGCATAAGCGCTGCAACGCCGCAACGCCCGCGGCTAAAGCGCCCGCTTAGTCCGCGCCTTGAGCCGTGCGCGAGAGCGAACCACCACCGCCGCCAATGCGCGAACACATCGCATAAGTGCTGCAACGCCACACCGCCTGCGGCTAACACGCCCGCTCAGTCCGCAAGTCGAATCGTGCGCGAGGGCTAGCCGCTCCCTCTGCCAATACGCGAACACGTCGCATGGGCACTGCAACGCCGCACCGCCTGCGGCTAAAGCCCCTGCTCAGTCCGCGCCTCAAGCCCGTGTGCGAGGGCCGGCTACCCCTCACCGGCACGCACGCGTCGCATAAGTGTTGCAACGCCACACCGCCTGCGGTTAAAGCGCCCGCTCAGTCCGTGCCTCGAGCCGTGCGCGAGAGCGAACCCCCGCCGCTGCCAATGCGCGAACACATCGCATAAGTGTTGCAACGCCACACCGCCTGCGGCTAAAGCGCCCGCTCAGTCCGCGCCTCAAGCCGTGTGCGAGGGCCGGCTACCCCTCACCGGCACGCGAGCGCGTCGCATAAGCGCTGCAACGCCACACCGCCTAGCCACGGCGCAAGCGCTCGCTCAGTCCGCGCGTCGAGCCGTCGAGATCACTTTCCCGGCCGGACAACAAGCCGGCGGCCAGACGCTTGCCGAGTTCGACGCCCCATTGGTCGAATGGATTGATATTCCAGATCGTCGCCTGCACAAAGACCTTGTGCTCGTACAGCGCAAGCAGCAGGCCGAGCGTAAACGGAGACAACTCGTCCAGCACCAGCGCGTTGCTCGGCTGATTGCCGGGGTTGCGCCGATGCGCGTCGCCCGCCCCGTCGTCGCCGCACATCAATGCCCGGGTCTGCGCCAGAAAGTTCGCACGCAGGAGGTCGTCGCCGGGAGACGCCGCGCGCGCGCTTTTCGCAACAATGATGAAATCCGACGGCACCAAGCGCCCGCCCTGGTGCAGCAACTGATAAAACGCGTGCTGGCCCTCGAGGCCCGACTTGCCCCAGACGACGGGCGCCGTCGCGTAAGCCAGCGCGCGGCCGTCGCAGTCCACCGACTTGCCGTTGCTTTCCATCTCCAGTTGCTGCAGGTAGTCCGGCAGCCGTTCGAGCGCATAGTCGTAAGGCAACACCGCGCGGCTGCCCGCGCCGCAAAAATTGACGTACCAAACATCCAGCAGCGCGAGGATCACCGGCATATTGGACGCCAGCGGCGTCTGCGCAAAATGCACGTCCATGCTGCGCGCGCCGGCCAGCAACTCTTCGAAACACTCGCTGCCGAGCAACACCGCGAGCGGCAGACCGGCCGCCGACCACAGCGAGAAGCGCCCGCCGACGTCGCGCCACAACTTGAGCACGCGGTCCGCAGAGATGCCGAACCGCGCCGCGGCATCGGCGTTCGCGGTGATCGCCAGGAAATGCTTGCGCCACGCTTGATCGTCGCCGCAGCGGCGGTTGATCCAATCCTTCGCGCACTCGGCGTTGACCAAAGTCTCCCGCGTCGCAAACGTCTTGGAAATGACCACGAACAGAGTGCGCTCTGGATCCACTTGCTCGAGCACTTCGGACATCCGGCGCGGATCGGCGCCGGCGACAAAGAAAACGCGAAAATCCCCGCGCGCCAAATGCGCCAACGCGTGGCAGGCCATCGCCGGGCCGAGATGCGAGCCGCCGATGCCGATGCCGACGACGTCGCGGAACGGCTTGCCGCTGAAGCCCGTGCGCCGCCCCGTGCGGAGGTCCTCGCACATCCCATACAGGCGCGCCTTGTCCGCGGCCGCCTCGCCGGTCCTGCCCGCCGCCGCCGCGGGGCCGTGTCCGTCGTCGCGCAGCACCGGGTGCAGCGCGGGCCGCGCCTCGCTGGTGTTGACCGGTTCGCCGCGAAACAACCGGTCGCGCCGGCCTTCGACGTCGGCCGCGCGCGCAAGTTCGACCAGCAATTCAAGCGTGACGCCGGTGACGCGGTTCTTCGAGTAGTCGAGCAGCAGGCCCGCGTGTTCGCATGAGAATTTTTGGAACCGTTGCGGGTCGGCGGAAAACAAGTCACGTATTTGCAAACCCGGCGTCCGCTCGAAGTGAACTTGCAATTTTTTCCAAATTAAACTTTCGTTGATCATCTTGTCGGCGAACCGCCGTGTAAACGCCTATCTTAAGGCAAAGCCGGGATTTGCTAAAATAGCAGGTTTGCCTTAACCATGTTGCAAACATTATGACGGAAAAGATTACGCGCATCGCGCACGCGCACCCCCGCGTCGAAGCGCACGCCGCGGTCGAGGACGTACCCGCGGCGGACTACGCCCCCGCACCCGCGACTGACAAAGGCGCACGCAAGGAAGCGGCCGCCGACCGGCGCCTGCGCTCGCGGGTGCGGCTGTTCGGCAATCTGCTCGGCAACGTGATCAAAGAGCAGGCCGGCGACAAGGTCTTCACCTCGGTCGAGCGGCTGCGCAAGGGATTCATCGGCCTGCGCAAAAAAGATTCTCCGCGAAGACGCGCTTATCTGATGCGCCACATCGGCAAACTCGACGTCGCAACGCTCGAACACGTGATCCGCACTTTTTCGATTTACTTTGACCTCGCGAACGTCGCCGAAGAAGCCCACAGCCACCACGCCTCCGCACGCCAAAAAAACAAGCGCGCCGATAGCGTCGATTTTGACGGCGTGCTGCAGGAGTTTGCGGACACGGGCGTCGGCGCGGCGCAAGTACAACTGCTGCTCGACCATCTGCTGTACCGGCCGGTGCTCACCGCGCACCCGACCGAAGCGAAACGGCGCACGGTCATGCAACTGCTGCGCCACACTTTCCTGACCGCGAGAAAACTCGACCGCAGCCGGATCGCGGCGGCTGAAGAGGAGGAGATATTCGAGCAATTGTTCCGGCATATCCAGGTGCTGTGGAAGACCGACGAGGTGCGGCTGAACAAACCGACGGTGGAGGCCGAAGTCATCAACGGCCTTTACTATTTCAAAACCTCGCTGTTCAGCGCGGTGCCCGCGGTGTACCGCTCGCTCGAGCGGGCCGTTGCCGCGGCGTACCGCGGCGGCGGCGTCAAAGTGCCGAGTTTCATCGAGTTCGGTTCGTGGATCGGCGGCGACCGCGACGGCAACCCGTACGTAACCCCGGGGGTCACGCGCAAAACCTTAAGACTGCAATCCGCGGTGATCCTGGAAGAGTACATCCGCCGGCTTGACGCGCTGATCGACAGCCTGACGCACTCGAACAACCTGATCAAACTATCCGAAAACTTCATTATTCTGGCCGAGCACAACCGCGAAATTGCAAGGCAGGCGTTCAAGAACTCCCCCGAAATCTTTCTCAAGGAACCGTACCGGCGGCAGTTGGCGGTGATGCGCTACCAGTTGCAACTGCGCCTCGACGCAATCAATCGGCGCGGCGCGAAACCGCCGGCGCTGCCCGCGCACGCTTACAAGTCGGAATACGAATTCCTCGACCACCTGCGCCTGATAGACCAATCGCTGAAACAGCACGACGATGCAAACGTCGCCGACGGAGAACTCAAGGATCTGATCCGGCTGGTCGAGACTTTCGGCTTTTATCTCGCGCGGCTCGATTTGCGCGACGAGTCGGGCCAGTTTTCGGCCGCGGTCGCCGACCTACTCAAACACCGCGACGTCGCACCCGGCTACGAACGCGCCCCGGAACAGCGCAAGATTGAAATCCTGACGCGGCTGCTCGATGACCCCCGGTGCACCGCCGCGCCGGAGAGCGACAAGCGCCGCCTGATGAAGCAAACCCGCAAAGTGCTCGACACTTTCGCGTGCGCGCGCGAGGCGATCGCCGAAATCGGGCCGCAAGCGATCGGCAACTGCGTGATCTCGATGACGCACCGCGCGAGCCACGTGCTCGAAGTCATGCTGCTCGGCAAGATCGAAGGATTGATCGGCACCGACGACTCGGGAAAACTCTACTGCCACGTGCGTCCGTCGCCGCTGTTCGAGACAATCGAAGATCTCAGGCAGGCCGACAACGTGCTCGACCAACTGCTCGCGAACGGCGTGTACAGGAAGTTGCTCGAGGCGAGCGGCGCGATGCAGGAGATCATGCTCGGCTATTCGGATTCGTGCAAAGACGGCGGCATCCTCGCTTCGGCCTGGAACCTGTACCGGGCGCAAATCGAGATCACGCGCACCGCAGCGCGCCACGGCGTGCGTTGCCGCATCTTTCACGGCCGCGGCGGCACCATCGGCCGCGGCGGCGGCCCGACCCACAAGGCGATCCTGTCGCAACCGCCGGGCACCGTGAACGGGCAGATCAAACTCACCGAACAGGGCGAGGTGCTGTCACACAAGTACAGCAATCCGGAAACCGCGGTCGCCGATCTGACCGCCTCGATAGCCGGCCTGCTCGGTGCAAGCCGGCACCTCGTCGGTAAACGCAGCGCCGACCGCGCAACGCACTTGCAACTTGCAAGCGAACTTACCGAACTCGGCGAGAAGTTTTACCGCGACCTCGTGGACGACACCGCGGGCCTGTTCGATTATTTCTACGAGGCGACGCCGGTGATAGAGATCGGCAAAATGAACATCGGCTCGCGCCCGACGCACCGCCGGATGGCCGACCGCTCGAAGCAATCCATTCGCGCGATCCCGTGGGTGTTCGGCTGGTCGCTGTCGCGCCACACCATCCCCGCGTGGTACGGCCTCGGCTGCGCGCTCGAAACCTACCACGCCGGCGACCCGCGCAAACTTGCCGAACTGCAAGACCTCTACCGGGAGTGGCCGTTCTTCCGCACCCTGATCGACAATATCCAAATGGCGCTGTGCAAGGCCAATATGAACATCGCCAGAGAATACTCGCACCTGTGCTCGTCGCCGGAGACCGCCGCCGCGGTGTACGGCAAAATTCTCACGGAATACAACCGCACCGAAAAGTACGTGCTGCTGGTGAGCCGGCTCGACAAACTGCTCGAGAACCAGCCGTCGCTGATGCTGTCGCTGCAAAGACGCGATCCGTACCTCGACCCTCTCAACCACATCCAGATCATGCTGCTGCAAAAATGCCGCGCCGAGGAGCGGCGGCTGAGCCCGGACCGCCCGCGCGGCGACGCGCTCAGCGGCAATCAGTATCTGGCGCCGCTGCTGCGCAGCATCAACGCGATTGCGACGGGGATGAGAAATACCGGCTGAAACAGCGTCATTTCCAAGCGTCCGCCGCAACGGCGGCGTTGCCGCAGATCATTCGCCGGCGCGTCAACCGCGCCGCGTCCCGCGTTCACGCCGCGCAATCGTCTCAGCGACCGCGTCATTTCAGCCGCAGCGCCGCTGCCGGCGTCAATGAAGGGGGCGGGCTTCGGCCGCCCCCTTTTTTGCCGCACGGGAAGCCCCGCCCCACCGATCAAGCCAGGTTTGAATTCCCGCCGATGCGGGGCTGGTATTCTCCCCGGTGCCTGTATCAAATGTAATAAGCCCGCTTGGATTTATCCAGGTGTCCGGTGTGCGGGGGTTACCACCCGCCAGGCACCATCACTTCACGCGCTTCAATTTTCCCTTCAGGCTTTTCACTTTGTCGGCCGGGCGCTCAGGTAGGGTCTTCAACTCCCAATTACCGCGCTGCGGTGGTGGCCGCGTGCCTGCGCGGCGGACAGGCGGCAGCAGATGATCACGCGGTCGCCCGGGCGCGCCTTGTGCGCCGCGGCGCCGCTACCCGCATCAATCTGCTTACGCTGCCTGCACCGGCACCGAATGTGCGGTGCGCACAACGGCGTTGGAGGCGTCGAGATACAGCAGTTGCGGGCGGTGGCCGCGCGCCTGCGCGGCGGACAGGCGGCAGTAGCAGCAGATGATCACGCGGTCGCCCGGGCGCGCCTTGTGCGCCGCGGCGCCGTTGACTGAAACGACGCGGCTGCCGCGTTCGGCGCTGAGCGCGTAGGTTGTCAGGCGCTCGCCGTTGCGCAGATTGTAGATGTCGATCTGCTCGTACTCGGCAATCCCCGCGGCTTCGAGCAGCGCCGCGTCGATCGCGCACGACCCGTCGTAATTCACTTCGGCGTGCGTCACGCGGGCGCGGTGCAATTTTGCTTTGAGAAACGTCAACTCCATCGCGCCATTCTAACACCGCCCGGGCCGGCGCATCACGCATCGGCGCCGACGATCACGTTGTCAATCAGGCGCACTTCGCCGAGGCGGACCGCGGCAAGCACAATGCACCGAGCACCGTCTGTCGCGGCGTCAACCGGCGCGAGTGTTTGCGCATCGCGGATCTCGACGTAGTCGGGGGACAGCCCCGCTCGTTCGAGACTGCGGCGGGCGTCGGCAGTGAGCCGCCGCAGCGCCGCCGGGCCGGCGGCGGCGCGCACCGCGGCGGCGGTTGCGCGCAGCACGCGATACAAAGCCGCCGCCTGCGCTTTCTGTGCCTCGTCGAGACGGGCGTTGCGCGAACTCAACGCGAGGCCGCTGTCCTCGCGCACCGTCGGCACCGCCACGATACGCACGGCAAAGTCGAAGCACTCGGCCAGCCGCCTGACCAGCACCCACTGCTGATAATCCTTTTCCCCGAACACCGCGACGTCGGGCGCGAAAATATTGAATAACTTCACGACCGCGGTCGCGACGCCGGCGAAATGCCCGGGACGATGGGCGCCGCACAGGATCGCACCCAACTCGCCGGGATCCACGCGCACGCTCCCGCCGCGATGCAGCGGATACATCTCCTCGCAAGCGGGCGTGAACGCGAGCGCGACGCCGCTCTCGCGCAGCCGCTCAAGATCGGCGTCCGGGGTGCGCGGATAAGCCGCGAGATCGTCCTCGCGGTCAAACTGCAACGGGTTGACGAACACGCTCGCCGCAACTTTATCGGCGTGCCGCGCGGCGGCGGCGACCAGCGCGAGATGCCCGCGGTGAAGATTGCCCATCGTCGGCACCAGCGCGACGCGCGCGCCGTCCACGCGCCACGCGGCGACGCGTTCACGCACTTCGGCGATGGTCTTAGCGACGTGCATAACCCGGGTTCAAGACCTCTCCGGGAGCAATCCCGAAGCCGGCGCAGATAAGATGCAAGGGACCAATGCACACCTGCTCAGCGGGCGCGGCGGACGGCGCTCAGGCCGAATAGACGTGTTCGGCGGCGGGGAACTCGCCGCTTTTGACCGCGGCGACGTAAGCACCGACCGCGGCCGAGACCGAATCACGTCCGCGCAGGAAATTGCGCGCGAAACGCGGCGCCGGGTCGGTCATGCCGAGCACGTCGTGCAGCACCAGCACCTGCCCGTCGCAGTCGGCGCCGGCGCCAATCCCGATGACCGGTATTTTCACTGCGGCGGCGACCGCGGCGCCGACCGCGGCGGGCACGCACTCGAGCACCAGCAGATCGGCGCCGGCGGCGGCGAGTGCTTGCGCTTCGCCCAGCAGCCGCCCGGCGGAGACCGTGTCCTTCGCCTGCACCTTGTAGCCGCCGAGTTTGTGCACCCATTGCGGGCGCAGGCCGACGTGCGCGCAGCAGGCAACGCCGCAGGCCGCGAGTTCGCGCACGATCTCGACCTGGTGTTCGCCGGCTTCGAGTTTGACCATCTGCGCGCCGCCTTCCTGCATCAACCGGATCGCGTTGCGCAACGCGGCGTCCACCGTGCGGTAACTCATGAACGGCATATCGCAGATAACCAGCGCGCGGCGCACGGCGCGCGTCACGCAGCGGCAGTGATACGCCATGTCCGCGACGCTCACCGGCACGGTCGTATCTTGCCCCTGGATCACGACGCCGAGAGAATCGCCGACCAGGATCGCGTCAACCCCCGCGCCGTCGAGCACGCGCGCGAACGACGCGTCGTAGGCGGTGAGGCAGGCGGCCTTTTCGCCGCCGGCTTTCATCGCCTTGAGCGAAGCGAGCGTCGTTGCGGCGCTGTTATTGTGCGCACTCATCCGGCCCCTTTCGCGGCTCCAACTCCGCCGTTCATATCCGTATCTGCGTGCATCTGCGTCAAGCCGCCGGTTTATCTCCCAATGCCCGCCGCCGCCGACTCAGGTCAAGCGATACGGCGCCGGGTTGTAATAATACCTGCCCGAACGCACCGCCCCGGCGCGCAGCGCGTTGATGCGTTCGAGCAATTGACGGTAATCCGTCCGGTTATCAACAAAATCAATGTCGCCGACGTTGATGATCAGCAGCGGCGCGTCCTGATAATGATAGAAGAAATCAAGATACGCCGAGTTCAATTTTTCAAGATACGCCTTTTCGATAAGTTTCTCGAAGCGGCGTCCGCGTTTTTGGATGCGCCGCACCAGCGCCTCGACCGGCGCCTGCAGATAGATTACGAGGTCCGGCCTGAGCAGGTCGGCGGTCAGTTTCTCGTAGATGTAGCGGTACAATTTGAGTTGCTCCTCAACGAGGATCATCTCGGCGAACAGGTGGTCCTTGTCCACCAGAAAATCGCTGATCCGCACCGGAGAAAAAATATCCTGCTGGCGCAACTCCTGCAGTTGGCGGGTGCGGGTCGTCAGGAAATACAATTGCGTCGGCAGTCCCAGCGTTTGCGGGTCGCGGTAGAACTGCTCCAGAAACGGGTTGGTGTCCACCTGCTCGAGCACCAGCCGCGCCGAAAGATCGCCGGCGAGTTTGCGCGCGAGGCTGGTCTTGCCGACCCCGATCGGGCCCTCTATCGCGATGTACGACGGCGGCTCGTTCACGCGCCCCGCTCTGCTGCAATCCTGCAAACCTCGCCGGTGTCGCAGCCGCCGGCGAGGTCGCCGACCCGCCCGTGGCCGGGGATCAGCAACCCGGGCGCAATCTCGGCGAGGGGCACGAGCACGAAACAGCGGCGGTGTGCCTCGGGGTGCGGCACGCTCAGGCGCCGCTCGGCAATCTCACGATCGGCGTACGTGACGAGGTCGAGGTCGAGGGTGCGCGGCCCCCAGCGCTCACCCGAACGCTCGCGGCCGAACTCGTCTTCGAGCGCCTGCAGCGCGTCGAGCAACTCGAGCGGCGCCAGCGAGGTCGCAGCCAGCGCCGCCGCGTTGACGTAGTCGGGCTGTCCGGGCGGCCCGAGCGGCGCGCTGCGGTAGAGGCTTGAACGCGCGCGCACCCGCGTGCGCTCAATGCGCCCGAGCGACGCCAGCGCTCGCGTGACGGTCGCCGCGGCGTCTCCGAGGTTGGCGCCGACCGCGACCGCCGCCGTCACTTCGCGTGCCCGCCGCATGACCGCGCGCGCGTCACCGCCCGCGCCGAGGCCCGCCGCTGCGCTCGTGGATCATCTGCCGGCGCCCGGCGCCGTCGGTTTCCTGAAACTGCGTCCACCATTCGGCCTGCACGCGGTCGCCGAGACCGCTGTCGGCGCGCAGACACAGAAAATCGTAGGCGGCGCGGAAGCGGCGGTGGTTGAACACGAACTGCAAGTGCTTTTTCCTGTGGCTTTCAAACCGCTTCTGCAACAGGCAGATCTCGCGCGCGATGGCGATCAGCCTGCGCGGCGCCGACACGCACCGCTGCTGCTGCATCCACGCGTGGCTGACCGCCTGATGCCAGGTCAGCGGCGTCCGCCGTGCCGCGGCCTGCAGGCACAGGTGTTCGGCCGCGAGCCAGAACAACGCGGCCATCACGAACGCGGGCGTCACCGGCTTGTCCTCAACGAGGCGCCGGTCGGTGTTCGCAAGCAGCGCCTGCAAAAAACGCTCGCGCGACTCGCCGTCTTCGTATTCGCCGAGGCGCTGCCCGGCGGCGGGATACAGCAACTCAAACAGCCCGTATTGCTTGAGCAGCGCGTACGCCTCGTGCGCCGCGCCGCTGTGGAACAACTTGACGCTTTCCTCGAACAGCCGCGACGACGGCACGTCCTTGAGCAGCGGTGCCAGCGCGTGGATCTGCTGCGCTACGTCTGCTTCCATTTGCAGGCCGAGTTTGGCGGTGAAACGCACCGCGCGTAACATTCTGACCGGGTCCTCGCGGTAGCGCGTCCACGGGTCGCCGATCGAACGCAGGCGGCGGTTCTTGATGTCGGCCGGCGCATCGCTGTGGCACACCACCCGGCCCGACAGCGGGTTATAGTACATTGAATTGATCGTGAAATCGCGGCGCAGAATGTCCTCTTCGAGAGTGCCATAGGTGTTGTCGCGGATGATGCGCCCGTTCTCGACCACGCTGTTGCAGCCCTCGCCCAGAAAGGCCCGGAACGTCGCGACTTCGGTGATCTCGCGCCGGTCGCGCGGGTCGCGCACGTGTGCGAGACGGAAACGCCTGCCGATGAGCCGGCAACGCGGAAACAACGCCGCGACCTGTTCGGGGTGCGCGCTGGTCGCGACGTCAAAGTCCTTGGGCTTGTGCCCGAGCAGGAAATCGCGCACGCCGCCGCCGACGATGTAAGCCTCGTGCCCGGCGTTGTACAGGGTTTCGATCACCCTGAGCACGCGGCCCGGAAACAACTTCCCGGAAAGGCCGAAGTGGGTTGCCCGGTAATCGCCGACGACGGCTGCGTCCGCTTCCAGTTGCTCAGTCACCGCATCGTGCCATCGCTTGCCCCGCGCCGCAGTTTACAGACCGGCGGAACGCAGCACCATCAGTTTCTCAACCTGCATATCCTCGAACGTGTAACGGATGCCGCCGGTGCCGCAACCCGACACCTTGTGTCCGGCAAACGGCATCCAGTCCACGCGAAACGCGGTGTGGTCGTTGATCATCACCGCCGCGGCGTCAAGCCGGCGGCAGCAGTGCATCGCGGTATCCAGGTCGCGCGTGATCACCGCGGCCTGGAATGAAAACGGCAGCGCGTTGGCGCGGCGGAGCGCGTCGTCAACTTCGGCGTACGCGTACACGCAGATCACCGGGCCGAAGATCTCCTCGCGGCTGACTTTCGCGTCGGCGGGCGGGTCGGAGAGCACGGTGCACGCGTACGCGTTGTCGCTCACGCGCTTGCCGCCGCAAACCAGCCCGGCGCCGGCCTCGACCGCCTCGTTGACCCACTGCTCGATCCGGCCGACTTCGCGCTTTCTGATCAGCGGGCCGACGTCGGTGTCGGCTGCGGTCGGGTCGCCGATCTTCATGCGGCCCGCGTGTCCCGCGAGTCCGGCGGCGACGCGCTCGACGATCGAGGCATGGGCGTACACCCGCTGCACCGACACGCACACCTGCCCGGCGTGATAAAAGCCGCCTTTCGCGATCAGCGGCAACGCGTCATCCAGATCCGCGTCGGCGGCGACGATCACCGGCGCCGCGCCGCCGTGCTCAAGCGCGCAGCGCGTACCCGGCGCGAGCCGGGCGCGCAGCATCCAGCCGACCTTGGCGCTGCCGATAAAACTGAAAAAGCCGACCCGGGCGTCGGCTGCGAGCGCACCGGCGACGTCGTTGTCCACCAGCAGCGCCTGGCAATACTCTTCGGGCAGGCCCGCCTCCCGCAGGATGCCGACGAACGCAAAACACGACAGCGGCGTGTCCGGCGCGGGCTTGACGATGACCGGGCAGCCCGCGGCCACCGCCGGCGCGACCTGATGGACGACCAGGTTCATCGGATGATTGAACGCGCTGAAAGCGAGCACCGCGCCGATCGGCTCGCGCCGCGTCACCGCCAGGCGGTTGACGGAACTCGCAGTCAGGCCCATCGGGATCTCCTCGCCGTGGGCGGTGCGCACACATTCGACGCAACTGCGCAGGCCGTCCACCGCGCGCGCCAGTTCGACGCGCGAGTCCGCCAACGGCTTGCCGCCCTCGGCGGCGGCCTGCAACGCCAGTTCCTCCTGGCGCGACGCCATGATCCGCCCGGCCTTGTCGAGGATCTCGACGCGGCGCGCGGGCGCGAGCCATGCGTCGCGGTTCGCGTAGATCTGATGCGCCGCCGCGAGCGCGCGTTCGGCGAGCGCGGCGTCGGCGGTCTCGACCGTGCCGATGCGCTTGTCGTTCCACGGCGCATAGACTGCGGCTTCGCCCGCGGCGTCGCCGCCGACCACCATTGATTTGTAATGCACGTCCATCGCGTCAATCCCGGCCCCCGGCGGGGCGTACGAAGCAGTGATGCAAATTTTCCGGCGTGAACTTCGCGCTTCCGGGCCGGTTGAGCACACGGGAGAATTCCCGGGAGCGGGCGCGAAAACCCGGAAACTGAAACGCCGTTATTATAAATGAAATTGACCGGACTGAATCCTTGCCGCCGCTTTCGCGGGGCGCGCGCAGACGACGACGCGAGCGGGAACCCGGTGAGCCGGATGCGCCGCAGACGCTGCCGTCGGCCGCTCCCGGCAAGTATTTTCTCGCCGCACTTCGGACTCGGGTCGGCGCCGGCGCTATATCGGGCACACCAACTGCCCCATGCGGTCGGTAAATTCCATGTTCACCGAATAATCCACCGGACAGTCGATCACCGCCACCGTGTCGTCGGCGATTGCCTGCTTGAGCACCGGCACGAGTTCGTCGGCGGCCTCGACGCGGTAGCCTTTGGCGCCGAAACTCTGCGCGTACTTGACGAAATCCGGATTGGTGAACTCGGTATGGCTTTTGCGCCCGAAGGTTTTCATCTGGTGCCACGTGATCAGTCCGTATTCGTTGTCGCGCCAGATCAGGATCACGATCGGGGTGCCGATCCTGAGTGCGGTTTCGATCTCCTGGGAATTCATCAGGAACCCCGCGTCGCCGGTGACCGCAACGATGCGGCGGTCGGGGTACACGAGTTTGGCGGCGACCGCGCCGGGCACGGCGATTCCCATTGAGGCGAACCCGTTGGAGATAATGCAGGTGTTCGGCTCTTCCGCCTGGTACATCCGCGCGAGCCACATTTTGTGCGCGCCGACGTCGGACAGCACGATGTCCTCGGAGTTAAGCACCTGACGCAGGTCCCACAGTATTTTCTGAGGCTTGACCGGGAACCCGCGGTCTTCGGCGCAGGCGTTGAGTTCCTCGAGGATGACCTCGCGCAAAGTCCCCGCGTAAAGATTCTGGCTCTTGCGCTTGATCAGGTCGCGCTTGGGTGCGACCCGCTCGGCGATGCGCTCGAGCGACGAGGCGATATCGCCGACCACCGCGCACTCGGGGATGTAGTGCTGATCCACTTCGGCGGGGTTCGGGTCAACGTGGATGATCTTCTTGTCCCGGTCCGGGTGCCACAGGTAGGGGTGATACTCGACGATGTCGTAGCCGATGCAAATGATCACGTCGGCGCGCGCGCAGCCGCACGCAACGTAGTCGTTGGCCTGCAAGCCAACCGTGCCGAGACTCAGCGCATGCGAAAAAGGCATGCAGCCCTTGGCCATGAAAGTATTCGCGACCGGCACTTGAATACGCTCGGCGAACTCGACCAACTGCCGGCTCGAGCGGGCGCGGATAACGCCGTTGCCGGCGAGAATGAACGGGAAGCGCGCCGCGGCGATCAGCCCCGCCGCTTCAGCGATCTTGCCCGCGGGCGCCTCGGGCGTTTCCGGAAACCTGACGCCGAGCGGCTCGGCGTTGCCGACTTCGGCTTTCGCGATGTTCTCAGGCAGGTCAATGAAGCAACCGCCGGGCTTTTCGGTCTTCGCGACCTTGAACGCTTTGCGCACCACCTCCGGAATGACTTCGGGCGAGCGAATGCCGGTGCTGTACTTTGAGATCGGCTCGAACAGGTTGACGAGGTCTAGGATCTGGTGGCTTTCCTTGTGCATGCGGGTGGTCGCGCCCTGCCCCGCAATGCCGACGATCGGCGCGAGATCCATGTTGGCGTCGGCGAAGCCGGTGACGAGGTTGGTCGCCCCGGGGCCGAGCGTCGCGAGGCACACGCCCGGCTCGCCGGTCAGGCGTCCGTAAACGTCGGCCATGAACGCCGCACCCTGCTCGTGGCGGGTGGTGATGAACCGCAGGTTGCTGTCGAGCAGCGCGTCCATCATGTCGATGTTCTCTTCACCCGGAATGCCGAAAATATACTTGACCTTCTCGTTCTCCAGGCATTTAACAAACAGTTCCGAAGCTTTCATCACGCCTCCTCCCACGGTTGCATGTATTCAAGGCCGCCAAGGTTAAACAGGGATTGCAATTAAAACATGTTCGGGCTTTTGATCGGATCCACCTCCTCGGCTTCGGTTGCATCGGCGATTTCCGGGCGCTTCTTGATGTAGTCGCCGGTGATCATCTGCCGGTAGCCCGCCCCCGGGCTGACCATCGGATAAACGCCCGCGTCCCGGTCTATGACCACTTCGAGAAAAGCCGGCTCGCGCACCTCGACAAATTCCTTCAGCACCGCGGGCACCCCGGCCTTGTCTTCGATCTTCCTGGCAAACTTGAAGCCGTCGGCGGCCGCGGCTTTGACGAAGTCCTTGCGGTGCAGGGATTTGTCGCTGCCGACAAAGCGGTTCTTGAAGAAAGTCTTCTGCCACTGGCGCACCATGCCGTCGCCGTGGTTGTTCAGCAGCAAGATCTTGACCGGCAGATCGTAAGTGGTGACGGTTTCGAGTTCGCCGAAGTTCATGCGCAGGCTGCCGTCGCCGTCTATATCAATCACCATTTTATCCGGGCACGCGAGTTGCGCGCCGATTGCCGCGGGCAGGCCGAAACCCATCGTGCCCATCGAGCCCGACGTCAGCCACGTGCGCGGATGCTTGTAGTCGAGATACTGCGCGGCCCACATCTGGTGCTGGCCGACGCCGGTGGTGATCACCGCTTCGCCCCCGACCAACTTGTTGAGTTCCTCGAGCACGTAATAAGGCTGGATCAACTCGCTGTCGCGGTCGTAGTTCAGCGCGTATTCCTGTTTCATCGCGCGCAGGTGTTCGCGCCACTCGCCGAAGTCGCCTTTGAAACCGCCGTCGTTGGCGGCCAGGTCGCGCAGGCTCACCGCGGCGTCGCCATGGTGGTGCCAGTCGGGCTGCTTGACCTTGCCGATCTCGGCGCTGTCGATGTCGAGGTGCATGATGCAGCGCGCGTTCGGCGCAAACAATTCGGGGCGCCCCGCGACGCGGTCGTCGAAACGCGCGCCGACCGCAATCAGCGCGTCGCAGTCCTCGACCGCGTAATTGGCGTAAGCGGTGCCGTGCATACCGAGCATGTGCATGCTCAGAGCGTGCGTCGTGTCGGCGGCGCCGATTCCCATCAGGGTGGTCACCGCCGGCAGCCCGTATTTATCGCTAAAAGCGCGCAGCGGCGCGGCGGCGTCGGCGTGAATCGCGCCGCCGCCGATATACAGCAGCGGGCGCTTACAGCGCCCGAGCGCGGCGAAAAACTCACGGCATTTTTCCGGCGTCAGGCGGTTGTTGCGGACGCTTTCGGTGCGCAGGCGGTAGCCGCGCAACTCGAGCGTGCCTTCTCCGCGGTACTCGCCCTCCCAGTTCTGCACGTCCTTGGGAATGTCCACCACCACCGGCCCGGGACGCCCGCTCGCGGCGATCTCAAACGCGGCGCGCATCGTGGCTTCGAGCAATTCGGGCCGCTTGACCAGGAACACGTGCTTGGCGCACGCGCTCATGATGTTGAAAATCGGCGCTTCCTGAAAAGCGTCGGTGCCCATCGCCGCGGTCGGCACCTGCCCGGTGATCAAAACCACCGGGATCGAATCCGCCATGCAGTCGCGGATCGGCGTCACCGAATTGGTCGCGCCCGGCCCTGAAGTCACGAGGAACACGCCGGGGCGGCCGCTTGCACGTGCGTAGCCCGACGCCATGAAACCCGCGCCCTGCTCGTTCGCGGGCACCACGAGGTTGATCGGCTCCCTGCCGTGTGCGTCCGCGTGCCGTTCGTTGTAGCGGAAGATTGCGTCGTAGGTCGGCAGGATCGCGCCGCCGCTGTAGCCGAAAATCGTATCGACGCCGAGATCCGCCAATACCCAGACGATGATATCGGCGCCGCTCATCTGTAATTTAAAATCCGAATTTTCAACCATCAAACCGCGCCCGTTAAATTTTCCAAGACCGAAGCGCAAACATCGTTTGTAGCGCATATACGCCCGGGGTGCAAGCGCCGCGGGCGGCGCGGAACCAAGCGTTCATCAGCGCCGACCCGGCTCGCAAACCACGAGACCGACTGCGCGATACAAATTGGCCGCGTCTTCCGCGGTGAGTTCGCGCCACGCGCCCGCAGGCAGCGTCCCGAGCGCGACACCCGCGAAATCGGTGCGAATCAGGCGGCTGACTTCAAGCCCCTGAGACCGCCACAGGCGCCGCACCTCGCGGTTGCGTCCCTCGCGCAGCACCACTTCAAACCAGCGGTTCACGCCGCCCGCGGCACCCTTGCTCTCGAGCGACTCGAACCGCGCGGTGCGCGCGTCGAGCGCGACGCCCGCACACAGCCGCTGCAACGCAACGGCGCTGACTTCCCCCCTGACGCGCACGCGGTAAGTACGCGACATCCGGTACGAGGGGTGCATCAACCGGTACGCGAGTTCGCCGTCGTTGCACGCGAGCAGCAGGCCGGAGGTGTTGACGTCGAGGCGCCCGATGGTGACCCAGCGCCCGCTCTCAAGCGCCGGCAGGCGGGTGAACACGGTGTCATGCAAGCGGTCGCGGCGGCTGACGACCTCGCCGCAGGGTTTGTGATACGCGATCACGCGCGGCGGCAAAAAACCGACGACGGTGATACGCCGGTCACCGACGTGGATCTTGTCGGCGGCGCTCGCGCGGTCGCCCAGGAGCGCGACGCGGCCGTTGACCCGCACTTGGCCGCAACGGATCAACTCCTCGATATCGCGGCGTGAACCGACCCCCGCGGCCGCCAGCAGTTTTTGCACGCGCTGAGGCGCGGGCGCGTACTCGGTCAATCCCCGGCCTCGCCGCCGACCGTGTCCGTGCCGAGGTCGGCCTGCTGCTCGCCCTGCGCGGCCGCGCCGTCGTCGGCCCGCTGCTCGCCCTGTGCGGCCGTGCCGTCGTCGGCCCGCTGCTCCCCCTGCGCGGCCGTGCCGTCGTCCCCGAGTTGCAACTCAGGATGCAGACGGATCACTTCCTCCATCTCGAGCAGCGACGGCAACTCGTCGAGGCTGCTCAGATTGAAGTAGTCCAGAAAATCCGGGGTGGTCGCATACAGCGCGGGACGCCCCGGCACCTCCTTGTGCCCAACCACCTTGACCCATTCGCGCTCTTCGAGCAGACGCACCATGTACGTGCTGACGGTGACGCCGCGCACTTCCTCGATCTCGGCGCGCGTGATCGGCTGGCGGTAAGCGATCAGCGCCAAAGTTTCCAACAGCGCGCGCGAATAACGCGGCGGCTTCTCCTTCCACAAGCGCGCGATCGACTCGGAAAACTTCTCGCGCGTCTGGTAGCGGTAACCCGACGCGACCTGCTTGAGTTCGACCCCGCGCTGCTCGCACTCGTCGGCGAGCGCCGCCAGCGCTTGCGCGACGCCGCCGCGCCCGACCGCGGCGTCCTGCTGCTTGAGCAGGCGCAGCAACTCGTCCGCCGTCAGCGGGCGGTCGCTCGCCATCAGCAGCGCTTCGAGCGTTTGCTTCAAGCGCCGCACGTTCATCGTGCGCGCCCCGCGCCCGCATCGCCGCTTGCCATGGCCCGCTCCGGCGGCGGGTGCGCCTTGCGGATGCTAAGCGGACCAAACAGCGATACCTGCACGACTTCGACCGCGTGCGAGCGCATCAACTCGAGCAGCGCGAGCAAAGTGACGACGACGCCGCTGCGCCCCTCCGCGGCGGTGAAACAATCGCCGAGTTCGATAAATTCGCGCGCGGCGGTCAGCGACAGGATGGTGCTGATGCGTTCGCGCACCGACAGAGGTTCGCGCATAACGTGATGACTGCGGTTGAATTCGACCCGGTTCAGCACGTCCTGCAACGCCGCGACGATATCCTCGATGCCGACGTGCGGCCAAGCCTTCTCGGGCGTGACCCCCGGAGACGGCACCGTGACCCGCGTCAGTTCGCGTTCGAGCCTCGGCAGCACGCCGATTTTCTCGGCCGCGTTCTTGAACCGCTGATATTCGAGCAGGCGGCGCACGAGTTCGGCGCGCGGGTCTTCCTCGTCGTCATCGCTCGGCGGGCGCGGCAGCAACATCCGCGACTTGATCTCGGCGAGCATCGCCGCCATCACCAGGTAATCGGCCGCGAGTTGCAGTTGCAGTTCCTTCATCCGTTCGACGTATTGCATGTACTGCTCGGTGATCTCCGCGACCGGCAACGCCAGAATATCGAAATTCCGGCGGCGGATCAGATACAGCAGCAGATCGAGCGGCCCCTCGAAAGACTCGAGAAAAACGAGCAAGGCATCGGGCGGGATATACAGATCTTCGGGGATTTTCGTGAAGACTTTGCCCGCGACGACCGCGGGCCGCGCCTCGTCGCGCACGCCGTTAATCACCTCAGGCGCGGGCGCCGGGTCGGTGTTCGCGCCGGTATCCATGCGCCCATTCTAGCCCGCATTCCCTCCGCGCGCGGCAAGACCGAATCCCCCCAACACGCCGCCCCCTCGAAGCCGGGCTTGCATCCCCCCGACGCGGGGCTGATATTAGATTGGCACCTGAGGCACTTGCGCACCCCAGGACGGTTGGAACTCTACGGAGATCTAAACGGCTCTTTCCGGGAAGTCGGCGTCCCGGCAGGTGCCAACTTTCACTGCCCCGGCCACTCCATCGCTTTCTTCGCCTGCATGAATTTGCCTAGCCCTGCAAGCGTACAGGGAAGCGAGATACGCATTCCCCGCACGCGCGGCAAGAAAAACCGCCGGATACGGATAAGCGTGACGTCGCCGCCGTTGCGGTCTGCGCTGCAAGCGCGGACTATCTGTACGCAATCCCCATCGCCCTGCGCACCTCGTCGAGGGTGTCGTGCGCGACCGCGCGCGCCGCCTCGTTGCCTTCGGTGATGATTTTCTGCACCGTCTGACGGTCCTCGGCGTATTCGGCGGCACGCGCGCGGATCGGCCCGACCTCGGCCTTGACCGCGTCTATGACCGGCTGCTTGCACTCGACGCAGCCGATGCCGGCGGAGCGGCAGCCGCGCTGCACCCAGTCGCAGACGTCTTCCGGGGAATACAGCCGGTGCAGCGGCCACACCGGGCATTTTTCAGGGTCGCCCGGGTCGGTGCGCTTGACCCGCGCCGGGTCGGTCGGCATCGTGCGCAGTTTCGTTTCGATCTCCTGGTCCGCCGCGCGCAGCGAGATCGTGTTGCCGTAGGACTTCGACATCTTGTCGCCGTCGAGACCCGGCATCTTTGGCGCCGCGGTCAGCAGCGCGTCCGGCTCGGGCAGCAGAATCCTGCCGGCGCCCTCGAGATAGCCGTACAGCCGCTCGCGGGGCGCGACCGGCAGGTTCTGCTGCGAGTCGAGCAGCGCGCGCGCGACGTCGAAGGCTTCGGTGTCGCCGTGCTCCTGATAACGCTTGCGCAACTCGCGATACATCGCGGCGTTCTTCTTGCCCATCTTGTCGATCGCCTGTTCGGCCCGTTCTTCAAAATCGGCCTCGCGGCCATAGAGATAGTTGAAGCGGCGCGCAACTTCGCGCGTCAATTCAACGTGCGCGACCTGGTCTTCGCCGACCGGCACAAGGTTCGCCTTGTACGCGAGGATGTCGGCGCTTTGCAGCAGCGGATAGCCGAGAAAGCCGTAGGTTGAGAGATCGCGGTCATGCAGGCGCTCGTGCCGGTCCTTGTAACTCGGAACCCGTTCGAGCCAGCCGAGCGGCACGATCATCGACAGCAGCAAATGCAACTCGGCGTGCTCGGCCACGCGCGACTGCACGAACAAGGTCGCCGAACTCGGGTTGACGCCGCACGCGAGCCAATCGATCACCATCTCGACCACGTGCTCCGCGATGTTCTCGGTTTCCTCGTAGTGCGTGGTCAACGCGTGCCAGTCGGCGGCGAAAAAAAAGCATTCGTGGACGAGTTGCAACTCGACCCACTGCTTCAAGACGCCGTGGTAATGACCGAGATGTAGCTTGCCCGTCGGTCGCATACCCGAAAGGACGCGCTGGCCTTGAGAAGTGGAAACGTTCAAATGTTCGGCAAACTGATACGCGCGGATGATATACGGAAAACCCCGAACAGTTCAATCGCCGTACCCGCGCAGCGTCTCGCGGAACAGCCGCGCAGGGACGAGGCCGCGGGCGAGGCACGCGCGGGCGACGGCGTCGCCGAGCGCCGCGGGCGCGCAGACGTACACGTCGCTCGCGGCCAAGTCGAAATCCCCGCCGGCGATACGCCGCGCGCAGGCGTGCACCGCCTCGGCGCCGGCGGCGAGCGTCAGCGGCGTATAACTGAAGCCGTCGAACGCGTCGTTCCAGGCGCGGCACAGGTTGTCCAGATAAGGCTTGCCCGCCGCGGTGATCCAATACAGGTGCAGCGGTGTTTCATCCTCTTGGCCGGTGACGTGCTCGATCAGGCTCTTGACCGGAGCGAAGCCGGTTGCGAACACGACGAATACGGCGGTGCGCCCGGCGTCCTCGCTGAAACCGAAATCGCCGAACGGCGCGGTGACGTCGAACTCGTCGCCCGTGCGGCACGCTCCGAACACGTAGCCGCTGAATTCGCCGCGCGTGCGCGGCACGTGGAACTCAAGGCGGGTGTCCTCGCACGGACAACTCGCGATCGAGCATTGCGCTTGCGCAAAATGCGCGCCGGACAAGCGCGCGTATTGCCCGGCCATGAACCTCAGGCGCCGGCTGCGCGGCATCCGCAAAACGACGGTGCGCACGTCGGCGGCGACCGCGGTCACTTTGCGGACTTTGGCGCTCAGCCGCTGCTCGGGAATGGCCGCAGCCCGGTCGCCCACCTGCGCCTCGAGCACGAGGTCGGACGCGGCCGCGTGGCTGCACATCAGAAAATGCCGGCGCGCCTTTTCGGCGGCGCTGTGCACGTAGTCGTGATGGCGGACTTTTTGGATCTTGCCCGCGAGCAGGTAAGCGCCGCAACGCCCGCAATTGCCGTTGTTGCAGCCGTAGTCAACGCTCAGCCCGGCGCGGATTGCGGCGGCGAGCACGGATTCGCCGTGTTCGGCGGCGACCTCGCGGCCGCCGTGTGCAAACCGGACTTTATGCGCCACCGGCCTGCAACACCCGCAGAACGTCCCCACGCACCGCCTGAATGTCGCGCGCGCCGTCCACCTCGGCGTAGCGAACGGCGCGGCCGGCGGCGAGCCGGCGGTAACGGGCGACGAGCGGCGCGGTTTGCTTATGGTAAACCGCGAGCCGGTTGGCGACGACCTCGCCGCGGTCGTCGTCCCTTTGCACCAAGGCCTCGCCGGTGACGTCGTCTTGGCCCGCAACTTCGGGCGGGTTGAACTCGGTGTGGTAAGTCCGCCCCGAAGGCAGGTGCACGCGGCGTCCGCTCAGGCGGCGGATGATCTCTTCATCGGCGACCACGATCTCGATCACGCAGTCAATGCCGATGCCTTCGCGGTCGAGCGCCTCGGCCTGCTCCGGCGTCCTCGGAAAACCGTCAAACAAAAACCCCGCCCGGCAATCGGGCTGCTTGATGCGCCGCTTGACCAGTTCGACGATCAGTTCGTCGGGCACCAACTCGCCGGCGGCGATGATCTCCTTCGCGCGCAGCCCCGCCGGCGTGCCCTCGCGCACCGCCGCGCGCAGCATGTCGCCGGTCGAGATCTGCGGGACGCCGGCGGTATTGCAGATGAACCGCGCCTGAGTGCCCTTGCCGGCGCCCGGCGGCCCGAGAAGAATAATGCGCATATTTGATTGAACAACCGAATGCGGGGGGTGCATATTACCCCGGATTCAAGTCCGCAACGCAACCCGCCGCAGCCGCGGATAACGCGAATGAACGCAAAGCGGAAACGGCAAGAGACAGGTTGGATGCAAATCTGAAGTGCGGCGTTGACCCGCTGTCCCCCGGCGCCCGCCGCGTCGTCCTTTGCCTTTCCTCTCCCCCGCCGACCGGGCTGCGTGAAAGTGTCGTCATGCGGGAGACACTTAAACCCGGGCCTATTTGTGACACGCTTTGCTTTACAGAACGCCGCACCCGGCCCCTCCGTTCATCCACGCCCCCCGGCGCCAGGCGACCCCAGTACGACCGCCACCACCCCACACCGATCTCCTCCGATCCCGCCATCTCATGTCAATCATCCGGCCTCGCCATTGGACCCGGGCCGTTGCGCTTCACTTTGCGCGCCTGCGAGTGCTCCGGATACCGCATCCCCCACAGACGCCGCTCGCGGCAACTCCCCGGCGGGGACGGGTACGCGTCCCCCGGACCTTGACCCAATTTCAAAACCCTGGTGCGGTCGCTGCTCGTTGTATTCCCGGCGAAATTCATTAAACGCCCGCGGTTGTGCGCTGCGGTTGCCCGCAGGCGGACTCGCCGCCGCTTCCTCGAACGTGCGGTGCATATTTTGGAACTGTAGAATTAGTTGAACCAGCCATGAGGTCATAAAGGATGCCGACAACAGTTTTGGGTGCCGCGCAGGCTTACATTGAACGTTTCGGGTCGCTCGAGGTTAGTTTTATTACGCTTGGCGATGACAACGATTTTGGGAAACGTTTAATTCGCGTAAGCAAATGCGGCAGTGGAGTCAGGCAAGCGCATGAACGAAGCAGCCTTTGAACGGGACTTTCTGGCAACATTGCCCGCCGGCACTCTGCTGTAATGATTAAGCGCATACACGTTAACCAGAACGTGATACGGGCAGCCGCTTCCTCAAGCGTGCGGTGCATACGCTCGCAACACCCGTTCTCCTGCGCACGCCCCCGCGCTGTTCGCGCCGGCATCACCTCCCGCTTCAGCCCCGCACCGTCTGCGGACTCAATCCCCCCCAAAGACACCGCCGCAAACGGCCGGCCGTTGTCCGTGCGTACCGTCTCCGGCAGACCGTATTCCTCAAACCCCCGCACCGACACCCGCCGCACCGCCTGTGCCTCAGGCACGTTGCAACACCGGCAGGCCGGCAAGCAACGGCCGGGGTTGGCGCTGAGCGTCGGCGGCTGACAATGCCGCGCGCCGCCCGTCTTGAAAAGTTGTCCTTAATCCGCGGGGGTTCGTGTAACCCGCACATTCATCTTGACAATATAAAAACGATATAATCGCGGTTTCACCCGTCACTTTCCTGAAATGCCGCGAAAACCGAATATCTTCTACGCCCAATCCGGCGGCGTCACCGCCGTTATCAATGCCACCGCCGCCGGCGTGATCGAAACCGCGCGCCGCCACCAGGACCAGGTCGGCAAAGTCATCGCCGGACTCAACGGCATCACCGGCGCGCTCAACGAGGAACTCGTGGACACCGGCAGGGAAAGCGAGCGGGCGATTGCGGCGCTGCGCCACACGCCCGCGGGCGCTTACGGCTCGTGCCGCTACCGCTTGCAGGACCTCAAGCAAAACCGCGCGGAATACCTGCGCCTGATCGAAGTGTTCAAGGCCCACAACATCGGCTACTTTCTGTACAACGGCGGCGGCGACTCGCAGGATACGACCCATAAAGTGTCGCTGATCGGCAAGGCGCTCGACCACCCGATCACATGCATCGGCATCCCCAAAACGGTGGACAACGATCTCGCGCACACCGACAACTGCCCGGGCTTCGGGTCGGTCGCCAAATACGTCGCGGTGTCGGTGCGCGAAGCGAGTTTCGACGTCGCCTCGATGTGCGAAACCTCGACCAAGGTGTTCATCCTCGAAGTCATGGGCCGGCACGCGGGCTGGATCGCGGCGGCCGGCGGACTCGCAAGCGAGCGCGAGGGGGAAGCGCCGCACATCATCCTGTTCCCGGAAATCCCCTTCGGCAAGCGCGAGTTTCTCGCGCGTGTCAAACGCTGCGTCAAACGCTGCGGCTACTGCGTGATCGTCGTCTCCGAGGGCCTGCGCAACAAACGCGGGCAATTGCTCGCCGACGCCGGCACCCGCGATGCGTTCGGTCACAAGCAACTTGGCGGCGCCGCGCTGACGCTCGCCGAGATGGTCAAGCAGGCGCTGGGCTTCAAGTATCACTGGGCGGTCGCGGACTACCTGCAACGCTCGGCACGCCACGTCGCGTCGGCGGTGGACGTCGATCAGGCTTACGTGCTGGGCTGCGCCGCGGTCGAGTTCGCGTTAGCCGGCCGCCGCTCGGTGATGGCGACGATCGTGCGCAAGTCAAACCGGCCCTACCGCTGGACGGTCGGCGCGATTGATCTCAAGCAAGTCGCGAACCGCGAAAAGAAAATGCCGAGAAACTACATTACCAAAGACGGCTTCCATATCACGCAACGCTGCCGCACCTACCTGGAACCGCTGATACAAGGAGAAGCCTACCCCCCGTTCAAACGCGGCCTGCCGGATTACGTCAACTTGAAAAACGTCAGGCTCGCGAAAAAATTGCGCGCGTGGAAGCCCTCCGGATAAACCCGGAGACCGACGCGGACCGGAACCCATGCGGGCACATTCGCTCAAGCCGGAAGAGTATCTGTTTGAACGCGAGCCGTTTTACCGTGCGACCGGCGACGAGGTCGGGGTGTTCATGCGCGCTTATGACAACCGCCTGCCGGTGCTGCTCAAGGGCCCGACCGGCTGCGGCAAAACGCGCTTCATGGAATATATGTCGTGGCGGTTGCAACAGCCGCTGATCACAATCTCGTGCCACGACGACCTGACCGCGTCCGACCTGATCGGGCGCTATCTGCTGAAAGGCGGGGACACCGTGTGGATGGACGGGCCGTTGACGCGCGCGGTACGCAAGGGGTGCCTCTGCTATCTCGATGAGATCGTCGAAGCGCGCAAGGACACCACCGTCGTAATCCACCCGCTGTGCGACGACCGCCGCGTCCTGCCGGTGGAAAAGCACGGCGAATTGATCAGGGCCGAAGACGGCTTCTGCATGGCGATCTCATACAACCCGGGTTATCAGAGCGTGCTGAAAGATCTGAAGCAAAGCACGCGGCAGCGCTTTGTCGCGTTGACTTTCGACTATCCCGCGGCGGCGGCTGAAAGCGAGATCGTGCGCACCGAGACCGGCCTCGACGAAACCACCGCCGGGCGCCTGGTCAAGTTCGCGGGACTGACGCGCAACCTCAAAGGCAACGGCCTGGACGAAGGCGCAAGCACGCGCCTGCTGGTGCACGCGGCAAAACTCATCGTCTCCGGCATCGCCCCCGTCGCCGCGGTGCGCTGCTGCATCTCAGAGTCACTGAGCGACGACCCGGAGATCCTCCGCTCGGTCGAAGAACTGAGCACCTCGGTGTTCTGAACGCGCCCCGCGGGGAACGCGCGCGAACAACCGCGGCACACGGGATAAAAAATTTGCTTGTTTTAACCGGCGCCGTGAACAAGGTGCCGCGGCGGATCGCCCGGACTGCCGCCGCAGCGGCGCCGCGTCTTTAGTGTCTGGGTCTTTGAATATCCTTGACTTTCCGATACTTTAAATAAGCCAGCGTGCGCTCCAGAGATTTCCAAAGATCTCTTTCCCACCTTTTCTTAAGTTTCTTTTTTTCCTTGAGCGGAATGTAATTTATAAAATGCAATAACCTGCTCATGTTCCGTTGTTCCAAAAGCCACATCATCAGACGATTAAAAAACCCCTGATTCGACGCGTAGATATTGTCTTCGATCCGGGTAGGCCACGGCTGGTAAACACAGGAAAAATACTTGAAATCGGACGGCGCATAAGGAAACCTTTGCCTATCCGGATGGAAATGCGTGCTGTACCGGTAAGTTTCCCTGAACTCCTCTTTTTTTGAATACTCGGGGCTGCAAAAATCGTCCACGTGCTTGGTCACCAGCGATAAACACGGATTGGCGACCCGGATCGAGGCTTCCACGGCTTTTTGAATCATATAACTGTCGCAGCCCAGCGTCCCGATCAAAACGTCGTCTTTGAACCTTTTGATCGGCGCGCAAAAAATATAATTGTCATAAGAGCCCAACACGCCGTTTTCCGTCAATTCCCACTCACCGGAGGCGAAGCGTTCGTAGCGGCAGAGCGCCCATAGATGATCGGGCTTGAGTTCCCGCACCCTCCCGACCGGCGTCTCCGGATCAAAGTAAACGTCGGCATTGCTGGCGATCACGTAATCCCCCGCCAGATGCTCGTTGGCGTAGTCAAAAAATACAGTGTACTTGGGGCGCTCCCGTATAAAGATCACCTCCACTTTTTCATGCGTCAAGCCGGAATATTTGGAGGCGGCCTCTTCGCTCCCCTGAAAAAACACGATGATCCTGTCTATCTCGGTGTTGCAGTTGTTCTCCAGGCACCGCTCAAACTCGGCTTTTCTGGCCTGCTGAAACTTGCTCGCAAGCAGCGGCTGCCGCGCGGGAATACTTGTGAGCATTACAATGTCTTTCATTTCAAAAACCACGCTCCGCTTTCCGGAAAAGCGGCCTCACCCGGCGCAACGGCTCACGGGTTTCCCCATCTGACTTGCGGATGTTTTTATCCCGGTTCATGTAAATCAACCTGCGATGCGCCGCTGTGGATTGCCGCTGCGCTCTTGCCGGCGGCGCCCGGCGCAATCGGCGGTAAAGCCGCCTGAGCCACCCTCCGCTCAGATAGCGGCCAAAACCTATTGCGGACGAATAAGCGTTGTCCTCAATACGTGAAAGTTACTTGTAAATGATCTCGACGCGGCGATTTTTAGCGTGGGCTTCCTCGCCGCCGCCCTCAACCGCCGGCCTTTCCTCGCCGTAACTGATCACCGACATCTGCAGCGCCTGCACCCCGTTGGCGCGCAGAAAGTTTTTCACCGCCAACGCGCGCCTCTCGCCGAGCGCCAGATTGTAGCCGGCGGAACCCCGCCTGTCGGCGTGGCCTTCGAGCGAAATTTCGACGTCCGGCTTCTCTGACAGATAATCGGCGTGCTGCATCAGCACTTCGCGGCTTGCGGGCTTGAGTTCCACCCGGTTGAAATCGAAATACACGATGATGTACCGCAGCAGCGGATTCTCGGCAATCGCGTCGCGATACGACTGGCGTTGCTCCAACTCGCCGCTGTCGCCGTACAACTCCCTGACCGTTCCCGCGACCTGTTCGGGGTAAGCCGCCGTCTCAGTCAGCTCAGTCGGCTCAGCCATCGCGTCCTCGTCCGCACTCTCCTTCACGCTCGCGGTTTCCTGCACGGGCTTGCGTTCGAGCGTTTTGGTCGCAGTGCAGCCGGCCACGGCGATGCACAACGCGATGACGAATGCGCAAAGAGAAAAGTTCACCGGGACGGGGGCCAACGGCGCACTTTCCCGGCGTGCTTGAGGGCGGGTTTCATTCTTAACCGGATTGTTCATTGCGTTCCCCATGGAAACAAAAATTCACGTTGCGGGTTCACGCTCCGACTCGCGATGAACGCCGAAACAGCGCGGATTATAGCAAACCCGGCGCCCGTCGGCGCACCCCGCAGCGTCCCCCCCGCAAGTTTCCACACCGGCTTTATCAGGCGTGCGCGCTTCTTCCATCTTGCCCGTGCGTGTGCGCCAAGGCAATAAAATGCAGGGTGCCGCGGGCGCCGACAACCGTGCACACGGTTATGCCGGCTGCGGTGCCGGAACAATTGGAAGGACAGGCGCGGCGGATGAGACCTGCGCCGGAGGAGCAGGCCGACCGGCGATTCTGAAACCGGGCGGTTCCCCGTAAGCGCGGCCGCGGTTGCACGCGGCTTACCCCCTCTTCATTCAGCAACCCTTGAGTTATTTTCAAAACTGATTCTCCAAATCCCGCAGGCCACGCTTGCCAATTTCCGTTGCCGTTGCTCGATCGTTGCGGGGGTCCATTCTGCATATCTCCCCGCGCAGTTCTTTGTTATTTGAAAACGGCTGACGGCATAAACGGGGCGCTTTTTTTCATAAGGATCGTTAGCCGCCTGTTGATTCCTTACTTCATAGAGGATGCTGTTGCCCAGCAGGGAACGCAGCGTTTTCGTTTCGGGGTTGACAATCGGCTGAGACATCTTGTCTCTGTAGATTACAGAAAGGTTAACTTTGAGCCGATGATCTGCTCTTGTCTATTATAAACATTCGGACGGATTTGAAGCCCGGCGCCGTATCCAATGCACACAACACTACAGCGCGGAAAGCCGAAAAATTGCTGATTTTCCGGTGGCTGAGAATCTGGCAGAAACACACTAAAGAGAGCACAATCCCTGCCTCTTTAACCCGGAAAAACGACAGATTGCGGTTAGGATAATGATGCCGAAAAACCCGATAACTTGAAAGCAGTTGAGATAATGTAGGCGGAGGCAAAACGATGGCGGCAAAAAACAACATGAAAATTTCCGTTGAGAACTATGGCCCTATTGCAAAGGCGGAGAACATTGAACTTTGCCCGTTGACGGTGTTTGTCGGCCCTGGCAACACGGGGAAATCGTATCTTGCGATTCTGATTTACGCGTTGTTTAAGTCTTTTGAAGCAAAGCGCTTGATCTTATCGGGTTTCAGAAAGACCGGCGGGGAAAACAGCCAAAAATTAATTTTCGATGCCGAATCCATAACCGGAAATGTAGTTGATTTTCTAACAGAAATATTAGAAGAAAAGACTGAAGATATTAAATTATCAGATTTTCCTGAAGAACTGCAACAGTGGGTTAACGATGGAATTGCACAAGCAGCGGAGCAAAATTTTCAGCGGGAGATTTCCCGTTGTATGGGGATGTCTCAAAAAGAAGGGCGTTCGATAAACACAAGATTGAAACTCAACTTGGAGGACGACCAAAAAAGACTGATGCTGGCCCCTTCCCCCACGCCCCCGAAGATGGAGATTAAAAATCCAGGCCCTGTAGGAAATATAATGGATAGATTGATTGGATTTATGCACTTACAAAAAGATTTGGCACAAGAAATAGCAAAAAGAATGTTTCTCTATTTTATATCAGAGAAGATCCTGCGCCCCCACGGCGAGGTCAAGTCTTTCTACTTGCCTGCCGCAAGAGCAGGGATTATACAAAGCCAACGCGCTATCACGGGGGCTTTGGTGCAACGGGCCACTTTTGCGGAAACGGAAACCTTTTCCGTGCCCCCCCTGAGCGGTATTGCGTCTGACTTCCTGCAGGAAATTATCGCTATGGATACAAGTGAAATTCCTTGCCCCGAAGTGGAAAAGATAGCGCAGGAAATGGAAAGGGACATACTGCATGGCTCCATTAAGTCGAAAAGCCCGGAAAGGAATCAATACCCGCAATTTTCATACCAACAGAATGGGGTTGAAATTCCACTGCTGCGTGCCTCGTCCATGGTCTCGGAACTTGCCCCTGT
Source organism: Candidatus Oxydemutatoraceae bacterium (assembly GCA_965211995.1). Taxonomy (GTDB): domain Bacteria; phylum Pseudomonadota; class Gammaproteobacteria; order Poriferisulfidales; family Oxydemutatoraceae; genus CAYFZO01. The sequence goes on from OZ243040.1 coordinate 1,040,870, forward strand.
TGTGCTGCTCATCAGACACCGGGTCGGAAAAGGCGATTTACTTATTATTGAAGAGCCTGAAGCGCATTTACACCCTGAAGCCCAGAGAAACATTGCAAAAGCGGTTGTCCATCTGGTTCGAGCGGGCGTTCGGGTCATGGTGACAACCCACAGCGATTATTTTTTAGATCAACTTGTAAATCATGTCCGCGTTTCAAAATTGAAGAAAAATGAAGAGGGCGATCAACCGCTTCCTTTGCTGAAAGAAGATCAAATTGGCGTCTATGTATTTAACAAGTGCACCCAGGGCACCCAGGGCACCATTACTAAAAGGTTGGATTTCGACAAAGAAAACGGATTTTCTCCCGAAGATCATGACGAGGTGTCTTCCGGGTTGTATAACCAAACCGTCGAAATTCTGGAACAACTTGATCAATAGGTGAGCAAGGCGGGGTGAATTTTTCATGCCGCGTCACAACGGGCAATTTATTTGCCGTCCGAACCTGACTCATGCCCGGGCTTTTGCCCGGCTTGCTTTATGCTTTCCCGGGCGAAAGACTTGGACGTTGCTCAGAATCTTTTTCTTCCGCCGCTTCGCGCGGGCCATGGAATAGGCGTTTTGAAGACGCATCATGAATTCCGCTTCAGGCCCAAACGCTTTTTCAATCCGGAAAGCCATTTCAGCAGATAAATCCGCCCGCTCATTCACAAGAGCGGACAGTGCCTGGCGGCTTACGCCAAGCACCGCCGCCGCATTAGTGACGTTGACCTCCAAAGGCTTGAGTACTTCCTCTAGGAAGATCTAACCCGGATGCACCGGGTTCGCCATGGGCATTTTTGTTCTCCTTTTATGGGGTTGGAACTTGATTTTGAACCGGGGGGAAATCAGTTAAACAGAACTAGGAAGTAAAAAGCCTGAACAGCAAGGCGATCATCACCATGCCGACAGTGGCAAGCAACGGTATTAACCACTTAAGAGTTTTCATCTCAGCATCCAATCGTCCGAAGTCTTCTTTAGTGGCTAATCCTTCTATTTTAGTTTCTACTCTAGTAAGCCTTTGAAGGATTTCTTTATCGCCTCCATTGCCACCATCATTATTACGGGATTGCCCCGTATTTATTCCAACAACATTATTGTTTTGTCGATTATCCATTAGACCAATGGCCTTTATTTCTTTTGCCAATCCCACAGGCTTACGTTATACCACCCGTTCAGGCTTTCTGCTTCTACTACAATTCCAGTACGTTTTTTTTCTTCATTAAAACCTGCAACATCCATGACTTCATTGAGGGCACTATCAGTTTTAACAAAAAGCAAATTATCTTCTATTTGAAAACATTGCTCTTTTCCAAATTTTTTGGCTAGATCATTCCGTAGAGAACCATTGGAACTGTCTCTTTCATATATTAGATAAACAGACATTTGTTAAGTACCGCTCATTAGTTGATGAAACGCTTTTTGTTAATCGTCTATTGGTTTAAGGGTTTGCGCCTTTCCTTTCAATTATTCAATTGCAGCAATAAAAAAATTCCTTTATTTTGCAATAGGCGCCATCAAAAGCAATGCAACGCACGCCCACTTGCTTGTTAATAAGCACGTAAATCTGCAGGGCGTGAGGCGCAGGCCATTGTATATAATTTCCCCAAACCAAGGCAATTGCCGTTGGTGGCGCAAGTCCGGCGCTGCCTCCTTTGCCATACATTTGGCAACAATGACGGCAGACTGTACCGCCTGACTTGATGAGACCCCTTGCGCGGCGCGGTGGCGCAGCACGAATACCTGCATTGCGTGGCCTGTTGACTCGGCGGAATGAATCGCGTTACGGGGGATATTACTTAACTTATTGATTTTTAATTAAAGTTAAGACATCTGCGGGAGGAATTTGCGGTCAACTCAACTCCTTCATTGTTGCGGAAATACAACGGCTTGTGGTGAAAACCCTTTACTTGTGGGTATTTAGTTTATATACTTTAGGGATACGTGCGCCGAGGGGAAGTGATTCCCTGATTTTCCAACAGGCGTGAAAGGTTAACTAACTTTTCAGAATAATTCTGAAAAAAAGAGGATGACAATGAAAAAGAAAATTGCGTCAATCCTTGTGTGCCTAAGCGCCACAATGTTTGGAGTCTCAACCGCGTACGGAGACGCTTTTGAGGGACTGTCCATGATGCGCATGGGCGCCTGGGAGGTGGACTTCAGCGGTAACGTCAACGCATTCTTCACCAATGGCGAGTGCGATTCCAGTGGGAATGGTGAAACCGTTTATCATGGTCTGGCCTGCGGGTCTGACGGCAACGATAGAGATTACGGCGACGTCAGAGACGGTCTGTTGCCGTCGTGGCTGAATTTCTCGGCGGCGACGACGACCGACAACGGCATCCGCACCGCTATCCATTTGAGTTTTCAGCCGGGCACCGATACTGACAGCGGCTTCACCGAGCCTCTGGACGGTGCGCTCGGTCTAAGCAGCGTCAACTTCCGCCAGACATTTCTGACGTTCGGCAACGACGAGTTGGGCACGTTCAAGATCGGTCGGGATCTCGGGGTTTTCGGCTCCGACGCAATCCTGAACGACATGACGCTCCTCGGCGTCGGCTCGGGTGCTCAAGGCAGCGGACATACCACGCTTGGTCGGATCGGCATCGGCTATCTGTACGCCGACTGGAAAGCCCAGGTGCAGTACCAGACGCCGAACTTCAACGGCTTTACGGTCACTGCTGCGATCGTTGATCCTTGGGGCGTAAGCACGTGGAACGGTTATGGCCCCCCAGCACCAGCAGGCGCCGCATACAGTGCCGATGACAATGACGCCGGAGGGCAGGAACAAGACACCTACGGGTTTGAAGCCAAAGTCAACTACAATACTGAGTTTGACGGCGGTTCCCTCGGTCTGTGGGTCGGCTACATCACTCAAAGCATAGACTTTGAAAACAACCTGCAAAGCGGTTGCGTTGATGGTAACGGTGCCTTTGATAGGCTAGAAACCTCGGACAACGATGCTAACCCTGATAATGTCATACCTGCCTGTACCGTTGCTAATAACAACTTTGCAGGTGACGACAGCGCAGATGCCGATGGCTATGACATCGGTGCGAAAATCGTGTTCGGCAACTTTGACGTCGTAGCCTATTACTACGACGGCGAAGGCATCGGCACGACTTCGTTCCTGCTCGATGCTCTCGACCCGACCGGCGAGGAGCGCGATTCCGATGGCTACTACCTGCAAGCACGCTATCGTCTGCCAATCGGCACTTTGCTCGGCGTGAGCGTCGGCGAGAGCAATCTCGAAGAAACGCCTTTGGATCAAGCGCGGCTTAGTGCTGACGCTTCCTACAACCTCGTTGAAACCAGCGAGTCGTGGATTGTCGGCGCGTATCACCCGATTGGCGAGGCGTTGAACCTGGTGGTCGAATACACCAACACCGAAGCCGAGGCGCACAACGGCAACGAAGCCGAGGAAGACAGCATCGCGATCGGCGCGATCATGTTCTTTTAATACTCTCCGGAGTATCGCTTAGAACGGCGAAAGGAGCGTGGCAACCCCACGCTCCTTTTTTTTGAATTGATCCAAAGGGACTAACCGGCAAAACCGGGGGCAATCTTCGGGGTTGTCGTTTATCCGGCGCCGGCCCTTGCGCCCGACGCTCAGCGCAAACTTCCGCTCCGAGTCTCCTTTGCCGGTTTCGGCGAACGCCCATGCTCCTTATCAATTAAGCACCGCGCAATAGCCTGTATAATCACCGCGCACACCGGCAATACCCCTATGCGACTTTTACACTTCGCCGCCTTCCGCGCACTTTGCCTCGCGTTCGCCTTTGCCACCGCGGCGGGTGCAACGGAAACTTTGTGGGAAAGCCGCGGTGAATACGTCAAGATCGCGCCGCGCGACGGCGGCACCGCCAACCAACACCCCCTCAAGATAGACCGGCAACTGCTCGCGCAGGCTTTCTCGAAACTCAGGGTCGAACCGGGTAAAAAGCAGTCGAAAGAACTGCTCGAAAGCGGCGAGGAACCCGAAATAGCACGGCTGTTCACGCCCGCGACCGCGCACCGCATCGCGAACTACGTCGCCGACGGCCTGCGCGACGCCGGCCCCGACGACGACGTCGTGTTCCGCAGCGTGGATACCGCACCGCTGCTGGGCAAACTCCTCGGCAAGCAAGTGTTCGTCACCGGGCGCGTGTTCTGGCGCAACCGCCACCTGCACGTCATCTTCGGCAAAATCCATAAGAACATAAAGAAACGCTGGCTGCTCGGCAAGGAACAAGGCTACCTGAACGCACCCGAACCGGGCGCACGCGGCAAAGCCGCCGCGCTGAAACTGCGCATCGTCGAAGGCGCCGGCATCAGCAACGCCAAGACCCGCGATGGCAAAAAGCGCCTGGATTGGGTGATGATCGAACCGCGCGCACTCGCCCGCTCCGAACCGGCAAGCAGGCGCCCCGCACCGCCGGCACGCGACCGCTCGACCAAAGCGCGCCTGAAACGCCTGGAGCGCCTGCGCAAGGAAGGCGTGATCACCGGGAAAGAATACAAAACCAAGCGGAAAGAGATCCTCGACGAACTCTAAAGCGTGTCACGCTTGAGCGCCTTCCGAGTTGCGCCGATGCCTTTCCGAATTATTTTCTTAGGTGTCAATAGATTACGACTGCCATAGAAAAAATGTTGAAATAGCGGAATCCCCACTTCAAGGATCACAATGAAACCCTTTTCAAGAGGAATGCTCTCTTTATGGCATCCCAGAGAATTGTCGCTGATCACCGATCCCGAGGAGATGCAAAGGGAGGTTTGGCAAGCGGTAGGAGACGCCCTGCGGTTCGCCATGAACACTTATGAGGCAACGGAAGAATATCAAGCCGCGGTTGACGCCGCCGGCCAAAGTCGTTCAGCCACGCCCAGTACTTCCACAAGGAAAGCGCAAGTCGTCGTACAAGAAGAACGTAGCGGCCCCCTGCCCGCGCCGGTAGATCCCCAGCCAAATACAATGCCAAATACAATGTGAAGTAGTCCCCGGTGCCGGGAATCGCATTATCAGCATGGCCGAAAAACAGGCCGAACACCTGCAAAATATACAAAATAAAATAACAACCGGCTATTTTAAGGAGACCGGACGCGGGCAGATTATGGCGTTTATTCTCGGGATACTCGGTATTTTGTGCGCTGCTTATCTTGGAATAAAAGGTCATGGATTTGTCGGGGTCGGATTAGGCATCATCGGCGTTTCATCAATGATGTCTCAATTTATCGTAAAACGAAAGAAATAAAACGTTGAACCGGGAGCTTCTCACCAAAGAATGATGGTTTGAGATGAAACCAGTTTTGAGTTTCCGTGCGGTTATCGTTCCCCGGCGAAGAAGGCTTTCGCTTTGCTTAGGATTGCGCACTCGATCTTCAAGCGCTCATGTTCCTTGCGTGCCGGCTTTCCTCCTGAATGGAATTGGCCTTACCCCGTTTTAACGGACACCGGTTTAGACTGAGGCCTCCTGCTGTTCATACACGGTGGGCGGCGTGTAATTGACTCCGCATCGGTGTCGGGAAAGTTCGGCGCGCGCACCTGCTGTTCATACACGGTGGCGGCGTGTAATTGACGGCGGAATGCCGGCGCCGCTGATTATAAAAGACCTCGATCTACTCGAACACCGAAGTCCTTGCCTGCTCGCGGGTTGCATAGCGTTCAGAGTGCACCAGCTCCCGCTTCAGGGTGGCGAAGAAACTCTCCATCACCGCATTGTCGTGGCAGTTGCCGCGGCGCGACATCGAACAGGTGATGCCGTTGGACTCAAGCAGCCACCGATAGTCGTGCGAGGCATACTGACTGCCGCGGTCGGAGTGCAGCAGCAGTCCCTCGACTTTGCCGCGCCGCCACAGCGCCATCCTCAAGGCTTCGCCCGCCAGTTGCCGCGTCATGCGCTTCGCCATCGCCCGGCCCACCACCGCCCGTGAATACAACTCGAGCACCACGGCCAGTGACTTTCCCCCGCTTCGACGGACACCGGCTGAGACTGAATCCCCCCGGCGCCGGGTCGGCGGTGCCGGACTTCCGCTACATCCGCCGCAAGCGGAACAACCCTTCCAGAACACCGCCGTCGCTGGTGAAATACAGCGCGCCGTCAGGCCCGAACGCGACGCCGACAGGCCGCGCGAGGCGCTCGCCCGCGGCGTCCTGAAAGCCCTCGATCAGGGCCACGACGTCGCCGGCCCTGTCGCCGTTGAAGCGCACCAGCGCAACCCACGGCGGTCGGCGGGTGGCTCTCTCGCCGAAGAAGCCCCCGTGCGGGCGCGTCGCCCATGAACCGTGCAGTGCGACGGCCGCGTCGCCGGCTTTCACAACCCCCTGAACGCCCCCCTGATCACGCGTTGCAAACGCCACGCCCATCGGCCCGTTACGCGCCGGAAACGTCGCGACGGGTGCGGCGGCGTCTTCACGCGGCGGCGTCCCGCCGATGCAGTGGTCACGCTTGATCTCGCGCCCGTCAAACCAGAACCACGGCATCCCGTGAAACGAGCCTGCTTCCAGGCGCGCGAAATACTCGGGCGGCTGCGCATAGCCGTGATGGTCGGGGCCATGATTGCTTGCGTACAACACCCCGCTGCGCGGATGCCAGTCGAAGCCGATCGGGTTGCGCAGACCCGCGGCGTAGGGCTTCCAATACGGCTCCCTGCCTTTTTCGACCAACACAAACACCCCGCCGCGCCGGTCCTGAAAACGATAACCGTCGTCTAAATACTGATCGCTGCAGTTGCCGCTGATGCCGAGGCTCGCGTAAATCCGCCGGTCCGGCCCGACGCCGATGCTGCGGCTCGAGTGCCCGCCGCCCGGCGGCAACGCCGCGACCCGCGTGAAGTCGCCGTCTTTGAGAGCACCTTTGGGAGGGTCGCCCGGACGGTACGGCGCGCGATAAACGCCGTCGTTCTTTGCGACGAACAAGACACCGCTGCGCAACGCAACACCGTGCGGGAAATTGCTGAGCTCGGCATAGACCGACACGCGCGTATAAGGCGGCTCAATGCGATAGACGCGCCCCGCGTTCGAGCCGGCGAGCAACGCGCCGGTGCCGTCAAACACCATAAGCCGGGGGCCTTTCATCTCGGCGAGACGTTCGAGCACGTAACCCGCCGGCAGTTTCAACCGCCAAGTCTTGCCGCCGACTTCAAAAGGCTGCTCGGAATACTCAAAGGCCGCGGCGGGCGCGGCGGCGATCACCGCCGCTGCGATGACCGTTCCGAAAACTCTCGACTGCCTCGTGTTCATTGCGACGACTTAAAGACACTTGATGCCGTCAAAATTATTTCCTTTGAGCAAAGCGCGTTCATCGCGGCACCTCAAAGCAGCGGCGGCGGCGCGTCTGCCGGCCTCAACCCCCCCGCTTGCGAATACAGTTTAACGGCAATCGCCTCGATTACGCGGGCGAGCGCGTCTTCAATGCCCCCCTCAAGTTGATTGTGCCCGACGCCGTTGACCGCCGCTGCGATGACCGCCCCGAAAACTTTCGACTGCCTCGTGTTCATCGCGACGACTTAAAGACACTCGATGCCGTCAAAATTATTCCCTTTGAGCAAGCGCGTTCATTGCAGCCCCTCAAAGCAACGGCGGCGGCGCGCCTGCCAGCCTCAAACCCCCGCCTGCGAATACAGTTTAACGGCAATCGCCTCGATCACGCGGGCGAGCGCGTCTTCGATGCCCCTTTCGTGTTGATTGTGCCCGGCGCCGTTGACTATGGTCACCGAACCCTGCGGCCAACGCTGCGCCAGGGCGTAGGCCGACAGCGGCGGGCACAGCAGGTCGTAGCGCGCTTGCACGATTCCCCCCGGCACATCGCGCAGCCGGCCGGCCTCAGCGAGCAATTGCCCGGGCCGCAAAAAGCAGCCGTGCGAAAAATAATGCGCCTCCATGCGCGGCGTCGAAGGCCGCGGCCTGTCGTCCGCTGCACGTGCGCTGGCGGCGAGGTCGGGCAAGTCCGGACATAATTCCGACAACGCACGCTCGTAATCGTGCCATACGTAACTTGCGGGCAGCGACACCGCCGGGTCGTCATCCAGAATACGCCGGTAATACGCCGCGAGCGGCGCCGGCCTTTCGGCTTCGGGGAGATAAGCGATGAACGCCGCGTACAACTCAGGGTAGATCATCCGCGGCAGCGTGATGAACGCACACTGCAACTCGTCTGCGCCGCCGAGGAACAGCGAGCGCACGGCGATGCCGGTGGTGCGCTCGGGATGGGCTTCGGCGTAAGCAATCGCGAGCAGCGCACCCCACGAACCGCCGACCACGAGCCAGCGTTCAATGCCGAAACGCTCGCGCACCGTCTCGAGGTCGGCGATCAAATCCTGCGTGGTATTGCTCTCGAGGCAGCCCTTCGGCGTGCTGTCGCCGGCGCCGCGCTGATCGGGCGCGATGATGCGGAAATAGCGCAGATCAAACAGGTCCCACAGCGAGGAATGGCAGCCGCTGCCCGGTCCGCCGTGCAGAAACACAACGGGGATGCCGTCGGCGTCGCCGTATTCCTTGACCGACAGCGTATGCGGAGGGGCGACGGCGATCTCGTGCCGGTCAACGGGTTCAACTTCCGGCATGGACGACCTTGACCGGCACTTTGAAGCCGATGCGCCGGTAATCGAATCTTTCGTCCCGCCGGTCCGCATCGAGCATCGCGATATTCACGAGCCGCTCGTGATGGTCGGAGAACTCGCACGCCGGATCCATGTTGGCGGCGTCGCCGGTGATCGCGAACGCCTGGCAACGGCAGCCGCCCCAGTCTATTTCACGGCGCTCGCAGCCGCGGCACGTCTCGGGCATCCAATCGGTGCCGCGGTATTTCTCGAACGCTGTCGAATGTTGCCAGATATCCTTAAGGCTGCGCTCCTTGAGATTGTCGAACTCAAGCGCGGTGATGCTTTCGGCCGCGTGGCACGGCAGCACCTTGCCCGACGGCGTCACGTTCAGGAACTGCCGCGCCCAGCCGCCCATGCAGGCTTTCGGGCGCCGCGCGTAGTAGTCGGGCACGACGTAGTCAATCACCAGTATGCCCTTGAGGCGCTCGCGTGCCTTCTCGACGACCCCGGTCGCCCATTCGAGTTGATCGCGCTTCGGCATCAGCGCCGCGCGGTTGTGATACGCCCAGCCGTAATACTGCACGTGCGCGACTTCAAGACGCGAGGCGCCCATCTCGACCGCGAGGTCAATGAGGGACTCGAGGTGGTGGAGGTTCATCTTGTGCACCGGCGCGTTGACGGTCAGCGGCAGGCCGTTGGCTTTGACCGCTTTCGCGACCCTGAGCTTTTGCGCGAAACCGTCGTGGTAGCCGCCGATGCGGTTGGCGCTGTCCTCCTCGCTGTCCTGGATGCTGATCTGCACGTGGTCGAGGCCGAGTTCGGCGAACCGCGCCATGCGCGCGTCATCAATCAGCACCGCCGAGGTGATGAGGTTGGAATACAGTTTGAGTCTGCGGGCGGCGGCGATCAACTCCTCAAGGTCCTTGCGCACCGCCGGTTCGCCGCCGGAAAAGTGCACCTGCAAGACCCCCATCGCGACGGCCTGCTCGAACGCGTCTATCCATTGCTCGGTGTTGAGTTCACCGGACGAGCGCTCGAGTTCCATCGGGTTCGAGCAGTACGGACACCGCAAGGGGCAGCGGTGCGTCAATTCGCACAGCATGGACACCGGCATACCGACGCCGCTCATGTCCGTAAAAACCCCTTGTCGGCCAAGTCTTGAAACATCGCGGTCATGTCCTTCAATCTCCGCTCCGCGGGCGCGTTGTTGGTCGCGCTGAGTGTGGCCGGGCGAGGCGGCCATTGCAAGTTTGGATCAGCATCGTTGCACCCATCAGCAAACGCGCTGAATATGGCCGGGCGAGGCGGCCATTGCAAAAGACGGCGGTGCGTCAATTCACACAGCCCGGACACCGGCAGGCCGACGCCGCTCATGTCCGTAAAAACCCCTTGTCGGCCAGGTCTTGAAACATCGCGGTCATGTCCTTCAATCTCCGCTCCGCGGGCGCGTTGTTGGTCGCGCTGAGTGTGACCGGGCGAGGCGGCCATTGCAAGTTTGGATCAGCATCGTTGCACCCATCAGCAAACGCGCTGAATATGGCCGGGCGACGCGGCCATTGCAAAAGACGGCGGTGCGTCAATTCGCACAGCCCGGACACCGGCAGGCCGACGTCGCTCATGTCCGTAAAAACCCCTTGTCGGCCAGGTCTTGAAGCATCGCGGTTATGTCCTTCAATATCTGCTCCGCGGGCGCGTTGTAGGCCGCGCTGAGCTTGGCGGAAATATCTTTCACCGTTGTGCGCCCGTCGCATAGTTTCAGGGTGTCAAGCGCCGGGGCGTCGGGCTCAAGCAAACGCTCCGGCGCGAGCAGCACCCAGCGCCCGCGCGTCTCGTCGTGGTGCAGTCTGACGTGGTCGGGCAGAAATGGCATCGAGCCTGCCGACACCATGCAGCGCGCACGGTCGCCGCTTGGGGCGCCGTTTTGACCGCCGTTCTGAGCGGTCGCCGGGTTATTCATCGGACACAAAGCAGCCGGGCGGCGTCAGCCCCGGCTCGACGTAGGCAAAATGCAGCGCGTCCAACTGGCTCCACAGCACGTCGCACTTAAAGCTCAACGCATTCAGTGCGCTTTCCTGCTGCTCGGCGGTGCGCGCATTGTCGAGCACGTATTGCAGCGCAAAGTCCACGTCGCGGCGCGCCTGCGTCAGCCGCGGCTTGAAATACGCGAGCAGTTCCTCGGTGATGAAGTCGTAATTGGCAAGCATCCCGGCCATGCGCTCGGCGATGATCACCGGTGAGAAGATCTCGGTCAGCGACGACGCAACCGCGTCGAGCAACGGCGCCTCGGAAACGAAATGAACGTAGGCGTCCGCCGCAAAGCGCGCAGCCGGCAGCACGCCGTCCTGCGAGACCACGTAGGCGCGGTCGAGGCCGAGACCGTCGGTCAACTTAAGCCAGCGCTCGATGCCGCCCTTGCCCGGTTCGTCGCCGTCGTGATCGGCGATGCGCCGGCGCCACTCGCGCCTCAGGTCGTGGTCGGGAATGCGCGCCATCAGCCGCGCGTCCTTGACCGGGATCGCCGCCTGGTAGCAATAGCGGTTCAGCGCCCATGCCCGCACCTGCCCCTTGTTCAACTTGCCGGTGTGCAGCAAGCGGTGAAACGGGTGTTTGTCGTGATAGCGCTCCTCGCCAATCCTGCGCAGGCGCCGTTCGAGTTGCTCGGCGCTCACCGGCCGGTCAAGTTGGATTTTCATAAGTCAATGACCTGCCCGTCGTACGACACCCGCCACCCCGCGTCCTCGACGATCCTGCGCTCGGGCGAGTCCTCGAGCAGCACCGGGTTGGTGTTGTTGACGTGGATATAGACCTTGCGCCCGACCGCGACGTCGCGAAAGGCCGCGAGCGAACCGCCCTCGCCGTTCATGCTCATATGCCCCATCCTCGCGCCGGTCTTGTGGCCGACGCCGGCGGTGATCATCTCGTCGTCGCGGAACAAAGTGCCGTCAAAAAGCACCAGGTCGGCACCGTCGAGACGCCGCTTCAGATCATCGGGCAAGTCGGCGCAGCCGGGGATGTAATAGAACACGGCGTCTTGATGCAGGCTGCGGATGCGCAGGCCGACCGTGTCGCCTTCGCGGGTGCCGAAATCCGCCCCCCGGCTTGCGTCTTCCATGAACAGCGCAACCTTGCCGGGTACCGCGAAAGGCTCGATCTCGAGGCCGAGCGGCGCACCCGCGGCGTCGGCGACTTCAAACGGCGACGACAGCACAAAGGTGTCGCGCTTGACGTATTCGGGATTGAGCACGTTGAAAATCGAATTGTTCGCGAGGATTGACCGCACCCGGTCCGAGGTGTAGAGCCGGAAAGGCTCACTCTCGCGCATCGTCAGCAGCCCGGCGATATGGTCCACGTCACCGTTGGTCAGCACCACGGCCTTGATCGGGCTGCTTCTGAGGCCTTCGCGGGGATGCAGTTGCTCGGTTTGGTTGATCTGCTGGCGCAGGTCGGGCGAGCAGTTTAAGAGAACGAAGTTTTTACCGTCTGCGGTGACGGCAACGGAAGATTGGGTTCTTGAAAAAGCCCGAACACTGCCGCCCCTCGCGAGACGACAGTGTTCAGTATTACAGTTCCACTGGGGGAAACCTCCTCCGGCTGCTGCGCCCAGAACGATGATCCGCATGGTTACGTTTCACTGTCTGACCGCCGGCTTTGGAGACGGAAAACCCCCTATCTGACGATTAGGAAATTTCCGCGCATGCGTAGCAGTTGATTTCCATGCCAACTGCGGTTTCCTTAATCGAAGGTGCTTTCCATAATTTCATGGTTAGTCCTCCATATTACGTTGTTAGCTAACAATCCCCGGAGATTGCCGACGCTTCAACAGCGCCTTCTCTCACCGAGCACGGCATTATATCTTTTGGGAGGGGAAAGACTCAAGCGGAATCTATGCTGATTTTGAATACATGGTATGGCGAAATCCGATAAAATCCGCATCAAACCGCCAAAAATCGCCCTTCGGAGAGGTGTTCATCCCGAGGCGCTCCGGCAGAACCGTTCACGTCGCTCTCTGCGTGGTTGCATTGGCCTTGCGTAAGGTGGTCGTCCTGAGACGCCTCGGCAGGGGCAACGGGGCGCGCGGGCTAAGTCTGAAGTGCGGCGCCCGCCCGTTATCCTCCGGTGCCCGCCCGCGTCGTTTTCTGGATTCCCCCCGCCGCTGACCGGGCCGACAATACGCCGGGTAGCGGCACTCCCTCCCGGAAAGTGCGGAATCAAAAGCAGCGGATCTCTGCTTCGGCTTGCGCTTCCTTGAGTTTCTCGACCGACTTCCTCACCCACTCGACGTCCCGGAACATCGCGGTGCGGTCGCCCGGCATCAGCCGCATCCTCACGGCGGTTTCAGCATCAACGTATTCGTCGTAAGACATCCGCTCCGCGATCGTATCCACCGCACAGGAACATCTGCCGATCATGATCTCGGACGCGCCGTTGCTGCTCATGCAGGCGAACACGTACTCGGCGCGCGCACGGGTCGGGAAGTCGTTGGCGGACGCCGCCGCCAAGCCCAGCATCAGCGCAACGGCCGCCGCTCCCGTAATCATTTTGTTCATTGCCATAACACGTTTCCCCCTATTCTTTCGGCTCCGCCGGTTCGAGGCGGTTAAAAACCATGCGCACGGATTCCAGCGGCTCGGCGTCGGTCTCTTCCCCCACGATCAGTGTCGAGATGCTGTAGATGTATCCGGGGATGGATGCGCTCAGTATAAATTCGTAGAGTTTGCCTGTATAGCCCTGATACCTCTTGTCGTCGCCCCTGCCCGCCAGCGGCCGCATAAACACCTTGCGCGCTTTCAGTTTGCGCCCGCCGCGGGTCACGGTCACTTCTTCGCTGTGTGTGCCGGTGCGAAACGCCTGCCGCAGTAGATGGCGGAAGTGATGGTGCGTGACGCGGCGACCGCCGCTCATTTTCTCCACGTCCCATTGCAGGAAATACATGATCGCCGGATTGGAGTGGAAGTTTGTGATGTCGGCGAACGGCCTTTTGTTGACGCCGCTCAAAAACTCGACGCTTAAATTTTTAGCCCCGTCTTCGGCGACCCGGGTGATCTCGAGCGTCACCTGGTCTTCGATCTCGCGGGCGTGCGATCCCGCTTGGCGAAAATCGTAATGCAGCACGGACTCGGAAGCCACGTTCTCGAGGTGGGGAGTGTCGAACAGCAGCCGCTGCTCTTTGGTGTATTCATCATCAGCGCCGGGGGCGGCTTTAGGCGCGGTGTCCGCAACGGCGGCGCGCACGCCATCGGCGGCGGCGGTTTGAGGCGCCCGCGGAATCTCTCTGAATTCAGGCATCTTCACCGGGTCGCTGAGCTCAAGCGGATAGCCCATCAACTCCCACTCGTCGGTGCCGCCCGGAAACCAATAAACGTTACGGTAACCCAGCGCGATCGCTCTTTTAGCGGAGTTCCACGACATCCAGCAGTCAATCAGGCAGTAAAACACGAGCGGGCGTTGTTTGTTCCGCGCCGTCAGCCGCTCGAGGTTCTCGTTCAGGTATTCCTCAAACACCGGCGAGATGTCGCCGTCGCCGACGTTCGGCAACCATGCGCTGCCTGGGATATTGCGCCGCGGCGGCGTCCGCCACAAGTTCCCGGGCGGAAAGTCCGGCGGCTTGCGCATCAGCGGCAGCACGTCGATCAGCGCGGGTTCGCGTTCAAGCAAAACGTGCAACTGCCGGGCATTGACCACGGTCGCGCCGCGCAGGGTCGCGGGCGTCGGCGTGCGGTATTCGTCCATGCGGTAGCCTTCCGGCTCTGCGACGAAATCGGCGGCGGCGGCAACGCGCGCGCACGCCATCCACGCGAGCGCACACAGCAGCGCCAATGTATATCGGTATCCGGCTGCGCGTCCCACCGCGTTCATTGTTCCACCAAAGGCACGTTGTACTCGGCCAGAATCGCGTTTATTTTCTCCTGATTCTTGCGGATCAACTTGTTCAATTCGCGCTTCCATTGTATTTCGCCGCTCCTGACTCCCATCGTGATCCGAAACACCATGCGGTGTTCGTCGCTGTTGTCGGCGGCCATCGGCACGACTTTGAAGCGCGAGCCGTTGCGCCGGTTCAGCCAGCCCGCGACCGGCCCCCACAAAACGGCGACGTCGAGATTGCCGGCGAGCACGTCCTTGAGGATCCGCTCCGAGGGCAACTCCGTGCCGGTATTCGTCACCGGCCGGTACGACACCATCTGCGTAATCAGGCCGTTCTCAAGCAGCAGCCCCGTCGGCGGCGCGCCCCCGATCAGGCCGATGCGCAGTTCGCGGTCTTTCAGCACCTTGTCGGACAGCGAAGCCAACTCGAAATCGGCGTCGGCGCGATACACCAATGCAAACGCCGAAGAGTAATACGGATTGGTGTTCAAAAGCAGTTCGTGAGCCGCCGATATGCCGACGATCAAGTCGCAGCGCCTGGCGTTCAGCGTATCGCGCACGAACCTCGGGCCGAGGCTTTGGGAAAACCACGCGTAGGTCAGCGGAATACCGAGTTCGGCGGCGACCAACTCGGCGATCTTGTTCTCGAAACCTTCGCCGGCACGGTTGGAGTAAGGCAGATTGTCCGGGGCGCTGCACACGAGCAGCGTGGCGCGCCCTTTGATTTCAGTGCCGCCGTCAACCGCGCGTGCCTCAACGGCGGTGAACAACGCCGCCCCGGCAAACGCCGCGGCGAAAACCGCGGCCGCGGCCGCGCCCGCGACGACCCGCAAAAAAAAGCGGCCGGGCGGATTCAAGTTCGCAGTACGGCGTTGGCCCGTCATTCTTTTATGCCTATCCGCTTCATCTGCGGATTTATTCTTAACTGCATCAATCTGCGGATTGATCTTTTGGCCCCACAAACTGCGCGGATCGCCGCAGACGCCAAGCCGTCCTGTTTGAGCCTCAGGCGAGGCCGCAAAGCGCCCGCCCCTCTTTCTTCTGTCGCACTCCGGGCTGGAATCCGCCCTGCGGCTTTTCGTCACTTGTCGGCCCCGGCGATGACCCAACCGCACTGAGCAATATGCAAAAACGGCGCTTGGAAAACTCAGCTGCCCAAACAGACGTCGTCGCGCTCTTTCGCCGCCGCCGGCTTGGGCTGCTTGTTCGCCGGACGGTTGGTGCCGAGCACGCCGTCGGCCCTGGCGACGAGGTAGGCGTAGATGTCATCCACGAAACACATCACGTTGGGGTCCGTCGCGAAAGAAGGCATGCTGCTTTGCGCGGTCGTGCTCATGGTGGTAAGCCCGTTGACCACTACTTCGAAGTATCTCTCGTAAGTCAGCCCTTTCTTATTGAAAGCATCGAGCAGACTCGGGGCGAATGAACCGCCGAGGCCCGCCGGGCCGTGGCAGGTGTGGCAGACCGCGTGATAGCGGCGATAGCCGTTGAACGTGTACCAGTCAATCCTGCTTTCCGCGTCCAGGTTGTACGGCTTGTCTTCGGCCACGGCGTCGGACGCCGGAAAAGAAATCAAAAGCACGCCCGCCAACAGCGCGAAAAACGCTCCGGTCAGGCGGCGGCCGGTCACCGTTTGCTTAACTTGCATCCGCGTATCCATTTTTTTAAAGCCTTATAACAATCAAAAAATCGTCGTTAAAAAAATACCCGGGGGTTGCACTAGGTGCGCCCCCGGGTACCGGATAAAAACGTTCTCTTTCTAAACGTCTGCGATTAAAGAGAGAACACAGTCAGAGCACCGCCGAGGCGGGTGTAGTCCGAAAGACGGCGATAGCCGCCCACGGCACCGAGACCGTCAGTGTCATTTGTCAGACCCGCGGCCATGCCGATGCCGGCCCAACCACCGACGCCCGACAGGATGGCAATATATTGCTTGCCCTTATGCTCGTAGGTCGTGACGTTGCCGATGATGCCCGACGGGGTTTTGAACTTGTACAGCTCTTTCCCGCTCTTGGCGTCAACCGCTTTGAGATAGCCTTCCAGCGTGCCGTAGAAAACGACACCGCCCGCCGTCGCAAGCGCGCCGCTCCAAACCGAGAATCTCTCGGGCTTGGACCAGACGATCTTGCCTTTGCTGGCGTCCCAGGCGATGAAGTTGCCCATGTGATCGCCGCCCGGGGCGGGATACATTTTCAGCGTGGCGCCGACGTACAACTGACCCACCGTGTAACTCACCCGATGCGGCTCGTAGTCCATGCACACGTGATTCGTGGGCACGTAGAACAAACCGGTCTGAGGCGAGAAAGAAGCGGGCTGCTGGTCTTTGGTTCCCAGAGCGGCGGGGCAGATGCCCGTGGTATTCACGTCTTCACCCTGGTGACCCGTGCTGTACCTGTCCACCACCTGCGGACGACCCGTCTTCATGTCAACGTGGGTAGCCCAGTTGACCGCGGGATCGAATTTTTCCGCGACCAGCAATTCGCCCGACTCGCGGTCCAGCGTGTAGCCGAAACCGTTGCGGTCGAAGTGCACCAGCGCTTTGCGCGTTCTCCCGTTGACCTCAATATCGGCCAGGATCATCTCGTTGATGCCGTCATAGTCCCACTCGTCGTGAGGCGTCATCTGATAAACCCATTTGGTATGGCCGGTGTCGGGGTCGCGCGCAAAAATGGTCATTGACCATTTGTTGTCGCCCGGACGCTGAACCGGATTCCACGTGCTCGGATTACCCGAGCCGTAATAAATCAAATTCAGTTCGGGGTCGTATGAAAACCAACCCCAGGTCGTGCCGCCGCCGATTTTCCATTGGTCGCCTTTCCAGGTTTTGACACCGGAATCGGTACCGACGGATTGGCCGAGATGGGTGGTCTTCGCACTCATCAGGGTGTCCGAATCGGGACCCATCGAGTAGCCGCGCCACACTCGCTTGCCGCTCTTGATGTCGTACGCGGTCAAACTGCCGCGGACGCCGTACTCGCCGCCGCTGATGCCGACGTAGATCTTGTCGTTGACGACCATCGGCGCCGCGGTTCCGGTTTCGGCCTTGCTGACGTCACCGTTGGTGGCGCTCCACTCGACCTTGCCGCTCTTGGCGTTCAGAGCGACCAGTTTGGTGTTGGCCTGGTACAGGAAAACCTTGCCGTCGGCGTAAGCCAACCCGCGGTTGACGGTGTCGCAGCACAAAACCCCGACCCCGTACTCGTGCTCGAGCACTTCGGGCTGTGACGGCACGTATTCCCAAACGATCCTCGCGTCCTCGTCCAAATCGAGCGCGAACACCTTGTTCGGAAAAGGCGTGTGCACGTACATCATGCTGCCGATGATCAACGGGCCGCCTTCGTGGCCACGAAGAACTCCCGTCGAGAAAGACCAGGCAACGTTCAAGTCATTGACGTTGCCGGCGTTGATTTGATCGAGTTCAGAGTAACGGTGATTGGCGTAATTACCGGTAGGCATCACCCACTGCTTAGCATCGTGTTGCAACTTCAGCAGTTCACTGTTTGCCTGCGCGACGGACGCCGCACCGAAACTCAGAACTATGGCGATCAGAAGAAATTTCGTCGATATCTTCATGATCGACTACCCTCCTTTATTTAAATAAAGATTCAGGCCGCTGTACCTGCAAAAACAAGGCCAAACCGCCCGAAGCCGGAAGAGAATAACACATTTTGGATATTCCTTACGGAATACGCCCGATTAGACAACCCCCGGACAGTTCCGGCCAGAATAGCCCGTACAAAAGCGTTTTTAATAGATTATTCCGGTCTCAACGATTCCCGGCCGCCCCGTGCCCCAAGCCTCCCAATGGAGCCGGCAGCCCTGATTCTGTGAAAATGTCCCATTCTTCGTATGATAGTGCTGCAAACCGCACAGCCGGAGGCGCCAGCCCTCATGCCGGATAAACCAAGCCAGCCGAGCGACATCGAAATCGCCGCGCAAGCGAAAATGCGCCGCATCTCGGACGTCGCCGCAGAAAAACTCGGGATCGACGCCGGCGTCCTCGAACTCTTCGGCCACCACAAAGCCAAAATCCCTCTCGACTTCATCGCCTCGCTGAACGAGCGCCCGACGGGCAAGCTGATCCTGGTCACCGCGACGCACCCGACGCCGCGCGGCGAAGGCAAAACCACGACCACGATCGGCCTCGGCGACGCACTCAATCGCATCGGCAAAAAAACGATTATGTGCATCCGCGAGCCGTCGCTGGGCCCGTGCTTCGGGATCAAGGGCGGCGCGGCCGGCGGCGGGTACGCGCAAGTCGTGCCGATGGAGGACATCAACCTGCACTTCACCGGCGATCTGCACGCGGTTTCCCTCACGCACAACCTGCTCGCGGCCCTGATCGACAATCATATCCACCACGGCAACGCGCTCGGGCTCGACCCGCGGCGCACCAGTTGGAAACGGGTGGTTGACCTCAACGACCGCTCGCTGAGAAAAATCGTCGTCGGCCTCGGCGGCACCGTCAACGGCTACCTGCGCGAAGACGGCTTCGACATCGTCACCGCCTCCGAAGTGATGGCGATCCTGTGCCTGTCGTCGTCGCTTGCGGAGCTCAAGCGCCGCCTCGGCAGCATCGTCATCGGCTACAACTACGCGGGCGAGATGGTGCGCGCCGCCGACCTCAAGGCGCACGGCTCGATGGCCGCGCTGCTCAAGGACACGCTCAAGCCCAACCTCGTGCAGACGCTGGAGAACAACCCAACGCTGGTGCACGGCGGCCCGTTTGCGAACATCGCCCACGGCTGCAACTCGATCATCGCGACCAAGTGCGCGCTCAAACTCGCCGACTACGTGATCACCGAAGCGGGCTTTGGCGCCGACCTCGGCGCCGAGAAGTTCTTTGATATCAAGTGCCGCAAGGCCGGCCTCGCACCCTCGCTCGCCGTCATCGTCACCACGGTGCGCGCGTTGCAGTACCACGGACATCACCACCCGCGACGCCGGGAAGCCGACACGCTCAAAACGCTCGAAAAAGGCATCGCCAACCTCGAACGCCACATAGACAACATCCGCAACTGCTTCCAACTGCCGTGCCTGGTCGCGATCAACCGCTTCAGCGAAGACCGCGACGAGGAATTGGCCTTGATCATCGAAAAAGCGGCGGCGCACGGCGCCGAAGCGGTGATCGCCGACCACTGGGCCGGCGGCGGCGCCGGCGCCGAAGATCTCGCCCGCGCGGTGGTTGACGCGACCGCCGGCGAACCGCCGCCGCTGCAATTCGCCTACGATGAAAGAGACACCCTGTGGCAGAAAATCGAAAAAATCGCCAAGAAGATCTACGGTGCCGGCGAAGTGATCGCGGACATGAAAATACGCAACCGCATCCACTACTATCAGGAAAACGGCTACGGCCACTTCCCCGTCTGCATCGCCAAAACCCAGTACTCTTTCTCTACCGACCCGCAACTGCGGGGCGCGCCGTCCCGGCACATCGTGCGCCTCAACGACATCTCGCTGTCGGCGGGCGCCGAATTCTTCGTCGTCGGCTGCGGGCATATCCAAACCATGCCCGGTTTGCCCAGGGAGCCGGCGGCCAACTTCATAGACGTTGACAAAGACGGCAAGATCAGCGGGCTGTTCTGAACCCGGCGGCGGGGTTCAAGCCGGGGCTCAGGGCAACCCGCCCGGGTTGCGGGGTAAACCCGTCCCTGTGCGCCGCCGCCTGAGCCGCGATTTGCGCCAAACGACACCGGGCGGGCTTATGACCCGACCCGCCAAACGCCCCGCACTACTTGGAATGCCTTAGCCGGCGGGGGTTAAAAGAAACGTGCTCGTTAATAAAGAGGACAAGAAAATTCTCTACTTCCTTTTCTATCTTTCGGTAAGCATCCGTATAGAAAATCTTGCTCCTTTGCGGCATAACGATTTATTGCCAAATAAAGATGTCTGAGTTTCTGAGTGGCCGCTGTTTTTACCGTTGCCGGATTGTTCATTGAGGGTATTTCGATCCCAAAAAACGCCGTCGGAATAACCTTGTATCGCTTTGTTTAATTCCGCCATTTCCAGCCGTTTTTCGGCAAGGCAGCTATAGAGTTCATCTATTTCAATGCCCACGTAATTTCTTCCCAGCTTTTTTGCAACAACGGAGGTAGTCCCAGAGCCGAGAAAGGGATCAAAGACGACATGACCGGGTTTTGAACTTGCGAGAAGAATTTTTGCAATCAACTTCTCCGGTTTCTGAGTCGGATGATCCGTGTTTTCCGGCATCGACCAAAAAGGAATCGTGATATCGGTCCAAATGTTTGATGGGTGCGTCAGGCGGTATTTTCCGTTTTCCTCCTCGCTCCAATCTTTGGCTTTTCCAGAATCATCGCGATAAGGAGCGATGACCTTTCTTTTCATTTTTACCGCCGCAACGTTAAAATAATAATCTTTTGACATCGTGCAAAACCACATATCCTCAGAGTTGTTTTTCCAGTTTGTTTTTGCGCCGCGCCCTTTCTCTCTTTCAAACGTTATGCGGTTTTGAATTTCAAAATGCTTCCCGGCAACATTGAAAATCCCCCCGGACGATTTCCAATCCCCGCAAATGTAAACAGAGGCCGTCGGCTTCAACAGGCGCACCATTTTGCTTATCCATGAATCCAGCCAGTTCTCGTATTTTTCCGATTCCATTTCCTTAAACACGGCAAGATTGAAAGTTTTATTGAGATTATATGGAGGATCGACAAAGGCAATATCCACAAACTTATCAGGCAAATAGTCCAACACTTCAAAAGTATCCTGCTGTATTGTTTTATTCAAGACCTCACCGACGGAAGCCGGCCCGTCAATTTTGACAAGCCGTTTCTTGTATTTAGCCCAGTCGTTATCGCTTAAATCAATGGTGCGATTGCGCGGGGCTTTTTCTTTTGGCTTTTCACTATTCACGCTTGCTTTGCTCAGTCCACCAAACGGTTGGCGGAGAGGGAGGGATTCGAACCCCCGGACCGTCGCCGGTCAACGGTTTTCAAGACCGCCGCTTTAGACCACTCAGCCACCTCTCCCGGACGGAATCCACGCATATTACACAAAACCGGCGGCGGCGGCGGCGATCCCGGCGCTCAGCCGCGGCAAACACTACCCGGCGCTCGCACAAGGCGGCAGCGGCAATCCCGGCGCCCACCCCCCGTGAATCCCTTGTTTTTTTGAACGCCGCCCCCATCTTTGATAGACTAACGGATGGTTTTCAACGCCCCGATATAAACCTGCAATAAAGAGGTGAAAAACATGGAATACGCTTCAACTCAATCGCGCGCCGGCGTACTCGCGACCAACAAGGTCATACGCAACACCTATCTGTTGCTGACCATGACCTTGCTGACGTCCGCGATCACCGCGGCCATCGCGATGGCCAGCCGCGCAAGTTTCGTGAACCCGATCCTGATGCTGGTGGTGTTCATCGGCATGCCGTTCGTGATCTATCGCCTCAGAAACAGCGCCTGGGCATTGCCCGTCACTTTCCTGTTCACCGGCTTCATGGGCTACGTACTCGGCCCGATCCTCAATGTGTATCTTGGGTTGCCGAACGGGCCGCAGGTCGTGATGGCGGCATTCGCGACCACCGCCGTCATGTTCTTCGGCCTGTCGGGCTACGCGCTGATGACGCGCCGCGACTTCAGTTTCATGGGCGGCTTTCTCTTCACCGGCTTGCTCGTGCTGATCGGCGCAGTCATCCTCAACCTGTTCATGTCCATCCCGGCGCTGTCGCTGACGATTTCGGCGGCGGCCGTGATCCTGATGACCGGCATGATCCTGTATGACACCAGCCGCATGGTGCACGGCGGCGAAACCAACTACATCGTGATGACGGTTTCGATGTTCGCCAGCATCTACGTGCTGTTTATACATTTGTTGAACCTGTTCTCGTTCTTCGGCGGCAACGATTAACCCGCAATTCCCCCGCGCCGATGCAAAGGCCCGCTTCGGCGGGCCTTTTTCTGAGCCCCCCACAAGCGGCGCTCACCGGTCGCCTCAACGACGCCTCTCCTTCAATCCGCCTCGGGTTTGACTCGGTAAAAAATTTATTCTTGAAACCGGGAAAGAATTACGGCTGGCCGCACGTATTGTACGGAACGAACTACGGGCAACACATCTGGCCGCCGAGCGCGAGGCAAGACGAACACCAGGGGTATGAACAGCCCGCGTTTGTCTGGACTCCCTCGATCGGCGTATCCAACCTGATCGCAGTGGAGGGGGATTTATTTCCGCTGTGGAAAAACGACCTGCTGGTCGGCTCACTCAAAAAGATGACGCTGTTCCGGCTGCAAATGCATGAGCACCGCGTCATCTACAGCGAGCCCATTAAAATTGGGCGGAGAATCCGGGATCTGACGGAAACCCCCAACGGGGAAATTTTTATCTGGACGGACGCACAAAGCATGATCCGGCTGCGCCCGGCGGACGCCTTGCCGAAAAAGGGCGAAACCATTGCCGCAGCCGGCAAGCGGCTGTTTTTCAAATGTATCGGCTGCCACAGCATCAAGCCGAACGTCCCGCACGGCATCGGACCCAATTTGCACAGCGTCTATAACAGCCCGATTGCACGGCAGGCCGGATACAACTACTCGCCGGCGCTGCGAGCCAGGTCCGCACAGCGGTGGACTCGCGCAAACCTCGATCTTTTCCTGCAAGACCCCGCGGCTTTCGCTCCCGGCACCACCATGCAAATAAACACCCCCGACGACTACGAGCGCCGGGCGCTGCTGCATCACCTGCAAAACAATTGACGGCGCTACTGCGGCGGCGTCTCGCCCGCGTCGGCGGCGATTACCGCGTCCCCGACGGTCACGCGTCCGCCGACGCGCACAACCGCGGTCAGGCCGCCGTGACCGCGCATCGCATTCAAGCCGCCGCGCCCGACCGTCTCCTCCATGCGTGCACACGGATGGCAGTCGCCGGTGCTTTCAAGCACCACCTCGCCAATACGAAAGCGCCTGCGCTTCAGCGCGCACAAATTAACGCCGGACACGACAAAATTGCGCCTCAGCGCGGCGGGCTCGACGGCGGCGGCGCCGGCAAAGCGCGCAATCAACGGCAGGTGTTCGTGCTGGATCAGCGTCACCTGGCGCCGGCCCGCCCGGCGGGCGGCGTGGTCGCCGACGAGGCCGCGCCCGGCGATCAACTCGGCGGACTCGACCGCAACGACGCTGCCGCGATGCGCCTTGCGGAGGCCGATCCATTCGAGGCGTCCGGCGGCGGTCGCACGCGTCTCAGACAAGGGCGCCATCAGGCCGCGTGCCGGCACGCGCACCGGCTCCGCTCAATCGTCCAGGTGGTGCTTCTCGTGCACCGGTTTCATCAAGGCGTTGCTGATCAAAGCGATGAACAGCAGCGCCGCCATCAGGTACATCGTCGTATTGTACAAAGACGGCGTCGGGTCAACCGTGCCCGGTGGCGCGATCTCCATCAGTTTCGCGATCGTCACGGTCTTGCTTTCCACCAATATCTCGAGCTCTTCAATGCCCGCGCCGAACGTCTCCATAAACTTCTGCGGCGACACTTTCTCGACGATCCGGCTGATCTCGCTGAGCATCGTGTTCTTGCGCAGCGAGGTGATCGCGAGCGGGCCAAGCACCCCGGCGACGCTCCACGCGGTCAGCAGCCGCCCGTGGATCCCGCCGACGTAGCGGGTGCCGAAAATGTCGGCGAGATAGGCCGGTATCGTCGCGAAGCCGCCGCCGTAGAAAGTGAAAATGATCATCGTCGCCGCGTAAAACACCACCAGCCAGAAGACCGACGGATGCAGATTCACCTGTTGCGCGGTCAGCGGGATCGACAGATACAGCAGAATGCCGGCCGCAAAAAACACCCAGTAGGTGTTGCGCCGCCCCAATTTGTCGGACGCGCTCGCCCAAATAAGGCGCCCGACCATGTTGAACACGCTGATCATCAGGACGTAGGTCGCGGCGAACGCGCCGTCCACGATGTTCGGCAGCGTGGTGCCGAAGATCTCGCTCATCATCGTCTTGGCGACGCCGATCACGCCGATGCCGGCGGTCACGTTGAAGCACAGCACGATCCACAACTGATAGAACTGCGGGGTCTTCAGCGCCTGGTCGATGTCCACGTCGCGGTGGGAGATCATGCGCTTCGCCGCGTCTTCCTTGCTCGGCGGCTCCCAGTCTTTCGGCTTCCAGCCCGGCGCCGGCAGACGATAGGCGAACGCGGCGATTATCATCACCGTGAAATAGATCAGGCCCAGCGCGAAAAACGCTTGGGCGACGCCGACCGAACCGGTGCCGACCACGTACACCCCTTCGGGTCCCGGCACGATCATCTGCGCGGCTTCGCCGGCGCCGACAACGACGACTTCCTTGAGTTCGCCGCCGATCTCGGCAAAGCGCCGCCCGAGGCGGGTAACCAACTGCACCGTGTCGGTCGCGCCCAGATACTGCGGCGCTTCATGAAACGCCTTGATAAAGAATTCCTTGAGCGGCGCACCGATCATCGCGCCGCCGCCGAAACCCATGATCGCCATCCCGGTCGCCATGCCGCGCCGGTCGGGGAACCAGCGGATCAGGGTGCTCACCGGCGAGACGTAACCGAGGCCGAGGCCGCAGCCGCCGATCACGCCGTAACCGAGATACACCAGCCACAACTGATGCAAAGCGATGCCGCAACCGCCGACGATGTAGCCGCCGCCCCACAGGCACGCCGCCGTCACGCCGACCGTGCGCGGCCCGACCGTTTCGAGCCAGCGCCCGGCAAACGCCGCCGCAAGCCCCAGAAACACGATCGAAACCGTGAAGATCCACACCACGCCGCGCAGGCTCCAATCGTCCGCCGCGCTGGTGGCAACGCCCAGCACCTTGACCAGCGCCGGGTTATAGATGCTCCAGGCGTACACCGAACCGATGCACAAGTGAATTGCGACCGACGCCGGCGGCACCCGCCAGCGGTTGAAATCCGGCCCGGCAATGATGCGCTCTTTTGACAGCAAACCCGCCATGTTGCCTCCTAAAAAATAATGGTCAGTTGTTGAAGCCGCTGAGAGACGCCGGCACCGCTTTGATCTCCTGTGCGTGAAAGCGCCTTAGAGCAAAGCGTCTTCAGCCGGCGAATTCTCGCGTATTCCGCCCCTGAAACCATCAGTTGTTGAAACCACTGAGATACGCCGACACCGCTGCGATCTCCTCTGCGCTGAAAGTCTTGAGCAAGGTGTTTTTAGCCGGCGAATTCTTGCGTATTCCGGCCTTGAAGTCGAGCATGGTTTTCAAAAGATATTCATAATGCTGACCCGAGGCCCGCGGGACGCGGCTGTTGCCTTCAAAGCCGCCGAGGTGGCACTGCACGCACTGTCCCGCGCCGACGACCCGCTTGCCAAGCGCGATCTGCTCCGGCGTCGCCTTGAAAGCGGCGGCGGCCCATGCCTGCTCGGAGAAATACTCCGCGATCAGCAACATTTCATCTTTTTCCAGCGCCGCGGCCAGCGGCTGCATGATCGGGCTCTCCCTGAGACCCGACTTGAAGTCCTTGAGTTGAACGTACAGGTAATACAGATGTTGTCCGGCAAGTACCGGGTTTTGAGGGATTTGCGAGACGCCCTTCTCGCCGTGGCACACGATACAGGTCGTGAGTTTGTCGCGCACCGGCGCGTACTTGTCGTCCGCGGCGTGCAACCATGAAGAACACAACACGACGGCGGCAAATATCGGCCATTTGAAGGCAGCCCCGTTCATGCCGTAAAAAAGCACCCGCACGACCCCCGTGCGGGTGCTTGCATTCCATCTGCGTCGAACCCGGCGGCGCGCCGTCAGTGCGCCAGGGAATACGCAATGATCTCGTTGCCGCGCTTGTAGTTCAACTGAACGTTGCCGCCGGCGGCCACGACGATGTACTGCGTGCCTTTCACGTTATACGCGGCCGGCGGCGCATTCACGCCGGCGTCGGCTTGGTCCTGCCACAACAACTCACCGGAAGTCGAGTCGTAAGCCTTGAACAGGCCGTTGCCCTCGCCGGTGAACAACAGACCGCCGGCCGTCGCCAGAATGCCGCCGATCATCGGCTGCTCGGTCTTGACCTTCCAGGCGATTTTCCCGGTGTTGTAGTTGACCGCCGTGACGTTGCCCCACTGCTCTTCGCTCTCGATCACCTTGAAAGCGCCGCCGAGCCAGAGTTTGCCGCCCGGATAAGGGGTTTCCTCGACGTGGTAGGTCATCGGCTGGTGCAGATTGATCGCATACGCAAGATGCTGCGTCGGGTCAATCGCCATCGGCGACCATTCGACCCCGCCGTTGGCACCCGGCAGCATGCGCGCACCTTCGGCCGTCGGCAGCACCCAGCGATTTTCCTGCGACACCATCGGCTCGGAGAACCGGATCAGGCTGCAATCATCGGCGCGATGAACATAGACGTAGCCGGTCTTGCCGCCGTGCAGAATACCCTTGACCTTGTTGCCGCGTGCGTCCTCGACCGTCGTAATGACCGGGGGGCTGACCGCGTCCAGATCCCAAACGTCGTGGGCGATGTACTGGAAGTGGCATTGGTATTCGCCCTTTTCGAGGTCAACCGCAACCAGCGAATTGGTGTACAGATTATCTCCGGGGCGGATCGCGCCGTACAGGTCCGGCGACGGGTTGCCCACCATGAAATAGACCATGCCGGTCTCGCGGTCAATCGCCATGTTCTGCCACACGCCGCCACCCAGCGTTTTATACGGGTCGCCCAGTTTCTTGAGCGCCGCTTTCTCAGCCTTGATGTCGCGCAGCATATCCTTGCCGGTCGCGTCGGTCTTCGCCCAAACGCCGACCGAGTTCTCCGGAATCGTATGGAAAGTCCACAGCAGTTTGCCGGTATCGGCGGCGTAAGCCTTCACGAACCCGCGGATGCCGTATTCGCCGCCGTTGGTGCCGATCAGCACTTTGCCTTCGACCACGGTCGGCGCCATCGTTTCGCTGTAGCCGAGTTCCGGGTCGGCAATCTGCCGC
Organism: Candidatus Oxydemutatoraceae bacterium; assembly: GCA_965211995.1. GTDB lineage: Bacteria > Pseudomonadota > Gammaproteobacteria > Poriferisulfidales > Oxydemutatoraceae > CAYFZO01. Next base: position 1,068,176 of record OZ243040.1, read on the forward strand.
TCCCACAGCAGTCTGCCGTTGCCGGCGTCGAGCGCAACCAACTTGGCGTCGAGGGTGCCCATGAAGACCTTGCCGCCGTAAACGGCTACGCCGCGGTTATTCGGCCCGCAGCAGTAGGTCGTGATCGGCCCCATCTTGTGCTTGTAATGCCACAACTGCTCGCCGGTCGCGGCGTCCAGCGCATAGGCGTGGTTGAACGAGGTGGTGACGTACATCACGCCGTCAACGACGATCGGCGTCACCTCCATGGATTCCACCACTTCGGTTTTGAAGACCCACGCCCGTTTCAGATGCCTTACGTTGGAGCGGTCGATCTGCCGGGCACGGTAATACCGGGTCTGGCTGTAATTGCCGTTGGTGTGAAGAAAATTATTGGAGTCCCCCGCGGCATGGTCAAGCATATCCTGAGTGACCGTCCGCATATTGCCGTACAGGGTGCCACCGCCGACTTCCTCCCCCGCCCAAACGCAAACGGCGGAAAACGAAAACAGACAGCCAACCAACATCCTCCAAGTCAAAGATTGATAGCGTTTCATACCGAAACCCCTCCTCGGTGGTTTATTGAGAAACAAAAGAATCGCTGATTATAGCCCCAAACCCGAGACCCGCCCGCCGCCGCGGCAGTCAAAATCAACTGCCTGCCTGCAACAATATGCTAAAAATATATGTAAAATCGCATTTATGAATATTGCACCGCCTCCGCCGGAACCTTGACAACGGGAACTGCGAGTGACCGACAATAGCCGGCATGAACAGAAGGACTTTTTTAGAGCTGAGCGCCGGCTTGCTGCTCGGCAGCGTCTCCGCCGCGGGGTTGCCCACGCCCGCTCATCCAAAGCCCGCGGGCACCGGGCTTGCTTATGACCCGCTGTTTCTCGAACACCAACTCGAGCCGGGACATCCGGAGTCGCCGCACCGCTTGCACGCCGCGAGGGACGGCCTCAAACGCAACGGCCTGCTCGCAAGAACCGTAAAACTGAATCTGCTTGAGGATATCGAGCCGCACATGCTGCGCGTTCATACCGCTGAGCACGTCGCCTCCATCAAGCGCCGTTACGGACACAGCCACAAAGTGGCGATGGCGGCGACCGCGGCGGGACTCGCGGCGACCGCGGCGGTCTGCGAGAGCCGGCTCGGCAACGCGTTCTGCCTGACCCGCCCGCCCGGACACCACGCTTTGAACACCGGGCGCGAAGAGGGCTTTTGCTATTACAACACGGTGGCGGTCGCCGCGCGCTACGCCCAGAAGACCCACGGACTTGCAAAAATACTTATAGTCGATTGGGATTATCACCACGGCAACGGCACCGAAGCCGCCTTCTACGACGACCCGTCGGTGCTGTTCTTCTCAACCCACGACCGCCGCGCGTATCCGGGCACCGGCGACCCGCGCAGAACCGGCGCGGGCAGAGGGGAAGGCTACAACATCAACGTCCATCTCGACTGCGGCGCCACCGACGCGGACCTCGCGGCGGCGTTCAACCGGCACCTGCTGCCCGCGGCCGACGCCTTCAAGCCCGACCTCGTGATCATCTCCGCCGGCTTCGACAGCCGCAAGGATGACACCCTCGGCTGCTTCGATGTCAGCGACGACGGTTTTGCCGAACTGACGAAAATAATGACGCGCTTCGCCGGACGGCACTGCGAAGGGCGTTTGGTGTCGGTGCTCGAAGGCGGGTACAATCCACCGGGGCTGGCGAGCGCGGTCGCGTCTCACGTTAAAGCCCTGTTGGACGCCTGACACTTTGAACTCACCGCTCACAACCGCCGGCAAAACCGCGCTGCTTGCCTGCCTGCTGTCGCTCCTGCCGTCAATTCCGGGCGCAGCCGAAGACGCCCGGCAATTGAACTTCCGCCTGTTCGAGGCCGCCGGGAAAGGCGATTCGGATGAGGTGCGCACGCTGCTCGGTCGGGGCGCTTCGGTCAAGGCGCGCAACCGTTTCGGCAACACCGCGCTGATCTACGCCGCGCGAGGAGGACACGCCGCCGTCTTGAAGTTGCTGGTCAAACGCGGCGCGGACGTTAATCAGCCCAACCTCAACCGGGAGTCGGCTTTGATCAACGCCGCGAAGAACGGCCACTTGGAGGCCGCGAAATTCCTGATCGCCACAGGCGCGGACGTCAATCAAAACAGCCTCAGGCACATTACCGCGCTGACCGAAGCGGTTTACGCCGAACACGCGGCGCTGGTCAAACTGCTGCTCGCGCACGGCGCCGACGTCAACGTGATGGACAACTCGGACAAAACCGCGCTGGTGTACGCGGCGAGTCACTGCAACCGCGAGATCTTCGACGCGCTGATGGAAAACAAACCCGACGTGAACCGCCGCCTCGGCAACGATTTAACGCTGTTGATATGGGCGGCGGCGTACGGACACCGGCATTGTGTTGACCGGCTGATCCACGCGGGCGCCGAACTCGACGCACAGGACAACCGCGGACGCAACGCCGTGATGGCGGCGGCGGAAGCGGGCTTTAAGGGAGTCGTCGAATTGCTCGCCGCAAACGGCGCCCCTCTCGAAAGCCGCGATCTGCAAGGCAGCACCGCCGCCGATTTGGCACGAGCCAACGGCAAACAAGACGTCGTGCGCTACCTCCTGTCCCGATAAAACGAGTCTCACCCCCGCGAAGCCGGCCCGGCGCCGTGTTGCCCGCCCGCAGGCATCCGCGAATGACGCGGGTTCGCCCGCCGCTTCAAGCCAGTGGCCGCACCGCGACGCACACCTTCTTTCATTGGACGTCACCCGCTATCTTCTGAACCGATATAGCGAGTCTCACCCCCGCGAAGCCGGCCCGGCGCCGTGTTGCCCGCCCGCAGGCATCCGCGAATGACGCGGATTCAGTCCACCGCTTCAAGCCAGCGGCCGCACCGCACGCACACTTTCTTTCATTGGATGTCACCCGCTATCTTCTGAACCGATATAGCAAGTTTCACCCCCGCGAAGCCGACCCGGCGCCGTGTTGCCCGCCCGCAGGCATCCGCGAATGACGCGGGTTCAGTCCGCCGCTTCAAGCCAGCGGCCGCACCACGAAACGAGGCGTCTTTTTATTGCCGCGTCACCGTGCTCGATGATCTCCCGGCCGTCCATATACGGCGCGAGCGCTTCAGGCAGACGCCAATTTCCAGTCCGAAGCGCGATAAAAGAAAGCAGAGCAGACCGCTGAAAACCGCTCCCCTCTCAAGGGGAAGCCGGCCGGTGGGGGGAATACAAAAGACGACGCGGGCGGGCGCCGGAGGATGACGCCGGGCCAACGCCGCACTTCAGACTTGAAACCGGCGGCGCACGCGGCCTTGTTGCCGATCTTAAGGCTTCAATTGGCGGATGCCGCCCGTTGCAATGCGTCACGCATCGCCGCGCTCAATGATCTCCCGGCCGTCCATGTACGGCACGAGTGCTTCGGGCAGGCGCACGCGGCCTTTCTCATCCTGGAAGTTTTCGAGCACGGCGACCAACGTGCGCCCGACCGCGAGGCCGGAGCCGTTCAAACTGTGCACAAGTGCGGGCTTGCCCCCGCCCTTGCGTACGCGCGCCTGCATCCGCCGCGCCTGAAAATCCGTCATATTGCTGCACGACGAGATCTCACGGTAACGCCGCTGTCCCGGCAGCCACACTTCAAGATCATAAGTCCGGGCCGACGCAAACCCGAGATCGCCCGCACACAACTCCATCACCCGGTAAGGCAGCCCCAGAGCCTGCAATACCGCTTCGCCGTGGCCGGTCAACTCTTCCAGCGCCGCCGCCGAATCCCCGGCCCGAACGATCTGCACCATTTCGACTTTCTCGAACTGATGCTGACGGATCAACCCGCGCGTGTCCTTGCCGTAGGAGCCGGCTTCCGAGCGAAAGCACGGCGTGTGCGCGACCCACTTCACCGGCAACTCGTCTTCCGCGAGGATCTTGTCGCGGCACAGATTCGTCAACGGCACTTCCCCCGTCGGGATCAGGTAATAACCGCCCGCGGTCAGCGCAAACAAATCTTCCTCAAACTTCGGCAACTGCCCGGTGCCGTAGAGACAATCGGCGTTCGCGATATACGGCGCATAAACCTCGCGGTAGCCGTGCCGATCGACCTGCACGTCGAGCATGAAACGGGTCAGCGCGCGCTGCAACTTCGCGAGTTCCCCGAACAGCACCGTGAAACGCTTGCCGGCGAGTTTCGCCGCGGCCTGGTTATCCATCAGCCCCAGACCTTCCGCGACCGCAACGTGGTCTTTGACCTCGAATGCAAACGCCGGCGGCTCGCCCCAGCGCCTTCTCTCGACGTTGTCGCTTTCGTCCTTGCCGTCCGGCACCGCGGCGTCCGGCAGATTCGGCACGCCCGACAACAGCGCGTCCAGCGTCGCCTGCGTTTGCGTCAGTTGCCCCGCGCACGCCTCAAGCCGGCGTTTGAGGTCCTCCCCCGATCGCAGCAACTCATCCGCGTCCGCGCCTTCGGCTTTCGCTGCGCCGACGGCCTTGGCGTTCAACCTGCTCTGATTTTTTAATTCCTCGACTTCGACCTGCCCCCGCTTGCGCCGCTCCTCGGCCTTGCGGTAAGCCTCGCGATCGAAGCCGAAGCCTCTGCGCCTGAGCGCGGCGACGACGCTTTCGTGATCGGTTCGCAGTAACTTCGGGTCGAGCATGGTGGAAATTTAGACAACCGCGGGAGGGTCTGCCTATAATTGAACCGCGGATATTGCAACAAAACCCGCTGAAATCCAAACGCAAGCGTCGGACGATGCTCAACGCCTGCCTCGTGCCCGGCACGTCCGCCCGGCTCAATCGGCGCCGGGCTGAGCGAGGACGCCGACCGGGTCGGGAAAATGCCAAAGACCAGCCTCGTGTTTCCGCTGTCACTGAACGCGCCGCCCTCGTCCGCCGCCATCGCGGCTGTTCATATCATCCACCCTGTTTGAAACCCCCGTCACAGCACTTCCCGGCGGTCATTTCGGAACCGATGTCTTTTTGACCCGCACCAGCGCTGTACGCGCGCCAAACGATGATCGCCGCCTGCCTCGTGCCCGGCAGGTCCGCCTGGCTCAATCGGCGCCGGGCTGAGCGAGGACGCCGACCGGGTCGGGGAAATGCCAAAGACCGGCCCCGTGTTTCCGCTGTCACTGAACGCGCCGCCCTCGTCCGCCGCCGTCGCGGCTGTTAATATCACCCCCCATGTTTGAAAACCCCGCCACCCGGTAATACCATCGGCAGGTCCGGGTTCATATCATCCACCATGTTTGAAACCCCCGTCACAGCACTTCCCGGCGGTCATTTCGGAACCGATATCTTTTTGATCTACACCGGCGCGGCGCTGCTGGCGACACTGGCGCTGTACGCGCGTCAAACGATGATCGTCGCCTACATCGTGGTCGGCATGCTGCTCGGCCCGGTCGGCGCCGGACTGATCGAGGACGCCGACCAGGTCAGGGAAATGTCGGAGATCGGCATCATGTTCCTGCTGTTTCTGTTGGGGCTCGATCTGTCGCCGGTCAAACTGATGAAATTGCTGCGCTCGATGACGCTGATCACCGGCGCCAGTTCGCTGCTGTTCGGCGCTCTCGGCGTCGTGTTCGGCCTGCTGTGGGGAGCCGCCGTGAACGATGCGCTGGTCCTCGGCGCGGCGCTGATGTTTTCGAGCACGATCATCGGCCTGAAACTGTTGCCGACAACCGTCCTCCACCACAAGCCCACCGGCGAGACCATCATCAGCATTCTGCTGTTGCAGGACGCGCTCGCGATCCTGGTGCTGCTCGGGATCCGCCTCGCCGGCGAAGACCTGTCGCGGGCCGCCGCCGCCGTGCCGCTGCTCGCATTGCCGCTGCTTGCCGGCGGCGTCTATCTGGTGCAGAAACACGTGATCAGCCGCTGGTTTGAAAAATTCGACACCATCCGCGAATACCTGCTGCTGCTCGCGATCGGCTGGAGCGTCGGCGTCGCCGAACTCGCGGAATTCGTCGGCCTGTCGCGCGAGATCGGCGCCTTCATCGCCGGCATCACGCTCGCCGCCAACCCGATCGCCCTGTACATCGCGGAATCGCTCAAGCCGATCCGCGACTTCTTTTTGATCATCTTCTTCTTCTCCTTAGGCGCGAGCGTGGACCTCGACGTGATGATCGAGGTCGCGGTCCCCGCGCTGATCCTCGCGGCGCTGATCCTTACGCTCAAGCCTGCAACGTTCAACTTTCTGCTGCGGAGATCGGGCGAAGAGCGGCAGCGCTCGCTCGAAACCGGCGTGCGCCTCGGCCAGGGCAGCGAGTTCTCGCTGCTGATCGCGGCGCTCGCGGTCAACGTCGGCGTGATCTCACTCACAACCGCGACGCTGATCCAGACCGTCGTGCTGCTGACCTTCCTGATCTCGCCCTACCTGATTGTGATGCGCTACCCGACGCCAATCGGGCTGACCGAGAAACTGCGCCGCGATTAACACCGCCGCCGCCCCCGCGTCGCCCGCCTGAATCAAGGCCGCAGCGAAGCGAGCCGGAAGGGAAAAGCCGGAAGATCAATCCGCGGATTTTGCAAATGAACGCAACTCGGGAGCGTGGCAAAACCGGGCGGCGCGGCGGAGTCGCCGGATCCACAAGCCTGAAGTGCGGCGTTGACCCGTCATCCTCCGGCGTCCGCCGCGTCGCCCTGCATTTCCCCCCCTGCCCGGTTGCGGGCGGCGGCGACACGCCGGCCCTGTTGGCGCCCGCCCGCGTCGTCTTTTGTCTTTCTCCCCGCCGGTCGGGCTGCACCCGGCCGACTCCCCCTTGAGGGTGGATGATTTTCAACGGCCTGCTCTGCTTCCTTTGCCGCACTTCGGACTGAAAGTCGGCGCATCCCCGCTGAGCGCAGCAAACCTTACCCGCCTGCGTCATCTGCGAATCATTTCAGACTGTTTCATCTCCGCTTTAACCGCGGCTTTATCTGAGGGTCATTGCACCCCGTTTCATCTCTGCCTTAACCAATCGCCTTATCTGCGGGGCATTGCGCCCCGTTTCGTCTCCGCCTTAACCAATCGCCTTATCTGCGGGGCATTGCGCCCCGTTTCGTCTCCGCCTTAACCCATCGCCGCATCTGCGGAAATCCGCGTCATCCGTGGATCATTACAAACCGTTTTGGCTGCGCTCGAACGAGCGGCTTTATCTGCGCGACCCGGCGTCGTCCGCCCGCTTCACGGATAGAGAAATTAAACCGCGAAAGTGCGCAGAAGCGCCGGAGTCAGTCAGGAAACAGTATCTAACCCGTGGTTAGACAACGACGGAGAGCCGTGCGCCGGCGATTGGCGCCGGAAACCAGAAAACCCATTGCCAGTATCAGCAGCCAGCCCCACTCCATTGCGCCGCCGCCGCCACCGCCGCCACCGGTGCTACCGCCACCGCCACCGCCACCGCCGCCGCCACTGCCGCCGCTCAGCGCGCTGGGGTCATGAATCACCCCGTTTCTCAATCTGTCCGCGTCATTGATGCGGCCGTCCTGGATCTCCACCAGCAGGCACTCGTCCCCCACGTTCATGCCGGAGTCACTCGCCCGGCGCCAGATGCCGGGAAGCGACTCCCTGTCATCTCTCCGCTGCGCGTTAAGTCCGGGGCACGGCGCCGGCGCGCCGTAGTAATCATCTAACGGCGCTATCGCCCCGGTCGTGAATCGGCCGTTCCAGCCGTCTTCACCGGTGTACTTGCGCAGACGTGCGCCGGCGAACTCCACCGCGCGCGCCAGCGGGATCACCACGCTTGCCAGGCCGCCGTTCCCTACCCCGCTCACGTGGAAATCAAACACCCCGGTCTCCGCGTAGCGCGGCGGCGTGCTGACCCCTCCGGTCGCGGCATCTACAGGCGTACTGCCGTCCGGGATCTGCGCCGACTCAGGCGCGACCTGCATCGCCGCCAAGGCATAGCCGCCGTACCCGACCCGAGGATCTCCCGTGCCGGATATCTCCAGAAACGCATTATCCCTTACCCGCAGCCGCCGAGTGCCTTCGCCAAGATCCGGGTCGGGGCTCATCACGGGACCGAAACCAAACAAGACGTTGCCTCTCAATTGGATCCCGCACGCCAGAGAAATTCCGAGGTCCGGGTTGTCAGGGTCTATACCAAAAGTAGCGGGCACGGTTAATTCCAAGTCCAATCTCATCGCCGGCGAAAAATCCCCAAGTAGGATATTTCCATCAGACGGGAAAGTAACACTAGCCGTTCCCGTTTCCGTTGTTATCGTTATTTCAGGACTTCCGACGAAATTCTCATCCAGCCTCATGCCGTTAAAGGATACCTCCGCGGTGACGCGCTGCACGCCGCTGCCGCGATTGGTAATGTCGGCCCCCATCATAATCACGGTCGCACCGGTATTCGCGTCAAGTGTGGCTTCGCATTGGTCAATGTTCACCGTGAAGAGCGAGGTGACATCAATATTCCTGGGGGGATCATCACCTTCGTCGATCTCATTATCGGCAACCACCGACACGAGCAGTCTTCCTGGTTCTATTTCATCCTCGCCGCTTGGGACGATGCCCCGGATCAGCACCTCGATCAAATCGCCCACCCGAATGTCGCTAACATCCAGGAAACTCACCCCCACCGCCGTTGCCGTCCCGGCGGTCGCAGGCACCGTCGCCATTCCCGGCACGCCATTGACCGTCAGCGGCGTCGTTGACACGCGGTTGCGCAGCATCGCCGTCACCTGATAGTGGAGGATGGTTTCCTCTGTGGGCCCAATCGTGAACACAAAACCCCCGCTCCCGATCGCCACCCGGGTCAAATCGGGAGGATCCGCAAAGAGCAGGACGCGGTCGGAAGAGGGCGGCGGCTCGTCCTCGACCTCGACCTCGACGTTGCCTGTTGTGACCCGCTGCGCGAGGGGAAGACCGGGCGGCACCCGACTCACCAACTCCATGAACGGCGTGAAATCGGCAATGCGCAGCGACAGATCTGCCGTCCCCAACGTGACCTCGGCGGTCATGCGGGTGGCGGCCTGGGTCAGCGTGAGCGTAACGGGCGGCGTGACGCCGGTAACCTCCACTTCCAACGTGAATTCGAACGACGACTCGTCCAGAATATCCTGCGACACGGCCACCGACACCGGCACCATCACCTGCGCATTGGCGTTGGTCACCGAGTTCACCTCAAACCCCACCAGCGGCTGAACGTAGAAAATCTGTGTCCGCATCGTCAGTTCGCCGTTTACATCGGTGGCGACCCACAGCACCGACCTCAAAAACGAACCCAAATCAATAGAGCGATCATCCGCATCTCCATTGGGCCCCACCCTCGTGCAGTGTTCGTCGAGTGTTTCCAGCACTCGCACCGGCGCCGGCCCGGCAATCCTGTCCAACTCCATCCTGCACTCATCCGTGTACTCATAGGCGCGCAATTCCACGCAGCGGTCGCAACTCGTCTCCGGCACCGGTATCCGGGACGTCCGCCCCGGGCGGATAAAGATCGTTTCGCCACGGACCAACGTCCCCCCTCCCACCGTGTCAACCGTGATCACCGCTTCCGAGGCGCTCACCCTGAGTTGGAACGTCCGCATCACCGTTGAGGTCTCGCCGTCGTACGCCGAGATCGTCACCGTGTAGCCTCCCAGATCCGCGTCGTTATCCACCGTGCCGCTGACCGCGCCCGTCGCTATGCCCGTCGTCCCGTCCATCTTTGGATCGTAGGTGAGGCCGGCGGGCAGGCCGGTCACGGTCACAGTCACCGCGTTGTTGTCCGTCGCCACGACTCGAAACGGCGTGATCGTCTGACCGCGGGAGTAGAACCTGTATCCCGGAGGCCTGTCGGCCGGGGGCATCGTAATCACCGGCGGCACACCGTTCACTCTCATTGTGAACGTCGCCACCACCGGATCGTTCACGCCGTCGTTCGCCGTGACCGTCACCAGGTAGTCCCCTGCGGCCGCGTCGTTATCCACCGTGCCGCTGACCATGCCCGTTGCCAAGTCGTAATTGAGGCCGGCGGGCAAACCGGCTACGTCCGCCGTCACCGCGTCGTTGTCCGTCACCGTGACCGGAAACGCCGTGATCGGCTGCGCCTGAGTGGTTTCTACAATGTTTTCCGGGACCGTGATCACCGGCGCCCTGTTGGTTATCGTCATCGTGAACTGCACCTGAACCTCTGGATTCACTTGGTCGTTCACTGAGATCACCACCGTGTAGTCCTGCTCCCTGACTGTGTCGGACGCCACTGTGCCGCTGATTATGTCCGTCCTTGGGGTGTAGATGAGGCCGGAAGGCAGGGGGGCCACCCTCTTTCTCGCATCCGTGCCGGTGTTTGTAATCGTCAACTGCAACACGACTGTCTCGCCCTGATCGTATTCCTGGTCCCCCGGGTGGGTGATATCCGGCGGCGCATCAATCAACGTTATGGTGAACTCCGCCATCGCGCTCTCCCCCATCTCATCGGTCGCCGTGACCACCACCGTGGTGACCCCTATGGGCGCGTTGGGTCTCACCGTGCCGCTTACCACTATCATGCCCATGCCGTCGTTGTTGATGGTTAGTGGTTGATCGTTGTCTGGTGTTGCGCTAAGGCCGTTGCTCGGCAAGCCGCCCACGTCCACCGTCACCACTCCGCTATCAATCACTTCGATATTGAACGGCTCAATTCTCTGGCTTTGCTTGTAAATCCTGTTCCCCGGCTCGGTGATGGTAATATCCGGCGGCGCATTCGTTATTTCTATATCAAACGCCTCCTCCGTCACCGGACTGTTCACGCCGTCGTTCGCCATGATCCTCACTGAGTAGATCTGCACCGGCGCGTTGCGCGCCACTGTGCCGCCGACATTGCCCGTCTCCGCATTGTAGTTGAGGCCGTTGGGCAAGTTGGTTACCGTCACCGTCAGCGGGTCGCCGTCATCCGTCACCGTGATCTGAAACGGCTCAATCATCTGCCCCTGGGTGAATACAAAGCCCCCCGGGCCAGTAATTTCCGGCGGCGCATTCGCCTCCACTGTCATCAGAAACGTGCTTGCCACCGCACCCTCTTCGTCTGTCGCCATAACCATCACTATGTAATCTCCCACCCGCGCGTTGTCATTCACCGTGCCGCTTATTTCCGCTCTGCCGCCGGTCAGCAGTGCAGGGTCACCTGGCGAAACCGGAACTTCAGTTGCGACGAGGCCGACGGGCAGGCTGCCGGCGTCCACGGTCACGCTGACCGGGTCGGTATCGTCCGCATGAATCACGAACGGCGTAATGTCCCGGCCCTGAGTCACACTTCTGCCATTTATCTGGTCCAGGTTGGTGAACACCGGCGGCACATTGGTCACCGTCATTTGGAATGTTGCCGTCGGCGAGTTCGCGCCGTCGTTCGCCGTCACCGTCACCGTGTAGTCCCCTGCCTGCGCGTTGCGCGCCACCCTGCCTGTCACTTCGACTGTTGCTTCACTGCCACCGGGCGGCTGTCCGCTATTGAAACGGAATACCGGTTCGTCGAGGCCATCGGGCAGACCGTCCACCGTCACCGTCAGCAGGTCGCCGGCTATGTCCGTTACCGTGATCGTGATCGACGGGAGGATCTCCTGCCCCTGGGTGAATTCTAAAATCTCCGTCGGGACCGTGATCACCGGCAGCGCGTTGAGCACCCTGAGGTCGAACATCACCGTCGGCGTGCTCACGCCGTCGCCCGCCGTGATTATCGCCGTGTAGGCCCTCACTTCCGCGTTGTTCTCCACCGTGCCGCCCACGCTCTCCGCCTCCGGATCATACTCAAGGCCGGCAGGCAGGTCGTCCACCGTCACCATCAGCAAGTCATCGGCTATGTCCGTCACCACGATCGGGATCGGCGGGGAAACCGTCTCGCCCTGGGTGAATACGAAGTCCCCCGGGTCAGTAATTTCCGGCGGCGCATCGTTCACCGTCATCTGGAACGTTGCCGTCGGCGTGCTCGCGCCATCGCCCGCCGCAATCGTCACCGTATAAGTCCCCGCTTCCGCGTTGTTCGCCACCTGGTCATCAATCGTGACCTCGACTGTGACCACGGCCACAGCCGGGGCGCCGGCCGTGCTTGTCTCCAGGCTGTGGCTGAGGCCGTCGGGCAGACCGACCACCGTCACCGTTGGTAAGTCGTTGCCAATGTCCGTCACCTGAACCGTGATCGGCGGGAAAACCGTCTCGCCCTGGGTGAACGTGAAAGTCTCCGCCGGGACAGGAATCACCGGCGGCGCATTGAGCACCGCTATGTCAAACGTTACTGGCTGGAACTCCTGCGTGCTCCCGCCCTGCTCCTCGCTCAGCCGAAAAGTCGCACTAATCGTCGTCATGTAGGTCATCGCTTCCACGTTGTTCGCCACCGTGCCGACCAATCCTTCCGTCGCCGAGTCATACTCAAGACCGGCAGGCAGACCGGTCACAGACACCATCACATTGCTAATGCCCAGCACTAGAGCGCCGTCACTGTCGCGCACCCCCGTTAACACAATCGGGACCGGGAGAATCGTCTGGCCTTGGGTGAACACCTGGTTCCCCGGAGGAGTGATCGCGGGGCCGGGGAATGCTTGGGCGGCGGCAAAATCAGCCTGCAACAACAAGCCGAGCGCCAAGACCGCGAAGCCGCCCGGAAATATCAGCGATAAAAGCCGCGACCGTCTCATGGGACGATGGCGCGGAAACGGGTGTTAAATTGGCACATTCGGTGGTTTCGAATCCAATCTATAAGCGCGGAACTTTACGGGAAAAAACGGCTGAAAGCAATAAACGCCCTCCCCATGCCGCCATAGACCGCGAGTTATAGCGCGGAATTTTATCACAGCCTCGTCCGGGAGGGCGCGGCTTCACAGCCCCCGACGAGGCTGTGGAAACGGCGAGAGGACGCGGAAACAGTGGCTTTCGCAACCGGTCGCCCCGGTTCCTCAAGCGGACTTGAAGCGTTGCGTATTGCCGGTGTGGAAGACTCGCCGGTTTTCCACCGCGGTCGCCGCAATCACGGCGCCGCCGGTCAAAGATTTTCGGCCACAGGCACCGCCCTTAAAATCAAACCCGCCGGTAAAACCGTGCAATGATTCTTGCGCCGGCACGTGAAGCATTGGATTAAAATCAAACCCGCTGATACATCTTCGCAACGATTCTTTCGTTAGCGCGTGAAACACTTGCTCAAAATCAAAACCGCCGGTAACACTTCGCAACAGCGATCCCCGCTTATTCGCAACGCCCGAAAATCAGGGGCCGGACAAAGATTTGAGCAGCCCCAGACAGGCGTCTTCGACAAAGTCCAGCACCGTGTCGTATCCGCGCCCCCCGTCCGTGAACAGCACCTCCTCCGCGTCGAACGCGCGTGAGTATTCCATCAGCAGGCCGGCGCGCGCGCCCTGCGCCCGCACGCACAGCAAGTTGTCCTTGTCGGCGGCGAGAATCAGATCAAACCGCGCGGCGGCGGTGAACGGACACGAGCGCAGTCCCGACAGGTCATAGCCGCGCAACGCCGCCGTCGCGCACATCTTCGGGTCCGGCAGGCAACCCGGCAATGCGTGCGTGCCCGCCGAAGCCACTCGCATCGCAAGCCCCGCGTTCTCGCTCAGATAACGAAACACCGCCTCGGCCGCAATCGAGCGGCAGATATTCTGCGAGCAGACGAACAACACGGATCGAGCGGACTTAAACATCGGCCCAGTCGAAGCGGCAGAGACTCTGCGGACAAACGAACAACACGGATCGGGTGGACTCAGGCATCGGCCCAGTCGAAAGCAAGTGTCGCAGCGACGCTGTCGGCGCCGGCGATGCACATCAGCGCGCGGTCCACGCCGAGCGACGCGCCGGCGCAGTCCGGCAGGCCTCGCTCGAATGCATTGAGCAGGGCCTCGCTGACGACGCGCCTGGGTTTGCCGGCCTCGCCGCGGCGGTCGTTGTCGGCCGAGAAGCGGCGGCGGCACTCGGCGGCGTCGGTTAATTCGGTGTAGCCGTTGACCAACTCGACCGCGCCGAGATAGACCTCGAAACGCTCGGCGACGCCCTGCGTGACGCGCGCGAGCAACGCCTGATCGGGCGGGTAGCCGCTGACGAAAGTCAGCCGGTCGCCGGGGAAGCGCGTGCGCGCGACCGTATCCATCAGAAAATCCAGCGCGGCGGCGCGGTCGCGACAAGTGCCGAAGCCGTGCTCGCGCGCCTGCGCGATGCAGACGTCGGCGCCGGCCCGCCACGGGTCGAGCCCGAGCGCGTCGGCGAACACCTCGCGCAACGCAACGAAGTCGGAGCCGGGCAGCGGACGGCGCAGGCCGAACAAACGGTGCAGCAACTCGTCGGTCTCCCCGGTCAAGCGGCGGCAGTCCCAGCCGCAGCGGTACCATTCGAGCATCGTGAACTCCGGGTTGTGCAAAGCGCCGACTTCGTGCGCGCGGAAAACCTTGCCGATCTGATAGATGTCGCCGCTGCCCGCGACGAGCAGGCGCTTCATCGCGAACTCGGGCGAGGCGCGCAGGTAGCGGCCGTCCGCCGCGATCAATTCAACGTGCGGGTCGCTCGCGGGCGCCGACTCGAGGCACGGGGTCTCGACCTCAAGCACGCCGCGGCGGTGGAAGAACTCCCGAATCGCCGCGAGCGCCGCGGCGCGCAACCGGAGAGATGACGATGCCACCGGCGTCCCCCCGCCTACTTCACTCTGCCGATGTACTCCCCGGTGCGCGTCTTGATGCGGAGGGTTTCGCCTTGCTCGATGAACAACGGCACTTTTACGGTCGCGCCGGTTTCGAGCAGCGCCTGCTTGGTACCGCCGGTTGCGGTGTCGCCGCGCACGCCGGGGTCGGTTTCGGCGACCTTGAGTTCGACAACGTGCGGCGGCTCAACCGCGATCGGCGCGCCGTTGTAGAGCACCGCGACGCACTTGTCCTGTTCCTTGAGCCAGTAGCGGGCGTCGCCGACAACACTCGCGGGCGCGGCGTGCTGGTCGTAGGTCGCGGGGTTCATGAAGTGCCACTCACCGCCGTCGTTGTACAGATACTGCAATTCAAGTTCCATCACGTCGGCGGCCGCGACGCTCTCACCCGACTTGTAAGTGCGGTCAACCACGCGCTGCGTCAGCAGGTTCCTGAGCTTGACGCGGTTGAACGCCTGCCCCTTGCCCGGCTTTACGAACTCGTTCTCGAGGATTGCGTGCGGTTCTCCATCCACGATGATCTTGAGACCGCCTTTGAATTCATTGGTGCTATAGTCCGGCATCGCGCCCCGCCCCGCGGAAAATCGGTCGGCCCGGTTGGGAACCGCGCATACTACACTTGATGAACGACCGCTGGCAACAAGAATTGCAAAACTCGGTCACGCGCGTCGCCGATCTTTTGCACGCGCTCGAACTCGACCCCGACGAGTTGCCGTTCGCCCGCGATATCAAAGACTTCCCGACGCGGGTGCCGCGCCCTTATCTCGCGCGCATACGCAAGCGCGACGCCGGCGACCCGCTGCTGCGCCAGGTGCTGCCGGTCGCCGACGAGACCATTCATTCCCCCGGATACGCCGTTGATCCGGTCGGCGATCTCGGCGCGCACCGCGGCGGCGGCGTCCTGCACAAATACCACGGCCGGGTGCTGCTGGTCGTCACCGGCGCCTGCGCGATCCACTGCCGCTACTGCTTCCGCCGCCACTTCCCCTACGCCGGGCACGCGCTCGCACGCAGCCTCGACCGCGCGCTCGCCTACGTCGCGCGCGACGCGAGCGTCGAGGAAGTCATTCTGAGCGGCGGCGACCCGCTGAGCCTGAGCAACCCGCGGCTGTTTGAGTTGTGCCGGCGGATCGAAAGCATCGCCCACGTACGGCGCATCCGCATACACACCCGCCTGCCGATCGTCGTGCCGTCGCGTCTGGAAGACGAGTTATGCAACTGGCTCAACCGCCGCCCGAAACGCTACCTCGTGGTCTTCCACATCAACCATCCGGCGGAGATCGCAACCGACGTCGAGCGCGCGGTATCACGCCTGACGGCGCCGACGCTGATGAACCAGGCGGTGCTGCTCAAAGGCGTGAACGACGACGCCCGCACCCTCGCCGACCTGAGCCGCAAGTGCTTCGGCGCGGGCATTTTGCCGTATTACCTGCACCTGCTCGACCGCGTGCGGGGCGCGGCGCATTTCGAAGTCGACGCGGCGCGCGCGCAGGCGCTGATGCGCGAACTTGCAACCCTGCTTCCGGGGTATCTCGTACCGCGGCTTGCACGCGACGACGGCGGCCCCTCAAAACAATTCCCGCTGCAACACGCCGGCAGTGAACGCCCGCGTCCTTCGCGCACAACTTGATCCACCCGTGCCGAGGCTTGCACGCGACGACGGCGGCCCTTCAAAACAATTCCCGCTGCAACACGCCGGCAGTGAACGCCCGCGTCCTTCGCGCACAACTTGATCCACCCGTGCCGAGGCTTGCACGCGACGACGGCGGCTCTTCAAAGCAGTCCTCGGATTCAAGCCTGAACACAACGTCTGCCCGTCATCCTCTTGTGCCTGTCCGCCTCATCTGTGGATTTATCTTTGACCGGGCTGTCTTGTTTGAGCCTCAGGCGATGCCGCGCAACGCTTGCCTTCTTCCTTTTACCGCACTCCGGACTGAAAGAAGTCCCCGCTCCCGCATCAACCGCAAGCCGTCGTCGAAAGACGCCGGCGCGACCGCCGCGAGCCTGGTCCAAACCCGCCCCCCAATGCTTGTCGGCAACGAATTGCCGGCCGGCGGGAACTTTGCGTCACTTGGCCCGGATTACCTCCGCTCGAGTGCGCCGATGCGCTCGGCGAGCGGTGGATGGCTCATGAACAGGCGCTTCAGCCCCGTAGCGCCGCCGCCCCTGATGCCGAAAGCCGCGAACTGCTTCGGCAGGTCGGGGGTTTCGTGCACCGCTTGCAGGCGCTTGAGCGCGGCGATCATCCGGTCGCGTCCCGCGAGGCGCGCACCGCCCTCGTCGGCACGGAATTCACGGCGGCGTGAAAACCACATAACGATAGTCGTCGCCAGGATCGACAAGACGATCTGCGCGAGGATCGAAGTGATGAAGTAGGCCGGACCGTAGCCGTGTTGCGATCTGAACACCACGCGGCTCACGATATGGCCGATGATGCGCGACAGGAAAATCACGAACGTATTGATCACGCCCTGGATCAGGGTCAGCGTCACCATATCGCCGTTGGCGACGTGGCTGATCTCGTGGCCGAGCACCGCCTCGACCTCGCCGGGTTCCAGCGTGTGCAACAGCCCCTCGCTGACCGCGACCAGCGCCTTGTTGCGGAACATCCCGGTTGCGAACGCGTTCGGCTGCGACGACGGAAAAACCCCGACTTCGGGCCTCGCGATGCCCGCGGCTTCGGCCTGCCGTGCGACCGTATCAAGCAGCCATTTTTCCTTGCCGCCGCCCGGCCCGGCGATGACTCTGACACCCAGCGAGCGCTTCGCCATCGCCTTCGACATCGCGAGCGAAATAAAGGCGCCGGACATGCCGAACGCCGCCGAGATGATCAGCAAACCGGTCAGGTTGAGATCCGATCCGCTTCTTAAGAGCAGGTTTTCAACGCCGAACAGGCTCAGCGTAATGTTCAATACGAACAAAACCGCGAGGTTGGTCGCCATCAGCAAAGCGATCCTTGTCAACATAGCGCATCCTCCACTTCGAGACGGTCAATGCTGCGGCAGCTCTGAGGCAACTTGTGCCCGCGCCGCAATGTTCAATACGAACAAAACCGCGAGGTTGGTCGCCATCAGCAAAGCGATCCTTGTCAACATAGCGCGTCCTCCACTCCGAGACGGTCAACGCTGCGGCAGCCCTGAGGCATCTTGCGCCCGCGCCGCAATGTTCAACACGAACAAAACCGCGAGATCAGTCGCCATCAGCAAAGCGATCCTCATCAGCATAGCGCGTCCTCCACTTCGAGACGGTCAACGCTGCGGCAGCCCTGAGGCAACTTGTGCCCGCGCCGCAATGTTCAACACGAACAAAACCGCGAGATCAGTCGCCATCAGCAAAGCGATCCTCATCAGCATAGCGCGTCCTCCACTTCGAGACGGTCAACGCTGCGGCAGCCCTGAGGCAACTTGTGCCCGCGCCGCAATGTTCAACACGAACAAAACCGCGAGATCAGTCGCCATCAGCAAAGCGATCCTCGTCAGCATAGCGCGTCCTCCACTTCGAGACGGTCAACTTTGCGGCAGCCCTGAGGCAACTTGCGCCCGCGCTGCCCGCGCCGGCCGCGGTAATGCGCCAGATCGGCGAACGCGATGCGCTTGAGGCGGCGCCCGGCATGCACGATCAGCGTCTGTCCCGGCTGCACGCAGATCGCGGCCGCAAGGCTTTCCTCGCCTGAAGCCAGGCGGCTTTTCGGTATATTGATCAACTTGTTGCCCCGCCCCTTTGACAATACCGGAATCTCCGCCAGCGGCACGACCAGCATATAGCCTGCGCTGCCGACCGCCACGGCGAGACCGGTCTTCGGGTCGCCCGCGGACGCCGCGGCGAGCGCGTGCGCGCCTTGGGGCACGCTCAACACTTGCTTGCCGGCGCGCTTGTGCGAGACGGTGTCGCCGAAACGCACCAGCAGTGCATAGCCGTGGCTGCTCGCGAGCAGATGCAAGCGGTCGCCGCCGCCGGTCATCACGCCGACGAAGTTCGTCGCTTCCGACAATGAAAAACAACTGCTGAGCGGCTCGCCCTGCCCGCGCGGCGACGGCAGGCTGCGCGCAGGCAGGCTGTAGCAACGGCCGCGCCCGTCGAGGAAAACCGCGTCGCGGCGGTTGTCGCCGCGCGCGATCGCGAGGAAAGCGTCTTTGGTGCGGTATTCAAGCGCCGCGGCGTCAACCTCGTGCCCGCGCACCACGCGCACCCACCCCATCCTCGACAATACGATCGAAAGATTTTCGACCGGCACCAACTGTTCATGTTTAAGTTCCTCGGCCGCGCCGCGCGCGACCAGCCGGGTGCGCCGTTCGTCGCCGCAGGCTGCGACGTCCGCCTTGAGTTCTTTTTTGACCAGGGTCTTCAGGCGCCGCGCCGACTTCAGGTACGCTTCGACGTCTTTTTTCTGCGCGCTCAGTCTCCGCTGCTCCTCGCGGATACGGATTTCCTCGAGTTTCGACAACTGGCGCAAACGGATCTCGAGGACCGCGCGCACCTGCACCTCGCTGAGCTTGAAGCGGCGCATCAACTCGGCCCCGGGGTCGTCCTCCTTGCGAATGATCGCGATCACCGCATCGAGATTGAGATACACGATCATCAGCCCGCCGAGTTCTTCGAGACGGCGGTTGATCTTAGCGAGGCGCCACGCGAGGCGGCGGCGGACCGTGTCCTTCCTGAAGTCGAGCCATTCGCCGAGCAGTGCCTTGAGCGTTTTGACCTGCGGCTTGCCGTCGTTGCCGATCACGTTGAAATTGACGCGGCGGTTGTATTCGAGGTCGGTGGTCGCGAACAGGTGCGACATCAGGCGCTCGCGGTCAACGCGCTTGCCGCGCGGCACCAGCACGAGCCTGACCGGATGCTCCTGGTCGGACTCGTCGCGCAGGTCCTCGATCCACGGCAATTTTTTGTCCCTGACCTGCGCCGCGATCTGCTCGAGCACGCGCGTCGCCGACACCTGGTACGGCAGCGAAGTGATTACGATCTCGCCCCGCTCGACAACGCAGGTCGCGCGGATGCGGATCATCCCGGCGCCGTGCTCGTAGATCCCGCGCACGTCCCCGGTGTCGCTGACAATCTCGGCGCCGCCCGGAAAATCCGGCCCGCGCACGTCTTCAAGCAACTCGGCCAGCGTCGCTTTGGGCGAGTCGAGCAGGCGGATGCACGCCGCCGCCACTTCGCCGAGGTTGTGCGGCGGGACATCGGTCGCCATGCCGACGGCGATG
Organism: Candidatus Oxydemutatoraceae bacterium; assembly: GCA_965211995.1. GTDB lineage: Bacteria > Pseudomonadota > Gammaproteobacteria > Poriferisulfidales > Oxydemutatoraceae > CAYFZO01. Next base: position 1,087,916 of record OZ243040.1, read on the forward strand.
CCCGAGGTGCCGTTCAGCAACAGGTTCGGCAGCCGCGCCGGCAGGCGCACGGGCTCCTCGAGCGTGCCGTCGAAGTTCGTGCGCCAGTCGGTCGTGCCCTGATCCAACTCTTCGGTCAGCGTCTTGGCGTAGGCGCTCAGGCGCGCTTCGGTGTAGCGCATCGCCGCGAACGACTTGGGGTTGTCAATCGAGCCCCAGTTGCCCTGTCCGTCGATCAGCGGGTAGCGGTAACCGAAAGGCTGCGCCATCAGCACCATCGCCTCGTAGCAGGCGGCGTCGCCGTGCGGGTGATACTTGCCGATCACGTCGCCGACCGTGCGTGCGGACTTTTTCGGTTTGGCGCCGGCGTTGAGTCCGAGTTCGGACATCGCATAAACGATCCGCCGCTGCACCGGCTTCAGACCATCGCCGAGAGCGGGCAGCGCGCGGTCGAGCACGACGTACATCGAGTAGTCGAGGTAGGCGCGCTCGGCGAACTCGACCAGCGGAACCCGGCTGGCGGGGGCGGCGGGGACGGCTTGCCGCGGGGGCTTGCCGCCGCCTTTCTTGACCGGGGCGCCGGCTTCAAGTTTGAACGCCGGCCCGTCGTCCTCTTGCGTCCGTCCGCGGCGTCTTTTGTATTTCCCCCCACCGCCCGGGCTGCGCCCGGCCGACTTTCCCTCAAGGGGAGAGTGTTCTTCAGCGGCCTGCGCTTTTTTCTTTGGCCGCACTTCGGACTGGAAGTTGGCGGCTTCCTTTACGACAGATTTCTTTGCGCCGGCTTTAGCGGATTTTTTCTTCGCGGCCACCTTGACGGATTTTTTCTTCGCGGCTTCCTTAGCGGCTCTCCGGACGGCGCCTTTTGCAACGACTCTTGCCACCGCGTCACTCGCTCAAATGACCGGGCGCAGTGCCGACGCTGCTTTCGAGTTGGCGCGCGCGCCGCTCGACGATGCCGTCGGCGACGTCTCTCGCGGTGCGCATCAGCCAGCGCCAGGTCGGCGTATCGGTGCGGTAGTCGGCCGGCCCCATCGCATCTACGCGCCGCTCCTTGTGCAGCAGGTCGTAGGCCTGGTCGTAGGCGAGTTCGGAGTGCGGATTGTGCACCGCGTAAGTGCGTCCGCCGAGGCGCTTGACCACCGAAAACACCGGCACGTCGCTCGGCCCGTCGGCGACGTAGATCATCTGCGGGATCGGCACGCGCCGCTCGCTTTCCTCCATGCGCGCGTTCACGTCGATGCCGGGCTCGACGTTGACGCCCTTGTTGATCTCGAAAATCGCGCGCGTCTTGGTGGTGTGATCGAGCACGTAGCCGATCGAAGACAAGCGCGTGCGCCCGTCGCCGCCCCGCTCGTCGAGCAACTCGCAGCCCCACACCCCGTCGAGATGACCGTGCAACGCGCTGCCGGCGATCATCTGCCGCAGGCCGGTGCTGACGACGTAGTGCTCGACCTTGATGTCGTGCGCTTGGTACGGCTCGCGTTCCAGCACCCGCTTCATCTCGTCGAAAAATTCCGGCAACCCCGGATAGAACTCAAGTTCGGCGCCGAGCGCGCGCAATTTGTCGTTGTTCAGCCCCTCGAAGACGCCGCGGCGCACGTAATCGAGAATATGACTCAGGTACAGCACCTCGTTGGACGTCTGATCGCAACCCTGCTCCTTGTACTTATCGGGCAGTTGATTGACTTCGTCCCAGAAAGCGCGCTCCTCAATGCCGTAGGCGGCGAACAGCGGCGCCTGCATGTGACCCGGAATCAGGGTCTTGTCAAAATCCCAGATCACCGCGACGATGTTTTGCGAAAAAAACTGCGTCATGCCGGAGCCTGCGCGAGATTGCCCCTGCCGGCGAGCCGTCCGCGGCGCCCGTAGCCGGGAATTTCAACTGCCAGTCCGAAGCGCGGCCAACGGCAGAAAAGCAGGCCGCCGAAAATCACTTTTTCCCTGAGGGGAAGCCGGCCGGGCGCAGTCCGGCCGGTGGGGGGAAATACAAAAGACGCCACGGACGGACGCAAGAGGACGGCGGGACGGCGTTCAAACTTGAATCCGGCGCCCCGGAAAGCGCGCTCCCCGAAGCCGCAGGCGGCGAACAGCGGCGCCTGCACGCAGCCCGGGATCAGGGTCTTGCCGAAATCCCGGATCACCGCGACGAGGGTTTGCGAAAACAACCGCGTCATGCCAGATCCTGCGCGAGGTTGCCCTTGTCGGCGAGCCATGCGCGGCGCTCGGACGCACGCTTGCGTGCAAGCAGCATGTCCATCGTCTCCTCTTCGGCGGCGCCCGCTGCGTGCACCAGTTGCAGCAGGCAGCGGCGCTCCACGATCATCGTGGATTCCCTGAGTTGTTGCGGGTTCATCTCGCCGAGTCCCTTGAAGCGCGTGATCCGCGCGCGCGCCGCGTCCCTCTGCGTAAGACCCGCGAGGCAGCGGTCGCGCTCCTCTTCGTTGTTCGCGTAGTGCACGTCCTTGCCGACGTCGATGCGAAACAGCGGCGGCACCGCGACGTAGGTGTGCCCGGCGGCGACCAGTTTCGGAAAGTGCCTGACGAACAGCGCGGCGAGCAAAGTCGAGATGTGCAGCCCGTCGGCGTCGGCGTCGGCGAGGATGCAAACCTTGCCGTAACGCAGCCCGGCGAGGTCGTCGCTGCCGGGCTTGACCCCGATCGCGGTCGCGATGTCGTGGATCTCCTGCGATGCGAGCACGTCGTCGGTGGCGGCCTCCCAGGTGTTCATGATCTTGCCGCGCAGCGGCATCACCGCTTGGAAGCGCCGGTCGCGCGCCTGCCGCGCCGAGCCGCCCGCCGAGTCGCCCTCGACCAGGAACAACTCGTTCTCGCCGAGGTCGCTCGAAGCGCAGTCGGCGAGTTTGCCCGGCAGCGCGAGGTTCAGGAACATGCTTTTGCGCGGCTGCTTTGCGTTCTTGCGGCGGCGCTTGTGCGCGTTCGCGAGCGCGAGTTCGACGATGCGTCCGCCCTCGCGCGGGTGGCGGTTCAGCCACAGGCTCAGCGCGTCTTTGGTCACGCTTTGCACCACCGCGGCCGCTTCCTTGTGGGTCAGGCGCTCCTTGGTCTGGCCCGCGAACTGCGGATTTTCGATCTTCAAGGACAGCAGGTAGCAGACGTTCGACCAAAAGTCGTCGGGCGCCGGCTTGACGTTCTTCGGCGTCAATTCATGGAACTGCATGAACTCGCGCACCGCCTCGACAACCCCCGCGCGCAGGCCGCTGACGTGGCTGCCGCCCTGCGGCGTCGGCACCAGATTGACGTAACTCTCGGCGGGCGGCGGCGCGTCCTCGCCGACCCAGTTCAAGCACCACGCCAGTTCGTGGTCCTCGCCCGCGTGGCTGTCGCTGATGTTCTCGCCGAGCAGCAAGACGCACCCGTCGGCGAGCGAGTTGAAGTATTCGGGCAGCCCGTTCTGATAGCACCACTCGCTGCGGTCGCCGCCGCGCTCGTCTTCGAGCGTGATGCGCAAGCCCGGACACAGCACCGCCTTTGCGCGCAGCAACCGGCGCAGACGTTTGCGGTCGAAGCGCACGCTGTCGAAAAACTCAGGGTCGGGGCGGAAGCGGATAGCCGAGCCCGAGGCGCGTTTTGCCGTCTTGCCGACCTCTGCGAGCGGACCCGTCGCCTTGCCGCCGCTGAAAGCCATGTTGTATTCCTTGCCGCCGCGCTTGATCCAGATCTCGAGGTGCTGCGACAAGGCGTTGACCACCGACACGCCGACCCCGTGCAGGCCGCCGGCGTAGCGGTAATGGCGGTCCGAGAACTTGCCGCCCGAATGCAGCGTCGTCAAAATCACCTCGACGCCGGAGCATTTGCGCTGAGGGTGCTTATCCACCGGCATGCCGCGCCCGTCGTCGCGCACGCTCAGCGAGTGGTCGCGGTGCAGCGTGATCTCGATCACGCCGGCGTGTCCCGCCAGCGCTTCATCCACGCTATTATCTATGACTTCCTGCGCAAGATGGTCGGGGCTCGCGGTGTCGGTGTACATGCTCGGGCGCTTTCGCACCGGGTCGAGCCCGCTCAGGATCTCGATTGAAGCCGCATCGTAGGAGGCGTGCATGATTAAAAGCAAGGTGATAAACGATGAATTATAAACCAGGCCCTCCGACGTCGGACGCCGACCGGCCCGCGCCGCGGCACGCCCGCAGCGGCGGCGGCGGGCATTAACGCGACGACGACACCGAACGCTGCGGCGGCGATGAACACCCACACCACGACGGCCCTAAACGTAATTGAGGCGGCGGCGCCGAACGTCAACGCGGCGGTGTCGGCTTCCGCCGGCACCGGCAAGACCTGGCTGCTGGTGACGCGGCTGCTGCGGCTGCTGCTCGCCGGGGAACCGCCCGCCTCGATCCTCGCGATCACGTTCACGCAGAAAGCCGCCGCTGAGATCCGCACAAGGCTGACCTCGACGCTGCGCGACTGGACGCGCGCCGACGACGCCGCGCTCAAGCGCGAACTCGAGCACCTCGGCGCCGCGCCCGCGCAGGTGCGGCGCGCGCGCGCACTGTACGAAACGCTGATCTACGCCGAAAACGACATCCGCATCCTGACCTTCCACGCGTTCTGCGCGGAGATCCTCGAGCGCTTTCCGTTCGAGGCCAAAGTCCCGCCGGGGTTCGAGATCTGCACCGAGGAATGGGAGTTGCAGGACGAGGCGCTGAACCGGTTGTACACGGCGGCGGCCGGTCCCGCTCAGGCCACGGCGCGGGCGCTGCAAACGTTGTTTGAAGCCTGCGGCGGGCTGGCCAGCACCAACCTCGCGCTCAGGAACTTCCTGAACCACCGCAACGACTGGCTCGCCTACGTCGAACCGGACACACAAACGCCGGCGCAGACCGCGACCCGGCACTTGAGCGAAATGCTCGGCGTCGAGCCCGAAGACGCCGAACGCGGCATCGTGCTCGACGCGCCGACGCGCGAACTGCTCGCACGGCACGCGCGGCTGCTCGCGCTGCACGACACCCAAACCTTCCGCGGACACACCGCTGCGATCGACCACTTTCTCGCGTCCGGCGCGGAAGCCGGCGCGGAAACGCTGCCGGCGCTGCTCGACTGCTTTTTCAAACGGGACGGCGGCGAGCGAGCGCACGAATTCACGGGCAACGCGTTCCGCCAGGCGCTGGGCCCCGAGTACGCCGAGTTTGACGCCGGGCGGGCGGCGCTGGCCGCAACGCTGACGACGCTCAAGGAAGTGTTACTCAAGCGCCGGACCTTGTGCCGCAACCGCGCGTGGTACGTCGCGGGACAGCACCTGGCCGACATCTACCGCGAACTCAAACTCGCGCGCCGCCAACTCGACTTCAACGACCTCGAATGGCTCGCGTGCCGCGTATTGAACCGCGAAGACGACGCGCAGTGGATCCAGTACCGCCTGAACGAGCGCATCCGCCACGTATTGGTTGACGAATTCCAGGACACCAACCCGCAGCAGTGGCAACTGCTCAAGCCGCTGCTCGAAGAAATGGCGTCGCAGCAGGACGGCGGCAGCGCGTTCATCGTCGGCGACGTCAAGCAGTCCATCTACGGGTTCCGCCGCGCCAGCCCGGAGTTGCAGGACGAAGCCGGGAACTGGCTGTGCCGGCACATGGGCGGGCGGCTTTACACCACCGACGTCTCGCGGCGCTCCTCGCCGGCGGTGGTCGAATTCGTCAACCGCGTGTTCGACCCGGCCGGCGGGAACGAGGACGGCGGCGGCGGTGAACGCGGCAAAGCGCCGATGCTGCCCGGCTTCAGGACGCACGTCAGTCATCTCGATACGCCGGGCGGCGTCATCGTGCTGCCGTTCGCCGAAAAACAACCGGCCGCGGAGGCGCCGCGCGAGTGGCGCCGCATCCTGCGCGACCCGCCCGCGCCCGGCGGCGCTTTGCCCGCGCTCGCGGAAGGCGAGCGGATCGCCGCGTACATCGCGCGCATGGTCGGCGACCGCGTCGCCGTGCACGACCGCGACGGCCGCGTGCGCCCGCTGCGCTTCGGCGACGTCACCTTGCTGTTGCGGAGACGCACGCGGCTCGACTGCTACGAGCAGGCGCTGGTCAAGGCCGGCATCCCCCACACCAGCGGGCGCACGGAAAAACTGTTCGGCTCGCTCGAAATCGCGGACCTGCTCGCGCTGCTTCAATTCCTGGTCAACCACGAGCGCAATCTCGATCTTGCGCAGGTGCTGCGCAGCCCGATCTTCGCCGCCACCGACGAGCAGTTGATCGCGCTGGCGCAAACCGCGGACGGCTGCTGGTTCGCGCGTCTCGGGCGGCAGCACGGCGACGCCGGCCTGCAACGCGCACACGCATTGCTCAGCGACTGGATCGAGGCCGCGCGCACGCGGCTGCCGGCGCACGACCTGCTCGACCGCGTCTATCGCGAAGGCGACGTAATCCACCGCTACCGCTGCGCCGCGCCGGACGAGGAACAAGACCTGGTCGAGAAAAACCTGGTGAGCCTGCTCGACCACTCGCTCGAATTTGAAAGCGGGCGCTACCCGGACGTCGCGCATTTCGCGCGCAGCCTGAAGCGCCGCATCGCGCGCGCCCGCGGCGGGCGCGCGGCGCTGACGACGAGCATCGAACCCGACGACCTCGACCGCGTGCGCATCCTGACCATCCATCAGGCGAAAGGCCTCGAAGCGCCGGTGATCGTCCTCGCCGACTGCGGCAAGCAGAAAAAAAAAGCCGGCGCCTACGGCGTGCTCGCCGACTGGCCGCCCCACGGCGAACAGCCCGCCAACTTCCGGCCCGAAACGCGGCCCAAGGAAGCCGGGCAGGCCGCTGAAAATCGCCCCCCCCTCGGGGGGGAGGCGCCCGGGTTGCACCCGGCCGGTGGGGGGGAATACACAAAACAACGCGGGCGGGCGCCGGAAGACGACGGGGCTACGCCGCACTTCAGACTTGAATCCGGCCCCGCGCATTTCCTGCTGGTGCCGAAATCCGGCCACGTTGACGCTTTCACCGAACAGTGCAAGCGCCGCCTCGAACAACGCGAAGCGAGAGAAGACGCGAACCTGCTGTACGTGGCGTTGACGCGCGCGCGCCAGTACCTGGTCATCTCAGGCAGCGGCAGCGAGCCCGCGGCCGACTGGTACGGGCTGCTCGAATCTCGCGCACCGAAAACGGTGACGGAGTTTGAAACGGTGGCCGCCGAAGTCCCGGCGGATCAGGCGGCGGCCGCCGAAACCGCCGCCGAGAACGCCGCCGAATACAAGCCGCTGCCGGCGGCGCCCGCACTCGAGATCCGCCCGCACGCGCTGGTCGGTGCAACGCCCGGCCGCGCAAGCGCCGCCGCGCGCATCGAAGACGAGGACGGGCAACTGCGCGGACAGGTGATCCACTATGCCCTGAAACTGTTGAGCGAGCGCGCCGCAGAAGACGAACTGCAAAGCACCCTCGCCGCGCGCTTCCCGCAGGCTTCGGCGCACCTGCACGAGTGGCTCGAGCGCGCACGCGCGCTGGTCGCCGACGAGTCGCTGCGCGAATTGTTCGACGACGCGCGCTACGAACAGGTATTGAACGAAGCGCCGATCTCGTTCGTGCACGACGGCGACTCGTATTTCGGCGTGATTGACCGGGTGTGCGTCGGCCGTGACGCGATCTGGCTGGTTGACTACAAAACGCACGCGGCGCCGGACGCACGCGCCGCGGCGCTCAAGGCACACTACGCCGCACAGATGCACGCCTACTACCTGGGCGTGGCGAAACTATGGCCGGGACGCACGGTGCGCACCTCGCTGCTGCTCACCGAAAACCGGCAACTGTGCGATTACGGCTTCGATGAAGCGCCGCGGTAGGCGGGCTGCGCTTGCGCGCGGCGCGGACGTGCGCGGCTTCGAGGAAGCGGCGCGGCTTTCACTCATTGCCGGCTCAGCGGTTTGCGCTCGTCTGCGGAACAATCTCGCGCACCCTGCGGGGCGTCGCGCTCCGGGCCTGCATTTCCGGCGGTCGCCGGACTGAATCAACTACAAACTTTGATCAGAGTCGGCGACGAGCGCCTCGAGCAACTTCTTCGGCGGCACGTAACCGCCGATAAAAGCGCCGCTCTCATCCGGGGATTCATCTCGCGCACCCTGCGGCTCACCGCTCACCGGGCTTGCATCTCCGGCGGTCGCCGGACTGAATCAATTACAAACTTTGATCAGCGTCGGCGACGAGCGCCTCGAGCAACTTCTTCGGCGGCACGTAACCGCCGATAAAAGCGCCGCTCTCGAGCACGATCGCCGGCGTGCCGCGCACACCGACTTCCCGCGCCGCGCGCAGGTGGGATTCGATCGGGTTGTCGCATTGTTTGGGCGGGATGGCCGCGCCGCTCTTCGCCAAGTCCATCGCCGCGTTGCGGTCGTCCGCGCACCACACGCCGATCGCCTTGGCACGGGCCTGCTCGCCCCTGAACGGCGTCATCAGATAATTCACGCGAATGCCGAGTTTTTGGAGTTCGGGCATATGCGCGTGGAACTTGCGGCAGTAGCCGCATTCAACGTCGGTAAATACGCTGACCGTGTACTTGGTGTGGTCGGGCACGTAGGAGATCATTTGATCCTTGCCGATCCGCTTGAGCGCGACTCGACGCAGGCGCTTGTTCGTGTTCTCGGTCAGATCCCGCCTGTTTGCGGTGTCCCAGATCGAGCCGTCGAGCATGAAATTGCCGTCCTCGGTCATGTACATGACCTGGCCATCGGAGACGACCTCGTAAATCCCCGGCAACGGCGTCGCCTTGACCGAAGTCACCGACGCCTGCGGGAACAGGCGTTTGAAATTGTCGGCCACCGCGCGCGGCGCGGCGGCGGCGCTCGGCGCGAGCAGCACGGAGGTCACGACTGCAAATGCGGCGGCGGATAAAAGTTTTTGCGGCATCCGGCGGTCTCCGGGCGTCAGCCCCTCGGGTGGTGCGCCTGATGGAGGCTTTTCAGGCGCGCGTTCGCAACATGAGTATATATCTGAGTAGTGGATAAATCACTATGCCCCAGCAACAACTGCACCACGCGCAGGTCGGCGCCGTGATTGAGCAGGTGCGTCGCAAAGGCGTGGCGCAGGGTATGCGGCGACAACGGCTTCGAGACCCCGGCCTTGCGCGCGAGTTTCTTGATCGCGTACCAGAAAGCCTGGCGCGTCAGCGCGCCCCCGCGGCGGCTGACGAACACCGCCTTGCAGGCGCCGTGCCGCGCCGTCAGCGACACCCGCGCCCCGGTCAGATAACGCCGCACCCACTCGACCGCCTCGTCGCCGATCGGCACCAGCCGCTCCTTGCCGCCCTTGCCGGTGATGCGCAGATAGCCCGCGTCGAGAAACAACTGCGAAGTCTCGAGGCCGACCAATTCGGAGACGCGCAAGCCGCAGGCGTACAGCAACTCGAGCATCGCCTTGTCGCGCAACCCGACCGGCGTGTCCCACGACGGCGCGGCGAGCAGGCTTTCGACTTCGCTTTCGGTGAGATTCGACGGCAGGCGCCGCCCGAACTTCGGCAGCGAGATCTCCTCGGTCGGGTCTTTCCCGATGACCCCCTCGCGCACCAGGTAACGGTAGAAGCGCCGGAGCGAGGAAATAAACCGTGCGTTTGAGCGCGCGGTGTAACCGCCGCCGATGCGCTCGGCGAGACAGCCGCGCACGTCCTCGCGCCGCACCGTCTGCAGCCCGACGTCCTTGCGCCGCATCACGGCGCTAAAATGGCGGACGTCGCGGCGGTAAGCGGCGATGGTATTGCGGCTCAAGCCGTCCTGGGTCACCAGGGCGCTGATAAAAGCCTCGATGCAGTCGCCGCCAAGTCTGTCCACGCACCGCCTCCACGCCGTTTGCCTGAATAGATCAAACAGATTATGACACACGACCCCCCAGGCGAATGCATCCCGGCCGGCCTCGCACGGCGCGCGGGTGCGATCTTTTACGACCTGCTGATCGTCGTCGCGATATTGTTCATCGCCACGATCTTCTGGACCGCCGCGGGCGTGACTTTCGGCCATCCCTGGTACCGCGCCTACGTCGCGTTCGTCTATCTGGTCACCTTCGCGTACTTCGGCTGGTGCTGGGTGCACGGCGGGCAAACCGCGGGCATGAAGATATGGAAGATCAAACTGGTCGGCGTCGGCGCAAGACGCTTCGGCTGGGCCGGCGCGATGACGCGCAGCGCCGCCGCGGTGCTCTCCGCCATCGCGCTCGGCGCGGGATTCTGGTGGGCGCTGCTGGACCGCAGCCAACTGACCTGGCACGACCGGCTCTCGGGAAGCCGTCTGATACGGACATAAGCGCCGACCGTGCGCAACGGTTGCCGCAGCGTTGCAAATTGCGGCGGTGGGCGGACGCGCGCCGCACCCGCCGCCGGCCGGGAACGCTCAACCGAGTTTGGACAAAACTTGATTAAACGAGGTTGCGCAGGTTGACCCGACCGCCACGACGATAATGACCGTCGTGACAACGACGCCGACCCCCCGGTTACGCAGGTTGTCACGGCGCTCGCCCACGTGCCGCCTGAAATCCCGTAAATCGGCGCTTGGCCGATCCACTCTGCTCGCAAGCACGCCGACTTCCGCGCTTGACCGATCCACTCTGCCCGCAAGCACGCCGATTTCCACGCTCTGCCAATCCATGCGCGGACTGATGCGCCGGGCGAGTTCGTGTAAATCGCCTCTGAGCGCGTTGGCCTGTTCTTCGGTCATTGCTTTTGTCTCCTTTCACTGCGGCAATTTAAGCCTGTCCGCAAATTGGCCGCGCACCGCCGAAATCAGGCGGCGGCGGAATCAACGGCAGCGTAGAACCGGCGAACGGCGGCGGTCAGCGGTACAGTGCGAGTCTGTAGAGGCCGGCGGCGAAGCCCAGCGCCGGCGGCGCGAGCGCGCCGAGCGCCGGCGAGAACTCGAACACGATCGCGGCGTTGCCGAAAACCTTGCTGACCAGCGTGTAGGAGAGACCGATCAGAATTCCGTAGAACAGGCGCTGCCCGGCGCTGCTGCGCACCGGCGCAAACACGAACGGCAACGCGAGCAGCAGCATCACCAGCGCCGACAGCGGCTGACTGACCCGCGACCACAGCACGTACTCGTGAAAATCACGGCGCAGGCTGCTGCGTTTGAGAAAGTCTATGTGCCTGACAAGTTCGAGCGTATTCAAGCCGCCCGGCGCGAGCGCACCGAGCGCGCCGCGTTCAAGCTTCACCGCGCGCGCGATCACCGCCTGCGGGCGGTGCGCGACGTCCACGCGCCGGTCGCCGAGGCGCGCCTCGCGCACGTCGCGCAGCACCAGGCGGTCGCTTTCAACCCGCATCGCGGCGCCGCTGATCACGCGCCGCAGGCGGCGGTCGCCGCCGAACTCGTACAACGACACGTCGAGGTACGCACCGTCGCCGCCCGCCGCACGCGCGTGAATAAAGCGCTCGCCCTCGCGCGACCACACGCCGACGCCGGTTTTCTGAAACACACCCGGGCGCTCGTCGTCGCCGCGCAATTTCGCGGCCGCGGATTCCGCCGCCGGCACCAGCGTCTCGCCGATGGCCGCGATAAACACAACGAACACGCAGCCGGCCCCGAGCACCGACAAGATAATGTGCTTTCTCGAATAACCCGCGGCGCGCAACGCGATCAACTCGGACTGCGCCGCGAGGTTGCCGAGGTTGAGCAGCCCGCCGATCAGCAGCGCCGTCGGCAGGAACTCGTACACCCGCCCCGCGGTGGTCAGCCAGATATGGTGCGCGACGTGCGCGAGCGTGTAGGCCGCGTCAACATCGTTGATCTCGTCCATGAAATCAATCAGCGACGAGATTGCGAGCAACGCCGCCAGCGCCAGCGCAGCGCCGGCAAACAACTGCCGGCCGAGATAGCGATCGATCGTCATCGCCCGCCCCGCAGCGAGAAAGAATATGCGACCCGCCGGCGCATCAACATCAGTACCGCGGCCGCAAGCGTGAGCGCGGGAACCCACCACGCGCCCGGAAACACCGGGAAGTCGCCGCTGCCGACCCGGTCAATGATGAAGATTATCAGGTTTTCATACACTAAAAACACCGCGATTGCCGCGGCGATGCGTGCGTTGCGCCCGCGCCGCGGTGCGACCCGCCCCAGCGGTAAAGCCAGCAGCATCAGCACCGGCAAAGAGACCACCGTCGTGAGCCGCCACTGCAATTCGGCCCGGGCCTCGGTGCGGTCCGACGCGAGCAGTTCGCCGAAAGTCATCGCTTCGGGGTCGTCGCTCGGTATCCGCGGCAGCCGCACCGGCAGATGCACCGCGTGCTCGCGGTAACCCGACACCCGGTAGTCGGTTTGTCCCGGCGTCCCCTCGTAGCGGCGTCCTGCGTACAAATGCAGGCGCTTCACGCCGTCGCCGCCGAGTTTCTGCTCGCCGTAGGCGGCGGTTTCGAGCACCGTGCGCCCCGGCGAGAAGTCGGCGATGAAGACGTGCGACAGCCGCCCGGCGTCGCGGTCGTAATCCTCGACGAACAGCACTACGTTTTCGCGCGGGCTGAAGAACTTGCCCGCGGCGACCATCGTCACGTCGCCGCGCTGCTTGCCCGTCTGCTTGATCAACTCATAGCGGCGCTCGCCCGCGGGCGACATCTCCATAACAAACACGAACAACAGCACCGTAAGCGGCACCGCCAACCGCATCAGCACCCGGCAGATGCGCGCGTAGCCGATGCCGAGAGCAAAAGCCGCGTACGCCTCGCCGTCGCGGTACTGCCGCCCCAGCGTCAGCATGACCGCGAGCATCGCCGAAAACGGCAGCAGAAAGATCAGCGAGTCGAGCGTGCCGTACACCAGCAGCGGCTTGATCACATCGAGCGGGTAGCGTCCCTCGGCGACTTTCTCGAGCAACTTCGACAGCAGCCGCCCGACCACGACGATGCTCAAGACCGAGATCGTCGCCGACAGGTTGACCAGAAGTTCGGTGAAGAGATAGCGCTCAAAAGTTTTCATCGCTGATCTGCGCGGCGTTTGCATGCACCGGAAATCGGTGATTTAATGCGCGGTTCCGCAACCCTTTCCACATTGCAATCCGAAACGAACGCCGGAGCGAACAAAGATGCAGATTACAACAACTTCAAAAAAGATCTCCGCGCCGGCCTCGGCCTGCACCATCGTGCCCGTCTTCAAGGGGCGCCGTCCGGCGTCCTACCGCATCCTCGACGAAGCGAGCGGCGGCTTTTTGGACAAGGCGGTCAAACAGGCGGGGTTTGAAGCCGCCTGCGGCGAGACGCTGACGCTGCACGCGCCCGGCCTGCGCCACCGCGTCATCATCGTCGCCGGGCTCGGCCAAGCCGGTGAACTCAACCGCGTCAAATTCATCAACGCCGCGCGCAGTTGCGCCGCCGCCGCCGCCGCGCTCAAACCGGCCAACCTGCTGTTCTGCTTCGACGACGTCGGCGCCCAGGCCGAGAAGGCCGGATACCTGCGTGCGCTCGCGCTCGAGATCCAAAACGCCTATTACCGCTACGTCACGACCTTCGGCAAAAAGACCCGCCGCAAAGCGCAGGTCAAGACGCCGGCCAAATGCACTTTGCACTCGACGCTGCCCGCGGCGGCGGCGCGCGACGCGCTGCGTGAAGCCGCGGCGGTCCACCGCGGCGTCAGCCTCGCGCGTGAACTCGGCAACCTGCCGGGCAACGTCTGCACGCCCGCGTACCTCGCGCGGCAGGCGCGCGGACTCGCGCGCGGCTCGAGCCGGCTCAGCGTGCGCGTGCTCGAGGAAAAAACGATGGAACGCCTCGGCATGGGCGCGTTCCTGTCGGTGAGCCAAGGCAGCGCCAACCCGGGCAAACTCGTGTGCCTCGAATACAAAGGCGGCAAGGCGCGCGCGGCGCCGGTCGCGCTGGTCGGCAAAGGCATCACCTTCGACACCGGCGGCATCTCGATCAAACCGAGCGCGACGATGGACGAGATGAAGTTCGACATGTGCGGCGCCGCGGCGGTGCTCGGCACGCTCGCGGCGTGCGTCAATCTGCGGCTGCCGCTGAACGTCGTCGGCGTCCTCGCCTGCGCCGAGAACATGCCCGGCGGATGCGCGAGCAAGCCCGGCGACGTCGTCACGACAATGTCGGGGCAGACCGTCGAGATCCTGAACACCGACGCCGAAGGCCGCCTGGTGCTGTGCGACGCACTGACCTACGTCGGACGCTACAAGCCCGCGTGCGTCATAGATATCGCAACGCTGACCGGCGCCTGCGTCGTCGCGCTCGGGGACGCAGCCTCCGGCCTGCTGAGCAACACCCAGGCGCTCGCCGACGAACTGCTCCGCGCCGGCGGTACTTCGGGCGACCGCCCGTGGCAGTTGCCGTTGTGGGACGAATACCAGCCGCAACTCAACAGCAACTTCGCCGATATCGCCAACATCGGCGGGCGCGGCGGCGGCACGATCACTGCGGCGTGCTTTCTGTCACGCTTCACCAAAGAATACGAATGGGCGCACCTCGACATCGCGGGCACCGCCTGGCTGACCGGCAAAGCCAAAGGCGCGACCGGCCGCCCGGTGCCGCTGCTGTTTGATTTTCTGCTGCGCCGCGCCCGGGAATAAATCCCTGAAACAGACCCCGCGGGATGCACTCCGTGGGATAGGCCCGGGATAGAATAAAAACGCACGCCGGCGACCCCCGGACCAACAGCCGAACTGCCGCCCGCGACGACAAAGAGCCAAGCCCGGGCGCCTGCTCGCACCCGGCGCGCACCGCAACACAAGACCATGAAAACCACTTACGCACCGCACCGGATCGAGCAGTCCCGACGCCGCGAATGGGGAGACCCGAACTGCCGCCCGCGACGACAAAGAACCAAGCCCGGGCGCCTGCACGCACCCGGCGCGCACCGCAACACAAGACCATGAAAACCACTTATGCACCGCACCGGATCGAGCAGTCCCGACGCCGCGAATGGGGAGACCCGAACTGCCGCCCGCGACGACAAAGAGCCAAGCCCGGGCGCCTGCTCGCACCCGCCGCGCGCCGCAACGCAAGACCATGAAAACCACTTACGCACCACGCCGGATCGAGCAATCCCGCCGCCGCAAATGGGAAGACCCGAACTGCCGCCCACGACGACAAAGAACCAAGCCCGGGCGCCTGCGCGCACCCGCCGTGCGCCGCAACGCAAGACCATGAAAACCACTTACACACCGCACCGGATCGAGCAGTCCCGCTACCGCGAATGGGAAGCCTCGGGCTGCTTCGCCGCGAGCGGCGACGGCGCGCCCTACTGCATCATGCTGCCGCCGCCGAACGTCACCGGCACTTTGCACATGGGACACGCTTTTCAGACCACGCTGATGGACTGCCTGATCCGCTACCACCGGATGCGCGGGTTCCGCACCCTGTGGCAGGCCGGCACCGACCACGCCGGCATCGCGACGCAGATGGTGGTCGAACGCCGTCTCGAAGCCGCGGGCGTCGCCCGCCGCGACCTCGGGCGCGAACGCTTCATCGAAAAGATCTGGGAGTGGAAGAAAACGTCGGGTAATACGATCACGCGGCAATTGCGCCGGCTCGGCGCGTCGCTCGACTGGCGGCGCGAACGCTTCACCATGGACGACGAATTGTCGCGCGCGGTGCTCGCGGCGTTCACGCGCCTTTACGACGAAGACCTGATCTACCGCGGCAAGCGCCTGGTCAACTGGGACCCGGCGCTGCAAACCGCGGTGTCCGATCTCGAGGTGATCTCGGAAGAGGAAGACGGGCATCTGTGGCACCTGCGCTATCCCCTCGCCGACGCGGCCGGCGGCGAACACGTCACGGTCTCGACGACCCGGCCCGAAACCCTGCTCGGCGATACCGCCGTCGCGGTGCACCCCGCAGACGAGCGTTACCGCGAACTCATCGGGCGGCGCGTGACGCTGCCGCTCGCCGGACGCGACATACCGGTCATCGCCGACGACTACGTCGATCCCGAGTTCGGTTCGGGCTGCGTGAAGATCACGCCGGCGCACGATTTCAACGACTACCGGGTCGGCAAGCGCCACGGCCTGGCAGTGATCAACGTCATGCGCGAGGACGCGTCGCTGAACGACGAAGTCCCCGCCGAGTACCGCGGTCTCGACCGCTACGCGGCGAGAAAACGCATCGTCGCCGACCTCGACCATTGCGGCCTGCTCGCAAAAGTCGAACCCCGGCGCATGACGATACCGCGCGGCGACCGCAGCGGCGCGGTGATCGAGCCGTACCTGACCGACCAGTGGTTCGTGCGCGCCGAAGCACTCGCCGCAGCCGCAAAACAGGCGGTCACCGACGGGCGCATCCGCTTCGTGCCCGACAACTGGCGCAAGACTTATTTTGAGTGGATGAACCGCATCGAGGACTGGTGCATCAGCCGCCAACTGTGGTGGGGGCACCGCATCCCCGCGTGGTACGACGAAGCGGGCAACGTGTACGTCGCGCACTCCGAAGCCGCAGCCCGGGAGCGGCACCAACTCGGCAACACGTGCAAATTGCGCCGCGACGAGGACGTGCTCGACACCTGGTTCTCCTCCGCGCTGTGGCCGTTCTCGACCCTCGGCTGGCCGGACGAGACGCCTGAACTTCGGACCTTCTACCCGACCAGCGTGCTGGTCACCGGCTTCGACATCGTCTTCTTCTGGGTCGCGCGCATGATCATGACGGGGGTCAAGTTGACCGGCGACGTCCCGTTCCGCGAAGTGTACGTGCACGGGCTGGTCAGGGACGCGCAGGGGCGGAAAATGTCGAAGTCCAAGGGCAACGCGCTCGACCCGATCGACCTGGTGGACGGCATCACCCTCGAAGCGCTGGTGAAAAAACGCCTGGCCGGGTTGATGCAGCCGCACCTCGCCGAGCGCATCGAGCGCGACACGCGCAAACAGTTTCCCGACGGCATCCCGGCGTACGGCACCGACGCGCTGCGCTTTACCTTCGCCGCGCTGGCGACCAGCGGGCACGACGTTCGCTTCGACCTCGGGCGCATTGAAGGCTACCGCAATTTCTGCAACAAACTGTGGAACGCGGCACGCTTCGTAACACTGTTCTGCGACAAGGCGGACGCAAACAGCGCGCCGCCGACGGTGTACGACCGCTGGATACGCCACCGCCTGCACACGCTGACCGCGGAGGTCGCCCGGCACTTTGCAAACTACCGCTTTGACCTCGCGGCCGCCGGGATCTACGAATTCGTATGGCACGACTTCTGCGACTGGTTTCTCGAGCTCAGCAAAGTCGCGCAAACGGGCGATCGCGCCTGCCTGATCGGCACGCTCGAAACCATCCTGCGGCTGCTGCACCCGATCACGCCCTACATCACCGAGGAGATCTGGCAGCAACTCAAGCCGCTGACCGGCTGCGGCGAGGAGACAATCCAGCGCCGCCCCTACCCGGCGCCCGCCGAAACCTCCGCCGACGCGCACGCCGAACGGGCCGTCGCACGCCTGCGCGAGATCGTCGTCGGCCTGCGGCGCGTGCGCTCGGAACTCGACCTGCCGCCGGGCCGGGCGCTGCCGGTGCTGATCCAAAACTGGAGCGCGCGCGACCGCGAACACTTTGAGCGGCACCGCAGCGCGATCGCGGCGCTCGGCGGCGTCGCGGGCGTCGAGTGGCTCGAACCCTCGGCGCCGGCGCCGCAGGCGTCGATCGTGCTGGTCGGCGACATGCAACTGCTGGTGCCGCTCGCCGGCCTGATCGACGCCCCGGCCGAGATCGCGCGCCTGCACAAGCAAGTCTCGAGAATCCGCAAGCAACTCGCAAGCGCGCAAACGCGGCTCGACAACCGGAACTTCGTGAACAAAGCGCCCGCCGAGATCATCGCGGCGCAACGCGCCAACGTCGGCGACTGCGAGGCGCGGATCGCCAAACTGAACGAGCAGATCGCGGCGCTGGGAGCGCTGGAGCAGAACGCACGCTGACGCAGGCCCGTGCAACAGCCGGCGGGCAAGCGCCGCTGCGCCAGGATCACGCCCGCAATCAAGGACACGCCGGGGCCGTATTCAACCGCCGCCGTTTCAAATATCGCTGTCTGCAAATACCGCCGCCGGCGCGGCGTTCAGCCCCCGCGCATCGGCGGACAGCGTGCGCTGCACAGGGGAAAAACGAAACCGGTCAGCCGCTTTTTCTCTTGCAGAAACCGCGCAGTACATTTTTAACGTATTCCGGGATCTCCGCTTGCACTTTTGCAGCCTCTTCTGCAAGCAGATCGTATGCAGCGGTTTCTTCACCCACCCATAACAAATCAAGCCTGCGGATATCTCGCGTAGCAACGTGCGTATATGACTCCGGATAGGCCCAATAACAGGATTGGCAAACTGCCGGATCCTTGGCTTGCCAATTCCCGCAGTTCTCACAACTCCATGATTTTGCCCTGTTTGCAGAAGCGCATAACAGCATATATTCATCAAGGTTTTCAGTTGCAGCGCCACTGTCCCCTGAGATTTCAAATGGAATCCTGTGATCGATTTGCAGTTCCCTTAATGGCAACGGCTCAAGATAGATATTGCAGCGAGAGCCGTGCTTTTCCATCAGCGCCGTCTTTAGATTGGATGAGAAAGCCGTCCGCCCGCACCGCCGGGCAACGCGCACTTCCGCTGGATCGCCAAATTAATAAGCGGCAATCCTTTTGCCGTCCGCCCCGGTAACAAAAAACGTTGCTATCGGGATGCCCCGCTCCCTGACGTCTCTTATTGCCCGCGGGGGATGGTGATAACCGTAGAGGTCTTTAAGTTCTTCCGTCGTTATCCGTCCGTGCTTGAGAATATGATCAATTACGATCTTCGGGCGTTTTGCTTCCACGCTCTTCAGCAATTTTAAAAACTCGGGCGGATAAGCCTGCTTTCTCATGCGAGCACAAGCTCCCGCTGCTTTTCATTCGCCGGATAAGCGACTCTCGTCTCACCGCGGTTCAATCTGTCCACCAGGGCCGGGGATAAATACAGCGATTCGACGGTCTCGTCGTCGCCCCCCAACAACGTGGCCTGGCTCGACCTGCCCGCGTGAATGAACAGGTGCTTCAGCGACAAACTCCGTGGCAACCGTTGGCCGTGAATTTTTCCGCCGGTGGCACCATCGTAACTGATTATGTAAGAAATGCGCTTTTTATTCATCTCCCGCAACGCATCAACAAAGTTATCGTAAGTGAGCCCGTTGAAGTACCGGCGATCTCTCGTGAAAGACGTTCCCTGATAGGGGGGATCCATATACACCAGGTCTTCGACTTTGACCCTGTTTACGGCCTTTCTAAAATCGACGGAAGACACGGTCGTCCTTGTGGTCAGCAGTCGGAAGACCCCCGTAATGTTCTTCCTCATCGTTCTCGGCTTCATCCCGGAACGCCTGTTGTCCGCGCTTTGATTAAACAAGCCTTCGGCACTGTATCTCACCGCCCCCTTTACGATGCGGGCGAGCAAATACAACAGATGATGCGGCTGATGAGAAACATTGAACTCCTCGCGGATACGAAAGAAATACTCTTTTCGATCCGGACGCTGTGCAAGCCATAGCCGTTCATATTTATCAGCCAATTCGTTCGGCCTCTCAAGGATCTCCGCCCACAGCCCCATCAACGGCTCGTTCAGATCATTGAGCACGAATCGCTTCGCCAAATCGTGTGCGGCGGCGGCGATGGAAATTGCGCCGGCGCCGCAAAAAGGCTCAATCAAACACCGCACGTCGCAGGGAAAGTGCGGAAGTATGTTCTTTGCAATTCCGCGCTTGCTCCCCTGGTACGGAAACGGGTGAGGCGCGGATAAATTTTGATGCGTTTTCATGCGCCTGATTTTACCTTGTTTCGATAACTTAACGGTAAAATATAAACACGCGCGAGCGCCCGGCGGAAGGTGCAACGATGCCGCAGAATCTTTCAGACAAAATCCAACGCTCCCTGCCACGTCCGGGTTCGCTCGGAGAGACTGAGAGATTCACTCCCGGAATTTTCTCTCCATGCCGTTGCCGGCGTCCAACTCCTTGATCGAATCGAGCAGCCTGCGGGCGTTCCCGGGGTTGCGCAAAAGGCAAGTGGTTTCCTTGGGGGCTTAATAGCCTTTCGGCGCAAGCATCACCGCTGCGCAATCGTTCCTCCTGGTGATTGCGACCGGCGATCGTGCGCGCCGGATTGGCGCACGCACGGGTGTAGTCCGGTATTTTCACGGGTTGCCTCCTTGTCTCTGACTAATAGTTGCACCATTAGATTGAAGCCTAAATCTAGTAGCCCTGTTAGATTTCAATTTTTCCTGAGCCTGTACATAAACGCCGGCATCACACAACCTGGTCGCGCACATAGACCGGCAGCGCCTGCGACGGCTTCAGGGTGTCGCCGGCTTTGACTTTCGCCGTTGCGAGTTTCAGCACCGCGCCGGCGCGCGGCAGCAGGTCCGGCTTGCGCACCGCAAGGCCGGCGCCGAGCGCAGGATAAGCCGCGAGACCGCTGCCGCCGGCGCAGCCCGAAAACGCGGCAAGCCCCGGCACCTTCTCCGCCGATACCACGCCTTCCTCCCCCTCGGCTTCGGCCAGGCCGCCGCGGCCGCGGCGGAAGAAGCCGTAATAGACCTCGCCCATGCGCGCGTCAATCGCCGCGAGCGCACGCGGCTCGCCGCAGCCGTCGAACAATTGCTGCGCGAGCGTTGCAAGGTTCGACACCGCCGCCACCGGCAGACCGTGCGCGTACGCGATCCCCTGCGCCGCCGCCGCCGCGATCCTGACGCCGGTAAAAGCGCCGGGGCCGCGGCCGAACGCAAGCGCGTCGAGCGCGGCGGGCGCGATCCCCGCCGCCGCGAACACGGCGTCGCACATTTCAAACAGCAAGCGGTTGTGTTGGCGCGGCGCGACCGTGAATTCTTCATGCACTTCGCCGCCGCACGTCAACGCAACCGAGCAGGCCGCGGTCGCCGTATCCAGCGCGAGCAGGTTCACCGCGCCGCGCCGGAGTCGCCGGAGTCGGCGGATTCAAGTCTGAAGCGCGACGCCGGCCCGTCATCCTCCGGCGCCCGCCCGCGTTGTCTTGTGTGTTTCCCCCCGCCGGCCGGGCCGCACCCGGCCGGGTCGCCCTCAGGGGCGGAGTGATCTGCAGCAACCCCCCCGGCTTGTTTTTGCCGCACTTCGGGCCGGAAGTTGGCGCCGCTCAGGTAGGGGCGCAGCGAGTGCAACTGCTCGCAACGTTTCATCGGCGGCAGGCTGTTCAGGATAAGCTTGCCGTAACTGCGCGTGCGCAGGCGCTTGTCGCCGATCATCACCACCCCGATATCGGTTTCGTCGCGGATCAGGCGCCCGATCCCCTGGCGCAGCGAGATCACCGCTTCGGGCAGCGTCGCTTCCCTGAAAAAATCGCGCCCCTGCTCTTTCGCCTTGTGAATGCGCCCCCGCGTCAGCGGATCGGAGGGCGACGCAAAGGGCAGGCGGTCTATGATCACGCAGCGCAGCCCGGCGCCGCGCACGTCGACGCCTTCCCAGAACCCCGCGGTGCCGAGCAGCACCGCGTTCGACGTACTGCAAAAGCGCCGGATCAGTTCAACCTTCGGCGCGCTCCCCTGCACCAGCAGCGTGTAGTCGGTTTCGTCGGCGATCTTTCT
This sequence comes from Candidatus Oxydemutatoraceae bacterium, assembly GCA_965211995.1. Lineage (GTDB taxonomy): Bacteria > Pseudomonadota > Gammaproteobacteria > Poriferisulfidales > Oxydemutatoraceae > CAYFZO01. The sequence continues at coordinate 1,109,347 of OZ243040.1, forward strand.
CGAGGCCGCCTGCAGCGCGCGGTGGCTCGTGAACAGAAAGAACACGCCCCCCTGAGCCATCTCGAGCAAACGATAGCCGGTTTCGATCACGCCGGCGGTATGCTCGGGGTCGTTCGGGTCGGGCAAATTCGACGGCACGTACAAGGCGGCCTGCTCGGCGTAGTCGAACGGGCTGTCGAGCGCGACGCGGGCGCAACTCTCAGCCAGCCCGGTCTGCGCCAGAAAATAAGTGAAGTCGCCGCCGAGCGACAAAGTCGCCGAGGTGTAGATCCAGTTCGCGTCGTACAACTTGTGCTTGTCGCTGAGCAGCGGTGCGACGTCGGTCGGGCTCGCGTACAAACGAAAAGAGTTGCGCCCGGTCTGATACCAGCCGACCCGGTCGCCGCCGCTCTCGAGCACCTCGGCAAACCGCCGCCGCATGTCTTCAGCGCGATCCCACAGGTTGAACAACTGCTCGGACTGTCGCCGCAGGGGCTGCAACGCGCCCGCGAGTTGTTCGAGTGCGGCGGCGAGCACGCGCCGCGCCGCGGCGACGTCGTCTTGCCCGAGGGCGACGGCGGTGGTCTCCCGCACGGGCAATTGACCGAGCGCACTCATCATCGTCGCGATCGCCGACTCCAATTCCACGGCGGCGCTCATCAACTCCGGCGTTTTTGCCGCGTCGCCCGCGGCGCGTATATCGCGCAGCAACCACAGGCACTGAGAACTGGTGAACGAGATGCTGAAAAAGTGATTGGCGATGCCGCCCAACTGATGCGCCTCATCTATGATTACGGTGTCAACCTGAGGCAGCAATTGACCGAAGCCTTCCTCCCTGAGCGTCATATCCGCGAGCAGCAGGTAATGGTTGACGACGACGAGGTCGGCTTGCAGCGCGCGGTTTCTCGCGGCGGCGACGCAACATTCGTCGAACTTCGGGCAGCGGGCGCCGAGACAGTTTTCAGACGTCGAGGTCAGCGACGCCCACAGCGGGTCGTTTTCGCTGAGGCCGCCGAAGTCGCTGATGTCGCCGCCCGCGGCGGTCTTCGACCAGCGATAGACGCGCTCGACCATGCCGTTGTCGTCGGCGTCGAGCGCGCGCGTCCGCCACGCCTGCTCCAGGCGCTCGGCGCACAGGTAGTTGGCTCTGCCTTTGAGCAGCGCGGTGTCGGCGGCGATGCCGAGCGCCTTCAGCACCAGCGGCAGATCCTTGGTGTAGATCTGATCCTGCAAGTAGCGCGTGCCGGTCGAAATCACGACCTTCTTGCCCGACAGCACCGCAGGCACGAGATAAGCGAAAGTCTTGCCGACGCCGGTGCCGGCTTCGATCACGAGGTTGCCGCCGTTTTCGATCGCGTAGGCGACGCGGCGCGTCATCGTCTCCTGTTGCGGGCGGCTGCGAAACCCCGGCACCAGCGACGCAAACGGCCCGTCGGCGGCCAGCAGCCGGCTGCATTCATCGGCGAACGCCCTCGCCGACGCCCGCTTGGATGGCGGCACTCGCGCCATAACGTATCCATCTCCCCGCGTTCAACGCGTCTTATCGCCGCCGCGCAATCACCCGCCGCCCGCCCGTGCGAGCGAAACCACGGCGAACGCGGCGACCCCCTCGCCGCGCCCGGTGAACCCGAGGCCGTCGGCGCTGGTAGCCTTAATACTGACACAGTCAAGCCCTATCCCGAGGTCGCAGGCGACGAGCGGTCGTATTTCAGGGATAAACGGCGCGAGACGCGGTTTTTCGGCCACCACGGTCGCATCCACGTTGACGACGGCAAGCCCCGCGTCCGCGATCAGCGCCAGCGTGCGCCTCAGCAAATCGCGGCCGGCGACGCCCCGGTGCCGCTCGTCGTTCGGATAATGCGTGCCGAGATCGCCGAGCGCGGCGGCGCCGAGCAAGGCGTCGCACAGCGCGTGCAACAGCACGTCGCCGTCGGAATGGGCGACGATGCCGCGCTCAAACGGGATGCGCACGCCGCCGAGCATGAAGCCGTCGCCGTCGCCAAACGCATGTGCGTCGAAACCGAAACCCACCCTTATCATCGCGCCGCCCCCGTGCCTGCATCCTGGTGCGTGCATTATCCGCCGGGCGCATCCGGCGGGGCGACGCGTGCGAGCCAGGCCTCGATCAAAGGCAACTCGTGCGGATACGTCAGTTTGACGTTCGCGCCGCCGCCCGGTGCGTGCGCATCAAAACCAAAGCCCGCCCTCGTCATCACCTTGCCCCCGTGCCCGCATCCTGGTGCGTGCGTTATCCGCCGGGCGCGTCCGGCGGGGCGGCGCGTGCGAGCCAAGCCTCGATCAAAGGCAACTCGTGCGGATACGTCAGTTTGACGTTCGCGCCGTCGCCCTCGACGACGCGTACATTATGGCCCGCGAGTTCCATCGCCTGTGCTTCATCGCCGATCTCAACGCTGCGGCGCAGCGCCTCGTCCACCGCCGCGGTGAGCAGACCGTAACGGAACATCTGCGGCGTCAGTGCGCGCATGACCCGGTCGCGCTTGAGTGTGCGCTCGACCGCGCCGCCGCCGCGGCGGATCTGCTTGAGCGTATCGCTCGCGGGTGCGACCAGCAGGCCGCCGATTTCGTCGCCGCCGAGGCCCTCGATCAAAGACGACAAGTCGCGTTGACTCAGGCACGGGCGCACCGCGTCGTGCACGACGACCCAATCGTCGTCTTGGGCGTGCGCGCCGAGCAGTTCAAGCGCGCACCGCACCGAGCGCACGCGGCTCGCACCGCCGGTGCAGAGCATCACCCGCGGGTCGGCGCTGTGGCGCGTTTGCGCCCACCGGGCATCGTCTTCGGCAACGGCGACGGCGACGGCGCGGAGCCGGCCGCCGCGCAGCAACGCATCCAGGCTGTGGTCGAGCACGCAGCCGCCGGCGACGTGCAGATACTGCTTCGGCACACCCCCGTTAAAGCGCTCGCCGCGCCCGGCCGCCGGCACCACTCCCCAACGCTCGGTCATTGCGGCGCGGGTTGCTCGGGCGCGCCGTCGATCACCTGAAAGAAAGTCTCTCCCTGCTTGACCATGCCGAGTTCTTCGCGCGCCTCCCTTTCTATCTCTCCCAGCCCGGATTTCATGCCGGTCACTTCCCGCGCGAGCGCGCGATTGCGTTCCCTGAGTTCGTTGTTTTCGATCTCGCTGGTGCGATTCAGGCTGCGCAATTCAAACAGGTCCGGAAGTCCGTGCCCGCTCCACAGCGCCGCCTGCAGCAGCACGAACACCGTGAGCGATGCCCCGAGCAGCAGTTTCACGCTGGTTTTCATCGGTGTCTTCATCGGCGTCTCAACCAAGCCCCGCCGCAAACGCGAGCGGCGGCGCCCTCACTCGAGCAAGCCCTTGAACGCGCCGCGCCCGGCGTAAGCGCACTCGCCCGCAAGTTCTTCCTCTATCCGCATCAACTGATTGTACTTTGCGACGCGGTCGGTGCGCGACAGCGAGCCGGTTTTAATCTGCCCGACGCCGGTCGCGACCGCAAGATCGGCGATCGTGACGTCCTCGGTCTCGCCCGAGCGGTGCGAGACGATACACGAATAGCCCGCCGCGGTCGCGGCGTCGATTGCGTCGAAAGTCTCGCTCAAGGTCCCGATCTGGTTGACCTTGATCAGCACCGAGTTGGCGACCCCGAGTTCGACGCCCTTGCGGATCAACGCGGCGTTGGTCACGAACAGATCGTCGCCGACGAGTTGCATCTTGCCGCCGAGACGCGCGGTCAATTCTTGCCAGCCGTCCCAGTCGTCCTCGGCGAGACCGTCCTCGAGCGACAGGATCGGGTATTTCCCGGCCCAGTCTTCGTAGCACGCGATCAGCCCGCGCGCGTCGTACGTACGCGCTTCGGAATCAAAGTGATAACGCCCGTCGCGGTAGAACTCGGAACTCGCGGAATCGAGCGCCAGCCAGACGTCCTCGCCCGGCGCGTAGCCCGCGCGGCGCACGGCTTCGAGCACGATCTCGACCGCCGCTTCATTCGAGTCGAGACTCGGCGCAAACCCGCCTTCGTCGCCGACGGTGGTCACGTACCCCTCTTCCTTGAGCACCGCCTTCAGCGCCTGAAAGATTTCCGAGCCGGCGCGCACCGCTTCGGCGACGGTGGCGGCGGCGACCGGCACCACCATGAATTCCTGAATATCGGTGCTGTCGCCCGCGTGGGAACCGCCGTTGAGAATATTGATCAGCGGCACCGGCAGCCGCGGGCGGCGCCCGTCGGCGAGGTGGCTGTACAACGGCCGCCCGCGCACGGCGGCGCCGGCTTTGGCCGCGGCCAGCGACACCGCGAGCAGGGCGTTGGCGCCGAGACGGCTTTTGTCGGCGCTGCCGTCGAGCGCGATCAGGCGCTCGTCGAGCGTGCGCTGAGCGCACACGTCAAACCCGAGCAGCGCCCGCGCGATCTCGCCGTTGACGCCGGCGACGGCGCGGGTGACACCCTTGCCGTTAAACCTTGCCCGGTCACCGTCGCGCAGTTCGACCGCTTCATGAGAGCCGGTCGAAGCGCCCGCCGGGACGGCCGCGCGGCCGACGGCGCCCGACTCGGTCGCGACGTCGGCTTCGACCGTCGGGTTGCCGCGCGAGTCCACGATTTCGCGTCCGCGCACCGCAGTAATTCGACTCATCGTGTTTGTTCCATTGCCCGCCCGACCCCGCCCGCGCCCCGGTGCCGCTCAGCGCGCCCCGCGCCCCGTCACAGGCTCCGCTTTCGCGACGGCGTCCAACTCCTGCAAGTGCGCGAGCAACGCTTTCATGCGCCCCAGCGGCCATGCGTTCGGCCCGTCGCTCAGCGCCTCATCGGGCCGCGGGTGGGACTCCATGAACAAGCCCGCCACGCCGACCGCGACCGCCGCCCGCGCAAGCGGCGCGACGAATTCACGCTGACCGTCCGACGCCGTGCCTTTGCCGCCCGGCAACTGCACCGAATGGGTTGCGTCGAACACCACCGGACAGCCGGTTTCCCTCAACACCACCAAAGAGCGCATATCGGAAATTAAATTATTGTAGCCGAAACACGCGCCGCGCTCGCACACCATAACGCGCTCGTTGCCCGCCGCGCGCGCCTTGGCGACGACGTTCGGCATTTCCCACGGCGAGAGAAACTGCCCCTTCTTGATGTTCACGGGCTTGCCGCAGGCGGCGACGTTGTGGATGAAGTTGGTCTGGCGGCACAAAAAAGCCGGCGTTTGCAAAACATCGGCGACGTCCGCCACTTCGTCGAGCGGCGTGTCCTCGTGGACGTCCGTCAGCACCATCACGCCGATCTCGTCTTTGACTTTGCACAAAATCTCAAGCCCGGCGGCGAACCCCGGCCCGCGGAAACTATCGTGCGAGGAACGGTTGGCCTTATCGAACGAGGACTTGTAGATAAAAGGCACCGCAAGTTCCTCGGTGACGCGCTTGAGTTCCTCAGCCGTGCGCAGCGCGAGCGTTTCGCTCTCGATCACGCACGGCCCGGAGATCAGAACGAATGGGCGCGCAAGATCAACTTCAAGGTCGCCGATCTTCATCCCGCGCGACCGAAACGCAATTCCGGATGCCGGCCGCGGGCGTATGCGAGACCCGCCTTCACGAACCCGAGAAACAAAGGCTGCCCCGTGCGCGGCGTCGAAGTGAATTCGGGGTGGAACTGACAGCCGAGGAACCACGGGTGGTCGGGCGCCTCGACGATCTCGACGAGTTTGCCGTCGCTCGACTCGCCGACGATGCGCAGACCGGCGTCCTTGAGGGTTTCGAGATAGCGGTTGTTGAACTCGTAGCGATGACGATGGCGCTCGGCGACCGTGTCGCACCCGTAGAGCGCGCGCGCCAGCGACCCCTGCGCCAGGCTGCACGATTGCTCGCCGAGACGCATCGTGCCGCCGAGGTCGGATCGTTCATCGCGATACTCGACGCCCCCGGCCTCGTCCCGCCACTCGGTGATCAACGCGATCACCGGGTGCGCGGCGCCGGGCGCGAACTCGGTGCTGTGCGCGCCGTCGAGTCCCGCGACGTGGCGGGCGAATTCGATCACCGCGACCTGCATCCCGAGGCAGATGCCGAGATACGGCACTTTGCGCTCGCGCGCATGGCGCGCCGCCGCGATCTTGCCCTCGATGCCGCGGTCGCCGAAGCCGCCCGGCACCAGGATTGCGTCGGCCTGCTCCAGCGCGGCGGCGTCCCCGCACGCGAGTTGCTCCGAATCCACGTAACTGATCTCGATCCGGGCCGAGTGCTTGAGCCCCGCGTGGTACAGGGCTTCGTTGATTGATTTATACGCGTCGGCGAGACCGACGTACTTGCCGACCACCGCGACCCGCACCGTCTCGCCGGCCGCGGCATTGAGTTTGGCGTCCTCCGCCACCACCGCGCGCCAATCGCCGAGATCGGCGGGGCGGACGTCGAGGCGCAGTTTCCGGGCCAGGATCCGGTCCACGCCCTGCTCGTGCAGCCGCAGCGGGATCTCGTAGATATTGCCGACGTCCTGCGCGGTGATCACCGCCTCTTCACTGACGTTCGTGAACAGCGCGATCTTGCTGCGCTCGGCGTCGGACAGCAGGCTCTCGGAGCGGCACAGCAGCACGTCGGGCTGGATCCCGATCGAGCGCAGTTCCTTGACCGAATGCTGCGTCGGCTTGGTCTTGACCTCGCCGCTGGCCGCGACGTACGGCACCAGCGTCAGATGCACGAACGCCGCGCAATCGCCCAATTCGGCGCCCATCTGGCGGATCGCTTCGAGAAACGGCAGGGACTCGATGTCGCCGACGGTGCCGCCGATCTCGACCAGCGCGACGTCGGCGCCGCCCGCGCCCGCGCGCACCGCGGCCTTGATCTCGTCGGTGACGTGCGGGATCACCTGCACCGTGCCGCCGAGATAGTCGCCGCGGCGCTCCTTGCGGATGACGTTTTCGTAGATCTGCCCGGTCGTGTAGTTGTTGTGCTTGCCCGCGCGAAACGCGACGAAGCGCTCGTAATGGCCGAGGTCGAGGTCGGTTTCGGCGCCGTCGGCGGTGACGAACACCTCGCCGTGCTGATAGGGACTCATTGTCCCGGGATCGACGTTGATATACGGATCGAGTTTGGTCAGGCTGACCCGCAGACCGCGCGCTTCAAGAATGGCTCCGATGGATGCGGAAGCGACGCCTTTGCCCAGAGAAGAAACTACGCCGCCCGTAACGAAGATAAATCGGCCAGTCGTCATGGCGCACCAATATACCATACGCCCGCAGGACGCTGCGCGAGCCGCCGACGGCGAACACCGGACACGTTGAACTTCATCCTCGCACCGTGCCGGAACCCAGTTTGAAGTGCGGCGCCGGCCGTCATCCTCCGCCGCCCGCCCGCGCCGTCTTGGGTAGCTCCCCCCGCCGACCGGGTTGCGCCCGGCCGACTTTCCCCCGAGGGTGAAGTGATTTTCAGCGGCCGAATCCGCTTGCTTTGGCCGCACTTCGGAGCGGCGGCGGGCCCCGCCCGTTTATTCCGGCAACGGACTCCAGACGACGCGCAATTCGTCGCCGAGATAAACCAAAGGCACGCGGTCGCGCTCCCACGGCGGCACGCCGAGTTCCTGAAAGACTTTTTTCAGCCGCTTGTGAAAGCGCCCGCCGGCGTACGCGCATTTCTCTCCGCCGCGGCGCAGGCGCACGGTCAGCGCCGCGGCCTCGGTCAGTTCCGGCGCGCGTTCACGCAGTTGGCGCCAAGTCAGTTTGGCGTTGATCTCCGGCAGGTCGAGGTCGGTGCCGCAACGCCAGCGCCGTGCGCCCGCGGCGGCGGGCGGCGCGAGCGGCGTCATCGCGTACAACTTTCCGCGGTAATGGCGCACCTCGGCGCCGGGCCAGCGCGCCAGCGCGCCGGGGCCCGCGTCGCCGGACACCAAAACGCCGCTCAGGTGCAGCAGTTGCTTCTCCGAAGGCGTCGGCAGGCCGGCCCGCTCGAGCCAATGCCTCAGCACCGCTTTTTTCTCGGCGTCGTGCAACTCGAGACAGCGTGCGACCGACAAAGTGCCGCCGGCGTCGCGGCAATGCAGGTACCCCCGCCGTGCGACCCGGCCGATCAGTGCGCGGGCTTCGGCCTGATGACGCGCGGCGCGCGCCAGGGTTTCCCGCCACCCGGGCCAGCGTTCACACAGCACCGGCGCGAGCCGCCTCCGCACGTAATTGCGGTCGTAGCGCAAGTCATCGTTGGCGGGGTCGTCAAGCCATTCGAGACGGTGGTCGCGCGCGTACCGCTCGAGTTGTGCGCGCGTCGCGCCGAGCAGCGGGCGCACGATGCGCCCGGCGCCGAAGCGCGCACAGGCCGGCATGCCCGCGAGACCCGCGGGACCGCCGCCGCGCAGCAGTTGCAGCAAGACGGTCTCGGCCTGATCGTCGCGGTGGTGCGCCGTCATCAGCAGATCGCCGCTTTGCACCAGGGTTTTCAGCGCCGCGTAACGTGCGTCGCGCGCGGCTTCCTCCGGGCTGCGCTTGCGGGCGGCGGATGCCAGGCTGAAGTGCGGCGCCGGCCCGCCATCCGCCGCCGCCCGCCCGCATCGTCTTTGGTATTTCCCTTCACCGGCCGGGCTGCGCCCGCCCGGCTCCCCCTCGAGGAGCGAGTGATTTTCAGCGGCCCGCTCCGCTTGCTTTGACCGCGCTTCGGAGCGGCGGGCGGCGGCGTCAACGCGCAGGCACCGGCACGCGACGCCCAGCCGCTTCGCCGTGCGCCGGCAAAACCGCTCCCACTCGCCGGCGTCGGCGTGCAGGCCGTGGTTGACGTGCACGGCGACGAGTTCGGTGCGGGCGCGCGCCGGGCACTGCGACGCCATGTGCAGCAGCACCGTCGAATCCACGCCGCCGCTGTACGCAATCAGCAGCCGGCGGGCGGCGAACTCAGCCGCGAAGCGGGCGATGCGCGCGTGCAGACACACCGCCTCAACCGATCTGAAAGTGGCCGACGTTCACAAACTTCTGATAACGCGCTTCGAGCAGTTTGTCGATTTCCATCGCCTGCAGCCGTTCCAGCCGTGCCGACAACGTGTTGCGCAACAGTGAACACAGTTGCGGAAAGTCGCGGTGCGCGCCGCCCAGAGGCTCGGCGACGACTTCGTCTATCAGGCCGAGGCGGTCGAGACGGTCGGAAGTGATGCCGAGCGCGGCGGCGGCGATCTCAGCCTTGCCGGCGTCCTTCCACAGGATCGCCGCGCAGCCTTCGGGCGAGATGACCGAATAGGTGCTGTATTGCAGCATCAGCAGACAGTCGGCGACGCCGATTGCGAGCGCGCCGCCCGACCCGCCCTCGCCGATGACGGTGCCGATGATCGGCGTTCTGAGCTGCGACATGATCCGGAGGTTGACCGCAATCGCCTCGCTCTGACCGCGCTCCTCGGCGTCTATGCCCGGGTAGGCGCCCGGCGTGTCAATGAACGCGAGCACCGGCAGGTTGAAACGCTCCGCGGTTGTGAACAGCCGCCGCGCCTTGCGGTAGCCCTCGGGTTTCGGCATGCCGAAGTTGCGCCGGACTTTCTCTTCGGTGTCGCGCCCTTTCTGGTGACCGACGACCGCGACCGGCTTGCCGTTGAAGCGCGCGATGCCGATGACCATCGCCGGGTCGTCGGCGAACTGGCGGTCGCCGTGCAGTTCTTCAAAGTCCGTGAACAGCGCCGCGACGTAGTCGAGGGTATAGGGGCGGCTGGGGTGGCGCGCAAGTTGCGAGATCTGCCACGCGCTGAGGCCGGAATAGATCGTCTCCTTGAGTTTCCCGCATTTCTTCTCGAGTTCCCGGATCTCGTGGTCCAGGTCCAGCGGCGTGCCGCCGGCCGTGCCGCCAACATTTGACATCCGCCGCAACTCCGACAACTTGGATTCGAGTTCGGCGATCGGCTGCTCGAATTCGAGGTAGTCGAACGCATGGCTCGCGGCCGGCGCCGCGGGCTTGCCGGTATTTTCCTGGATGTGCGCCATGTGCAGAATTTTAGGTGACGGCCGACCGTTCAAGCAGCCGTCATTTTACCTTCAATAAATCAAACGCACGTCGCGGACGCCGGCGAGACTTTCGACGCGGCGGAACAATTCGCCGCAAGGCTTGATCCGCCAGCCTTCCCCGAGCGCGAGTTCGGTGCGGGCGCCGGCGGCCGTCTTGAGGCGCACCCGCACCGGGCATCTGCCGTCGGCGACGAACGGCTCGAGCAGCGCCTTGAGCCGCGCCGAAAACCCGGCGGACAGCGTCGCCGCGTCGAGGCTGAGCGCCAGCGATTTGGCGAACCTGAGGCGCGCCTGGTCGAGCGTGAGCACGCGCTTCGCGTACCAGCGGCTGGTCTCGCGCACCACGTCGAAAAGTTTGCGGCCCTCGACCACGACCACGCCTGCGTGCGCAAGCACGGCGCCGTACTCGGCGTAGTCCTCGTCGTACATCCTGAACGTGACGCGCTGGCTGCCGTCGTCGAGCATGAACACCGCGCCGCGGCCGCGCTGCCCCTTGCGCTTGACGCCGACGATGACGCCGGCGAGGCGATGCATCGGCGCCTGATTGCGCGGGCCCTTGAACGCCGCGATGCCGGCTTCGTCGCTCAAGCGCCACCCGACCATGCACCGCAGTTCCCGTTCGCACCGCGCGACCGGATGCTCGCTCAGATAAAAGCCGAGCACGCCTTTCTCGAGGTGCAGCAGACGTTCGCGCTCGTCGCCGTCGGGCGCTTCGCCGAGGCCCTCGCCGGGCGCCGCGGGCAGCGCGGCGTCTGCGCTTTCGCCCGCGCCGGCGGCGTCAAACAAGCCGTCCTGCCCGGCGAGTTGGTCGCGCGCGCACGCTTCGGCGCGGCTGTACACCGCGTCCAATCTGCGCAACATTCCGGCGCGCGTGTGCCCGAGACCATCGAGCGCGCCGGCGTGCAGCAACGGTTCGATCACGCTCTTCCTGACCTTGTGCGGAATTACGCGCACGCACAGATCCATCAGCGACTGATACTCCCCGCCCGCCGCGCGCTCGTCGAGAATGCACTGCACCATCGCGGTGCCGACGGTGCGCACCGCACCGAGGCCGTACACGACGGTGGCGTCGTCGAGCACCGTGAAGCCGCCGTGCGAGCGGTTCACGTCCGGCGGCTTGACCGCGAGCCCCATCGCGCGGCATTCGTACGCCATCTCGACAACCTTGTCGGTATTGCGCATGTCCGCGGTCAGCACCGCGGCCATGAACGCCGCCGGGTGATGGGTCTTGAACCACGCGGTCTGATAGGCGATCAGCGCGTAGGCGGTCGAATGCGCCTTGTTGAAGCCGTAGCCCGCGAAGTGCTCGATCAGGGTGAAGATGTGCACCGCGATGCGGTGCTCGACGCCGCGCGCGACCGCGCCGCTGACGAAGTCGTTCTTCTGCTTGTTCATCTCCTCGGGCAGTTTCTTGCCCATCGCGCGGCGCAGGATGTCGGCGGCGCCGAGCGTGTAGCCCGACAGTTCGCGCGCGATCTGCATCACTTGCTCCTGGTACAGGATCACGCCGTAGGTCGGGCGCAGGATCGGCTCGACGCTCGGGTGCCAATACTCCACCGCCGCGCCGTGCTTGCGCTTGATGTAGTCCTCGACCATGCCCGATTGCAACGGGCCCGGCCGGTGCAGCGCGAGCAACGCGACGAGGTCCTCGAAGCGGTCGGGCTTGAGGCTTTTGATCAGGCTGCGGATGCCGTCGGATTCGAGTTGGAACACCGCCCGGGTCGCGCCGGTCTGCAGGAAGCGGTAAACCTCGGCGTCGTCGAGCGGGAGTTTCTCGAGCACGACGTCCTCGCCGGTGTAGTCCTTGACGATGTCAACCGCGCGCTGGAGCACGGTCAGCGTCCTGAGGCCGAGGAAGTCGAACTTGACGAGGCCGATGGTTTCGAGGTCTTTCATATCGAGTTGGGTGAGCACGGTCGGGTCTTTGTATTCGCAGTACAAGGCGGTGTATTCGGTCAGCGGCTGCGGCGAAATAATCACGCCGCCGGCGTGGGTGCCGGGGTTGCGCACCAGCCCCTCGAGGCGGCGGCCGATGTCGAGGATCTCCCGCGCCTTGTCGTCGACGCGGTACTGCTGCTTGAGTTCGGGCGACTTCGCGAGCGCTTCGTCGAGCGTGATGTTGAGGTCGTCGGGGATCAACTTGGCGAGTTGGTCAACGTAGCCGTAGGGATTGCCGAGCACGCGCCCGACGTCGCGCACCACAATGCGCGCGGCGAGGCGCCCGAAGGTGATGATCTGGCAAACCTTGTCGCGCCCGTAACGCTCGGCGACGTACTCGATCACCCGGTCGCGGTTGTCCATGCAAAAGTCAATGTCGAAGTCGGGCGGCGAGACCCGCTCCGGGTTCAGGAAGCGCTCGAACAGCAAGCCGTACTCGATCGGGTCGAGTTCGGTGATGCCGAGCGCGTAAGCCGTGAGCGAACCGGCGCCCGAACCGCGCCCGGGCCCGACCGGGATGCGCTGCTCCTTCGCCCAGCGCACAAAATCGGCGACGATCAGAAAGTAGCCGGCGTAACCCATGCGCAGGATGATGTCGAGTTCCTGTGCGAGCCGGCGCGCGTAGATCTCGCCGGACTCGAGCACGTCGGCGCCGAGCCGGCGCTTCAGCCCCGCGTGCGCCTGCGCGGTCAGGTGCCGCTGCTCGGTCACGCCCGGCGGCAACTCGGAGTCCGGCAGCAAGACGTCGCCGTGCTCCAGAAACACGGTGCAGCGCCTGGCGATCTCGGCGGCGTTGGTCAGCGCCTCGGGCGCCGGCGAGAACAACTCGCGCATCTCGTCGTCGCTTCTGAAATACTGGCGGCGGCTGTGGCGGCGCAGGCGCGCGGCGTCCTTGAGGGTGTAGCCGCCCTGGGCGATGCACACGCGCACCTCGTGCGCGTCAAAATCGCCTTCTTCGAGGAAACACACGTCGTTGGTCGCGACCAGCGGCAACCGCGCGCGCGCCGCAAGCGGCAGCACGCGGTTGAAATAAGCGTTCTCGCCTTCGCGTTCGGTGCGGTACACCTCCAGGTAATAGCGCCCGGGAAAAACGCGCTTCCAGAACTGCGCCGCGGCGGCGGCTTTGGCCGCGTTGCCCGCGAGCAGATGACGCCCGACGTCGCCGCGCACGCCGCCCGACAAGATAATCAAGCCGGCGCCGTATTCCTCGAACCATTCGCGCCGCGCCAACGGCCCTTCGTACACCCGCCCTTCCAGATAGGTGCGCGTCACCAACTGCGTCAGATTGCGGTAGCCGGCGTTGTTCATGCACAAGGCGACGACCGAGCAGAAATCCTCGTCGCCCCTTCTGACGACGGGGGCGCCGGGGACGCAGGCGGCGGGCGCAGCGGCGTCGCCGTCGAGGAGCAGCCTGAGTTCACAGCCGATGATCGGCTTGACGCCGTGCTTGACCGCGGCGTGATAGAACTTGACCGCGCCGAACAGGTTGCCGACGTCGGTCAGCGCCGCCGCCGGGGCGCCGACGGCGGCGGCGTGCGCGGCCAAGTCCCCGACCCTGAGCAGTCCGTCCGACAGCGAATACTCGGAGTGCAGGTGCAGATGGACGAAACTCACGGCGACGCCTCCGTGCGCACGCCGGCTGCCGCGTCGAGCCTTTCCCTGACGGGGCGGTAGGATTTTCTGTGCGCGTCGCAGACGCCGTACCGGTCCAACTTGCGAATGTGCTCCCGGGTCGGATAACCCTTGTGTGCGGCAAAGTTATACACCGGATAATGCTCGTGCAGTTGCAGCATCTCCCGGTCTCTTTCGACTTTGGCGACGATCGACGCGGCGCTGACGACTTCGACGCGGTCGTCGCCGCCGACCACCGCGCAGCAAGGCAGATCGAGATCGGGCACGCGGTCGCCGTCCACCAGCACCAGGTCGGGCGTCACCGCGAGCGCCGCGAGCGCACGCGCCATCGCGAGCAAACTCGCGTGCAGGATGTTCATCTCGTCTATCTCCGCGACCTCGGCGCGCCCGACCGCACAGGCCACGGCCTCGCGCCTGACGGCGCGGTGCAGACGGACGCGGCGAGCGGCGCCGAGTTGCTTTGAATCGCGGTATCTGCGCGGGCGCCGCGCGCGCGGCAGGATCACCGCCGCCGCGATCACCGGGCCGGCGAGCGTGCCGCGCCCGGCTTCATCCACGCCGGCGATCATCTCGGCGTCGAAATCCGGCAGCGCCTCGCCTTTGGCAAAAAATCTTTTCGCTGTCGTGTTCACTGCCATAGCCCCTGTCGCCAGGCGTTATCATAGGCCGACCGTCGCCGCGGGAATCACGCCGCGGCGACGGTCGGCAATCCCTCGAAAACCAATGTCAACTCTCAACTGCGGCGTCATCGGAACCGGCTACCTCGGCAAATTCCACGCCGAAAAGTACGCGCGCATCGCGGATTGTGAACTGGTCGCGGTCGCGGACGTCAAAGAACAAACGTGCCGCGAAGTCGCCGCCGAACATTCTACCGCGCCCGTCGCCGACTACCGCGAACTGCTGGGGAAACTCGACGCGGTCAGCGTGGCGACGCCGACCGCGACGCACCATCGAATCGCGCGCGACTTCCTCGAAAACGGCGCGCACGTATTGGTCGAAAAACCGATGGCGGCCTCGCTCGACGAAGCCGACGAATTGATCGAGGCCGCCGCACGCAACCACAGGCTGCTGCAGATCGGGCACCTCGAACGCTTCAACCCAGCGCTGCTCGCGCTCGGCGAGGCGCCGCTCGACCCGGTGTTCGTCGAAAGCACGCGCCTGATGCCGCTCACTCAGCGCGACCAGGGCACCTGTGTCATCCTCGACCTGATGATCCACGACCTCGACATCATCCTGAACCTGGTGCCGTCCGAGATCGCCGACGTCCGCGCCAACGGCGCCGAGATCCTGTCGCGCGGGGTGGACATCGCCAACACCCGCATCGAATTCGTCAACGGCTGCACCGCCAACGTCACGGCGAGCCGCATCAGCCGCAAGATTGAACGCAAACTGCGCCTGTTCAAAAAAGACAGATATTTCTCGATCGACCTGTATCACAACCGCTGCACCACCTGCCGCAAGGGCGGCGGGCGCGACGTCGAATGTGACGAGCGCTCGTTCCCCGAGGCCGACGCGCTGCGGGTCGAGATCGAACATTTCCTCGGGTGCATCCGCGCCGGGCGGCAACCGCTGGTCGGCGGCCGCGAAGGACGCCGCGCGCTCGACGCCGCGATCCGCGTCGCGGCCGCGCTGGCGCGCTGAGCGCCGGCGTTAATGATCTGGCGCCGGTAACCGTGTCCACGCCGATCCCCGCTTTCGACCTGAGCGCACAGCACCGTGCGCTGTCCGCCGAGATCAACGCGGCAATCGCGCGGGTGTTCGACAGCGGGCGTTTTATATTGAGCGGCGAAGTCGCGGCGTTCGAGCGGGAAGCCGCAAAGTTCGTCGGCGTCCGCGCGGCCGTCGCCTGCGCTTCGGGTACCGACGCGCTGCATCTCGCGCTGCGCGCGGCGGGGGTCGGCGCGGGCGACGAAGTGATCACCAGCGCGTTTTCGTTCATCGCCACCGCCGAGGCCGTGCTGTACGCGGGCGCGACGCCGGTGCTCGCGGACATAGACCCCGCGACGTTCACGCTCGACCCGGCGAGCGTCGAGACCGCACTGTCGGCGAAAACCCGCGCGATCGTCGCGGTGCATCTGTACGGGCATCCCGCCGACGTAGATGCACTGTCGGCGCTCGCCGGGCAGCACGGCGCCGTATTGATGGAGGACTGCGCGCAGGCATTCGGTGCGCGCCGCGACGGGCGCTGCGCGGGGGCGATGTCGCGCGCGGGCTGTCATAGTTTTTTCCCGACCAAGAACCTCGGTGCCTGCGGCGACGGCGGCCTGATCACGACCGACGACGAAGACCTCGCCCGCCGCGTCAGGCTGCTGCGCAACCACGGCAGCCGCGGCGGCCCGCGCCACGAGATCGTCGGCTACAACAGCCGCCTCGACGAACTCCAGGCCGCGATCCTGCGCGTGAAACTCAAGCGCGTTGAAGCTTTCAATCAACAGCGCCGGCGACTCGCGGCGGTTTATACCGCTGCCTTGCAGGGGCGGGTGCAAACCCCGGGATGCGCCCCGGGGTGCGAGCACGCGTTCAATCAGTACACAATCCTGTGCGCGCGCCGCGACGAGGTCGCTGCGGCACTCGCCGCCGCGCGGATCGGCAGCCGCGTCTATTATCCGGTGCCGCTGTCCGAACAACCTTCGCTGCGCGGCGTCAGCCGCAGCGTCCATTGCGGCCAGGCCGCGCGCAGCGCACGCGAGTGCCTGTCGCTGCCGATGTTCCCCGAGTTGCCGGCGCAGGACGCCGCGCGCGTCGCCGCCGTGATCCGGGAAACGCACTAGCCGCGCCCGTGCCTCCCCGGACTTACAAGATCATGCTCGTCGCGGGCGAGCCGTCGGGCGACATGCACGCCGCGGACCTGATCGCAGCGCTGCGCGCACACGCCGGCGGCAAACGTTTCGACTGTTTCGGCATGGGCCTCGGCGCCATGCGGCGCGCGGGGCTGCGCCGCCTGGTGGACGCCGGCGACCTGGCGGTAGTCGGCTTGTTTGAAGTCGTCGCGCACTACCCGAAACTCAGGCGCGCCTACCGCCGCCTGGTGCGCGCGCTCGAGGAAGAAGCGCCCGATCTGCTGGTGCTCGTGGACTACCCCGACTTCAACCTCAGGCTCGCCGCGGTCGCGCGCCGCCTCAAAGTGAAAACACTCTTCTATATCAGCCCGCAGGTGTGGGCGTGGCGCGCGGGGCGCGTCAAGACAATCGCGCGCCGCGTTGACGCGATGGCGGTGGTGTTCCCGTTTGAGGAAAAGATCTACCGCGACGCCGGCGTTCCCGTGCGTTACGTCGGACACCCGTTGGTGGACCGGATGCGCGATCTGCCGGCGCGCGGCGGCGGCAAAGGCGGCAACCGGGGCGGCAAAAAAGTGCTGCTGATGCCCGGCAGCCGCGTCGTCGAAGTGCGGCGGCTGCTGCCGGTGCTGTGCCGCGCCGCCGTCGGGATTGCGGCGCGCACGCCCACGGTGCGCTTCTCGCTGCCGCTCGCGCCCGGCCTCCCGGCGGCACTCATCGCACGGCACTTGCGCAAGCACGGCCTCGCCTGTGAAGTGATCCGCGACCATCACGAGGCGGCGATGCAAGACTGCGACCTCGCGCTCACCGCCTCCGGCACCGCCACGCTGCAACTCGCGCTGTGCGGCACGCCGATGATCATCGTCTATAAGGTCTCGTGGCCGACCTACGTGCTGCTGAAACGGCTGGTGACGACGCCGCGCATCGGCCTGGTCAACATCGTCGCGGGCAAAACGGTCGCGCCCGAACTGATCCAGGGCGCCGCCAACGCCGAGGCGATCTGCAATGAAGCGCTGGCGTTGCTTGAAGACGAACGACGCACGCAGGAGATCAAGCGCGACCTGGATAAAGTGAAACGCGCACTCGGCGACGGCGGTGCCGCGGAAAATCTCGCGGGACTGGTGCGGGAGATGGTTGGCGCCGAGGCGGCGGCGACCCGGTGAGGCCATTCCGTTGCACTGCGCTTTTCAGTTTTTTGCCGGAGCAGGTTATAATTTTTCGTTTTTACCCGATGCAATCAGCGCACCGACAGTTTCCCCGGCGACTGGCCCGGCGACCGGGCGCCCCGCCCCGCGCGGAACCTGCAAAAGCCGCTATGAATTCAGATCTAACCGCGCCACCGCCCGCAAGCCCGCTGCTGCAATTTTTCCGCTACGCCATTGTCGGCGGGATCGCCACCGTTGCCGATCTCACGGTGTTCGCTTTTCTGGCGCAGCACCTCAACTACCTGCTCGCGACGACGGCGTCTTTTCTCGCGGGAACGACGGTGAACTTCTTTCTGTGCCTCAAATTCGTGTTCCGCTTGAAAGGACATTCGCCGACCGAGGCGTTATGGAGAAAATTTCTGGCGAGCGGTTTATCGCTGGCGGTGAACCTGCTTGCAATGTTCGTCATGGTGGACGTTCTGGCGTTCGAGCGGATGAACTTCGAGACGTTCGGTTCAGTTGACGGTCTGTTGCTCGCAAGAATCCTCGCTATCGGCCTGGCTTTTTTCATCAACTTTATGCTGACAAAATACTACGCGTTCCGGGATTATTGACGCGCAGTTCCCGTCAAGTGATGATTTGATGTCCAGGACGATTTTAATCACCGGGGGAGCAGGATTTTTCGGCGGAATCCTGAAACGCTTCCTTTTGAAAAAAGGCTTTGCCTGCGTCTCCATTGATCTCGAGCGGGACGCAGATTCGCATACGCGCCTCAGTTCCGTTCAGGGCGACATAACCGACGCAAAAACGCTGGACGGCCTGTTCGGTTCAAGGAAGATAGACGCGGTTTTCCATTGTGCGGCGATGCTCGCCCATGAGGTAAAGGACAAAACCGCGCTGTGGCGGTCAAACGTGGAAGGCACCGCAAACGTCGCCGGGATGTGCCGGAAACACGGCGTTGTAAAAGTCATCTACACCTCTTCAAACTGCCTGTGGGCGAAAAATTTCGGCCGGCCGGTTACGGAAAACGACGTCCCCGAACCGGCTGAGATCTACGGGAAATCAAAGTGGGAGGGAGAAAAGATCCTGCAATCCTTTTCAGGAGATTTTCATTCCGTCATTTTCAGGTGTCCGACGATCATTGACGCCGGACGGATCGGCTTGCTCGGAATACTGTTCGAATTTATACGCGAGGGACGCAAGGTTTGGGTCGTGGGAGACGGCGGCAACAGGTATCAGTTTATTTACGCGGGAGATCTCGTCGCCGCGTGCATCAAAGCCCTCGAACATGAAAAATCGGACGTTTTCAATATCGGTTCGGACGGTGTAACTTCGCTGCGGGAAGTTTATGAGCACGTTATTTCCCGCGCCGGAACGCCGGCGCGCGTCGCCGGTCTGTCAAAAGGGCCGGCGATTTTTTTGATGAAACTGTTTCATTCGCTGGGGCTGTCCCCTCTCGGACCCTATCATTACAAAATGATCAGCGAAGACTTTATTTTCAACACTTCAAAGATAAAGAAAACTCTGGGATGGTCACCGACCATTGACCAATCAGCAAATGCTTCACAAGGCGTATGAATTCTATATCCATGATTTTGAATCTTTAAGCGGCGACGGCTTGTCAGCGCACAGACGAAGTGCCAAAATGGGGATTATCCGCCTGCTGAAAGCGATTTCGTAGAAACCGAATGTCGGCATCAAATCAAAGGGTTATTTGCATCGGCGGCGGCCCGGCCGGACTGACCGCCGCCTACTTGCTGTCGAAGAAAGGCATTCCCGTCACCGTGCTGGAAGCCGATCCGGTTTATCTGGGCGGCATCTCCAAAACCGTGTCGCATAAAGGTTTTCTGTGCGACATCGGCGGGCACCGCTTCTTCTCCAAGTCGCAGGAAGTCGTTGATCTGTGGGGCGAAATTCTCGACGAAGGCTTCATAAAAAGACCGAGAAAGTCGCGCATCTATTATAAAAATAAATTCTTTGACTACCCGCTGAAACCGGGAAACGCGCTTTCCAACCTCGGCCTTAGCGAGGCCGGCCTCTGCATTCTTTCCTACCTGAAAGCGTCTTTGTTGCCGGTGAAAAACCCGGTGAACTTTGAGGACTGGGTGAGCAACAAGTTCGGCCGCCGGCTGTTCTCGATTTTTTTCAAGTCCTATACCGAGAAAGTCTGGGGGATGAAATGCTCGGAAATCTCCGCGGACTGGGCGGCTCAGCGCATCAAGGGGCTGTCGCTGTGGGCGATGGTCAAGAACGCGTTGTTTCCCGGCCGCTCCGCGTCCGGAGACGCGGCCAAAGGCGCCGTGATAAAGACCTTGATCGACTCGTTCCACTACCCGCGCAAAGGCCCGGGCATGATGTGGGAAAGCGCGGGACGCAAAATCGAACAACAAGGCGGCGAAATCAAGACCGGGCAGCGGGTGGTCGGGCTGCGCCGCATCGAAACCGGGTGGGACGTCGTGTCCCGCGCCGCGGACGGGGTGTCCCGCGCCGCGGACGGGGCCGAGGCGCATCACGAGGCCGGCTCGGTCATATCAAGCGCCCCGCTCAGGGAACTGGTGCAGTGCCTCGAACCTCGACCGTCCCGGAACGTTGTCGCGGCGGCCAATTCGCTGCATTACAGGGACTTCCTGATCGTCGGCCTCATCGTCGAAGACCGGCGCCTCTTTGATGACAACTGGATCTACATCCACGACCCGGCGGTGAAAGTCGGCAGAATACAAAATTTCAAGTCATGGTCTCCCGACATGGTGCCCGAACCCGGCAGGAACTGCTACGGAATGGAGTATTTCTGCTTTGAGGGAGACGGGATCTGGACGAGCGCCGATGCGGACTTGATCAAACTTGCAAGCGACGAGTTGATCCAACTCGGGCTGGCCCGCCCGGGCGACGTCGCCGACGGCTTCGTGGTGCGGCAGAAAAAAGCCTACCCGGTGTATGACGACGCCTATGCAGAGAACGTCGCCATCGTCCGCCGCGAGATCGAGGAGCACTACCCCGGCCTTTATCCGGTCGGCAGGAACGGGATGCACAAATACAACAATCAGGACCACGCGATGATGACGGCGATGCTGACGGTCGAAAACATCATCGCCGGAGAACAACGCTATGACGTGTGGAAAGTGAACCAGGACGCGGAGTACATTGAAGAGCAAACAAGGCCCGCCGAGAAGGGAAGAGCGACGCCGCATAAAATTTAGGTTTTCCAAAATGCCGAAGCGCCGGGGAAAAAGAACCGTCGCACAGCGCCCGAAAAGTCAGCCGGAACGCCGGACACGTCACGAAAATAAACTGAACGTGCCGGCGGGCCTGACGGGCCGAATGCACCGGTTTTAATCGTTTTTACCTACGCCTGGCCACCGCCTCTTTAGGATTTGACGAACCGGGGACCTCGATTGTAATCAGTCGCTGCAAGAGCACTTTTTAATTTTGGGATTATCCCCCCGCCGCCCGAAGCCCGGTTCACCCGCACCGCGTCAAGGGGAGGCAGTTGGCGCCGTTGCATTGGTTGTCGCCCCGCCGCCCTAAATTCATCCCATCTGCCCCTGCCATCGGCGAGCGTTTTTTTTTCAGCCATGGTCATCAGGGCTTGAAGCAGTCAGGCCTTACCGTATCCAACCTTTGTATATATAAATCTTATCTCGTCCTGGATTTGTCGCACTTTTCTTTAGATTTATCTAGTCTTTGTCATCCTTCATCTTATATTTGTCTAACATTCACTCTGTTGGGTTCGGAGTTTGCTGCATCCGAGGTTTGCCGAGTCAGGGGGCGTCGAGTTTGAGCCGCCCCGCCGGAACGCCGGATGAATCGGGATGCCCCCCGAATCCGGCGCGTGACTGCGCCGCCGCTGGCCTTGAGGCCCGACGCCGCCCGGCGCTTTCAATCAGCAGCGGGCGCGGCGCCAATACCCGGATAAGCCTTGTGGCGGTTGAAAACGCAGTTTTGACCCTTATCAAGCGGCCCGCTTGCAGCCGCAACTGTTATATAGTTTTCGGGAACGGCGGCGGCGCCGGACGCAGAGGCCGCGATGACGGTCGGCCTGTGAAGCGTCAGAACTGACAACTTCCAGTAATCAACCGATGACCCGGGAGGCTGGCATGTCACACAAAACACTCAACCGGCAATTCGCAGGACGGATTGCGGCACTTCTCGCAGCTTCAACTCTGTTCATCACGGCTTCGGCTTTCGCCCAAACCGACCCCGCATCGGAGTCTTCGCTGTTTGCGCGCTGCAACGAGCGGGTGGCGGACACCTACGTCTCGGCCTTCGAGGTCACGGCGGACTTCGATGTCGGCGAACAGGAGAGCCAATTGTTTTGCACACCGCAGAGCAACATTGCAGGCAACGGCGCGGACGTGGCCGTGCTTGACGTCACCGACGACGACGGCGTGGCGGGGCGTCCAAACTGGTGCTCGGGTCGGTGCAGGTGGCACGGGGCTACATGCTAATTGCGTTCACCGAAGCCGACTACGCCGGGGCAAGCCGCTACTACGACGGCTCGGCGGCGGCGTTGGACGAGATGCGGATCGGCTCCTACATGGTGCGCCTTGATCCGATTGTCAGCGCCTGCGGCGGCGACCGCTCGGTGAAGGTGGTGTTCTGGGACCGGAAGAATTTCACCAGTTCGTCCGGCGCACAGCCATATTGCTTCAGCCGGGATCAGCGCGACGTGGAGGACGTGGTTGATGCGGCTTTCGTCAAGATGAGATCGGTGCACGTGAACCGGGCCTACAAACTGATCGCGTTCAGGCAAACGAACTATGCGGGGGACGTGCGGGTGCTGTTCAGCGACGACGCGGACACGGCGGTGGGCCTAAACGCCTTCAAGGTGAAATCGTATCTGCTGGTGCCGAGTGTGGCATTGGAGAGCGTCGAGGAAACCGACGCCGGCGTGGTGTTGAGTTATTCGCGGGTGAGCACCGGCAGCCATAGCGTGGTGATCCCGCGTGCGGCTTTCCGGGTGGTGGAGAGCGAGGATGAGTTGAGCCGGACGCTTCAATATGCGACCGGTCGCGAGGACGAGCCGTGGCGGGACTTGGCGACGGTCAAGGACGGTCGGGACGGTGAGGACGGCAAGGACGGCGCGGGCGGGGCGCAAGGTCCGCAAGGCGACAAAGGGGATGCCGGCCCGCCAGGACAGGACGGCGCAGTCGGGGCGCAAGGCCCGCAAGGTGCCGCCGGTCCGCCGGGACAGGATGGGAAAGACGGGACAAGCCAGGTGGCCTCGTTTGACCCGTTGACCTCCTCCTGCGGGGACGACAATAAAGGCGTCATGGAGTATGACCGCGCCGGCACGAACCTGCTGATCTGCGACGGGGCAAAATGGATTACGTTATCGTTCACGCAAACCGGCACCCGTTTGGATTTTCCGTCCGCTGATGAGTTGGGATCAGCGACTTCTTTCGGCGGGTGGGGACACACCTGCGCGGTGCTGGACAACGGCAATGTCGAGTGCTGGGGTCGTAACACCGATGGCC
The DNA here is from genome assembly GCA_965211995.1 of Candidatus Oxydemutatoraceae bacterium. Taxonomy (GTDB): domain Bacteria; phylum Pseudomonadota; class Gammaproteobacteria; order Poriferisulfidales; family Oxydemutatoraceae; genus CAYFZO01. Next base: position 1,132,213 of record OZ243040.1, read on the forward strand.
AAACGAACGTGCCGGCGGGTTTGGCGGGCCGGGTGCGCCAGATTGCGGCGGGTCAGAAGTACACCTGCGCGGTGACGGACGACGGCAATGCCGAGTGCTGGGGTCTTAACCGCAATGGCCGAACGAACGTGCCGACGGGCTTGGCGGGCCGGGTGCACCGGATCGCGGCGGGCGGTCATCACACTTGTGCAGTGACGGACGATGGCAATGTCGAATGCTGGGGCTGGAATGGCGATGGCCAAACGAACGTGCCGGCGGGCTTGGCGGGCAGAGTGCGCCGGATTGCGGCGGGCGTCCGGCACACCTGCGCGGGTGCCGGACGACGGCAATGCCGAGTGCTGGGGTCTTAACCACGATGGCCAAACAAACGTGCCGGCGGATTTGGCGGGCCGGGTGCGCCAGATTGCGGCGGGCAGTTTTCACACCTGTGCGCTGACGGACGGCGGCAATGTCGAGTGCTGGGGCAATAACACCCAAGACCAAACGAACGTGCCGACAGGCTTGGCGGGCCGGATACGTCATCTGTAATCCCTTTGCCTGCGCCCGGCCTGCCGACTTTTAAGGTTTGACGGGCGGGCGCCCCGGTTTCAATCAGCCATCGCGGGAGCGGTTTCAGTTTGGAGGTTGCCGCCCGCCGTTACAGGCTCCACTCATCCTCATCCTGCCGTCTGCAAGCACTTTTTCAATGAGGCGAAGGAAAGTTAAACGCGATAAAAGGAACTGATAAAAGTGTCGGCACACAGATAGTGTACGAGTCCATAACGTCCGGCACTTGCTTGACAGTTCGTTAGTGATCCAGCAAAATTCGAAACCTGAAAAATCGGTTTCTCGCCCCGCTTCTGCATAACCATGGCTGGAAAAAAACATAAACGCGGTCGCCCATTGGCACGGCCGCACTTGAGCAACCCCCAAACCCGGCAACCCCACCCCAAAAAACGCACTCTGCAGCGCGACTATTCGCCGCCTGCAATCTACGCAGTTGCCGCGGCGGTTCTGGCGGGCGTCTATATCCTGTGGCAACTGCAATCTCCGACAATCTCATATCCGTTCGACGATCAAAAAACCGCCCGGAAATGGAGCGTTCAAGGGCGGGCGGAAACGCAATTGACACCGGACGGACTGTTGGTAAAACCGCAAGACGCCGCCCTACTGATAAGTCCCCGGCTTGCTCCCCTGCGGCAAACCCTGAATTGGCGCAACTTTCCCTACGTCAAACTGAGCGTCACCCCCGAAGCCAAGGAACGCCGGATGGCGCTGGCTTGGATTCCCGGCCAAGATCCCAATCAGAATTACCAACTTCCTTTCACGGTGCCTGCGTCAGCCTCCGAAGTGCTGCTCGACGTTCGGCAGGACGTGGCGTGGGAAAGACGTTTCGGCTGGGATCGAAACGCTTTGTCGCAGACACCGGTCAGACGCTTAGGGGTGCTGCTTCAGAACACTGTCGAAGTCCGCGAGGTCGCCCTGCTTTCCAGCCTTAACCCGCTGCAATTGAGCCGATTGCTGTGGTCCCAGTATTGGGCGGTCGAACCGGTCAAAGTCAGTTCTATCAACGCTCATTACGGCAACGAGGTGCTGGGAACACCGCTGGTCACGACATTCGGAATAATTTTTGCCGTTTTATTCGCGCTGATGCTGGTCAGCCGGCGGAAAAAATTCAAAGTGCCGTTGCTGTCGGCGATGCTGGTTTGTTTTATCGCTCCCGAAATGCCGTTCGTCGGCACTTTGTGGGAACAGGCCGCGGCAAGCGGCAAAGTATCGGCCTGGCACGCCGACCGCTACGACGAATACCGCTCGCGTTTCAATCAGGAGTTCGCCGATCTCGACAGGGAGTTTCTCAAGCGCGTGCCGGCCGGTTCTCGCGTCGCGTTTCCCAACTCTAAACAATGGCTGATACAGGGTGAAAGCAACTGGATCTGGTTTTTATACTATGACCTGTACGAAAACTATAAAGATCGCGAAAGAGACAGCACCCATTTGGACAAAAACACCCAGTACGTCTTTTATTACCACCCCGCCGGACTGGCTCACGATGAGGCAAAGAACATTCTGCACCGCACCGAAGGCAAAAAGAAAGGCTATAAAACGGAAACTCTGGCCCGAATATCAGAACAAGCCAAAATTCTGAAACTCATCCATGACTAGCATCCTTTCCATCGCCCTGCTCACACAACTGTTGCTGGTGCTGAGCGGTTTGGCATTGTTGCAGATCGCCAATTACAAAGAGCGCATTCAGATCCTGCCGTTGATCCCTTTCGCCTGGGGAACGGGTGCGGTGCTGCTTTATCTGATGGGAAGAATTTTCGTCAAGTCGGAATGGCTGCTGCACGACTGGCACCTGGTCGTCGCCGGCGGCATGGCTTTATTGATCATCATCGGTGCGTTCATCTACCTGCGAGGACCACCCGGTCAAAATGAAATTGCACGGATTCCTTTGCGCTCCATCCGCTGGTATGACGCACTCCTTATCACCCTGATTCTGATCAAAGTCATCTTGGTGACCTATATCTGCATGGTCAATTCAGTCACCGATTCCGATGCTACAGCCATGCGTGGCTATGTCGCTTTGGCAAAAAAAATCGGCGAAGGAGTCAGCTTCTCGGAAGTCATGGACCGCGGGACAGGGCACACTTCACCGCTCGGCCCGTCCCTGCTTTCCGCATGGATCAGAATGTTCCAGGATCGCTGGCACGACAGCATCGGCAGTCTGCCCTGGCTGCTCGCGTGGTTGTTCGGCGGAGGCATCGCGTTCATCACCTGTGACAGGTTAAGCCGTCACCTTACGGCGTCTCTCGCCTGCGCTTACCTGTTTTTGTCCCTCCCATTTGCGACGATACACGTAATCCGGAGCGGGTTTCACGATTTGCTGACGATGTACTTTTTTATCGCGGGCATCAGCGTTCTCAGCTGCACTTTTCTGGTCGGGAAAAAGCCCGGAGCGGCATGGCTGACCGCGGGAATGATCGCCATCCTGGGGGTCGCGCTGTGCAAGACCGAAGGCAAAATGTGGGCGCTGTTCCTGGCGGTTATGTGGATCAATTACTACCTGCTCGCATCCTCAGGCATTGCTTGGAAAAAACTGATCGCGGCGCAATTATTGTTGGCGGCCGTTGCCCTTGTGGTTTACTACTTGGCCGTTGATAAAGAATTCCTGCAGGGGTTTGAGAATCAACGGCTGAGACTCATGGCCCCGCGCGCTTTTGAAAAAGAAGCCTTTGCGATGACTGTAACAATCGCGTACGGTTCGGGCAGTTTCGGCATCTGGTGGTGGGCGACCGGTCTGGCCGGAATTTACTTGCTGGTCGCAAGAAAAGTCCCTGCAATGACAAAAATAACGGCGTTCTTCGTGTTCTCGATATTGCTGGCCATCGTTTTCTTCGCGAATTTCACGGAAAATATTCAAGCCACGCTCATAGGCATCAATGTCAGCCGGTTTTTACTGCAAGTTGCCGGGCTGTTGCTCCCCTTGTACTGCGCCTTGACAATGCTCTGGCTCCCGCCGGACGGCAACGACGAACGTGCTGAACCGGGATAAGCCGGGCCGCAACTTCCGGCCACGGAAATAGACGCAGGCATTACTTGGAAACGGGTCGCCCAGTACGGCCATCCACCGCAAGCGACCGCGAAAAATTTATTGCGGGGAATCCTCCGTGTTCTTCCCGGCTGAGTTCGAGAAGTAACGGAAAAACCTTGAGTCGGGCTCGAGCAGCAGCATATCGGACTTGCCGCTGAAGGAATTCACGTAGGCGTTGATGCTGCGCAGGAAAGAATAAAACTCGGCGTCTTGCTCGTAGGCTTCGGCGTAGATCTTCGCCGCCTCGCCGTCGCCATCCCCGCGGATCTGCTCGGCCTGGCGGTAGGCGTCGGCGGTGATCTCGGTGTGCTTGCGGTCGGCTTCGGCGCGCAGGCGCTCGGCCTGCTCCTGCCCGCGGGCGCGGAAATCACGCGCGACGCGGTTGCGCTCGGCGCGCATACGCTGGTACACCGAATCGCTGACGTCGTCGGGCAGGTCAATGCGGCTGAGGCGCACGTCAACGATCTCGAGACCGAGTTGCTTCGCGAGTTCGTTGGCCTTGATCTGCAGGATGTCCATGATCTCGCTGCGCTCGCCCGACACGACCTGGCGGATCGTGCGCTTGCCGAACTCGTTGCGCAGGCCGTCTTTCATGATCTGCGACAGGCGGCTTTGCGCGTTGCGCTCCTCGCCGCGGGTCGCGCGGTAATACTGCGACACGTCGAGGATCCGCCATTTGACGAAGAAATCCACGGTCACGTTCTTCTTCTCGACCGTGAGGAAACTTTCGGGCCGCGCGTTGAGCGTCAGAATCCGCGCGTCGAAAGTGCGCACGTTGTTGATCACCGGGATCTTGAAGTGCAGCCCCGGCTTCATGTTGGCCTTGACAATCTCGCCGAGCCGGAACAGGATCGCCCGCTCGCGCTGATCCACGGTGTAGATCGTCATGCCCGCCAGCACCAGCGTGGCGACGATCAAGATCAAAACCGCTTTTTTCATCGTCTCAATGCCCGTTGATCCGCGTTTTTGCGTTCGCCCCGGTGCTCGCCGCGGGTCATTTCTTCCGGCCCCGGCGGAGCCGGTCAACGCCAGACTCCACGCGCTCGCGCAGCGGCGGCGACGCCTCGCCGGTGTTGCGCCGCTCGGCGGCGGCCGGCGCCATCCGGCCGGCGCCGCCGAGGATCTTGTCGATCGGCAGATAGAACAGGCTGTTGCCGCCGTCCACGTCCATCAGCACCTTGCTGCTGTTCGACAGCACCGATTCGACCGCCTGCAAGTACAGCCGCTCACGCGTGACCTCGGGCGCCTTGCGGTACTCCCGATACAGTTTCAGAAAGCGGTCGGCCTCGCCCGTGGAGTTCGCGATTATTTGCGCGCGATAGGCGGTCGCTTCCTCGATCATGCGCGCCGCCTTCCCGCGCGCCTGCGGAATAATGCCGTTGGCGTAGGCCTCGGCTTCGTTGATGAAACGGATCTCGTCCTCGCGCGCCTTGATCGCGTCGGCGAACGCGTCCTGCACCGCCTGCGGCGGCTGCGACTGCTGCAAGTTGACGCTGATCACTTCCAGGCCCGAGTGGTAGTCGTCGAGCGTCTCCTGCATCAGGGCCCGCATCCTGATCGCGATCTCGGCGCGCCCCGCGCCGAGCACAAAGTCCATTTCGCTCTTGCCGACGACCTCGCGCAAGGCGCTTTCCATGACCTGGAACAAAGTGCCTTCGGCCTGGTTGACCGCAATGTCGAACGCGTCGGGCAGACGCACGTTGAACAGGTAATCCGACGCGTCCTTGACACGGTACTGCGTGGCCAACTCGACTTCGACGATGTTTTCGTCCTCGGTCAGCATGTGGGTTTTGTTCTGCGCCGAGCGGATCCGGTCCACGTCCACCTTCTCGACCGACTCGACCGGATAAGGGATGTGCCAGTGCGGCCCGGGCTCGGTCATGTACTGATAGGCGCCGAAACGCAGTACCACGCCGCGGCTGCCTTCGCTGATGATATAGATCCCGGACAGCCCCCAGATCACCAGCGCGATAACAACGAAGAAACCGATGCCGAGCGAACCGAACTTGCCGATGCCGCCGCGCTTGCCGTCGCCCCCGCCCTCATCGCCGTCGCCGCCGCCGCCGCCGAGCAGCCGGCTCAGCGTCCGGCTCAGCTTCTTGAAGATCTCATCGAGATCGGGCGGTTGCCGATTGTCGTCCGGCGGCTGGTTCCAAGACATTTATCTCTCCACTCGGGTTGTTGGCGTTCGGCTCGTTAAAGACGATCGGGGTTGGGTCAAACGCGCCATTCTAACAAAAAACCCCGCGGCGTATCACGCCCCGCCCGGCTTCACAACTCCGACAATTCCATCTCGCATCCGAGGTCGGCGGCGCGCTTGAGCAGGCCGCCCGCCGCGTTGTCCGCAAGCCGCAACTGCAAACGCCATCCCCGGTCGCACAGGTATTCCTCGCGCACCACCTCGCCGCGCGCGTAAGCAAAAGAGCGCAAGCCCCCGGCGTCGGCCGGAATGCACGCTTCGTAGCAGCGCGTGCCCGGCGCCGCGAGTGCGGCGATCGCACGCTTCAATTCCTCCACGCCCGCACCGGTGTACGCCGACAGCGTCACCGACACGGGCCGCCCTTCGGCGTCGCGCACGACCGCCGCCGGCCGCCGCGTCAGATCGGACTTGTTGAACACGGTCAGCCGCGGGATCGCGTGCGCGCCGAGCGTATGCAGAACCCGCTCGACCTCGCTGCGGTATTCGCCGTGCTCGGCGGCCGCGGCGTCCACCACGTGCAGCAGCAGGTCGGCTTCGCGCACTTCGAGCAGGGTCGCGTTGAACGCCTCGATCAGCGTGTGCGGCAAATCACTGATGAAGCCGACGGTGTCGCTGAGCACCACGGTCTCGAGCACGCCGCCCCTGCCGGCGCCGCGGCCATAGCCGTTCAAAGGCAGCCGGCGCATCACCGGGTCGAGCGTCGCGAACAGCCGGTCGGCGGAATACGCCGCGGCCTCGGTCAGGCGGTTGAACAACGCGGTCTTGCCGGCGTTGGTGTAACCGACCAGCGCGACCGTCGGCAGGTTGTGCTTCTTGCGCAGGCGCCGCCCGAGGCGGCGGCGCGACTTGATCCGGTCGAGGCGCTTGTTGATCTCGGTCATGCGTCTGCCGATCAGGCGGCGGTCGGTTTCCAACTGCTTCTCGCCGGGCCCGCGCAGGCCGATGCCGCCCTTTTGCCGTTCGAGATGGCTCCAGCCGCGCACCAGCCGCGTCGAAAGATAATCGAGTTGCGCGAGTTCGACTTGCAATTTGCCTTCGTGCGAGCGTGCGCGCTGCGAGAAAATGTCGAGAATCAGGCCGCTGCGGTCGAGCACGCGCGCGCGGCACAGGCGTTCCAAGTTGCGCTCCTGGCTCGGCGACAAGTCGTGATTGACGATCAGCAGTCGCACCTCGCTCGCCTCAAGAGCGCGGCTGATCTCCCCGGCCTTGCCGCTGCCGATGAAATACCCGGCCGTCGGACGCGCACGGTGGACGCGATAAAGGCCGCGAATTTCGACGCCGCCGGCTTGCGCGAGTTCGACGAATTCATTCAGCGGCGCGGCGCAGGCCGGCGCGCGCCTGCCGAGATCAACGTGCAGCAAACAGGCGGGTTGACCGACGCCGGCGGTCGCGCGGGCGGTCTCGGCAAACGCCGAAAATGCGGCGTCGCCGAACGGATTCCGTGCCCCGGGCCGAAAGTCGGCGGGGCGCGCACCGTCAAGGCTTTGTGAATTCTCCGGCACGCGCTCAGCGTATCACAAGCGCGGTTTCGTCGCAGTCTGTTCGGCCAATCCCCCGCTTGCGCGAGAGCCTCTTTCAGTCACGCAATGCGACAAAAGAAAGCAGAGCAAGCCGCTGAAGACCACTCCCCCCTTGAGAGCAAGTCGGCCGAGCGCAGCCCGGCCGGTGGGAGGAAACACATAAAGACGATACCAACGGGCACCGGAGAATGACGGGCAACACCGGGTTCAAATTTGAACCCGGCGAGGACGCCGATCGAAACAGCGGATCCCGGCGATCCCCTGCGCCCCCCGTGCGCGTGCTTCGGCGAGATCTTCGCGGGCCATGCCGCCGAGAGCGTACACCGGGATCCGCGCGTCGCGCACAATCTCCTCAAACGCGATGAACCCGAGAGACGCGGCATGACCGGGCGTCGGCTTGACCGGGCCGAGCACGCAGAAGTCGGCGCCCGCGGCCTCGGCCCGGCGCAGTTCGCCGCGGCCGTGGCACGACACCGCAAACCAAAGCTCAGGCGGCACCGGACGCTTCTCCCCCAGGCGCGCGAACGCCGCCTGGCTCAAATGGACGCCCGCGGCCCCGCACGGCCCGACCTGTTCGGGGCGGTCGTGGAGCAGCAACTCCGCGCCGGCCTCACGCGCTTTCGCGGCAACCCGCGCGGCGAGCAGGCGATAGCCGCCGGCGTCCGCGTCTTTCGCGCGCAATACGATCAGGCGCACGCCGGATGCAAGTCTGAAGCGCGGCGTTGACCCGTTATCCTCCGGTGCCCGTCCGCATCGTTTTCCGTATTTCCCCCCGGCCGGGCCGCGCTCGGCCGGGGCCCCCTCAAGGGGGGAGCGGTTTTCGGCGGCCGGCTCTGCTTTCTGTTGCGGCACTTCGGATCGGCAGCCGGCAACGCCGCCGGCGAGCAGGTATTCACAGCGGCGTTCAATTTGCGCGAGCGGCGCCGCCGGCGTGATCGCGTATTCATGCGGCAACTTGAGCGCGTTCAGGATCGCGCGGTTTGCGGGTGGAAATTCGTGCGCCGACAACGTGTTGACCGGGCGCCATGCGAGCCGGCCCGCAGCCGCGCCCGCGCCCGGGTCTTGATCGGTGCGCGCTTCGCGCACGTCGAGCAGCAGTCGGCGGTCGCCGTAATCGTAAGTAAACCGGATCACCGGCGCGCCGACTTCGGCGGCGATGCCGATCTCCTCTTTGAGTTCGCGGCGCAACGCCTGCTCCGGAGACTCGCCGCGCTCGACCTTGCCGCCGGGGAATTCGAGGCGTCCCCCCTGATGACGCCGCGCGTCGCGCTGTGCGACGAGCACTCGCCCGGCGCGCGCGACCACGCCGAGGACGACGTGGATCGGGGGCGGGCGGGCGGCGCGCGGCAAGGCGTCGGCAAAAGCGTCAGGAACGATAGTCGGCGTTGATCCTGACGTAGTCGGCGGTCAGGTCCGAAGTCCACACCCGCGCCGATGCGTCGCCCGCGCCGAGCGCGATGCGGATCAATACGTCGGAACCGGCCAGCGCCGCGACTCCCCGCGCTTCTTCGTAGCCGGGGTCCAGCGCCCCTTTCGTCACCACTTTGACCTCGGTCGCGCCGCCGCCAAAATAAAAGTCCACTTTTTCGGCTGCGAGAGCCACCGGCGCGCGCCCGATCGCGGCGAGGATTCTGCCCCAGTTCGGATCCCCCGCCGACAACGCGGTCTTGACCAGCGGCGAGTTCGCGACCGTCATTGCAACCGCCCGCGCGGCGGCGGCGGCGGGGGCGCGCTCGACCTCGATCGTCACGAACCGCGACGCACCTTCGGCGTCCCTGACGATCGCCTGTGCCAGCCCCTGCGTCACTTGCGACAGCGCCGCGGTGAACTCCGCGCGCCCGGCGTCGCCCAACGCCGAGAACCGCAGGCCCGAACGTCCGGTCGCGAGCAGCACGCACGCGTCGTTGGTCGAGGTGTCGCCGTCCACCGTGATCGCATTGAACGAGGTCTCGCAAGTCTCGGCGAGCAGGCGCTGCGCATCGGCGGCGGCGAGTTCGATATCGGTCGCAACAAACGCGAGCATCGTCGCCATGTCGGGGCGGATCATGCCGGCACCTTTGGCGATGCCGGTGAGCGTCACCGGCGACTCGCTCCGCCCGCACCGACGCGCAACCCCCTCGCACTTCGGCACGGTGTCGGTGGTCATGATCGCGCGCGCCGCATCGTCCCAGGCGTCGCCGGACAGCGCCGGCAGCAGCCCCGGCAGCACCGCCTCGATCTTGCCGGTCGGCAGGCGCCGGCCGATGACGCCGGTCGAGAACGGCAGCACCGCTTCGCCCGGCACGCCGCCCAGGCGCGCCAACGCAGCGCAGCAATGCTTTGCGTCGGCGATGCCCTGCGCGCCGACACCGGCGTTGGCGACGCCCGCGTTGATCAACAGATAGCGCGGCGCACATTGGGACAAATGCGCCTGCGCGACGACCACCGGCGCGGCTTTGAAACGGTTGCGCGTGAAGACCCCCGCCGCGACCGCGCCTTCGCACAGTTCGATCAGCGCAACGTCGTCACGACCGCTGTAACGCAGTCCCGCGGCGCCCGTCGCCAGCCTGACGCCGGCGACGGGCAGCGGCGGCGTGCCGCGCGGCTTCCCGTCAGGCGGCTTTGCCATGACAGTGCTTGTACTTCTTGCCCGACCCGCAATGGCACGGGTCGTTGCGCCCGACTTTCGGCTGACTGCGGCGCACGGTTTGAAGCATCGCGCCCGCCTCGGCTTGGCCGTCGCCGCCCGCGCCGCCGGCGACCTCGGCCACCGCCTCGTTCATCGGCTTGCCCGCGGAGACCATCTCGGCCGCGGCGCGTATCTGCTCGGACGTCAGCCGCTTCGCCATTTTCTTCATCACTTTCCTCGCCGCCTTTTTCTGGTCGCGCCGCGCGGCTTTGTGCGCCGGCGCCGCGGCCGGGCCGGGCCGGGCGCGTGCGTCCGCCGCCGCGGCGGCGCTTGGAGGATGCAGCGCGTCGGCCGCACTGTCGTGATGGTAAGTGACTTGCTCAGGCACCGGGGCTTTTCTTTCCTCGAGATCGTCCTTCACCTTCTCGATCTGTAACAAGAACAGGCGCGAGATGAAGTCGTAGCGCACCCGCTGCAGCATCACCTCGAACATTTCAAACGCCTCGCGCTTGTACTCCTGGCGCGGATTGCGCTGCGCAAAGCTGCGCAGGCCGATCCCCTGGCGCAGGTAATCCATCGCCGCGAGATGCTCCTTCCAGTGCATATCGAGCACTTGCAGCATCAGGATCTTCTCGACCTGGCGCAAACGCTGCGCACCGAACGCCTGCTCTTTGGCGCGATGAGCCGCGCGCGCCTGCGCGATGACTCTCTCGGCCAGCGCCTCCTGCCCGAGGTCTTCGTCGTCGTCGTGCCACTTTGCGACCGGACACGCGAGCGCGAAATCCTGTTGCAGCGTTTTCTCAAGCCCCGCGGCGTCCCAGTCCTCGACCACCACGTCCGGCGGCAGGCACCGGTCAACCGCGTCGCCGATCACGTCGGGCATGATCGTCTCGACGCTGCCGCCGACGTCGTCGGAGTCCAGCAGTTCGTCGCGCTGCCGGTAAACCACCTTGCGCTGCTCGTTCGCAACGTCGTCGTATTCGAGCAGCGATTTGCGAATATCAAAGTTATGCCCTTCGACCTTGCCCTGCGCGTTCTCTATCGCGCGCGTCACCCACGGGTGCTCGATCGCCTCGCCGGGCTGCACGCCGAGTTTGCCCATGATCGCCTTGACCTTGTCGCCGGCGAAGATCCGCATCAGGCTGTCTTCGAGCGACAGGTAAAAGCGGCTCGACCCCGGGTCGCCCTGCCGCCCCGAACGTCCGCGCAATTGATTGTCTATGCGCCGCGATTCGTGGCGTTCGGTGCCGATGATGTGCAATCCGCCCGCGGTGACGACCGCCTCGTGCCGCGCCTGCCAGTCGGCGTCGGCCTGAGCGGCGCCGGATCCAAGACTGACCTGCGACGTGGGTCCGTCGTCCTCCGGGGTCCGCCCGCGTCGTCTTTGGTCTTGCTCCCCGCCGGTCGGGCTGCGCCCGGCCGACTCCCCCTCAAGGGGAGAGTGATTCTCAGCGGCCTGCTCCGCTTCCCTTTGGCGTGCTTCGGATTGGAAGTCGGCTTCGCCCGCGGCGGGTTCGGCATCGGACTGCCCTTCGCCCGCGACGGGTTTGGCGTCGGCCTGCCCTTCGCCCGCGACGGGTTCGGCATCGGCCTGCCCCTCGCCCGCGGCGGGTTCGGCATCGGCCTGCCCCTCGCCCGCGGCGGGTTCGGCATCGGCCTGCTCTTCGTCCGCGGCGGGTTCGGCATCGGACGCGCCGCCAAGCACGATGTCGGTGCCGCGCCCGGCCATGTTGGTCGCGATCGTCACGGTGCACGGGCGCCCGGCGTTGGCGATAACGCGCGATTCGCTTTCGTGGTGCTTGGCGTTGAGCACCTGATGCCCGAGTTGCGCCTTTTTCAGCAGGCCGGACAGATACTCGGACACTTCTATCGAGGCGGTGCCGACCAGCACCGGCTGTCCCCGCTCCATGCAGTCCTTGACGTCGGCGATGATCGCGTCGTATTTCTCCTTGGCCGTGACGTACACGAGGTCGCCAAAATCATCGCGCACCATCCGCTTATGGGTCGGGACGACCACGACCTCGAGGCTGTAGATCTGCTGGAACTCGTAGGCTTCGGTGTCGGCGGTGCCGGTCATGCCGGACAACGTGTCGTAGAGCCTGAAATAGTTCTGGAACGTGATCGAGGCGAGCGTTTGGTTCTCGCTTTGCACGGCGACCCTCTCTTTCGCCTCAATCGCCTGATGCAGCCCTTCCGACCAGCGCCGCCCCGCCATCACCCGCCCGGTGAACTCGTCAACGATCAGCACCTGCCCGTCGCGAACGAGATAGTCAACGTTCTTGCGGAACAAAGTGCGCGCCCGCAACGCGGCGTTGACGTGATGCAGCAGGCCGAGGCTGGTCAGATCGTAGAGGCTGCCGCCCGGTTCGAGCAATTTGTCGGTCGCGAGCAACTGTTCGATGTGCTCGTGGCCCTGCTCGGTCAGAAACACCTGCTTGGACTTCTCCTCGATCGTGTAGTCGCCATCGCCATCGCCATCGCCGTCGGGCGCCGGTTGCAGCCGCGCGACCACCTGGTCCACGCGCCGGTACAACTCGGGCTTGTCATCCACCGAACCCGAGATGATCAGCGGGGTGCGCGCCTCGTCGATCAGGATCGAATCGACCTCGTCAACGATCGCGAAGTCGCGCCCGCGCTGCACCCGGTACTCGGGCATCAACACCATATTGTCGCGCAGGTAGTCGAACCCGAATTCGTTGTTGGTGCCGTAGGCGACGGCGGCGGCGTAGGCGGCTTTGCGCTCCTCCGGCCCCTGGCCGGATACGATCACGCCGACGCTGAGGCCGAGGAACTCGTACACCTTGCCCATCCATTCGGCGTCGCGCCGGGCGAGATAGTCGTTGACCGTCACGATGTGCACGCTGCCGCCGGCGAGCGCGTTGAGATAAGTCGGCAAGGTTGCGACCAGCGTCTTGCCTTCGCCGGTGCGCATCTCGGCGATCTTGCCGTCGTTGAGCACCATGCCGCCGATCAACTGCGCGTCGAAATGGCGCATGCCGAGCGTCCTGCGCGCGGCTTCCCTGACCACCGCAAACGCCTCAGGCAACAGCGCCTGCCGCGATTCCCCCTGCGCCAGGCGCGCACGGAACTCGTCGGTTTTGGCGCGCAACCCGGCGTCGTCGAGGGCGCGGCAACCGTCCTCGAGCGCGTTGATCGCGCCGACCGTCTTCGCGTAGCGCTTGATCAGCCGCTCGTTGCGGCTCGACAGCAGTTTTTTGAGGAATCCCGCCACGGCTCACTCCAATCTTCGCCGCCTAGTGTAGCGAAAACCGCGGCGGCCATTCACGCACCGGCACCCGGAAGATGCCGGCTTCCGGCCCGGAGTACGACCAAAGCCGGCAGCGCAGGCCGCTGAAAATCACTCCGCCCTCAAGGGAAAGCCGGCCGGATTGCGCCCGGCCGGCGGAGGGAAACACAAAAGACGGCGCGGGCGGACACCGGAGGATGACGGGCCGGCGCCGCACTTCAAACTTGAATCCGGCGACGTCCGGGAGACGCACAAGTCGGGCGCCCCGGTCTCAGCGGAAAGAGAGATGCTTGTGGGGATTGATCTGGCGGCCGCCTTTGAGCACTTCAAAGTGCAGGTGCGGGCCGGTCGAGCGCCCGGTGCCGCCGAGCAGCGCGATCACGTCGCCCTGCCTGACGGTTTGCCCCTCGGCGACGAGATTGATCTGGTTGTGGCCGTAGCGGGTGCTGTAATGGTTGCCGTGGTCAATCTCGATCATGTTGCCGTAGTGCCTGAACTCGCGCGCATACTTGATGACGCCGCTCGCGACCGCGTAAACCGGGGTGCCCTCGACGCCGGCGATATCAACCCCGGCGTGGTACTCGCGGCGCCCGCTGAACGGACTGAGGCGATACCCGAACTGAGAAGACAGCCAGCCGTTGGCGACCGGCCAGCCCAACGGCCTCATGCCCCTCGCCAATTCATCCTTGTTGATGATCTCTTTGAGCACCGACAGTTGCAACTCGCGCGCTTTGATGCGTGCATCGAGCTCGCCGACCAAAGACGTCATGCGCAAGCCGTCAACGCTGTAGTCCGCGGCGGCGCCGCCGCCGAGGCCCGGCTCGCCCAGAAAGTTGAACTCGTCCTGATCCAGGCCGTAGAGGTCCACCAGTTGGCTGCCGAGAATATCGAGGCGCGTCAGGCGCGCTTCAAACAGCCCGATTTTCCCGGTCAGCAGCGCCAGTTCGGCGTTCCACGCGGCGCTGTCCTCGGCCAAAAGCCGGCGCTGCTCGTCGATCCGGCCCTGCCACTGCGCGCGCAGCGTCTCGCGTCCCCACTCGGCGCCGATGAAATAACCCGCCGCCATCGCCAGCACGACGCCCGCGGCGGCGGCGGCGCCGACGAACGTCCAGGTCGCACGCGGCGCGGCGAGCCGCAGATAACGCCGTTGAAGGCGGCGGACGGCTTCGCTCAAACGCGCCGCCCGCGCCCGCGCCGCCCGTCGTATAAACTGCCGGGCTTGAGACGCCGGCCGCGCAACCGCTAATGAAAACACTCGACTCATTCGTTGACCGAGACCTGCGCCGACGCGCGCGGCTGCTCGAGCGCATGACCGCCAGCGCGCGCAGCCGCCTGCCGCGCCACCACGCGGAGCATTGCTGGGTCGGGAACTACGCGGGAACATGTATCACCTTAATCACCGACGACGCGGTATTCGCGACGCCGATACACTACCAGCAACAGGAGATAATCAAGCAACTGAACGAGGAATTCGGGGAGGAAACCGGCTGCCGCTTCAAAAAAGCGACGGTCCGCGTCTCGCGTTTTGCAATCCCCTGCACCGGCAAATAACCCCGGGAACCCGTCCGGGCTTGTGCGCCGGGCTGCGCGCACGGCCATCGTCAATAACGGTTCCTGGCGATCGACGCAAACACCAGAGGGGGAGCCTCTTCACCGTCTTCAAAAGTAATCTCCTCCCAGGCGGTTTCATCCTCGAGGAGTTGTCTGAGCAAGCGGTTATTCAGAAAATGCCCTGACTTGTGCCCTTCAAACGCGCCGATCAAACTGTTGCCGAGCAGGTACAGATCGCCGATCACGTCGAGAACCTTGTGCTTGACGAATTCATCTTCGTAACGCAGCCCGTCCTCGTTGAGAATGCGATGGTCGTCAACCACAATCGCGTTATTCAGGCTGCCGCCCAGAGCGAGGTTCGCGGCGAGCAGCTTTTCGTAGTCCTTCTTGAAGCCGAAAGTCCGCGCGCGGCTGACCTCCTTGATAAAGGAAGTCGTTGAGAAATCAACCGAAACGACCTGCGGGCGGTTGCGGAAAATCGGGTGGTCAAAATCAATCGAGAAACTGACCTTGAAGCCTTTGCACGGCGCGAAACGCGCCCATTTGTCGCCGTCCGTGACTTCGACGGTTTTCCTGATGCGGGTGAACTTCTTCGCGGCATCCTGTTCTTCGATGCTCGCGGATTGCAGCAGAAACACAAACGGCCCCGCGCTGCCGTCCATGATCGGCACTTCCTCGGCGCTGACGTCAACGTACAAGTTGTCTATGCCGAGACCCGCGACCGCCGACAGCAAATGCTCGACCGTGGAAACGCTCGCGCCGTCCTTGCCGAGCGTCGTGGACAACGTCGTGTCCACCACGTTCTCGGCCAGGGCCGGAATATCAACGGGTTCATCAAGGTCCACCCGGCGGAAAATGACGCCGGTGTCGGCCACCGCCGGCCGCAACGTGAGATACACTTTTTTTCCGGTGTGCAGTCCGACACCGGTCGCACGGATTGAATTCTTTAAAGTTCTTTGCTTGATCAAGACTTTTTCCTGAATCATCCCCGCCCGGTCCGCGCCGCCGCTGGGGGGCTTGCAGAAAATTGACTCTATCCAGGGAATTGGCGCATTCTAGCAACAATCGGCGCGCTTTGGCAAGGCATCCGGCAGCGTTTGCGCACACTCGCCGCGGCCCTGCGGCCACCGCGGAGACGGAAAAAACCTAAATAGGATTAAGCGGTTAGAACGTCCAACTAGTCCACCTGATGGCGAAGAAACGCCGGAATATCAAGGTATTTGCTGTATTCCTCATCGGGGTTTTCGCGCCCGCCGTCGCCGGCGCAATCCGGCCGACGCTTCACCGCCGGCGCGTCGTAGCCGCCGTAGTCCGGTCCTGAAGCCGGCCCCGAAGCCGACCCCGGCACCGGTGCCAACTCGGGTTGCGGCAACACCGCGACCGGCTGGTCAGTCAACGGCTCGGCGTGCGCCACGGGCCCGGCGGC
The DNA here is from genome assembly GCA_965211995.1 of Candidatus Oxydemutatoraceae bacterium. Lineage (GTDB taxonomy): Bacteria > Pseudomonadota > Gammaproteobacteria > Poriferisulfidales > Oxydemutatoraceae > CAYFZO01. The sequence continues at coordinate 1,148,336 of OZ243040.1, forward strand.
GGTCGCCGGCACGCCGCCCAGCCCGGTCGCAACCAGCGTCACCCTGAGTTGGTCGCCCATGCTCTCGTCGATCACCGTCCCGATGACGACGCTGGCGTCTGCGGCCGCGAGCTCCGACATGCACGACCCGATCTCATCGAACTCCCCCATCGTCAGATCGGTGCCGGCCATGATGTTCACGAGCACGCCGCAGGCGTTGGTCAGATCCACGTCCTCGAGCAGCGGATTGTTGATCGCCGCGTGCGCCGCCTCGTAAGCGCGGTTCTCGCCGCTCGCGCTGCCGTTGCCCATCATCGCCATGCCGGTATTCGACATCACTTTCTTGACGTCGGCGAAGTCGAGATTGACCAGCCCCTCGCGGGTGATGAGTTCGGCGATTCCCTGCACCGCGCTCAGCAGCACGTCGTCGGCTTCCTTGAACGCCTCGACCATCGGCCGATCCTTGCCGAGCACCGTGATCAATTTCTCGTTCGGGATCGTGATCAACGAATCGACGTGCTTGTTCAACTCCTCGATGCCACCGAGCGCGATCTGCATGCGCTGGTCGCGCTCGAACGGAAACGGCTTGGTCACCACCGCGACGGTCAGGCTGTTGATCTCGCTTGCGATCTCGGCGATCACCGGCGCCGCGCCGGTGCCGGTGCCGCCGCCCATGCCCGCGGCGATGAACACCATGTCGGCGCCCTTGAGCGCCGCACAGATGTTGTCGCGCGCCTCGATCGCGGCTTCGCGCCCGACCGCCGGATCGGCGCCGGCGCCGAGACCGTGGGTGACGCTTTCGCCGAGTTGCAAGGTCACGTCGGCCTTGCTCCTGCCCAGGGCCTGGGCGTCGGTGTTGGTCGAGATGAACTCAACGCCGTCAATGCCCCTGCCGATCATGTGCTCGAGCGCGTTGCCGCCGCCGCCGCCGATGCCGATGACCTTGATCACCGCGCTCCGCGTGATGTTTTCTACGATTTTGAACATAGTGATTTCTCCTGTGGTGTTAGAAATGTCGTTGCAGCCAGTGTTTGAGCCCGCCCCAGGCGCCGCCGCCGGAGCGGAGCCGGCGCTCCGAAGCGGCCGACGCCTCGCCCGCAAAACGCAGCAGGCCGACGCCGGTCGCGTAAATCGGGTTGTCAACAATCTCCGCGAGGCCGGTGATGCCGCTGTGCGGCCTGCCGACGCGCACCGACGCGCCGAACACGCTTTCGGCCAGTTCGACCGCGCCTTCGATCTTGGAACTGCCGCCGGTGAGCACGAACCCCGCGACGATCAGGTTGTCGAGCTTCTTGTCGGCGAGTTCCTCGCGCACCAGGTTGAACAATTCCTCGTAACGCGGCTGGATCACCTCCGCCAGCGAGCGCCGCCGCAGGCGCGTCGGCGGCCGCTCGGCGATGCTCGGCACCTCGATCGTTTCTTCCTCGCCCGCGAACCGCTTGAGCGCACAGCCGTATTTGAGTTTGATCTCCTCGGCGTTCTTGGTCGGCGTGCGCAGCGTCACCGCGACGTCGTTGGTGACGTGGTCGCCGGCGATCGGGATTACCGCGGTATGCGTGACCGTCCCCTTGCTGAACACCGCGATATCGGTGGTGCCGCCGCCGACGTCGAGCAGGCACACCCCGAGTTCGCTCTCGTCGGGGTCGAGCACCGCGCGGCCCGAGGCGATCTGCTCAAGCACGATGTCGGCAATCCCGAGGTTGCAGCGCTTGACGCATTTGACGATGTTGTTGATCGGGTGCACCTCGCCGGTGACCATATGCACATTCGCGTGCAGGCGGTAGCCCGACATGCCGATCGGGTCCTTGATGCCGCCTTGTCCGTCGATCGAGAAATCCCGCGGCAGCACGTGCAGCACGCGCTGGTCGGAAGGCAGTTGCATCGCCTGCGCGGTCTCTATCGCGCGCTCGACGTCAACCTGGCTGACCTCGTTGTCCTTGATCGGCGCCATCCCCTCGCAACTGAAACTCTTGATGTGGCTGCCGGACATGCCGATATGGACGTTGCCGATGTGGACTTCGGCCGTCAGTTCGGCCTCCTCGACCGCGCCGCGGATCGAATCCACCGTCTCCTCGATGTTGATGACCACGCCTTTTTTGAGGCCGCTCGACGGGCACGTGCCAATCCCCAGCACTTCGAGTTCGCCGTCTGCGACGGTCCTGCCGACGATCGCGACCGTCTTGCTGGTGCCGATGTCGAGCGCCACCAACGTCCGCTCCTCGGGCTTGATCCCCATCGCTTTCATGCTGATGGCTTTCATCGGCAATTCCCCCCGGCGCGGTCTTTCCACATCACCGCGAAGCCGTCGGGATAGCGCAGATCAACGCAGCGGATGCGCCCGGCCTGTGCGTGCAGCCCGCCGCGCCAGGCGTCGGCGAAGCGCTTGAACCGGCTTTCCCAATGCTCGTCGCCGACCTTGACCAGAATGCCGCCGTCGAGCAGCAGGCTCCACGGGCCGTGCCGATCCTCGCCGAGCGCCCTGATCGCCGAGTCGTCCGCGAGCAACTCGCGCGCGGTGCGGTATCTTTCGAGCGCCGTCAATTCGAGCCCCGGCGACGCGTACAAGGTCGGCAGGCCGTCGGCGTTGATCCGCGCCGGCGTGAACACCACGCCCTGCTCACTGATCAGCGCGTCCAGGCCCCACCGTGCCGCCGCGTCGTGTTCCTTGATCTCGACCCGCAGGGTCTGCGGCCACACCCGCGTCACGCGCGCGTGCCGAACCCACGGCATCGTCTCGAGCAGGCGTTTGAGAACGTACAGGTCGGTGTCGAAAAAGTGCTCGCCGAGGCCGCCCTGCACCAGCCGCTCGACTTCAAAGCGGTCGATATGAATGAATTGCCCGTGCAATTGAACGTGGCGCACCGCCGGAAACAGCAGCGGCATCCAATGCCGGTGATATACGAACACGCTCGCGACCAGCGCCGCCAGCACCGCCGCGAACAGCAGCCGCTCAAGCGTGCGGGCCAACCGCGCGAGCGCCGACCCGACCGCGACGCCCCCGATCTTGCCGGCGGCGCTACTCACCGTGCTCTCCGCCGCTCAGCGAAGTCGCCAGGATCTCGAGCACGGTCTGCTCGAAATCCATGCCGTCGGCGCACGCCGCTTTCGGCACCAAGCTGTGGTCGGTCATGCCGGGCACCGTGTTGACCTCGAGCAGCCAGAACCGGCCGCGGCGGTCCCGCATTACATCGGTGCGTCCCCAGCCGGCGACGCCCAGAACGTCGGCCGCGATGTAAGACAACGCCTGCAGCCGCGCGGTCTCGCCGGGCGACAAACCGCCGGCGCACAGATAACGAGTGCCGTTGTCTTCGTATTTGGCCTGGTAGTCGTAAAACTCATGGTCGTCGTACTCGAGTCTCACCGGCGGCAGCACGCGGTCGCGCAAAAAACCCACCGCGTACTCCTCGCCGTCTATCCAGCGCTCGGCGATCACCGGCCCCTCGTAGCGCGACGCCTCGGCCCAAGCCCGCGGCAGCCGCTCGGCGCAATCAACGCGGCTGACGCCGAGGCTCGAGCCTTCGAGCGCGGGCTTGACCGCCAGCGGCAACCCCAGCGTCTCGACCACCGCGGCGGACTCAAACCCCACCGCAAGTTCGACGAAATCCGGCGTCGGCATCTTCATCTGCTTCCAGACGTGCTTGCTCATCAGTTTGTTCATCGCCAGCGCCGAGCCGAGCACGCCGCTGCCGGTATAGGGGACGTTCATGGCTTCGAGCGCCCCCTGCACGACGCCGTCCTCGCCGCCCCTGCCGTGCAGCGCGATGAACGCGCGGTCGCAACGGTCGCGGCCGAGGCCGGCGAGATCGGCGCCGGCGGCGAGGTCCACCGCGAACGCATCAACGCCGGCGCGCTCGAGCGCCGCCAGCACGGCGCGGCCGCCCCGCAGCGAGATCTCACGCTCCTGCGACCATCCCCCCATCAGCACCGCGACCCGCCCGAAGGCCGCCGCGTCCGCTTTGATATCCGGCATCAGGTTTCCTCCCCGATGATCTTGACTTCGGTCTGCAATTCCACGCCGGTCTCGCGCGCGACGGTGGACTGCACGCGGCGGATCAGCGCCTCGATCTCGGCGGCGCGGGCCCGGCCCCGATTGACAATGAAGTTGGCGTGCCGGGTCGAGACCTGCGCGTCGCCGACCGCGCTCCCCTTGAGACCACATTCCTCTATGAGCCGCGCCGCGGGCGCACGCTCCGGATTCCTGAACACCGAACCGCAACTGGGCTGCCCCAGCGGCTGCGTCCGCTTGCGCCGCTTCAGAAATTCCCTGAGGCGCGCCTGCAACTCGCCGGGGTCGGCGCCGGCCGACAATTCAAAGTGTCCGGCGACGAACCATTCCTCGCCGGGCGTCTTCACCGTGCGGTAACCGATTTCAAAGTCACCGGCCTGGCGGCGGCGCACGCTGCCGGCGCGGTCCACCGTCTCGGCCGCGACCACGCGCTCCCAAATCTCGCCGCCGCAAGCGCCGGCGTTCATCGCGAGCGCGCCGCCGACGGTGCCCGGCACGCCGACGATGAATTCCAGTCCCGCGAGGCCGTGCCCGGCGCAATAACGCGCGAGCCGCGCGCAGGTCGCGCCGGCCTGCGCGTAAACCATCGCGCCCGTGTGCGCGATCTTCTCGAAACCGGCGCGCAACGACACCACGACGCCGCGCACACCGCCGTCGCGCACCAGCAGGTTGCTGCCGAGGCCGATGCAGGTCACCGCCCTGGCGCCGACGCAGCGGCTCAGGAAGAACGCAAAGTCCTCGATCCCGCTCGGCACGTAAAAGCAATCCGAGCGCCCGCCGACGCGCCACGAGTTCCACCCGCTCAGCGGGTGGTCGAAACGCAGGCTGCCGGATAAAGCGCCGGTGTCGCAATCAAGCCGCATCATCGCGGTGCACCCCCTGGTCCAATTGTTGATCCGTCTCCCGCAGCAGCAGCCGCGGTGCCAGCGAGCCGACCGAGCCCGCCCCCATCGTCAGCACCACGTCGCCGGCGGCGACGACCCGCGCGAGCGCCGCCGCCGCGGCTTCCAGCGTGCCCGCGTAGGTCGGCTCGACCGCGCCGCGCCCGGCGGCCGCGCCGGCGACCGCGTCGCGCAGCCGGCGCGCGTCAACCCCGGCGACCGGCGCTTCCCCGGCCGGATACACGTCGAGCAGCACCAGGCAGTCCGCCGCGGCGAGCACCGACACGAAATCATCGAACAACTGCCGCGTGCGGGAGTAGCGGTGCGGCTGGAAAGCGACCACCAGGCGCCGCCCCGGCCACGCTGCGCGCGCGGCTTCAAGCGTCGCGGCGATTTCGGTCGGGTGATGCGCGTAGTCGTCAACCACCAGCGCCGAACCCGCGCCGGCGCGAACCTCGCCGTGGATCTGAAACCGCCGGCCGATGCCGCCGAACTGCGCCAGCGCGGCGCGCGCCGCGTCCACGTCGGCGCCGAGTTCATGGCACACACCCAACGCCGCAAGCGCGTTCAACACGTTGTGCCGGCCCGGCAGGTTGAGTCTGAACTCCGCCGCGCTCTCGCGCCACGGCGCCGAAACCTTAAAGACGCTGGAGGTGCCTTCAAAACGCACGTCGAACGCGCGCACGTCGCTGTCTGCGCCGAAGCCGTAGGTCACGAAATTGCGCGGCACGACCAGCGCAAACTCGCGCAGCACCGGATCGTCGCGGCAGACCACCGCGGTGCCGTAAAACGGCAGGCCCGCAAGAAACTCCTGGAACGCGCGCTTGAGCCGCTCGAGGTCTCCGGCGTAGGCCGACAGATGGTCGTTGTCCACGTTGGTCACCACCGCCATCATCGGGTTAAGGTGCAAAAACGACGCATCGCTCTCGTCGGCCTCGACCACGAGATAGCGGCTTTGCCCGAGACCCGCGCCGCCGCCGAGCCGCTCGACCTTGCCGCCGACGACGTAGGTCGGGTCGAAGCCCGCTTCCGACAGCAGCGCCGCGACCAGACTGGTGGTCGTGGTTTTGCCGTGGGAGCCGGCAATCGCGATGCCGAAGCGGAACCGCATCAATTCGGCGAGCATTTCGGCGCGCTTGAGCACCGGCATGCGCCAGCGCCGGGCTTCACAAACTTCCGGGTTGTCTTCGGGGATCGCCGACGACACCACGACCACGCTGCAGTCGTGCACGTTACTCGCGCTGTGGCCGATGAAAACCGTGACGCCCAATTCGCGCAAACGCCGCACCGCGGCGTTGTCGGCGAGGTCCGAGCCCTGCACCTCGTAGCCGAGATTCGCCAGCACTTCGGCGATCCCGCTCATGCCGGCGCCGCCGATGCCGACGAAGTGAATAACGCCCACCCGCCGGGGCATATCCATGCGCTCGATCATCATCCCTCCATCGCCTGCACGCACCACTCGGCGACCGCTTCGCCCGCGTGCGGCTGCGCCGACTTTCTCGCGTTGACCGCAAGCCGCAGCAATTCCTCGCGCGAGTCGGCAAACCGCTCGAGCACGGCGGCGAACGCCTGCGGCGTGAACTCGGATTCCAAGATCAACACCGCCGCGCCGCGCGCGACCAGAAAGCGCGCGTTCGCGGTCTGATGGTCATCCACCGAATACGGGTACGGCACGAACACCGCGGCGGCGCCCGCGGCGGCGACTTCGGCCACCGACAACGCGCCCGCCCGGCACAAAACCAGATCCGCCCACGCGTACATCCGCGCGATGTCGTCGGTGAACTCGAACAATTCGATTTCGACGCCGGCGCGCGCGGCGGCGGCGCGCGCGGCTTCGATCTTGCCGCGCCCGGTCTGCTGCCTGACGCACGGTCGGCGCGCGGCGGCGAACCGTGCGAGCGCCGCGGGCACGACCCGGTTGAACACCGCGGCGCCGCGGCTGCCGCCGATGACGAGCAGCCTGAACGCGCCGACGCGGCCATCGAGGCGCTCCTCGGGCGCCGGCAAAGCGGCGAAGCCGGCGCGCACGGGGTTGCCGACGTACTCCGCGTTGCGCCGAGCGAGCGCACCCGGAAATCCGAGCAGAACGCGCCGGCTGAACGGCGCGAGCAATTTGTTCGTCCACCCCGCGATCGCGTTCTGCTCATGGATCAGCAGCGGGATACCGAGCGCCGCGGCCATAAGTCCGCCGGGCCCCGCCGCGAAACCGCCGAAGCCGAGCACGACGCGCGGTTTGCGCCGCAGCAGGATCCTGAGCGCTTGCAGCAGCGCGAAGCTCAGCCGCCACGGCGCGAGCAGCCACGGCAGCAAGCCGCGGCGCCTGAGACCCTCGACGCCAATCCGCTCAAACGCGAAGCCCGCGCGCGGCACCCACTCGGCTTCCATGCCGCCGCCGCCGAGCCAGACGACGCCGATCGCGCGCGCACGCAGACATTGCGCCACCGCGAGTCCCGGAAACACGTGTCCGCCGGTGCCGCCGCCCGCGATCATCACCGTCGGTGTACGCTCATCAGCCGGCATCGCCGTGCCTCAGTCGATAGCGGCGCATCAGCACCGGGTCCTCACAGCACGCCTCGTAATGGATGCGCTGCACGATCGCGAGCCCGACGAACACCATCATCAGGCTGCTGCCGCCGACGCTGACCGCCGGCAGCGTAATGCCCTTGGTCGGCAGCAACCCCATGGTCACCGCGACGTTCACGAACGCCTGCGCGCCGATCCACAGACCCATGCCGTAGCAAAAGAACGCGCCCGCGCAAAGCCCGCGGCGTTCGGCGCGCGCGGCAACGTCAAAGCAGCGCCACAGAATGCCGAAATACACCGCGACGATTGCGATAACGCCGACGAATCCGAGTTCCTCGGCGATCACCGCGAAAATGAAATCGGTGTGCGCCTCGGGCAGATAGAACAATTTTTGGATGCCGCCGCCGAGTCCCTGACCGAGCCAGCCGCCGCTGCCGACCGCGATCAACGACTGCGTCAATTGATAACCGCCTTCAAACTGCGCGCTCCACGGGTCGAGAAAGGTCTTGATCCGCTCCCAGCGGTACGGCGCCGCGACTGCCGCGACCGCCATGACGCCGCCGCCGGCGATCAGCAGCAGCAGCGACTGCCAGATCTTAGCGCCCGCGAGGAACAGCAACGCGAGCGCGACGCCGACGAGGAGCACCGCGGCGCCGTAGTCGGGTTCGAGGAACACCAGCAGCGCGAGCAGCAACACGACGCCGAGCGGTTTGAAGAAGCCTTTGAAGGTGGCGCGCACTTCTTCACGACGGCGCGCGACGTAGTCGGCCAGAAAGATGATCACCGCGAGTTTGGCCGTCTCCGAAGGCTGCACCGTAAACACTTGCAAGTCGAGCCAGCGGCGGCTGCCGTTGACTTCCCTGCCGACGTCGGGGATCAGCACCACGACCAGCAGCAAGACGCTCGCGCCGAGCACGTAGAAACTATTGCGGAACCAGAAATCGGGCGGGCGCGCATAAGCCGCGACCGCCGCGATCGCCGCAAACAGCATGAACAGCGACTGACGCTTGAGGAAATACAGCGCGTCGCCGTAGCGGCGGTCGGCAAATTCCATCGAGGCCGACGCGATCATGATCAGGCCGAACGCGCAGAGTGCCGCAAACAGCCACGCCATCGGCGCGTCCACCCAGATGTTGGGCGCGTCCGCGCGCAGCGCCTGCGCGTTCACGCCGCCAACTCCCCGAAAGCACGCATAAAACGCTCGCCCCTTTCGGCGTAGCCGGAGAACGCATCGAGACTCGAACACGCGGGCGACAGCAACACGCAGTCGCCCGCATGCGCCGCGGCGCGCGCACGCGCCACCGCGTCGTCGAGGTCGCGCGCAAACTGCACTCGCGCCGTCTTCAAAATAACGTCGGCCAAAGCCGGTGCGTCGCGCCCGAACAAGATCGCGGTATGCACGCGCGCCGCGGCCGCGTACAGCGGCGAGAAATCCGCCCCCTTGCCGTCGCCGCCGGCGATCCACACGCACGGACGTTCGACGTTGGTCAGCGCCGCCGCCGCCGCCGCGACGTTGGTCGCTTTTGAATCGTTGATCCAGGCGACGCCGTCGAGCGTGCCGATCGTTTGCAGGCGATGGGGCAACCCTTTGAAACCGCGCAAGGCCGCGAGCATCGCCGCGCGCGGCAGGCCGACGGCGCGGCCCAGCGCGAGCGCCGCCTGCGCGTTCAGTACGCCGCTGTCGCCGGGCAGGCACCCGAGATCGCGGCACGCGAGCCACGCCTGCGCGCCGTACGCGATCGCCGGGCCGTCGCCGCTCTGCACGAGGCCGAACCGCCCGCCGGCCGCGGCGTCGAGGCCGAAACTGACGACGTTTGCGCCGGGCGCGAGATCGAGAGGGTGCGCGTCTTCGCGGTTCAGCACCACGGCGCGGCTGCCGCGGTGCACCCCTTGCTTCGCTTTGACGTAGTCGGCGAGCGCAGCGTAGCGGTCGAAGTGGTCCTCGCTGATGTTCAGAACCACCGACGCCGCCGGCGCGAGCGAAGAGGTGGTTTCGAGTTGAAAACTCGACAACTCGAGCACGTACAGATCGGCGCGGGCGCCGCTTGCGATCAGATCGAGCGCCGGCGGGCCGAGATTGCCGCCCGCCGCCACTTTCAAACCCGCGCGCACGGCCATGTCGGCGACCAGCGTCGTCACCGTGCTCTTGCCGTTCGAGCCGGTGACCGCGATCACCGGCCTGCGTTCGGCGCCGGCGGCAATCTCGCGCGCAAACAACTCGACGTCGCCGACCACCGGGATCCCCGCCGCGAGCGCGCTTTGCACCGCCGGGGTCTTCAGCGGCACCCCGGGGCTCAGCACGACGTCGCCGGCGGCGAGAAAGAAATCCTCGTCGAAGTCGCCGAGACGGACTTCGGCCCGCGGGTGGCGCCGCTTGAACTCGTCGTAGGCCGGCGGGCGGCGCCTGCTGTCGGCGGCCGCGAACGGGATTGAGCGCCGCTGCAAAAACCGCGCGACCGAAGCGCCGGTTTCCCCGAGCCCGACGATCAGCGTTCTTGGCGCGTCAGCGTGCATCGCCGCTACCTGATCTTCAAAGTGGCGAGGCCGACCAGCACCAGGATCACCGTAATAATCCAAAAGCGCACGATGACTTTCGGCTCGGCCCAGCCGTGCAATTCAAAATGATGATGGATCGGCGCCATCCGGAACACCCGGTTGCCGGTCATCTTGTACGACGCGACCTGAATGACCACCGACAGCGTCTCGATCACGAAGATCCCACCCATCACCGCGAACACGAGTTCCTGACGCACCAGCACCGCGGTGACGCCGAGCGCGGCGCCGAGCGCGAGCGAGCCGATATCGCCCATGAACACCTGCGCCGGATAGGTGTTGAACCACAAGAACCCGAGTCCCGCACCGACGATCGCGCCGCAGAAAACCACGAGTTCGCCGGCCATCGGCAGATGCGGGATCGCGAGGTAGTCCGAAAAAGCCGCGTGCCCGCTGGCGTAGGCGAAGATGCTCAGCGCCGCCGCGATCAGCACGGTCGGCATGATCGCGAGGCCGTCGAGGCCGTCGGTCAGGTTGACCGCGTTGCTCGAGCCGACCACCGTGAAGTAGGCAAGCAGCATGAACCACGGCCCCATGTCGATCAGCAGGTCCTTGATGAACGGCACGACCAATTGCGTCTCCACCGGCGACTCCGCGGTGCGGTAAAGCGCGATCACGACAAGCGCGCCGGCCACGGATTGCAGCAGGAACTTATGCCGGATCGCCAAGCCCCGGCTGCTGCCGCGGCGCAGTTTGAGCACGTCGTCAACGCCGCCGATGACGCCGAACAACAACAACACGGACAACGCGACGAACACGTAGCGGTTGCAAACGTCGGCCCACAGCACGGTGCTCAGCCCCACCGCGGTCAAGATCAGCATCCCGCCCATCGTCGGCGTGCCGTGCTTGACCAGGTGCGACTTCGGGCCTGCGCCGCGGACGTGCTGCCCGATCCGCAGCCGCGTGAGTTTGGAGATGATGAACGGTCCCGCGATAAAACTGACGAGCAGCGCGGTCAGCACGCCGAGCACGCCGCGCAGCGTGATGTACTGAAACACGTTGAACCCGCCGTGAAACCGGGTCAGGTATTCGGCGAGGTACATCAACATCCGCCGGCCTCCCCGGGCGGCGCCGCGAGCGCCCGCACCACCCTTTCCATGCGCGCCGCGCGCGAGCCTTTGACCAGCAACGTGACGCCGGCGGTTTCGCGCAATGCCGGCACGAGGCACTCGCACAGCGCCGCGCACGTGTCAAAACACTCGGCGCCGTCGCCGAAACCGTCCGCGGCGGCGCGCGCCAGGGCGCCGAGCGTGAACAGGCGCGTGACGCCGCCGTGCGCGGCGGCAGTGCCCGCCTCGGTGTGCCGGCGCACGGCGCCGTCGCCGAGTTCGGCCATGTCGCCCAACACCAGCCAGCGCTCGCCGCCGCACCGCCCGAGGACCTCGAGCGCGGCGGCGAGCGAGCCGGGATTGGCGTTGTAACTGTCGTCTATGAGTTGCGCGCCGCCGATGCCCGCGACCGCGCACAGGCGTCCGGGCACCGCCCGCACCGCCTCAAGACCCGCGACAACGTCGTCAAAACTCACACCGAGGCTGTGCGCGACCGCGGCGGCGGCCAGCGCGTTGCACAGATTGTGCCTGCCGAGCAGCGCCGGCCGCAGACGCCGCGTCTCGCCCGCGATCGTAATCTCGGCAGCGTCGCGCAAAACCCGCCCGCCGACGTCAACGTCGGTGCGGTCGAGCCCGAAGCTGAGCGTGCGGCGACGCTCAAGCAGGCCGCGCCAGTATTCACAATAAGCGTCGTCGGCGTTAACGATGCCGACGCCGTCGGCGGCGAGACATTCGAACAACTCGCCTTTGGCGCGCGCGACGCCGCCGACGCTGCCGAAGCCTGCGAGATGCGCGGGCCCGGCGTTGAGCACCACGGCCACCGCCGGCCGCACCAATTCGCCGAGGCGCAGAATTTCACCCGGACGGTTGGCGCCGAGTTCGACCACCGCGGCCGCGTGCTCCTTGCGCAAGGCGAGCAAAGTCAAAGGCACACCGAGGTGATTATTGAGGTTGCCGCGCGTCGCGAGCACGTTCAGCCGCCGCTCAAGCACCGACACCAGCATCGCCCGGGTCGTGGTCTTGCCGTTGCTGCCGGTCAGCGCGACCATCGTCGGGCGGCAGCGCCGGCGCCACGCGGCGGCGAAATCGGAAAGCCCGGCGAAGGTGTTCTCGACCAGGATCTGCGGCAGCGGCACATTCACTTCGCGCTCGACCATCGCGCCCGCGGCGCCGTGCGCAGCGCTCGCCGCGACGAAATCGTGACCGTCGCGGCCCTCGCCGCGCAGCGCGACGAACAAGGCCCGCTTGCCCAACGTGCGGCTGTCGAGGCCGACGCCGTGCACCGCGCAGTCCTCGCCGCACAGCGCGCCGCCGGACATCGCACTGATCTCGCTGAGCGTCAGCCAACTCACGCCGCGGTCTCCGCGAGTGCGCGGCGCACCACGTCGGCGTCGTCGAACGGCAGGCGCCGGGCGCCGACAATCTGGCAAGTTTCGTGCCCCTTGCCGACGACGGCGACGCAGTCGCCGGGCGCGGCGAGGGCCAGCGCGCGGCGGATCGCCCGTTCGCGGTCGTGGATCACCTCGACCGCGGCACCCGCGCCAACGCCGCGCCGGACGTCGGCGACGATGCGCGCCGGGTCTTCGCGCCGGGGGTTGTCGTCGCTGAGCACCACGACGTCGGCGAGACGCGAAGCGACCTCGCCCATCAGCGCGCGCTTGCCGCGGTCGCGGTCGCCGCCGCAGCCGAACACGCATAGCAAGCGGCCCGCGGTGATCTCGCGGCACGCGCTCAGCGCGTTTTCCAGCGCGGCGGGCGTATGCGCATAATCAACCACCGCGCACCGGCCGCCGGCGGCGAGGCGCTGCATGCGCCCGCGCACCGGCTGTACGCGCGCAAGCAAAGACGCGGCTTGTGCGGGCGACGCGCCCTGCGCCGTCAGCGCCGCGAACGCCGCGAGCAGATTGGCGGCGTTGAAACGCCCGAGCAGCGGGCTGTCGAACGCGACCGTCACGCCGCGCGCGCACACCTTGAGTTTGAGACCGTGCGTGCCGGCGGCGACCGTGGCGGTGACGTCGGCGGCGGCGGCGAGCGCGTAACTCGTCACTTCGCAATGGCGGCGGCAGCGCCGCGCGAGTTCGCGCCCGAACGGGTCGCCGACGTTGATCACCGCGCGGCTGAGCGCGCCGCGCGCGAACAGCCTCTCCTTGGCCGCGGCGTAATCCTCGCGCGAGGCGTGATAATCAAGATGGTCGCGACCGAGGTTGGTGAACACCGCGACGTCCACTTCGACGCCGGCGAGACGCCCCTGATCGAGGCCGTGGGAAGACGCCTCGACGACGGCCGCGCCGACGCCGCGCGCGTGCAGGGCGTGCAATTCGCGGTGCAGGCGGAGCGCGTCGGGCGTCGTCATCCCGCTCTCGCGCAGTGCGCCGAAACGCCCGCAACCGAGCGTGCCGATCAGACCGCAGGCACCGTGCCTGAGATGCAGCGCTTCAGCGATGAAATGCGCGACCGACGTCTTGCCGTCGGTGCCGGTCACGGCGATGATCCGCATCTGCGCGGACGGGTGCTTAAAGAAGCGGTCGGCGATGACGCCGGCCTTGCGCGCGAGTTCCGCCACCGGCACCACCGGGATCTCGCCGGCGGCGCGCGCGACGCCCGGCGCGGCGGCGTCGCAAACGGCGGCGGCGGCGCCGCGCGCGACCGCCTCGGGCAAAAAATCAAGGCCGTCGCAACGACGCCCGCGCAACGCCATGAACAGATCGCGCGCACGCACCTCCCCGCTGTGCCCGGCCAGACCGTGAACCCGCACTCCGCCCGGCGCAGCGGCGGTCAGCCCGTCAAGCAGCACCGACAACTCCGCGGGGCCGGGGTTGGCCGCAACGCTCATTCATCTGCCAGCGTGTAGCGCGCACGTTCGCGCATCCGGGGGGAGATCTCGTCGTGGGGCACGCCGAGACGCCTCAGTGCGTCCTGCATGATCTCGGAAAACACCGGCGCCGCGACCGCGCCCCCGAAATACTCGCCGCTCGCCGGCGTGTCGATCACCACCGCCGCGACCAGGCGCGGATTGGCGACCGGCGCGAAACCGACGAACAGCGACAAGTACTCTTCCTCTATATACACGCCGCCGCGGTTCTTATGGATGGTTCCGGTCTTGCCGGCGGTGGTAAAGCCGCGCACCTTGGCGCGGGCGCCGGTGCCCCCGCCGGCGACGACCCGTTCGAGGATCTCTTTCATCACGCGCACCGTGCCGGGCTTGAACACCCGCACCGTCGGCTGCGCGTGCGCGGCCCTGACCAAGCTCAGCGGCGGGCGCCGGCCGTCGTTGGCGAACACGCTGTAAGCGTGGGCGAGTTGCAGCAGCGAGACCGACAGACCGTAGCCGTAAGACATCACCGCCTGATTGAGATCGCGCCAGTCGAGGTGGTGCGGCAGTTTGCCGGAGGCTTCGCCCGGAAAACCGGTGCCGAGAGTTTGTCCGAACCCGAGTTTGCGGAAAATTTCCCACAATTGTTCGGCGGGAATCGCGAGCGCCGCTTTGCTGATGCCGACGTTGCTCGACTTGACGATGATCTCAGGCAGCGTCAGCGTGCCGTAGTTGTTGAGGTCGGCGATCGGCTTGCCCGCGACCTTGTAATAGCCGGGCGCGGTGTCGACCGCGGTGTCGACCGCGGCGTAACCGCCGTCGAGCAAAGCCGCGGCGACGAACGGCTTGATCGTCGAACCCGGCTCGAACTCGTCGGTCAGCACCCGGTTGCGCCGATGCTCGGGAATGAAGTCGCGCGTATTCGGATTGAACGAAGGCTGGTTGACGAGCGCCAGGATCTCGCCGCTGCGCGCGTCGAGCAGCACCGCCGCCGCCGCCCGCGCACGGTGTTTTTTCATCGCGGTTTTAAGCGCGCGGTAGGCGTGGTACTGGATATTGCGATCGATCGTCAGCGCCAGACGCTTGCCCGGCTTCGGCGGCGAGATCAATTCGACGTGCTCGACCGCGCGCCCGTGGAGATCACGCAGCACGCGCTTTTTGCCCGGCACGCCCCTGAAGATCCGGTCGAACTGCTTTTCGATGCCTTCGATGCCGGCATCGTCGAGGTTGGTCGCCCCGATCAGATGCGCCGCGGCTTCGCTCATCGGGTAAAAGCGCCGGTGCTCGCGCAGCAGGTCAACCCCCGCCAGCTCCAACTCCCGCACTTTCTCCGCGACGCCGGGCTCCAACTGGCGCTTGACATAGACGAAACGCTTTCCCTTTCTGCGTTCGAGGCGCGCGCGCAACGCCGCCGCGTCGAGTCCGAGCGCCGCCGCGAGGCGCGCGGTCGCGGCGCCGGCGAAATCAAATCCGCCGGGGTCAACCCACGCGGCGTACACCGGCGTGCTGATTGCGAGCGGCTCGCCGTTCCTGTCGGTGATCATGCCGCGGTGCGCCGGGATTGCGACGCTGCGCAACTGGCGGGCGTCGGCCTGGCCCTGCAGCCTTTCCTGCTGGTAGTGCTGCAACTGAACCGCGCGGGCGAGTAACGCCAGCGCCGCCGCGACGAATACGAGCAACGCGAAAAGCCGCCGCTTGCCGCTGGTCGGCCCGCCGGCCGTGCTAGCGCGCGTCGAGATCACGCCCGTGCTCCACGATCAAGGTCACTATTTCGTCGCGCGCGGGCGCGCTCATGCCGAGCCGCTCCTTGGCCACGGCTTCGACCCGCCCTTCGGTGCGCAACGCGGCGTACTCGAGTTGCAGGCTTTCCCAGCGCAGGATCAAATCGTCGCGCTCTTCAAGCAGTTGCTCGGAGTGCATGAACGCCATGCGCACGTGATGGCGCACCGTCACCACGCCGAAAGACGAGGCGATCACCGCGGCCGCCAGCGCCGCCGTCAACCACGCGTGCCGGCGCGACATCACCGCCGCCCCGTGTTCACAGTTTCTCCGCCACGCGCAACAACGCGCTGCGCGCGCGCGGGTTGGCCGCGACTTCGGCGGCGTCGGCGCGCACCGGCTTGCCGATCGCGCGCAACACCGCGGCGGCGCCGGGCAGCGCCTGGCCGGTGACGGGCGAGCGCCGCGGCGCGGCGTGGGCGCGGATGAAGCGCTTGACGATGCGGTCTTCGAGGGAGTGAAAACTGATCACCGCGAGACGCCCGCCGCGGCGCAACAGCACGGGCACCGCGGCGAGCGCTTCGCGCAAGTCCTCAAGTTCGCGGTTGAGATAAAGCCTGAACGCCAAAAAAGTGCGAGTGGCCGGGTCTTTGCCGGCAACCCGGGGGCCCGACACACTCGCAACCAGGTTCGCCAATGCCGAAGTGGTCCGGAGGGGGGAACCACTCGCAACGGCCGCGGCGATTTTTCGGGCGATCTTCGCCGCCCGGCGTTCTTCTCCATATTCCTTCAGCACGCGCTCGATCTCTTTTGCCGGCGCGGTGTTGAGCCAGTCCGCCGCGGCGACGCCCGCGCCGGGGTCCATCCGCATATCGAGCGGCCCGTCGCGCATGAAACTGAAACCACGCGCGGCATTGTCGAATTGCGGCGAAGACGCGCCGAGATCGAAGCAAACGCCGTCCGCCCGCGCCGTCATCCCGGCCTCCGACAACTCCGCGATGCGGGTGAACGCGCCGTGGCGGATCTCAAAGCGCGGGTCGTGCGCGAAGCGCGCGCGCGCGTCGGCGCAGGCCTCGGGGTCTTTGTCGAACGCGAACAGGCGGCCGTGCGGACCGAGGCGCTCGAGGATCGCGCCGCTGTGACCGCCGCGCCCGTAGGTGGCGTCAACGTAGCAGCCGTCGCGGGCGACGCGCAGGCCGTCGAGCACCGCGGCGAGCAGCACCGGCCGGTGCCCGCTGCCGTTTGCCTGTGCCATCGCGTGAGACCGGCCATCGTCCACTTACAGGCGAACTTCTTCTAGAACCTCGTGCACGTCCTTTGTGTCACTTTCCTCTTTCATCCAGGTGTCCCGCTGTTTGATCCACTGTTGATGGTCCCACAACTCGAACTTGTGCCCCTGTCCGATCAGGGCGGCTTGCTTGCCGACCTGCGCGAATTCGCGCAGCGCCGGCGGCAGCAGGAAACGACCGTGCGAATCCATTACACATTCGGTCGCGTACCCGAGAACGATCCTTTGCATAAAACGCGCCTGCTTGTTGAAGTTCGGCAACTTCAGCAACTGCCGTTCGATTTGCGGCCACTGCGGCGCCGGATAGATCAGCAGGCAACCGTCGCGGTCGCCGGTGATGACCAACTGTCCCCGGCAATGCTCGTGCAGTACCTCGCGGTACCTTGAAGGCATCGCCAGACGTCCCTTGGCGTCGACGCTAAGCGGATGGACGCTCTTGAATATCGGAACTGCCACGCAAATCGCTCCCACTAATCCCCACTGATCACGCCTAGAATACTATTTTTTACCACTTTTTTGCATAGTGTGGCAAAAACCACCGGGAAAACCCGGGACAGGGGAAGAAAAGGCTTTTTAATTCAGCGGGTTAACCTGCATTCTCTGAGAAATGCAGGTTAAAGGAACGAGCCGGCCTGTAAGCCGGGTTCTGTCGAGAACGGCCATCCATCTGGGACGCGCGTCGCCACGCGCCTCGTGCGGCTTACCCGGAAGCCCGCCGTGCAGGCGGCACGGATCCCGAAACCGGGACGGCTTCCCTATTCAGCCTTGCACCGGGTGGGGTTTGCCCTGCCACCGGTGTTACCACCGGCGCGGTGCGCTCTTACCGCACCGTTTCACCCTTACCCGGCGAAGCCGGGCGGTTTGTTTTCTGCGGCACTTTCCATGAACTCACGCTCTCCAGGCGTTACCTGGCACCCTGCCCTGCGGAGCCCGGACTTTCCTCCGCCCGGCCGCGGCCGGGCGGCGGCCGTTCAGCCGACTCGCACGCGCAACATAACACTTTGCGCAATAAAACAGAAGCGCCCGCACGCCGCCGAGTGACGTCTCAATTCCACAGGTGCAACTGCGGCACGGTTTCCTGGTGCGAACCCAAAGAGCACTTATAGATACATGTGGCGATTGGGCAGGCTATTCTTACGCAAGACCTGCTCTGCGTATAACCCGTGACCCGCACGCCGTCCAACCCCAGCGTATATTGGCGCACGGCGCGGGCACCGTTCCTGCCGGTACTGCCGACGCTGCAGCGGTTCGATTTCGCCGAAATCGTGCAGGTCACGGCGGTGCCGGAGACGACTCTGTCTTTGATCTCGAGACGCCCGTTGCGGTTGCGGATGACCCGGAGACGGCTGCTCTCCCCGGCGTTTCTGCCGGCGTAAAAAGCCTCGATGCTGCCGATCGAGACCGGTGAGTTCAGGGTCACGTGATACGGCGCGAACGCCGTCCCCGTATCCGCCCGGCCGGACGATGAATCGCTTTTGCTGCAGTGGATCCGCCCTCCCGTCACACGCGACGTCCCCGCGCACCTGCCGCTCCCTCTGACCGTCATCAGGGCGCGCGCGCGCCGCGCCTCGCAGATCTTGATCGCGAACTCCCCTTCCTCCGGTAACTGCGCTACGCAGCCCCCGAGAGACGGCACGTTCAAGTCCGAGCCGCCCACCCACCCGCACGCCAGCAATCCGGCGCCGATGGAAATCAATTTAGCGGTATTGGTACGCATTGGAAAAACCTCCTTATGAACACAAAGTGAAAACGCCGACGCGCACGTGTGCGCGGGCGTTTGCGGATTCGCTTTCGCTGCCGTAAACGGCGCTTCTTACGCGCCAGAAAGTGCCGAACTCCTGCGCGTAAGTTCTGAAATAAGTGATCGGCTGCGCGTCGGCATGGCTCATTTCAACCGGCACGGTCACCACTTGCGGCGCCAGCCCCGGGGGGCAGTCCGGCTTGTCCACGTCGTTGCCGGGGGCGGCGATGCCCGCGTACTGCAGCGAACTCGCGAGCGTCTGCCCGCTGCTCAGAATGACCTCGCCGGCGTCAAAGATCGAATTGCCCCCCGCGTCAATGTCCGCCTCGAACACCGGATCGCTTTTGGCGACAAAGGCGTCGAGCGCCGGCAGCGCCGCCGCCTCCGGCCAGCCGACCTCGAGGCCGAGAACGTCGGCGCCGCCGGTCACGGCCGAGTTCGGCAATTGATTCGCAATGTATTCGGTCCACGCCGCGGTGTCTTCGCCGAGCATCAGGCGCACCCGGAACAAAGGCCGGTCACCGGGCGGATTCTCGGCGCAGTCAAAGTAATAACGCCCGAGATGCGCCGGCTCGCCGGCGACCGTAAACGGCACGGCAACGGCGGCGGCACCCCGATAGAAAGCGGTGTCACGGCTGAACGCCGCCTGCGGCAGCCGCTCGTCCAGTTCCCGGTAAGCCTGCCGGCAGTCGTGCCCCTCGCGCGGCCAGGCGCCGGCGTGCGCGAGCGCATACGCCTGCGCGGCGGCGCCGAGCGACGCCATTTCCTGCGCGATCACGTCCGCCTGCACCCGTTTTATCCGCCGGGTCTCGGCCAGCAGTTGCGGCCCGTAATAGCCGGTCGCGAGCAGGCTCAACACCAGCATCACCACCAACATCTCGAGCAAAGTGAACCCGCACGCGCGCCTCGCCGGCTTCAGGGCTGAAGCGCGGCGTGGGCCCGTCATCCGCTGAGGTCCGCCTGCGTCGTCTTGTGCCTTTCCTCCCACCGGCCGGGCGCAGCCCGGCCGATTCCCCCTTGATAACCGGGTGATCTTCAGCGCCCTGCCCTGCTTCCCCGGGCCGCACTTCGGACTGGAAGCCGGCCTTGCCGAAAAAATCTTCACCGCACCGCCTCCTGATACAGCAGCGCCTTCTCCCGCATCGGCGCGGTCGGCGCGAACACGCTCGGCGCGAGATACAAAACACCGGCGCCACCCGCCGCGAACGGCGCGTCAAACGACACCACCGCGGCGTGCGTCGTCGCGGTAACGCGGTAAGGGCCGCCGAACGGCGTGCGCGCGGGCGCCGCGCGGCGCCTGAGCAGCGCGGCGACGTCGCCGCGGCCGGGCAGCAATACGCCGCCGCGGCGCTCGACCTCAGCGGCGTCGGCCCACAGCCGCGCCTGCACCACGCTCGCTTCGAATGCCGCCGTATGGCGACGTGCGTCAAAATTGAAGAACGCGAACGCGTAGAGCGCGCTCAGCAACGCCAGCACGACGAGCACTTCGACGGCGGTGAACCCGCGCATCTCACAACGCTCCCGCCGAAGCGCCCATGATCGGAAAGATCAGGCCGAGGGCGAGCAAGGCGATCGTGCCTATCGTCAACCCCGCCCCGCAGGCGTACATCACGGCCGCGACCCGCGCCGCCCCCGCCTGCTGCTCCTCACGCAGCGACGTCAGGAGCAGGTCCACGATTTTCAGAAACGGCTCGACCCCGACCTGCGACAAGCCCTCGACCGCGAGCGTCAAAGTTGCGCTGAAAAAGCGCCGGTCGAGCGTGTCGGTCAGCGACTCCCCGCGCCGCAGGCGTTCGAACATCCGCGCCGACGCCGCCGCGCCGAGCGCGGAGGTGAGCGTCGCCGCCTGCTCTTCAAGCGGAATGCCCGCGACGCGGAACGCGCGCCACACGATCAAAAAGCGGATCGACCGCCGGGTTTTCTCGAGGCTGCCGAACACGCTGAACGGCGGCACGCGCGACAACGCGCGGCGATATCTCCACACCGCGAAAGATGCGCCGGCGCCGCCCGCGCACAGCAGCCACCAGTAATCCGTGACCATGGCGTTGACGAACAACAACACGTAGGTCGCCGGCGTCAGGGTGACCCGAACGTCGCGCAAATTGCGCAGCGTATCTATCGGCTCGGCAAGCAGCAGCGGCAATGAAAAGAACAGCGACAAACTCGCGGCGATCAGCAGCACCCCGAATGCAAACTGCTTCGAGTTCTGCTGCGCGATCTCGGTGTTCTGCTTGAGATAGGTCAAAGCGGTCT
Organism: Candidatus Oxydemutatoraceae bacterium; assembly: GCA_965211995.1. GTDB lineage: Bacteria > Pseudomonadota > Gammaproteobacteria > Poriferisulfidales > Oxydemutatoraceae > CAYFZO01. The sequence goes on from OZ243040.1 coordinate 1,169,140, forward strand.
CCAGCGCCTGCGTCAACCGCCCGGTCTTCTCCCCGGCCTCGATGATCGAGACGATTTCGGGGGCGAACTCAAGCCCGCGCAGTTTCGCGCTGAATTCGAGATCGTCGCGCAAAATCTCGGCGCGCTTGCGCGCCAACCGCCGCAACTCCGGCAACGACGTGATCAGGTTGTTAACCAAGCCCGCGCCGCCGCCGGCGAACAGCGCCAGCGCGCGCGCCAGAAGCACCATCTGGATCTTCGCCGCGGGCGCGGACCAGCGCCCGCAAAAAGACGGGGCGGTGAGGCGGCGCTCAATCTTCACCACCCTCGACGGCGGCACGTTTGCGAGCGCCAACGCCGAGGACTTCGAGACCGCCGCAACCGCCTTCCCGCGCAGGCCGTCGTCACCCCAATATTGAATCGTCCATGCAGCCATCGTTAAATCTCGTACTTGACCGTCAGAACTTTGTCGTTGGTGGCGTCAACGCCGGCCTCACTGACCATCGTCGTATCCAGGTTGTTGTCCAGATACGTCTCCATCGCCTCCGCCGCACTATTGGTGCCGAACGTCAGGCTGACGCTCAGCGTGTTCGGCGTCGGCGCATTGGAACTGCCGGCGACCGTCCACGCCAGCGGCACACCCCGCTGAACCGAACCGGTATCGATCAGGTTCTGGGCGGTGGTGCCGACGAGCGTTTGACTTTGCGCGTACACCGTCATTACCGCTTCAGGGAAGCGCACGACGAGTGCGGCTTTCGACGCCGCGATGTCGACCGTGGCGGCCTTGTCGCCGATGTTGGCGTAATAAAGGCCACTTGCGACCAGCAGGCTGATCAACACGGTCGCGATCAGGATTTCGAGTATTGAAAACCCGCGCTGACGCTGCTTGCGCCTCGCGGGCGCGATTGATTTTTTCATGATTTTTTCCTCGCTTGGACATAATGATGGATGGCCGCCTCAACCGCCGCTGCCGGCGGCCGGTTGCGGGACCGGTTGTGCGGCCGGTTGCACGGCCTCGTTCGAAAAATCCCGTGCCGAAAGATCGTCTTCGCCGGCGGCGCGCCCGCGCCGCCGGCGCAGCGACAAATGCCTTTCACATTCGGCGAGCGTGGTGGCGCCGCGCTTGATCAAAGACGCCGCGTTTTGCCACAGCGTCTCGCCGCCTTCGCGCGCGATGATCTTTTCGAAATCGGCGACGCCGTCTCCGACCGCAATCGCCCGCGCCAGCGCCCGGCTGACGCGCACGCACTCGATCACGACGCGGCGGCCGCGGTAACCCCGGTGGCACGCCGCGCAGCCCTCCGCGCGCGCGACCTTGAGCGGGTCCGCCGGCGCGAACAGGTCGGTGTAACGGTCGCGTTCGGGATACTTTGCAAAGGCGATCTCGTCCGAACACGCGGAACACACCCCGCGCACCAGCCTTTGCGCGAACGCCGCCGCCAGCACCAGCGCCAGCGCCTTGACGTTGACGCCGAGATCGAGCACCCGCTCAACCGCGGACAGCGCGTCGCGCGCGTGCACCGTCGCGAACACCAGATGCCCGGTCAGGCTCGCGCGCACCGCGAGCCTCGCGGTCTCGGGGTCGCGGATCTCGCCGACCAGGATCACGTCGACGTCGCTGCGCATCAGCGCCTTCAGGCCGTCGTGAAAGCCCATGCCGACGTCTTCGTTGATCTGGGTCTGATCGATGCCGCGCACGTCGAGTTCGACCGGGTCTTCGAGCGTTTGCACCGACCGCCACGGCTCGTCGCCGACGATCTTCGCAAGGTTGGCGTACAAGGTCGTTGATTTGCCCGAACCGGTCGGCCCGGTGAGCAGCACCAGGCCCTGGTTCAGACGCCTGACGTCGGCGAACACCGCTTGCACGCACGCGGAAAACCCGAGCGCCGAGAATTTAAGGCTGCCGGCGTCGTGCACGCCGAAGAACCGCAGATAAAAAGCCTGCGAAGGCGTCCCCTGGACGCTGACCGGGCGCATCGCGGCGCGCACTTCGATGCAGCGCCCGCGCGCCTGGTATTCAAAGCGCCCGTCAACCGGCCGGATAAAACTGCCGGTCGCGCAGTTCATCATTTTCAGCAGCATGTTGGATACAAACCGGTAACTGGTTTCCTCGCTGCTCATCGGGATCTCGTCGAGCGTCTGCAACTGCCCGTCAACCCGCGTCCTGACGCGGACGTACTTGGCGGTCAACGGCGCGATATGCAGGTCGGTCGCGCTGCGCGCGACGGCGCGCTCGAGCCAGCGGCGGATGACCTTCTCCGCCTGCGCGCGGTCGTAACTCTCGGCACCGGCGTCCTCCTGCTCGCCGCTGACCGGCAGCAGGCCGAAGCCGGTGAAATCGCGGTAAGCGTCGGGCGGCAGCAGCACCGCAGGCTGCAAACTGCTGTCGAAAGGGCAGGCGATGAACAACACGCCGCCGACGTAGCCCCAGCGCCCGCGCTTGCAGGCGTGCGCAAACTCACCGTGGCGTTGCGGGTCGTAAACCGGATAAGCGAACACCTCGGCGAGCGCCTGCGTCAACGCCGCGGGCGGAACGCCCATATCGAGCAATTTCGAGACGGTCTGCTGCGGCGACGGCGGGCAGGTCGCGGCCGCAACCGTCGCAGGCATCGCGTGCATACGCGACAGCCTCGCGATCAGTGCCTGAAACTTCGCCTGCATGGCCGAGTCCGCCTAAAACTCGCGGGTCTCGTAGATCACCGCGGGCGCCGCCGGCGTGCGCCACTGCGCCGGCAGCGTCGTCGTCCCCTCCGGCCCGTTGATCTCGACCCGGTCGAGCGTGACCGCAGTCACCGTGAACGGCCCGACTTTCCCGCCCTCGCGCACTTCGACGCGGCGCCCGCGATAGACCAGCGACGCGGCCCCGCGGTAAACCCCGGCGACGGTCGGCAATTCGCCCGCCGGCGGCGACGGCTGCAGCAACGGCTGCAGCGGCGGCGCGGGCGACGGCGGCACCGCTGCGGGCGGCGTCTGCTCCGGCGCGGGCGGCGGTTCTTCGGGCGGGGGCTGCTCGGCGATGCCGCGCCCGGTGCAGGCGCTGCCGAGGAGGCCGCACTCGTGCCTGAGTCTGACGATCGACAACTCCTTCTCGAGCGCGCGGCGCACGTTTTCAAGATGCTTCAAATAAACGTGCTGGCTTTGCAGATGATCGAGCAACGCCGCGACCTCGCCGGTCTGTAATTGCGCCGCGGCCGGATGCCGCAACGGCGGCGGCGCGTCGGCCGCGTACAGCACGACCGCCGCGTGGGTCGTCGCCTGCGCCGGCTCCGCGGCGTGCACGCACGGGTACGCGAGCGACAACCACGCCGTCAATGCGGTTGCCGCCAGGCGCATCTCAATCCTCCTGCGCGCCGAGACCGCCTGCGCCGGCGCCGCGGCGTGTGCGCACGGGCACGCGAGCGACAGCCACGCCGTCAATGCGGTTGCCGTCGGGCGCATCTCAATCCTCCTTCGCGCCGAGCACGTAAAAAGTCATCTGCGCCGCGTCGTCCTTGACCGCGACGCGGTCGAAGTGCACCGGCACCAGCGTTTGCGCGATGCGCGCGGCGAGCAGCAGGTCCAGCGTCGGCCCGCTCATCACCCCGCCCCACTGCTCGCCGCCGAACTCGGGCCTGCCAACCTGGTCGGGCGGCAACGGGTTGAACGTCAGGTTTTCGTAAGTGTCGAGATGATGCTTGAGCCGCCGCCAGCGGTCGTGGGTCGGCACCGCCGTCGGGTGCCGCTGCAACTGCCCGACTTCGTATTCGAGACGGCCCATCTGCAACGCAAGCGCATCGGCGTCGTCGCTCGGCGGCGGCTTCAGCACCAGCAGCGCGGTGCCGGCGGCAATCCCCGCCGCGCCCGCCAGCACCAACAGCAGCAGCGATTTCATCGGCGGCTCCGGCGCAGCGCCGACGGGCGCGCACGGCGGTCGCCTGGCTCAAAGACCGACGCGCGCGTCCCGGCTTTGGCGGCGGCCTCGCGCCGCGCCTTGCGCAAACCCGAAACTTCGCGCTCGAGGTGATTCACCCGCAGCGTGAGCACGACGTTGTCGTAGTTGAGTTGCGACACGTACTTGAAAGACATCACGCCGCTGCCGACTCCCGCGGCGGCGGCGAACACCAGCAGCGGCAATATTTTCATCGGGAACCACTCCGGCGCAGCGTCAGCGAGCCGTCGCGGCGGTGCTCGATGCCGCTGACGATTGTCGCGGCGAGCGGCGACAAAGACACGCCCTGCTCCGGCGTCTGCGCTGCAAACGCCGAACGCTCCAGCGGGGTCTCCGCGAGGGTGAACTTTTCAAACGCGACGGCGAAATGCAGCAGAGGGTCAAGCGTGCGGCGCTGATCCGGCCACGCGCCGATGCGTTGCCCCTGCATCTTCATCGGGAACCGCTCCGGCGCAGCGTCAGCGAGCCGTCGCGGCGGTGCTCGATGTCGTTGACGATTGTCGCGGCGAGCGGCGACAGAGGCACGCCTTGCTCCGGCGTCTGCGCTGCAAATGCCGAACGCTCCAGCGGGATATCCGCGAGGGTGAACTTTTCAAACGCGACGGCGAAATGCAGCAACCGGTCAAGCGTGCGGCGCTGATCCGGCCACGCGCCGATGCGTTGCTCCTGCATCTTCATCGGGAACCACTCCGGCGCAGCGTCAGCGAGCCGTCGCGGCGGTGCTCGATGTCGTTGACGATTGTCGCGGCGAGCGGCGACAAAGACACGCCCTGCTCCGGCGTCTGCGCTGCAAACGCCGAACGCTCCAGCGGGGTCTCCGCGAGGGTGAACTTTTCAAACGCGACGGCGAAATGCAGCAGATGGTCGAGCGTGCGGCAATGATCCGGCCACGCGCCGATGCGTTGCCCCTGCATCTTCATCGGGAACCGCTCCAGCGCAGCGTCAGCGAGCCGTCGCGGCGGTGCTTGATGTCGTTGACGATTGTCGCGGCGAGCGGCGACAGAGACACGCCTTGCTCCGGCGTCTGCGCTGCAAACGCCGAACGCTCCAGCGGGGTCTCCGCGAGGGTGAACTTTTCAAACGCGACGGCGAAATGCAACAACCGGTCAAGCGTGCGGCGCTGATCCGGCCACGCGCCGATGCGTTGCCCCTGCAGCGCGTCCCGGCGTGCCGCGAGCGCTTCAACGCGCATTTCGAGCGCGGCGCGCGCGGTCTGCCGGTCGGCCTCAGCAACGCGGCGCTTGCCGTCGTAGGTGAACATCGCAACCCCGAGAAACACCGCCGCCGCGGTCAGGCGCAGCACGAACCGGACCTTGCGGGCGGTGCGTTCGCGCTCGCGTTCCTCAAAAGACAGTGCGGCCGCACGCGGCAAGCGCAGTTCCCGAATCTCGCAGGCGATCTCGCGCAACGCGCCCGAGTCGAGTGCGTAGCCACCGTTCGCAATCGGCACGCCGTTGCGGATCTCTCCGGTGAAAGCGATCGCGTCCTGATACAAGTACTGCCCGTCTTTGCCCTCGAAGTAAACCGCTTGCAGGCGTGCGGCTTTATCCGCCAGCCCCGAATGCAGCAGGATCTGCCAGAAGCCGTAGGCCGGCAACCCCGGGTGGCGCTTGCGGGTGCGCTCGAGTTCCGACAAAGCGCAATACACCATCTTGCGGTCGAGGCGGTCGAGCACCACGACGTCGTCGCCCGGCGGCAGCGTGTGCGCGACCGCGTCGTGCAACACCGCACAACGCCGGCCGTCTATCGTGACGGCGGCGCCCGGCCGGTACGCACTCATACCACCACCTCCCACGGCGTAATCACGATCAGCAGTTGCCGCGATTCGGTTTCGCGGTCGCGCGACGACAGCCATTTCTCGAGCAGCGTGCCTTTGAGCGGGCTTTTTTCGTTCGCCGCGAGGCGGTCCCAGGCCAGCCCGCCGATAACCACCGGGCGGCCGCTGCGCGTGATCGCCTGCGAACTCATCTGACGCAGCGCGATCACCGGCGTATTGACCCGGTTGGCGCCGTCGCCGAGTTCGTCAAAGCGCACCACCGAGGACAGGATCGGCACGACCTCGACCAGCATCCGTCCGCTGTCGTCGAGAAACCGCGGTGTCACCGCGAGTTCGAGGCCGATCTGCAGGCGGCTTTGTTCGAACGAAGTGGTCGCGACGCCATCGGTCGCGACCGATTCGATGCCCGACAGGTATGAAAACACTTCGCCGGTGTTGAGATACGCGGTCGCGGCGTTGGTGACGACCAGTCTCGCCCTGCTTTTGACTTCGACGTCGGTGCGCCGCGCGAGACGCCGGATAAAGAAATCGAGATCGAAGCGCCCGCCGTTGAGCACGGTGCCGATCGTCCAATCGGCGTTGCCGTTGTCCGGGATCACCGAGTCGTGCGTAATCCTGAAGAAATCATCGTCGTTGCCGAAGATCGCGTCAAAATCCACGCCCGCGGCGTGACGCTCATCCACCACGACGTCGAGAATCGCGCATTCGAGCCGCACCAGGCGCAGGCTGTCTTCAGCCATGTCCGAAAGCCAGCGGTCGAGCAGGGCCATCGGCTGCGGCCTGCCGCCCGCGCTGATCGTGCCGAGGCGGCGGTTGTCCACCAGCCACGCGTTGCGGCGGCGCGCGCCGCCGGGCGTAATTCCGGGCACGGCGGCGGCGGCGTCGGCGGCGAGCACCTCGTTGCGCCGACATTCGCCGGTGCCGAGAATGCAATGCGCGTGCGTGATGACCGACGCCCACACGTCGTCGTCGTGCGTGACCGACGAATGCATCGTGTGGCTTCTTTCGACGCCGTCGGATTCGCTGTCTTCGCCGCCGTTTTCGTCAAACCCCAAACGCGCGTTGAAGTTCCCCATGCCCGCCAGCGCCGGCAGGTTCCAGGTGCGCGTCACCAGCGCCGACACTTCGACGAGCTTTTCCTCGGGACGCAGTTCGATCCGGTAGCCGCTTTCGCCCTCGAGTTGCTTGAGATAGTGCCCGACGGTGACGCCGGCGGCGCGCACCGAGATCGGCGCGTTCAAGTCCGCCGCCTCGTCGCGCGCGGCGACCGTCACCGGAAACGGCAGGCCCGCGACGATCGCGGTGTGCAAGGCGATATCGCCGGGCGGAAAATTCACGCGCACTTTTTGCAGCAGCGCCGGATGCGGCGGCTCGCGCAACGCCCGCACGTACACCGGCGGGTCGGACGGCGCGGGGGGCGGCGGCGGCGACAATGCATGCACGTCGGGGTCGGGCCGCAGTTCGGACTGCGCCACGCAGCCGGCGACGGCGGCGCACCCGGCAATCGCGGCGATGACGATGAGGATGCGTATCAACTTCATTGCGAACGCCCCTCGACGATCAGCACCAGCCGCTTGCGCGGATAAAAGATCCCCTTGAGTCCGAGGCTCGCACACAACTGGTCCAGCGCCCGCCGCCTCGTGGTCTCGGCGTGAAAGACCAACGCACGGTCCACCTTTGATACGGCGACGTCGAACCGCACGCGCCAGCCCTGCGGTGCAAGAAAATTGATCAGGTCGCGCAGGTTCGCCGAAGCGGTGTGCACCACCACTTTTTGCGCCAGCTCGGAGCGGCCGGATTCAGGACTGACTTGCGGCGTTGACCCGGCGTCCGCCGGCGCCCGCCCGCGGCGTCTTTTGTATTGCCCCCCACCGACCGGGCTGCGCCCGGCCGACTCCTCCGCGAGGGCGGAGTGAGGTTCGGCGGCCCGCTCCGCTTTCCGTTGGCGTGCTTCGGACCGGAAGTCGGCCGCACCCGCGGCGGCGACCGCCTCGTGCCACGCCCACCAGTCGGCGGCGGCCCGGCCTTCGTCGGATTCAAGACTGAAGTGCGGCGTTGGCCCGGCGTCCGCCGGCGCCCGCCCGCGGCGTCTTTTGTATTGCCCCCCACCGACCGGGCTGCGCCCGGCCGACTCCTCCGCGAGGGCGGAGTGAGGTTCGGCGGCCCGCTCCGCTTTCCGTTGGCGTGCTTCGGACCGGAAGTCGGCCGCACCCGCGGCGACAACCGCCTCGTGCCACGCCCACCAGTCGGCGACGGCCCGGCCTTCGTCGGATTCAGGACTGACTTGCGGCGTTGACCCGGCGTCCGCCGGCGCCCGCCCGCGGCGTCTTTTGTATTGCCCCCCACCGACCGGGCTGCGCCCGGCCGACTCCTCCGCGAGGGCGGAGTGAGGTTCGGCGGCCCGCTCCGCTTTCCGTTGGCGTGCTTCGGACCGGAAGTCGGCCGCACCCGCGGCGACGACCGCCTCGTGCCACGCCCACCAGTCGGCGGCGGCCCAGCCTTCGTCGGATTCAAGACTGAAGTGCGGCGTTGGCACGCCTTTCGCGCGCGGCGCCGGCGCTTGCTCAAGCACAGGGGCGAGCGCCCGCCCAGACCCAGAAACAGGCGCCCGCCCTGATGCAGTGGACGCGGGATAAGCCAAGCTCAGGCCAAGCGAGACGGCGACCAAGAACCGCCCCGCCCGTCTGAGGACCCGCGTCCGGTTTTTGAGCATTACACTCTTCATGAGCGCCATACTAGGGCGCGCACCGCCGGATTCGGCGCCCATCGGAATAAACGGTAGTTACGAGCCGATAAAGCAAATTTTCCAAGCGTGGCTTGGATTTCAGCGGCCTCTTCCGGCGGCGGGGCCGCGCCGGCGCCCGCGTCTTCCCGAAACGCCTTAAGCCCCGTTCCCACGCGGCCTGGGGCAATCCCGCGGCGTACAGGGCATAAAAAAAGGCCGCCCCGCGAAGAGGCGGCCCTTGCAGACCCGGAATAAGTCTGTTATGCGGCGGCGCTCAGTGCGCGGCTTGCGTCACCTTCACCGCCCCCTCGAGCGCGGGCGCCTCGCCGTACAGCGAGTACGCGCCGAAGCGCATCTGGTGCGGCAGCCCGAGTTTCTCGGCGATGAAGTCGACCTCGAACTTAAGATCCATCTTCTTCTTGTCCGCGTCCCAATGGAACAACTTGACGTATTGCAAGTCGTCCTTGCCTTCCCTGCGGTCCCAGTTCGCGAGCAGCGACGAAGAGTAGTACAGCCGCTTGCCGTCCCAACTCTGGGAGACCATGTTGACCTGCTCCCCGAGTTTGTGCTCGTACACCTGCTTCGCGTTGAATGGGTCGCTGATGTCGAAGTAACGGCTCTTGCCGTCGAACCAGGTCTGGATCCACAGCCCCTGATCATCGGCGGTGATCGAAATGTCCACCGGCAACGGAATGTCGGGGTCGCCCTCGCCACGGGCGATGTCGGCGCTCTTTTGCGCGTGCCATTCGCCGTGCCGGTCTTCGTAGATCACCCACAGTTCCGAGGTCAGCGCGGTGGTCGTGAAGCAGTAATTGCTCTGCGCACCCCACGCGCAGCGGATTTCGAGCGGCGCGCCGGGCACGTCAAGCACTTTCTTCGGCTTGCGCGTATGCAAATCCCACACCACCATCGTGTTGCCGAAACGCTTCATCGCTTCCGCGTCACCCATCATTTTGCCGAGATCCAGCATGTAGTTCGACCAGCCCGTGAAAGACGAGGTCAGCATCACGTTGCGGCGGGGCATCACGCGCACGTCGTAGCCGTAACCGTCGGCGTATTTGCCGGACTTGTGCGCGCCGAGCAATTCGCCGTCGGTCGGCATCCAATGCGTCGCGACGTGCTGCCCGTCGTTGGTGTACTCGGCGAGACCGGTGCGGCCGCCGTGATCCTTGTTGTTCGACAACGCGCTGATCATGATCCTGCCCGGCAGCGCATAGAACGTGTGCGGCCCGACCAGCCCGCCGGTCTTTTTCACGAAATTCTTGATGGTTCTGTGCAACTTCGGCGCGCGCGGGTTCGAATGGATGTCGAAAACGAAGATGTGGCTGGTATCGAGGCCGCCGGCCCACAGATAACGGCGGTCGTCGGTCAAACCGGAATGGTGGGCTTCGTTGCGCCCGCCGACCGATAGACTCGAGACCACTTTGCCGTAACTCTTCGAATTCGGATTGGCGTCGATCGTGACCAGTTTGTCCTGTTCGTCGCCGAGCCCTTCAACGCCGAGCGTCCAGACGTAAACATAGTCTTCCTGACCCACGATTTTCGCCATGTACGGCGACATACAAGTTTCATCGGCTTGAACTGTTGACGCCGCGATAGTGAAAGCGGCAACCGACAGCACGGTGCAGACGCGAGAAACGAGTTCGGATAACTTCATCACTGTCCCTCCAGTGCATATTTATTAAATAAACGGATTTACGCAAACCGCGTTTGGTGGAAGCCGTGATTTTACACACAATCCGGAAACCCGAAGCGGGTGTTTTTGTCCAAGACATTTGCGCGAAAAAAAACGGCCCTCCCGGAAACCGCACCCCGGCGGCTGAAAATCAGAATAAATGCGTCGCCGCGCCCGTTTTGTCCCGCGTCTGTAAAACTCCGTATTCCGCAAGAGATATACCCGCCGGCGCACAATCTCTCGCGCATCAAGCAGCGATTACACCGTGTCTCCGGCAATCCCACCGCCGGCGTGTGCCCCTTGACGGCGGGCCGCCACGGCGCACACGGGCGAACCCGGCGTCTGTGCGCGGCGCGCGGCGCCTCAGCGTCTGAGCGTGCCGTCGAGCGTCAGCGGCGCCATCGCACCGGTGGCATCGCCGTAGTCGGTGACGTCTTCGAGCGTGATGCGCAACGCGAGCGCCGCACCGCCGCCGGTTGTTTCGAGATGCGCCGTGACGTGCTCGTCGGCCTTGATCCCGAAACGCTTCAGCAGCGCGCGGATATCCTGTCTTGTGGCTTCGTTCATCGTCGGTCCTCCCGGGAGTGTTCGTGTTGCAAAAGCCAGCGCTTGGCGTGCAGCATCCTGCCTTTCATGCTGCCGCAGTAGCCGCCGGGCGCGCCCGCGGCGACGACGCGGTGGCAGGGAATGACGATCGGCGTCGGGTTGCGGCGGCAGGCGCCGCCGACCGCGCGCGGCCCCGAAGCGAGGCGCCGCGCGATCTCGCCGTAAGTCATCGTCGCGCCCGGCGGGATGCGCCTGAGCAACCTCCACACGCGCCGCTGAAAGGGCGTGCCGCACGGCGCGAGTTTGAGGTCGAAGCACCGGCGCGGGTCGTCAAAATAACGGCGGAGTTGATACTCGATGCCGCGCGCCGCGCGTCCCGCAAGGCCGCCGCGACGCCGGCCGCGGGAATAGCGGATGCCCGCGAGCGCCTCGCCGCGCATCACGACCTCGAGGTTTCCGAGCGGCGAGGCCATGATGAAGCCCGGCTCGCCGGGGCGGATCGCGGTGGTCGTCATAAGTCTCCCGTCTCCTCGAATTCGGCGGCCAGTTCGGCCGGGTTTCGTATTCTATCAAAAACGATCTTTTCGAGCATGGGTTTGAGGTGCAACAACGACAACTCGGCGTCTGAAATATGCATTGTATTTTGCCCCGGCAACTTGACGAGGAGAGGGATCTTTCTCGAAACCACGCCGTCGTATTCCCAAGGCTTTCTCCAGTGATGGTCGGAGCTCACGACCAGCGTAAATGTATCCCACAGGTTTTCCTCTTTCAACTTAACGATGACCTTTCCCAACAGGATGTCCGCCAGTTTCAGGTTATCAATATACCCGTCAACCACGTTGAAGATGGTTAATTTTTCGGATGCGCGGTCGTAGATGTAGGGACTATGCGGCAACTTGAGATGCACGTAAATAAAATCCGTTGCGGCGTGCGTGACGGCTTCGATAATATCCCTTTCCTGCCCCTTATAAGTTTCAATGGAGTCCAGCACACGATAAAACGGCGTCAGACTGACCGCCTGTTTAATCAAACTTTGATACACGGAACCTGAAGGAGCCATGGCTCTGGTAGTCGCATAACTCTTGCAAAAATCGACCATGTCGCCGAATATTCTGCAATACGGATGATAATAACCGATCAGAGCGATGTTTTTGCCGGCTTCATCGAGTCTGCTGAACAGGGTTTCCGTCGTCCGCCACGTGGATTTATCGCCCGTAACCTTGAATTCAATCCCCAGATCATCAGGCCCCGTATAAAACGGCTTGACGGGGCGTCCTATAGTCAGCGCCGGAATCGCTGCGTAAGTTGTCGGAAAAAGAGAAGTCACATTGGTAAAAAAAAACGAGTTTTGCTTGAGGTAGTTGAAATTTTTCAGTTCGAGTCCCGGTATTCTCTCTTCAAAAGTCATTCTGTAGTCGAGTTCGTCGAATATCATCAACAAGGTCTTGGCTTGGGGGTGCGGGTTATCGGCGGAACGGTTAACGGGTTTGTTCGGCGGTGGCGGGCTCTTTGCCACGGCGAGCGAAACGCCTTCATACCCCGCGTAAACGGCGTTAAGCGGCGCAAAAGGAGAGAACACCAGCAAGGCGGCGTAGAGCACGACCGCCACCGGCCTGCGCAACCGCCAAACCAAAACCAGCGCCGCCACGGACGCAGCCAGCCCCGCGGCCGCGTTGAACGGATCGCTTAACTCCTTAATGATCCAGTCGATGGGCCAATCGAATATAAGCCTTGTGGCGTTGGCGATTAAAGGTGCGTAAGCGGCGAGCACCGCGGCGCTGAGCAGTTGCAACCGGATATTGCCGGATGTACGCAATTTTCTGAGAGCGGTCAAAAATACGGCGGATAGAAGCAGCAGCAGAATCATCGCGGCCAAATAACCGTGCCAGGTATAAGTCGGCAGGTAGTACAAATTGCCGCCTTCCGCGTAAATCAACTGATCCCATATCCCCAGCATCGCCAGATTGGAGGCGGACAGGGCGGCGAAAACGTCCCCCGGATAACCGGATTTGCCGGTTTTCACGTCAAAATCCGGCATACCAGTACAACCTTCGCCCGGATTGGCTCACCCGTTTGTCGCTGACGATTTTCGCATGACGCCGCAGGCAGGTTTCAAAATCGGCTTGCGTGTAGCTGGGAAAAACGTCTTTCCTCAACAGCAGCATATCCCGGATCATCGGATCCGTCTTTGGCACGAATTCGATGACGCCGTTCGGCGCAAACCCGACCAATCGGGCGACGGCGGCATCCAGCGGTATATTCCCGCCGAAAACCAGATGGTGCAGCAACGCAAGAGCAAGAACCGCGTCCGCATCGGTCCTCTCTTGCAAGCCTTTTCGCTCGGTACCGTTCCAGCCCTGCCCGGGCGAAGGGTTCGCGACGTCCAGATACAGCGGTAAAAAATTGATTTTCTCCCGCCTGGCGCGAAGATAGCCTCGCTCCAGCGACATCAGGTCGGTATCCAGTCCGACGGCGAGCGCGGTGCCGTTATTCAGCGCCAGCATGGAGTAATCGCCGATGTTGCAGCCGCAATCCAGCAGCGTCTTCGGCTTGACCTTGCGCACAAAATCAACGACGAATGAACGCTTGGCTCGTTCCTCCTCTTCGTTATAACTGTTGTCTTCGGCATAAGCGTGCCAAACCGAGTCGCGCACGGACTTCGGCGCCAGTTTGCCGACGTATTTCTTCAGGCTTTCCAGAATGTAGCTGAGCCTGCGCTTGTCGAACGACACTTTGCGCGCCCGCCCGCGGCCGCTTTGTCTCCTGTTGACGGCGTTGTGCAATCGTGCCTGCAGCGCGACGTGAATGAAAACGTTCCACGACAACTTGCGGGCGACGGGAAGCAGGCGGCTCAGCTCGGGCGTGGGAATACCCTCCAGATTTCCGCGGTACCAGGCGTTGTGCGGCACCCCGAGCAACGCCCGCAGCAACAGCGGATTCAGAAACTGATCGCAGTATTGCTGATGCGCCTTCCACGGCCTGCCTTTCTCGTAGGGGCGAAAAGACAGGTAATCAATGAACACCGGCGAGGAGTTAACGAACTGAATGTTGTAAGCGCTCGCGTCGGAGACCATCACGTCGTGCTCCAAAGCGGCGAGACACACTTCCAACTGATGGATTGCCGCATCGTGCAGGGCGTGAAAACACCATTCGTATGGGTAAGAAATAAACGGGATGCGCGGATGCTCTATGACAAAAGAGGGCCGGGGCTGCAAGTCCGGCGGAATTTCCCCGTCCGCTATTGTGCCCGCGATCAACCGCCCCTGTGCGGTCAGTTTTTCGAGCAGTCCGCTGGCGTGAACCCGCTTAAAATCCTCCGCCGCGCCGGGGGCGACGGTTCTGAACACTTTCCCGGAGGAGTAATAGACGTATCCGCCCGGGTCTCTGAACGAACCGGACTCCCGTATCAAGTCCCCCATCTAACATCAACCTTGACGAACGCCCCGGCGGTACAAGTCACTTATTTTTATCCGACGGCACTTTCGCGCCTTTCCCGAAAAACTCCTTGATTCGCGCCCAGTAAATTTTTATCGTCAGCATGGCGCCGGCCAGTGCCGCCAGAATACCTTGCAGTATGATGCTGCCGGTCGCCGGATCGAGATACGCGAAAACGTCGGCGCTCGCCACAGCGAGACAAAGTGCCGCCGACGGGAGCACGACCTCTTTGTGAATCCTGATCTTCATCCATGGTGCGGAGGAAAAAGCAACGGGGAACTATACTATAAACCGCCGGTCAATCACACCGGCGGGGACGCGGTCTGCGACGATGCGTGCGGTGCCGGAGAGAGGATTTGAACCCCCAACCTTCGCATTACAAATGCGCTGCACTGCCGTTGTGCTACTCCGGCACGCGCGTCATCCTAAAGAAAACCGCAGTCAGCCGCAATCGGCGGCGCGCCCGGAAAACGCGGCGAGTCCCTCGAGCACGAGGTGCGGATGATACCGAACCGCGACGCCGCCGGCTGCAAGCAGCACGCCATCGCCGCCCGTCGCAAGCAGCGCCGCTTCGCCCCCGAGCCGCGCCTGCATCGCGCGCATCGCGCCGGCCACCGCGCTCAGGAACATCCTGCGGCAGCCGTGCGCGACCGCGCCGGCGGTGTCGCGCGCAAACAAGGCGCCGGCGGTTTCATCGGGCGCTTCGCCGCCGCCCCCGCCGGGCGCCGGCAGACGGTCGGCGCCGCGGTGCAAACTGCTCCGCAGCAGACGCAGGCCGGGCATGATCAGTCCTCCCTGATGGACGCCGTTGCGGTTGAGTGCGTCCACCGTCACCGTCGTGCCGCAGTCGGCGACGACGCAGGCGCCGCCGACCCTGCGCCACGCGCCGATCAGCGCCAGAAAACGGTCAACACCGAGGTTCGCGGCGCTGCGATAAGCGGTCGTCACGCCGCAAGCGGCACGCTCGGTCGCGGCGAACACGGGCCGCACTTCGAAGCGCGACGCCAGCGCGTCCGACAGGCGGCGATTGAACGCATCGCCGCGCACGCTTGCGACCGCGATCGCGGCGACCTTGCCGCCCGCCGGCACGCACGCACCGGCGTCATCCGCGTTGACCGCAACGGGCGGATGATGATGAAAACGCCCGCCGCCGTAGTCGGCGCGCTTGCAGCGGCTGTTGCCGACGTCCAGCAGTAGTTTCACCATCGTATGCTGACGTTGTCCGAGTAGTACACGCGCACCTCGCTCCCGTCGCGGCCATGATGCTCGACGCGCAGTCCGCCGTGCTCATCCACGCCGCGCACGACGCCCGCCAAAGCCTTTTCCCCGGCGAGCACGGCCACTTCCCTGCCCGCCAGCAGATCGTGCCGCCGCCAGTTTTTCATCAGCGCCCCGACCGGGTCGCGCGCGACCCGGTCAAAGGCGCGCACGACGGCGGCGATCATCGCGGACGCGAGTTTGCAGCGGTCAAAATCCCCCCGCCGAGCCGTGTCCAGCGCAGCCCACGCACCGCCCGCTTCCGGTGCGCCGTGCTCAGGCAGATGCAGGTTCAGCCCCAGCCCGACGACGCAGCGATCCCCTTTCGACTCGACGAGCACGCCGCCCAACTTGCCGCCGTCGCGATAAATGTCGTTCGGCCACTTGACGCCGAGGCCGCCGACGGCGGCGGCGGCGAGCGCGGAGACGACCTCGGCCGCGGCCGTCAGCCCGAGCCACGCGGGCCGCCGCGGCCTGGCGCCGTGGTGCAGCACCGACAGATACAGATTCCCGTTTTTCGGCGAATGCCAGAGTTTGCGCCCGCGCCGTCCTTTGCCCGCGGTCTGAGACTCGGCGAGACAAACGTAAAACCCGGCGGCAACGACGGTCTGATGCAACAGGCGGTCGTTCGTCGAAGTGGCTTCCTCCACGATCTCGCACGCCGCGATGCGCCGCGCAACGCCGTCCGCGAGTTCCCGTCTGATCGCGTTCTCGTCGAGCGCTTGAAAGTCCGGATGTTTCATCGTGTCCGTCCGCATCGGTTCAGAAGCATAAGGCGCCCGCCGGATTCAAGGGCGGCGCTGAGTCGTCGTCCTGCGGTGCCCGCCGGCGTCGTCTTGCGTATTTTCCCCCACCGGCCGGACGGGCGTGAAAATCTCGCCGCCCGGCCGACTCTCCCTCAAGGGGGGAGTCACTTCAGCGGCCCGCCCTGCTTCCTTTTGTCGCACTTCGGCCTGGAAGCCGGGCTCCCCCCTCCAAACCGGAGGAAAGACCTTGCCCATCCACCGCCTCGGCCACCGCATCAAGGGATTTTACCGCGTTGTCCGGATCGGGCAGCGTCGGGAGACGAATGACTTTGCTCAACACCGGATCAACGTGCTTCGCTTGTGGGGAAACTCACGCCGCCGCCTGCGGTGCGTTCAAACTCAGGCGGCGAACTGTGTACCGCCGGCGCCGACCCCCGAAACGGAGCCGCCATAACCCGGCGGCATTGGCCCCCCGCTTGAGGGCGCCGCAACGCCGGCGCCGAGTGCCGGACGTTATGGACTACTCGCGCGCCGGCGTGCCGACGTTGCATTGTATGCTGTAAAATGGCGCCCCCAAGCGGGCGTGCATTATGAGCAGTGAACCAACCCCCACCAATTTCATCCGCCACGCCGTCGCAGAAGATCTCTCAGCGGGGAAACACGGCGGCAAACTCCGCACCCGCTTCCCCCCCGAACCCAACGGCTACCTGCACATCGGGCACGCCAAGGCGGCGTGCCTGAATTTCGGCCTCGCGCGCGACTTCAACGGCGCCTGCAACCTGCGTTTCGACGACACCAACCCGGAGAAAGAAAGCGCCGAGTATATCGAGGCGATCAAGCGCGACGTCAACTGGCTCGGCTTTGAATGGGACCGGTTGTGCCACGCCTCCGACTATTTCGAGCAGTTGTACGCTGACGCGGTCAAACTGATCAAACTCGGCAAGGCCTACGTGTGCAGCCTGTCCGCCGAGCAGATCCGCGAGCAACGCGGCACGCTCACCGCGCCCGGCGTCAACTCGCCGCACCGCGAGCGCGGCATCGGGCAAAACCTCGAACTGTTTGCGCAAATGCGCGCGGGCAAGTGCGGCGAAGGCGAACACGTGCTGCGCGCGAAGATCGACATGGCGTCGCCGAACATCAATATGCGCGACCCCGTGATCTACCGCATCCGCAACGTCGCGCACCACCGCACCGGCGACGACTGGTGCATCTATCCGACCTACGACTTCACGCACGGCCTGTCGGACTCGGTCGAGGGCGTCACCCACTCGCTGTGCACGCTCGAGTTCGAAGACCACCGCCCTTTGTACGACTGGATACTCGCGCAGTTGAACGTCCACCACCCGCAGCAGATCGAGTTCGCGCGCTTGCAGTTAAAGCACACGCTCACCAGCAAGCGCAACCTGAAAAAACTGGTTGACGCCGGCGTCGTGGACGGCTGGAGCGACCCGCGCATGCCGACGCTGTCCGGCTTGCGCCGGCGCGGCGTCCCGGCGGCCGCGATCCGGGATTTCTGCGAGCGCATCGGCGTCACCAAAAAAGACAGTTGGATCGAAATGGAATTGCTGGAGACCTGCGTGCGCGATCACTTGAACCGGCACGCGCCGCGCGCGCTGGCGGTGCTGAAACCGCTCGAACTCGTCATAGAAAATTATCCGGCAGGCGCGGGCGAGGAACTCACGGCGCCCAATCATCCGGACGACCCGTCGCTGGGCGTACGGAAACTGCCTTTCTCGCGCACCGTTTACATAGAGCGCGACGACTTCATGGAGGCGCCGCCGAAAAAATTCTTCCGTCTCGCGCCCGGGCGCGAAGTGCGGCTGCGCTACGCCTACTGCGTCACCTGCCGCGAGGTGGAAAAAGACGCGCAAGGCAACGTCGTCAGGCTGCTGTGTACCTATGACCCGCAAACGCGCGGCGGCAAAACGCCCGGCGGGCGCAAGGTCAAGGGGACGCTTCACTGGCTGTCCGCCGCCCACGCCGCAACGGCCGAGATGCGCCTGTACGACCGGCTGCTCGCCGCGGAAATTCCTTCAGCCGACAACGTGCTCGCGCAACTCAACCCCGAGTCGCTGGTGACGCTGACGGGCGGGCGGGTCGAACCGGCGCTGGCCGACGCCGCGCACAACGGCCCCTGGCAATTCGAGCGCCTCGGTTACTTTTGCGTTGACAACGAGAGTAGTGAGCGGGTATTCAACCGGACGATGACGCTGCGCGATACCTGGTCCAGAATCTCCAAACAATAACCGCTCGGCCCCGAGGCCCCTGTATTTTTGATGGACTCACGCACCTCGCGTGCTTGCGTTTGCGTGCGGCCGGCGCCGCGGCCGTCTTCAATCACCCCGATTGGCTTTAGCCGTTTGCGTTTGCGCGTGGCCGGCGCCGCGGCCGTCTTCAGTCGCCCTGATTTCGCTCCAGTCGTTTGCGTTTGCACACGGTCAGCGCCGCGGCCGTCTTCAGTCGCCCTGATTTCGCTCCAGTCGTTTGCGTTTGCACACGGTCAGCGCCGTGCCCGTCTTCAGTCGCCCTGATTTCGCTCCAGTCGCTTGCGTTTGCACACGGTCAGCGCCGTGCCCGTCTTCAGTCGCCCCGATTGGCTTTAGCCGTTTGTATTTGCGCGTGGCCGGCGCCGCGGCCGTCTTCAGTCGCCCCGATCCGCTTTAGCCGTTTGCGTTTGCGCGTGGCCGGCGCCGCGGCCGTCTCCGGTCGCCTCAATTCGCTTTAGCCCGTTTGCGTTTGCGTGCGGCCAGCGCCAAGCCCACCAGCAACATCGCCAGCAGCCACATCGGATTCATCGCGCCACCGCCACCGCCACCACCGCTAAGGGATATTCCTCCCACCGCGCTCGGGTCGTGGATTATGCCGTTCCGCATGCCATCGGCGTCGTTGGGCCCGCCGTCGGTAATCTCCACCAGCAGACACGCGTCGCCCGCCCGCAGGCCGCGCTCGCCCGCCGCACGCCATTCGCCCGCGCCGTCGCCGCGTGCGGCGCTGAGCCCCGGACACGGTGCCGGGGCGCCGTAATAGTTGTCCGTCGTCCCCGCCGTGAACCGGCTCCAGACGCCGTCGTCGTACTTGAACAGCCTGCCGCCGTTGTTTGGCACTGCCGCCGTCAGCGGGATCCGCACACTTACCAAATCCCCCGGTTCAGTGCCTCCTACAACGCCTATTACAACACTGAAGTCGAAGATCCCGGTGCCGGCATAACCGTCCGGTGTTCCGATCACCGCGCTCGTTAACGTCGTCCCCGCCGGGATCTCCGCCGAATACTCGCCGCGCTCAATGGACGCCGCCAGCGCGTAACTCCCCAACGCCAATGAGCCCATTCCCGACACTTGCAGATAAGCCGGCACCGCCGCCTCATTCAACACTTGCAAACGCTGAAGTTGATCTAAAACGTCTGAAGCATCCGGCACACCGTCGTTGTCGCTGTCCACCGTTCCCGCCGCTCTCACCGCCACAAATAAACTTCCCTCAAACTCCTGATCTGCCATCGTCGCCGCTGGCGACGACACTTTCACCTCGATCACGTCGCCTGCTTGCACCGCGTCCGGCGGAAAACTCACCGTGAAATCCACACCCGCCACCGCCGTAGTCGGCGTCACCGTCAACATCGCAGCGTCGTCGCGGTTCAACACCTGCGCCGTCACTTCATAATACTCTGCCATCGGCACGGAAGCGGTGACGCTGAACGCCGGCAAACTGTCCTCATCGGCGTCAACGAACAGCGGCGGCCTGGAAGGAACAAAAACGAACTCAGGCGATATCGCCGACGGCGTCGAGCGCGGCGTAATCTCCACCCGGTCGTTCGCCATCGTGAACAGCAGTTCGTTATCAATACCGGGCGGCGCCGCATTCGTCATCGTCTGCGCTAAGAACGAAAACCCCAAAGTGCTCGCCGTCCCCCGCGGCACGAAACCCGTGGCCTGTAACTGGCTCTGATCCAAAATCAGCCTCAGCGGCTGCGTCCCTCCCTGCACCTCCACCACTACGTTGAAATCAGCCTCGTTATCACCGTCCGACAGCACGTCCTCCGACACCGCCATCGACATCGACACCCTCACCATGGCCGCGGTGTTCGGCACCAGCACTCTGCCGACGTCAAATCCCACCGCCGGCGCGATATAGAACTGCTGCGTCGCCGTCACCCAGTTATCGTTCGCGTCCCGACCGACCCACACAACCGTTCTCGAGAACGAGCCCAACATAATTTCGCCGGCGTCTTCCGGACCCGCCCCGGGATTTAAATTCACCGGTGGGCAGGCCGCCTCGGCCGCCTCGTTGTCGTTGCCCGCCTGTCCCGGGGCGCCCATGCACGCCGGCGTATTCTCATACGCGCGCAACGACGTGCACGCAGGATCGCAAGCCGCGGTGACGCGCACCCGCGTCTGCTCCCCCGCGCCCGGATGCACAAAATAGGCCTCTCCGCCCAACTCCACCGTCTGTATCATCGGCGTTGCACTGACCGTGATCGTCGGGCGTGCGGCGCCGACGAAGTCGTTCGCCGCCGCCGCACGGCAGTCGGTCCCGATCCGCACCTCCACGTTGTTCGGCACGCCGTCGCCGTCGCTGTCTTCAAATTCGCCGCCGCCACAGTAGGCCAAGATGTCGCCCGTCGTCGCCACCTCGGTCTCGAGTTCGTCGTGGACGTCGTTGTCGTTTTCGTCGGGACGCGCCGACGTAGTCACGATCGTGCCGGTGTAGTCAGCCTGCCCCGGAGCTGAGGCATAGTTCCCCGCCGCGTCGCGCACCCGCATCGTCGCCGCGTAGGTCTTGCCCGGCAGCAGCACCGCAACGCTGCGCTCCAGCGTAAAACTCGCGAGGCCGCCGGTGAGCGCATAGACGTTGTCCCCCGCCGACTCGCCGCCGACAAGCATGAGTGCGGGAAACGTCATGGCGCCTTCGCTCAACGTCAATTCGTAGCGCAGGCTCGTCGGGGCGTTCATCTCCCCGGCACCGTCCTGATCGCTCGCCGCCACCCAAGTCAGCGTCGCGCGCGTGTCGCCCGCCGCCACCTGAATCACCGAATCCGACACCGTCGGCGGGGTCATGTCGTCGGGAGGCGGCGGCGGCGGGGTCGTGTCGTCGGGAAAGAGCGCACGACGCAGCGGCAACACCAGTACGCCGCCGTTGTCGCCGTCCTGATCGTGCAGGAAGATCGTGACGCTCGCGTCCTGCGGCAGCGTAGCGTCCTGCAACAACGAAATCTCGACGACGTCGAGAAATGCCTCGATCATCGCGGGGGTGACGCCGCCGCTGCTAAACCGAAACGTCACCACGTCCGACAATTCGCCGCGCCTGACGTTCGCATTGAAATCCGCCACGTTCAGAATGTCACCGCCGGGAGCTAAATCCGGGTTCATCGCTCCAGGCTCGGGGCAAACGTCTGCATCGCCGAGGCAGACGCTCAGCGTTCCCCCTTGAAAGTCACCGCTCACCGGCGTCAAAGCATGACTCTGCGCCATATCAATGGAGCGGCTGCTTATCAGGATGAGGTTGTCGCTGTCCCGATATTCATACGCGCCGTCATCCGACAGCGACAGCGCCGCCGGTGCGCTTCGGCGCAGGCTGATGCGCAGGGTCTCGCGCTGCAGCGTCAGACTGCCCGCCACCCGGGTTTCGAGGTCCACCAACGAAGTCGGTGCGAGATTAGGTGATTGGGACAGATACCCCGACCGCCCGTCGTCGTTGAGATAGATACTCAGCCCCGAACCCGCCGCAAACACCGTGTCGGCGGGCAGGTTGACCTCGACGTTCTCAAGCGTCAGCGACAGGGTGCCGTCGAGGTGGCCCTGGCCGGGATCGCCGCTGGGCAGCGTGCCCGGCTCACCCGCCGCCGCGAATATCGGCGGAGTCAGGAAAGACAAGGAAGCAACGACGTAATCCGATGCGGCCGCGATCATGTCGCCGCCGTTGGCAGGCGTTTCGGTCAGCGCGCCCCGCAATGTAAAGCGCGCGCCCTCTTCGATCTCCACCGCCACCACGATCTGCACCGCGCCGAATATGGCGGCGAGGTCGGCGGCTTCCGGGACCTGCGTCGTGGCGGTGTTAGTGTCAGACAACACCACCGACAGGCTCGACCCCGGCGTCCTCAGGTTGCTCCCGGCACCGTGGGCGGGGGGCAATTCGGGGTCCCCGTTTTCCGCCACCAGCACCCGGTTGGAACCGTCCACCAAAACCCGGCGCGTCCCGACGCGCAGACCCGATGAAGCAGCGGTGCAGGCGTCGTTGGTTTCCAGGCAATACGTACCGGGATGAAACCCGACGGTCACCGCCCCGCTTGACAGCGCAGCGACGGTTGCGGCGTCGTTCGGGTCGGTCGCCTCAATGCCGATCGTCAGCGTCGCGCCCGCCAATCCAAAATTGACGCCCGTCGCAATCGTCGCGGGAAGCGTCGAGGTTTCGCCCAGAGAAAAAGCGACGTCCTGCGCCGGTTCGTCAAATAACAAGAAAGAAGCGTCCAGCAGATACACCGCGCCGGAATCCCTGAGGTCGTCGTTGGTTTGATCGCCGTCTATGCCCTGCGCGCTGCTGTCTTCATTACGCGCTCCGACGGCCAGCACGTCGCCCGCGGCACTGAGCGCGACGGCACCGAAATCATCACCCGCGTCCGAATTGGACGCCTTGACGTAAGCCCCCTGCGCCCAGACCCCCGCGTTGCGGTGGAAGATATAGACCGCGCCGGAATTCCCGGCGTCGCCGTTGGTTTGATCGCCGCCTATACCCTGCGCGTTGCTGTCTTCATTATTCGCTCCGACGGCCAGCACGTCGCCCGCGGCGTTGAGTACGACGCCAGGGCCGCCGAACTCATCACCCGTGTCCGAATTGGACGCCTTGACGTAGGCTTCCTGCGCCCAGATGCCGCCGCTGCGGCGGAAAACATACACCGCGCCGGAATCGTCGGCGTCGTCGTTGGCTTCGTCGCCGTCTATACCCCGCGCGTTGCCGTCTTCCCCGACCGCCCCGACCGCCAGCACGTCACCCACGGCATTGAGCGCGACGTGGTTGCCAAAGCGATCATCCTGCCCCGAATTGGACGCCTTGACGTAGGCTTCCTGCGCCCAGATGCCGTCGCTGCGGCGGAAAACATACACCGCGCCGGCATTGTCGGCGGCGTTGTTGGTTTGATCACCGTCTATGCCCTGCGCGTTGCTGTCTTCATTGGTCGCTCCGACGGCCAGCACGTCGCCCGCGGCGTTGAGTGCGGTGCCAAGGCCGCCGAACTCATCATCCGTGTCCGAATTGGACGCCTTGACGTAGGCTTCCTGCGCCCAGATGCCGTCGCTGCGGCGGAAAACATACACCGCGCCGGCATTGTCGGCGTTGTCGTTGGCTTCGTCGCCGTCTATACCCCGCGCGTTGCTGTCTTCCCCGACCGCCACGACCGCCAGCACGTCGCCCACGGCATTGAGCGCGACGCGGTTGCCAAAGCGATCATCCTGCCCCGAATTGGACGCCTTGACGTAGGCTTCCTGCGCCCAGATGCCGCCGCTGCGGCGGAAAACATACACCGCGCCGGCATTGTCGGCGTCGTTGTTGGTTTGATCGCCGTCTATGCCCGGCGCGTTGCTGTTTTCATTGGTCGCCCCGACGACCAGCACGTCGCCCGCGGCATTAAACGCGGCGGCGCCGCCGAAACGATCTCTATCGTCCGGGTTCGATGCCTCGAGCCGGGCTTCCTGCGCCCAGATGCCGCCGTTGCGGCGAAAAACATACAACACGCCGGCACTAGCACTGCCGTCGTTGGTGTCCTCCTGATCCGCCCGCACGGCCAGCACGTCACCCGCGGCGTTGAGCGCGACGCTGCGACTAAAACCAACATTCGTCTGCGGGGTCAAGGCTTTGATGTAAGCCGTCTGCTCCAGAAAAATCTCGCTCTGAGCGCCGGCGTCGGCGTGTATCAGCAGTCCGAGAACAAGGCTCGCCAACCAAGCCCGGCGCATCAAGCGGAGATCAGACATTATAAACAGGCCACGACAGACCACCCGGCAAAGGGGTGGGCATCCTCATTGCCGCGTTCATATTAAGAACAGAAGCCTCCTGAACGGACTCAGACAAGGCGGCGACGCCGGGCAGGCGCCGGATAAGGCGCGCGCCCTCCACCCGGGCTTTCGATTCAGATTTCAATAAATGCAAATCCACTTTCGTCGCTTCCTCATCGGCGAAAATCAAATTTTCAATCGCTTTTCCAGTCCGGTCTTCGGGCGCGGCGCCGGTCCGGGGCAATGCCTTAGATAAGGCGGCGGCCGCGGCATTCCTTTAAGGGGCTGAATTATACACATACAGAGGCTGAATTATGCACAACCCCGCGAATTGCGGCGTCCATTCCGCGTTTCACGGGCAACCCCCTCCCGCCGCCGCACCGCGCCATTCCAACCCCGCCCGGACGCCGGGGCCTCAGCCTTTCCAGCGCCTGACTTCACCGAACACTTCGGCGCCGCCGTGCAGCGGGCGCCCCGCGTGGCGCTCGGCGGCGGCGATTACGGCGGGTTCGGCGCAACGCAAAAACGGATTGGTG
The DNA here is from genome assembly GCA_965211995.1 of Candidatus Oxydemutatoraceae bacterium. Taxonomy (GTDB): domain Bacteria; phylum Pseudomonadota; class Gammaproteobacteria; order Poriferisulfidales; family Oxydemutatoraceae; genus CAYFZO01. Next base: position 1,193,726 of record OZ243040.1, read on the forward strand.
CGCTTTTCCAACGCCAGCGACGACGGCACGGTCGGGCGCCCCGCGTCGCGCAGGCGCCGCGCGTCGCGCTCGCGTTGCAGCAGGTCGGAGTTGTCCGGCTCGACCCGCCTCGCAAACGCGATGTTGCCGAGGGTGTACTCGTGCGCGCAATAGATCCCGGTGTCGTCGGGCAAGCCCATCACCTTGCTCAGCGAATTGTGCATCTGCTCGGGCGTGCCCTCGAACAGGCGCCCGCAACCGCAGGCGAACAACGTATCCCCGCAAAACAGTTTGCCGTCGCCGTAATACGCGATATGCGTCAGAGTATGCCCGGGCACTGCCAGCACTTCAAAGTCGCAACCGAGGCACGCGACGTGCACGCGGTCGCCCTCGCCGACGGTGCGCGTCGCGCCGGCGATGCGCGCGTCGTCCGGCGCATAGACTTCGGCGCCGGGAAAGCGCGCGAGCAATTCGCCGACGCCGCCGATATGGTCGGCGTGGTGGTGGGTGATGAGCACCGCGCCGAGCGCCGCGTCCACCGCCGCCAGCGCGGCCAGCACCGGCGCCGCGGCGCCGGGATCCACGACCGCGGCCCGACCGGCGTCGGCGCCCGCGAGCAGCCACAAGTAGTTGTCGGCGAACGCGGGAACCGGCGTCGTGCGTATCACCGCAGCTAAGACTTCGCCGCGCCGGCGGCATCGCCGGCCGGCTCCGCGTTGCCGTCTCCGGCCGGCGCATCCGTCTCTTTGATCGGTGCGATGGTCGAGATTGCGTGCTTATACACCATGCGCGTCGAGGACTCCCTGATCATGACCACGAACCGGTCGAACGCTTCTATTCTCCCCCGCATCCTGATGCCGTTGATGAGATAGACGTTCACCATCTCCCGGTTTTTGCAAAGTGTATTAAGAAACACATCTTGTAATATCTGTTCTTTAGGCATGTATTTCTCCTTGCCGTCCAATCCTCGCACCCCGGACAGGCCCCGTGCCTGCGGACGGGCGGGATCGGATCCGTTCCTACATTAAGTAATCCCCCCGGAAAATTCAATCACCGCGTGCGCGACCGCCGCCGCAAGCACCTCGGTCCCGCCGCGGTCAACTTCGCAGCGGCGCACGCCGTCCATGCTCCGCATCCAGGTCAACTGCCGCTTCGCCAACCGGCGGGTCGCGCTCACCGCGCGCGCGCGCATCAGTTCGCGCCCACATTCGCCGGCCAAATACGACCACACCTGGCTGTAACCGACCGCGCGCATCGCAGGCAGGTCGCGGCTGAGATCCGCGCGCAGCATCAGGCGGGCGACTTCCTCGACCAGCCCGGCCTCCAGCATCGCGTCGAAGCGCCGCTCCAGGTTCGCGTGCAGCACCGCCCTGTCGGCGAAGTTCAATCCGAACTTCAACACCGGCCAGGGGAATTCGCGCCGGCCCCGCCCCGACTGAAACTCGCTCAGCGCGCGACCGCTGACGCGGTACACCTCGAGCGCGCGCTTGATCCGCTGCGCATCGTGCGGGTGCAGCCGCGCGGCGGTCGCCGCGTCCACCCGCCGCAGTTCGGCGTACAGCGCCGCAAGCCCCCGCGTGCGGGATTGTTCATCGAGTTCGCGCTTGATCTCCGCGCCGGCGCGCGGGACGTAATCAAGGCCGTGTTCGAGCGCGTGAAAATAGAACATCGTGCCGCCGACCAGCAGCGGCAGCCGGCCCGCCGCGAGGATCCTCTCGCTCAGCCGCAACGCCGCCTCGGTGAACGCGGCGGCCGAATACGTCTCGCCCGGGTCGAGAATGTCGATCAAATGATGCGGCACGCGCCGGCGCGCGGCGGGCGCGGGCTTGGCGGCGCCGACGTCCAGGCCTTTATAGATCAGTGCCGAATCCACGCTGATGATCTCGCACGCGGGGCGCCGCTTCAGGCGCTCGCTCAGACGCTCGCTCAGGCGCAGCGACAAGTCGGTTTTGCCGCTGCCGGTCGGCCCCATCAAAAAGATTGCGCAACGCGGGGCGGCGGCCATCGGGGAGGTTTTATTGGCCGCGCAGGAATAACTTGTCGAGTTGCTCCACGCTCAACTGCACCCAGGTCGGGCGCCCGTGGTTGCACTGCCCGCTGCGCTCGGTGACCTCCATGTCGCGCAGCAGCGCGTTCATCTCAGCCGGCGTGAGCCGCCGGTTGGCGCGCACCGAGCCGTGACAGGCCATCGTCGAGAGCGTGTCGTTGAGACGCCGCTCGACCCGCGACGATGAACCGTGCGCGGCGAGATCCGACAGCACGTCGCGGAACAGCGTTTCGGCGTCGGCATCGGCGAGCAGCGCGGGCACGCGCCTGAGCGCGAGCGCGCTTTCACCGAGGCGGTCAACCTCAAAGCCGACTTTCGCCAGATACTCGCCGTGACATTCGCACAGGTCAACCTCGTCCGGCGTCACCGCGAGACTCGACGGCACCAGCAACGGCTGCGAGCGGATGCCTTCGTTTGCGCACGCGCGCTTAAGCCGCTCGTAAGTGATGCGCTCGTGAGCCGCGTGCATATCCACCAGCACCATGCCTTCCCGGTTCTGCGCGACGATGTAAATGCCGTGCAGTTGGCACACCGCGTAGCCGAGCGGCGGCATCTCGACGTCCGCGGCGAGCGGCGCCTGCGTCGGCGCCCGGGGCGGCGCAGACGGGCCGTGGTCTGAAACGCGCGCCCGATACTGCGGCGGCGGCGCGCCGGGCGCTTCGGATACACAGCCGGCCCAATCGTCGCGCCGCGCCGCGGGGTTTTCGTTGACCAGGCGGCGGTGGTATTCGGCGCGGTTGACCGCGGTGTCGGGCGCCAGCCCCGCGATCACCTCGCCGACCCCGCGGCGCACGCAATCGTGCACGCAGCGCTGATCGCGAAAGCGCACTTCCAACTTGGACGGGTGCACGTTCACGTCCACCTGCGCGGGGTCGAGTTCGAGATACAACACGTAACAAGGGTGGCGGCCGTGGAACAACACGTCGCTGTAAGCCTCCTTGACCGCGTGCGTCAGCGTCCGGTCCTTGACCGAGCGCAGGTTGACGTAAGTGAATTGCATATCGGCCTGGCTGCGCGACAGCGTCGGCAGGCCGAGCCAGCCGCTGAGTTTCAAGCCGCCGCGCGCGTGCTCGAACCACACCGCCTGCTCGGAAAAACGGCGGCCGAGAATTTTTTCGACGCGGTCGCCGCCGCCCGGTGCGCCCTTGCCGGAAAAACTGAAACCGGATTTGCCGTCGCCGCTCAATTCAAACCCGACGTCCTCGCGCGCGAGTACTAGGCGGTGCAGCCATTTTTGAATGTGGCCGAACTCGGTGGCCGCGGTCTTCAGGAACTTGCGCCGCGCCGGCACGTTATAGAACAGGTCGCGCACGTCCACCGTGGTGCCGGGCGGGTGCGCCGCCGGGGCGGGCGCGGCGGAGTCGCCGTCGCCCGAGGCACTCAGCTCCCAGCCGGCGTCGGCGCCGGCGAGGCACGAGGTGATCTTGAGCCGCGAAACCGAGGCGATGCTCGGCAGCGCCTCGCCGCGAAAGCCGAAGCCGCGAATGTTGTCGAGGTCGGCGAAGTCGCTGATCTTGCTGGTCGCGTGCCGCGCCAGCGCCAGCGCCAACTCGTCTTTGGCGATACCCGCGCCGTCGTCGCTGACCCGAATGCGTCCGACCCCGCCTTTCTCGACGTGCAGGCGGATCGCCGAGGCGCCGGCGTCGAGGCTGTTCTCGACCAGTTCCTTGACCACCGAGGCGGGACGCTCGATCACCTCGCCGGCGGCGATCTGGCTAACCAGTTTGGGCGCTAAACGGTTGATCGTCATCGGTCACACTCGGCCAGGCACGGGATCTGCATGGGTTATGATTAAAAACGCACGCATACGATCAAAATGAAACAGGGCAAAATGGAGCAGGGAATTATACAGTTGCACCCCGACCGCCGTGAATACGAATCGGTCAGGGGACTTTACCTCGCGGAAAACCTGCACGCGCACCCGCGCAGGCCGCTGATCTACGCCAACTTCGTGAGCAGCCTCGACGGGCGGATCGCGGTCACACACGCGCGCGGCGAGCCCGCGGCCAACGGCCGGCCCGAAGCGCGGCAGAAGGCAAAAGAGCAGGCCGCTGAAAATCACTCCCCCCCTGAAAGGGGGTCGGCCGGGTACAGCCCGGCCGGTGGGGGAAAATACGGAGGATGGCGCGGGCGGACACCGGCGGATGACGGACACACGCCGCACTTCAATCTTGAATCCGGCCTGCCCGCAAGCCTCACCAATCCCAACGACTTGCGCCTGTTTCTGGAACTGCTCGCACAGGCCGACTGCGTGATCACGCACGGCGCCTACCTGCGCGCGCGCGCGGCGGGGCTGCTCGGCGACATTCTCCACCTCGACGCCGACCTCGATGCGTGGCGCCGCGAACGCGGTCTCGCGCCGCCGACGGTCGTCGTGTGCAGCGCGAGTTTGGACTTTCCCGAACCGGACGATCTCGAACGCAAGCGGGTCATCATCGCCACCGGCGAAAACCACGACCGCGACCGTGCCGAATACTGGCGCGGCAAAGACTACCCACTGATCACCGCGGGCGCGGGCGCAATGGTCGAGGCCGGCGCGCTGCTCGACCACTTGACCGCCCGGGGCAGCGCCACCCTCTGCTTCGCCGCGGGGCCGAAATTGCTCGAATCCGCGCTCACAGCCCGCCGCCTGGATCTGCTGTACCTGACGCTTTCACACCAACTCATCGGCGGCGACTCGTTCCAAACGCTGATCCCGAGCGCCGAACTCGGCCACTGCCGCCTGCTGCAAAAACGCCTGATCTTCGACAACTCACCGGCGCTCGAGCACCCGCAGTGGTTTGCCAAGTTTGACTGCGAGTATCGCTAAGTCCGGCAGAGGAACCCGGCCTGCGCCGGCCAAGCCGAGGCAGTTGCAACGTGCAGGCAACAAACGTCGGCAAAGGAGCCCGACCTGCACCGACTTGCTGATACGGCGGCACCGACAACCCGTGTCATCCGTGCCGTCCCCGGCAATGCCGACGCAGCGGCGGCAAGACGGCGGCACTCAATCACCCTGTTCCCCGCGCCGCTTTCTGCAACGCGGCTAAAGCCGACATGGATATAACAAGAAGTGGACAAATATAAGCGGAGTATCCTATTTGCCCGGTTAAAGCAGACAAAGATACTACATACATATAACAAACGCAGACAAAATATCCCGACAAGGCCGGCCAAGCCAACACGGCGGCACGACGGCGGCACTCAATCACCCTGTTCTCCGCGCCGCTTTCTGCAACGCCGGCCAAGCCGAGGCAGTTGCAACGTGCAGGCAACAAACGCCGGCAAAGGAGCCCGACCTGCACCGACTTGCTGATACGGCGGCGGCGCCGACAGCCCGTGTCATCCGTGCCGTCCCCGGCAATGCCGCCGCAGCGGCGGCACTTAAGCAAGCGATATCTGCGGTGCGGGCGTGTGTTACCGCGTCCCGCCCACCGCTTTCGCAGGGACGCGCTTCCCGGAGACGATGGTCTGCATGAAACGTTCGTGCGCGGCAAGTTCTTCGGCGCTCGCACGGATCACCGGCGTAGCAATGCCGCTTTCGAGCAGCGCGGCGTCCTCCTCGGCGTCGGCGAGCGCCGCGGGGTTGAGGCCGAGTGCGATCTGCCCGCCGGTCATCGCGAGATATACCCGCGCCAGCAATTCCGCGTCGATCAGCGCGCCGTGCACGTCGCGCTGCGATTTGTCAACGTTGTAGCGCTCGCACAGCGCGTTCAAGTTGTTCTGCAGGCCCGGGTGGAGGTCGCGCGCGAGATCGAGCGTGTCGAGTATCTTGCACTCGCTCGCCTGCATGAACTTCTCGCGCCCGGCTTTTTCAAGTTCGGCGTCGAGGAACGCAAGATCGAACGCGGCGTTGTGCATGATGACTTCGGCGTCGCGCACGAACTCAAGAAATTCGTCGCAGACCTCGGCGAACCGCGGCTGGTCCTGCAATTTCTCGCGCGTAATCCGATGCACCTTGAGCGCGGATGCGTCGATCTCGCGCTCGGGGTTGAGGTACCGCTGAAAAGTCGCGCCGAGTTTGCGGTCAACGATTGCGACGGCGCCGAGTTCGACCACGCGGTGCCCGAGTGCCGGCTCGAGGCCGGTGGTCTCGGTGTCCAAAACAACTTGTCTCATGCGTCCTCCTCAACGTGCGCGGCGTCCCCGTGCGGGAAGCTTTGAGCCGGCAGCCGGTCGCTGCTCGCGTTCGCCAGCCCGTCGGCGCGGTGCGCGCGGTCAACGCTTGCGACGGCGCCGGGTTCGACCACGCGGTGCCCGAGTGCCGGCTCGAGGCCGGGGGTCTCAGTGTCCAAAACAACTTGTCTCATGCGTCCTCCTCAACGTGCGCGGCGTCCCCGTGCGGGAAGCTTTGAGCCGGCAGCCGGTCGCTGCTCGCGTTCGCCAGCCCGTCGGCGCGGTGCGCGCGGTCAACGCTTGCGACGGCGCCGGGTTCGACCACGCGGTGCCCGAGTGCCGGCTCGAGGCCGGGGGTCTCAGTGTCCAAAACAACTTGTCTCATGCGTCCTCCTCAACGTGCGCGGCGTCCCCGTGCGGGAGGCTTTGAGCCAGCAGCCGGTCAATGCTCGCGTTCGCCAGCCCGTCGGCGCGCTCGTTGCCGGGATGGCCGCTGTGACCCTTGACCCAGCACCAGTCTATGTCGAAGCCCGAAACCAGTGCATCAAGACGCTGCCACAGGTCTTGGTTCTCGACCGGCTTGCGCTGAGACGTGCGCCAGCGGTTTTGTTTCCACTTGGGCAGCCAGTTGTTGATGCCGTCCAGCAGGTAGCGTGAATCGGTGGTGAGACGGATCGCGCGCTTGCGCCTGACCGCCGCGAGCGCTTCGATTGCAGCGGTCAGTTCCATGCGGTTGTTGGTCGTCTGCGCCTCCGCACCCGACAATTCCTTCTCGCGGCCGTTGTACACCAGCACCGCGCCCCAGCCGCCGGGCCCCGGATTGCCCCGGCACGCGCCGTCGGTGTAGATCTCGATCACTGCGTCAAACATCGTGCGGATTAAGCGCCGTAGGCTGTGCGACTTCGACTTTCGGAAACCCGCGCTTGTTCCATTGTGCGCCGAGCGGGATCATCCGCGAAACTTCCTTGCGAGTATATAACGCGATCAAACTGCCCATCCAGAACAATCCCCCGGTCAGCGCGAAATCGGCGCCTCTCTGCCACCAGCGCTCGCCCGGGACGATGAACGGCGGCGAGAACCAGCCGCTCTTCTCGATCGAAAACCCGAGCACCGACAGCCAATCCCTGAGGCGCGGCAACGAATAAAAGTGTCCGCACCACGGCGCGCCCCTGAACAACTTGAACGGCCGCACCAGCCCCTGCGGGCCGAGCGGGTTGAACGCCGCGATGACGCAGCGGCCCTGCGGGACCAGCACGCGGTCTATCTCGCGCAGCAGACGGTAGGGGTCGCCGACGAACTCGAGGGCGTGGCAGACGACGACGAGGTCGAGGCTTTCGGTGTCAAGCGGCAGGGCTTCAAAGTCGGCGACGACGTCGGCCGACCCGCTCACGGCGGATGGGCCGACGCGAAAGCGCGACTTGAACTCGCCGCTTTGGAGCCACTCGGGACGCTGCGACAGGCTCGATATCTCCAGCGCGCAGCGGCCGAATTCGCCGCTCAGCCAGTCGCTCATCAGCGCATCAAGCACCCGGCGGGGACGCGCGCCGCCCGCGCCCGCGTACCAAGCCGACAACTGCCGCGTTACGCCAGCTTGATCAAAAACGCGTCGTTTATTCCGTCGTCTGAACATGGCGATTCATTGCGGGGATTATATAGGGTGACTCTCCGCCCGGCGTCTGAAATCATCCCAGAGAACCTCGGCGGCGGGCGCTGCGCGTGCCGGCGGCGGGCGCCTTGCGGGGGCGCGCCCGGCTTCCCCTCGAGGAGCGCGTGCTTTTCAGCGGCCTGCGCCGCTTCCTTTTATCGCGCTGCGGACGGGAAGCCGGCCGGTCTGCGGGGTTTGCCCCGGTGCGGCCGACCCCGCTTCAATGAAAGTCGCGGGACCCGGGTTCGCCGAGGCACGACAACTTCCCGATCCCCTTTCCCGCGCAGCGGAAAAACCGGCACACAAGGGAAATGAGCGCTTGAGACAGGTGCGCGAAATCCTGAAAAAAGCGGCGGCTTTCTGCGCAAGGAATTGGCCATAAGCGGCCGCTTTACCCACGCGAAGAAAACGTTCCGCCGTCAGTTGCACGCCGCCTGTCGCATCTGAACAGCAAAGGGTTTCAGCCTGAACCGGCGGCCGTCAAAACGGGGGGAGCTCAGGGGCGGGCCGCGCCCCCGTGTTTCTCAGGCGACCTTGATCACCGGCACCGACGACAGCAAGGCGCGCGTGTATTCGTGGCGCGGGTTGTCGAGCAAAGCGACCGCTTCGCCGACTTCGACAATCCGCCCCCGGTGCATAACCGCGATATCGTGCGCAACGTAGGAGACGACCGCGAGGTCGTGGGTGATGAACAGGTAGCTCAGGCCGAGCGTGTGCTGCAAGCGGCGGAACAGATCGAGGATCTGCGCCTGCACCGACACGTCGAGCGCGCTGGTCGGTTCGTCGCAGATCAGCAGTTTCGGAGCGACCGCCAGTGCGCGCGCGATGCAGATGCGCTGGCGCTGCCCGCCTGAGAACTCATGCGGATAGCGGTGCACGGCGGCGCGTTCCAGACTCACCAACTCGAGCAACTCGCCGGTGCGCTCATTCATGCGCGCCTCGTCGCTTTGCCCTTGCGCACGCAGGCCCTCCTTGATGATCTCGCCGACCAGCATCTTCGGGTTCATCGAGGAGAACGGGTCTTGAAACACGATCTGAGCGCTGCGCCTGAACGCGCGCAGCGAGCGCCCGCGCAGCGACTCCAGGCGCGCGCCTTCGAAGCGGACTGAACCGGCGGTGACCGGCGCAAGACCGAGCACCGCCTTGGCAACGGTGGTCTTGCCGGAGCCGGATTCACCGACCAGCGCCAGCGTCTTGCCCGCGTCGAGCCTGAGTGAGACGCCGTCCACCGCCTTGACGTGCCGGCGCACGCGCCGCAGCACGCCGGCGCGGATCGGAAAATGCACTTTGAGGTCTTTGATCTCGAGCAATCTGCCGCCGGGCACGGCCGCCGCCGCGGCGTGCACGTCCGGCGACGCGCCGGATGCCGGTCTGAAGTGCGGCGTTGACCCGTTGCTCCTCTTGTGCCCGCCCGCGTCGTCTTCCGGATTCCCCCCTCCACCGGCCGGGCTGCGCTCGGCCAACTCCCCCACAAGAGGAGAGTGATTTTCAGCGATCTGCCCTTCTTCCTTTGGCGGCACCGGGGAGTGATTTTCAACAGCCCGCCCCTCTTCCTTTGACAGCGCTTCGGACCGGAAGTCGGCCGCCTCGAACAACGGGGCGCCGCGCTTGTCCATCGTCGGCACCACTTGCAGCAGGTGGCGGCTGTATGGATGGCGTTGGCCGGTGAAAAAATCCGCGACGTCGGTTTCATCCACGATACGCCCCGCTTTCATCACCGCGATGCGGTCGGCGACGTGCGACACGATCGACAGGTCGTGCGAGACGAATAGAATCGCCATGCCCGAACGCGCTTGCAGCGATTTCAAAAGGTCGAGCACCTGCGCTTGGATCGTGACGTCGAGCGCGGTCGTCGGCTCGTCGGCGATCAGCAATTCGGGCTCGCCCGCAATCGCCATCGCGATCATCACGCGCTGCTTCATTCCGCCCGACAACTCGTGCGGGTAGGAGGAGTACACCCGCGCCGGTTCGTTCAGGCCGACGTTCTCGAAAGTCTCCAGCGCGAACCTCTTCGCCGCCGCGCCCGACGCCCCGCGGTGCAGTTGCAGCGCTTCCAGCACCTGCGCGCCGGCGGTCATCACCGGGTTCAGCGAGGTCATCGGCTCTTGGAAGATCATCGCGATCCGGCGCCCGCGCACGCGCTGCATCGCAAACGCGGGCAGGCGCAACAGGTCGCGCCCGTCGAAGCGGACGGCACCCGCACCAAAGACGACGCCGTCGGGCAGCAGCCGCATAACCGACAGCGCGGTCATGGATTTGCCCGAGCCGGATTCGCCGAGCAGCGCGAAAGTCTGCTCCCTGTGAATTTCAAACCCGATCTCGCGCAACAGGACGTCGCCGCCCCTGACCGCAACGCCGAGATCGCTGACTTGCAGCAGCGCGCTCATGGTCTATCGCTCCGCCAAGCCCACCGCGCTGCGCGGGTCGAACGCATTGCGCACCGCGTCGGAAAATACAATTCGCCGCGAGCACCAGGCCCAGCATGAATACCAAAGAAGCCGCGAGCGACCACCACACGGGCGGCGCGCCATCCCGCAACGCCGAGATCGCTGACTTGCAGCAGCGCGCTCATGGTCTATCGCTTCGCCAAGCCCGCCGCGCTGCACAGGTCGAACGCATTGCGCACCGCGTCGGAAAATAAATTCGCCGCGAGCACCAGGCCCAACATGAATACCAAAGAAGCCGCGAGCGACCACCACACGGGCGGCGCGCCATCCCGCAACGCCGAGATCGCTGACTTGCAGCAGCGCGCTCATGGTCTATCGCTCCGCCAAACCCGCCGCGCTGCACAGGTCGAACGCATTGCGCACCGCGTCGGAAAATAAATTCGCCGCGAGCACCAGGCCCAACATGAATACCAAAAAAACCGCGAGCGACCACCACACGGGCGGCGCGCCATCCCGCAACGCCGAGATCGCTGACTTGCAGCAGCGCGCTCATGGTCTATCGCTCCGCCAAGCCCGCCGCGCTGCGCGGGTCGAACGCATTGCGCACCGCGTCGGAAAACAGATTCGCCGCGAGCACCAGGCCCAACATGAATACCAAAAAAACCGCGAGCGACCACCACACGGGCGGCGCGCCATCCCGCAACGCCGAGATCGCTGACTTGCAGCAGCGCGCTCATGGCCTATCGCTCCGCCAAACCCGCCGTGCTGCGCGGGTCGAACGCATTGCGCACCGCGTCGGAAAATAAATTCGCCGCGAGCACCAGGCCGAACATGAATACCAAAGAAGCCGCGAGCGACCACCACACGGGCGGCTCGCGCGCCATTTCCAGCCGTGCGCTGTTGATCATATTGCCCCAACTGTGCATCGTCGGGTCAACCCCGATGTCGATGTACGAAAGCACTGCCTCGGCCAGCACCAGGCCGCTGAAGTCGAGCGCGATGGTGATGAACACAATGTGCATGACGTTCGGCAGGATGTGGCGCACGATCAGCGTGAAGCGGGCGACGCCGAGCACGCGCGCCGCCTGAATGTAGTCCATGCTCTTGACTTTCAGGGTCTCGGCGCGCAGCAGCCGGCACAAGCCGGTCCAACTGGTGACGCCGAGGATCATGCACAAGAACAGCAGGCGCGTGTCGGCGCGCACCGCGAGGCTGCTGAATTCGTCCTGGTGGCGGTTCATGTGCAGGTGCAGCATCAGCACCGCCGCCGCGATCAGCAGCACGCCGGGGATCGAGTTCAGGGTCGTATAGACGTACTGGATCACGTCGTCCACCCAGCCCAGGAAGTAGCCGGCGGTGACGCCGAGCAGCAGTGCGAACGGCAGCATCACCAGCGTCGTCAACGTGCCGATCAGAAAGCCGGTGCGGATGCTCTTCAGCGCCTGGTAAAGCACGTCCTGCCCGACCTTGTCGGTGCCGAGCAAGTGATACTTGGTGCCGAGTTGCGCGGCGATGAACAAGACGACGAGCATCAACGCCAGCGTGACGACGATCGCGCGCCACGGCACCTCGGTGCGCCCGCGCACGACCGCGCGCCAGGCGCCGGCGAACGTCACCGCGCGCCGGCGGGCGCGCACGTAGCAGATCAATACCACCACCAATAGCGAGGCCGCGAGCCCCTGCGCAGCGCCAACGCCGGCGGTCAACGCGACGTCGCGTGCGAGATGCGCGGGGTCGGCGAGATGCGCGCCGGCGTAGGCGAGCCGCACGTGGCCGCGGTAACGCCGGCCGTCCCCGGTCTCGAGCGTCTCCTTGACGAAAGCGTGCACCGCGAGCGGCTGCGAATAAGTTTTCTCCTGATTCTGCCTGAGCGGCGCGACCAGCACGTCGAGCACGCTCAGGATCTCGGTTGAATAGACGGCCGGGTCGCGTTCGAGGCGCGGCTTGAAATGCAACGAATCCAACAACGCGACGGCGACGTAAAACGAGATGATCGTCAACGACACCATCGCGCCGCGGCTGCGCGCGAGTTTGCGCCACGGCTCAAGCATATACGGCCGCCGCGCCGCGTACCCCGCGTACCCCGCGAGCAGCAGCAACAGCAGCAAAAACAGCGCGTCGGTCGCGAGCAGCACCGGCAGCACCGGCAGCGTCATTGCAGCCTCACGCGCGGAGCCACCGGCGTATAGGAAACGTCGGTCAGCAACAGGCCGGCGAGGTACGGCACCGCGCCCGGAAACACCATCGAGCGCACGCTCGAGAAGTCCTGGCGCGCGATCGCGTCCAGGGGGCAGCCGCCGAGCCCCGGGATGCCGAAGAAAGACTCGGTAATCAGGCGGCCCATGAACAGCAACGGCAGAATCACGACGACGCCGGTGAGGATTGGGATCAGCGCGTTGCGCAACTCGAGCAGATCCGGCCGCCGCGCCGCGTGCCCCGCGAGCAGCACCGGCAGCGTCATTGCAGCCTCACGCGCGGATCCACCAGCGTATAGGAGATGTCGGTCAGCAACAGGCCGGCGATGTACAGCACCGCGCCCAGAAACACCATCGAGCGCACGATCGAGAAGTCCTGGCGCGCGATCGCGTCTATGGTGTAACTGCCGAGTCCCGGGATGCCAAAGAAAGACTCGGTGATCAGGCTGCCCATGAACAGCAGCGGCAGGATCACGACGACGCCGGTGAGGACCGGGATCAGCGCGTTGCGCAAAACGTGGCGGGCGAGGATTGTAAAATCGCCGAGGCCCTTGGCCCGCGCCGTGCGCACGTAGTCCTTGCCGCTTTCCTCAAGGAAGATCGTGCGGTACCAGCGGCTGCCGGCGCCGATGCCGCCGACGACGCCGATAACCACCGGCAACACGACGAATTTGAACGCATTCAGACCCTCGGCGTAGCCCGAGATCGGCACCAACTTGAGCAGTTTGGCGACCAGGAACTGCCCGCCGATGATGTAGAACAGCCCGGAAACCGACATCAGCACGATGCACAAAAACACCGACGAGAAGTCCACGTAAGTCGCCCGGAAGAAGACCATGACCAGCGCGAAAGTGATATTAACGAGCAGCCCGATCAGCAAGGTCGGCAACGCGATCGCGAGGCTCGGCCACATACGCTGGCGAATGTCGTAGCCGATGTTGCGGCCGCTGTCGGAGCGGCCGAAGTCGAACACGAACAAACGCACCGACTCGGTGTAGAAGATCGTGTCGGTGAACTTGCCGGCGCCGGCGGCCTCGGCGTTGAACACCAGCGGCTTGTCGTAACCGCGGGCGCTCTTCCACGCGTCGACCTGCTCCTGCGTGATGTGGCGGTGCCCGAGGTTCATGCGCGCGACGTCGTCCACCGAGTTGACGACGAAGAACAGCACAAAAGTCAGCACGTTGACGCCGATCAGGATCGGCAGCGCGTAGAACACGCGCCGGAGGATGTACGCGGTCACAGCGCGGTCTCGCGGCGGCGGCGGCGCAGGATCACCGCCGCGGGCAACACGAACAAAGCCAGCACCGCGGCGGCGGCGGCGAGCGGGACGAGATTGGGGCGATTCCACTCGGCGACCCTGCGCGCGCGCAGGCCGGCGTCGAGTTTGCGGTACTTGAGCGTGTTGTGCGCCATCAGGTTGGGCTTGTAGTTGCCGACCCAGGCGTGGTGCAGCGACAGCGACTTCGGGTGCACCCCCCAGATCCACGGGCCGTCGCGGCGCACGATCTCGACCATGCGGTCTATGATCTCGCGGCGCGCGGGGCCGTTCGGCATGCTCTTCATGCGCTCGAACAGCCGGTCGAACTCGGCGTTGCGGTAATTGCTGCCGTTCTCGCCGCCGTGCTCGACCTTGGCGTGCGGCCCGTAGAGCAGGAACAGAAAATTCTCCGGGTCCGGGTAATCGGCGTTCCAGCCCCAGCGGTAGATCTGGGCGTTGCCTTGCAGGATCTTCTCCTGGAAACGATTGTAGTCGGTGTTGCGGATCACCAGTTGGACGTCGAGTTTGGTGAACTGCTTGCGCATCCAGTTGAGGAAGGATTTTGCATCGGGGCCGGAGCCGAGCGTGTCGAAATACAGCACCAGCGGCTTGCCGGTGCGCCGGTCAATGCCGTCGGCGTAGCCGGCCTCGCGCATCAGTTCGCGCGCGTGCGCGAGCGGCTTCCTCACCGCGCGCCCGTCCTTCCAGTCGTACACGTAGGGGTTGACGCCGGCCGCGCCGGCGCGGTTCCCGCTATAACCAAAGACGCCCGGCGCGATCGGCCCCTGCGCCGCGACGCCGCGCCCGTTCAAAAAGATCGAGATGTATTCCTCCATGTCAACCGCGATCGCCAGGGCGCGGCGAAGTTTGACCGCGCGCTCGCCGGCGCCGCCGACCACCGGGTCGAGCATATTGAAACCGATGTAGATGGTCGTCGCCTGCACCGCCGACGCGAGTTCCACGCCGCGCGCGCGCATTTCGTCGCTGAGTTCGAATTCACCGGCGGCGCCGAGGGCGATGACCTGGTCAAAACTCTCGGAGTGGATGCCGGAACTGTCGTAATACCCTTGCAGAAACTTGTTCCAGTAGGGGATGTTCTCCTTCTCAAGACTGAACACCACTTTGTCTATGAACGGCAATTGTTTCCCGGCGTCGGCGAGCAGGCCGCCCGCGCGTTCCCCGCGGCCGTCGTGCAGCGGATAACGGTCGGGGTGATAATTGGGGTTGCGTTCCAGCACCATGCGCATATTCGGATTATTCTCGGTCATCATGTACGCGCCGGTGCCGACCGGGTACCAGGTGAGCGCGACGTTGCGCTCGGCGAGTTCCGGCTGCCCGTAGAACACGTCGGCTTCCCACGGCAACGGCGCAAAAAACGGCATGGACAGCCAGTACACGAACTGCGGATAGGCGCTGTCAACGGTGACGCGGTAGCGGTAACGGCCGCTCAGCTCGACGCCCGCCATGTCAAAGTCCCTGAGCTCAATGCGCGTGCGTGCGCCGCCCTGCTCGCGTGCGCGCGTCAGCGTTTGCCTGAACTCGGAGAACCCCTGAACGTGGTCGCTCAGAAGGCCCGCGATCGGGCTGTGCAGCGACGGGTCGGCGAGGCGCTTGATCTGATGGACGTAATCCTGCGCGGTCAGTTCGCGCGTGCCGGTGTGCTCGAAATCGGACAATGCGTGGATCCGCTCGACCGCCGCCGCGTCGAGGCGGTGATAGCGGTAATCGCCGCCGGGCGTGCGCGCGAAAGCCGGATGCGGCTGGTAAAAAATACCCGGCTTGATCCGCACTTCGTACTCGGCAAGAACCGCTTGCCCGGCGGACGCGACCGTCCGCCCGGCGCCGTCGCGGTAAGTGACCCGCGGCATTTCGGCGGCCGTCAGCGGTTCGAGTTGATAGGGGCGCTTAAGGTAGTGATATTGCAGCGGCGGCTCGTAGATCTGCCCGATCAGCGCGTACTCGTTGCTGCTGTACGAGCGCACCGGGTCGAGATGCTTCGGCCTTTCGGCAAAAGACGAATGCAGGACGTTGCCCTCGAACGCGCTCGTGTGGGGGCTGTTCCAGGCGAGGTCGCACGCCGCGACCGCAAGCGACAAAGCGAGGCACGCGCACTTGGACCGGGCGGCTTCGCCGCGGCGCGCCCGGCCCGGCGCCCGCTTGCACAAAGTTTGCACCTCGCTCCCGGTTTCCGGGTGCGCCGGATCCAAGTCTGAAGTGAAACACCGGCGCGTCATCCTCCGGCGCCCGCCGGCGCCGTCTTGTGTCTTTTCCCCCACCGGCCGGGCTGCGCCCGGCCAACTCCCCCTCAACGGGAAAATAATTTTCAGCGGCCCGCTCTGCTTACTTTGGTTGCACTTTGGACTGGAAGTTGGGCGCCCGCTTGCACCGGGACCGCGACCGGCACCGTCTTTGTGTTCCACTCCCGAACGACCGGGCGTCCGCGCGCGCGGGGACCACGAATATATTAGTCGCGTATGCAAAATTGACCTGTCCGCCGTTTCGCGGGATACTTGATGAACGGATTTTCACCGGTCACGC
The DNA here is from genome assembly GCA_965211995.1 of Candidatus Oxydemutatoraceae bacterium. Lineage (GTDB taxonomy): Bacteria > Pseudomonadota > Gammaproteobacteria > Poriferisulfidales > Oxydemutatoraceae > CAYFZO01. Next base: position 1,209,870 of record OZ243040.1, read on the forward strand.
CCGCGCCATTCTATAATTTTATGCCCGCCAAGCCCGCCCGACGCGACCGCCAGCGCGCAAACATGAACCTGCATCAGATACTCGCCACGGGCGCCGTCGTATTCGGCGACGAGGAAACCGACATATTGGTCGCTTGGAACGGCAACATCGGTTTCGAGATCTTCGCCGGAAAGTTCAACGGGGATTACGACAACATTGACGGATTCTACCGCGAAGTGAAGACCATGGAGGCGGCGAAAGAAGCCGCGCGTTTATGGTTTCAGGAACACGCGACCTTCAACCCCGGGCCGTAAGCCCGGCCATACACCTCCGGCGATGGGATTTCTCGACGGCAAACGCGCATTGATCACCGGCGTCGCGAGCAGCCGCTCGATCGCCTGGGGTCTCGCGCGGGCGATGCACCGCGAAGGCGCGGAGATCGCCTTGACCTATCAAAACGACAAACTGAAGCCGCGGGTCGCACGCCTTGCCGATGAATGCGGCTGCAAAGTGGTGCTGCCTTGCGACGTCGGCAGCGACGCCCAATTGGAAGAACTGTTCGAACAACTCGCGCAACGCTGGCAGCGACTGGACGTGCTGGTGCATTCAATTGCGTTTGCGCCGCGCGAAACCCTCGCGGGGGATTTTGTGGACGGCACCGACCGCGCAGGCTTCAACGCCGCCCACGAGATCAGTTCATACAGCCTGACCGCGCTCGCGGCGCGGGCGCGGGCGCTGATGACCGCGGGCGGCGCGATCCTGACGCTGACCTATCTCGGCGCCGTGCGCACGGTGCCCAACTACAACGTGATGGGGCTAGCGAAAGCCAGCCTCGAAGCGAACGTCCGCTATCTCGCGGCGTCACTCGGGCCCGGCGGCATTCGCGTGAACGCGGTGTCGGCAGGCCCGATCCGCACGCTCGCCGCGGCCGGCATCGGCAATTTTCGCAAGATGCTCGACCACGTCGCGGCGAACGCGCCGCTCAGAAAAAACGTGACCGCCGAGGAAGTCGGCAACGTCGGCGCGTTCCTGTGCTCGGATCTCGCGGCCGGCGTCACCGGCGAAGTCGTGTACGTTGACGCCGGCTTCAACGTGGTCGGCATGACCGGCACATGCGAGTGAGAGGTCGCGCGTCATTGCCGCGTTTCGTCGCCGAACCTGTCTTCGTGGATATCGACCGCGTTCTTTTCCATAATACCCAGCAGCACGGTGTTGAACTCCCGGATGCCGAACGACAGCTCCGGCGTTTCCCATAACGGAATCTCCTCCTTCCGCACCGCGATCAGTTGCACGATTGCATAGCTCTTGGTCGTTTTCACATTTTTCCGCACGAGTGCCCCGGCGATTTCAGGCAATGAAAAAGTGATCTCCGTGATCTCCGGCGGCACCTCGCTTGAGTTGCGACGGATAAACCCGGGATCATGGAGCGGCAGCGACTGCTCCGCGGCCAGTTGTTCGAGCGAGATGGCTTCCCTCCCTTGCAGCCGCACGAGATGCGCGTTCACCTCGTCGGAGGCTTTCACGGCGGCGTCTTCCAGGAGGAAGACCGAGACAATCTCGCTCTTCACTTCGTCGTAAAGCTTATCTCTCACCGGCGTGTACCCGTCCCCGTCTTCGCTGACCCTGAAGACGACCACGTGCCCCGGCCCGACTTCCAGCAGGTCGCTGTTGCCCTCTCCCACCAGCCCGAAAGCGATTTCTTTGACCTCGGGATATTGAAAAAGTCCTTCGGCCTCGGTGAAAATAAGCGGGCCGTCTTGCTGATATTTCGTCGGCGCTTTCAGTGCTTTCGCGATACGAAACAGCGGACTCCACTCATCCACCATCAGCGTGTCCAACTGCTCCAAGCTTTCGTCATATAACTCCTCGGCCCTTGCGCGCCTGACTTGCTCTTCGATGCTGTCGCGCATCGCTTCAAACGATTGAGTCCCCGAGGATTCAGCCTCGAGCAATTTGAAGATCTGCAAGCCAAAAGAACTCGCCACGGGTTCGCTGAACTCTCCGAACGCCAGTGCAATAACCGCCTCCTGCAACTCCCCGTCCAAGTCCCCGTAACTCAACGGCGGCAGTTCGCCGCCTTTTTCCGCCGTCAGGCTGTCGTCGGAATACGTTCTCGCCAATTCGGCGAAGTCCTCGCCGCGCACGAGCGCCTCATACACCTCGTCCGCGCGCTCCTCGGCCCGCTCGTGCCTGTCGGGGTCGATCAGAATATGCGCGAACGCCCGCTGCTCCGGCATGATAAAGAGATCCTCGTGGTCCCGGTAATAAGCGCGCAAGTCCTCTTCCTCTACGACCAGCCCGGCGGCTATGTCATCCACATTCAATTCGATGTATTTCAAATTAAATATGGCCGGTTCGACAAACAGGTCTTTATTTTCCTCGTAGAACGTTTCCGCGCGCGTGCTCGCAATGCTCCCGGGCTCGATGTAATTCTCCACCGGAAACTCGATGTAACGCACGTGCCTTCCCTGGAAGAACAGCCGTTCATACGCTTCCTGCTCGGGCGGCAATGTAAAACTGCTCTGCACTATCAGTTTCTGCAATTGGATCCTGCGTATCCGCTGCCTGACGCTTTCCTCAAAACCGATCTGGGAGTAGCGCCTCGAATTCAGGAAATCGAGGTAGAGTTGCCTGTCAAACCTGCCGTCGATCAGAAACTCCGGAGTTTCGACGATTGCCCGGGCCAGCGTGGCGTCCGACACGCGGTAATTGTATTCATCAGCCTCCTGGACCAGCAGCCCTTCGCGCACCAAAATCCCTATCACGTCCCTTCTCACGGCCTCGTCCGGCAACGTCAGCGAAGGGTCCAGCGTGGCCTCGATCTCGCGTTTTCTCTGGTTGAAACTTGCGTTGTACCGGCTCAGCTTGATCTCGGACGAGCCCACCTCTATGACCACCGGGTCAAACCCGCCCTGAAAATAATAATTCACCCCCCACAGCGCAAACGGTACGCTGATAATGGCCACGATGAAATATGAGAACTTACCCGCGGTAGCTTCTCTTATCTTTAACAGCATTATTGTAAAGAGGCCGGATTAAAGATCGGGACAGCCTTACCCGCCCCGATGAACGTTGACTTTTTAATGGCGGAGTGGACGGGACTCGAACCCGCGACCCCCGGCTTGACAGGCCGGTATTCTAACCAACTGAACTACCACTCCCGACCAACCGCCGCCCCTGCAAGCAACTCCTGATGGGTGCTGAGGGACTCGAACCCACAACTTCCGCCTTGTAAGGACGACGCTCTACCTTTGAGCTAAGCACCCCGCCGTCCGGTTCTTAGTTCAGCGCATCCTTCAGCGCCTTGCCGGGCTTGAACGCCGGCGCTCTGCTGGCGCTGATCTGGATGGTTTCGCCCGTGCGGGGGTTGCGGCCCATGCGGGCACGCCGCTCCCGGATCAGAAAAGTGCCGAAGCCGACAATCGTCACCTGCTTGCCGGTCTTCAGAGTGCGAGTGATCGTATCGGTCATCGCGTCCACCGCCTTGGCGGCGGCGGCCTTTGACACATCCGCGGCGTCTGCGACCGCTTCAATCAACTCTGATTTATTCATTTATTTCTCCTGTTTTTTTTGTTTGGCCGGGTTGAGATTTAAGTGGTCGGCGCTAAAGAACCGGGTGTTTCTCCGGCACACTGAAAACACCTCAAAACCTCGGACTCCCGGGCAAATGCGGCGGGGTTTCCGCCAGTATTCCTCCGGGTCGCAGGCCTCTATATACCAAGCAAAGCCCCGAAATGTCAATAAAAACCTAGTGTCTGGGAGCTTCCGGAGGCTTGGCGGGAGGCTTGCGCGGGCTTTCCTCAGGCAACGCGACCCCGGATTTTCCCTGCGACGGCAACGGGATAGGATGCTCGGCGAGGGCGATGCCGAGCACTTCGTCAATCCACTTCACTGGCTTGACCTCGACCTTTTTCAAAATGCCCTGGGGGATCTCCTTGAGATCCTTGCGGTTTTCTTCGGGTATCAGCACCGTTTCGATGCCGCCGCGCAAAGCCGCCAGCAATTTCTCCTTGAGACCGCCAATCGGCAGCACCTCGCCCCTCAGCGTAATCTCGCCGGTCATCGCGAGCGTCGCGCGCGCCGGGATGCGGGTGAGCGCGGACACCAATGCCGTGCACATCGCAATGCCCGCGCTGGGGCCGTCTTTGGGGGTCGCGCCTTCGGGCACGTGAATATGAACGTCCCTGTTCTCATGGAAAGCGGGGTCTATGCCGAGCATTTCGGCGCGGCTTCTCACCACCGTCATCGCCGCGCGCACCGACTCCTGCATCACGTCGCCGAGTTTGCCGGTTTGCGCCAACTTGCCTTTGCCCGGCACGATTGCGGCCTCGACGGTCAGCAATTCGCCGCCCACCTCGGTCCACGCCAGCCCCGTCACCTGTCCGACGCGGTCTTTTTCATCGGCGATCCCGTAGCGGTACTTGCGCACCCCGAGAAACTTCTCCAGCGACTTGGGCGTAATGTGCCTGCCGCACGGGCGCGCGCCCGCCCTTTTGAACAAAATCGACTTAACGACCTTGCGCCCGATCTTTGAGATCTCGCGCTCCAATCCGCGCACGCCGGCCTCGCGCGTGTAGTAACGGATGATGTCGAGCACCGCCGCCCCCGAAAAGTCCAACTCGTCTTCCTTGAGACCGTTGTTTTTCACCTGGCGGGGTATCAGGTAACGCTTGGCGATGTTCTCTTTCTCTTCCTCGGTGTAACCGGGCAGTCGAATGACTTCCATCCGGTCGAGCAGCGGCGGCGGGATGTTCATGCTGTTGGCGGTGCACACGAACATCACGTCGGACAGGTCAAACTCCACTTCCAGGTAATGATCCTGAAACGTCGAGTTCTGCTCGGGGTCGAGCACCTCGAGCAGCGCCGAAGCCGGATCGCCTCTGAAATCCATCGACATTTTGTCCACTTCATCGAGCAGGAACAGCGGGTTCCTGACCTTGACCTTGGCCAGGTTCTGGATGAATTTGCCCGGCATCGAGCCGATGTAAGTCCGGCGGTGACCGCGGATCTCGGCTTCGTCGCGCACGCCGCCGAGCGCCATGCGGGTGAACTTGCGCCCGGTGGCGTGTGCAATCGAGCGCCCCACCGACGTCTTGCCGACGCCCGGCGGGCCGACCAGGCACAGGATCGGGCCTTTGAGCTTCTTCACCCGCTGCTGCACCGCGAGGTATTCCAAGATCCGCTCTTTCACGGTTGCGAGGCCGTAGTGGTCTGCTTCGAGGATCTTGCCGGCTTTCTTGAGATCGGACCTGAGCTTGGCTTTCTTCTTCCACGGCACGTCCACCAGCCAGTCGAGGTAATTGCGCACGACCGTCGCTTCCGCCGACATCGGCGGCATCAAGTTCAATTTGTTCATCTCCGCGGTCGCTCTTTCCTTCGCTTCCTTGCTCATGCCGGACTTTTCGATCTTCTTGGCGTACTCGCTGTGCTCGTTCGGCGCGCCTTCCATGCCCCCCAATTCCTTTTGGATCGCTTTCATCTGCTCGTTCAGATAATACTCGCGCTGGCTTTTCTCCATCTGCTTTTTGACGCGCCCGCGCAGGCGCTTCTCGATCTGCAGAATCTCGAGTTCCCTCTCGAGCAGGTTCAGCAGGTACTCGAGCCGCTTGCGGTCGTCCTCGATCTCGAGCACTTTCTGCTTCTCCTGCACCTTCATCGCAAGATGGCCCGAAACCGTGTCCGCAAGCCGCACCGGGTCGTCAACGATGCCGACCAGCGAACTCAGCACTTCGGGGGGCACTTTCTTGTTTATCTTCATGTACTGGTCAAACTGGCCGAGCACCGACCGCGCGAGCGCGTCCAACTCGTTCTTGTCGGCCGCAGGCGAGGACGGCACCAAAGTGACTACGGCGTTCAGATAGTCATCCTTTTCAATGAAATCAACCACCCGTGCGCGCCGCTGGCCTTCGACCAGCACTTTGATCGTGCCGTCGGGCAACTTCAGCAGTTGCAGGATCGAAGACACCGTGCCGGTGCGGTAGATCTGATCGCCGGCGGGGGAATCATCCGCGGCGTTTTTTTGTGCCACCAGCAGGATCTGCTTGTCCAGCATCATCGCCGCGTCGAGCGCCGCCACCGACCGCTCGCGCCCGACGAACAGCGGGATCGCCGTGTGCGGATACACCACGACGTCGCGCAGCGGCAGCACCGGCACTTCCATGACCTCGGCCCGCTTGGGTCGTTTCCCGGACGTTCCGTATCTGGACTTGGCCATAACGCTTCTCCTTCACCCCGGCGGCAGACGGTTTCGTCAGTAGTATATAAGGACGCGGCACCGCGATTTCAAGCGGCCTCCGCCACGGCGCCCCTCAGTCGGACGCCGCCTTGTCGTATTGCGTGCCCTCGTAAATAACGAACGGCGGGCGGTCGCCGTTGACGGCGCTTTCGTCCACCACCACCCGCTCGACGCCGTCGCGCGACGGCAACTCGTACATCGTGTCGAGCAGGACGTTCTCCATGATTGTGCGCAAGCCGCGCGCGCCCGTATTGCGCTGTATCGCCTTGCGCGCGATTGCCCTCAACGCGCTGTCGCGGAATTCGAGTTCGACGTTTTCCACGTCAAACATATAGCAGTACTGCTTGACCAGCGCGTTTTGCGGCTCGGTCAGAATCCGCACCAGCGCATCTTCATCGAGATCTTCGAGCACCGCGGTCACCGAAAGGCGCCCGACAAACTCGGGGATCAGGCCGTAACGCACCAGGTCTTCGGCCTCGACCATTTTGAGCAGCCTGATCAGCGCGTCCAAGTCCCGGCTGCTCTTGACCTCGGCCGCAAAACCGATGCCGGCCTTCTCGCTGCGTTCGCGCACAACGCGCTCGAGCCCCGCGAAAGTGCCGCCGCAGATGAACAGGATGTTGCCGGTGTCAACCTGCAGGAATTCCTGATGCGGGTGCTTTCTGCCGCCCTGCGGCGGCACCGCGGCGATCGTGCCTTCTATCAGTTTCAGCAGCGCCTGCTGCACGCCCTCCCCGGACACGTCGCGGGTGATCGAGAGGTTCTCGGCTTTTCTCGAGATCTTGTCTATCTCATCAATATAGACGATGCCGGCCTGTGCCTTCTCGACGTCGTAGTCGCAGGTCTGCAGCAGTTTCTGAATAATGTTTTCGACGTCTTCGCCGACATAGCCGGCTTCGGTCAGCGCGGTGGCATCGGCTATCGTGAACGGCACGTCGAGCAGGCGCGCAAGCGTTTGCGCCAGCAGCGTCTTGCCGCAGCCGGTCGGCCCGATCAGCAGGATGTTGCTTTTGGAAACCTCGACCTTTTCGCCCGCCTTGCTCAAGCCGATCCGCTTGTAATGGTTGTACACCGCAACCGACAACACACGCTTGGCGTATTCCTGTCCAATCACGTACTTATCGAGGTTTTCCTTGATCTCGTGGGGCTTCGGCAACTCGACGCGCGGGCGCTCCGCCCCTTGCAGTTCGTCCTTGAGGATGTCGTTGCACAGGCCGACACATTCGTTGCAGATAAAGACATACGACGGCCCGGCGATGAGTTTGCGCACCTCCTGCTGGCTCTTTCCGCAAAAAGAGCACTTCAGCAATTTATTGCTCTTGTTGCCGGTATTGCTGCTGTTTCTCATTGCACTAACGAATCTTGCGTGGACTTTCAGCGGCGCCTAAAGATAGCACAACTTAAAATTCATGCGGCTCAAGCGCGGTAAATATCCACAGCCGCACGTCACCGCGCCGCTCCCCCTGTGGCAGACGATGCAAACCGACGCGCTTTACGATCCCTCGCGCTTGGAAAGTATCTCGTCCACCAAGCCGTACGCGAGCGCTTCCTCGGCGCTCATGAAGTAGTCGCGTTCGGTGTCGCCGCGGATTGCCGCAACGTCGCGGCCGGTATGCCGGGACAGCAGGAGGTTCAACTGTTCGCGCGTCTTGAGCAACTCTTTGGCGTGAATGTCAATGTCGGTCGCCTGCCCCTGAAACCCGCCCAGCGGCTGGTGGATCATCACGCGCGAATGTGCCAGCGCGTAACGCTTGCCTTTGCAGCCGCCCGCGAGCAGCACCGCCCCCATGCTCGCCGCCTGCCCGACGCACAAGGTGCTGACGTCGGGGCGGGTGAATTGCATGGTGTCGTAAATCGCCATCCCCGCGGTCACCGACCCGCCCGGCGAATTGATGTAGATCGAAATGTCCTTGTCCGGGTTTTCCGATTCCAAAAACAGAATTTGCGCCACCACCAGATTGGCGACGTGATCGTCCACCTGCCCGACAATAAAGATGACCCTCTCTTTGAGCAGCCGCGAGTAGATGTCATAGGAACGCTCTCCGCGCGAAGTCTGCTCGATCACGATCGGCACGAAATTCATCGCCACGGGATCGTCATTTTTAGTCGCCATCGTCACGCCTCCTTATACCGGTTTGGATTGCATAATCTCTTTGAAACTACAGGGTTTTTCCTCCACCTGCCCCTGCTCGATCACCCACTGGAAAATCTTGCTTTCGAGCACCAGCCCCGCCAGCGCCGACCGCGCCCGCCGGTCGTGGCGGTAGTGGTGCTTCGCGGCGTCGGTGTCCTCATAAGCCGCGACCATTTTGTCGAGTCCGGCTTCGAACTCCTGCTCGCTGACGTCGAGCCGGTTGTGCTCGGCGAGTTTGTTCATGATCAGCCCGAGTTTGACGCGGCGCGCGGCGCGCTCCGTGAACAGGTCGTCTTCGAGTTGGCCGGCGTTTTCCTTGATCCCGAGACGCGCAGCCGCGTCGTTGCGCATTCTTTCAATCTCACGCCGGATCATCACCTGCGGTGCTTCGACGTCGTGCGTTGCAAGCAGCACGTTCACGACGTTGTTCTCGAAACTGCTTTGGAGTTTGCGCTGCAACTCGTGCTCCATGCCCTCTTTGAGCATGGCTTTCAGCGCCTCCAAGCCGCCCTTCTTGACGTCGCACTTGTCGAAAAAGTCCTGATCCAGGGCGGGCAGCACGCTTTCCTCGACCTCGCGCACCGTCACCTTGAACTTCAGTTTTTCCCCGGCCAATTCGGCCCGCGGGTAGTCCGCGGGAAACTTGAGTTTGATCTTTTTGACGGCGCCGGGGCCGGCTTTCAGCAACTGCGCGGCGAATTCGCCCGGTATGCCCGGGGCGCCGACGGTCAGCGTCAAATCGCCGTTGTCGTCGGCGTTAAACGCTTCGACTTTCTCTTCAAAATGCACACGCACCCGGTCGCCGCCGCCGACCGGGCGCCGCACCGCGCGCCATTCGGCGTGCTGCAGGCGCAGCCGCTCGACCATGTCGTCCACGTCGGCGGCGCACACCTCGGCGACCGGCTTGTCTATCTTGACTTGCGCCAAAGACGCGGGCTTGAATTCGGGATACAGTTCAATATCGGCGGTGAATTGAAGAACCTGCCCCGGCAGAGCATCGGTGTTCTTGAAATCGGGGTTGCCGACCGGCGTCAGGCCGTGCTCGGCGACCGCCCGCCGGTAACTTGATTCCATCACTTCGGAGGCGACTTCGTCGAACACCCTCCTGCCGAAACGCGCCTGAATTACCTTGAGCGGCACTTTCCCCGGACGGAAGCCGTCGAGGCGGGCGGACTTGCTCATCTTGCGCAGGCGCGCCTCGACAAGTTCGTCCACCTCGGTCGCAGGCACCGTGAATTTCAGCCTGCGGCCGAGACCGCCGGTCGTCTCAACTGATACATCCATTTTATTGTGCGGCGTAATTCAAGGGCGTAATCCGGAAAGCAAGTGGTGCGAAAGGAGAGATTCGAACTCTCACGGGTTTCCCCACCGGCACCTAAAGCCGACGCGTCTGCCAATTCCGCCACTTCCGCGTACCGTCAATGAATTATACTACTGCGGACTTCGCAATCCCGTACGTCATAAATGCGTGATTTTCTGCTTGTTGTTGCGGCTTTCATCGTCGCGGCAATCGGCACGAGCGCGGTCGCATGGCCGCTGTAGTATATGCTGCTGTCACCGCCGCCGTGGCTCGAATTCGACAAATTCGTCAAGTGGCTGACGCTGCTCGTCATCGCGCTCGCAACCGTCTGCGTGCTCAAGTCGCGCGGGCGCCTGCACTGGCCGTCGGCCGGCTTCAACACCCCGCACAAGCCGCCGCTGCGCCTGCTCGGTCAAGGCTTCGCCACGGGCTTCACAATGCTGGCGCTGCTGGGGGCATTGCTTTACGTGCTCGACATTCGCGTGGCGGACACCGACGCTTCCGTGTTCGCAAGCCTGGTTAAACTCGTCTTGAGCGTGCTGCCCGCGGCGCTTGCGGTGTCGCTGATCGAGGAGACTTATTTTCGCGGCGTGCAGTTCGGCGCGCTCGCGCGCGAGCGGCGCACCGCAGCGGCGGTCGTGCTGCCGGCGGTCTTTTACGCGAGCGTGCATTTCCTGAACCCGCATGAAGTCGCCACGATCCAAAATCCCGACTGGTTTTACGGCACCCCCCTGCTGTTTGCGGCGCCCGCCCAGATTTGCCGCGAAACCGACTGCGCCGGCACCGGCGCCACGCTGTTTATGGCGGGCGTATTGCTGGGGCTGGTGCGCGTCCGCGGCGGGCATCTCGTCATCTGCATCGGCATACACGCGGGCTGGATTGCCGGCATCAAACTGACCAAGGAGTTGACCCATTTCGACCGCGACGCCGACCTCGCCTTTCTCGCCGCCGGCCATGATCATTTCACCGGCGTGCTGGCCGCCCTGTGGCTGGCCGTGCCGTGCGCGTTGCTGATATGGCGGCTGCTTAGGCATCCGTAGTTTGCACTGCCGCCCATCGCCGCTTATTGAGTGCAGGTTTTCCTGTTGGAGTTCCTTTGCCAATTGAACGTGCCCCAACTGCTTTTTAGTTGGCAAGTGCGAGAAGTGGATAAGATCCTGTTCTTTTTATAATCCGCTTGCAGCAAGTTCAGTGCCGCGCCGAAAATATAAAGCGGGCAGTGCAAGGAGACCGCAATAACAGGCCTCAGTGGACTCACCCGGTGTTGTGGAATGCCGGTCATCATCCGGTTGAGTTTGGAGATACCGGCAACCGGCTTCGATCACTGATTGCGCAGTTGTTCTTCCAATTTCTCGTAGTCCGCCAGATGCACTCGCATCAGGCTCTTCCATAACTTCCCGTGATTCGGCACAAAGAAATGAAGAAGTTCGTGGACAATTACGTAATCCCAAAATTTCTGATCCAGATCCAAGAGTTCCACATTGAAATTCAAATGGCCGTTCGTGGAGCAGGAGGCCCACTTGTTGCGCATCGGGCGGACACCAAGCCAGATGACTTTCACGTCCAGTTTGTTCGACCAGTGATGGACGCGATCCTTGAAGGCTTGTTTCTGAGCGGTGGCTTTCATGGGGTCAGAGTCGCCCTGCTTTTTCCAGTAACGTGAACAAATCATCCACGATGGCGGCAACTCGTTTCGGATCATCTATTTGCTTATAGATGGCAACAGTAACCTGCTTGCGGAATTCCCGGAACGCGCTCTCACTCTTACCCCATTGGGGAAACTCGGAAAAGGCCTGCTCGATTTCTCGACTGACACTTTCAGCATTCTTGACTCCGGCACCAAGGACGGTGCGGTAAACAAAATAAGCCAGCCCGTCAAGTCCCTTTCTCGTCTGCTCCTTTATGCGGGCATCGTTATTCTTGACTTCTTTTAGTAGTTCTTCCAGCGCCTCGGCAGTGCTGATCTGGCAGCTTTCAAAACTGTCCTGCACCGCCCGAGCGCGTTCGGCCATGGTGATCAGATTAGGATCACTTTCCTCCTCCGCCTGCTTTTCGATACTCTTGACCAGATTGATGATTTTGGTTTCCTTGCCGCTCGTTGCCTTGTTGATCAATTTGACGGTCTCGGCGTTGATCTTAATGAAACTACCCGCCTGTTCAATGCCATAACTGCCAATTTTTTCCTGCACCAACTGATTGGTTTTCTTCTGGAAATCCCGATCTACCATTACCCGTTTGGTGTAAGTCTTACGCACCACCCAATAGATCGCTGACAGAGAAATGTAATCCTCAATGAACGGCCGCATAAAAGCATCCGGTGAAATAATCTCGTAGAGCATTTCGATCTCTTTATATTCTTTGAAAAATTCCTTTCGACGTTCCGGGTCTCGGAAATGCTCAATGAGGGTGTCAACGTCCTTGTCGTTGAAGTTTCTCTCGATCAGGTCGAGGTATTCCCGCGCCCTGGATTGCATCTTGTCCTGAAAGAGAGCCTTGAGCAGTTTGAGATCCTTGACGATGGCATTGATCTCTTCGCTGTCAAAGGCGAGGGCCTTTTCCAATTTGTCAAAAATGCCGACGAAATCAAGTATGAAGCCCTGCGGTTTAACCATCCGGGCTGCTTCGTTCTCGTAGGGGCGGTTCACCCGTGCGATGGCCTGAAGCAGGGTGTGATCGCGCATCGGCTTGTCCAGGTACATTGCATAGAGCACGGGCGCATCAAAGCCGGTGAGTAGTTTCTCCGTGACAATAAGGATTTTAGGTTGTTGCTCGAGTTTGCAGAAACTCTTGCGTATCTGCCGCTCCTTCTTCGGATCAATGTGAAACTTCTTGAGTAGCGCAGAGTCGTTGTTGCTACCCGTATAGACGACTTCGGAATACTCGGGCGGCAGAAACTCATCAATGGCCTCCTTGTAGCGGGCGCACGCTTCGCGATCAACGCCGACAAGAAATGCCTTGTAGCCGAGGGGTTCAACATTCTCGCGGTAGTGGCCGGCAACATACTTTGCCACCTTGCGGATACGGTCTTTGCCTTTCAGGAAATTTTTCAGATTAACCGCCCGTTCAAGGATTTTGTTCAACTCCTTGATGTCGGATACCCCCTCGGCCTCTGCAAGGGCAAGAAATTCTTTTTCCAAGGTTTCGTGCGGCACGAGCATCTCGTTGGGGGCGAGTTGGTAATGAAGCAGGAGGGTGGCGCCGTCCTCAATGCTTTCAGCGATGGAATATTTATGCAGATAGCCCTTGTCGTCCTCGCAACCGAAAGTCTTGAAAGTGCCCTTGCCGTAGGCGGTCTTGTCCACCGGGGTGCCGGTAAAACCTAGGTAGGTCGCGTTTGGCAGGCCGGCCATCAGGAAGTTACCAAGATCGCCGCCGGTGGTGCGATGCGCTTCGTCTATCAGGACGTAGATGTTCGAGCGCGTGTTGAGGTTCGCCGGCATGTCGCGGAATTTATGAATCATCGCCACGATGATGCCGCGATAGTCATCCCGCAAGAGTTGATTGAGACGGGCAATGCTGGTGGCGTGTTCCAGATTGCCCAGCCCCAGTGCGGCCAGGTTCCTGTTCATCTGATCTTCCAGTTCGTTGCGGTCAATCATCATGAGGACAGTCGGCTTGGCCGCCTCGGGCGCGCGGAATAGCCGTTCCGCAGCCTTGATCATGGTGAAAGTCTTGCCGCTGCCCTGAGTGTGCCAGACAAGGCCACGGGAACGTGCAGGGTCGAGCGCACGAACAACAACCTGCTCCACCGCGCCGGTCTGATGTTGGCGCAGGATGTATTTGTTCAACTCCTCGTCCTTCTCGGCTGACCTTTCCCCCGAAAAGGTAGCCATTTTCAGAGAGACTTTTCCGATAAAATCGACCATAAGGAGGTCTCATAATGAAAGGCAAGCGATACAGCACAGAGAAAATCATAGGCATACTCAAGGAGTATGAAGCTGGCATACCGGTGCAGGATGTCGTCCGCAAGCATGGTATCGCCAACGGCACGTTTTATCGGTGGAAATCGAAGTACGGCGGCATGGAGGTGTCGGAAGCAAAGCGGTTACGGGAACTGGAATCGGAAAACGCGAAGTTGAAGCGACTGCTGGCGGATACGTTGCTGGACAAGACCGCACTTGAGGACGTACTCGGAAAAAAGTGGTGAGGCCGACGCAGCGACGCGGCGCCGTCGTGTATCTGCAGTCGGCCTATCGCATGAGTCAACGCAGGGCGTGCCGGCTGGCGCTGCTCAGCCGCAAAGCGGCTGCTTACCAAGCCGTTGCACGCAATGACGGGGCACTAAAAGAGCGGCTCAAGGAACTGGCTGAACGCTACCCGCGATACGGGTATCTGATGCTGCACGCATTGCTCAAGGCCGAGGGCCTGGTGGTCAATCGCAAACGCACCTATCGCCTGTATACAGCGCTCGGTATGCAACTCAGAACCCGGCGGCGTAAGAAACTGGTTCGGCCTCGGGTCCCGATGGCTTTACCTGCCCAAGTGAACGAACGTTGGTCATTGGACTTTGTGCACGACCAATTGGCGGATGGCCGGCGTATCCGGGTACTCAACGTTATTGATGACTTCTCCCAAAAATGTGTTGGCCAACTGGTTGACACGTCCATCTCCGGCGCTCGTCTGGCTCGGTATCTGGATGAACTCGCCCTGACCCGCTCACTGCCTGCCTCGCTCGTGCTGGACAATGGCCCGGAACTGACCAGCAAAGCTATGTTCTTCTGGGCACACAAAACCAAAGTAAAACTCTGCTTCATTCAGCCGGGGAAACCCACTCAGAATGCTTATGTTGAGAGCTTCAACGGACGCTTCCGTGACGGCTGCCTGAATCAACATTGGTTTAGGTCGCTCAATGATGCCAGGCAGATCATTAACGACTGGCGACATCACTACAACAATGTACGACCGCACAGCTCACTAGGCTATCGGGCACCGACCGTGTTCGAGGCAGAGGCTGCATGATATGATGTTTTGTCTCTCTTTGAATGGCTACCCAACAGGGGAAAGGTCAAGACGGTCGTCATCAAGGTCGCGCTGGCCATGGGTGGTGGCGTTAAAATCAACGCGGTCAAGGATGCCCTGCAATGGCGGATTTTCCTTGGCAATAGCCCATATATGTGTGGTGACGCTTTCGCCGATCTTGTCGGAGAGATTGCGGATGACGGACCAGACGGGTTGCTCGGGATCGTCCGGCACAAAGGGAAGATAAAAGCGAACGAGTTTGTGATCGGCTTTGGCGATCCGGAAAGCTTTCTTACGCGAACCGACCTCTGTGGCGATGCGATTTAGTTCATCATCAAAGACATCGCAGAGACGCTTGGCGAAGACAAGAGGAAGGATATAGTCCTTGTACTTGGCCGCGTCCGCGGCTCCGCGAATGGAGCAGGCGGCGTCCCAGATCCAGGATTCGAGGGATTTTGAGTTCTTGGATTTACCTTTCATTAATCCGCCTCCCTGCCTTGACAAAAACGCCTGGTGAGAATTCT